>CBFIJB010000042.1:0-1009 GCA_965662805.1 Candidatus Azotimanducaceae bacterium | reverse complement strand
ATGGGCAGATAGTCATGCCAGTCCATACCTGCCAGAAACAGGTACTCGTAATCCTCCGGTGCAAATTCATATCTCACTCTCTCTAAGTAGGGCGCCCAGGGTGTCGCTTCCAGAGGAATGGAATTCTTATGCCAGGCGATATACGGATCAAGATCTGGATGATGTGTACAGTGCTCGAAGTAATCCAGTACTTTCTGCTGGCCACCAGAGTAGCGATCATAGTGACGATGGAAGAGGATTTTGAGCATCTGGCTATTTTTGACTCTCCTGCTTCGTTACTTTCTCCGGAAACATGGAGAAGACTGCCTTGGGCCTCGCGATGCGCGTAAAGTAGATCACGAAGTACAGATTCAGGGTCCCGGTGATGATTTCTGCCCGCGATAGATTTCCAGACAAGCCTATACGAATCAGCTGAACCGCAATCTGAGAGAGCAGGCAGGAAAGTAAAATGATCCTGCCGTTGCGCCAGGTCCAGCGCATCCAGTTTCCCGAGTCCGCATTTCGTGCCAGCAAAATGAAAAGCAAAACGACGGCGGGAATTGAACTCAACATTTCGAAAGGTGAGACATCTGTCAAAAAGGACGTATCAAGACTTGGTCCCCTGGAGAAGCCTCTGAATTTGGCGAGAAGCGAAAGAGGTCCAAACAGCAGAAAGCGGGCGACGTACAGGTTTGCGATTAGCAGAAAGATGCCTGGTTTCAGCACTCCCTTATTATCGTAGTCATCGATTGAGTACATTGAAAAACGTGAAGTGGGATAATTGAGTCAGCTATCTTCTCACATTTTTTAGTCTAAACCAGAGGATGAGAATACCCGCCAGGCAAAGAAGACCAACGAGGTAAGGCGCTTTCAACGTGTAAACAATCGGTGCTAACAAGATTCTGCTCAATAAGGCTAATGTGGGTGAATCTTCGATACGTTCAGCGACAGGTGGAGAGTATCTATAGTACGCCGATACAAACAGTCTCCCAGGCTTGTTGTTCAACAGGTATTCGTCTCTAAAATCCCG
>CBFIJB010000041.1:0-1438 GCA_965662805.1 Candidatus Azotimanducaceae bacterium | reverse complement strand
CCGCACTGTGTGGTCGTTAAGTATCCCTGCTTTGCCGACTCGACCCAGGGCAGCTTCAAGGAAAATCTTGCGCGGCATGTGCCGGTCTGTGCTTTTTCTGACGAGTTTTGTGCGGCGCGAGCGCAGTTGCATCTTCGGGGTTATCGATCAGGTGAGCTGACCCATGAAGAACTTATCCGTATTGCGCGCGACAAAAAAATCGCCCTGATTGAGCGTCGCCTGGACAGGCATCAGAAAACGCTGCTGTATCGACAACTGGCAGAACTTCATAAAGCCCTTGGCGACAACCTTCTGTCCGATCGGTATCTCGGGCTTTACCAGTCGAACCTTGAACAGTTTACTTCGGTGTCGAAGGCGACTTACTGAAAAGTGTCCAGGTCTTCAAAGATCGGGTCGCCATCAAGAAGCGCCAGTGCCTTGGGTGACATCTGTGTGTGATACTCCGCCTCCATGTACCGATCGAATGCTGCCTGATCAGGGAAGGAGATGAAATACAGATAGGTGAGGGGTTCTCCCCGTACGCGGCGCACGTCGTAAATGGAACCCGGCTCGTTGCTGGTGACATCTTTCATCAACTGACCGACCAGGGCCTCGAACTCTTCCTGGGTGCCATCCTTGATTTTCAGTCGAATCATCTGACCAATCATGTTTTCTCCTCGTCTACTAAGCAGCCACTTGTGTGGTGAAGCGTGTGGCGATGTGTAAGTTGCTGGAGGTTACCATGAACCCCTATACTCGATCTCTATAAGCCCAGTCGGGACGAACAGAATAATAAGAGGACAGGCAGTTTGAACGAGATGTTGAAAATCAAGCCAACGCCGACAGACAAAGCGCCCAACCCTGATCTCGGTACGGATCGGATTCCCGTTGATCGCTACACAGACCCCGCATTCATCAAGCTGGAAGATGAGAAAATCTGGTCAAAAACCTGGTTGCTGGCAGGCGCGGCTTGCGATGTTGCAGAGCCTGGCGACTTCTTTGTGTTTGAAAACCTTCGGGAGTCTTTCCTGATTGCCCGGGCCGCGGATGGTGAGCTGCATGCTTTTTATAATGTCTGCCAGCATCGCGGGAATCGTTTGAAAGCCGCAGGATGTGGGCACACCCAGCAGTTTACCTGTGCCTTTCATCGCTGGTCCTGGAACCTGGATGGTTCTCTGCGCAATGTGCCTGAGTCACACGATTTTCCCCAGGGTACGCCAGCTGATGAGCTAGGGCTCCCACGAGTTAAATGTGACACCTGGGGCGGTTTTGTCTGGATCTCCATGGACCCCGACATTGAACCACTGCAGGACTTTCTTGGTGTGGTTCCCGAGCATCTGGCGCCCTATGAGTTTGACGATATGGTGCTGGTGTCTGATGAAACCGTCGAATGGAACTGCAACTGGAAAACCTCAGTCGATATTTTCTCTGAAACCTATCACGTGAGAGGCGTGCATCC
>CBFIJB010000040.1:0-6141 GCA_965662805.1 Candidatus Azotimanducaceae bacterium | reverse complement strand
CCAATTGAGTATTTGAACAAATATGACCCTGCAGGAAACTCTAATTGGATGTGAGACTAAAAGGGGGAGGTTTACATTACCAGTTCCCAGGCCGCAAGGTTGGATGGCGGTACTGTCCGTGCACGGGCGACTTCAGCTTGCGTGATCTGCAACGAGAGTGCTCCAGCAATGTCACTGACAACCTCATCCTGCACATCGAAGATGTCAGCATAGAGGCGGTCATATTTATCCGCCCACAGGTGATTTCCTGACTCGGCCTCAATGAGCTGCGCGGTCACTCGAATTTTCTCATTTACCCTGCGCACGCTGCCCTCAAGCACGTAGCGCACGCCAAGATCACGCCCCACATCGCGAATATCGGGTGATTGCCCCTTGTAGGCGAACGTTGAGTTACGGGCTGTGACAGTGAGGCGCGGCATAGCGGCGAGACCGGTAATGATATCTTCGGTCATGCCATCGGCCAGGAAAGCCTGCTCACTGTCATCGGACATGTTCTCAAAAGGCAACACAGCGATCGATGGACCCGCTGCCGGAGAAGCCTCCTGAGCGCTGTGTTCCCCGTCTTCAATCTTGTTTTGCACCTGCTTATCCGTCGCGCCACCAGTTAACTTTCGCAAACCGACGCCAAGCGGGCTGACAAACACACCGATCACGACGACTAGCGCAGCGAGACCGCTTAACAGCGACTCATTGTCTGCGATCCAGTTGCCGATTTGTGTAAGCCAGTCCATGTACAAAGATTAGTAGAAGCGCAGTACTAAGTATACGGGCCGGTTGGCACTCCCCCGCTACTCAGCGTAATCTGTTGAAAAGAAGAATAATTCGCGGAGACCGATTTATGCCCCTACAAGACATCACACCCATCAACAACCAACTCGCTGACATCATTGTTCGCGCTGACGAACCCTGGATAGAAACTGACCCCGGTATGGCCTGGATGAAAGTGCTCTGGGTTGGTCCCGAAACCGGTCGCTGGGTTGTACTGTTCAAATGGAACAAGGGCTATGTCGCCTCCCCGCACAAGCATCTCTCTGATGCGCACACATTTATATTGAAGGGCAGCCTCAAGGTGCGTGACGGCATCCTGAATACCGGTGACTATGACTATGAACCGAATGGCGTCCTCCACGATGCAACAGAAGCCCTGGAAGACACCGAATACCTTTTCGTTTGCGAAGGGCCGATCATCTTCTTTGATGACGATGGCCTGACCAGATACCAGAGCTGGGAAGAAGTCGCGCGGCTGCGGGATGCAGCAAGGGGCTGACCCCAATGTATTGAAGTGTTGCTACATGGTTGTCAGATAGCCGCCGTCCGGCGTGATGGTCGCGCCCGTCAGATAGCTCGCGTCATCTGAGCACAGGAACAAGATCGTTTTAGCGATTTCCTCTGGGGCACCGGCACGCTTTAAATGAACAGAACCGTTCAAGATGCCATCGTAAGCCTCATCCCCGAACTCGCCTCGTAACCGTCGGTGCATGGGTGTATCGATCACGCCGGGGCAAACGATGTTTACCCTGATTCCTTGAGGCGCGAGTTCAGCAGAGGCGCTGGAAGTCAGCGCAACCTGCCCATGCTTGGATGTGGCATAAGCTGAACCACCGACAAACCCCAGGAAGGAATTCACGGAACCCACATTCACGATAGCGCCGCCGTTACCAGCCTTGAGCATGGCTTTTGACTGATACTTCAGACACAGGAAATTGCCTCGAAGGTTAATGCCGATCACCCGGTCCCATTCATCCTCGTCGAATTCCGTGACAGGCATCGGGACACCCTCAATACCTGCATTGTTCACACAGTAGTCCAGACGTCCGAATCGCTCCAGGGTTTGATCAACCATTGCTTTGACGTCGTCCGCTTGGGACACATCAGTCTGCAACGCCATCGCTTCACCACCGCCATCAACGATCCGGCTCACAAGACCGGCAAGCACATCACCGCGTCTTGCTGCGACAGCGACTTTCACTCCACGATGCGCGAACTCCATAGCTGTTGCCTCGACGATGCCACTGCTCGCACCTGTCACAAGCGCTACTCTACCTTCCATAACGAACCACCCCGCTTATTTGCGGATACAGCGTAACGCAAACAACCCACGGCAGCGATACTCGTGATTTCAAGGTGACATCTGCTAGTATCCACTAGGATTCCAGAGCTCGGGAGCGTCTTATATGAGTGTCATTCCATCTACGCCAGAAGAAATCACACCTGAATGGCTTGCGGAAGTCCTGCACACGAACCCGGGTGAAATCACATCAGTGAACGTCCGCACCGCAGAAGCGGAATCCGGTCTGGTGAGCCTCATCTGTTTCCTGGAGCTCACTTCAGATAACCCTTCCGTTCCTGAAAAACTGGTTGCCAAGCTCGCACCTACATTCGGAGGCGCGCGAGAAGTCGCAACCGCTTTTCGTCTGTTCGCCAGAGAAAAGCAGTTCTACGAATCCATAGCCCCAAGACTCACCATCAGGGCACCCAAAGCCTGGCACTGTGACGTGGACAACGACACAGGACTGGGCATACTTTTGCTCGAAGACTGTTCCCATCTGCAGGCTGTCGATCAAACACTGGAGCAACCCACCTCCATCGCAGAACTGGAGCTGCTCATCGATGCCATCGCCCAACTGGCCATCTCTTCCTGGTGTGCGCCCTGGCTCGATACGGAATCAGAAATACTGACCGCGCAACATCCTGTCAGCAAAGCCTACTTCGGCGGTCTCCAGGAAGGCTTCCCCGAGTTGCTGAAAAGCGAATTTATGACATGGGCACCGGACGGAACCAGAGAGATCGCTGAACGACTCAGCGAAGACTTTGTCAATCTGGTAGAAGCACAACCCCAGGGAAAGCAGTCTCTTTGCCATATGGATTTCAGGCTGGCCAACGTGTTTCTGGATCAGGGCGCGGATAACCCGGTATTAGTCTATGACTGGCAATCCATGTATCCGGGCAGAACCGCTCAGGACATTGGCTATCTTCTCGCCACCGGATATACCCCCGAGTTTCGAAGGATTCATGAGAAAGCCCTGGTTGAGAGATATCTGCGGCGACTTCAGGAAGCCGGGATCAATGATTACAGCTGGGATGAAGCCTGGTTCGACTATCGGCACGGCATCATGATCGGGTTCAGATTGTTACCTATGAGCCTGGGGGACCTTGACGTGTCTTCCGAGGGGGGCGCCACAATCTTCAGGAAGGTTTTTCAGGTATTGCCACAAGCCGCTCTGGATCACGGTGGTGTAGCCCTGATCGATGAAGTACTGGCCCAGGCCTGACTGCATGGCGCGAGCGTTCCCGTCAGCTGCTCGTCACGATACTCACATTCAATTCCACCTCTGCCGTCAGCGAATTGCTGACCAGGCAGATAGATTCGGCCTTCTCCACCAGCTTTTCGGCTTTTTCCTTTTGTGAAGCGTCTTCAATTTCCAGCGTTACGTGGTGAACCAGCGTCGTGAAACAGGGTTTCTTCTCAACCCGGTCAAGCACACCGGTGGTTTCACATTGCAGGTTCACGAAATCAAACTTTGACGCAGCGGCTACCGCCTTAAAGGAAAGGATCATGCAGGAAGACACCGAGGCCACAAACAGGGTTTCCGGTGACCACTGATCTCCTGGTCCGTCGAACTCCGCAGGCTTATCGGCTGTTAGATCAGCCAGGCCTGGTGACTGCAGGTGTATGCCATCAGCCGTTGATGAGGCTGAGACTTCATATCGGTGTGGAAAAGGTTCCATATCAATCTATCCGAAGAACGCAAAGTTCTCAGCATCATTGAAATTGAAGCTCTGATCAACCGCTGTATGCTCCAGCCCTAAGTCACGTGCGACCGTCAGCATCACTCAAAGGCAAAGCGCTCGGTTGTTACCGTTGCCTGCGCCATGTCGGAATACCTCGGTCCTGACACCGCTTCCGGAGTGAAAACGCTGTTCATTTCGGCAAGCATGTCTTCAGGTATCTCAACACTGGCTGCATGGTAGTTATCTTCCAGGTGCTGCAGATTTGTCGTTCCAGGGATAGGAAGACAGTCTTTATCCATGGCAAGTGTCCAGGCCAGCGCCAGTTGGGCAACCGTGCAACCAAGATCTCCGGCGTACTTTTTCGCGGCGTCCAGTAGCCCAAGGTTCGCTGAGAAGTGCGGGTCAGTAAACCGCGGGAATGTTTTACGCAGATCACTCTCATGGTAGCCGTCGGGGTTCAACGGCTCATCTGCCAGGTAACCACGCCCTACCGGTGAAAATGGCACAAAGGTCACGCCAAGTTCACGGCAGGCTTCAAGTACTGCAATCTCGGGGTTACGGGTCATCAGCGAATACTCAGACTGCATGGCGGCAATCGGATGCACCACATGTGCTTTGCGCAACGTGTCCGCTGACATTTCGGACAGGCCGATCATGCGGATCTTGCCGGCTTGCACCATCTCGGCCAGCGCACCCACGGAGTCTTCGATGGGCACGTTCGGGTCAGGGCGGTGCATGTAATAAAGATCTATCACATCGGTTTTCAAGCGTTCGAGGCTGGCATCACACGCCGCTTTGATGGTTTCCGGCCGGCCATCCAGGAAGCGCTTGCCGTCCTTGAAACCCATGACGCACTTGCTGGCCAGAACGAATTCGTCGCGCCGGTCAGAGATAGCATCGCCAATCAGCTTTTCATTGTTGCCCATACCGTAAATGGTTGCGGTATCAAAAAAGTCGTAGCCGAGGTCCAGGGCTTTCTTCAGGAAGGCTACGGCGTCTTTATGATCCTGCGCCGGACCGTAGGCATGACTCAGGTTCATGCATCCGAGCCCGACCGGATGAACTTCGGAGGTACCAATTTTTCGTTTCTGTACTGTCATGGAATTCGATCACCTTGAAAAAGCTGACCACCAGAATGAATGAGTCGCCGCTGCCGCGCAAGCCTGCGTCAGCGGCGCGAATCAGGCAGAATAGCCACTTTAGAAAACTACAGATCACAGACACGGATTCAAAGATGAGCGATACAGCAGATTTTGTAATGAACCAGACCATGCTGCGGATTAAGGACCCGGCGAAATCAGTGCCATTTTATGAGCAGGTGCTGGGTATGACCCTGCTCGACAAGTTCGATTTTCCGGACATGGAGTTTTGCCTTTACTTCATGGGCTACCCGGGCAGCGAGATACCTGATGATCGTGCCGAACGTGCTAAATGGGTATTCGATCAGCCTGCCCTGCTGGAACTGACGCACAACTACGGCACAGAATCGGATCCGTCATTCAGCTATCACAACGGAAACGATGAACCCCGTGGCTTTGGTCACATCGGCATTTCGGTACCGAATGTTTACCAGGCCTGCGAGCGGTTCGACCAGATGGGTGTGGAATATGTGAAGCGTCCCGACGACGGTAATATGAAAGGTCTGGCCTTCATCAAAGATCCGGACGGCTACTGGATCGAGATCCTGTCTTCGTCAGGTCTGCGCGATCTGATCCTGAACAGCTGACTAAACCTCGTCTGCCATGTAACGCTCCCACCAGTGGTGGAAGTTACGAATGCGGATTTCGTGTTCAGAGATCCAGAAGCCTTTCATGCCACGGGAATGCAGCCCCTGCTGCACGCCTTCCAGGCAGGAGGCATCCTGATCCAGCAACAGGCCGGATGATTTTTCACCATAACGGTAAAAGCTGTGTTCCGGGCGGCCATCAACCACCTCGTCACCCAGTTCCACAAACAGATCGACAGCGCCGGCATTGGCTCCGGCTTTCACTTCACCCTTGGGTACCCGGTTGAAGATCATGCGATCAAAGTACATCTTGTCGGGGTCCGTCGGATGTGGGCGATGCCGGAACATCCACATCTGTTCACCAAACAGATTGAACGTAATATTGGGGAAAATGTTGTAGTGATAATCCGCCGTCAGCTGATCATCGGTGAGCTTTGAAAAATCCAGCCCATTGTCCGCAGACATCTCTCTTTTGTGTGCCGCTACCGCACTTCTTAGCGTGGTGACATCACCCTCATAGTCATCGACAGGAAAACCTTCTGATTTCAGGTAATCGGTCATCACTTCATTGAGCGCTTTCGTCTTGTCGATCTTTCGGGGACTGGGAATATACATCGGCGCAATAAATCGTGAATGCCGGCCGTAGATATCCATCTGCACGTTGACGTCATCAGCAATATATT
>CBFIJB010000039.1:0-6765 GCA_965662805.1 Candidatus Azotimanducaceae bacterium | reverse complement strand
GGGATGGCATCGCTAATGCACGCATCCTGGATCCAGGGGGTATAGGCGTTAGGGACACGAGCCCGCCTGAATTGTCTGTCCCTTCTTCATTGAGTGTCGAATCTGACAAGGATCTCACCAGCGATTACCCGGAAATCGCAGACTTCCTGGCATCGGCCAGCTGTGTCGATGAACTGTCAGGAGAGCGGGAAGTCACCAATGATGTACCCTCAAGCTTTCCGCCGGGATCAAACACGGCAGTGACGTTCAGTTGCACTGATGCGGCAGGGAACACAGCAAGTGCCAGCGCTACCTTGTCGGTTACCGAACCCCTGGCCGTGTCAGGTTCCAGCGGAAGCAGCAGTGGTTCAGGATGCTTTATCGCGACTGCGGCCTATGGTCATTCCTGTCTCCGGAGGTCAAGTTATTACGGGACTTCCGCGATCAGCATCTACTGACTAACAAACCCGGACAGATCTTTGTTTCTGGTTACTATCACTACTCGCCACCTGTAGCCACGCTTATCAGACAATCAGATATTCTTGCTAGTGTGACCCGCGCACTGTTAGCGCCACTGGTTTACGGTATAAAATACCCGTTTATTCTGGTGCTCACTCTACTTGCAGTTCTTTTGTTCATTCGGCTTCGTCGTCCTGACTGATTCGGTTTAAAGATGACGGATAAACGAACCGTCCTTTTTCACCGTCAGTATGATCGCTACTCCGGTGGTCAACAGAAAGTGCTCGATTACTTCGGTCATTGCCTGCACCATCCTAACCTCGAACCCTATATCTCCTGGGGAAAAAACTCGGTTGCCATTGAATCAACGCCCTGGTCAGAATACCGATCCCGAGCTTTCTACGAGTTCCATCCTGACGAGTACCACTTTCTGTTTCTCGCTGGTATGGATTGGCAGGACTATCTCCAGGTGAAGAAACAGGATCAACCCGTCATTAACCTGATCCAACACGTCAGGCACGCGGACCCGGACGCCAACGTGCATCCTTTTCTAAAGGAGGCGGCCACCCGCATCTGCGTCAGTCAGCAGGTCAAGGCAGCTATCGATGAAACAGGCATCGTCAATGGACCAACGATTGCGATTCCGAATGGCATCGATACGGATTTGCTAGATGAATTCTCAATCGATAAAGAGCCCGATTCCATATACATTCTCGGCCTTAAACAACCGGAACTGGCTGTTCAGCTCGAAGCGGCCATAGGAGATCAATTCAAAGTTATCTGCCACACTGAGCATGTCGTTAGAGAAGAAGTCCTGAAGTCTATGGCGGAGAGTGAAATCAGTGTCCTTCTGCCACACGCCACAGAAGGCTTCTACCTGCCAGCGCTTGAAGCCATGGGTCTCAGCAAACTGGTTGTTGTGCCTGACTGTGTCGGTAATCGTTCTTTTTGCATGGATGGTATCAATTGCCTGATGCCAGGCATGGACCTGAAAGCTTTGGTATCCGCTATTATGAAAGGCAGGCAACTGCTGTCTCACGCAGAGAGCGCTGCAATCCAGGAAAATGCCAGAAAGACATTGTCTGATCATTCCCTGCAACGAGAACGGCAGGCTTTCTACACTCTCATAGCATCTCTACCAGGATAACGGTACGCAGACATGGTTTTCAGTTCCGCCACATTCCTGTTTGCTTTCCTGCCCGTTGTCCTGATCGGCGTGCTGGTCACCCCACGCATCACGAGGAATCTGTTCCTGTTGTTGATGAGCCTGTTCTTCTACGCCTGGGGAGAGCTCTACTTCGTTGCACTAATGCTGTTCTCCATCGTGATGAATTACCTGGTTGGAGGCATGATCGGGCGTGCAGAGAAAAGGCAATCCGCGAAGACATGGCTGATTCTCGGCATCGTCGCCAACCTGGGATTACTGGGTTACTTCAAATACGCCAACTTTCTGATTGAAAACTGGAATCTGTTTGCCACTCAGGCAGGGCTGGCGCCGTTCGATCCGGCAAAAGTGCATCTGCCTCTGGGGATCTCCTTTTTTACGTTTCAGGCCATGTCCTACCTGATCGATGTTTACCGGGGAGATGCCGAACACGACAAAAACCCGATCAACATTGCGTTGTACATCGCACTGTTTCCGCAGTTGATTGCCGGACCGATTATTCGTTATCACGATGTATATCAACAGCTGCGAACAAGAACACTATCCGTTGATCTCGCTTACAGCGGACTCACCCGGTTTATCTGCGGACTCGCAAAAAAGCTGTTGATCGCCAACCCTTTGGGTGAAATCGCCGACCAGATTTTCGCCATTAACGGGAATGACCTCAGTACACCCGTCGCCTGGCTCGGTATTCTCTGTTACTCCCTGCAGATCTACTTCGACTTCTCGGGGTATTCCGATATGGCGATAGGTCTGGGGCGTATGCTCGGCTTCAGGTTCCTGGAGAATTTCAATTATCCGTACATCGCATCGTCAGTGCAGGCGTTCTGGAGACGCTGGCATATCTCGCTGTCAAACTGGTTTCGTGACTACCTCTATATTCCCCTGGGCGGTAACCGAGTCGGTCTATTCCGAACTTACTTTAATCTGGTGATTGTCTTCTTCCTCTGCGGTCTGTGGCACGGTGCCAGCTGGAATTTCGTTATCTGGGGGCTTCTGCATGGCGCCTTTCTTGTCATAGAGCGTATCGGTTTCGGTAAGGTGCTGGAGCGCCTACCTTCCATTCTGGGTCACGGCTACACGCTACTTGCCGTGATGATTGCCTGGGTGTTCTTCCGCGCAGAGACTCTGGAAGAGGCACTCGCTTACCTGAAAGCGATGCTGATACCGGGCAGTGGGAACGGCGATCTGCATCACGTGGCGCAATACCTGAATACACACGCAAGCCTGGTGCTGCTCGCTGGCTTGGTTCTTGCGACACCTGTATCAAGATTTGCAGTGAAAGCGATCGGCATTCGCTCGGTCCTCGGGTTGGAACTCGTGAAAAGCGGCACGCTGACTGTCCTGTTCATCTTGTGTCTGATGACCCTGGCCGCAGATGCCTATAACCCGTTTATCTACTTCCGATTCTGACATGCAGACGAGCATCACCTTATTCGTCAGAAGCATCATGCTGCTCGCCTTTCTGGGCGCACTTGCAACGCTGCTGCACAAACAGTGGCTGGGGGTTCCAGGAGAAAATCACGAGAACAGGAAGCTTGCAGAACTACCTGCGTGGCCACGAGAAAAAGATGAACTGCAGAACTTTCCCAAAGCCTTCTCAAACTACATGGATGATAATTTCGGCTATCGCAGTGAACTTCTCAGAGCTTACTACCGGGCATCCCTGAAGCTGAATTCATCGCCTTCCAAAAAAGTGGTTCTAGGGAAGTCGGGCTGGCTTTTCTATACGAATCAGAAGCTCACTGATCAGAATCGGGGGGCGATGCCACTCAGCGAGAATCAATTGCAGCTCTACCGCGAACGGTTTCGAGCGCAGAGAGAGTGGGTTGAAAGTCTGGGTGCCAGGTATGTCCTTCTACCCACACCAGACAAAAACACCATGTACCCGGAATATCTGCCGGACTGGGTCAATATCGTGGGGCCAAGCCGCTATGACCAGGTGCTTGCATACCTTAAGAAACACGACGAGCCGGTTGTCGATGTTGAGCCGCATCTATGGGAAGCTAAATCCCGCGGTGAGAATCTCTACAGGCAGACTGACACTCACTGGAACTGCCTTGGCGGATTTCGTGCCTACGAGAAACTGATGGACGAAATAGACGGTTTCGGGTTGCCTAATGTGACGCGACTGACCGAAGATGACATCCAGTTTACCAACCTGCCACCCAAGAACGGTGGCGATATGGCGAAGAACGTTCTGCTTATGGACGATATCCTGCTGGAACCTTTTGAAGTCAAATGTGAGGTTCGCAATCCCGAGAAGGTGAAAGGGATTCGCATGAAAGATGGCTACGTCGCCAAGCTACCACTGGTACCCAAAGAACAGCGAGAACGCTGGCGATATATCAAAGAAGATCGAGAGCCGAAAACGCGGGCCCTGATGTTCCGGGACTCTTACAGCTACGCGATGCTCCAGTACCTGATTCTCTCGTTCGATGAATTGATCGTGATGCCCAGATCGCATTTGAGTTTTAACCAAACCGCCGTACAGGAAATTGAGCCTGATCTGGTGATTTACCAGTTCGTCGAACGCACTCTTTACTGGCAGCCGACGTTCAAACCAAAAACATTACCCGGCACGCGCTAGCTGCTGCTCCGACTCGCCGATTACCGTCAGTCTCGCAAGAATACGTCGACCAATAGCCTCGGAGGAGAACCCTGCCTGAATGGTCTTTCGACCACTTTCTCCCAGGATCCGGCGGCGCTCGCTATCCCTGGATAAGGACTTAATGGCCTCTACCAGTTCAACGTCATCCGGTTCAGCCCAGACCTGCCCCGCTTTATAAGGACCATGATCTTCCACCAGCATGGTTTCAGTGCTGCTGATCAGGATCGAGTTGTCGTTGGTCATAAACTCGAGGTTGCCTGACCAACCCGTTGCTATGACGGGTTTACCCATCAGCATGGATTCAGCGAGCCCCAAGCCAAACCCCTCTGATCGATGAGGAGACAGGAACACATCACAGGCGGACATCAACCTGTAGACCTCCTTCATTTCCAGATAACCTTCGATGAGCGTCAAATTCTCAGAACCCTCTGCCCTGTCACGCAACCGCTTCTCAAACTCCGGCACCTTCTCAAGGTTACTGACCTTGAGGACTAGATGTGCACTCGAGCAGCCTTCGGAAATTGCAGCATCCAATGCTCGAATAGCGGCTTCAGGATTCTTGCGTTCCGGCACGCTCAACGCATCGAACATGCTCAGAAAAAGAATCTTTTCCTCTGGCAGAGCAAACTGGGATCGTGTGACCGGCCCAAGGTCATCAATAGGCTCGATTGAATGAGGAATACAGATCACCGGAATGTCTGCCTTTGCCGCAATCGCTTGGCGGCAGAACTCCGACGGCACCCAGACCTCATCAAGCATGGATATTGTCGGCACCCACTCATCAGGAAATTCTGGAAGCTCCCAGGCCCAGTAGCCAATGTTATAGCGCCCCTGAAGTACCTGATGACCAATCTGCTCCAGAGCATTCAGTGTCTGGTCTGCATTGATGTGAAACAGATTAATGTTGAACCGGGGGTCTCCCATCACAGATTCAGGGACTTTCGCCTCCATTCGGGAGACATTGCCATGACGGAAATCCGTGACCGCGATGGGGATGGACGCTGCGGTCAGGTTCCTGATATTGCAACGAGCTGACGCGCCAATACCGCTCTCGGCATTAACATAGCCGAACAGATTGATGCCCCAGGGCAGACTCGGATCTTTTGGCCCACGGGCAACCGGCAACGTCTCTGTATTCTGGGTCAGTCGATCGACCAGTCGGACATGCACCTTGTGCCTCAGTGTCTCCGGTACAAATGGCCGTACCAGGTGTCGATAGCGCCACGCCAGCCTGTAAACCAGCCGATTAACTCGGCTTCTGAGCCGCTGCCATGGCCCCAATTGTCCGTCTTGATCTCCGATCTGTGAAAGCTCGTGGCGTACCGGCAGGATAAAACATTCATCAAATCCGGCCTGCTCAGCCGCACTCTGGATGAACCAGTCCGCAAAGCGTTTGCCATGGGCACCTGACAAATCCGGGAAAGCTTCCTGAAGATCCGGTCTGGCACAGTAGAGCTTGTAGGCCAGCCGGGTAATCCAGGGAATCCGCTTACCATTAAGGGTGATCGGCTCATTCAGATAGCCCAGATAGTTCGCACACCCCTGCGCTTCATAAGGGTCATCTTTGCTGGCTTCCCAGTCATAGTCCTCCCGGTAAATATACCGGGCAAAATCAGGGATGCGTGTCCCGTCAGCAAATGTGCCATAGGCGTAAGGTATCTTCGATGTCACCGCTTGCCCATTCGCATCCAGTTCTGACGCGTAATCCGCGCAAAGTTGCAGAACAGCCTGCCCTGCTGATTCCTTGGTATAGCGATCCTGATGTTTGCTTAAGGCTTTCGCTTCTCCGGAGAAGCCCGAAAAGTGGAAAAACAGGAGCGGCACGCCATTCACCCGATACCCACTTTCGCAATCATTCGCCATCTCGACACCGCGATGCTTGAGATTCCAGTAGGCAACGTTCCAGCCTTCATGACGATTGATGAAGACACCACTGTACATGCCAGGCGCAAGGTCCATCCACTTCTGGTCTACAAACAGTCCTCGCGGCAGGTCTACGACACAGTCCTCATAGAGTTTGCCTTCCCACCAGTGCGCAAACTGCTGCATCTCCGGAGTATTTCGCAACCCGATGTAACCAAGGTTATAGGACCCGGAGACAAGAATGTTCAGCTCGCTGGGCAGCTTGTCATCGTCCAGCGGTCCAGTCAGGTGGGGTGTGAGCAGCATCTGATGCTCATCCAGCAACGACAGCATATCGTCCAATGAGTCATAAATTCGAATATCGGGATCGAAGTAAATGACCTTGTCGTAGCCCTGCTGAAAAAGCTCGGAAATAATGTACGGCTTGATCGCTGTGTTCAGTTCCAGGATGGTGTATCGAAAAATGAACTTGTCAATCAGCGGGATATCAAGGTTCGCCATCTCAAGAATGTCAAAGTTCTCGCGGCTGAAATCAAAGTCGCCGGGTTTATCGCAAAGCCCAACAATACGGTCCGCTTCCGGTGCAAACGCTTCGACGCTGCTCATCAGTGTGCGCGCATAGTGCAGATAGTTTCGAGAAACAATGGTGAAAATTGCGGTTCTAGCCATTGGTCACTCGCTTCAACAT
>CBFIJB010000038.1:0-7588 GCA_965662805.1 Candidatus Azotimanducaceae bacterium | reverse complement strand
CTTTCTGATCATTGAACATCTCCTCGGGGTATTGTCCCCTAAATCGATGTCCGAAAAACCCGGGTTAGTTCAACCTGACCCCTGGACCTGACCCCTGAATCTAGACTCGACGATCGCGCCTCAACCCTTTATAGTGCCCCGCCTTTGTCCCCACCTCTTTCCTGAATTCAACGGATTAACATGATCGCAACAGCTAACATCACCATGCAGTTTGGCGGAAAGCCCCTGTTCGAAAATATCTCTGCCAAGTTCACCGAGGGCAACCGATATGGGCTCATTGGCGCCAATGGCTGTGGCAAGTCAACGTTCATGAAAATCCTTTCAGGTCAGCTGAAGCCGACCGCCGGCAATGTTTCCATCAATGAACATCTGCGCGTGGGTGAACTGAGCCAGGATCAGTTCGCTTACGAGGATTACAGCGTTGTAGACACTGTCATTCTCGGAGACAAAAAGCTGGCCGAAATCAAACTGGAACGGGAGCGTATCTATGCGCTGCCGGAGATGTCTGAAGCAGACGGTATAAAGGTGGCGGATCTGGAGGTTCAGTTTGCAGAACTCGATGGTTATAGCGCCGAAAGTCGCGCCTGTGAAATTCTCTCCGGCGCCGGCATTGAAGAATCCCTGCATTATGGGCCGATGAGCGAAGTGGCTCCTGGCTGGAAACTCAGGGTCTTGCTGGCCCAGGTTCTGTTTTCTGATCCCGATATCCTGCTGCTGGATGAACCCACCAACAACCTGGATATCAATACCATCCGTTGGCTGGAAGCCGTGCTCAACGAGCGAAAAAGCACCATGGTGATCATTTCGCACGATCGCCATTTTCTGAACGCGGTCTGCACCCACATGGCAGATATCGACTATGGCACGCTCAAGGTTTACCCTGGCAACTACAATGACTTCATGATTGCATCCACCCAGGCGCGTGAGCGCATGCAATCGCAAAACGCCAAGAAGAAAGCCCAGATCCTTGAACTGAAACACTTTGTGAGCCGCTTCTCGGCCAATGCCTCGAAAGCCAAGCAGGCAACATCCAGGGCGCGCCAGATAGAAAAGATTGAACTCGACGAAATCAAACCCTCCAGCCGGGTAAGCCCTTACATTCGTTTCGAGCAGCAATCAAAATTACACCGGCTCGCACTGACTCTGGAAGAAGTTGGTCACAGCTTTGAAGAGGAAAAGCTGTTCGAGAATGGCAGTGCTATCATCGAGGCGGGGACCAGGCTGGCGATCATTGGCGAAAACGGCGTTGGCAAATCCACACTTCTGAAGTGCCTGATGAGCGAGCTCACGGTCCAGCAGGGAACCGTCAAATGGGCTGAAAACGCACAGCTCGGTTATTGTCCTCAGGATACGAGTGCTGTCTTTGACGAGGACATTACCCTGTTCGACTGGATGACCCAATGGCGTAAGCCAGAACACGACGACCAGATAGTCCGCGCTACGCTGGGCAGACTGCTTTTTTCCTCTGAGGATTTTGATAAATCGGTCAGGGTTTGCTCCGGTGGAGAAAAGAACCGATTGCTCTTTGGCAAGCTCATGATGTCAGAACCTAATGTTCTGCTTCTGGATGAACCCACCAATCACCTGGACATGGAAGCCATCGAAGCGCTGAACCTGGCGCTGGAGCATTACGAAGGCACGCTGATTTTCGTGAGCCACGATCGTGAGTTCGTTTCCTCGCTCGCCACGAGAATCATCGAGATCAAAGACCAGCGGCTCTTGGATTACTCAGGCACCTATGATGAATATCTCCAGAGCCAACAGGCTGACGTAAAGGCTGTCGGCTAACCGTCCCGAACCAGGGGACAGGACCAGGGGACAGGACCAGGGGACAGCAGAACCAGGGACCGGTACCCAGGACCAGGACCCAGGATCAGGACCAGGACCCAGGATCAGGCACCAGACTAGCTTTAAGGCAATGGGGTCCATGTAAATGACGCCCGAAGATTCCCCGTGGCCCACAGCGCTGCGGTATAATTGGTCTTTACCGCGAATCCGACCCATCCATGAGTGAAGTAGCGCCTGAAGACAGGCCCAAAGGCCGTTCTCTTCAACCCCTGCGCATGCTGGTACCTTTTATTGCACCTTATAAAGGAACCCTGGCGCTTGCCCTTGTGGCGTTGGCGGTTTCCTCAGCTGCCCTGCTGGCCATGCCCATGGCCGTTCGCAATGTCATTGATCATGGTTTTTCCGTGGTGGATGCGGCAAACGTAGATCGCTATTTCCTCGTGCTGATGATGTTTGCGCTGGTGATAGGTTTCTTTGGTGCAGCTCGAGCTTATCTCGTGAACTGGCTGGGCGAACGTGTTGTCGCTGACCTTCGGGCGCGAGTGTTTGATCACGTCATTGTCATGGACCCGACCTTCTTTGAAACGACACGCATTGGTGAGGTGCTGTCGCGGCTGACCGCAGATACCACGCTGATTCAGTCGATCTCTGGTGTCGGAGTCTCGATAGTCTTGCGATCCTCACTGCAGTTTGTTGGCGGCCTGGCACTGCTCGCGTATACCAACATCAAGCTGATGGGGATCCTGCTTCTGATTTTGCCGCTGATTGTGGCTCCCGTGCTGCTGGTTGGTCGGTGGTTGCGCCGGTTATCCCGTGAATCCCAGGACCGGGTTGCCGATGCCAGCGGACATGCGGCAGAAGCGCTCGGTAATGCGCTGACAGTCCAGTCTTTTACGGCAGAAGACATTGAAATGAAGCGCTTTGGTCATGCGGTAGAAGTTAGCTTTCTGACCGCCGTGCGAAGGATCAGAGTGCGTGCACTGATGACCACGGTGGCAACTACCCTAGTTTTTGGGGCGCTGATCTTTGTGCTCTGGATCGGTGCAGGAGAAGTGCTCGACGGCAGTATCTCCGGCGGGGAGCTTGGACAGTTTGTACTTTACGCTCTGATCGTTGGAACTGCCGCGGCAGGGCTCAGCGAAATCTGGGGAGAGGTGCAACGCGCCGCCGGTGCCATGGAAAGGATCACCGAACTACTCGAAATGATGCCGGTAATCGGCTCTCCGGCCGAACCGGCGTCGTTGCCCGAACCGACACGGGGCGAGGTTCAGTTTGACAATGTGACATTCAGGTATCCCTCACGCCCGGAAGTAAATGCCGTGGAAAATTTTCCGCTCTCGATCCGGCAGGGTGAACACGTCGCGATTGTGGGTCCTTCGGGCGCAGGTAAAAGTACCCTGTTCCAGTTGTTGCTGCGCTTCTACGACCCTCAGAAGGGACGCCTGCTGATTGATGGGGTGGACATCAGCTCACTTGAACTCTCGGATGTCAGAAAGCGTGTCGGTATTGTGCCCCAGGAGAGTGTCATTTTTGGTGAAACCGCAGCGGACAATATCCGTTTCGGGCGTCCCGATGCATCTATTGAAGCCGTCGTTCAGGCTGCGTGTACCGCTCATGCGGATGAGTTTATTTCGCGGCTGCCCGACGGCTATGACACGCACCTGGGTGAGAAGGGCGCGCGGCTTTCGGGCGGGCAGAAGCAGCGTGTCGCCATTGCACGTGCGGTGCTTAAGGATCCGGCCATTCTGCTCCTGGATGAAGCTACCAGTTCACTGGATGCGGAAAGCGAACGGCTGGTGCAGGATGCGCTGGATGAACTTCAGAAAAACCGCACCACGCTGGTGATTGCACACCGGCTGGCGACCGTGCTGCAGGCAGACAGAATTGTTGTCATGGATCATGGTCAGATGCTGGACTCGGGGACTCACAGGGAGCTTCTCGAGCGCAATGCACTTTACTGCGAAATGGTGACGCTTCAGTTTGGTGAAGCAGCGTCAGCTGACGGTGACCCCCGACCAGTGCTTGGTGGCATTTGACGGCTTCGTCAATTTGAGTGGTTCACTCCTGCGATAAACCATCGAAGATCAACTTCCTGACAATCTCGGATGCCTCCGGCTTCTTAAACGATCCGGTTTCAATGCCTCCTGGCACTGCAAAAGTATGAATGCGATCGGTTAGCGCTTCGAAACGGTTTTCTGCTCGATGGGTCCATGCTGCCCGATAGTCTGCATCAGTCCAGCCGCCGCCAGTACCGCGCGAGTACACAATGAACTGTGTATCTGGTACAGACCCGGCCACGTATCCCAGGAATGCAATGAGCTTGTTGTCCGCAATGTCATAGAGCCTTGTCCAGGCTTCCTTATTGAAGGTCTCCGGATTATCGCCATAGCCAAAGCCAAGCTCCTGGTTCATGGAATGGAAGAAAGCAGAGCGATGAATGACAACGAACGCGGGCTGCTGGTTAACTATCTGGCTTTCACGATCCCAGATAGCGCCCACACCCTCTTTCTGGAGCAGTACTGGCAATCCCGCAAGTTCATTGCTCAAGACATCAGCGTTGGTCCCGTTGCGCAGCACTGTTTCATCGTCGTAGACCCCGCGAGGTGCATAGGTATCCATAAGGACAACCACCGGAAGCGCTCTGTTATCAGATGTGTCGCTGGAATTCAGGTCCTTGGTAATTAACCAGATCATGCCAATCGCGAGCAGGGCCAGCAGGGTGGTTTCTATATAGTGTCTTGAAGAGGAGACCAGTCCGGCGGACGAGCTGTCGCCCACGGTTGATTGTGTTCCGCCAGCATCCAGTTTCAGCATCCAGCCAAGCAACATGACAATTGGCAAACCGATCGCCAGCAGAATGATAGCTGTTGAGACAAAGAACTCTGGCAGGTTGAGCGGTTCAGCGACTACATTGAGTAGTTGCAATATTACCCAAGAAAAAACCGCATAAGCAGCCGCTACTCGGAAGATGTTTCGCCTTCTCAGTTTTTCTAGGAGTGACACCTTTGTGCAGATCCCTCTTGCTGGCGTTAGCTCTTGTTATATCACGACCTTTCGTCAATTCATCCCACTGATACGGGAATTATCAAGAAGAAAACTTTAACCTCATATATCTACATCAATAACTTTTTCAGGTACGCGGTTCTAACAATGCAAGCCAGGAAGGCCTCTGACTGGTGATTCCACCTGGATAACTGGTCGCTGATCGAGGAGTGTAGTCACCATGTACTATTCCTCATAGTCTAGTAAGAATGTCGAATTAATGCCTATTCGCGATGATTGATGCGACATTGATGGCATATTCCCCCACTCTTGAGAAGTAGTATGCGAAATGTAGCGCTATTCCTGGTGGCTCTCTGTGTAAGCATGGAGCTTTCCGCAGCAGTTTACCTTACGCAAACTTATGAGCTGGAAACGCCGAAAGAACACCGTATTGACCCCGAAGGTAAGCTCAGCAGCAATCCGTTTCCACCTACTCGGCTGTTCAGCGTTCCAGAAAACCGTGCTGAAACCTTTACTGAGCTGGGTATTGTCAAGGAGACCGGTAATGATATTGCCGTCAGCGCTATTGCGTTGGACAAGTTCGGCAAACTCTATGGGTTTGTCTGGCAGGAAGTTTCTGACGACAGCTATCTAGTCACTATCGACCCCGATACGCTGGAAGCATCGAAGGTAGATGGCCTCGGTACCTTGGATGTGCAGATCAAGGGGGCGGGATTCGACAGGGACAATAAGCTATGGGTGGTCGTCAAGGATGCGGGTACCGGATGGAACGAGGGCGGCTTGCAGATACAGGCCTTTGACCTAAGTACCGGCCTGAGCAGCGATGCGGTCATTCGAGTGCCCAAGATTCGAGGGGTTGATGGGGTGGAGGTGGAAAGCAGCGGTGGAGATATTGCATTCGACCTCGATGGCAACTGCTATTTTATCGGCGCTCTGCCAACGAGAGGTTATGGGGAATCTTCACCGCTTTACACTTGTGACCTTGAAACGGGTACGCTCGCTGTCGCCGGTGAACTTATCGCCTCTGGATTTAGTCAGGAAGGTAGAAATACTGCTGGTGAAATTACGGCAAGCGGTCTTGCTTTCTCAGTGGTTGACGGTCTGGATGAATCCGGAAACCTCAGCTGTACAACGACATTGATGGTGTCTGATGGCGCAGGGCAGGATGAAGTTGGACAGATAGACCTTGCAGCCCTGGACTCAGGCGGTGTAAATACTTTCCAGACCAATGAGGTAGGACTGATTAATCTTGCTGCCTACCAGAACCCGGACATGGCAGGTTTTCCCTTGGTCACCAATAATCCGGCATGTGCGGACCTCTGTGGCAATGGCTTCGTCGATGAAGGAGAGCAGTGTGACAGTGGTCCTGATAACCTGCTGGACTCTGGCGGGGAAGGCTGTTCGGACAGTTGCACGGTCAATACCAACTACACCTGTGAGCTGATTACCGATGGTGCCGGGGTCACAATGAGCGTTTGTCGCAGTGCGCTCGGCACATCTGGTTATTGTGACGACAAGCTGCGCATCACGGGACAGCAGTGTACGGCGGGTGAGGGCGATTGCAACACAGATAGTGACTGTGAAGGCTCCTATTTCTGTGCCCAGAATTTCGGTGCTGACTACGGATTCAAGTCAACGACCGATGTGTGTGAATCTGTTGGAGTCGCCACCGCAACTTCGGGTGGTGAACCATACTCGCCGGGAAGTTGGACAGCTAAAGACGTGAACGTGCTTTTCACCTGCGGCAACGAACTCGGACCGCGTACCGTGAACAAATGGGTCACAGAGACTGCAAACGAGGTTAGTGCACCGGACTACTGCCCTAATACAACCTTCGGGAAAGTCAGGATCGATAAGACTGATCCAATAGTCACTCCAGACTATGACCGCAGCGAGCAGACCAATGGCTGGTATCGTTCTTATTCTGCCTCTGCCACAGCAACAGACGCGAAATCTGGCATGGCCTCGCTAAAAATCTGTCACGGGAGCAACGCCGAGACCTGTGTCGAGGTCGACTGCAGCCAGACCAGTAGCTGCGAGATTGGTGAGGTTTCTATGTCAGAGAACAGCCTGGGTCAGCAGTTCCTGATTCACGCCCATGACAATGCTGGTAACTTGAATGATGTATGGGAGAACTGGGATATCAAGGTTGATCAGTCCCGCCCGAGCATTTCCCTTGCAACATCCAAGGATCGATACGTCATTTCGGAAACGGTCGAGATTACCTGCGAGGCTTCTGATAGCGCTTCGGGCATCGACGAGGACAGCACGAATTGCGAAAACATGTCGAAACTCGCGCATTCGTTCAATATTGGCAGCAACGCCATCAAGCGCACAGCCGTCGACCATGCTGGCCACAAACGCAGTGCCAGCATTACCTTCGAAGTTCAGGTGACAACCGCTTCTGCGACACAGCTGATTGACGAGTTGTTCCCGTCAATAGGGCTCGGAGTGTTTGCAAAGAGGAAAAATGGTACTGCGAGTTCATTGAAGGCCTTGCTGGACAACCCGAAAGCGTTCAGCAAAAAGATCGATTCCCTCCGAAAGGGTTGCGACAAGACGATCATCAGTTCGCCATTCAGCAAGTGCCAGCGAATTGACAGGAAGACCTATCGGCTGCTTAAAAAGATTGCTGAGGGGCTCTGAGTCCGGCCGGCTCGACTAGTCTTAGGGGGCAGACCTGTCCCCGTTTCTAGAGTCAGTTGGACCTGGCACTTGGTCCTGGAGCGACCCGGATTCCACGGACACCTAGTTAAGCCACATCCTCCATTTGAATGGGCGTTTTGTAGTCCAGCGT
>CBFIJB010000037.1:0-8236 GCA_965662805.1 Candidatus Azotimanducaceae bacterium | reverse complement strand
TGGATGGGATGGCATTATCAATCGTGTTTAGGGAGTTTAATGAATTGCCCCATCCCCCGTTAAGTGGGTAGAGCCGGCTTGTCAGCTTCATGGATTATGATTTAGGATTTTTTGATAAGGATAACAATCGGGTGGAGCCAGTTGGGGATCACCCCTTCGCTCCGAAACTGTTACCTATGAACCCGGTATAAACTGTTACCTATGTAACCGGAATACACCGTGGTTGTGTGGTGCCGGAAAGAGGACTTGAACCTCCGACCAATTGCTTACGAAGCAACTGCTCTACCAACTGAGCTATTCCGGCATTTTGGACAGTGAATTATATGCTTAACCCAGGGCCCGGTAAAATCTCACCACAAGTTCTTCGGAAGCGAGAATGGCAACCACCACCGCAATAAACACCACAACGCCGTGGAAGGGACCGCCGAAGTAAACCGCATCGCCAAATGCGAAGTCGATGGCATAAAGAATGACGAACTTCGATCCGAACAACACCAGCCAGGCGCAGAACACGCGAAGGAATTTGTTCAGAGCACCACCACGATCATTAAAGAACTGTCCGATCTGGTGCTCGATCATCAGTGTCAGTTTAAGCAGCACCTGCAGGAGAACAGCTGCCAGCAATGATATGGTGAACGAGTCGATGGCAACATGCTGCCAGTACTCTGCGAACAGATTCAGGACCACCAGGTCGATCAGGATCGCAGTGAAGTAACGCAGGAATACCTGTTGTTTGGTTGAAGGCGCGTTGGCTGAAGCAACTTCAGGAATTTCCAGCAGTTCTTGGTTTGCTTGTGCGGTATCAGTCATTTGAGCAGTTTACAGATCAGTACCAGAGAGGGGCAGGAATATCGAGTGGCTTCATAAACTCCCGGTTGCTCTTTCTGATGACCATGAATCCATCCAGGAACCTCGATCTGAGCGGGTAGTAGTTGTAGTCCTCGGCACTGCCACCGACTTCCGCTATCCAGCGATCCAGCTCTCCCTCTTCGTCCTGTTGCCGGACCACTTCAAGGGGGATAGAACTCTCCATCACTTCATCCATGTGTGGTGCCAGTGCTACATAGTGCTCACGAATAGACCACGCCGGGGTTTCGTTTCGGTAATAACTGGCGAGCAGGTCTGCACGCGCAATCGGATCCTCTGGCAGTTGCGCGTACACAAACGCAGGATGTTTAAGGCCTTCAGGTGGCTGTAAACCATTTCGCTCGTAAGTTTCGTTGTTTGCACTGTAGAAATAGCCATCGTAGTACACGAGAGCGAGAGGCCTTTCCGAGTAAACGATGTATGTGCCCGCGGCCAGACACATCGCCTGGAAGAGGCCGATAGCGGTCAGGTCGAATTTCAGTCCAGGCTTTCCGGCTTTGAATACAATCAGTGTCAGAAGTGGGCCGATCACCAGATCGACGGCGATGATGATTCGCATGCCCTCCCAGCCGCCATCGATGTCGTAGAAGAAATCGGGGTACCAGACAAACAGCACCAGATAAGCGAGAAAGACAAATATAGCGAGGGAGATAAGCAGGTGATAGAAGGAAGCTAGATAACGTGTCATAGATAACCTCATTCAATGCGCATGGATAGATCGATCGCCTCGGTGTGTTTCGTTAATGCGCCGATGGATATGTAGTCGACGCCTGTGGCAGCAATTATCTTCAGCTCGTCAGAAGATTCAATGCCCCCGGACGCCTCAAGTTTTATACCGGTTCCTCGGGCGATGTCTGCCGCCTGTTTCATCTCTTCCGGGGTGAAGTTATCCAGCATGATCCAGTCAGGCGCTGCGCTGAGGGCTTCGTTCAGTTGCTCGAAGTCTTCAACTTCAACCTCAACCCTCATGTTCTCGTTGATGTTTCGAGCCGCGTTAATCGCACCGGTTATGGAGCCAGCCGCTTCGATATGATTTTCCTTGATCAGAAAGGCATCGAAAAGTCCGATGCGATGGTTCGCTGCGCCACCGGTTTTAACAGCGTATTTCTGTGCCAGACGCAGGCCGGGTATGGTCTTGCGCGTATCCAGCAGTGTGACCTCGTGCTCGGAAATGAGGTCGACGTACTCGCGAGTGCGGGTTGCCGTACCTGAGAGCAGCTGCAGAAAATTCAGCGCCGTGCGCTCAGCGGTCAGCAGGCTTCTGGCGGATCCGGAAAGCGTGAACAGAAGCTCGTTGGGCTGTACTAGCGCGCCTTCATCAACCTGCCAATCGATGACCATGTTGCCATCTACCTGGCGGATGACTTCATCCACCCAGGGGCGACCGCAGATCACGGCCTGTTGACGGGTAATAACTCGAGCAACTGCATGGGTGTCTGCATGGACCAGGCTTGCAGTCAGATCTCCTGTGCCAATGTCTTCTTTAAGTGCAACGGCGACGGTGGTCTCGAGTCCATCAAAGTAATCCATAAACTCAACCTGCACGTTGTCTAAGGGTCAGGGTGTTGCCCTGCTGGACGAATTCAATTTGTCTGAGTGCACTCATGCCCAGCAGAATAGCACCACGCATGCTTGGGTTGATGCTCGCATCGATGTCCTTTAAGTGTATTTCTCCGATCATCAGATCGTCGATGTGGGTGTCATAAACCGTAATCGCTCCATTCGCCGTCATGGCTCGACCGCGTTGGCCATAGGGCAAGCCAAGTTTCTGGGCAATGGGTTCGGGAATCACAACTTCGGTGGCGCCAGTGTCCAGCAGAAACTCAACACGCTTACCATTGATCGTCCCGGTCACCACGTAGTGTCCCTGTCTGTTCTGCTGCAGCGGCACTTCTACCTGGTTTGCATAAACCAGGGAATCCGGGGCGGTATTTGGATTGCGTTTGCGCTCTTCGACGCCATTGAAATAGTAGGTAAGCAATGCCAGTCCAATAATGCAGGCAATGGCCATCATGCCCTGGCCTGTTCGAGTGGTATCCATATGTCGCTATTCTAGGGGAATGCTATGATCGCGTCGATTTTAGCTTTCTTTAGATACCTTTGATAAAGATATGGACATTCGTGACCATCGCCTTGGTGGCGTCAGCCAGCTGAACAGCCCGAATCAGGATGAACGTCCTGATGGCGAGGTGTCGCTGATCGTTGTTCATGGCATCAGTCTGCCACCTGGTGTCTTTGGCGGTAATGAAGTCGAGGACCTGTTTTTGAATACGTTAGATAGCAGTGATCCGGTGCTCGCGGATCTTGCCGGTATCAGGGTGAGCAGTCATGTGTTCATTCGACGCACCGGAGAGGTTAAGCAGTTTGTACCTTTTGATAAAAGAGC
The DNA here is from genome assembly GCA_965662805.1 of Candidatus Azotimanducaceae bacterium. GTDB lineage: Bacteria > Pseudomonadota > Gammaproteobacteria > Pseudomonadales > Azotimanducaceae > UBA9659. The sequence goes on along the minus strand of CBFIJB010000037.1, from coordinate 4,983 downwards.
CTGGCATGCTGGCGTTTCCTCTTTTGCTGGTAGAAGAAACTGCAATGACTTTTCAATTGGCATTGAGCTCGAAGGTACGGAGCATCAATCCTATGAACTGGAACAGTATGCTGCGATGTCGGAGGTTTGCGCGGCGCTGATGCGTCACTATGGCATTCTTGAGTTGCGTGGCCATTCAGATATTGCACCCGGAAGAAAAACGGATCCAGGGCCAGCTTTCAACTGGTTGAAGTTGATGCGGGGGCTGGCTGCAACCCTGTGAGGCCTCTTGTTTCCTTTTTTCAGTCAGTGGTGATCTTCTTCTGCAGTACCTGCGTGGTTGCAGCACCACCGGTCAAGCTTCGAGTTCAGGATGATACGGGGTATACCGTTGTTCTTGACGATGTGCCGCAAAGAATTGTCAGTCTCGCGCCGCATATCACTGAAATGCTGTTTGATCTCGGGGTCGGTGAACGTGTTGTGGCCACTGTGGATTACTCGGATTTCCCGGAGGCGGCGAAACAGATACCGCGTCTCGGCAGCGCATTTTCTGTCAGTGTCGAATCCGTGATAGCTCTTCAACCCGACATAGTCTTTGCGTGGCAAACCGGTGGTAATCGCAAGGCCGTGCGTCAGATTCGTGCGCTGGGCTATCCGGTTTACATCAACGAGTCGCCGACCCTGGGTGCCATTGCCGATAGCTTGCAGCAGGTTGGTCTGCTTGTGGGGAGGGTTGAGCGCGGCGAGACTCTGGCTGAAGAATTCAGGCGCGGTTTGATTGATGTTGCTGCTGATAAACCTGCGCATAGTAAACGCGTGTTCTTTCAAATTGCGGATGCTCAGCTATACACCGTGAATCACGAACACCTGATTGGTCAGGCGCTGGCGCTGTGTCACGCAAAGAATGCTTTTGCTTCACTGCCTATGACGGTGCCGATAGTCTCTTATGAGAGCGTAGTTGCCGCCAATCCTGACATAGTCATTATTTCGGTGCCCTATGCAGATTACGTCAGCCCGTGGGATGAACGCTGGCATTCGCTTGGCTGGGAAGCCCGAATTCGGCGAATAGATGCGTCACTGATTACACGACCGGGCTTCCGCATGCTCGAAGGGCTCAAAATGCTGTGCAACAAGGTAAATGAATAGTCTGTCGATACAGTCTGGCAATCCTTTTCGGTAGAATTCATTTAGTCCTTGTAACACCAATCTGGAGATTGAAATGGACCGCGAATCACAAAAAGGGACTGATATCGATCCCGAAGAAAGTGAGGAATGGGTCGAAGCCATTAACTCGGTTATGGAGACAGACGGGGTTGAACGTGCCCAGTATCTCCTGCAACGGCTGTCTTCCAGGGTTACTGAAACCGGAGCGCAGCTTCCCTACGCGATTAACACGCCATACCGGAACACCATTCCCACCAGCAAAGAAGCGCGAATGCCCGGCGATCTCTTTATGGAGCGAGCCATTCGGTCGTTGATCCGGTGGAATGCCATGGCCATGGTGATGCGAGCCAACCTTAAAGACGGCACGCTTGGCGGGCACATTTCTACGTTCCAATCCAGCGCGACTCTCTATGACATAGGTTTTAACTACTTTTTCCGTGGTTCCACGGATGAGCAGTTGGGTGATCTTCTCTACATTCAGGGGCACTCGGCACCGGGCATCTATGCAAGGTCCTACCTGGAAGGAACCCTGAGTGAAGAGCAACTGGACAAGTTCCGTCAGGAAACCGATGGCGATGGACTTTCCTCTTATCCGCATCCGTGGCTGATGCCTGAATACTGGCAATTCCCTACCGTATCCATGGGGCTCGGGCCGCTTCAGGCTATTTACCAGGCGCACATCATGAAGTACCTCGACATGCGAGGGCTGACAGAAATGGGTTCGCGCAAGGTCTGGTGTTTCGCCGGTGATGGCGAAATGGATGAGCCGGAATCTCAGGGTGCCATCGCACTGGCAGGTCGCGAAAAGCTGGATAACCTGATCTTTGTCGTCAACTGTAACCTGCAACGCCTCGATGGACCTGTCAGGGGAAACGGAAAAATCATTCAGGAACTGGAAGGTGTGTTTCGGGGAGCCGGATGGAACGTTATCAAAGTTGTCTGGGGCAGGATGTGGGATCCCCTTTTTGAGAAAGACAAGCTGGGCCTGCTGCAGCAGAGAATGGATGAAGCCGTCGACGGTGAATATCAGAACTATAAAAGTCGCTCGGGCGGCTACACACGTGAGCAGTTCTTCGGGAAGTATCCGGAACTGCTTAAAATTGTCGAAGATCTGAGTGATGAGGATATCTATCGACTGAATCGGGGTGGTCACGATCCTTATAAGGTTTACGCTGCTTATCATGCAGCCACTAACCATACGGGGCAGCCCACGGTGATTCTTGCCAAGACCGTGAAAGGCTATGGCCTTGGACCCGCTGGTGAAGCACAGAACTATACGCACTCGGTGAAGAAACTGGATCTGGAAGCTTTGAAAGACTTCCGTGATCGCTTTGATATCCCGATCCCGGATTCTGAACTCGAAAAAGTGCCGTATTACCGCCCTTCGGAAGACAGTACCGAGATGCGGTATCTCAAAGAACGTCGTGCGTCTCTCGGTGGTTCGCTGCCAAGACGCAAGCCGGATTTTACGGCGCTGGATATTCCGCCGCTCAGCGATCTTGAGTCAATTACCAAAGGCTCCGGAGATCGAGAAATTTCAACGACCATGGCGTTTGTTCGTATCCTGAGCGCGCTGATCAAGAATAAGAGCATTGGTGAGCGCATCGTGCCCATCGTTCCAGACGAGGCGCGTACTTTTGGCATGGAAGGCATGTTCCGGCAGCTGGGTATCTATTCATCCTCCGGACAGCTTTATGAACCAACAGATACCGGCCAGATCATGTACTACCGGGAAGACAAGACTGGCCAGGTTATGGAAGAAGGTATTAATGAAGGGGGTGCGTTCGCGGCCTGGCTTGCGGCCGCAACCTCATACAGTAACCACGAAACTCCCCTGATCCCGTTCTACATCTTTTATTCGATGTTTGGCTTTCAGCGTATCGGTGACCTTTGCTGGGCGGCCGGCGATCTTCAGGCTCGTGGGTTCCTACTGGGTGGTACTTCCGGACGCACGACACTGAATGGGGAGGGACTGCAGCACCAGGATGGTCACAGCCATGTGCTCTCATCCACCGTGCCGAATTGTGTTTCCTATGATCCGACCTATGCCTACGAGCTTGCTGTGATCATCCAGCGAGGCTTGCAGGAAATGTATGTAGAGAAGCTGCCGCGTTATTACTACATCACCATCATGAACGAGAATTATGAGCAGCCTGCCATGCCGGAGGGTGTGGCAGAAGGCATCATCAAGGGCATGTATCTGCTGCAGAAGAATTCAGCGAAGAACTCGAAGAAGGTTGTCCAGCTGCTTGGTTCCGGCACGATTTTGCGGGAGGCCATTGCCGCGGCAGATCTGCTAAAGAAGGATTTCGGTGTTACCGCCGATATATGGAGCGTCACCAGCTTCAACGAACTGCGCCGCGAAGGCCTCAGTACACATCGCTGGAATCTCCTGCATCCGGAAGAGACGCCGCGTCAGAGTTATGTGGAGGAATGTCTCGAGGGTGCCAGGGGCCCCGTGATTGCTGCGACAGATTATATGAAGACCTATTCCGATCAGATCCGCGAGTTCGTGCCTGGAACCTATGAGGTGCTGGGCACTGATGGTTTTGGTCGCAGTGACACGCGTGCACGGCTGCGCAAGTTTTTTGAAGTTGATCGTCATTACATCGCCGTGTCTGCATTGTCGGCCCTGGTGAAAGATAACGTGATTGAAGCTGGTCAGGTGGCGAAGGCCATTGAGATGTACGACATTGATCCTGACAAGCCAGACCCGGCAGTGCTCTAGGAGTCGTGATGATCGAAAAAGTCCTTGTGCCGGATGTTGGCGAAGCCGAAGACGTTGAGGTCGTGGAAGTCCTTGTTGCTGTTGGCGACACCGTTGCTTCGGATGATTCTCTGGTCGTTCTGGAGTCGGACAAGGCCAGTATGGAGATCCCGTCACCTTTCGCCGGCGAGATTGTCAGCATTGACGTGAGCGAAGGTGACCAGGTGGCGGAAGGTTCGTTGCTGCTTGTGATTGAAATAGAGGGTGGCAAGTCTTCGAACGACAGGAAGACCGAGCCTGAACAGGAACCCGAACCTGCTGCTGAGGTTCAACCCGAATCTGAGCCTGAAACCAAATCTGAGACGAACGCGGAATCACAGTCGGCGGAGTCTACGACCCGTATAGAAACGTCCAAGGTCATTCATGTTCCGGATGTGGGTGACTCACAGGAGATTGTGGTTGCCGAGATTCTGACGCCTCAGGGTACTCAGGTTGATGAAGGTGAATCCCTGGTGGTGCTTGAGTCAGATAAGGCCAGCATGGAGATTCCTGCTGAGTTCGCGGGTGTTGTGCAGGAAGTATTTGTCACCGAAGGTGATGAGGTGAAAGAGGGTGAACCTCTCGTCACGATTGTCGGACGTGTTACGCCGGACCAGGTAAACGAACCTGGTGTAGAGCCCTCAGCGGGTAAAGAGCCCTCAGCCAATAAAGAGCCCTCAGCGGGTAAAGAGCCCTCAGCGGATAAAGAGCCCTCAGCCAATAAAGAGCCCTCAGCTAATAAAGAGCCTTCAGCCAACAAAGAGCCCTCCAGCAACGTGCACGCCGGACCGGCCGTGCGCAAGCAGGCCCGTGAATATGGCGTCGAACTGACGGACGTGAAGGGTTCAGGTCGCAAAGGCCGAGTGCTGAAGGAAGATGTACAGGCATACGTCAAGAGTCGATTGCAGTCCGAGCCCGATAGTTCGGGCGGCTTGGGGATTCCCGAGATACCTGATGTGGACTTTACCAAGTGGGGTGAGGTCGACGAGAAACCACTCAGCCGTATCCGTAAAGCCAGTGCCCGAAACCTCCATCGCAGCTGGTTAAACGTCCCGCATGTCACACAGTTCGACGAGGCGGACATCACTGACCTG
>CBFIJB010000036.1:0-12000 GCA_965662805.1 Candidatus Azotimanducaceae bacterium | reverse complement strand
ATCATTGAACATCTCCTCGGGGTATTGTCCCCTAAATCGATGTCCGAAAAACCCGGGTTAGTTCATCCTGTCCCCAAAGTTCGTCCTGTCCCCAAAGTTCGTCCTGTCCCCAAAGTTCAATGGAAGATTGAGCGAGCTTTCTTCTTTCGGATCAAGAAAGTATTTGAGCAGTCAGTAAACTGGGAGCCGATATAATCATCATCAAGCACTTCGACGACCTCGCAGTTGCTTTCAGCGATGATGCTAAACACCCTCGATTGAGGGGTCGCGTGCATCTCGATCCCGCTGGGTTCGGTGTTTAGATAGTCCTCGATATCGAACCTGTAGTTTTGCAGATAGGTGGGGACCTGGAACATACCAATGCCGCCACTTGTCAGCGTCCCCATCAGTTTTCTGAGTATGTGTTCAATGATGGGAGGCGGATTATGCTGCAACACGATTATTGAGTAGAAAAAGTCCACCTTGGGCAGACGTGAAAGGTCTGCCAGTTTTCCTATTCGAGCGAACTGGATGTTGGTCATGCCCTGGCTATGCATTCGGCTGGATGCTTGACGAAGATGACTGGTGGAGATATCGAAGGCGTAAACTTCTTTAAAAAATCTGCTTAGCCAGAAAGTGACGCGCCCCAGCCCACAACCGTACTCCAGGCATTTGGCGCTGGATGATATCTCCACGTCATTTCGCTCGAGCGTTGCTCTGATTTGCTTGAAAGCATCCTCGCCGCTCAAAAAGAAATCCTCTTCTACGAACGATTCATCCAGATACTGTTCTTCGGAGATGACAGACCAATGAGGCTTCTCATTGCCCAGATGATTCCAGACACCCTCTATTCTCTGCAGCAGCGAATCAAGGTGTTGTTCGTTTATCTGACTGCCTACATCCAGTTTTGGTTCGAGGCCTGTGAGTTTGGCCATGCGTGCGACGTTCTTTGTCCGAAATTCGTCGCAGCTCAGAATCTCTTCTCTCAGTGATTTGATGGATTCAAAGTTTTGAGTCTTCTCTTCAACGACTTCTTCGTTTTCAGGGTCTCTATCCAGTAAGAGTCTGTACGCCCAGGTAACTATTTCATCTTCGTTGTTTAGATTGCTCATGACTACCTTCACTCTGTGAACGTAAAGGTAGTTTTATGAAGTTAGGGGAGAGTAAAGTTCCAGTAAAAAGAAGCTTAAGAGAGTATCGTCATCGCCTGTGAAGCACGCCTGTCTGTTATTCCCGCGTTGGATGACGTGGGTTGGGTAGTTGGCAGGGCAGAATCTGGGAAGACGTGGCATCTTCACAGTATGGGTATGAGTCCGGTCCGTTGATGTAAGAGAGGCAATGGATGGCCTATGGTAAAAATCTGTCTTTTTGTGTCAGTTGGTCCTGTCCATTGGGACCTGGCACTTGGTCCTGTCCCCTAGGTTAAGGTTGCCGAGGTTGGGACCTGGCACTTGGTCCTGTCCCCGAGGTTAAGGTTGCCGAGGTTCGACCTGGCACTTGGTCCTGTCCCCGAGGTTACCGAGGTTAGAGGTTAGCCCAGGAGATCGTCTGCTACGAAATATTGCGGGTCTTCGATCACGTTCACTTCAACCAGGTTGCCGGCTTTTTTAAGTAGCCGCCGACATTCATCGCTTAGATGAACCAGGTGCAATTTTTTTCCCGCACTCACGTATCGCTCTGCCAGGGTATCAATCGCTTCTAGGCCAGAGTGGTCCGCAACGCGCGAGCGAGCAAAATCAATAATGACGTCGTCATTGTCATTTGCCGGATCAAAACGCTCCAGAAAGCTGGTGACTGATCCGAAAAACAGCGGTCCCGTCACCGCGTAGACTGTAGATCCCTGATGATCTTCACGAGCTTCAATCAGGATGTGTTTGGCATGCTCCCATGCGAAAACCAGGGCAGACACAATGACACCAACGACCACGGCGACGGCAAGGTCTGTCGCGACAGTTACTGCCGATACAAGCACCAGCACCATGGCGTCCGACCTGGGTACCTTTCGAATCACGCGAAAACTGCTCCACTCGAAAGTACCGATAACAACAACGAACATCACGCCGACGAGGGCAGCGATGGGGATCTGTTCAATCAATGGTGACGCAACCAAAATAAAGAACAGCAAACACAGTGCCGCCGTTATCCCTGATAACCGGCCGCGGCCACCCGAGTTCACATTAATCATGCTTTGCCCGATCATTGCGCATCCGCCCATTCCACCGAACAGACCAGTGGTAGTATTGGCGACGCCCTGTGCCACACACTCTCGGTTGCCACGACCGCGGGTTTCAGTCACCTCGTCGACGAGACGAAGCGTCAATAGCGACTCGATCAGACCGATGGCCGCCAGCACAATCGAGTACGGCAGGATGATCATCAAGGTATCCAGGGAAAGCGGTACCACAGGCAGGTGAAATGTGGGCAATCCGCCCTTGATGGATGCGATGTCACCTACAACTCGGGTGTCCAACGCCAGCCAGAAGACCAGCAGGGTAACGACAACGATCGCAACCAGGGATGAAGGTATGGCTGTCGTCAGACGTGGCAGCACGTAGATGATCGCCATGGTGATAATAACCAGACCAATCAACATATACAGTTGTTCGCCTTCCAGCCACGCGACGTCAAGGATGCTGCCCTGCATAAAGGTGCCATGCAGCCATCCAGGTTCGCCGTTCACCCCGAATTGCCCAAGCTGAGCCAGGAAAATAACGATAGCCAGACCGTTGACGAAGCCGAGCATCACCGGGTGCGGCACCATGCGAATAAACTTGCCCAGTCGCAGCAGACCCGCACCAATTTGGAAAAATCCCATGAGCACGACGGCGGCAAACAGATATTCAACACCATGGTCTGCAACCAGCGCCACCATGACGACTGCCAATGCACCAGTAGCGCCGGAGATCATGCCCGGTCGCCCACCAATACATGCGGTGATCAGGCCAACCATAAAGGCCGCGTACAGTCCGACAAGCGGTTCAACGCCAGCGACAAATGCAAACGCCACAGCCTCAGGCACCAGTGCTAACGCGACGGTGATTCCAGACAACACATCATTCTTAACAGAGGCAGCTCTGGCGGGGGTTAACTCGATCATGCAAAAACCTTCAGCAACAATTAGCTAGGCCATGTGATAACTCACGCGGCTCGGTGATACCAATCGTCGATAAAAATTTGTGCAGCGATAGGCGGGGCGCGGAGTGTAGCGAATCGCGGGTTGGGATACAAACCCCGGTTACCTGAGGCCATTGAGCTATCGCCAATCTGCGAAAGCTAGATCCAGTAATTGGGGTTGAAGGCTCCGGCCCCCTTTTTTTGGGAGACTGTTACGTCACATGGCCAGTATTGTTTCATAATGGACCTTCGTCTCTTACCGCCGCTATCAGGAAAACCTTCGTTAAATGCAAATAGTTGAAATCACTCGAGAACCAGTCGAGCTTTACAAAATATTAAAGTTTGAAGGTTTGGTTCCCTCCGGCGGTGAGGCGAAGATGTTCATAGACGACGGGCAGGTGACGGTGAATCAAGTGGTTGAGACTCGTCGGCGAAGAAAAATTGTCAGTGGTGACGTCATCGAATTTAATGGAGATGTCCTGAAGATTCTGTTGGTGGGGTCCGATTGAGTCATCGTACTTCTACTTCTGGGGGGCCGTTATCAGGCGTTCGGGTTCTGGATCTCTGCTCGGTCGTCTCTGGCCCCATGGCTGCCGTCTTACTGGCAGATCAGGGTGCCGACGTCATCAAGGTGGAACCGCCGGGTTGGGGTGACGGGATTCGTGGGCTGGGCGCGCAGCGTCATGGTGTAAGCGCCATTTTCTCGATGATCAATCGTAACAAGCGCTCGGTAGGCCTAAATCTGAAACATCCTGAAGGCACCGCAATTGCGAAGTTGATTGCAGCGACCAGTGATGTCGTGATTCAAAACTACAGACCGGGAAAGATGGACAAGCTCGGCCTGGGTTATGAGCATCTGAAAGCCGTTAATCCGGAGCTGATCTACGCCTCGATCAGCGGCATGGGTGAAGTCGGCCCCTATGCGGAACAACGTGTTTTTGACTATGTGATACAGGGCATCAGTGGTGTAGTTGACGCCCAGTCACAAGAAAAACCCGAGATGGTCCGCTCGATCATCTATGACAAGGTGACTGCGCTGATTGCCGCGCAAGGTGTTACCGCCGCGCTCTTTGCCCGTGCGAACGGCGCAGGTGGGCAGCACATCAAGCTTTCGATGCTGGATGCCGGTATCTACTTCAACTGGCCGGACCTGATGTGGAATTACAGTTTTGAAGGTGACGATATTCACTATGCCGGCGATCTTGCCGACATGTACGAGATAAACAAGACAAGCGATGGTGCGGTTGTGTCGCATCGCCTTGGTGCAGACACGAGTCAGTACTCAACAGAGCAACTCGCAGAGATTCTCGAAGCCAATGAAATCCCTATGGCCCGCGTTAACATGCGTGGTGATGTCCTGAGTGATCCCCAGGTTCAGGCGACGGGTGTGATCGAAGCATTCGATCATCCGCAAGGGGGGAGGATGCGCCAACCGCGGTCACCCGTACAATTTGGAGGCACACCGAACGCACATCGATATTTGTCCCCAGCGGTAGGGGAGCACACAGTTGAGGTACTCGCCGAACTCGGACTGGAGATCGAAGACATGCAAATACTTGCTCGAAAGGGCGCCATAGGTTGACCCTGCGATGCCAAGGATCGACCGTTATCTGAGTTCAAAGCTCAACATAAACCGCAGGGATGTACGTCGGCTGCTGGCCCAGCGCAGGATAGAAGTCGACGGTTTAGTGGCGACTGACATCGGGCAGTTGATCAATAAATTCTCATTGGTTCGTTTTGACAACGTCACGATTCAGGATCGACCGGCTCACTACCTTATGCTGAATAAGCCTGCGGGCACGGTCAGTGCAACCGTCGATGCCCGGCACACAACCGTCATCGATTTACTGGATTTCCCTGATAAGGACGATCTACACATCGTCGGCAGGCTCGACTTCAATTCGACAGGCCTTTTGCTTCTGACCAACGATGGTGCCTGGTCGAAAATGCTCTCGCTGCCAGAGAACAATTGCGTAAAACGCTACCGGGTCGTTGTTGAGAAGCCGTTGACCCGGGAGTATGTGGCAGCATTCAAGCAGGGCATGTATTTTGAGTTTGAAGATGTCACCACGCGCCCGGCAACACTTAGCATCCTCAGTGACTATGAAGCAGAGGTGTCGCTGACTGAAGGTCGTTACCATCAGATCAAACGGATGTTTGGACGATTTAACAACAAAGTGCTTAGTCTGCATCGTTTTGCCGTTGGTTCTCTTATGCTGGAGCCAGAATTGTTGCCGGGTGGTTATCGTGAACTCAGTCCGGATGAAGTAACCTCCCTGGTCGTGGGCTAACCCACCAAAACAACTGGCGCGCTTTCATGTACTACGGCGAGAAACTCAACAGTATCAGTCATCTGGTAGGTGCAGTGTTTGCGCTTGTAGGTCTTGGCGCACTGTTGACGATCGGTATTCAGTCACAGGATGTCTGGATACTGATGAGTTTCACTGTGTTCGGTCTCACTATGGTGCTGCTCTATACCATGTCGACGCTGTATCACAGTTTCCATCCGCCAAAACTGAAGCAGCTGTTTAAACTCTTTGACCACATCTCGATTTACCTGCTGATCGCGGGTACCTACACGCCCTATATGCTGGTAAGTATGAGAGATGGGTCGGGCCCGCTCATGCTGTCGATCGTCTGGGGGCTGGCGGGGATTGGCATTCTCAGTGAGCTCTTTTTGTCCGGTAAGACTGTGAAATTCGGGCAGATGATCATTTATCTGGGTATGGGCTGGGCCTGCACCTTTGACTTCTCAAGTCTTAAGGCTCAGATACCGGAAGCTGGCCTGTTTTGGCTTGTCGCTGGAGGCCTTGCCTATACGGTCGGCGTTGTATTCTATGTGCTGGATGCGTTTAACAGGCTGAACCATGCGCACGGCATCTGGCACTTCTTTGTCCTCGCGGGTTCAACATGTCACTTCATCTCCATCATTGCCTACATCCGATGAGGTCTACATCCGATGGGCTGTCCCCTATCAAACAGAAATTGGTGCCTGCAATCCCGGTATCTTCAGATCAGGCCTTTTAACCCGACCCAATGCAGTTGGACCTAGACAACAACGAGCTTTGTTTCCTGCCGCTTGGCGGATGTGGCGAGATTGGTATGAATCTGAACCTCTATGGTTACGATAATGCCTGGCTGATGGTTGATTGTGGCGTGACCTTTGAAGGGAACAACACGGTGATGGCTGATCCCTCGTTTATCACGGAACGTCGTGATCAGCTCGCAGGCATCATCGCGACACATGCCCATCAGGATCACATCGGGGCAATGATTGAAATCTGGGCGCAATGCCGCGTCCCGATCTATACGACGCCCTTTACTGGATTCATCCTGAAACGCAATTTTGCAGAGCGAGGTCTTCACGATGTGCCGATCGTAACCGTCGGCAGTCATGAGACTCTGGATATCGGCCCGTTCAGAGTGCGGTGGTTGCCGATCACACACTCCACGCCTGAAACCCATGCGTTGCTTATTACAACGGATGTTGCTGTGGTTCTGCATACGGCAGATTGGAAGATAGATCACGGCCCGGTGATTGGCCCCGCCTTTGATCAGACCCTGTTCGAAAACCTGGGACATGTGGACGCAGTGGTTTGTGATTCCACCAACGCAACCACACCCGGCGTATCTGTTTCAGAACAGGACGTTCAGAGCGGCCTGCAGCAGGTTGTGCAGCAGGCCACAGGTCGCGTTGTGGTGAGCTGCTTCGCCAGCAACGTGGCCCGGCTACAAACCCTCGGGAATATCGCCACAGCGTGTGGTCGATATATTGGCGTGATGGGCAGGTCGCTCAATGAAATGACCGAGGCTGCCAAAGCCTGTGGCTATCTCGACGATCGTTTTGTCCCGATCGATATTGATGACCTGGGTTACCTGCCAGCGCATGAAGTGCTTGCGATTGCTTCAGGTAGCCAGGGTGAGCCGGGCGCGGCGCTGGGTCGACTTGCTGCGGATCAACATCCTTCCTTGAATCTCGAAGCTGAAGACACGGTGGTGATGAGTGCCAGAGCAATACCCGGTAATGAAGCAGACATCGAAGCATTAACTTTGGTTTTTCGTGACCGGGGCATTGGTGTCGTGCTCGCTGACGAATACCAGTTACCTATCCATGCATCCGGCCATGCTTATCAGGAAGAACTGGCCCAACTCTATGATTGGGTCAGGCCAGATATCGCGATTCCTGTTCATGGTGAAACCGAGCACATGGCGCAAAATGCAGAGATCGCTGCGAAAGCTGGCGTCCCCACTCAACTGCAAGGGCGCAACGGTGACCTGTTTGTTATCAGCGGTGATGGCGGGCCCTGTTTAAAACGGCAGGTGACATCGACGGGGCGTCTCCCGCGACGCTAAGTTGGGGGACTAGGTTAAGGGGCAGTCCAGGTGACAAGGCTGATTGACGACCGCTGACGATGGCTAAAAGGCATGGTCAGCCACGAACTGCTTCAGCTATTCCCGCATTACGGCCCTCGATCTAGCGAAAGCCCTGCGCATCACCAGCGAGGGTACGAAGAAAGATGTACAGTTATTCTTTGATCGCCGAAAGGCTGAATGCAGTGGACAACACTAAGTAGGGAAAAATTATGGATTTCACCCCTAGCAAGAGATCTGAGGAAATCAGAACAAGGGTTGTAGACTTCATGGGGAAGCACATTTGGCCCATGAACGATCGATATTTGGAAGTAAGCAACAGTGAACGTCGCAATGACCCCGAAGCACTGGCCTTTATTGATGACCTCAGGGCAAAGGCCAAGGAACAGGGGCTATGGAACCTGTTTTTTCCTCATCTGAGAGATGATGAACCGGGCGTCGGGCTGAGTAACGCGGAATATGCACCTGTTTGCGAAGAAATGGCGAAGCTCCCCTGGGCTTCCGAGGTTTTCAACTGCAATGCCCCGGTGACCGGGAACATGGAACTGCTCGGTGCAGCGGCGAATGAAGAGCAGAGACAAAAGTGGTTGCGTCCGTTGCTGGAAGGAGAGTGCCAATCCTGTTTCGCGGCGACAGAACCGGAGGTTGCCTCGTCAGACGCCACCAACTACGAAACCAGCATCGTCCGCGACGGTGATGACTATGTGATCAATGGCCGAAAGTGGTTTATCTCCCTGTCCATGCACCCGAATTGTCGATTTATGATTCTTATGGGCAAGACGAACCCCGAGAATCCAAATCGTCACAAACAACACGGCTGTATCATCATTCCCCTGGATACCCCCGGTGTTGAGATTCTACAGGATACGTCAGTGATGAACGCCTACCATATTGGTGGTCATCCTGAGATTTTGCTGAATAACGTCCGTGTGCCGGCCGAGAACCTCCTGGGCGAGCCGGGTGAAGGTTTTGCGGTTATGCAGAGCCGAATGGGCCCGGGGCGAATTCACTATGGCATGCGTTGTGTGGGGATGGCTGAGGTAGCACTTGGTTTGATGATGTCACGGGCCAAAGAACGCGTTGCTTTTGGCAAGCATCTTCATGAACACGGGAGTGTCGCCAATGATATCGGTCGCTCCAGAATCGAAATAGACCAGGCCCGTCTGCTCTGTATGCATACTGCCCGGGCACTCGATGAAAAGGGCGTCAAAGGTGCTCGTAAGGAAATTGGTATGCTCAAAATCGTCGGTACTGAACTACTGCAAAACGTTTCCGAGCGTGCCCTTCGCGTACACGGTGCGATGGGTGTTTCCAACCAGACACCATTGGCGAAATTGTTTGGGCTGGGAATGCACTTGAGTATTGCTGATGGACCCAGTGAAGTGCACTTGCCGGGAATTGCCAAGACGGAACTCAGGGACCATGACCCCGCTGATTTCCTGAAGTACTACAACACGCCCAGGCGATAGGCTGTCTCGCAGCTTAGCGAATCTCGCGCGGTTGCTCTATTCTTGGGTCAAATAAAGGGAGAAAAACATGTCTACATATGATGCGACTATTCGGAACGGCACGATTTATGACGGAGCTGGCAATCCAGCGGAGACAGGGGATATTGCGATCAAGGACGGTGAGATTGTTGTCATTGGCGCAGTTGACGGTTCGGCCGGTGTTGAGGTTGATGCTGGTGGTCTTGCGGTTGCACCGGGTTTTATCGACATTCATACGCATTTTGATCCGCAGCTTTGCTGGGACGGTCTGGCGACGCCTTCCGTTGAGCACGGTATCACGACGGTAGTAACAGGAAATTGTTCGCTCAGCCTGGCGCCGATCAGAGATCAGAAGGCGGCCGATAAAATTGTCAGCATGTTCGGCGTGATCGAAGACATCAAAAAGAAGACCTTTGACGAAGCAGTGCCTTTTACCTGGGAAAGCTTTCCCGAGTACCTGGATCACATCGCGCCGGGGTTGGGTATTAACGTGGGTGCGCTGATTGGTCACTCTGCGCTCAGGCTCTATGTGATGGGTGCGGCGAGTCAGGAGCGTGTTGCGACGGAAGATGAGATTGCGCAGATGTGTGCACTGGTGGAAGAGGCTATGGCTGCAGGTGCATTGGGTATCTCGAGCTCCTACGTTGATATGGATGAGAATTCCAAGCCCGTACCCAGTCAGTACGCAGATCTGAATGAAAAAGTGGCGCTTGCGAAAGCGATGGCGAAAAGCGGGCGGGGTATCTGGCAGATTGTGCCGTTTTTCCCTGACCTGAATCGGGAACTTGAAAACATTCGTGAGCTGGGCGAAATCAGCCTGGCAGCTGGCATTCCCTGTAGCCTTCAGCCCGTGCTGAGCTCACCAACGTCGCCCAACGCAGAAGAAATTATTAATGAACTGGAAGCGCAGCAGGCGCGCGGCGCAAAAGTCTTTGGCCAGGTCATGCCGCGCTGTTTTGATCTCAACATGCGGTTATCAGAAACCAGCATGTTGCTCTTTTCACTACCGTCATGGAAGGCGATCATGGATCTGCCCTCGGAAGATCGCGTTGCCAGGTTCTCTGACCCTGACATGCGCGAAACGCTCGTTAATGAGATGAAAAATTCCGCGGGTATGAGTGGGGCCCTGCCTTTTCTGACGGTTGGAGATACCTATTGTGACGTCAATAAGCAGTACGAAGGTCGCACGCTGGTCGAGATTGCTCAGGCAGAAGGCAAAGAACTGGGTGAGGTCATTCTTGATATCGCTAACGCTGACAAGCTTGAAACCGAGTTCCAATTGAAAAATGTGATCAACGCTGACAAGACGGCGGTAGCGGCACTGATCAATCATCCACTGTGTCACTTTGGCGCTTCCGATGCAGGTGCGCACGTGACGCAGTTCTGTGGCACTGGCGACACAACGCATTTACTGGAGCACTATGTTCGTGAAACCGGACAGATGACGCTGGAGCGGGCCATTCATCGAATGACCGGTGAAGTAGCAGCAGACTGGGGTCTGCATGACCGTGGCATACTGGCAGAGGGTAAGGCTGCGGACATAGTGATCTTTGATCCACAAGCTGTTTCTGTCAGCGACGAAGAGTTTGTTGACGACTTCCCGGGTGAGGCACGACGCTATGTCAGGCGTTCATCGGGGTATCACAGCGTGTTCGTGAATGGTGAGGTGGTCTATAACCAGGATGGTTATACCGACAAACGATCTGGTCGTATTGTTTAGTTGCTGGAGCAGCATCACGATGTTGAATCTTTGGGGACAGGACCAAGTGTCAGGTCGAATTGGTGAGTTCAATCGGAAAATCTGGAATGTTATTTCAGGGGAACCTGGCACTTGGTGCTGACCCCTGAGCTGGTCGTACCTGATGGAAAGGAATGGCGAACAGAAACGGCAGGTCTGTCGTTCAGCGTGGAACTGGCGAATGCATAAGACACGTGTGGAATTTAGCACGCGCAGTGACGGATCAATGCCCCTGCCTTGTCGACTCCTCCAGCCGATGCATCTCCTCTACCACCTTGTTAAATGACTCGATGACCTCTCGAAATTTTTCATCCTGCTCGGGGTCTTCACCTGGTTCATAGTCAAAGGGTGGCAGTTTGTTTTTGAGACGAGCGAATTCATCGGTAAGTTCTCGATGCCTTCTTCGCTGTTTTAAGCTCATGTGCTGAGACATAACTGAATATACAGATTTATGTGACGCATCGTCCAGCGAATGGGGCGCATGCCCAATCTTCCGGAATCTTCCGGGACAGGACCAAGTGTCAGGTCCAGTTGATAAAATTGGAGAGGCTGGACGAAGTGATGGGGTCAATCGGAAAGTCTGAAACCTTATTTCAGGTGGTTCTAGCAAGGGGTACTGACGCCCGGCTTAATATCCAGTGCCGGTTGGACCTGACCCCCGGACCTGACCCCTGGACCTGCCCCCCTGACCTGACCCCCGGACCTGACCCCCTGACCTGACCCCTGGACCTGGAGCGACCCGGATTCCACGGACACCTAGTTAAGCCACATCCTCCATTTGAATGGGCGTTTTGTAGTCCAGCGTCTGGTGTGATCGCTGCCGGTTATAAAATATCTCAATAAACTCACCCAGCCTATCGCGTGCGATGGCTCGACTTTCCATTGGTTTACCCTCCAGAAGTTCGAACTCGACAGTTGCAAAGAAGCTCTCTGCAACCGCGTTATCCCAGCAGTCTCCTTTCGCAGACATACTGGGTACGATACCCGCCAGTTCGAGTTGATGTTGGTACGTTTGTGATGCATATGGTCTACCTAGATCAGAGTGGTGAATCAGACCAGCCGGTGGATTGCGTGACTCTATCGCCATTCTCAAAGCTTCAACGATCAATACCACATCATTTCTCGTACTCACCGACCACCCCACAACCAACCGCGAATGCAGATCAATCAGCACCGCAAGATACAGATGGCCCTCCCGCGTAGGGATGTAGGTGACATCACCCACCCAAACCCGATTCGGGACTGGTTGCCGGAAGCGTCGACCTAACAGATTGGGTGCATGCCGAAGTGATGGCTTGGAATGGGTGGTGA
>CBFIJB010000035.1:7975-13314 GCA_965662805.1 Candidatus Azotimanducaceae bacterium | reverse complement strand
CTTCTGCGCGAATTTCGCCCAGGACAGCTTCGTCCTCAGGAGCCCGCAGACACCGGTCGATCCAACTGGCCAGTTGCTCCATGTCACCTTCCTTCATGCCCCTGGCTGTTGCCGCGGGTGTTCCGATGCGGATACCACTGGGTCGCAACGGCGGATTGGGATCATCCGGGATGATCTGCTTGTTTGTGGTGATATGAACTTTATCCAGGGTTTCTTCAGCGACACGACCATCCAGGTTGTAACTCTTCACGGTGTCCACCACCATCATATGGTTGTCTGTACCACCAGTGACGAGGCTCGCCTGACGATCCATCAGCCCCTGAGCCAGGGTCTTGCTGTTCTTCAGCACCTGACGTGCATAATCCTTGTATTCCTGGGTCTGGGCACGCTTCAGGGTAACGGCGATAGCCGCCACCGCATTCATGTGAGGCCCGCCCTGCAAACCCGGGAAGACAGATTTATCGATCTTGCTGCCCAGTTCCTTGGTGCTGAGTACCATCCCGCCCCGTGGGCCACGCATCGATTTGTGCGTCGTCGTGGTGACCACATCAAAGCCGAAATCGAAGGGATTACGCATGGCACCGCCTGCCACCAGACCACCGAAATGAGAGGCATCCGTCATGGTGATCGCGCCAACTTCGTCAGCAATCGCCTTGAACTTCTCGTATTCAATATCACGTGGATAAGAGGTGTAACCGCAAAGGACCAGTTTCGGTTTATGCTCCAGTGCATCCTTTCGAACCTGGTCATAATCAATAGAACCGTCAATAGGATCAGTGACATAGCGCACAAAGTTAAACAATTTTCCCATATGGGAAACCGGTGCACCGTGAGTCAGGTGACCACCGTGTGACAGATCCATGGCAAGAATGGTGTCGCCTGGTTCCAGCAGACCCAGGTAGACCGCCTGATTCATGGCAGAACCCGACAGTGGTTGCACATTCGCATGCTCACAGCGAAAAACGGCTTTAGCCCGCTCACGGGCCAGGTTTTCGATCTGATCGGTAAACTCCTGACCGCCGTAATAACGCCGACCGGGATAGCCTTCAGAGTATTTATTGGTAAACACACTGCCGAGGGTGGCCAGTACTTCCGGGAAGGTGTAGTTCTCGGAAGGAATCAGCTCGATACCGGTCTTCTGCCTCTGCTCCTCGCCTTTCAGCGCGGCAAAGACATCCGGATCCTGTCGTTCAAGTGTTTTCAGATTATCGTTTGGACTGGTCAAGGGCAGACTCCCGTTAGGTGAAATGGGCGCCCAGGCGAACGGCTTCAATAATTAAGGTCACACTTCCCGGTGGTTGTTTCCACCTGATATCGCCAGTCATGTGACGGAGTGGATTCTAGAACGGTAGATTGCCCAAGTCCACATTTCCTGCCGTCAGCATGATGCCAACCTTCTTGCTGGAAAACAGCGCCGGGTTACCCAGAACCACGGCCAATGCGATCGCAGACGAAGGTTCTACCACCAGT
Organism: Candidatus Azotimanducaceae bacterium; assembly: GCA_965662805.1. GTDB lineage: Bacteria > Pseudomonadota > Gammaproteobacteria > Pseudomonadales > Azotimanducaceae > UBA9659. The sequence goes on along the minus strand of CBFIJB010000035.1, from coordinate 11,844 downwards.
TTCATGCGGGTCCAGATCAGAATCATAGCCATTCGGGTTTCTTCATCACTCGCCAGCAGGATATCGGCAACCCGGTCCCTGATCAGCTCGAAATTTCTCTTTCCTACGGTGGTCAGAAGTCCATCGCAAATGGTATCCGGCGTATGTTCTGTCACCAGTTCCCCGGAATGAAAAGAGCGATGAGCATCGTCGGCTCCGACAGGTTCTGCGCCATACACCATGACCCGGGTCTGCTCGGCCACAAGCGACGTGCCCGCCAGCAGCCCACCGCCACCAACAGGCACGACGACGCAGTCGAGATCAGGCGTCTGTTCCATTAATTCAAGAGCAGCAGTTCCCTGTCCCGCAATCACTTCGTCACTATCGTAGGGCGGCACAAATGTCGCACCAGTTTCCTCAATGACGCTCTGCAGAGCAGCTTCCCTATCCGGGAGCGTCGATCTGCAGGAAATAACACGCCCGCCATATGCCTCGATGGCATCCTTTTTTACCTGCTTTGCATTCTCCGGGACAACAATGTGCGCAGGTGCGCCCTTGAGCGATGCCGCCCTCGCCAGCGCCGCACCATGATTACCAGAAGAATGCGTGGCAACACCGTTTCTCAGATCAGCGTCCTTGAGAGAGAAAACGGCGTTGACCGCACCCCGCGCTTTAAAAGCACCAGCTTTCTGCAGGTTCTCGCACTTGAAATACAGCTCACAACCAGCGGCCTGGTTCAGTTTTTCACTCGTCAGTACCGGGGTACGATGAACACTCTGTTCAATCCGCTCCGCCGCCTCGATCACATCACGATAGGTGACGCTCATGTGCCGTCGGATTTCTCGATCTTGGCCCAGGTATCCCGAAGCCCGACCACCCGGTTAAACACAAGCGTCTCAGGCGTCGAATCCTTGGAATCGACGCAGAAGTATCCTTCCCGTTCAAACTGAAAACGTTGCTCGATCGATGCGTGCTGCAGGGAAGGTTCAACGAACCCGCGATGAACAACCAGAGACTCATCATTGATCAGTTCGTGGTAATCACGATCATCCGCATCGGGAAAGTCCACATTGAAAAGCGGCTCATAGACTCTGATTTCAGCTGGAAGTCCTTCTTCAGCGGACACCCAGTGGATGACACCGCGCACCTTTCGCCCCTCAGGGTTCCTGCCCAGTGTATCCGGATCATAGGTACAGCGGATCTCACTAATCTCACCGGTGTCATCGCGTACAATCTCATTGGCACGAATCACAAAACCGTAACGTAGCCGGACCTCATCACCCAGCACCAGGCGCTTGTATTTACGATTCGCTTCTTCCCGGAAATCAGCGCGGTCGATATAGACCTCGCGAGTAAAGTTGAGCTGCCTCGTGCCCATGGTTTCATCCTTGGGATGATTCGCGACGGTCAGCGCGACAGGCTCGCCTGCCGCGAAGTTTTCGATCACCAGCTTCACGGGATTGAGCACACCCATGACACGGGGTGCGCTGTCTTCCAGATCCTCACGAATGACACTCTGCAGCAACGCCAGCTCTACATTGTTATCACTTTTTGTGACGCCGATACGTCGGCAGAAATCACGAATTGCTGCGGCCGTGTAGCCTCGACGCCGAAGTCCTGAAATCGTAGGTAGTCGAGGGTCATCCCAGCCATCCACCATGCCCTCTTCTACCAGCTGACGAAGCTTTCGCTTACTCATTACCGTGTACTGGAGATTCAATCTGGAAAATTCTATTTGCTGCGGATGGCAGTTCATGGCCAGTTCATCGAGCACCCAGTCATAGAGCGGCCGATGATCCTCGAAACTAAGATCACATAACGAGTGCGTAATGCCTTCGAGGGAATCCGAGACGCAGTGGGTATAGTCATACATCGGATAGATACACCAGTCATTGCCCGTCTGGTGATGCTCAACATGACGAATCCGGTAAATCGCCGGGTCGCGCATATTGATGTTTGGCGAAGCCATGTCAATTTTAAGCCGCAGTATATGTTCACCGTCGCCAAACTCGCCGGCTTTCATACGACGAAAAAGATCCAGATTCTCATCAACTGAACGATCTCGATAAGGACTCTCTTTTCCGGGTTCGGTCAGCGTACCCCGATATTCACGGATCTCTTCTGCTGACAAAGAATCGACGTAGGCTTTATCTTCCCTGATCAACTGCTCAGCAAACTCATAAAGCTGCTGAAAATAATCGGAAGCATAACGCTCCTCTTTCCACTGGAAACCCAGCCATTCAATATCACGCTTAATGGCGTTAATGAACTCAACACTTTCCTTCAGCGGATTCGTATCATCAAAACGAAGGTTGGTCTCGCCACCGAATTCCTCGGCCATGCCAAAGCTGAGGCAGATAGCTTTCGCATGCCCGATGTGCAGGTAGCCATTCGGCTCTGGAGGGAACCGGGTCATGACCGCGCCACCATGCTTTCCATCAGCAACATCTTTCTCCATGATGGTACGAATAAAATTGTTGGGGTACTTCTCTGTTGTGCCGTCTTCTGAACTACTCATAATTACCGATAACCATTAAATCAGGATCGCGCCAGCGCAGGTCGCTGTCACCATGACGAAAAGAATCCATTTTAGCGTGTTTTGGCTGACGTTAATGGCAAACCGGACACTTGCCATGGCGCCAAGAACGCTACCCACCGCCAGCACGACACCCGGGATCCACCAGACCTGCCCCCGCAGGGCAAACACCAGCAGCGCGACTGCTGAAAAGATGGCCGTGCAGACCGTTTTCAGTGCATTGGTTCGAACGAGATCGTATCGCAGACCTCCGGCAAGTGCGGCAATAAGGATAAATCCCACCCCTGCCTGAACAAACCCGCCGTATACACCTGCCAGGAAAAGACCTGCACCCGCCATGGGGCGATCAACCAGGCGATAAGGCGCTGTACCTTCCGGCGGCGCAACGGTCTCCGGCCGAAGTACCATGACCAACGCCATGGTGACCATCGATCCCAGCAGTACGGGTTCCAGTAACCAGACAGGAAGAAAAGATGCGAGCAAAGATCCAACAAGCGCACCTATAACCGTAGGTACCAGCACAGGCAGAATTGCTGAACGGTCAAGACGGTCCTGATCGTTGAAACCCTTGGCTCCAGCGATCGACTGCATAAGTACGCCCACTCGATTCGTTCCATTGGCAATATCTGCCGGCATACCCAGCATCATCATGGCTGGCAGGGTCAGCATACTGCCACCGCCTGCCAGTGTGTTGATAAAACCAGACAGAACGCCAACGATGAACAAAAGGCTCACCATCAGAACCGTTAACTCATACTCCACAAACCACTCCGGTCTGAAAGACGCGAATAGTATAGACGGGTGCCGGCATTGTCACTTGCATTCCCGGAATATCGGTCTATCATGGCGGCGTTATGCAGAATCAATTCAGCCAGCTTTTTAGCAACCGATTTACCAACCCGGCCCACGCGCCCGCAGTTCTGTCTGCCGGCAACGGTTGGCTGGGTTATTTCTTTTACGTCGAAAGCTAAATCGCTCAGCTATTCCTGGGCGGCTCATCCGCCTGAGAAAACCCCGACAGGCGGAAGCCATCGGGGTTTTTTTTGGTTCAGACATTATTAGATGAGACAGAAGTAGACGACGTTAAACAGGACTTTCCTAATGAACGATATACAAGTGGACGATTTAAACGTGTTAAGCGAAGAAACACTGGTCACACCGGAAAAACTCAAGGAACTGGTGCCTGCATCGGATCATGCACTGGAAACTGTGTCCGGTGGCAGACTCGCCATCAAAAACATTCTAAACAGAAAGGACCCACGCCTGTTCCTGATCGTTGGCCCCTGCTCAATCCATGACATGAAAGCCGCCATGGAGTATGCCGAGCGACTAAAAAAGCTTTCCGACGAAGTGC
>CBFIJB010000035.1:0-7965 GCA_965662805.1 Candidatus Azotimanducaceae bacterium | reverse complement strand
TCTGGTGATGCGTGTCTACTTTGAAAAGCCACGGACCACCACCGGATGGAAAGGACTGATCAATGACCCACACATGAACGACTCGTTCAATATTACCGAAGGTCTGACAAGGGGCCGCAAACTGCTGGTTGACCTGGCTGAACTGGGTTTACCAACTTCCACCGAAGCCCTTGATCCTGTAACGCCGCAGTATCTGCAGGATCTGATCTCATGGAGTGCCATTGGTGCCCGTACCACTGAATCACAGACACACCGGGAAATGGCAAGCGGCCTCTCCTCTTCTGTCGGTTTCAAGAACGGCACTGACGGCGGCCTGGAAGTCGCGATCAATGCTCTGCAGTCTGTTTCCGCGCCCCATCGTTTCCTTGGCATCAATCATCAGGGCGAGGTTGCTGTTATCCACACCCGCGGTAACAAGCATGCTCATATTGTCCTGCGCGGTGGTGGCGGCAGGCCGAATTACGATTCGGTCAGTGTCAGCATCTGCGAAGAGCAACTACTTAAGGCCGGGATTCCGGCTAACATTATGGTCGACTGCAGCCATGCAAACTCGAACAAGGATGCATCACTGCAGCCACTGGTCATGAATAATGTGGCAAACCAGATCGTTGAGGGAAATCAGTCGATCGTCGGACTCATGGCCGAAAGTCATCTGAATTTCGGCAATCAGAAAATACCCGACAATCTGGAAGACCTGGAATACGGCGTTTCTGTTACCGATGCCTGTGTGAACTGGGAAACGACTGAGAAAATGATTCGCTCACTGCGTGACAAGGTGAAGGATATCCTGCCTGAACGTAAGCCGCTTTCAGGCGACAAGGAAGCTGCAGCCTGAAGGGATCAGCTGCTGTTCTCAGGTTTGCTGGCTCAGGATCACTCCTGTAAGACCAAAGTCATCCTGCGAGTCGGCTGAATGCCAGTTCAGGGAAGCCTTCAGCAACAGACTCACGAAGTTTGTCGTAGTAGACGTCGGCGCCGCCGAAGTAAATCAGAACGCGGGGTTTCTTGTCCACAATGTTGGCGCCCATCATCCATGAATTTACCTTGTGGCCTTCGGCCATCAATGTTTGCTCATGGATTTCCGCCGTATGCTGCGACCAGGCTTCTTCAGCGGTCTTCAGTGGCACACAGACATCATAGCCATCGCTCTCCATCTTTTTGATGCAGTCCGTGATCCACATGATGTTCTGTTCGATGGACGTTGGCAGGTTGGCAAAAGGTGCCTGAGGGCCCGTGATCATGAAAAAGTTGGGGAAATCTGCCACACAGACGCCCATGATGGAGGCAGATTCATTCTGCCACTTGTCTTTCAAGCTGACGCCATGAGTGTCATGGATATCCAGACGCTCTACTGCACCGGTATAAGCTTTGAAGCCTGTCGCCAGTACAATGATGTCGAACTCGTATTCATTCTCGGTGGTTCGCACACCGTTGGGCGTTATCTCAACTAAAGGCTCCCTCTGACCAATATCTACCAAGTGCACATTGTCTCTGTTGAAGGCTTCAAAATACCCATGGTCCAGGGGCGGCCGCTTGGCGAAAAGCGGGTAGCCTTTCGGTGTCAGCAGTTCCGCGACATCAGGATCATCAACTTTTTCCCGGATCTTACTGTTAATGAAGTCGGCCGCTGCCTTGTTGGAGTCTGCATTAGTCAGCAGATCATCAAAGGTTTCAAAACAGAAGCGAAAGCTGCCGCGCGGCCAATGCTCTTCGAATATCCTCTGTACTTCGTCCGCAGGCGTCTCTTCAACGGTTCTGCCTACGGGGCTATCAAAGGCCATTCCAAATACATGATTGCGACACTTTTCGATTATCTCATCGTAGTTGTCCTTGATCTCTTTTTCCCATTCATCCGTCATCGGCTTTTGAACAGCAGGAAGAACATAGTTGGGCGTCCGTTGAAACAGGGTCACGCTGCCAGCGGTTTTTGCCATGACAGGCAGCATCTGGACTGAGGTCGCGCCAGATCCAATAATACCAACGCGCTTACCTGCATAGTCGAGACCCTCTGCGGGCCAGCGTGAAGAATGAAAACAGGGACCATCAAAACTACCCAACCCTTTGATGTCTGGAACATTGGGTTCAGAGATCATGCCTACTGCGCTGATAAAGTAGCGGCAGGTGTACTCCGAACCGTCTGTGGTCCTGACTCGCCAGTACCCACCATCTTTCTGAAACTCTGCACCGGAGATTTCGGTGTTTAACTGAATGTGTGGCCACATATCGAACTTGTCGGCAACGAAGTGCATGTAGCGCAGCGTCTCTTCCCAACCAGGATAGCGCTCAGACCAGGTCCACTCCTGCAAAAGTTCTCTGGAAAAAGTCAGACAGTAGTAATAGCCCTCACTATCGGTGGCTGCTCCCGGATACCGGTTCCAGGTCCAGGTGCCACCTATATCGGATGCCTTGTCGAAAACCCGGATAGATAATCCCGCTTCGCGGAGATAATGAATCAAGCCCAGCCCGGCAAAACCAGCACCTACCGCAATAACATCAAAGTCTGTTGTTTCCGTCATCGTTATCTCCCTCTTCCCTGACCAGATACTGACATGATCTCGACCCTATCTACAAACCTGAAACACAGGGGCATAAGGCCCCGGGGAATCCGCGGGGCCGTTCTGTCTGGAAATGATAGGGGTTGGATCAGTGAATCGTCGGGAGGACGAAGGAGCCTTGAGACATACTATTTGAAGTAAGCGTTTTCCGTGACCGTATGGTCAGTAACGTCTCGAACGCCTTTAAGCTGGGGAAGTTGTTCCATAAGTGTCTTTTCGACACCATCCTTGAGCGTCATATCTACCATACCGCAGCCCTGGCACCCGCCGCCGAACTGCAGCACTGCGACATCTTCGACAACTTCTACCAGATTGACCATGCCACCGTGTGACGCCAGTCCCGGGTTAATCTCGCTATGCAGTACATAGTTGATTCTGTCTTCAATCGGACTGTCATCAGACACCTGAGGCAACTTGGAGTTGGGCGCCTTGATGGTGAGCTGACCACCCATACGATCCTCAGCGTAATCAACCAGAGCATCCACCAGAAATGGCTGACTCCGATCGTCAATCCATGCAGTGAATCCTTCATACTCGATTCGCTCATCCTCAGCCTGCTCTTCACCGGGCCGGCAATAAGCAATGCAGGTTTCCGCAGTTGGCGTACCTGGATCTGCAATGAAAATGCGGATTCCCACCTCATTGTCGTCTTGCTTGCTAAGCAGTTCGATGAGGTATTTCTGAGCTGACTCGGTTATCTCGACCATGGGATCCTGTGGACCTGTCCTGTTTGTCTGAGCTGCCATTTTATAGAAAAGAAAAATCTATAAAAACCATGGGTTTATTGTGACATTTTGTGATGAGAGGTACTCAAGTTAGCCTCTCAACATCTTCACCCAGCCCGGCAGGCCGGATTGATAGAATTGCCGCGATTCTCCAGAGCAGTGAAGCGGTATTCCAATGAGCGACATCAAACAGATTCTCACCGAACGTATTCTCGTCATGGATGGCGCCATGGGTACTGCAATCCAGGAACTTGGATTGACCGAAGAAGATTACCGGGGTGATCGATTCGGTGACTTTGATGGCATTCTGAAAGGAAACAATGAACTGTTGACCCTGACCAGGCCGGAAATTATCCGGAATATACACCTGGATTACCTTAGAGCCGGCTCAGATATCATTGAAACCAACACATTTACCGCAAACGAAGTCTCCCAATCTGATTACGGCACTCAATCCCTGGTTTACGAACTGAATCTTGCATCGGCAAAGCTGGGAAAAGAAGCCGTCGAGCAAGTGCTCAGAGAAGACCCGTCAAGACCTCGATTTGTCGCAGGGGCGATCGGTCCCACCACAAGGTCAGCAAGCCTTTCGCCGGATGTTAATGACCCGGGTTTCAGGAACATCACCTTCGACGACCTGGTCGCAGACTACAGCATATGTGTCGAGGGTCTGATTGACGGCGGCGCCGACATCATCCTGATAGAAACCATTTTCGACGTGCTGAACTCGAAGGCTGCGATCTATGCTGCTCGCCAGGTTTTCCGCGCAAAGGGTGTCGATTTGCCGGTCATGATATCGGGGACAATCACCGATGCCAGCGGCAGGCTGTTGTCCGGACAGACGACGGAAGCCTTCTGGGCATCTATTCGCCATGCGAACCCCCTTTCCGTGGGTTTCAACTGTGCACTCGGTGCCGATGAACTTCGCCCTTACGTTGAAAATCTTTCACGAATCGCGTCAACCTGCGTGTCTGCTTATCCCAACCGGGGTCTGCCAAACGAGTTTGGGGAGTACGACGAAACCGTCGAGCATATGGCCGCTGCAATAGAAGACTATCTGCAAAGTGGACTCGTCAACATCATCGGGGGCTGCTGCGGCACGACACCGGAACACATCAGTGCCTTCAATGAACTCGCGCACAAGTACAGTAGCGGAAATCAAGGTGCTGGCATCAGAAAACCAGCAGCGAAAAACCACGTTACCCTGTTATCCGGACTTGAACCTTTTGCCATCCGTGAAGATTCACTGTTTATCAACGTAGGTGAAAGGACCAATGTCACGGGTTCTGCGAAGTTCGCCAGACTTATACGCGAGGAGGACTATGAGGAAGCCCTGCAGGTTGCTCGCCAGCAGGTAGAGAACGGCGCTCAGATTATCGACATCAACATGGATGAAGGCATGCTCGATTCGAAAGCCGCCATGGTGCGTTTCCTTCATCTGATTGCCGCCGAGCCTGACATCAGTCGGGTTCCCATCATGGTGGACAGTTCCAAGTGGGAGATCATCGAAGCCGGACTCAAGTGTATCCAGGGCAAATCGGTGGTTAACTCCATCAGCCTCAAGGAAGGTGAGGCCCCATTTATCGAACAGGCACAGGCATGCCTGGACTATGGCGCCGCTGTTGTCGTCATGGCATTCGATGAAGATGGACAGGCCGACAACCTTGAGAGACGAAAAGAAATTTGCCAGCGGTCTTACGACCTGCTGGTCAACAAGGTTGGCTTTCCTCCGGAAGACATCATCTTTGACCCGAACGTTTTCGCCATTGCAACTGGCATCGAAGAGCACGCCCTTTACGGCAAGGATTTCATCGATGCGTGCAGTTTCATCAAAGAAAGCTTTCCCTACACACACACCTCCGGCGGTATTTCAAACGTCAGTTTTTCGTTTCGCGGCAATAATGCAATGCGGGAAGCGATACATGCCGCTTTTCTTTACCACGCGGTAAAAGCCGGGTTAACCATGGGTATTGTAAACGCCGGACAACTGGCTATTTACGAAGAAGTACCGGTGGAACTACGCGACCGGATAGAGGACGTCATGTTCAACCGTCGGGATGATGCGACAGAGCGACTTATTGAAGTCGCCTCCCAGTTCGCTGGACCCGGCCAGAAAGAACAGAAGGAAGATCTCTCCTGGCGCGAAGCGCCCGTCAGGGAACGGCTTGCCTATGCCCTGGTAAAAGGCATCAATCAGTACATCGTCGAAGACACGGAAGAAGCCCGCCTGAACGCGACCCGGCCGATCGAAGTTATCGAAGGCCCGCTGATGGAAGGGATGAATCAGGTTGGCGATCTGTTCGGCGCAGGCAAGATGTTTTTACCACAGGTTGTGAAAAGTGCTCGGGTCATGAAACAGGCGGTGGCACATCTGATCCCATATATCGAAGCGGAAAAAACAGACGAGTCGCGTTCTAAAGGAAAAATCCTGATGGCTACCGTCAAAGGCGATGTACACGACATCGGCAAGAATATCGTTGGTGTCGTACTTCAGTGCAACAACTACGACGTTATCGATCTCGGTGTGATGGTGCCTGCGGAGAAAATCCTGAAAACAGCCCAGGAGGAACAGGTAGACATCATCGGGCTGTCCGGCCTGATCACACCATCTCTGGATGAAATGGTACATGTAGCTTCAGAGATGGAGAGACTGGAAATGTCACTCCCGTTACTGATTGGTGGCGCCACGACATCGAAGGCGCATACTTCGGTCAAAATTGACCCCTGCTACCACCAGGATGTCGTTGCCTATGTACCGGATGCCTCCAAAGCCGTGGGGGTTGCCTCACAGCTGCTGAATCCTCAGATGAAGATTACGTTGACTGAGGCACTTAAGGAGGAATACGAAAAGATTCGTATCCGCAACAGTAATCGCTCCCCTAAGAGCGACACGATGCGGTATGAGGAAGCTGCGGCTAACGCTCCGGTCATAGACTGGCAGAACTACGAGCCACCTGCACCCGGGTTTACCGGCACCAGGGACGTTATCGACTTCCCGGTCGAGTCACTGATTCCCTACATAGACTGGTCGCCTTTTTTTATTGCCTGGGAACTCGCTGGTAAATATCCGGATATTCTTGAAGATGAAGTTGTCGGTGAGTCTGCAACGCAATTGTTCAATGATGCACAGGCGATGCTGCAGCAACTTGTCAGCGACAAGCGCCTCAAGGCCAACGCGGTTGTGGGGTTCTGGCCTGCCAACAGTGATGGTGACGACATCATCGTTTACGAGGATGACAGCAGAACAACGGAAAGAACGCGGCTACATCACCTCCGACAGCAGATGAAGAAGCCTAACGGACAACCTAATTTCTGCCTTTCTGACTACATCGCACCTGTTTCATCCGGCAAAGAGGACTATATTGGCGGGTTTGTCGTGACATCCGGCTTAGGCGTTGAAGACATCGCAAAGGCATACGAGGAACAACAGGACGACTACAATGCGATACTCGTAAAGGCACTGGCGGACCGACTTGCAGAGGCCTTTGCAGAGAAAATGCACGAACTGGTTCGCCGGGAATACTGGGGGTATGCCACCTCGGAGTCATTGAGTAACGATGAACTGATCAAGGAGCGCTACCAGGGCATCAGACCTGCGCCCGGTTATCCCGCCTGCCCCGACCACACTGAGAAAGCAACCCTGTTTAGCCTGCTCGACGCAGAGAACGCGACAGGTGTATGCCTGACAGAAAACTTCGCCATGTCGCCAGCGGCAAGTGTCAGCGGTTTTTACTTCTCACACCCTGAAGCACGTTACTTTGGCCTAGGCAAAATTGATCGCGACCAGGTCGAAAGCTACGCGCAACGCAAGGCTATGGACAAGACGACGACGGAGAAATGGTTGTCGCCCAACCTGAAGTACGCATAATGAATGCCATGGCACAGGAAGAAAACAACCAGCAAAACGCCGGAAAAGAGACCGAAACCCTCGAAGCCCCTACGTTTTTCGAGGTGACAATGAGCGTTCTCGCTGCTGCTCTGGGAGTTCAGAATTCAAAGAATCGCGAACGGGACTTCACCCGTGGCAATCCCCTGGTCTTTATCGCCGCCGGACTGATCTTTACCGTCCTCTTCGTCCTGACCCTGATCAGCGTCGTCTACCTGGTGTTATGAGCCTTCAGCGGGGTTTATAAAGAGCCTTCAGCCGGGTTATGTGAAGAGCCCTCAGCCGGGTTTATAAAGAGCCCTCAGCCGGGTTTATAAAGAGCCCTCAGCCGGGTTTATAAAGAGCCCTCAGCCGGGTTTTATGAAGAGCCTTCAGCGGGGTTATGTGAAGAGCCTTTGTAATCCCCCCATTTTTAGCCGGGGCTACTCGTAGAGTTTCACGCTGCTAGTTTCTGGATCGGTGTGATCCCTCCGTTGGCCATATTCGGCCTTTCATTGTTGTAGATCCACAACCATTCGGTCGCAGTACGCTGGGCGTCCTCGATTGATTCGAACAGATGCTGATCCAGCCATTCATGACGAACCGTTCGATTGTATCGCTCAACATAGGCATTCTGAGTCGGTTTGCCAGGCTGGATGTAGATCAATCGGATGCCGTGTTTTGCTGCCCATGTCTGGAACTCGGCGCTGCACATTTCGCTGCCGTTGTCTGACCGAATCGCTTTCGGTTTACCTCGCCACTCAATAATCTGATCCAGTACCCGCGTAATCCGTCCCGAGGGCAGTCCAAAATCAACTTC
>CBFIJB010000034.1:0-16895 GCA_965662805.1 Candidatus Azotimanducaceae bacterium | reverse complement strand
ATCTCCTTAGTGGAAAATTCTACTCGTAACCTCGATTAATTTCCGGGGGGATTACACCTTCAGCCGGGTTTTGTAAACTCAATCAGCTGGTAGGAAGACCACTGAGCCAGAAGACCACTGCAACAACGGGGAGTACCACGACCAGGACGGCTGATATCGCGTCCACAAATGCGTCTTCATTCTGATTGTTTTCCATTTCGTCGCTCATGTTTACTCCACACAAATTTAAGGCAGCGCGATTATACGTTCGAATCCAGAAGAATTCAGCATAACCATATGCCGAAGTTTTCATTCAAGATCAACCATCAAGCCGCTATATTAGCGGCCTTCGAAGAAGGGGCACATCAGCCTAATGTACGTATATGACGAGTACGACCAGAAACTGGTCGATGAACGTGTAGATCAGTACCGGGATCAGACCGAGCGCTTCCTGGCGGGTGAACTGTCCGCTGAGGAATTTCAGCACCTCAGACTCAGGAACGGGCTCTACATTCAGAGACTGGCTCCCATGCTGCGGATTGCCGTGCCCTACGGGATGCTCTCATCCAAGCAGCTGCGCAAACTTGCTCACATTACACGACGTTATGATCGCGGCTACGCCCATTTTACAACTCGACAAAATGTACAACTCAACTGGCCTAAACTCGAAGAAATGCCGGATATTCTCGCTGAACTCGCCACAGTTGAAATGCATGCGATTCAGACGAGCGGCAACTGTATCCGCAACGTCACGTCCGATCAGTACGCCGGCGTTGCGCGTGATGAAATTGTGGATTCCAGACCCTGGGCAGAGCTGATACGTCAGTGGTCAACATTTCACCCCGAGTTCAACTGGTTACCACGCAAATTCAAGATCGCTGTCACAGGTGCCGAAGGAGATCGAGCCGCGGTACAGGTACACGACATCGGTGTACGAATGCTGAAGGTCAACGGTGAAACCCGTTGCGAAGTGCTGGCCGGTGGCGGCCTGGGCAGGACACCGGTTATCGCGCCGGTCATCAAAGAGAACCTCGAACCGGAACACCTGCTGACTTACCTGGAAGCTATCCTGCGCGTTTACAACCGCTATGGCAGAAGAGACAACAAGTACAAGGCGCGCATCAAGATTCTGGTTCGCGCCATGACGCCGGAAGTGTTCGCAGAAAAGGTCGAACAGGAATGGGTCCATCTCAAGGATGGGCCGGCGACACTGACCCAGGATGAAATTGACCGGGTCAAGCAGCACTTCACCACCCCACCCTACGAAACTCTGGATGATCACGTACCCGATGTTGATGATCTGCTGGCAGATAACAGTGGCTTTGGCGCCTGGGTAACACAGAACGTCAAGGCACACAGACAGCCAGGCTACGCCATCGTCAACCTTGCCATGAAGGAAACCGGTATCGCACCGGGTGATGTCACCGACGAGCAACTTGAGATCATCGCGGACCTGGCCGAGCAGTACAGCTTTGGTGAAATCCGGGTCACCCACGAGCAGAATGTGACGCTTGCTGATGTGCCGAAAAAGTCACTACATGAACTCTGGGAGAAACTCGTCGAGGCAGAACTTGCATCGCCCAACCTCGGCCTGCTGACCGACATCATCTGCTGTCCGGGTGGAGACTATTGTTCTCTCGCCAATGCGAAATCCATACCCGTAGCTGAAGCTATTCAACGACAGTTCGACGATCTGGACTATCTGCATGATCTCGGCGAACTGGACATCAACATCTCGGGATGTATGAATGCCTGCGGGCACCATCACGTGGGCAACATCGGTATTCTTGGCGTCGACAAGAAAGGCAGTGAGTTCTATCAGGTATCGATCGGCGGCTCCGGATACGAGGATGCCAGCCTTGCCAAGATACTGGGACCCTCTTTCGCGCAGGACGAAATTCCAACCGTGATACAGAAACTGGTAGACGTTCACCTCGAGCATCGCCAGAACGGAGAACGATTCATCGATACCTATCGACGACTTGGCGTTGAGCCTTACAAGGAGGCGGTGTACGCAACATGGGAAATCTGATCAGGAACAACAGCATCCAGTCTGCTGACAACGACAACCTGCTGTCGCTGCAGGATTATCTGGATTCTGACCGCAGGGATCAGCCTGTATGGCTGGAGGCCGATGAAGAGATCGAGAGTCTCGCTGGCTTTCTTGCGGATATCCCGCTGATCGCGCTGAATTTCCCGGCTTTCTCAGATGGGCGGTCATATTCCAATGCGGCAATTCTAAGAAGACATCACAACTACCAGGGCGAGATCAGAGCTATTGGCGATGTCAGACTGGACCAGTTGGAGCAGATGGCTCGATGCGGCTTCAATGCCTTTAAACTCGCCGATGGGCAGAATGCTGAGCAGGCACTCGAGAGAATCTCAGGGTTTTCCTACAGTTATCAGCAGACAGTCGACCGGGAACCACTCTTTCGTCAACGCGCCTGATCAAAACCTGTTGTAAACAGGGTAACATCAGAGACTCTTAAAAGCCGCGAGTACTGATGGGCTCTGACCCCCTGATATTTTCTTTCTTCCTGATATTTGCCTGTGCAGGAATCCTGGCGACGCTGGCATTGTTCACGCGTCAGCCTCTGATCATCGTCTACATCATCACGGGCATGATTCTTGGTCCCTCGGGATTCGCTTTTGTCGACAACCCGCAGTTAATCAGCAGTACGGCCAAGTTCGGCATCATCTTCCTGCTGTTTCTTCTCGGGCTGGATATGCAACCGTCCAAACTCATCAATACGCTGCGCAGCTCGATGCTGATTGGGCTGGGCAGCTGCGTGGTGTTCTTTCTGGCAGGTGCGGCTATCGCCTTCGCATTCGGCTACACACAAACAGAAACCGTCATCATAGGCGCAGCCATGATGTTCAGCAGCACCATCATCGGGATCAAGCTGCTGCCCACGACGGTACTGCATCATCGCAGGACTGGCGAACTCATGATCAGCCTGCTTCTCATACAGGACCTGGTGGCAATCATTGTGCTGCTCATTATTACCGGAGGCTTCCTTGAGTTCAGTGGTGCCAGCAAGATTATTCGCGTACTGGTCAGCCTGCCCTTGTTTATTCTGGGCGCCTGGGTTTTCGTGAAGTATGTGATGCTGCCTCTGCTTGAGAAGTTCGATGCATTTCACGAATACATCTTTCTCGTCGCCATTGGCTGGTGTCTTGGCCTAGCTGAAATGGCAGAACTGCTCGGGCTTTCTCTGGAAATCGGCGCTTTTGTCGCTGGTGTGACCATTGCCACCAGCCCTATCGCCTTCTATATCGCTGAACACCTGAAACCTCTGAGGGACTTCTTTCTCGTTCTTTTCTTTTTCTCCCTTGGCGCGGGGTTCCACGTCGAGTTGCTCGATGATGTCATCCTGCCCGCCCTGGTCATGGCCGGAGCCATGCTTGCTTTGAAACCCGCGGTGTTCCGCTATCTGCTGCGAGGTATCAGCGAATCCAATCGACTTGGCTGGGAAACTGGCTTCCGCCTGGGTCAGATCAGTGAGTTTTCCCTGCTTATTGCCTTCATCGCGACCGCCGAGAACCTGATCGGCAACCATGCTTCCCACCTGATACAGGCCACGGCCATCCTGACATTCCTGATCTCTTCCTATGTGGTGGTTTTCAGATACCCCACACCTATTGCGGTTTCAGACGACCTCAGACGGGACTGAAAACTGCAGAGTTGATCAGCTGACGCTCTTTTTCGAACTGCGACCTGCAAACTCGTGACAGGCAACACGAAGCGTGGCCAGCACTGCGAGATTACTCTAGTGATTGGCGACCGAGTGCGTGACCAGGGTTCGACCAGTGACGCCTCCGGCAAAAATTCGATCAATCTCTGCCGATAAACCTTCAAGTCCGGTTTCCACAACCATGTCTTCCAGACCTGGGATCTTCCAGTCGCTGGCCAGTCTTCCCCAGACACGGTTCTTTTCAGTAATCGACAGCTCAACACTATCGACCCCAAGGACATTGACGTTGCGGAGAATAAACGGCAGCACCGTGATATTGAATGAAGGCGATGAGACAAGTCCACAGATAGCAACACTGCCACTGTGCCTGAGGCTCTTGATGACATTACTGAGCGTCTCACCGCCAACCGTATCAATACCATGGGCATAATCAGTACCCGCAAGCGGACGCGGATTCTCGGCGCCCAACAGCTCTCGATCGATGACAGAGCTGGCACCAAGCGACTTCAGGTAGTCGTGTTTCTCTGCTTTACCACTGCTGGCTACAACTTCAAAACCCTGGGCGGAGAGCAGCGACACGGCCACTGAGCCAACACCGCCGGTAGCGCCCGTCACGACAACCGGTCCATCGCCGGGCTGTGCCCCCATCCTGAGGAGCTTGTCAAAACACAATGCTGCGGTAAGACCGGCAGTACCGATAATCATGCTGTCTCGAAGCGACATGCCTGCCGGCAGGGGCGTAATCCAGTTTGCGGGTACGCGAATGTACTCACCGTAACCGCCGGATGTATTCATACCCAGGTCAAAGCCAATAACAATCACTTCATCACCCTCAGCAAAGTCTGAGCTTTCTGAAGCAGCGACAACGCCTGCCGCATCAATACCAGGGGTATGGGGATACTCCCGCGTAACGCCAGGCATGCCCTTAGCCGACAGGGCGTCCTTGTAATTCAGGCTTGAGTACTGAACCCTGATCAGAACGTCACCCTCCGGAAGATCGTCCAGCGACCGCTCAATGATACTGTGCTTCACAGCATCATCACGTTTCTCTACCCAGAATGCTTTAAAACTGGCCAAGTTCGTCTCCCTCTTCTCTTTGTGTTTTATCCGAAACTGGTTACTGAATTGTCAGGCTGGAATGTTGCCGTTCAACACCTGGTGCAACCAGCCGAGCGACTCGCTCAAAGATTCTGTCAATTCGATTCTTGTGCTGAATGAATTTGACCAGAAACACATCCCGTTCCTCGCACTGCGCCACAATGTATTCGTCACTGGTTTTAAGCTCATCAACCAGATTACGTTCCAGAGCCCTAATACCAAACCATGCCTCTCCAGTGGCGACTTCATCAATATTCAATTGCGGTCGATTCTGAGACACCAAGTCCTTGAACAGGTTGTGCACATCCTCGAGCTCTTCCACAAATTTTTCCCGACCTTTCTCGGAGTTTTCTCCGAACATGGTTAGTGTGCGCTTGAATTCCCCGGCAGTCAGAACCTCCACATCCACATCATTCTTTTTCAGAAGCCTGTGAAAGTTTGGCAACTGGGCGATGACGCCTATGGATCCAAGCAGGGAAAAAGGTGCAGCAATGATTTTGTTCGCTACAGAGGCCATCATATATCCCCCGCTGGCGGCCACTTTATCAACAGCAACAGTCAGGGGAACCTCGAGGTTGCGAACCCGCTGCAACTGCGATGCAGCCAACCCATACCCATGGACGACGCCGCCAGGACTTTCAAGCCGAACCAGCACTTCATCTGCAGGCTGGGCAACAGAAAGGATCGCCGTAATCTCTTCTCGCAAGGCCGTGACACTGCTGGCCTGCACATCACCTTTGAAATCCACGACAAACGTCCGTGGCCTGGGTGCCTGACCATTTTTAACTTCCTGTTTTTGGGACTTCTGCTTTTCCTTGGACCGCTTTTTCTCTTCTTTTTCATCCTGTTTTCTGAGCTCAGGATTCAAAACCACAGATTTCAGACTGTGTGTAATAGCGTGCAAAGTGTCGTTCAGGTTCTTGACCTCAATGTGTCCGGATTCCGAATCCTGTTGCTTCTGACTCATGCCGAAAATGACAGTGATAACAACAAGGATCGCAACGAGAACAGTAACTGACTTCGCCAGAAACAAACCGTACTCAAGCAAAAACTCCAAACTCGGACTCCCGTTTTAAAAGACGGAACATCCTACCATAATCACCGTCGCCACAGCGTTATACTGGACACCATGAACCTGCTGAAAAACAAGCCAACGCTACCGGGCATACTCGTTTTTCTTGTTCCGCTGGCTGCTTACGCTACGACGATGCCGACCAGCATTACGCTCGAGGATGCGGGATTGTTCCAGATGGTTTGCACCCAGGGTGGTCTCTCCCACCCGCCTGGGTACCCGTTCTTTACGCTTCTCTGCCAGAACCTGATGATCTCGGATCATATCTTTGCGGGTAATCTGCTCAGTGGTGTTTTTGGTGCGTTATGTCTGTTGGCTTTCCATATGCTGCTGTCACAGTGGCTGACGCCACTGTCGGCCATGACGGCCACACTTGCCTATGGATTCAGTCTGACATTCTGGCAACAGTCCCTCATTATCGAGGTCTACACACTCGCGGCGCTGCTGTTCTATCTCACCTGGTTCCTGCTCGACAGATTCATCAGAACGCGTGACTGGCGCGCCTGGTTTTCAGCCTGCCTGGTATTCGGATTGGCCCTGAGCAATCACTGGCCGCTCATGCTCCTTGGCACACCCGCTTTGGCAGCAGCAGCATGGCCCATAATGCGGGAACAATTCAGCGATCTCCTGCGACCTAAAACGCTCTCCGTTTCAGTACTGTGCCTGATCGCAGGCCTGACCCCGTATATTTCACTGTGGACCGCTGAATCAGATGAGTTTGGTGTGTTCGGAGCTGTCACTACATTTGATGGCTTTGTTGATTACATAACCAGGGCTCTATACGACGACCAGCATGCGGGGGCGACCTGGGACGACAAACTGCATTATCTTGGCTGGCTGGTTCCTGAGGCTATAAAACAGTTCGGCATCCCTGCCAGCATCGCGTCACTGGCTGGTTTTGGTCTGATGGTCCGTAACCGGCATCCACTGATGTTACCGAGCCTGCTGAACTTTCTGGGAGCTACCGCTGGTCTGGTATTGCTGCTTGGATTCGAATTTGATGCTCAGGGTCAGTCGATTTTTCGACCTTATCCGATCATAGCCTGGGGTTCGATCGCGATCTGGTTAGGGTATTTCCTGAACTGGATGGGCCACCGTCTGAAGAACAGGTATGCGCACATCGCGATTCTTGTGACGTTCGTCGCCGTCACCGGGATATCAAATCTGACGCAAAACAACCGAAGCCACGAGTACTGGGTCGAAAACTACTTCACCAGCCTTCTGGAAGGCCTGCCAGAAGGCGCCGTCCTTTTTGCCGATGGAGATCTGCTGTCCTTTCCTCTGGGTTACCTGCATTTCGTTCAAGGGAAACGTCCTGACGTGACCTTACTGAACTGGAGCAGTCTCACTTATCCAAACAGATTATCCCCTGCTACTGCATCACGGGCTGAGAAAGAGGCCAGAATCATCCATTTTGTCAACGGAACCAGCCAGCCCGTATTCGTTATTGAAGCCACACTGGCGCCATTAACCAGGCACGGTTGGTTCAACGAAATCAATCGAGGCGACCGCGCCGTCAGCATCATCACAACACCTGCGGAGCAGGCAATGGATGAGGTACTTGTCCGGTATCAATCTGGGTATTTGAAACACCAGCAGGAGTTAGAGCTCGCGGATTTCATCCTCGCCTCATTCACACGAATGTACATATTGCACCAGCAAAGCGGCGCCATGCTGGACACTGATCAGCTGAATCGATTCCAGATGCTGCTTGCGACGTTCCCCGGGAAAATGATTCTGCTGGAGCATGAATTGACCAAAGAACAGGCACCTGATCGAAGATTCCTGACAGAGGTGTACAACGACGCACTGGATCAGTTACCAGGCTACCTGACCCGAAAGAACCTGTTGAGATTGTATGGATACGGCGAACGGATTGAGTTGTTGCCGCAGAAGGTTACTGAAGAATAAACTGGGCGCAGTCGACCACGGAATGAAAACATGAACCTCACTGAGGAACTGCAGCGCTATCAGTCTGAACTTGCACCACACTTCAATCCGGCGATTCTGCAGCGCGAAAAAACCCGTTTTCAGGTCAGGTTCGATGAAGGGCAGGATATTTATCTTGTCGTGGATGGTCAGCAGTTCAGCTTCTCAGAAGGCGAAACGAAAGATCCTACACTCACGCTTTTTGTGGATCGCCCCGAAACGTTCTGGAGCCTTCTGAAAGGCGAATCAGACAGCATGCGGGCTTTTATGGAAGGACGTTATCGCGCTGACGGCAATATCGTTCTGAGTCAGCTATTACTGTATCTTTTCGCCAGCAAAAACCCGGCCGTGACATACGAAGTTCAAGACTAGTAGTCGAATCCACGTTGCGCCAGATAGGCGTCAATCAACCAGCGTGAAATTGCAAACTTCCCAGGCATGTTGGGTAAATTATCGCAGGGGAACCATTTTGCCTCCGCAATTTCATCCTGCTGACAGACTATCTCACCCGACTCGTACTCGGCGTGAAAACCGAGCATCAGGGAATTCGGAAATGGCCACGGCTGACTGCCCCAGTAGTGAAGATTGCCGACTTTAACGCCAACCTCTTCCTCAACTTCTCTTCGTACGGTTTCTTCAATGGACTCACCAGGTTCAACGAACCCTGCGAGGGTGCTGAAAAGTCCCTCCGGAAACATATGATTGCGTGCCAGCAGGACTTCATCACCCCTGTGAACAAGAACAATAATGGATGGTGACAAGCGGGGATAGTAATTGATACCACAGGGCTCGCACACCATGGATCGATCGCCGCTGTTCTCGGTAGTCTGTGCACCGCATTTCCCACAGTACCTGTGGCTTTTGTACCAGTCACACAGTTGCAGAGACCTGCCGGCCAGGTTAAACAGCGTGTTATTGATGCGCCCCAGGTACATCCGCAGATTCGCAAACTCCTGGTCACCCTCTTCCGGGGCCTCTACCGCATAACAGGGCTGATTACCCAGAAGGCCCATAAAGTGACTACGGGTATCACTGAGGTGATCAACTTCTTCTAACGTCGCCGGCCTCCAATTGCCGTCATCGGAAAAGTTCTGGAGCACGTTGCTGCCGTGACAGACGAAATAAAGACCCGGTTCGCTCGAAGGCGTCCCACCGGCGAGGAAATCAAAATCAGGTTCCGGCCATTGATAACTCAAGCATCTCCCTCCATCTTCTGTTCCTTTCGCCATACAACTCCGGAGTCGGCTTTCTTATCCAGTGTATCGAGCCGTTCTTCGTGTGCTGACATCTCATCCACGGATGCTTTGATCACTCTCAGCCTCGGCCGGTTGCTGTCCAGACGAGGAACACCTTTGCTGGAGCTGGAAGCCTGGGACTCCTCTCCGAGACCGAGGCTAACCTGCCCACCTGTCAGCAACAGGTAGACGTCGGCGAGGATTTCTGAATCCAGCAAGGCGCCATGAAGCTCCCGCTGTGAATTATCGACGTTGTAGCGTTTACAAAGTGCATCCAGATTATTCTTCTGCCCCGGGTGCTTGTTACGAGCAAGTGCGAGGCTATCGATGACACTGCAATAGTCGGTTATTTCACCGAGCTTTGGGTCGAGCAAACGCATTTCATGATTGAGGAATGCCACATCAAAGGCTGCATTGTGAATCACGAGTTCACTGCCATTCACAAACTCGAGGAATGCATCCCAAACATCACGAAAAACAGGCTTGTCTGCAAGGAACTGGCTGGTAATGCCATGGACCTCAAGCGCACCTTCATCACTGTCACGTTCCGGATTTATATATTGGTGGTAGTGCCGTCGTGTCAGTTTCCTGTCGATGATCTCCACGCATCCGATCTCAAGGATACGATGTCCCTCTTCTATCTCCAGCCCGGTGGTTTCCGTATCCAGTACAACCTGTCTCATGCTTTCGCTTTATATCCTCTGATCACAATTCATCAATGCCACGATTCGCAAGCGCATCCACGCGCTCGTTCTCCACATGACCACTATGACCCTTGACCCAGTGCCAATCCACCTGGTGCTGCTGCGTTAGCGAGTCCAGTTTCTCCCAAAGGTCCTTGTTCTTTACCGGCTGCCTGCTGGCCGTTTTCCAGCCTTTCGCCTTCCAACCCGAAATCCACTCGGTAATCCCTTTTCGGACATACTGGGAGTCCGTGGTCAGGGAGACGGATGAAGGCCGCTTCAGCGCCTCGAGCCCGGCTATAGCTGCCATCAGTTCCATCCGGTTGTTGGTTGTCTCGGGTTCACCACCCCACAGTTCTTTCTCGGTTTCTCCGAAACGCAGCAGGACACCCCACCCTCCCGGACCGGGGTTACCTCGACAGGCTCCGTCCGTAAATATTTCTACCTGAGTACTCAGAGCATTTTCCTATGAATAATGTCCGACTAGTCCTTTGGCGGATGCTCAATGCTTGTCAGTCCGTCATGTTCTACAGAACGCACGACACTTAACCGACCAAAAGCGCGATTCGATTTCCATACCGGCCGGATGGAGCGCACAGAACCAACATGTTTACGCGCCACAATTACGTAGACACCTCCGACAGGAAGGTTCAGATGACGACTGACGCCCTGCGAATAGTCACCCACTCTGCCTAACAGGTTCGAGACAGGTGGCCGATAGATGGCATACTGAGCACGGTCAATCTTGAAATCCAGAAGATTGAGCCAGTCCATGAGACGCCCGGGACGAATATATTGCCCGTTCCAGGGTGCTATTTCCTTAAAATTCAGAGCTGATCGCCAAAGACCCCACAAACTCCATGGGTTGAAGCCAACAATGACGACATGTCCCATTGGCAGCGTGACCCTTGCCAGTTCTTTAAGAATATCCTGCGGAGAGTCAGCGAAATCCAGAAGGTGATGCACAATGGCAACATCAATGCTGTCACTCTCAAAAGGCAGTGCTGCGGGACGCGCAACAACAGGCTTCTCGTTAACCTCCTGGCCATGTTCGCGATAGCTGCGAACTGACGCATCATCTAAGGCCAGTGGAATTCTCGTCTGGATCGTACTCGAGGAAAAAAGCGGCTTATCCTGCACGCTCATCTGGATGAGGTTATAACCGAAGAATCCAGGTAGCAGCTGATCAAGTACAGCACGCTCGGTTTTTAAAACATGCATCCCAAGAGGTGTTTCAAACCAGCGCAACAATTCCTGTCGGGCTGGTCTGGCAGCGGGCTTTAATGAGGAAAAGGCGTTTTGCATGTCAATCTATTCATGGCGTCTTTTACTATTATAATGCTACTTCTCGGCCTTACTAGGTCACCTAAATGTCTGGACAGTGATTACACGGAACGTTTCTGCAGCCATCCTCATGAGAAGACCCTTATTCCAAGCGACAACCGCCATACTGGCATGCCTCCTGCTCTCAGGCTGTATGACCAATGAATCCGGCCTGGCACACTCGGAACTTGAACCGAAGCCATCCGGCCCGACTCAGGATAAATCATCAGCAGGCCCTGTTGAGCCTGCAGAAGCGCCAGACAGTCAACCAGAAGAAGAGGCGGCTGAGGGCTTGGAAACGATGGTTGAAGCTCAGAGTCTGGAGACTCAAGCGCCAGATACACAGTTTCAGGAACCTGAACAACCAGAAGATATCTGGGAGCGATTACGAGCGGGTTTTTCTCTGTCGCTGGAAACAGATCGCAAACGCGTCTTTAACGAACTGAAGTGGTACGTCAATCACCCGGAGTATGTCGAGCGAGTCGCCAACCGGGCCGCGCCGCATCTCCACCATATTATTGAAGAACTGGAGCAACGTGGCGTGCCGCTGGAGTTCGCACTGTTGCCTATCGTGGAGAGCGCTTATGACCCCTTTGCATACTCACATGGACGAGCGGCAGGCCTGTGGCAGTTCATACCTGGTACGGCGCGCGTTTACGGACTGAAAATTGACTGGTGGTACGACGGTAGGCGTGACGTTCGAGCCTCAACGACTGCCGCGATTGATTATCTGGAATACCTGCACAATATGTTTGATGGCGACTGGTTGCTCGCTCTGGCGGCATACAACGCCGGGCAGGGAAATGTGCTCTCCTCTATCCGCCAGAGCAAGCTGCCAAAAGACCAGGTGGATTTCTGGTCACTGAAGGTACTTAAAGAAACCTACACCTATGTACCTAGACTTCTGGCGATCAGTGAGATTTTTGCCAACCCTGAAAAATACCACATTACACTGCCCTCACTGCCAAACCAGCCCTACTGGGAAGTCGTCGAAACCGGCGGTCAGCTGGACCTTCATAAAGCCGCCCTCATGGCAGGCATCACAGACGAAGAACTGTATTCGCTCAACCCCGCCTTCAATCAGTGGGCCACACACCCCGAAGGTCCTCATGAACTTCTAGTGCCGATATCTCAGGCGGAGCGTTTCCGAGAAGCCCTGATCGATTTACCACCTACCGAACGACTTTCATGGCAGCGCCATAAAATAAGATATGGAGAAAGCCTGGGTTCAATCGCAAAAAAATATCGAACCACGGTCGACACGATTCGTAGCGCAAATGATATTTCCGGCAATGTTATACAGGCTGGGAAATCCTTACTCATCCCCGCAGCGGCACCCGATGTCGATTACGCCATGACCTCTGAAGGCAGACTGGCAGCACGTCAGGAGCGCCTGGAATCCAAATATGGCACTGAGCCCCTGATCTATATCGTGCAGCCTGGAGACAGCTTCTGGGAGATCTCACGCAAGTTCAATGTTGGTATGCGTGAACTGGCAAAATGGAACGCTATGGGAACGACAGGGCTGCTGCATCCAGGAACAGAGCTCAAGGTATTCAAGCAGGAGCAGATCGCTGTTGCGCCGAGCACTCCTGCTCGCAACCGGCAGGTCAGGCGCCTCAACTATCAAGTCAGAAGAGGCGAATCCCTTTCAAAAATCGCCAGTAAGTTCAATGTTTCCGTGCAGAACATCATTGCCTGGAACGAGACGGTGGATGTAAAAAAATACATCCACCCAGGTGATCGATTGACGCTCTACGTGGACGTCACTCGTTTAATCAACTAGTTTGCAGACGTATTGATGTCTGCGGATTCAGTCAGGGCGCGCTCGAATTCCTGATAATCTGCCAGTCCCATCTGGCTGGCCATGTTCTGACGCAGGCCCGCGATTTCCGCTTCCAGAATGTCTGGCACTGGCTTGTTTTCAACCTTTGACACTCGAAGCACAAGGCCGTTGCCACTCGGCATCGTCGCCACTCCCAGGGACTCTTTCGCTTCAGCGGGACGCGGCAGTTTGAAGGCTTCCCTGAGAATCTGGGGATCGATTTCGCGATCAAATCGCGTCGCTGCACTGACGATATTCCAGGAAAGATCGTATTCGTCTGCCACAAATTGCGCCAGAGACCCACCACGAATGGCGTCAACGATTTCCTGGGCTCTTGTCTGCGCCAGCTCCGTCGCCTTCTGACTCTGCAGGATGTAGCGAATATCCTCAGTAACCTCCGCAAGCGGGCGGGTTTCACTGGGATTGTGCTCCAGCACCCGAATACCGACAACATGGTCCTCGGCGAGCTGGATCAGGTCGCTGTTGTTTCCATCAAGCAGCACATCAGGGCTGAATGCAGCCGCGGCAGCCGAACTGTTTGTCATCAGGAAGTGATTCGCTTCACGCGTAAGATGCCCTGTCTTCTGAATCTCCGCGCCGATTTCCTCCGCAGGAACGACGAGGTCAATACTCTCGAAGAGTAACTCTGCCAGTGTAGAAGAGAGACTGACAAAGTCCTCCTCGGTCGCTGAAAGGCGATACGCCTGTTCTATCTCGGCTCTCACGTCTGCCAGCTCCGGCTGAGTTGCCTCCTCAATATCCAGCACCTTGATAATGTGAAAACCGATTTCGGTCTTGACGGGTTCAGAAACCTGGTTCAATGCCAGGTCGTAAGCCACCGCTTCGAACTCGGGATAAAAAGTGCCCTGGGGATTAAAGCCCA
This sequence comes from Candidatus Azotimanducaceae bacterium, assembly GCA_965662805.1. Lineage (GTDB taxonomy): Bacteria > Pseudomonadota > Gammaproteobacteria > Pseudomonadales > Azotimanducaceae > UBA9659. The sequence continues at coordinate 3,173 of CBFIJB010000034.1, read as the reverse complement.
GATCCCCGCCCGTCTCACTGGATCCGACGTCATCGGACATTTCACGAGCAAGAGTTGAAAAGTCCTCACCCTCCAGTATGCGCTGGTGGATTTCTGCCGCCTTTGCACTGGCCTGCTCTTCCGGGAGTTCATCGGAGAATTCCACGAGGATATGCGCCACACGTCGCATTTCATCCGTTGAGTAATCAGCCCTTACCTCTGAGAAATAGAGAGCCAGCGCTTCTTCATCAATCTCCAGCTCTGCGGCAAGATCAGCATGCTTAAGCTCAATGAACGCCAGATTCACTGTCTCGTCAGTCACAAAGTCTGAGGTGTTCGACTCGTAATACTCCTGGATATCCTCATCATCCACGACAACCTCATCAATCAGATCGCTTGCCGCAATTTCAATGTAGGCGACATCCCTGGTTTGAGAGAACAAAGAGCTGTAACGCTTACTTTCATCTTCTGTCAGAAATGCGGAGCCTCGGATTCCGGTCAACAGCTGGTCAAACCGTTTGTCTGTCCTGAGTTCATCTCGATAACTGAGCGGCGTATAACCGGCACCACGAATTACATTCTGGAACTGGTCCGGATTGAAGACGCCATCCAGTTGAAACATTTCCGTCGTGACAATATCCGCATCAATCGCTTGATCACTGTAGTGAAGTTCAAACTCGTCAGCGGCCTGCGAAAGCAGTTCACGGGAAATAAGATCTTCGAGCACATTTGATCGCAGTTCATCCTCGTTAATCTGATCAACGGGCACACCGCGGGCCAACAGTAGTCTTCGATTACGTTCAACAGCAAACTCCATGTCTGTTTGTGCAATCTCTTCACCATTTACCGTCGCCACTTTGGGTACGGGCACCAGGAAGGTTGTTATCGAACCAAAGCCAAATAGGCCAAAAACGATGATAATCAGACCAATAATGACCTTAGCAAGAATCCCCTCGCTGCCATCGCGCATCTTCTGAATGACCATCTATTCCTCTCTTGTTACAGCTGTTACTTGCAATTGATTGTTCTTCCAGGTTGTCTACCCAGCTCAGGGCTGTTTACACCTCTGGCTCAGGGCTGTTTACACCTCTGGCTCAGGGCTGTTTACACCTCTGGCTCAGGGCTGTTTACACCTCTAGCTCACGGCTGTTTACACCTCTAGCTCACGGCTGTCATTGTAGACCATAAAAAAAGGCGTATCTCAGAGATACGCCTTTTTTTGTGTTTCCTGTCTGTTTTGTTGCTATTCGTTACCCTGTCGCAGCGGTATCAGTTAGATGAAATCGCTGCTTAATTTACAGCGTCCTTGAGTGCTTTACCTGCCTTGAATGCTGGAACCTTTGCAGCGGAGATTTGAATTTCTTCACCAGTCTGCGGGTTTCTGCCTGTTCGTGCAGCACGATCCCGAACACTAAATGTGCCGAAACCTACCAACACGACCGAGTCGCCTTTCTTCAATGAATCAGTAATGGAATCGATCATTGAATCCAGCGCTCTACCTGCAGCTGCCTTGGTGATATCGGCGGATGCTGCAATGTTTTCGATCAGCTCTTGTTTATTCACGCTCTACCCCTTCTAAGTGGTCTGTTTTAATGGTTTTTCTGATGATGCGCACGTCCGTATGCGCTAACCCTGTGCCTCGCAATTTTATACCCTTTGAAGCTCCCATATTCAAGGTAAAACTCGCTAATGAGCACTAATTCTGGGGGTTTCACCCGATTCCGAGTTTTTCTCAGAGTCAGCTGCTGACTCAGCCTCGACTTCCTCTTCAATCGGTTCCGGCATTCTCTGCAAAGCCACCTCGAGAACCTCATCTATCCACTTGACCGGAATCACTTCGAGGTCACTTTTGATGTTATCTGGAATCTCTTTCAGATCCCTTTTGTTCTCGTCGGGTATCAAAACCGTTTTGATGCCGCCTCGATGAGCTGCCAGTAGCTTTTCTTTTAACCCGCCGATAGCCAAGACCTGGCCCCGCAGCGTGATTTCACCGGTCATGGCAACATCCGAACGGGCAGGTATCCCAGTCAATACTGACACCATGGCTGTACACAAGGCTATCCCTGCACTGGGTCCGTCTTTCGGTGTGGCACCTTCAGGCATGTGTATGTGCAGGTCGTATTTCTCATGGAAATCCCTGGCAATGCCCAAAACGGCAGAGCGGCTGCGTACCACGGTTGTCGCGGCCTGAATGGATTCCTGCATGACATCACCCAGCGAGCCGGTCTGTCTGTGTCGTCCTTTACCGGGTACAGCAACCGCTTCAATGGACAGCAACTCACCGCCAACACTGGTCACGGCCAACCCAGTTACCTGGCCTATCTGGTCTTCCTCTTCTGCCAAACCGAAATTGAACTTGCGCACGCCAGAATAGTCTTCCAGGCGAGCCGGCGTCACCTCAATGACATCGCTACTCGAATCTCCGTTGAGAGCAGCTTCTTTGACGACCTTTCGACAGACTTTCGCGATTTCACGCTCAAGACCACGTACCCCGGCTTCACGGGTGTAGTAACGAATAAGATCAGTCACGGACTCATCAGGAATGGCGATCTCGCCCTCTTCCAGGCCATTATTCTCGATCTGTTTGGGAATCAGGTAGCGAGACGCAATGTTCATTTTCTCGTCTTCGGTGTACCCGGGAATACGGATGATCTCCATACGATCAAGCAACGGCGCAGGAATATTCATGGAATTGGAAGTACAGATAAACATGACCTCTGACAGATCATAGTCCACTTCCATATAGTGATCGTTGAAAGAGTTATTCTGTTCCGGATCCAACACCTCTAACAGCGCTGAGGCAGGATCACCACGATGGTCCTGTCCCATCTTGTCAATTTCATCCAGAAGGAACAGCGGGTTTTTCACACCAACCTTGGCGAGCTTCTGAATAATCTTGCCTGGCATGGAACCGATATAGGTTCGCCTGTGTCCACGAATTTCCGCTTCATCACGGACACCACCAAGCGCCATGCGGATAAACTGGCGGTTAGTGGCTCTGGCTATGGACTCACCCAGTGAGGTTTTACCAACACCTGGAGGACCAACCAGACACAGTACCGGTCCCTTAATTTTCTTGACCCGCTTCTGCACGGCCAGATATTCCAGGATTCTGTCCTTAACCTCATCCAGACCATAGTGATCAGCTTCCAGGACTTCTTCTGCAGCAGAGATATCAGTACGGACCTTGGAAC
>CBFIJB010000033.1:0-17580 GCA_965662805.1 Candidatus Azotimanducaceae bacterium | reverse complement strand
GCCGGTGACGGTGTGCCTGACTATTCAGATTTTGAGCGGCCTACCGTCATTCGAAATGCTGTGGTCAATGGCACAGACGAAGTGGATTTGCAGGCAGAGAAAGACCTTGAATACCTGGATATCCCTGCGTTTCTGCGCCGTCAGGCTGATTGAGAGCTGTAAAGGGTAAGGAGCCATCAGCCATCAGTGGGGGGTAACAACCACCTTGAGGTGAAAAACGTTCCCAACGAGAAAGTTAGTAATTACTAACGAGCGATTACCGGGGTCAAGGGGCGTTTTTGAGCTTTTTTACTGCTTTTTGTAGAGGTGGACTGCAACTATTCTGCATTTTTGCAGTCATAGTGGGGAGTTGCCTGTGACCCGCTGAAAAAAGGGGTAAGGGGCAGTCCGGCGTGGAGCTTGGCTGTGTATTCTGGTAGTATTCGCGCCGCAATTGGGGACGACGACAATAATGATCAGACAAAAGACGCTTAAAAACGTCATCCGTGCAACCGGTGTCGGTTTGCACACTGGTGAAAAGATCTATCTGACACTCAGACCGGCGCCAGCTGACACGGGTATCGTGTTTGTTCTTGTTGATTCAGAGCCTGTTGTGGAGATCCCCGCCCTGACCGAATTCGTCGGTGATACGACGCTTTCTACTACGATTGTCAGGGATGGCCAGCCCATTTCAACCATTGAGCACCTGATGTCAGCTTTCAGCGGTCTGGGCATAGATAATGCCTACGTTGAGGTAAGTGGCCCAGAGATGCCGATTATGGATGGTAGCGCGGCGACCTTTGTCTTTCTCATTCAGTCTGCGGGTATTGAAGAGCAGAATGCCCTTAAGAAATTCCTTCGCATTAAAAAGATTGTTCAGATTACTGACCAGGAAAGCGAGCGCTCCTACGGCCAGTCAGTCACGCTAAAACCTTACGATGGTTTTAAAGTCAGCCACACAATCGTCTACGACAATGCTGTTATCAAGGAGCAGCAGGCTACAGTAGATTTTTGTACCACGTCATTTGTTAAAGAGGTCAGCCGAGCGAGAACTTTCGGGTTGATGCAGGATTTTGAGTATCTCAGAGAACGGAACCTGATTCAGGGTGGAAGCCTGGACAACGCCGTGGTTGTTGATGACTTCCGAATTCTTAACGATGACGGACTGCGTCATGAAGACGAATTTGTTCGTCACAAGATTCTCGATGCCATTGGTGATTTGTATTTGCTGGGGCACAGCGTCATTGGCGAATTTGTCGGTTATAAATCCGGCCATACAGAAAACCATGCGCTTCGCCGTAAATTGCTGGCAGAGCAGGATGCCTGGGAAATTGTCACGTTCGACGATGTCGAGAAAGCGCCCCATTCATATGGTGGACTCGCCGTCGCCCAGGCCTGATTAGAAATTTTAATTGTCCGAGTGTCGTGCGAGGCGCATGAGTGCCTGCTTCAGAGGTTTATCATCAATCGAGTCCGCAAGGGCGGCCAGTTGGTTGGCACTTTGCCGTGACAGGGTACGTTCTATCTCGGCGGGAGGCTCTCGAAATTCGAGCGGCTGAACCTTGATCACGAGATTGTGGACGTCCAGTCCTGACCTTCTTAGTGCTGCAATGATATTGCGTTGACGGTATCGAATTCGGGTAGCGAGAGCTCCGCTATGTGTAACCAGAGTTAAGTCATTGTTTTTAAAGGAAGCAACGACACATTGATCATTGACGAAATGATCGACGATTTCCTGGATTGATGTCAGCTCACGGGATTGGGCCAGAAGCGATTGCAGTATATTATTAGACCCTTTGAGAATCTGGTGTGTAGACCGGGTAGACTTGTGTAGGCGAGGCATTCAGCAAGTATCCATGAAGTTCATTATTGTTGACAATAGAACAGGCAAACATCGTTCATTTACTGCGAACGGTTTTCTGTTTGGTGTGGCACTTGCGGGTCTCTTCTCCATTCCTGCGGCGGCAGGGTATTTTGCCTACCAGTTAGGTGTCGGTGAAGCGGCGTTAACCGGCGAGATGGTATCAAAGTGGCAGGATGTGCTCGATGAACAAAGAGTTACTGTCGAGGAGGTGCGTACCGATGCAGAAAATAAACTGGATGCCTCCGCGCTTCGAATTGCCAAGCTGCAGGCCCGGATTGTAAGACTTGACGCCCTGGGTGAACGATTGACCAAGATGGGGCGCCTCGATGAAGGCGAGTTTGATTTTTCCCAGGCCCCGGCAATGGGTGGTCCCGAAAATGACCTTGATCTGTCGTCCTATCAACCGCCGGCCTATGTGGATCTTCTGGATCAACTTGCCCGGGATATAGAAGACAGAGAGCAACAGCTTGGTGTTCTTGAAACACTGATGGTCAAGCGCAAAATGGATCGCGCGATATTTCTGGCAGGCAGGCCTGTCCGTAAGGGCTGGATGTCTTCCCGGTTTGGCCATCGTACCGACCCTATTACTGGTAAACGTGCCTGGCACAATGGCGTCGACTTCGCTGGTAAGGATGGTGCCGATGTCATTGCTGTGGCGGCTGGTGTCGTTGTCTATGCGGGTAAACGAAGTGGCTACGGCGAGATGGTGGAGATTAATCACGGCAGCGGTTATTCCTCGCGTTATGGCCATCATAAAGAATTGAAAGTAAAAGCCGGTGATATTGTTCGCAAAGGCGAAGTCATTGGGCTCATGGGAAGCAGTGGTCGATCAACCGGTCCCCACGTTCATTTTGAAGTATTCAAGAATGGTCGCGTCGTCGATCCATCTACCTATATTCACCGCGCAAGTCGGTGATACCTGATTACCAGCATCGCTAAACCGCGGCGCCCCTCAAACATATTCCGGCTCCGCACCACCTTTTCCTAGACAAGCAACTTTTCTATTCGAGACACGCAACATGGTATTGCAGGTAATCAGCAGAATTTTCGGCAGTAAGAACGATCGTGAACTGAAGCGCATGCGCAAGGTGGTTCAGAAGATCAACGGTCTGGAACCGGAACTGGAACAACTTTCCGACGAGGCACTGCGCGACCAGCGATCGGTGTTCAAAGCGCGACTCGAACAGGGCGAAACCCTGGAAGTTATACTTCCCGAAGCATTTGCCACCGTCAGGGAGGCAGCCAAGAGAACTCTGGGTCTGCGCATCTTTGATGTTCAGATGATTGGTGGCATCACTCTGCATGAAGGCAAAATTGCCGAGATGCGCACCGGGGAAGGTAAGACGCTGGTTGCAACTCTGCCTCTTTACCTGAACGCGATTTCTGGTGACGGCGTGCAACTGGTCACAGTCAATGATTACCTGGCGAAACATGGTGCCGATTGGATGGGACCCGTGTTTGAGGCTCTTGGTATGACGGTGGGTGTTGTGTATGCGCTACAGGACCCAGCCGAAAAGAAAGCTGCCTATACCGCTGACATCACCTACGGTACCAACAATGAGTTCGGTTTCGACTATCTGCGAGACAACATGGCGTTCTCCAGCGAGGAACGTGTCCAGCGAGGTCTGAATTTTGCGATTGTGGACGAGGTCGACTCGATTCTTATTGATGAAGCCCGAACACCACTCATCATCTCTGGTGGCGTCGAGAACACTGCCGATGTTTACAAGGCGATTAACTCCATCATCCCGAGTCTGGTTCAGCAGATCAAAACGCCAGAAGATATTGAGGCAGAGCGGGAGCCACCAGGTGATTACTTTGTTGATGAGAAACAAAGAGATGTTGAGCTGACCGAAGAAGGGCATCAGAAGATAGAGAACCTGCTGGTGCGAAAGGGACTGCTGACAGAAGGCGAAAGCCTCTATGGCACTGCAAACCTGACACTGCTGCACCATGTCAGCGCAGCCCTCAAGGCACACAGTCTTTTCAATCGCGATGTTGACTACATCGTCGCTGATAGTGAGGTTGTCATTGTAGACGAGCATACAGGGCGAACCATGCCCGGTAGACGATGGTCCGGTGGTATTCACCAGGCTATCGAAGCTAAGGAAAATGTCAGCATTACTAATGAAAGTCAGACGCTGGCGTCTACGACCTTCCAGAATTATTTCCGTCTATACCAGAAGCTTGCCGGTATGACCGGTACAGCGGACACAGAGGCTTTCGAATTCCGCCAGATCTATGCGCTCGACGTGGTTGTGATACCAACCAATCTGCCGATGATCCGTCGCGATCTGAATGACCTGATCTTCATGTCGACGGAAGAGAAGTTTGAGGCGATTGCGGAGGAGATTGAAGACTGTCTGGCAAATGACGCCCCGGTACTTGTGGGTACGGCATCTATTGAGTCGTCTGAGCGGTTATCTGAGGCGCTCAACAAGAAGAAGATTAAACACAGCGTTCTTAATGCGAAGTTTCATGAGAAAGAAGCTGAAATCATCGCGCAGGCGGGCAGACCCAAGACGGTGACGATTGCGACGAACATGGCGGGCCGTGGTACCGACATTATTCTGGGTGGTAACCCGGAAGTGGAAAAAGCAAAGCTTGAGAACCCTACTCCAGAGCAACTGTTGAAGATTGACCAGGAATGGCAGGAAAGTCACCAACGGGTGCTGGATGCAGGTGGACTCCATGTGATCGGTACCGAGCGTCATGAAAGTCGCCGTATCGATAATCAGTTGCGTGGTCGAGCCGGTCGACAGGGCGACCCAGGATACTCTCGCTTCTATCTGTCCCTGGAAGATGACCTGATGCGTATCTTCGCTTCCGATCGAGTGCGCGGTTTCATGCAGAATATGGGCATGGAACGCGGTGAAGCCATTGAACACCGCATGGTGACGAATGCCATCGAGAAAGCGCAGCGAAAAGTCGAGGGTCGAAACTTCGACATCAGGAAGCAACTTCTGGAATACGATGATGTTGCCAACGATCAACGCCAGATGGTATATCGACAGCGCAACGAGCTGATTGAGTCCGAGGACATATCAGAGATAGTCGAGGCGCTGTGGGATGATGTTGTTAATCAGGTTATTGATGGATTTATCCCGCCGCAGAGTCTTGAAGAACAGTGGGATGTTCCGGGTCTGGAGCAAGCTCTGCATACGGAGTTCAATGTCTCTCTACCTTTGCAAAGCTGGCTCGATGAAGATGCCTCGCTTCACGAGGAACCGCTGCGCGAGAAGGTCGTCGCGGAAATCCGTGGCGAGTACGCCAAGAAAGAAGAGTTGGTTGGCCCGCAGATACGACTATTCGAGAAGCGCATCATGCTCGATATTCTCGATAACCTCTGGAAAGAGCATCTCGCAGCCATGGATTACCTCAGGCAGGGTATCCATCTCAGAGCCTATGCTCAGAAAACACCCAAGAATGAATACAAGCGTGAGGCTTTTGAGTTGTTTGAGAATCTTCTGACTGACATCCGGCTGGAAGTCGTTCGATTTTTGTCTCGTGTTGAGTTCCAGACCACGGAGGATGTGGAAGCACTGGAGCGACGACGCAGGGAAGAGGAATCCAGGGCGAAACTGAACTTCCAGAAATCCTCAGCGCCTGGGCTTAGTGGTGAAGGTCCGGATGGTGCGGAAGAACCTGAGGCAGGTCCCGAGTCACAGGCACCTTTTGTGCGGCGAGAGAAAAAAGTTGGTCGAAACGAACCCTGTCCTTGCGGTTCAGGCAAGAAATATAAAGCCTGTCATGGAAAGCTTGGCTGATGGCGGTTGGCGAAGCTTCAACGGATTTCGAGATAGTACCTGGCGTCAGACTCGCCGGTGTGCCATGCGGCATCAAAGGACAAGATCAGCTTGATCTTGTCATGTTCGAGTTTGCACCGGGCAGCTCGACAGCTGGTGTTTTTACGCAAAGTCACTTTGCCGCAGCACCCGTTCTGATAAGTCGCGAGCATCTCACCAGGTGCAGCAGTCGTTACTTCCTGATAAATAGTGGGAACGCCAATGCGGCGACCGGGGAGCAGGGCAAATCGGATGCGCTCGCCTGTTGTAAAGCCGTTTCACAGAGAACCGGTACTCTGCCTGACGAAGTATTGCCTTTTTCGACTGGCGTCATTGGTGAGAAGTTACAGGTAGAGCACATTACTGATGCATTACCTGATCTGATCGCCGAGTTGCGCGAAGACAATTGGCTGCTGGCAGCCCGTGGCATCATGACCACAGATACGAGACCCAAGATCACCAGCCGGCAGGTCGAGATAGATGGCAAGACAGTCACGATCACTGGCATCGCTAAAGGTGCCGGGATGATTCAACCAAACATGGCGACCATGCTCGCCTATGCTGCGACGGATGCCTGTATCAGCCAGAAAAATCTGCAAAAGCTGCTGGAAGACAGTGTTAATCAGTCGTTCAACCGAATTACCGTGGACAGCGATACATCCACAAATGATTCCTGCATGCTGACGGCGACAGGTGTTTCCGGGGTTGATTGCAATCAAGGCCCCGCCCGGGATGCTCTGGCAGAAACGTTGAACGAACTGATGCGCGAACTGGCGCATGCCATCGTTCGGGATGGTGAGGGGGCAACCAAGTTTGTTGCTGTTTGTGTGAAGGGTGGTCAGAACAGTGAGTCCTGTCTTGAAGTAGCCTATGCCATCGCCAATTCCCCATTGATGAAGACGGCACTGTTTGCCAGCGACGCGAATTGGGGGCGGATTGTTATGGCCATAGGTAAAGCCAATGTGAATCTGGATCCCTCAAAGATTGACGTATTCCTTGGCGACGTCTGTCTTATGCGTTCCGGTGGCAGAGATCCGGACTACTATGAAGAAGCAGGTGCTGTGGTGATGGCGCAGGAGGAGATCACGATTACCGTTGATCTGCATCTTGGTGATTCAGTTGAGACAGTCTGGACGAGCGACCTTTCCCACGAATACGTGACAATCAATGCCGAGTACCGCACCTAGCTGGACGCCTCAGGTCAGGTCAGGACCGTGCAGATCTGATTCTGTCACGTCATCATGTTCAGCATCTGATGGAATGCTTCGGTTTCCCTCAGCCCATTCTCCGAGGTCAATGAGGCGACAGCGATCACTGCAGAAGGGTCTGAACTTGCTGGAAGCCACCCAGGCCACAGCTTTTTCGCAGGTAGGGCACTTTACAATGACGTCAGCCATATTTCTCAATCGATTCCTGAAAGCTGCCAATATAGCTGATGTAACTTTCCAACTTCCACTTTCAGCTTTTCCGGATCGCCGTCATTGACGATAAGATCGTCGGCGTCGCGGACTCGCGTTTCCCTGTCCGGCTGTGCCTGCAGTATGGCTTCCACCTGATCGCGGGTGTTGTTATCTCTCGCCATAACCCGCTCGATCTGCAATTCCTGCGGCGCGTCCACAACCAGTAACCGATTCATCGGTGCCATCCTGCCAGTGCCGGTAGACAACACGAGGATCGCATAGGGCGATGTGGCCTGTTTAAGAATCATCATCAGATCTTCAATAATCGGTCCGTGAGTCTGCTGTTCCAGGAAGCGTCTATCTTCCTTGCTGGCGAACACGCGTTCGCGCAACCTCGCACGATCCAGAGTTTCATCTGCCTGCAGGATATCCGGACCAAAGTGTTTGACGATATTGGTGTAGGCAGGTCTGCCAGGTTCTACCACTGTTCTTGCCGAGATGTCTGCGTCGGCAATGACAATGCCATGTTCTGCAAATAAATCGGATACGGTCGACTTGCCAGTTCCGATACCGCCGCGCAGGCCAACGACATATTCAGACATCAGTTGCCCAGGGTAATCTGCAGGTACAGGTTGATCAGTTCATTGCCCCAGAGCAGCGCGATAAAGCCGGCTATGGCGAGAAAAGGGCCAAATTTCAGCGGGATAGAGCGATCTCTACCCGCCGCGATCAATGCGCCGCCGATGACTGCTCCTGCGAATGAGCTAACGATAATAATGAGTGGCAGCGACGCCGCACCGAGCCAAGCCCCCAGCATGGCCAACATCTTAAAATCACCAAAGCCCATACCTTCCTTGCCCGTGACCAGTTTGAACAGCTGGTAGACCGTCCACAGGACCATATATCCCAGAATCGCGCCCAGAAAAGCGGAAGGAAAAGGCGCCAGAATCCCGAAAAAGTTGACAGTCAGGCCAAGCCAGAGAAAAGGCAGGGTGATGTTGTCGGGTAAAAGCTGGGTATCAAAATCGATCAAAGCCAGGGCGATAAGTGCCCAGGTCAGGAGGCATGCTGCCAACCCCTGAACCGTAGGGCCGAGCATGAAGATAACCAGTGCTGTCAGTACAGCGGTTAGGGTTTCTACAATCGGATATCTGGCGCTGACGGGCGAGCCGCAGGCTGCGCACTTTCCTCTAATGATGAACCATCCCAGAATAGGGATGTTGTGCCAGGGTTTGATTGCCGCGTTGCAGCCAGGGCACGTGGAATTGGGTACAACGAGGTTGAACGGTTTCTTTGGTTCCGGCAGCTGTTGCCTGATCGAATCAACAAGCTTCTCGTCATTTGTGCTTTCCTGAATGACGTCAAGCGATTGTTCTCGCCATTCCTGCATCATCATGACGGGTAGTCGGTAGACAACTACATTGAGAAAACTGCCTATTGCGGAACCAAAGAGAAACGCAACAACAGGCCAGAAGTAGGGGTAGTGAGCCTGAAGTAAGGCAGCATCATCGAGCATCAGTGTGGGATCGGTTCTGGCTTATTTGCCGCCGATCGCATCACCCATGCCGAAGATTGGCAGATACATCGCGATGATCAGGCCACCGATGACTACACCCAGGAACGACATGATGAGCGGTTCCATCAAGCTGGTCAGACCTTCTACAGCGTTGTCGACCATCTCTTCGTAGTAGGTTGCAGCCTTGTCGAGCATGCCGTCCAGCGCACCGGATTCCTCACCGATAGCGACCATCTGAATCACCATGTTCGGGAAAACACCCGCGGCCTTCATGGAAGTATTCAGCTGAATACCACTTGAGACGTCTTCCTTGATTTTGGTGATAGCCTCGAGGTACACAACGTTACCTGCAGCACCTGCCACCGAATCCAGGGCATCGACAAGGGGCACACCGGCGGCGAAGGTGGTTGACAGGGTTCTTGCGAAACGGGCGACACAGGACTTGTCGAGAATATCGCCCAGGATAGGCAGTTTAAGCATCAGACGTTCCTGTCCGTCGCGTACGGCCTGGGACCGTTTGTGTGCTTCCTTGTAGGCAAAGAAGACTGCAGCCAGGGCGGCGATGCCAGCGAACCACCATTCCTGCATAAACCGCGACATATCCACGACCATCTGTGTGAACTCGGGCAGTTCTGCACCAAAACCGGCGAAAATCTCCTCGAACTGCGGTACCACCTTAACCAGCAGGATGCCGGAAACGACACCTGCAACCACAAGAACCGCGATCGGGTAGATCATGGCGCTTTTGATTTTGGCTTTCAGCGCTTCGGTCTTTTCCTTATAGGTGGCCAGTCTGTCCAGCATGGTCTCCAGTGCACCGGATTGCTCACCGGCCTCGACCAGGTTGCAGAACAGATCATCAAAGTACTCAGGCTGGGTCTTGATCGCGTGGGCAAAAGAGTTACCGGAAGAAACCTCATCCCTGATTTTCAGAATGAGATCTTTCATGGCCGCGTTGTCCATACCATCTGCGACAATCTCGAAAGACTGCACCAGTGGTACACCCGCTTTCATCATAGTGGCAAGCTGACGGGTGAACAGGGCAATATCACCTGCGGAGATTTTTGCGCCCATTTGGGCAAGGTTAAACCCGCCGCCTTTTTTACTGACCTTGGTCGCATTGATACCCTGCTTGCGAAGTTCCGCTTTCGCGATTTTCGCATTGCTGCTGGTAATCTCGCCCTTGGTTTTCTTGCCTGTCTTGTCTGTTCCTTCGTAGACGAAAACCGTGCTAGCTGCTGCCATGCTGTCCTCTTCGCTGTTTCTTGTTCAGTGTCATCATCACTTCCTGTGTTACGACTTTACATGAGTAACCGTTGAGCTTTAGTGACCGCTGGTGACTCGATCAACCTCTTCCAGACTGGTCATGCCGCTCTTAACCTTCACCAGTGCGGATTGGAAAATATTGTTGAAACCTTCTCGCTCACTGATCTCGGCGATCTGCAGCGAGTTACCATCCTCCATGATGATTTTTGAGATCTCCGGAACGATTTTCATCACTTCATAGATGCCGACACGCCCCTTGTAACCGCTGGAACATCTGTCGCAGCCTTTGGCGCCGAAGATTTCCAGCCCTGCATCCACGTCCTGTTCGGTGAAGCCTTTTTCCATTAATGCACTCTTGGGTACGTCCAGCTTGGTTTTGCAGTCGCACAGCCTCCTGGCCAGTCGCTGTGCGACGATCAGGTTAATGGATGTTGCCAGGTTAAACGCAGGTACGCCCATGTTCCGTAAACGAGTCAGAGTTTCAGGCGCACTGTTGGTGTGTAGTGTGGACATCACCATGTGCCCGGTCTGCGCAGCCTTGATTGAGATGTTTGCTGTTTCCAGGTCTCGAATCTCTCCGACCATGACGATGTCAGGGTCCTGACGCAGGAAGGATCTGAGCGCCTCGGAAAAGTCGAGGCCAACCTTGTGGTTAACCGGACACTGGTTAATACCCTCGAGGTTAATTTCCACGGGATCCTCTGCCGTGGAAATATTCAGCTCCGGCGTATTCAGGATATTCAGACCGGTATAAAGAGATACGGTTTTCCCGGAACCAGTTGGGCCGGTTACCAGAAACATGCCCTGTGGTTTGTGCAACGCCTCGAGATACAGTTGTTTCTGATCGTCTTCGTAGCCGAGTGCATCAATACCCATCTTCGCTGAGCTTGGGTCCAGAATTCGAAGACAGAGCTTCTCGCCGAACAGGACAGGCAATGTGTTTACCCGGAAGTCGATCGCCTTCGACTTGGATATCTTCAGTTTGATACGACCATCCTGTGGTACCCGACGTTCCGAGATGTCCATCTGTGACATAACTTTCAGGCGGGCAGAGATACGCGGGCCAAGGTTGACCGGGGGTCTTGCGACTTCGTGCAGTACGCCGTCTGTTCTGAACCGGACGCGGTAAGCCTTCTCGAATGGCTCAAAGTGAAGGTCGGAAGAACCGCCCTTGATCGCATCCATCAGCATTTTGTTGATGAAACGCACGACCGGCGTATCATCCGCGGCCGTACCAACATCATCGTCGTCGCTGCCACCACCTTCTTCATCAACAGCTTCGAGGTCGAGATCGACGTCCTCATCATCGCCCAGGTCACCCAGGCCACCGCCTTCCTGCGCTTCAAGGTACGCTTCGATAAAGCCGCTTAACTTGTCCTCTTCAACCAGTACTTCTTCTGTCGATATGCCTGTCTGAAACTTGATTTCATCCAGACCGGTTCTGTTTGTGGGATCGGATACGGCAACGAACAGACGGTTGCCGCGGTGGAAGACCGGGATGGCGTGGTTAGCCCGAATCAGTTTCTCATCAACCAGATTCTTCGGGATGACCTCCAGGTCGAGCGTGGTGATATCAAGAAGCGGTGTACCAAATTCTTCGGAAGCGGACGTTGCGATCTCCCGGGCGCTGACGATGCTTGCCTTAACCAGGTGGGTAACGAACGGAACACGTTCTTTTCTAGCTACCTCAGCCGCTTCCCTGGCCGCATCTTCCTCGATGAGATTGTCCTCAACCAACCGGCGAGCCAGACCACTGAGTTGAATAGGATTTGCTGCCATACTGACTATTCCTTCCAAAAAACGACCTTCACCTTTCGGAAACGGCTGAAACCCCTTATGAACGGGGTAGAATCGCTCGAGAAAGTTTACCGCTGTGCCTTAGGAGTGTCGATAGAATTACGGTGAACGGCGTCATTCCGGTGGACTGCTGAAAATCCTCGCCTGTCTATCGCTACAGGTGCCGAAATGCGCCGCAGGTGACAAATTTTGTCACCTGTTGACCGCGCGCTGCGAGCCAAATCGCACAAAAGTGACAAAATCTGTCACTTTTGCGCGATGAACGGTCGAAATGAAGTGGCATGATCATTGCATGGTTTAGAGCAGGCTGATCGGTCTTGCTGGTTAGACTACACGCAAACTAAAGGAGTTAGTTCAATGAACATGCAAAAGGGTTTTACCCTCGTCGAATTGATGATCGTGGTAGCTATTATCGGTATTCTGGCCGCAGTAGCTCTCCCCGCTTATCAGGACTATATCAAGACTGCGAACATGACTAAGGTCAACACGCAGTTCGAATCAGCAGTACGTGCGACAGAATCTTCCATGGTCAAGGGTGCTACTCAGCGCGCTCTGGGTCTGACGGAAACTACGCCAAGTACTGGTGCTGGCTGGATCACTCTGTACAACCCCGGTGGCAACAACGCGCCTGGTGGCGGTGCAGCATATGCAGCGACAGCTAACAACACCACTGGTGCTATCGGTGTAACTCAGACTGCTGCCGGCGTAACTCAGCTGGTAACACTTATCCTGCCGGGATACGAGGATCTGAACGGCTCCACTGAAGTTATCAACGCTGCTGAAGTTGAGTAATCGTTTGATCACTTCTGGCTATTCGTAGCCGGGTGAAAAAGTGAAAAGCCGGTGTACTAAGGTGCATCGGCTTTTTTTTGTGCTCCTCTTTTTTGATGATAGAGTTGGTCCCGTTAGAAAAACGGTAGTGATCGCTATGAAAGAATCCGGATTTACCCTTGTTGAACTGATGATTACCCTGGCCATTATTGGCGTTTTGGCCGCTGTGGCGTTGCCGATGTACCAGGATTACCAGGATGATGCGCGAGTAAGTATCATGCAGGACAACATCCGTAGTATTCATCTCCTTCAGGAGGAGCGCAGAGTTTCTCGAGGAGAGTATGTTGAAGGAACGTATGTGCCGGGCGGATCTACAACGCTCACATCCAGTCTTGGTTGGTCACCGAATACATCAGTCGATGAAATCTCCTATGTTATTGAGTGTACGACCGACGGAGCGGTCGCGCCTGAATGCGCACGGAATAGTGGCTATACGATTACTGCAACGCATCCCAATGTTGACGATCCGGTAAGCGTGACTTACTTGTAGCCCGATCCGGGCAAGATTGAATCGGCGATAGCAAAAAACTCGTCTGCGAGTTTTTCGTTCCCCTGTAAACGCAACAAGTGGCCTTTCAGTGATGCATGCTGGGCTTTGTTGAATCTGCTGGCGCTGTTGATCTGCTTATCAAGTGAAATCAGAAGCCCCCCAACATCACCTGGATTAATGCTCTCCTGAGACATCAGATGGCGACTGTACAAAAGCGTGAGCTCCGTATCTTTGAAATCCTGGATCTGCTCTATCCTGAAGCGATGGATATTTCTGCTGGCAAGCTCGTACCAGTAAATCTGATTCCAGTTGCCGGTCGGCTTGTCATGCAGTGCGGGCATCATGTCTGCCGGCGGGTGCGGCCCCTTAATGACGTACAGGTGGCCCAGATCAGTGGCCGGATAGTCAACCATCTTGAGGGGCGCCAGATCATAGACGTTCTGTGCTGCATTAATCGTGTTCTTCAGGCGCATGCTTTTCTCCCTGTCGGGCAGGAAATAGGAAAAACGTTCTGGCAGGAAGGCGCCGTACTCGCTGACCAGAGTCAGGTCAGGTCTGACGTTCTCAACGTAGTGCAGGTAGCTGACTTGCGCCATTGACCAACTGTTAGACACAATCAGTACTGCATTTTCAGGTACTGTATACAGGATCTGCAGAGCAATGTTTCTGGACCAGCTGCTGCTGTTTTCTGTGGGTATCTCCCGGTTCTCATAGATAATGGTGCCGATCAGGATCGTTGATATCAGAATAGTCCGCACGTCTGACAGACGGCGACATAGATGCTTAAGGCCAATGGCCAGCCAGACAGCCATCACGACATACAGTGGTAACGGATACGCGAGAGCCGCTGCGAGGTAGGGAGGCTGGTAGGGAAAGTCCAACAGCAGGATCAAGCTGAAGGGCAGGGTCAGGGTAAGTGTCAGACCAGTTGCCAGATGGGCAGGCAGCACGCGCCATTGCATGACGAAACCCATCAGGATCAGCGGCAGAGCAAGCAGTGAATACTGGAAACCGAAGTCAATCGCATAGGCCTCCAGGTACAGGATTTTGTCGACAAGTGTCGCCAGACCACTCTGGTCAATATTGCTGTAAACATCGCGCAGTACAAATCCAAAGAATGACTTCGTGGTCTCGAAGTGCCCCATGTGACTGAACCGATCATCCGATGAAGACACATACATCCAGAGGTAGGGTGCAAGACCCATTGTGACACCGAGCAGTGAAACTGGAATTTCGGCGAAGGAGTGACTGAGTGTTCGTAACAATGGCCAGTAGATAGCAATCAGCATTGGTGTCATGAGCACCATCAGTGGCCAGTGATTGGAGAGAGCAAGACCGTAGAAGAATGCGGCCAGCAACAAGCGGCTGCGGGCGTTCAGTGCAAGGGACGGTATCCATAAAAGGCAAACCAGCAGGAACACATTCAGCATATATGCCTCTGCGACCAGTGCCTGACCAAAGAACAGACCTGAGAAAGCGAGGGACAGAGCCGCCGCCAGCGCGATGGTGCGTGAGTTGACGACCTGTGTGGCGACGTAGAGATACAAAAAGCTGCAGGTGAGCGCGCCCAGCAGGCAATTCAGCAGATGTACCTGAAACGCCACTGAACCAAAAGGCAGCCAGAGAAACGGCTGACACAGCAGAATAAACAACGGATACCCGGGTGAGTGGGCCGTACCTGCATCGAAAGCACCCATGATGAACAGACCGTCGTCTTCCAGCATGGGAAAACTGGAAGTCAGAGATGCATAAAGCGCGGTCAGAGATACAAACAGCAGGGTGGCAAGCAGCGTATCGGATTTTATCTGATCCATTTAGGGACTATATCGACAGACTGCTCGACAGGACAGGCCCGCCATCGTTAACCTGCTGGGCATGAAAAAGGAGTTATGCGTGGACCCACTGTACTACCTGGAACAAATTGACCTTAAGGCGATGGCCAAGCCGGATTTCTCAACCCTGTTTCTCGATGCAACGGTATTCAAAAACCTGGTGAATGACATGAGTCGGCCTTTCCTCAAGGCCGATATCGACAAGGTTGCCTGCCCTGAATCTATGGGGTTTATCTTTGGCGCCGCCATCGCAAGAAAGCTGAACAAGGGGCTGGTCCCCATTCGAAAGAAAGGCAAACTCCCGACAATTCCCAGTCGGGTTGTTCGCCAGACCTTTACAGATTACACGAAAGAGAAAAGCAGCTTCGAGATGAACAAAACGCTGATTGAACCCGGTGACAAGGTGCTGCTGGTGGATGACTGGGCGGAAACCGGTGGGCAGTTAAAGGGGCTGATCAAGCTGCTTGAAAAAAGAGGCGCCGTGATCGAAGGGATATCGCTGCTGGGTTTTAATGAAGTCAGGAAAACCAAGGCATTGCAGGACAAGTACAACCTGCATGCCATTATCAGACACACGCTGGAAGGCGAGCGGGACTTGTCAAAGCCTTTAGCGTAATAAAAAGCCTTTAGCGTGATGAGAAGCCCTTAGCGTGATGAGAACTCCTTAGCGTGATGAGAACCCCTTAGCGTGATGTTCGATTGGCAATCACCACCCTGGCACGGTGGACTCTCCAAGTACCGCCTGGGGCTCAGACCTATTGCCAGAGAGCAGTGGTTTCAGGCGATTCCTGAAGAACTCTATCGCTATAAGAAGAACTTGCTGGATCACCGATACGGAGACGTTGTTCAAGTCACGCATCAAAGTGCTGTCGTGCAACGCATCCTCGCGACTCACTTCGCCGGGTATGATCCGGATAAGTCCGCGTTTCGCGATACGATTGCGGACCTGTCGCTCTTAGTGGCAGATGACCTGTGTTTACTCGAAGCCCATGGCGAACAGCGACTTCGGGCAGCCAGCGTTTGCTCGCCTACTTACTGGAATGTCAGAGACAAGATCGGTCAGTCTCTCGCCCGTATCCATGAGCCCGTTACGACGCTTGAAGAGAAGATTGGCGATAAGGTTGCGCGTTCGATCAGTAGTGCACCACTGTTAACACCATTTGAGCGAATGAACTGGTTTATTCACAGCGATCAGACAAGATTTCACCTGGAGTCAGAACAGGAACTGAAAGGCCATCCTGCTGACTGGTTTGTCCGTTCTGAGCGGGAAACCATTTGTCGGTTCCACGAAGACTATGCGCTGTTCACGATCAATGTGCGGTTTGCTGGACTAAAAGAGATCCATGACTATCCGGCAGCGAGGGAAGATCTTAAGAAATCTCTGGCATCACTTGATCAGGATGAGATTGAATACTTCGGGGGTAGGGAAAAGGTCGATCAATTGCTCGACTACCTGACTGTGATCGTATGAACTCACTGATGGTATGAGCTGGATTTCTCGCGTAGATTGACACGCATGTCATCCGAGTTCCTGCAGAAATACCGAACGCTGATCGTACTGGTTTCCGCCCAGTGCTTTGGGCAGACCGCTGCACCCATTCTCGTGCTGCTAGGCGGTATTGTGGGTACACAGATTGCGCCGTCCCGGGATATGGCGACGCTTCCTATAGCGTTCATGATCATCGGTACGGCCTGCGCAACGGTGCCGGCTTCGATGCTGATGGCCAGGTTTGGCCGCAAAGTCGGGTTTATCTTCGGCTCGCTTCTGTCAATTTCAGCTGGACTGATTGCCGCTTGGGCGATCAATGAACAGATGTTTGGGCTTTTTTGTCTGGCGTCATTTCTGATTGGCAACTACCTCGCGTTCTTGCAGCAGTTCAGATTCGCAGTGGCAGAGAGTGTGCCCATGGAGGATGTACCCAAGTGTCTCTCCATCCTGATGCTGGCGGGAATCGTTGCAGCCATCCTGGGGCCTGAAGTGGCGCGAAGGTTCAGTACCGTTGAGGGGCTGCCTGACTTCGCAGGGTCGTTCATAGGCTTGTCCGCACTGATGACCGCCTCCCTTTCAGTGCTGCTTCTGTTTTTCAGGAACATGCCACAGGAAAAGGGTGAAATCAGCGGAGAGGTTCGCCCTTTAAGCCAGATACTGAGGGAGCCGGCACTACTTCTTGCGATCTCTTCAGCCGTGGTGGGTTACACCATCATGAGTCTTATTATGACGGCGACCCCGGTAGCGATGCATGAGATGGATCATCACTCTCTGGAGGACACGACCTGGGTTGTGCAGAGTCATATCCTGGCTATGTACATTCCCTCTCTGTTCAGTGGCTTTCTGGTCATGCGATTTGGTTCCCTGAGAATTATCCAGGCGGGTTTTGTCGTGATGATGGCATGTGTGCTGGTCGGCTGGGGTAAGCCTGAACTTATGCACTACTGGGGTTCCATGGTGTTGCTCGGCATCGGCTGGAACTTCATGTTCCTGGGCGGCACAACTCTGCTTACTCAGACTTACCGGGTGGCAGAAAGATTCAAGGTGCAGGCCATCAATGACTTTATGATTTTTGGCTGGCAGGCCGTTGGTTCTCTAGGTGCAGGCGTGCTGCTCGCAACCCTTGGCTGGAATGGCGTGATGGCGTTCAGTGCACCCTGGCTGATTCTGCTGATTCCTGTGATGCTGTTTGCTGGGAGAAGTGCTGCACGAGCCATTTAACGAAAAACTGTTACCTATGTGATCGGTAAAAATGGGCTCTTCATCATTAACGGGGGACACCGGCATTCATTAAACTGATTTTTGCGAAAGTCATTTAATGGAGATAACAC
>CBFIJB010000032.1:0-18203 GCA_965662805.1 Candidatus Azotimanducaceae bacterium | reverse complement strand
CTGTGGCTGGGATGGCATTATCAATCGACCATGGGGGTTTGATGGATGAGGGTATCCCCCGTTAATTGGGTAGAGCCGGGAATTGGCGGACCGGACGGGATTCGAACCCGCGACCTCCGGCGTGACAGGCCGGCATTCTAACCAGCTGAACTACCGGTCCTAATAGAATGATTCTGGTGGGTGTTGCAGGGGTCGAACCTGCGACCTACGGCTTGTAAGGCCGTCGCTCTCCCAACTGAGCTAAACACCCAACTACAAAGAGCGCGAATTGTACCGTCTTATTGCGACGAGTCAAGCCATCCAAAAATATAACTGCAGTGATGGACGGCACCACCCACAAAGGTTTATCAAGTCACCAACAAGCGCATCCGTCAACAATAGCACCCATGGCTCTTTAGCCAACCAGCAGAGCCTCTCAGGGTAAACTTCAAAAAGTAAAGAGTTCTCGGAATTTAGAGAGATCCTCAATCATTGTGGTATCACCCGGGAGTAGCTCTTTGAGCCTAGTATCGCACTCGATAGTCAGATTGTGCAGTGGGATATGCTGATCGACAAAAATGGCCTCTAAATCTGGATAGAGTTTTCTTAGCGATTCGACGAAGTTTAAAGACGACATTTGTCTGTGCGACAGGTTGTAGGTATCTGACTCCATCTCTCGATTGATCATCTGCGTTATCACCTCGACCAATCGGTAGACACTGATGTGAGTCTGAGTGTGATCCGGATCACCATGTATCGCAACTCGATTGGTAAAGTGCGCATCAAAGATGAGCTGATTCACAGGGGTTTCGACGCGCAGATTCTTGGAGTACCCATATACGTTAGCGCAGCGTACGAGCTGCACGGGGATCTTCTCCATTAGCCGCAACACGTGGTCTTCGCCGCGCATTTTGGAAATGGAGTAGTAGCTTGATGGTACTCTCGGGTGATCAGTAGTTGTCACGTCACCCTGACCATAAACTGACTGACTACTGAGATAAAGCAGCCTTTTTACACCTGTCTCTTCTGCGGCATAAACGACTTCCGCTGTACCCCAGTGGTTGGTTTGCTCGAAATCGTGAGGGTTCTGATCCTGGTATGGTGTTTCTACCTTGGCAGCCAGATGGATAACGATATCCATGCCTTCCATCTGGCGTTTCAGAGTGCGTGTATCCAGGATGTCAGCCTGAATGAAACGAACATTGTTACCAGGCACTTTTCGCAAGCCAGTAAACAGATTGTAGTTACCTTTGCAGAGGTTGTCGTAAACAAGGATGTCTCTGATACCGGGTTCTGCTGATAGACGATAAACGAGCTCGTTACCAATATAGCCGGCACCACCCGTGACCATGATTTTCATCAGTTACCCCCGGCAACCAATGTGGTGTTGATGCCACATTCGGTTTTGTTCATGCCGAACCAGCGGGCGTTTCGTTCATTGCCTTCGCCAAAGCCTTTTGAGGTGCAGGGTTCGCAACCGATGCTTAAGTACCCCTGCGCTTCCATCGGGTGTTCGGGCAGATCGTGATACTTGCGATAGTAGTACACCATCTTATTGTCCCATTGCAGCATTGGGTGATATCGGGTGCAGTTGAACTGGGCCGGTTCTTCTTCGGCCATTGCAGCTCGCACCGAGCTTTGATCGGCCCGCACACCATTAACCCAGATGTCGTGGTCTCTCATGACGGGTTCCAAAGGCTGCACTTTGTTCAGGTAACAGCAGTGGTCAGGATCAGAGGCATACAGAAAACGGCCGGCGCGATCCAATTGTTTGATCTTGGGAACTTCCGGGCGAAGTGCTATGACATTCAGACCAAGTTGTTCTTTTAGCTGATCTGCGAAACGAATAGTTTCGGGAAACAGGAATCCTGTGTTGGTGTAGTACACGGGAATGTCACGGTCAACTCTGCTGATGATGTGGAGCAGCGGCAGACTCTGGGACTGGAATGAACAGGTGGAGAAAACCTTTTTGCCAGCGTCGAGGTAGCCGTGGATGCGCTCTACAATGGCATCGGCTTCGGTTTCTAGTTCCTTTTTGTCGAGGATACCTGTCACTTGAGTTCTCTCCGTTTTATTCGCTTCGCTCATTCCAGTCGAGATGAGGTCGTAGCTTGAGGTCTCTCCGCTTCGGTCGAGACGAGGTCGTTGGCCTGGATCGCTCCGCTTCGGTCGAGAGGAGGGGGGATTCTACAAGGGTTTAGGGGAGAGGTATTAGACGAGTTGGTTCCCTGCTAATGCGCGCGAGGAATAATGAGCCATAGGAATATAGCTTGTGGTTCTATGGAATAGGTGGAGATCCCTCGGCTTCGCTCGGGATGAGGGGCTTTGCAGCCCGGTTGGGACGCGGTGGCGGTTTGGGGTCCTCCCTATGGTCGAGACGGGGTTAGCCTTTGCCTTCCAGGTAGGTGAGGATTTGGTCGACGCATTTTTCGACGGAATCATCGCCTGAGCTCAGGTGAATTTCCGGTTTCTCTGGCGTCTCGTAGGGACTGTCGATACCGGTGAAGTTCGGGAGCTCACCGCGCCGGGCTTTCGCGTAGAGGCCTTTCACATCTCGTTTTTCTGCCTCTGCCAGGGGCGTATCCACATGGATTTCGATAAATTCGCCGTCATCGAACAATCGCCTTGCCATATCCCGTTCTGCCCGGAAGGGTGAGATGAACGAAGTCAACACAACGATGCCTGCATCTACCATCAGCTTGGAGACTTCAGCCACGCGTCGAATGTTTTCAATACGGTCCCCTTCCGAGAAACCCAGGTCCTGGTTCAGGCCATGGCGTACGTTGTCGCCATCGAGGATATAGGTGCGCACACCACGTTTGTGGAGTTCCTGCTCAAGTTTATCGGCGATCGTGGATTTGCCGGAACCGGATAACCCGGTGAACCAGAGCACTCTTGCTTTATGTCCGTTCAATGCCTCGCGAGCTTCGCGGTTTACCTCAAGTTTCTGTGCGTGGATGTTTGATGCACGGCGCAGGGCGAAGTTGATCATGCCGGCCGCCACCGTGGCATTGGTGTAGCGGTCAATCAGCACAAAGGAACCCATGGCTCGGTTGTTGTTGTAGGGCTCAAAGGCGATGCCTTTATCCAGTGTCAGGGTCGCTACACCAATGTCGTTCAGCTCGAAGTCTTTGGAGGAAAGATGTTCTAGAGTATTAATGTTGTACTTGTATTTGATGTCACTGATGGTGGCATTAACGCGCGACGTACTGGTTTTCAGCCAGTAGCCACGACCGTGATGCCCCACTTCCTGATCCATCCAGACGATGTTGACCTCAAACTGGTCAGCGACCTCGCTCGGGTTCTTCGCCGAAGCGATCACGTCACCGCGTGAACAGTCGACCTCCCGATCCAGCGTCACGGTCACAGCCTGGTCAGTGACGGCTTCATCGAGACTGCTTTTGTAGAGCACAATGTCTTCAACGTTCGCGGTTTCACCGGAAGGCAGAATGCGCACTTCATCGCCCTTGGCGACTTTGCCTGAAACTACCGTACCCGAGAAACCCCGGAAGGTTCGGTCAGGCCGGTTCACCCACTGCACCGGCATGCGGAATGCCTCGTCCAGTTTGCTTTTGTGCGCTTCCACGGTTTCAAGAAAACCGATCAGCGTCGGGCCGTTGTACCAGGATGTTTTCTCGGATCGCTCAACCACGTTGTCGCCTTCTAGCGCTGACAGCGGAATGGCGGTGATCTGCTCGAAGTTCAGCTGCTGGGCGAACTCATGATAGTCGGCAACAATCTGGTCGTAGATGGCCTGGTCAAAATCCACCAGGTCCATCTTGTTGACCGCCAGCGCCACATGTTTGATACCGAGAATCGAGCAGATGAAGGAATGCCGTCTTGTCTGGGTCAATACACCCTGGGTGGCATCCACCAGGATGACGGCCACATCAGCCGTTGAGGCGCCGGTCGCCATATTGCGGGTGTACTGTTCATGACCCGGGGTATCCGCGACGATGAATTTGCGGTGGTCTGTGGAAAAGAAGCGGTAGGCCACGTCAATGGTGATGCCCTGCTCCCGCTCCGCGGCGAGACCGTCCACCAGCAGTGCAAAGTCGATGTCACCATCCTGGGTGCCCTGGGTTTTGGATTCGTTCTTGAGGGTCGCCACCTGGTCTTCAAAGATCAGTTGCGCCTCATAGAGCATTCGGCCGATCAGCGTACTTTTGCCGTCGTCCACTGAACCGCAGGTGATAAAACGCAGCAGATCCAGCTTGGATTGGGATTCGAGGTATTCGTCGATTTTTGCGGTGGCGTTCATGTTGTTTGATTCTCGGTTTTTAAGTCTCTCCGCTTGGCCTGCCCTGAGCGAAGCCGAAGGGTCGAGACGACGTCGATTAGTTTAGTTCTCGTGGTGGACGATGTTTCGCACGGTGCCGCGGGGCACCAGCTGCCATGCGCGTTCGTGGGCGTAGTAGATGAAGAACTTCGCCACAAACTCGATACTGCCGATCGTCACAGCGGCCATCACATCGCCGGTGATGAAATAGGCGATGATGCCGGTGGTGGTGGTTGCCACGACCCGCCAGGACAAGGCCTTCAGCAGGCTGCGCAGGTGCGATTCGCGGTATTCGGTCAGTTCAGTTTCCATAATGGGTTCCTGGGGATCTCTCCGCTTGGCCTGCCCTGAGCGAAGCCGAAGGGTCGAGATGAGGTTAACTTTAGTTTCATTTCACTTCGCGACCTTAGAAGTAGCCTTCCTGTTTTTTCTTTTCCATGGAGCCGGAGGAATCTTTGTCGATCGCCCGGCCCTGTCGTTCACTGGTTCTGGCTTCCAGCAGTTCCAGCAGAATCTTTGGCAGATCGTCGGCTTCGGATTCGATGGCACCGGTCAGCGGATAGCAGCCCAGTGTTCTGAAGCGCACTTTCTTGGTCATGATCTTCTCGCCAGGGAAAAGTTTGAGCCGGTCGTCATCCACCATCATGAGCATGCCATCGCGCTCGATCACCGGGCGCTCTGCCGCGTAGTAAAGGGGTACGATGGGAATATCTTCCTTGTAGATGTACTGCCAGATATCGAGTTCCGTCCAGTTGGACAGCGGGAATATCCGAATACTTTCGCCGGGATTCTTGCGGCCGTTATACAGGTTCCACAGTTCCGGGCGCTGACTTTTCGGATCCCAGCGGTGGGTGTCTGTTCTGAAAGAGAAGACCCGCTCTTTAGCCCGGCTCTTTTCTTCATCACGGCGGGCACCACCAAAAGCCGCATCGAACTTGTACTGATCCAGCGCCTGTTTCAGGCCCTGGGTTTTCATGATGTCCGTGTGCAGTGCACTGCCGTGATCAAAAGGGTTGATGTTTTTCTCCACGCCTTCCGGGTTAATGTGCACGATCAGATCCATGCCCGTCTGCTCGGCAATCCAGCTGCGGAAGGTGTACATCTCCTGAAACTTCCAGCGCGTGTCCACATGCAACAGCGGGAATGGTGGCTTGCTGGGGTAAAAGGCCTTTTCAGCCAGGCGCAGCATCACGGCACTGTCTTTGCCGATGGAATACAGCATGACCGGGTTCTCAGCCTCTGCCATAACCTCTCGGATGATGTACATACTCTCGGCTTCAAGCCGATCCAGGTGTGTCATGTCCATGTTTTTTCCAAAATGGCTTTTTTCAATCGGTTGGGATTCGGGCGTCGCATTCAATCGGCTTGTCGCGACACTTTGTGGCTGCTGATAGGCGGTGAGTGCGAGTTGCGCGCTGCCGCCATCATCAAAGTTCAGGGTGAATGACTTGTTCTGCTCGGCAAGGCTGCGCGCCAGCTCGACCAACTCCCCATGCGGCCAGAGAAGAATCGGCCGCGCATAGTCAACGGCGAGTGCCGCCAGAAAAGCCTCAAGATCAGCCGCGCTGGGGGCAGATTCAAAGGTCCGCCACTTGCGACCCTGACGGCCATCATTGGCCATCAGCACATAGCCTCGTTCATGTCTGTGAACCTGAACCATCAGGCTGGGCTGGCGCTGCTTTTTGGCGGCCTGTTCCAGATCCCGGCGCACGAGGTCATTCAGCGGGTGGCCGGATTCATCGCGAATGTCAGCGAGCTTGATGGCTGTTGGCAGAAAACCCGACTTGTTGATGGCCCGTTCCAGCGTACGCTGAGAAACTGCAGTATCGTGGCCTTTCAGAGCCTCAAGCAGGCGCTGACCATCCCAGAGCGAGTCCGGATTGGTGTAGGCAATGTCTGGGAGCTGATCCATCTGCAAACGAACTGGTTGACGCGATTTGCAGAATTATGACGAAATACCCCGTTTTATCAAGACCCAATAGAAATATGCATATTGCGTCAGGGCAGACCTGCATAACGCGACAGCATGTTTCGTAGATTTTCCCGCCAGGGAATGGTCTCTATGCCCAGCAAATTCGTGAGCTTTCGGGTATCCAGCACACTGAATGCCGGCCTTGCCGCGGGCGTTGGGTAGGCCTCAGTGGGGATAGGATTTACCGGTATGGGCTTTTCAAGTAAGCCTGAAGCGATACCCTCTTCCTGGATCGCCTGTGCAAAGTCATGCCAGGAAAGATCTGCCTTGTCCGTCCAGTGATAGATCCCGGGTGTAAATAGATCGCCCAACAAAATCTGCCAGATGACCTCTGCGAGTCCTCGAGCATAGGTTGGCGCACCGCGCTGATCATTGACGACACCCAGTTCATCGCGTTCCGACATCAGCCGCAACATGGTTTTAACGAAGTTGTTGCCGTGCTCACTGTAGACCCAGGCAGTGCGAATAATCATCGTGGATTCCGGCGCTGCCTTTAGAGCGGCCACTTCACCGGCCAGCTTGCTCTTACCATACTCACCGAGTGGTTCGGTTGGGTCACCTGGCTTGTAAGGCGTTGGTTTACTGCCATCAAAAACGAAATCTGTGGAAATGTGAATCAGGCGCGCTTTGTTTTCGGCCACGTATCGCGCCATCACTGCAACCGATTCACCATTAACTCGATGGGCGAGATCCGGTTCCTCTTCGGCTTTATCAACCTGGGTATAGGCAGCAGCGTTGATCACAATATCTGGCTGGTGTTGCGACAGAACCGCGGCGACGGATTCAGGATCACCAAGATCGCAGCTGTTACGATCCAGATAGGTTGCCTCGATGCCTTCGGGCTGGGTATCTCGCAGAGACTGCGCGACCTGTCCGGTTGAGCCAATAACCAGAACCTTCATGGATACGCGGGCCTAGGGCGCATATAAAGCAGAGGAGCGGCCAATACCGACATACTGAAGACCATAGTCCGCACAACGCTGTGGGTTATAAATGTTACGGCCATCAAAGATCGTTTTTGAGATGATCTGATTGCTCAAACGCCGAAAATCCGGCTGCTTGAACTGCCGCCATTCGGTCACCACGATAAGCGCATCGGCGTTGTCAGTCGCGACGTAAGGGTCATCGACAAAGTCGACATCCAGACCAGACAGCACCGCTTGCGATGGCGCCATGGCCTGTGGATCGAAGGCACGCACCTTTGCGCCATGCTCACACAATGCTCTGGCAATCGTAATCGCTGGTGCACCGCGGATATCGTCCGTTTCAGGCTTGAAAGCCAGGCCCCAGAGCGCAAAGGTCTTACCGGCAAGGTCTTCGCCGAACTGCGCAACTATCTTATCCACCAGCACCATCTGCTGTTTTTCATTGCGGCGCTCCACGGCATCGAAAATCGTGTCCTGAAGACCGGCCATGTCTGCCATGTTAATCATGGCGCGCACGTCTTTCGGGAAACAGGAACCACCGTAGCCGCAGCCGGGGTAAATAAAAGAAGGACCAATTCGGGGATCAGTCCCAATACCCCGACGAACATTTTCAACGTCCACTCCGAAGCGATCACACATGAGGGCCACTTCGTTCATAAAAGAGATCTTTGCCGCCAGCATCGCATTGGCTGCGTATTTGATCATTTCAGCATCGCGGATACCGACAAACTGAATACGATCCTGTTTCTTGGAGAAAGCGCCATAGAGTTCTTCCATGACCCGTTCACTTCTGGCGCTGTTCGTGCCCACCACGATGCGATCGGGATACATGAAATCTTTAACCGCACTGCCCTCGCGCAGAAATTCCGGGTTGCTGATCACGTCGAACTCAATCTGCTCACCGCGCGCATCCATTTCCGTCTGAATGGTTTCCCGAACCTTATCTGCCGTGCCCACGGGTACCGTAGACTTATCAACGACAACAATCGGATCCTGCAGTATTTGCCCAATGGATTTCGCAACTTCCAGAACATAACTGAGGTCGGCACTGCCATCTTCATTGGGTGGCGTGCCCACGGCGATAAAGATGACCTCGGCGTCCTGCATGGCATCTGCCAGATCAGAAGAAAACGCCAGCCGGCCAGCTTCATAGTTAGCCGCAACGAGATCATTGAGACCCGGTTCGTGAATCGGAATGATGCCATTGCGCAGGTTGTCGAGCTTGCTCTCATCGATATCGACACAGGTCACCTGATTGCCCATTTCAGCGAAACAGGTGCCGGTCACCAGGCCGACATAGCCGGTACCAACAATCGCGAGTTTCATGGATTCATATGCTCGTAGACGTAGTTGGTTGCCTTGACGAAACCATCAATGCTGCCACAGTCAAAGCGCTGACCCTTGAACTTGTAACCCAGGACCATACGCTTTTTTGCCTGCTGGTTGATCGCATCAGTAATCTGAACTTCACCGTTGGCACCCGGTTCCTGAGTGCGCAGGATATCGAAAATATCGGGGGTCAGAACGTATCGGCCGATAATCGCCAGATTGGTTGGCGCGTCAGCGGGGTCTGGTTTTTCCACCATGTTGGAAATCTTGAACAGACCATCCTGAATCTCAACCCCTTCGATAATGCCGTACTTGTGTGTCTGGTCTTCCGGGACTTCCTCGATCGCGACGATAGAACACTGATACTCGCTGAAAAGATCCACCATCTGCTTGAGCACACCGGGGCCATTGGTACAGTAGTCGTCAGCCAGCAGAACACCAAAGGGATTATCACCGACAAGCCGCTCACCCGTGAGGATGGCATGGCCAAGGCCTTTCATGTTGATCTGGCGGGTATACGAAAAAGTGCACAGTTCGATGATTCTTCTGATGTCATCCAGCAGGGATTCTTTGGATGTGCCTGCAATCTGGTGTTCCAGTTCGTAGGAAATATCGAAGTGATCTTCAATGGCGCGTTTACCGCGACCGGAGATCACACCGATGTCCGTCAGGCCGGCTTCAATGGCTTCTTCAACACCGTATTGAATAAGTGGCTTGTTGACGATCGGGAGCATTTCTTTCGGCATGGCCTTGGTGGCGGGCAGAAAGCGCGTGCCGTAGCCGGCGGCGGGGAAAAGGCATTTTGTCAGCATAGGGGGTGGTTTCGCTCCGGTAATGATTCTTTGGCAATTGTGTCAGGGGATTATGTAGGGGTTGTGAAGAAAATACGAGATCCCTCCGCTACGGGCTTCGCCCTCCGGTCGGGATGAGGTCTGGGGGTTGACCCGCCTTCCGGTTGGGGTGAGGTCTTGAGGTGGCTCGTCCTTCGGTTGGGGTGAGGGCTTGAGGCGGCTCGTCCTTCGGTTGGGGTGAGGTCTTGAGGCGGCTTGCCCCTCGTTCGCAGTTCGCTGTTGACCCGGTGTTAGCGGCCGTAGTTGTCTTCGAAGCGGACGATGTCGTCTTCGCCGAGATAGTTGCCTGACTGCACTTCCACAATCTCGAGTGGAGATTCGCTGAGGTTCTGCAACCGATGCCGGGTTTCAGCGGGGATATAGCAGGACTGGTTGGCTGTCAGCTCAAAGGTTTCATCACCAACGGTGACGGTGGCAACGCCGGTGACAACCACCCAGTGTTCAGCGCGATGGTGGTGCAGCTGTAGTGACAAACTTGCGCCTGGGTTGACGGCGATACGCTTTACCTGAAATGCCGGACCGGCATCCACTCCCTCGTAGTAACCCCAGGGTCGATAGACTTTCCGGTGGAATACTCGCTCTTCCCGGTCACCCTGTTTCAGATGGTTAACGACGGATTTGACATCCTGAGCCTGATCCTGGGACGCGACCATCACTGCATCCGCGGTTTCCACAACAACGACATCACTCAACCCTACAACAGACACCAGTCGATTCTCGGCCCAGACGTAGCTGTTCTCAACACCGTTGACGACAACGTCACCGACGAGCGTGTTGTTGTGCTCATCTTTCTCAGAAATTTTCCAAAGGGCATCCCATGAGCCAATATCACTCCATTCGGCATCCAACGGCACAACAATCGCATTCCTGGTGTGCTCCATCACGGCATAGTCAATGGAATCCGATGGACTGGCACGGAAAGCCTCGTCATCGACACGGGTAAAATCCAGGTCTGATGCGACCTTTTCAGTCGCCTTCACCATGGCCTCGGCAATCTCTGGCTTCTGACGAGCGAGTTCGTCCAGGTACGTACTGGCCTTGAACACGAACATGCCGCTGTTCCAGTAGTAATGATCCGACTGAAAGAATTCCAGGGCGGTCGGCTTGTCCGGTTTTTCGACAAACTTGTCCACTCGGAAGGCATCTTCAATAGCCACACCTTTGCGGATGTAGCCATACCCCGTTTCGGGTCGATCTGGCACCACCCCAAAAGTCACCAGCTCACTATGATTGGCAAAGTGAATCGCTCGCGTCAGTGCCTCAAGAAAGACATTTTCCTTCTTGATGACATGATCCGAAGGCAGAACAACCAGAATCGCATCGTCACCTTCTTTAAGCGCCTCGTGAGCAGCCAGGGCTAAAGCAGGCGCCGTATTGCGACCTTCCGGTTCAAGGATAATGCGAGAAGACTGGATATGGATTTCACGGAGCTGTTCTGCCACCAGGAATCGGTGTTCCTCATTACACACCAGTATCGGGTCTGTGACATCAGGATGTCCCGCGCAACGGGTGACCGTGTTCTGCAGAAGTGAAAAGTCATTCACCAGCGCCAGCAGTTGCTTCGGGTAAAGTTCGCGCGATAAAGGCCAGAGCCGGGTGCCGGCGCCGCCGCAGAGGATAACTGGTATGACTTTCAAGGTTTGTATCCGAATTAAAAAAGGCGATTCTACCTTATTATGGCGGCGGTCTCTTCACTGGGGTCTCTTCGCTGGGGTCTCTTCGCTGGGGTCTCTCCGCTGGGGTCTCTCCGCTGGGGTCTCTCGGCTGGGGTCTCTCCGCTGCGGGCTTCGCCCTCCGGTCGAGACGAGGGGTTTTGTTGGGGCTGGTCTTCGTCGAGGGATCTCAGGTTAAACTAGCCATTTTCGAGAGAGCGCCATCATCCGTTACCGCATTATCAACGGTCTGCACTACACCATCGCGGCGAGCCTGTTCCTGACGTGTGCGATCTACTTCCTGGTCGACAACGGCAGTGCGAACAGTTTTCCGACCTACCTCATTGCGCTCGCCATGATTCCGCTGATTTTCCTTTCCCCCGCGCAGTTTCAGCAGATCGACCTGCCACTGACAGGCCTGATTGCCCTGCTGCTGGGTTACATGGCACTTTCCGTTGGCTGGAGTGACTCCGGCGAATCTGTGGCGAAACATTTTGGTTATGCCCTGCTGATCATTGGCTTCAGCTTATCGATCGCCCTGGTGATAACGCGCTTTCCATCTGCATTGTACTGGCTGTGTCTCGTCACCATTCTTGCTGCGGCGATCAACTGCGGATACTCACTCTACCTGCACTACGCAACCCCGGAATATCAGCCTTTGCCAGAGCCTCGTCTGTTCGCTCTGGGTCGCTTGAACAATCCTGTGATCAGCGCACTCAGCTATGGTTTTGTGGCATTGCTCTGCGCCCATATGGTGATGACCCGAGACAGGATGCTCGAGAAGATAGTATTCGCCGGAATCGCTGTACTCATCATCTGCGGCATCGTGCTCACCTGGACTCGTGGTGTGTGGCTGGCAATGGCAGCAGCACTCATCACCGGCATCCTGCTGCAGTATCCGGGTAATCGCCGGAAGCAGGTGTTCAGTATTGTTGGCGTGGCTATCGGGATACTTGTGGTTTTGTTTGTCAGCCTGGGACAGGAACTACTGATCAGGCGATCCTTCAGTTTCAGACCTGAAATCTGGGCTGAATTCATTTCGCGCACACTCGCCGCCAACCCACTCATTGGTCTTGGTCTGACAGCCGATTCTGTTTTTCATCTGAAGAGCGAACCTGAACCCTTCAAGCATCCACACAGCCTGTTCGTCTCTACCTTCTACTATGGCGGCCTGATCGGCGTCACGTTGTATGCATCGATGCTTGTGCTGGCCGCACGACGCGTCAGTCAGTGGCGAGAGCACCCCACAAAAGTGTTGGCAGGTATGCTGCTGACCTTTGGCATAGTAGCGACCCTGGTGGACGGCAACGAAATCCTGGTTAAGGTGGATTATCTCTGGCTGCTGATCTGGTTTCCGATCGGTTTGATTCTGGCAAAAGAAACCTAACCAATCGCCATCACTTGCGGTCATCCAGTCGTGTGACGTTTGCTGGTCGCTTCTCTTTCGCGAATCCTGGGTCCACGGCCCAGTCTGCCATGCGATAACCCGAGACATATTTTTCCAGAAGTGCGCGAACCACTTCATAGTCAGCGCTGCGACAAGCCGTCTCGAGTTGTGTACAGAAAGACTGGAGCTCCTGCCAACTCACCGATGCTTCCCTGGCCTGCATGATCTTGCTGTGCCGCGTGCCGGTAATGTTCTCTCCAATCACCAGTTCTTCAACCAGTTTCTCACCTGGCCTCAAGCCGATGAACTCAATATCCACTACATCTGCCTTGGTGGCAGATTCAACCGGCCCTGCTATCTTCCCGTGCAAGTGGATCATCTTCTCAGCCAGCTCACGAATCAGCACGGGCTCACCCATATCAAGCACAAAGATTTCACCCCCCTGCGCCATCTCGCCAGCCTGAATGACAAGTTCCGACGCCTCACCACAGGTCATGAAATAGCGGGTGGTATCCGGATGCGTCACCGTGACAGGCCCACCGCTTCTGATCTGTTCTTCGAACAAGGGAACGACGGAACCTGACGATTTCAGCACGTTCCCGAAACGAACCATACTGAAGGTCTTCTTCGGGCCTTCGCTCTCCGCATGATCAGCAAAGCCCTGAATAATCAATTCAGCGAGCCGCTTACTGGCCCCCATGACATTGGTCGGCCGAACCGCTTTGTCACTGCTGATCATGACCAGCTCTTTGACATTGGTTTCTGCGACAGCCTTGGCAACTACCCACGTGCCAACCACATTGTTCCGCACACCTTCTATGATGTTCTGTTCTACCAGGGGTACGTGTTTATAGGCGGCGGCGTGATAAACCTTGTTGACATCGAAGGTCTCAAGCACGCGTTTCAGATGGCCCGGGTTCAAAATTGAACCGAGCAGGACGATGAGGTCCGTTCCCTGCGGCACAAGTTCCCGCAGCTCCTGCTCAAGCTGAAACAACCCGTATTCTGAGTTGTCATAAAGAATCAGACGTTCCGGTTCCCGTTGCAGGATCTTTCGGCAGAGTTCGGAACCAATAGTTCCAGCAGCCCCCGTGACCAGAACGTTCTTCTGTCTAATCGCCTGTTGCATCAGCTCTTCGTCAGGAGGGACTCGATCACGGCCAAGCAGGTCGGCAATACCCACCTCCTGGATGTTAGGTTTGTCTGTCTGACCCGTTACCAGCTCGTTAATGTCTGGCACCGTATTGATGTGGACTGGCAGCTCGGAAAGACGGTTCAGCAGATCGCCGCGTTTTTCGACTTCACCATTAGCGTGAGCCAGGAGTATTCGCTTGATACCGAACTCTTCAATCAAACGCTCGAGGTTCTCTGAATCAAACACCCTGATGCCATGGATCGTGTTCCTTCTCAGGTTTCGGTTCTCATCAATAAAGGCAACGGGCATATAGTCATTGCCGTTAAGCAGGGCGATCGCCAGCTGAGCGCCGCGATCATCGGCACCATAGATCGCCACGTTTTCTCGAACCAGATAGTTTTTGAATATGCCGTAGAAATAGGCTCTCACGATGATTCGCCCTCCTCCAACCAGCAGGATCGCCACGAACCAGAAGATAATAGGGGCGGACCTTGGGAACGTCATCGCGCCGGACAGATACGCGACCAGGGAAGCACCCAACGCCGCAATAGTCACGCCATGGATGACAGGCAACATGGAACTTGGCCCGATATACCTGACGATGGCACGATACAGATTCAACTTGAGAAAGGCGCCCACGCCAAGCACCGCAACCAGCGGGAACTGCCACCAGAACTCCGTCATGTCCTTGTAGATATCACCGTATCGCAGCGCGACCGCGATCCACAACGCCGTCGGCAGCGCAATGATATCGGCACCCATCAAAAGATACCGTTTTGCATCGTCGGAAATCTGGGGTTGTGTGGTCAAATCAGACATCAGTCTTTGGCGCCAATAGCCCTCGGTAATAGTTGTCCCGCACCACAATAAGACTGGAAGATAAGGAGCGGTATATAAGCCAATAATAGCAGACCAGCCGCGAATTCAGGATATTCATAGGCCAACACGGCCATCGGCAGCAACCAGAATATGTTCAATGCACCAATAATAAACAGCGTGTAACCCGTGCCAACAAAGCGGTTAAGGTGCTGATAGGCATGTAGTGCATGAGCCTCGTATATCCGCTCACCTCTTGCAAGACGCATCAAAATAGTCAGACAGGCATCCGTCACAAACCAACCCAACAGAATCAGCCAGCACCAGACCGGCACCAGGACCTCAGCCAGAACAAAAAGACCCATCAGAAAACCAAGAAAACCGCTGCCAACGTCCCCCATAAACACCCGTGCTTTTGGCCAGTTGATGATGAGAAAACCCAACATGACGGATGCCAGCAGCAAAACCGTCACTGAAGGTTTCTGCTCGCCGGCAATCACACCAATCGCTGTGACGCCAATGACAACGAACAGCGCCTCGCCGGCGGCAATTCCGTCGATACCATCCATAAAATTGTAAAGGTTAGTCATCCACGCAAGCGAAAGAACGCCAAGCAGCAATCCGACCAGACCGAAGTCAATTGAGAGCGACCCAATCACCAGTTCGGGAAACCCGACCAGCCACACACCGCAGACTGCCGCAGCCAGATGCAACGCACCACGAACCAGCCAGGGTAGCGCGCGGTAATCATCGATCAGCCCAAGGACTGAAATCAGAACACCTGGCACCAGGGCCTGAAAAAATGTCATTTCGCCGAACTGCAGCGCGCCTGTGTAAGCAGCTAGCACCATCCCAAGACAATATAGCGAAACAAACACAACCCCAGCACCCGTGGGCGTCACAACTTTATGCGCGCTCCGATCATTGGGTACATCAACAATCTGCAGAGCCACAGCCACAACCCGGTAGAGGTGCGTAAGGGAATAGCTCAGCACAGCGAGCCCCAGACACAACAGATAGATCCTATCCATATTCTCGACGTGACATTCGGTTCGTCACTACAAAGTAGGTGACGCAGCAGGTCATAAACACAACATAAGACCAGCTCTCGCTAACGCCAAGATAGTAGAGCCCCACGCCCAGACCACCCAGCAGAAAAGACAGCAGAAACAGCCCATTCACCACCTGCTCTGTTGTGTAACCACGATCCACCAGCCTGTAGTGCAGGTGTTCACGATCATCGTCCAGAGGCCATCGGCTCATCCTGCTACGGCGCCAGATCACACCGGCAATGTCGATCAGGGGTATGAACAGCAGCCAGAGTGCCGTCACCGGCGTTAACACCTGAGCTTGCCCCTTGTAGACGCCCTGGCTTGCCATGAGGAAAAGCACGGTGATCATGAAACCGAGGACATACGCGCCGCTGTCGCCCAGAAATACTCTGGCTCGCTTATTCCAGGGGAATCGGTAATTGAACAGCAGAAAAGCGATGACACTCACCAGCAGGACGGTTGAGAGTGCAAACACGTCAGCATGGCCGGACACCCAGGCCATCAATGAAAGCCACCAGAGTGCGCTCACCATCAACGAAGGACTGCCAGAGCAATGTTCCGATTATCAAAAAAACGGGATAGGGTACTTCGCTGACCTGAACACTAACCACATTCGATCGCGTGAGAAGTAGCCATATCGCAGCCGTCGCAAGAGGTGGAAAAATAGCCCAAAAGTACCCTAGCGCGGTTTGTCGATATCTGGCCGAGATGTTTCGAACCACCAGTCGCCAGGCTAGCTCGCTGGATCCTCGAAGGTCGCGAGCTAAATCTCTGAACAGTTGCTTTGGGTTTCGTAGTGGAGACCCCGACCTATAGACGACTCTAGTCAATCAACCTCCGCGGCGATCATATTATCGATTACACCATTCAGATCTGTGCTTGATGACCAACCCATCTGACGGCTTGCTTTATCTGGATTAGCCATACTGGTCTTCAAATCGGTCGGACGAAAAAGTGTTGGGTCGACCTCCAAATGGTCTTGCCAGTTTAGCGCTAGCGCACTAAAACACATCTCGCAGAAATCTCTAAGACTGTGACTCTCACCAGTTGCCACCACATAATCATCCGGAGAATCCTGTTTCAACATTAGCCACATGGCTTCTACATACTCAGTCGCCCACCCCCAATCACGAACAATCTCCAGGTTCCCTAAACGTAAGACCTCGCCCGAACCGCCTGCAATCCTACAAGCTGAAGAAACGATCTTTTGAGTTACAAAGCGTTCATGGCGAAGTGGCGACTCATGGTTAAATAGAATCCCTGAACTGGCAAAAATCCCGTACGCCTCCCGATAGTTCGCAACTAGCCAATGAGCTGTGGCTTTAGAAACGGCATAGGGCGATCGAGGCCGAAACGGCGTATCTTCACTCGCGGGAGCATCTACATCACCAAAACACTCACTGGAACCAGCATTATAAAAACGAATGGGAAGATTCAGAAAGCGAATAGCCTCCAGAATGTTAATGGTACCGACGCTGATACTTTCCAACGTCTCCACAGGTTGCTGAAACGATAGACCAACCGAACTCTGGCCTGCCAGATTATAAATTTCGTCTGGCTCTACCGCGGTAACTGCCTGAATCACACTTCGAAAATCGGTTACGGCGACAGAAACGGCTTCCACCTGATTGGCAATACCCAGAGTATGTAAATTAGAAAAGCTGTTTACCTGGGCATCTCTGGATGCACCTATCACTCGATAACCTTTCTGTAACAAGAGACGAGCAAGATAGGCACCATCCTGACCAGAAACGCCAAAGATCATTGCTGTCGTCATTATCAAGGCCTAGCCGGCTTAGCAGACAACGCACTGAAGTACGCGATGGTGTGGTCCAGACCTTCTGGCAAAAGAATCGACGGGTTCCAATTCATCAAGGACTTGGCCAAGTCAATGTTCGGTTGACGCTGCAGTGGGTCATCGCTGGGGAGCGATTGAAAGCTCAGCTTCGATGCTGAACTCGTTTTCTCCAGGACAAGTTCAGCGACTTCCAACATCGTAAACTCTCCCGGGTTCCCAATGTTTACTGGTCCAACAACTGCGTCAGCGGTATCCATGAGCCTAATCAGACCTTCAACCAAGTCATCAACATAACAGAATGACCGAGTCTGACTCCCATCCCCAAAAATTGTAATGGGATCGCCTTTCAACGCCTGATTAATAAAGTTAGAAACCACGCGACCGTCACTAGGGTGCATCCTGGGCCCATAGGTGTTGAAGATGCGTGCAACCTTGATTCTGAGGTTGTGTTGCCGGTGATAATCGAAAAAAAGGGTTTCAGCACACCGTTTGCCTTCGTCATAACAAGCTCGAATACCTATAGGGTTCACACGTCCCCAATAGTCCTCAGTTTGCGGATGTATTTCCGGATCACCATAAACCTCACTGGTAGACGCCTGAAGAATTTTCGCTCCAACCCGTTTCGCCAGGCCCAGCATGTTAATGGCCCCATGAACGCTTGTCTTTGTGGTCTGCACTGGATCATGCTGGTAGTGAATCGGAGAAGCCGGACATGCCAGGTTGTAAATTTCATCGACTTCCACGTATAGCGGGAAGCAGACATCATGACGCAGCAGTTCGAACCTGGGGTTGGCAAACAGGTGCTCGATGTTGCTTTTAGATCCCGTGAAGTAATTGTCGACACAAAGCACTTCGTGACCGTCTTCCAACAAACGCTCACACAGATGAGACCCAAGAAATCCTGCCCCGCCGGTAACTAAAATTCTCTTTCTTAGGTGGTACGACATAGCGGCTCTTCATCATTAACGGGGGACACCGGCATTCATTAAACTGATTTTTGCGAAAGTCATTTAATGGAGATAACACC
>CBFIJB010000031.1:0-27108 GCA_965662805.1 Candidatus Azotimanducaceae bacterium | reverse complement strand
GCCATTAAGAGCCCTCAGCTCTGCCCGGTTATCCCGTGAGGGACCTGTAATCGGTTAGCGGTATTAAGGCGTCTGGTAGACGGCCATTAAGAGCCCTCAGCTCTGCCCGGTTATCCCGTGAGGGACCTGTAATCGGTTAGCGGTATTAAGGCGTCTGGTAGACGGCCATTAAGAGCCCTCAGCTCTGCCCGGTTATCCCGTGAGGGACCTGTAATCGGTTAGCGGTATTAAGGCGTCTGGTAGACGGCCATTAAGAGCCCTCAGCTCTGCCCGGTTATCCCGTGAGGGACCTGTAATCGGTTAGCGGTATTAAGGCGTCTGGTAGACGGCCATTAAGAGCCCTCAGCTCTGCCCGGTTATCCCGTGAGGGACCTGTAATCGGTTAGCGGTATTAAGGCGTCTGGTGGACGTCCATGAAGAGCCCTTGTTAAGGTAGCGCCTTCATTATCCTTTAAGAGTCACATGTCGAACCTCACCACCGGTTGTCTGATCATTATCGGCAACGAAATTCTTTCCGGAAGGACCCAGGACACCAACCTGCAACATCTGGCGAAAGCGCTGAATGAAGTGGGTGTGCGTCTAGTGCATGCCCGGGTAATCCCGGATATCGAAGACATCATTGTGAATACCGTGAATGAGTGTCGAGAGACTTATGACACCGTCTTTACCACAGGCGGTATTGGCCCCACGCATGACGATATTACGGCTGACTGTATCGCCAGGGCTTTTGACGCCGAGCTCTATATTCATCCTGAAATCGAAGCGATCATTAACCGACGCGAAGCTCCTCCCGAAGTTATGGCATCCCGTATGCGTATGGCTCGAGTTCCGAGGGGTTCTACACTCATTGATAACCCGACCGGTGGACCCCACGGTTTCCAGATCGGCAATGTCTATGTCATGGCGGGCGTGCCGATGGTGATGCAGGCGATGGTGAGCACACTGACGAAGGAGCGCCTGGGTGGTGGTGACCCTGTCCGTTCGCGTTCTGTTGGTGCCTACTTAAGTGAAGGTCAGGTTGCCGCTCAACTCGGAGAAATCCAGGATCGTCATCCCGACGTGGATCTAGGCAGTTACCCGTTTTATCGCCAGGAAGGATACGGTACCAATCTTGTCATGCGCGGCACTGATGAAGCAGAGCTGGACGAGATGTTGGTAGAGGTGCGCGAGATGATTATCGGTTTCGGCGCAGAACCTTTCGAAGACTAGTATCTCCTGCTGAGACCCGGTCGAGTTTCCGGGGATTTTCCGTCTGAACACTGGTATCGTGAAAAGCGCTTTCGCCGAAATAGCGAGGTTCCGTCTGAAGTATAGAGACAGATCATCGCGAGAGAGATTCCTGGCAGCAGTTTGAGGTAGCCACCCAGTTCCCATGCTCGAAAACCTGACACTTTCGCCTCTCCTGATGCTGGCGGGTATTGGCCTTCTTGCCGCAATAGCCCAGTGGGCAGCCTGGCGGGTGAGATTGCCGGCGATTCTTTTTCTGCTCGTGTTCGGCATTCTGGTAGGTCCTGTGGCGGGGATCCTGGATCCCGATGAACTTTTTGGTCACCTGCTGTTTCCCATCATTTCCCTGTCCATTGCGGTCATCCTGTTTGAAGGCGCGATGACATTGAAGCGGGCTGAACTGCGTGAGATCGGCACCACGGTGCGTAACCTGGTCACGGTTGGTGCGCTGGCCACCTGGCTGATTACGGCAGCGATTGTGCATTTTGCCGTTGGATTCGAGTTTGATCTGGCGCTTCTGTTTGGCGCGATGGTCGTCGTCACGGGACCCACCGTCATAGTGCCTATGCTGCGTACTGTCAGGCCCGTTAAGCGAGTTGCTGATATTCTGCGCTGGGAAGGTATTGTTATTGATCCCATTGGTGCGCTGCTGGCAGTACTTGCCTTCCATTTTTATCTCGCCGCGCGCAAGGTAGATGCGTTCGGGGAGATATTCCAGCTATTTCTGCTGGTGGTTGCGGCCGGTACGATTATCGGGTTGGTATTTGGCTATAGTCTGTCTTTTATCCTGCGCAAACACTGGCTCCCTGAATACCTGCGCAGCCCCTTCACGCTCCTGATGGTGTTCGTGGCTTTTGCGATGTCAGAGTCGATGGAGCATGAATCCGGTTTGTTGGCCGTCACTGTATTCGGCATGGTCATGGCGAATCAGCGAGGCGTGGAGGTCGATGACATTCTGGACTTCAAGGAAAGCCTGGCCATACTCCTGATCAGCGGCCTGTTCATTGTCCTCGCAGCGAGAATCGAAATCGAAGGGCTTGTTGCCGTAGGTTGGCCGTCGCTGATGGTCGTCGCTGGAATCATCCTTATCGCTAGACCTGTTGCCGTTGTTCTGTCGACCTGGGGCAGTGATCTTTCGACCAGTGAGCGGTTTCTGATTTCCTGGATCGGACCCAGAGGTATCGTGTGCGCCGCGGTAGCCGCTATCTTTGCGCTGCGACTGGAACAGGAGGGCGCTCCCAATGCCGAACTGCTGGTGCCGCTCGCATTTCTTGTCATTATCAGCACGGTGGTTCTGCAGAGTCTCACAGCAAAGCCGCTCGCAACCTGGCTGGGTGTGCGGGAGAGTGCACCAACGGGTTTTCTGATCGTCGGTGGCGGGCGAGTGGGAAGGATGCTCGCTGCAACATTGTTGCAGCACAATGTGCGTGTCGTCATCTCGGCGAGTGACTGGGACCATGTGAGCCAGGCGCGTATGGATGGCATTGAAACCTACTTCGGCAATCCGATTTCGGATCACGCTGATCGTTATCTCGATCTGTCCGGCATCGGAAATCTCATCAGTCTTTCAGGTCGTGCGAACTTTGATGCGCTTGCGGCGCAACACTTTCGCCGTATTTTCGGCGCAGAACATCTGTACGAGCTGCCAACAACGGCAGAAGGGATTCGTGACGAGAAGCATCGTATAACGGGCAAGCTCAGAGGCAAAAGGTTGTTTGGGCAGGACATCAGTCATAACCAGCTTCTGGGACATCTGCTTAATGGCTGGGAGACCAAAACCACGGGGCTTACTGAAGCGTTCAACCTTGAACAATACCTAGAGAAGTACAAGGATAACGCCATCATTTTGTTCCTGATCGATACATCTGATAGATTGCGCCTCGTTACTGACGAAGAGCAGTGGTTGCCCGGTCCGGGTTGGCAGGTAGTCAGTCTGGTCAACCCCGATGCGGAGAATCATGAGTACGAGCGAAACAGCGCCGGACAATAAGTTAGGCAGGAATGCCACAGCAAGACCCTCAGGTATGCGCGTTTTCATTGCCATCTTCCTGCTGCTCCATATCCCGCTGTTTGTTTACCCGGTGCTGAGACTCTGTCAGTGGTTGGAGGTCAATATCGGGTGGACGATCGCGATTCTTGTACCGGTAGCCTGCAGTCAGGTTATCAGCCGCTGGCTTCTGCGGGACGCCAAAAAATTCCTGGCGCGACGTCTACGCTATCTGGCGGACTTTATTCTTGGCCTGTCGCCCATCACAGTTCTGACACTCCTGGTATTCGAAGTGCTGGTCGCGGCAGGTTTTCTGGTGCCGAAAACGGCAGCACTTTATACCCTGATGATTGCCGGCGGCATTGCAGCCCTAGGTGTATTGCTGGCGATTATGCCGTTTGTTCGTAAAGTGTCTTTCGCCTCTGATGCGCTTCAGGCGCCGCTCCGGTTCGTGCAGATTACGGATGTACATATCGGATCCCGAAGTCGCTCGTTTCTGGAGCAGGTGGTCTCCAGGATTCGTGCAGTTGAACCCGAGTTTGTCTGCATCACCGGTGATTTTATTGATGCCAGAAATGTTCCCGTGTCGGATATTGCTGCGCTCCAGAAGCTGGACTGCCCCATCTATTTTTCCATCGGCAATCACGAACGTTATGAAGACCTGGACGATATTCTCGATCGCCTGAGATCTCTTGGTGTCGTCGTGCTGAGGACCGAAAGTATCCAGCATCGTCAGGATGTACAGGTCATCGGTATTGATGATCGCGATGACGCGCTGCAGGTTGAGCGTGAACTGTCTAAGCTTGAGGTCCAGCAGGATGCATTCGGGCTGCTGTTGTATCATCGGCCGCGTGGTCTGGAAGCCGCAGAGCGCGCAGGTATTGACCTTATGATCAGCGGTCATACTCACAACGGCCAGATTTTCCCGTTCAACCTGGTGGTGAACCGGGTGTTTGACCAGGTCGTTGGCATGTACCATCACGGCAAGTCCCGACTCTATGTTTCCCAGGGTACTGGAACCTGGGGGCCGGTGATGCGAGTAGGTACAAGGTCGGAAATTACGTTGTTTGAAATCAGTCCAAATTAGGAAAGAACTATCATGTCCCTGGAAACCTTCAGAGAAGAAACCCGAAGCTGGCTAGAGGCGAACTGCCCCGAATCCATGCGTACCCCCATGCCTGCAGATGAGTCGCCGGGTGGTGGCACAAAGATTACCTACAAGAATCCCGATACCAAAGCCTGGATGGACTTGTGCGCCGA
The DNA here is from genome assembly GCA_965662805.1 of Candidatus Azotimanducaceae bacterium. Lineage (GTDB taxonomy): Bacteria > Pseudomonadota > Gammaproteobacteria > Pseudomonadales > Azotimanducaceae > UBA9659. Next base: position 22,634 of record CBFIJB010000031.1, on the reverse strand, counting down.
TAAGGGTTTCACCGTGCCAACATGGCCAAAAGAGTACGGCGGTGCCGGCCTGACCGCTGAGCAGGCCAATGTGCTGCGACAGGAGATGGCTCGCATAAACGCTCGTCCGCCTCTGGTGGGTATGGGGCTTTCCATGATCGGGCCGGCGCTGCTTGAGTTTGGTACGGATGAGCAGAAGGCGGAGCATCTGCCAAAAATTGCTGATGGTTCTATCTGGTGGTGTCAGGGATACAGTGAACCCAACAGCGGTTCTGATCTCGCCAGCCTGCAGACCAAGGCTGTACTGGATGGTGATGACTATGTCATTAATGGGCAGAAGATCTGGACTTCAGGTGCGAACTTTGCGGACTGGATTTTTTGTCTGGTTCGTACTGACTTTGAAGCGCCCAAGCACAGTGGCATTACTTTTATCCTGTTCTCTATGGATCAGCCTGGTGTTTCTGTGAAGCCTATCAAATTGATCAGTGGGCTCTCGCCATTCTGCGAGACGTTTTTCGAAGATGCGAGAGCGCTGCGGAAGAATGTCATCGGTCAGGTGAATGATGGCTGGACGGTCGCCAAGCGTTTGCTTCAGTACGAGCGAACAATGATTGGCGGTATCGGTGGTGGCGGCCAGAAGCGTCGAACCGTCTCGGATATTGCTAAAGATTATATGGGTGTTGGCAGCGATGGGAGGCTTCTGGATTCGGCGCTTCGACAGGATATTACTCAACACGCCATGGATGACCGCGCGTTTGGGCTCACGATCCGGCGCAATGCTGAGGAAAGTAAATCTACCCAGGCGCCAAGCTTCGTCTCTTCCATGTTCAAGCTTTATGGTACCGAGCAGAACAAGAAGCGATACGAGTTGATGTTGTCAGCCATGGGGTCTCAAATGCTGGGTTGGGAAGGGGAAGGCTTCTCGGATACGGAGCTCACGGAAACACGAGCCTGGCTTCGAACCAAGGCGAATTCCATTGAAGGTGGTACGTCGGAAGTTCAGCTCAACATTGTCGCCAAGCGGGTTCTTGGTCTGCCGGACTGATCGGCCACGAGGCTACTTGAGGAGGTCTGCCACCAGTGCCTTCCACCGTTCGATATCAGTATCTTCAGATTCGAACAGCAGAAAGCCGATTCGGTAACCACCGGTCTCCGCGTCCGGCCGTTGCCATTTGACTTCGCCGACCAGGAATATCGGGTCGGCGTCTTTCAGGTCTATGCACAAACGCAGTATCGAACCGATCGATATTTCCTCATCCAGTATGACCTGTAAACCGTTGGCAGAAAGGTCAAGGGAGTTGCACATGATGACGCTGCCGGAAGATGAACTGTCAGACGCGATGATCTCGATAAAGATCGTCGCCTCGAGTTCGAACCTGGTTTCTACTCTATGATTCTGATCCTGTGAGGTCGTCATAGCTCTTTTCCCTATCTTGTCTGAGTTTGCTGACTACCTGGGCCAGCGTATCTTCAAATTCGACGCCTGCATCATCGATTTCACCTTCCCCGGCGACCAGCAGCGTGATCAACTGCTCGGAGTTATAGTCACCGATCTTGATGCCGGTGCGACTCACAAAAATTAACTTGTCCGCAGAGGCAACCCTGACAGCCAGTTTGCACTCCTCGAGCTGACCATCGGCAGCCGGCAGTTTCAGCCAGGCGCCAACATTCAACTTTGCGACGATCTCTGTGATTTCTGCGACCTTCTCCTGGTTCTCCGACTTGGCAGCCTCTTCTCGTGCTTTCGTCAGGCGATTTTCCTTCTCAGCTTCCTTGCGTTTCTGCTCCGCTTCTTCTCTTGCTCGTGCCAGTGCTTTTGCTTCTTCGATGGCCTTTTCGCGTGCTGCTTCACGTTCAGCTTCTTCCTGGTCAGCCTGTTCGGCAGCGGCAAGTTTCTTCTGATGTTCTTCAATGAATCCCTCGTAGATCCGCGAGAAAGTGGAGGAAAACACCGAGGAATGGTTGATTGGTTTGATGACACCTGACGACATGAGATAGGCCATCTCATCGTAGTTTTTCTCAAGCGCTTTCATGCCGTTGCGATTGGTGAACAACAGCTGCTTGACGTCTTCCAGTTTCAGAACCAGCTTGATGCGTGCGATCTTTCCGTTATCTTCGTAAGTGAACCACTGGCCTGGCTCAAGATTGTTTACCTTCTTGAGCAGAATTCTGGAAACGGCGGGACCTTTAGCAAGGGAGGTGCCTGCGACTTCCAGCAATTCAAAGTCGACATACTCAAGTTCCTGGTCTGTCACTATGGCCACGTGGTCCTGCTCTATGGCTTCGAGAGCAGACTGTGCCGCGTCGCTGCTGTGCTCCAGTGCCAGCAGCAGGTCTTCGATCTCGCCAGGAAGGTGCTCGATGATTCTATAGAGTCGTTGTTTTGCGGTGTTCGCTTTCTCGAGGTCGTCAGCGGAAATCGGCTGATAGGTCCAGATAATCGTTTCCGTTAACTTGGTTGCGCGTACCCATTCGTCGCTGTCGACACCCCTCGTGATGGCTAACAGTTGCAGAGACTCATACCAGGGTCCCTTGAGAAACTCGACCATGCCCTGGGTCAGCTTTTGATTGGCCATAGCGCTGTTCAGTGTTCGGCGGCGAGGGTTCTGCCCCTTTGTGATCTCAGCTTTCCGGCTTCTGATGCAGCAAGGCGCTCCTCCAGTTTGTGGATACGGCCCTGCTCCTTCTGCAGGAATGCTCGCAAGTCCTCCTGTAGCGCGGCATAGTCAGTATTTTCCGCCGAAAGCGCGGACAGTATTTCACCCACTTTGGCCAATAGTTTTTCACCGGCGCGCCCCTGGTCAGCGGATCAGCCGATCGTGGCATCGAGCAGCAGGTCGGCAATGCTGAAAATACTGACGCTGTCGACTTTCAGTGGCGCGGTGGGATCCTGCAGAAGTTCAGCGGCGACGAGCGGTGTGATTTTCCTGAGCCGGTCAGCGATCTCTTCTTCAAGATCGATCAACCGGAAAACCATGGAAATGCAGTCTCGAATGGAATGCAATACGGCAATGTCATTTGCCGCGAGTATCCAGTCCGTTTTCTGCGCCGCAACAGTTTCCAGGATGCCATGATCCTGTGGTATCTGCTCAGGGGGCAGGCTTCTTAGAAACTCGGCAACATCTTCCGTGTTGACGTTGACGGACGAAGACTCTTCAACGGCATAACGATGTTTCAGAGCCTCGACAACCTGGCGTGTGGTTACAGACATTCCGTTTCTTGTAATACACTCAGCGGAAGATGTACCACGATTAGACCGTCTCAAAAGTGGTGGAGTGCTATAATGCAGCCTCTCTTTGCCGAACGGACATATTGAAGATGGCAGACCGGGGTAGAGCCAGCCCGACTTCCCATACGTACTTTTCGCAGCGCCTCCGACTGCATTATCTTGATTGGGGTAACCCTGAGGCGCCGCCACTTTTGCTGGTGCATGGGAACCGGGATCACTGTCATAACTGGGACTGGGTCGCCCAGGAATTGAGGGATGAATACCATATTATTGCGCCCGACTTTCGCGGCCATGGAGATTCGGCCTGGGTCTATGGTGCACCTTACAGTCACAGCGATTATGTCTACGACCTGGCGCAGATTATCCATCAACAGGAACTGGCGCCGGTGACGATCATTGCTCACTCACTGGGTGGCAGCGTTGCGCTTCGTTATGCGGGTATTTACCCGGAACACATCAAAAAGATGGTCGTGATTGAAGGCACCGGAGGACCTCCGGCAGAACTTGAGCAGCGACCGGTGCATGAGCGTATGCGTGAATTCATTGAGAATACGCGAGCCGCGTCCGGCAGGCAGCCGAAACGATATGAGTCTCTTGAAGACGCTTACCAGCGAATGCACGAGGCAAACAGCCACCTGCGTGAAGATCAGGCGCGTCATCTGACGGTTCATGGTGCTGACCAGAATGAAGATGGCAGCTATAGCTGGAAGTTTGATAATTACACGCACGTCATGGCGCCCTTTGGTCTGACACGAGCGCATACCCACGAACTCTGGGGGCGTATCGACAAACCTGTTCTGCTGGTCACCGGCAGTGAATCCTGGTTTAACGATCAGTCACGAGAAGATCCGATGCCTTACTTCCAGAACGCGCGCCATGTGTTGATTCAGGATGCTGGCCACTGGCTGCATCATGATCAGCTGCAGGAGTTTCTGCAGATCACTCGAGAGTTTCTTGCAGAGAGCTAGTTACCCAGGCTGAGGTCTGGGTTAAACCATCTGAGCAGCGCATCGTTTTCCGTTCGTGCATAAGTGTGAGACAGTCCTTCGATTGGTCTGAACGTCAGGTTGGCTCCTGCGGCTTCAAGCTCTGCCTGTGCCATGTAGGCGGTCTCAATGGGAAACATCCAGTCCTGTGTACCGTGCACGAGATAGATGTTCCTGTCTTTTGCATATTGTATGTTGCCGTTCATGGAGATTTCCGGGTGCAGCACACCTGAGAAAGGCGCCAGGTGCGTAAAGGGAGACGCCTCGCGGAGGCCCGCAAGCAACGTGTAGGTGCCGCCGTCGGACATGCCGGTCAGCAGGATGTGATCCCGGTCTACCGCGAAGTTCTCCGCAATGAATTCAATGGTATGCAGTAACACCGGCAGGTCCCTGTCTTCTTCCATCAGTGACCAGGTGTCGTCCTGGGACGTGGGCGCGAGGAGCAGGAAACCACGTGATCTGGCTTCCCGGAGCCAGGCCCAGATGAAATCACTGCCATGTCCCGTGCCGCCATGCAGTGCGATAACGAGCGGTGTCGGCTGAGTGGTATCCAGGTACTCCGGGATATAAAGAGAAAATCCGCCACGGGCATCGCGATCGTTCGCGGCGTTCATTATGCCGACTCGCTGGCCCGGCCTTTCAACAAGAAACGACTCCAGCATGGACCTGTCTTCACGCTTCGGTAGTTCCAGGAAATACTGGCTGATTGGAGACAGTACGCTGGCGACGGGGTAGAGCATCTCCTGGGCACGGCAATGTGCACGCATGGCCTTCATGGCGGCCATGGTGTCGCCCCCGGCATTCAGGATGCCATCGCTGGCTCGTAGGCTATAGGTCGCGGCGGCCTTGATCTGTTCGCCAAACTTCTCGATGTGTTCGGGAAACTTAAGTAACTGGAATGGCTCAAATGTGGCGCGTAAGTCTTCGTCAAAAGGGCGAACAAAATCTGCCAGCTGATCCAGACGGGTAGGGTGCATGTTTCTCTGAACCTGTTCGAAGGCTTCCATCGAGGTAAGCAGCCGGGGCGTCAGGTTGCTGATCCCCTGCATCAACGCTTCATCACTGGAGGTCATCGCTTTTCCTGCATTCGGATAAACATTGAGGCACTATACGTGAATGTCTGAATTCGACGAAAAAAAGTTTACCCATCATGTGCCCGAACCTTGTCTGGAGGAGGTTGAAGTACTGTATGCAGACGATCATCTGATCGTGGTGAACAAACCGTCAGGATTACTCAGTGTGCCCGGGCGTTTCGTGAAAGACTGCGTGGTAAGCCGGCTTCAGTTTGACTATCCGGACATCCGTGTCGTACACAGACTTGATCTGGATACCTCGGGTGTTATCGCATTTGCCAACTCACAACAGGCGACGTCTGATCTCAACCGGCAGTTCAGAGAGCGTACGATCGGAAAGGAATATGAGGCGCTGGTCTTCGGCAAGTTCGCGACAACGACTGGCGAAATCGATGTGCCGCTGAGCCCGGACCCGGACAACCGACCGAGACAGCTGGTTGATTTCGAGACGGGTAAACCGTCAGTAACCCGATATGAGGTGCTGGAAACGATAGAGAATACAACCCGGGTACGCCTGCTTCCTGTCACTGGTCGCAGCCACCAGCTTCGCGTGCACATGATGCATATCGGACACCCGATTTTTGGCTGTGATCTTTATGCACCTGAAGATGTGTTTAATGGCTCTGAAAGACTGTGCCTGCATGCGAAGGTGCTAGAGCTGGATCACCCTCGATCCGGTGAACGCATGACTTTTGTCGCTCCTGTGACTTTTTGACCAACCTGAAAGTCAATCAGCGGGCCAGCTTATCGTCTGGCGAGTTTCTTTTTCTTGTTCTGAACGTAATCAACCAGGATGTATTCACCCAGGTTGTGCGGCTCTGCATAGAAGATGCGACCGCCGTTGATTTTGCTCATCTGTTCAACAAAGGCTTTCAGGTAGTAGCTCTGGTCGAGCATGAAGGTGTTGATGGTGATGTTTTTTGACGTGCAGCTTTTGACTGCACGCAGTGTTTTGCTGATGGTCGTGGGTGTTGGTGGATACGCAAACACGGGTCGACCATTCTCAAGGTGTGCTGTAGGTTCGCCATCGGTAATCATGATGACCTGCTTGGTGCCTTGCTGGTGCTTGGCAAGCAACTTCTCTGCAAGTATCAGTGCATGCTGCATATTCGTGCCCAGCAGGTAGTCGTCGTACTGAAGGTACGGCAGATCGTGTGCCTTGATCTCCTTGGCATAGGCCGAAAATCCAAGCACATACAGGCTGTCTCGGGGGTAGGCCGTGGTAATGAGGTTGTGCAGCGCCATGGCGACTTTTTTGGCGGACTGAAAAGAACCACGCAGAGCCATTGACCAGGAAAGGTCAACCATCAGGACCGTTGCGGTCTGTGTGATCATCTCGCTCCGGTAGATTTCGAAATCGTCCATCGCCAGATTGATGGGAGAGCCGGGACCTTCCCGATCCAGTGCGTTGCGAATGGTACGCGGCATGTGCAGATGGAAGGGGTCGCCAAATTCGTAGGGTTTTGACTCTTCGATACGCTCCCCGAATCGACCTTCCTCCGGCACTGCATGGTTACCAAGGTTCTGCTTCTTCAGCTTGGCGTAGATTTCGGTCAGGGCTTTTTGTCCCAGGCTTCTGGTGCCGCGGGGTGTCAGCTCCCATTTTTTGCCGTCTTTGGTGGCATAGCCTGCTTCTTCCAGAATCTCGAGCATTCTTTTCATCTCTTCGAGATTCTCGGCCGCTTCATCACCGAGCAGTTCCTGGAGCTTGTCGGCGTCGATGTTGTCCATCTTGCCGTCGTACTGGGCGCGCTGCATCTGCTGTTCAAGCTGATCCAGTTCTGTCATTTCGCGCATCAGTTCCATGGCGGCCAGTAGATCAACCTCTTCGTCACCGGAGAAGTTGTACTGTTTGCCCTGTGGGTTCAGGAAGTCCAGTTCTTTGGCCAGCTTGGCCATTTCAGCCTCGAGTTCAGGGTCGCCAAACTTGCCCTGCATCATCTCCTGGAGCTGTTGCTGCTGCTCCGGCGACATCGAATTGAACAGCGACTGAGTTGCTGCCATCTGTTGCTGCATCTGATCAAGCAGTTCATCCAGCGACTCTGGTGGGTCGTCACCGAACATGTCGCCGTACTTGTCCATGAATTCATCGAAGCCCGGTTCCTCTCCGGCGATCTTTTTTACCAGCATGTCGTTCAGGTCTTTGACCATGTTCTTCATGCGTTCGATGTCGCCATCGGACATCTGCTCAACCATGTTCTGAATGTCTTTAAAGAAAGACTGGGTCATGGCCTGGCGTAACTGGTCCACCAGTTTCAGGAATTTCTTCTGGGCATCGGTGTTAAGAAACTCGTATTCCTGCAGAGCTTTGACCTGACCGGCGGGATCATCCGGCAGGTTCTTGATGAAGTCCTTGTTCTTCTCACCGATGTCGCTCAGAACCTGGTTCGAGAAGTTTTCGCTGTCGTCACCGGTGCCGGGTTCTAAGCCAGACTCAGCCGGGCGATCGGTTTGCCCGGAGCTGTCCAGATCGCGCATGAGGTCATCCATGAACTTGCCGGCATCGTCGGGGTCGTTTTTCCTGTCGACCCAGTCGTTGATGGTCTGGCGTTCCATATCGAGGATTTCTTCAAGCTGACGCTTGATGTCCTCCATAACGCCGCCCATGTCGTATCGCTCCAGTCGCTCCCGCCGTTCTTCTTTCAACTGGCGCAGCATGTCACGGAGACCTTTAATGTAGTTGCCATCTGCGGTATCCATGCCTCTTTGCATGAGATAACGCATGGCTTGCTGCAGATCGCCGAACTCCATCAAGTCTTCTGACAGGGCGCCCAGTATGTCATCGGCGTCCAGTTCGATTTTCTGGGTGCCGTCCCAGCGGGAATATCGCAGCAGTGATGTGTATTTTTGAGACATGCTCAGCCCCGGTATGTGGCCCGACCGCCGACTCGATCTTTGTTCAGCAGCTGGCTGATATGCAGACCTTCAAGAATAAACTCAACGGCTGATGCACGCTGCGCGGCATTACCGCCTGGCACCAGTTTATCGATAGCTTCGTTGAGCCCGTCGATCTTCCTGATGATGTCTTCGTACTCGGAAGACGCCAGCGACTCACCGGTCGTAACGTGAATACCTTCGGCAAATTTCAACGCGATGGACTCCATATCCAGCCCCTCGGTAAAGCGGCTATAGACGGCACGGGTCGCATCCTGGAACAACTTCTCCATGATCTTCTCTTCACGACCATCTTCCATCGCTTCAAATTCCACCTTGCCCTGCAACGAAGGCATGATGAAAGGCAGGTCCGATATTCGTGGTACGACATCCTGTTCGCCGACTTCAATGGCCCGTCGAAGTGCGTTTGCCAGCAGGGCCTCGTAGTTGGATACAGAGGCACGTACTGAAACGCCGGAACGCTGATTAATATCCGGTGATTTGCGAGCCTGCTGGGTAATTTCGGCCACCAGCTGTGACATGAATGGCGGTACGTCTTCCTTGTACTCGCCCAGGTCCAGCTTCTGCTGTTCCTGTTCCATGATCGCGATCTCCTCGAGAATCGTTTCCGGGTAATGGGTCCTGATCTGAGAGCCGTAGCGATCTTTCAGTGGTGTGATAATACGACCACGGTTGGTGTAGTCCTCTGGGTTCGCTGTCGCCACGATCATAATGTCGAGGTCCAGGCGGATTTTGTGGCCACGAATCTGGATGTCTCTTTCCTCCAGAACATTCAGCAATCCAACCTGGATACGTTCAGCCAGATCGGGTAATTCGTTAATGGCAAAAATGCCGCGGTTTGTGTGTGGGATCAGACCGAAATGCAGGGCTTCCTCATCGGAGAGATATCTGCCCTCGGCTATCTTGATGGGGTCAACTTCACCGATCAGGTCTGCGATGGTGATATCCGGTGTTGCCAGCTTCTCGCCATAGCGCGTATCGCGATGTATCCAGGTGATGGCAGCTTCGTCACCCTGTTCAGCGAGGATCTTTTTCCCCTGGGAACTGATTGGTGCAAACGGATTCTCCGGAATCTCAGCATCTGCCAGTACCGGGGTATATTCGTCCAACAGTGATGTCAGGCTGCGAATAATTCGCGACTTTGCCTGGCCCCGTTCACCAAGCAGGATAATGTCCTGCCCGGACAGGATGGCGTTCTTCAGTTGCGGTACGACCGTTTCCTGATAGCCGATGATGTCGGGAAAAACGTCTTCCTTTTCCTGGAGTTTGGTCATCAGGTTGCGGCGCATCTCGTCTCGAACAGACAGCACCTGATAATTGCTGGCCTTGAGGTCACCCAGGGTCTTGGCTTCAGTCACTCATTCCTCCGATTTCACCACCTTTCAGTCATATAACCAGTTTGGGCTCCTGATGTCGACCGGACACTCAATCGGGCCGTTTCGCCAGCAATATTGCCCGGGTAGGCGCGGGGTAACCTTCGATCGTGCGCGAGCGATCATCGGCATCCAGGTAGTCGCTGAGCGACTGGAACTGCATCCAATCCGTGGCGCGTTGTTCCTCCAGACTCGTGACAGTTACGTCAACCGTTCTGATCTCCGTGAAGCCGATTCTGTCGAGCATGATCTCCAACATGCCGGTAGAGGGGATGAACCAGACGTTGCGCATCTTTGCGTACCGGTCCGTGGGCATCAGAACGGAATGCGTATCACCTTCGATGATCAGTGTTTCGAGTACCAGTTGACCGCCCGGCTTCAGGAAACTGAACAGTTCCTGCAGATGATCCAGCGGTGAGCGGCGGTGATAAAGGACGCCGAGGGAGAATGCCGTATCGAAAACCCCGAAAGGCGGCAGGTTTTCGCTTTTCAGTGGCAGCAGGTAAGCACCGTTTGGTGGACACAACTTCTGCATCAGGTTGAACTGGTAATTGAACAGGATGGTTGGGTCAATACCGAGTGCCAGCTTTGCACCGTCACCCAGCATGCGGAACAGGTGATATCCATTTCCGCAGCCGATATCCAGAACCTGTTGGCCATTTAAGTCCGGCAGATGGCGCCTTATTCGCTGCCACTTCCAGTCGCTGCGCCATTCCGTATCAATAAAGGTTTCGCCCACCTGAAATGGTCCCTTGCGCCACGGGAGTAACTGTCGAAGTGCCGCCTCATGATTTTCAGTTCGATCGCCGACCACGACGGTGTCCTGATTGAATGTTGCTGCCCGTGATTCAGGTTCCACGCTTGTCAGTACAGCGTCCCATTCACCCCGGCGGCCGTGTTCGCGAGTGTCAGTTTCGAGCGCCTGTTTCAGTTCAGGATGAAACTGTGCAAGAGGACCAGAGGCGGTCTCATCGAAGAAACGACGGATTTCATCTTTCATGATGTTCCAGATCGATTTGCTCGCAAAGCATGTCGTAGGCGTCGTACGAAGTGTGCAACAGTTGTAACAGGAAAGTTTCCGCCATGAGATGTGTCAGCAGATAGCAGTACATGGACAGTGAGAAAAACAGAAATGTAATGCCATATTCAAACGGCAGGAACCAGGCGGTAACCGCACAAGCCGCTGTCAGCAGAGTAGACGAAAGGTAGCTGCCCATTTCCGTGGTAAACCCGGCAAGCACGGTCCAGAAAATGCCGACGATCGGAACGCCGATTATGGCCCCCCAGCCAAATTCCCGAACGACGAGTGCCAGGCAGAATGCGGCCAGCGCCAGGGAGATGAAAAGAAGCGCCACAACGACGGCTTTTTTCCCGGGCATCGACACACCGGTCAGGTTCCGGATGTTCCGGTTGCCAACATTGAAGAAAAACTGACGGGCGAGATTTCTTGAAATCACGAGGCTGACCTCACCCTGGTCAATTTCAGTGAGCAACTCGTTGTATTGCTCCGGTGTCAGGTAACTGGTCATTACTTGATGCCAAGAAATGCCGAAAAGTTCAGACAATGCATACATCGGATAACGGTAGAGAAGCCTGCCTGTTTCAAACGAGTGACATGGGTTTCCTCGCTGTTGGGAATCAGTACGTTCTCAATCGCAGCTCGTTTCTGGGCGATCTCCAGGTCGCTGTAGCCTTGCAGTTTTTTGAAGTCGTGGTGCAGGTCTGTCATCAGTCCCTGCTTGTTCTCATCATCGAATTGGACTTTTTCCGCCAGCAGGATAATGCCGCCATCATTCAGTCCTTCATACATTTTTGTCAGGATGCTCAGACGTTCGGCGTCCTCGATAAACTGCAGGGTGAAATTCAGCACGATCATGGATGCGTTGCTGAATGCGGTCTCTCTTATGTCCTGTTCGAGGATCTCGCAGGTGGCCGCTGAGTGATCGCGGCTTATGTTGGAGCGACAGCGTTCGACCATCGCCGCTGAGTTATCTATGCCCACAGCATGACAGCTGGCTGGTATGTGCCTTCGCATCTGCAGTGTGGATGCGCCAAGCGAACAGCCCAGATCATAAACATTTGTGTTTTCCTGGACGTATCTTTCTGCAAGAAGTCCAATTAGTTGCAGCACGAGGCCGTAACCCGGAACACTTCTCTCGATCATGTCGGCAAATACATCAGCGACGCTTTCGTCGAACTTGAAAGCGCCAACAGATGACAATGGTGAAGCGTAAACTGTGTCTTTTTTCTCAGACATATTCCTGGGGCATCAGCTTGGACGTGTTCCCAAAGGGGAGAAAAGATTAGCACGTTGTTCAGTTAACGAAATGTTAATTTTCAAACGGCAGAAAGGAAAGACTTGACCCTCTATGGCTGTTAGATAAGATTAATTTAAACAGGCATTTATAGACGTTTATGCGTGCAGTACTCCCGATGATGCAGATTTCAGGGTTCCCGGTGGACTCGCTCACCAGAGCGCATCACGCACGCGACGCGCTGAAACTCTTTGATAAACCCCGACTTCGCTCGGGGTTTTTTGTTTCTGGTCAATGGAAAAAGTGGGTGTGACATGAGTCTTAGCATCTTACGTATCAATACCGCAGGGACGCCCGTTGAGTGGCTGTCGTGGCAGGAGGCAGTATGCCTGCATGCTCGGGAGCTGGTGAGCTGGACCTATGGTGAAGAGGTGATGGAAGTGCGAGGTGGCACCTCCAGGCTGACCGGTGAGCAGACCGTTCTGACGTTAAACAGCATTATCGCGTGCAAGGGTAAGGTTTATGACAAGGTGCGTCGTGAACCACCGCTGACCAACCGGGCCCTTTTCCGGAGAGATCAGAACATCTGCCTGTACTGCGGTAATGAATTCAAGGAATGTGACCTCAGCCGGGATCATGTGATGCCTGTTTCACGCGGCGGCATGGATTCCTGGACGAATGTCGTAACGGCCTGCAAGCGTTGCAATGCCCGCAAAGGTAACCTGATGCTGGATGAATGCAATCTGGAGCTGCTGGCGCTTCCTTATCGGCCGAATCACGCTGAGTACCTTGCGTTGTCGCACAGCGGGCGGATCCTCGGTGATCAGATGACGTTTCTGAGTCGCCAGTTCTCTTCGAACAGTCGACTGCTGGACGATGGTTCGATAAAGTTCGCCAGGAAAGCACTAACCTGACGCGACTGATTGAAACAGCCTCTTAAAGTCCTGCACACATCGGACATTCATCTCGATAACGATATCGGAACCGGAAGCGACCTGAGCCATGCCCAGGTCGGCTTCTCTTCGGTGATTGACTCTGCGCTTCAGAACGAAGTGGACCTGTTTCTTCTCGCCGGCGATCTGTTTGATCACAACCGGGTTAAAGAACCCTGCCTGGAATTCGTCAGTGAACAATTGTCCCGCCTGACCTGTCCTACGGTGATGATCACCGGTAACCATGACTGCATGGCGGATTACTCGATTTATCATACTTACGACCCGAGAGAGGCAGGCAGCCACATTACCTTCCTGGATGAAGAGTCCGGCAGTACGCATCGAATCGAAGAACTGGGTGTCAGCATCTGGGGCAGGGGGATCGTGGACCATCATCCAGAGCATAAACCCCTTGAGTCTGTTCCGGATCATGAGCACGAAGGCTGGTACCTTGGCATGACCCATGGCTTCTATGTCAATCGCGGTATGCAGGCATTCTCGTCACTGATCACCCCGGAAGAAATTGAACAGAGCGGCTTTGATTATCTGGCACTGGGTCATGTCCATGTCTATACAGTGATGGAACATGGTCGAACGACGGCAGTGTATCCTGGGTCACCCAATCATGCTCAGGGCGCCAGGGAAATGACCGCGGCGCTGGTGGATCTCGATCCGGATACCGGGGTGACCGTAGAGAAGCTGTTGCTTACTGGCTCAGTTGTGTGAATACATCGATCACGTCAACGAAAACCCGATAGTCCTTAATCTTTCCGTCTTCCGTTTTAAAGACACTGCAGATCAGTCTGGGTGAAACGGGGGATCCTTTGGCCGAAATCATACTGGGTTGGGTCGGCTCACCCTTCCAGCGCCAGATTCCCACAGCATTGTTACCCTCTGCAAAGATGCTCAGCACATCGATCTCTACATCCGGTGTGTTCTGACAAAACCCTCGGGCATGTGCGTCGAGGGCATCAGGACCTTTCTTGCCGGGCTGTGTGCTGTCGACAAAATCTGCTGCAGTAATGTCCGGGATACAATCGAAGTTCCGCTTGGCCAGCACCTCGTTCAGGTAAATGTCCATCAGTTCCTTGCTGCTCTTTGTGCCCATTTTTCTTTTCCCGTGTTTCCGATTCTGTCATCGTTGAGATCAACATGATGAAAGGAGAAAGCCCTGTGAGCAACCCGGTTTATATGGTCGGTATTATTGATGTGAAGGATTTTGAGGCCTATGCGGAAAACTATGGTATGCCGGTGGGTGCCATGTTTGCCGAGGTTGGCGCCGAGATCATTGCCGCTTCCACCGAGGCGGAAGTACTTGAAGGTGAATGGAAGGGAAACTGGTCGGTGATTGTGAAGGTGCCGAGTGCGGAGATTGCCCGCGACCTTTACAACTCTGAGAAGTATGAGCCTTTTAAGAAAGCGCGGCAGGAATCGCTGGCCAACAGCACAACCCTCGCCATTATCCCGGCGCTCACATAGATGGCTACCAGGGTCTGCGTGAACCCTCCCAGTCAAAGGGTTCGGCGCCATCCTCGGTTAGTTGAACGATCTCTGCCCGGGGCTTGTCTTCATGAACATACAGAAAACCGATGGTGCCAAACTGCAGTGACAGGTTATGGGGGTAAGTGGGTGAGCCAGGATTGATGCACAGGGTGTTATCGATCAGATCGATCTGTTCCACATGGGTGTCACCGTAGATCAATACATCCAGCTGGTGATCAGGAAACAGTCTTTTTTTCCAGCGTTCCACAGTGAAGTCCGGTGGTGACTGAGGCATAGGGACGTAGTGGGTAAGGCCAATGTTGAAACCGCCCAGTTCCAGAACCCAGGCCTCACGTACCCGCTCATCATCGGGTTGCACCTCACGCCCGCCGGACCCATCTTCACCGTTACCCCGTGCTGCGTAAACCGGTGCAATTTCCTGCAGCCGATCCAGAACTGAGAAATGATGGATGTCTCCAGCATGCAGTATGCACTCCACACCATGGAACTGTTCGTAGACGTGGGGCCAGAGTTCCGGCATGGCTTCGGGAATATGGGTGTCTGATATAAGGCCGATTTTCATGCGGTACTTCCTATGGGCGGCATGGGGCACTCCAGGCAGTCAGCCACAGTGCGCAGGAGTTCCAGTTCGATGGTACTGATCCTCTGGTCAGCACTGACCGTCGCGATACACGCCTTGATGAGCTTTGGTTTACGCAGGGGATGCAGGCAGGAGAGGGCGTTCAGAGCGGTATTCATCGCGTTGAAATTCAGCGCTTTTTTTTGCATCAATTCAATGTTCAGTTCCA
This sequence comes from Candidatus Azotimanducaceae bacterium, assembly GCA_965662805.1. Lineage (GTDB taxonomy): Bacteria > Pseudomonadota > Gammaproteobacteria > Pseudomonadales > Azotimanducaceae > UBA9659. The sequence goes on along the minus strand of CBFIJB010000031.1, from coordinate 7,621 downwards.
GTGCTTCCTTGCCAGCCTCGAAGGCAGCATCAGCCGAAACGCCGGATTGCCTGTCGCAATGAGAGAGTAATGACAGGAGTATCTCGCAGTGCTGTTGCACCTCGGTTAACTTGTTGTATTTGACTTCGCTGTGTCTGGCTTCGAATACTTCTTCAAGATGCTTGCCGATCATCTTCTGTACTGCCCATTCTGACAAACCGATTCGGCCATCTGCCCGGATGAGTACGTCCATGTTACCCATGAACAATTTGTACTGTTCGTAGCTCAGTTGTCTGAGCATGGGATAGGCCATCTCCAGTAATGGCAGTTTCATGTCCGGTTCCAGTTTTGGCTCTGGCAGAATCAGTTTCGTCAGTGAGTCGTAAACGCCGAGATCTGCTGCGGCTTTCAAATGGGTGAGCTGCGTTGTTCTTACGTCGGCATCGTTATCCAGGAGGAACAGGTAAACCAGAGCTCTGGCGGTATAAGGATCATGCGCCGCGTCAATGAAGATGTCCGGGATGGAAGCAATGATCTGCCGGGCCAGCTGAACCTGGGAAGCATCAGGATTGCCGATCTGATCAATCACTTCATCGGCGTTGATACTGATGCTCTTGCTGTTTCCGGCGAAACCCATGGCGCCTTCAGGAGGCTCGCTGGTTTCGAGTTCCTGGGAATTGGCGGCGAGGTACTTGCCATCCCATCCGGGTTGTATCCGTTTGATGCGGCTTTCAAGGGGCGGGTGCGTTGCCATAAGGCTGCTGAAAGAGAAGGTAATGCCCTCAGAAAAGAACAGATGGCTGATCTCAGCACTTTCCGGGTGTTCGAGTACTGAACCTGGCTGATAACCACCGATGCGTTTCAAGGCATCGGCGATGCCATCTGCATTTCGGGTAAACTGAACGGCTGACGCGTCGGCGAGGAACTCGCGCTGCCGGCTGACGGCTGCTTTAATCAGGTTGCCGAAGAACTGCCCGAGAGCGCCGATAATCATTAATCCAACACCGACGGCGATGACGCCAGCGTGGCTTCGATCCCGACTGGCCATAACATGGCGGCTGGGTGAGATAATCATCCGGCCGATCAGGGTCATCATCAGGATGCCGTAGAGGATACCCATCAAGCGGATATTCAGGCGCATATCGCCATTCAGGACGTGACTGAATTCATGGGCAATGACGCCCTGCAGTTCATTTCGGTTCAGGTTGTCTACAGCGCCCTGGGTCACACCAATAACAGCATCGCCGGGCGAGTAACCCGCAGCGAAGGCATTAATGGCGGTCTCCGGAATGATGTAGACCGGTGGTACTGGCGTGCCTGATGCAATGGCCATCTCTTCGACGACATTGAGCAACTTGCGTTTGTTCAGGTCACCGCCCGGGTCCACCAACAGTTTGCCGTCCATCAGCTCAGCGATAGAGGCGCCGCCTTTGCGCAACGTCGCGAGCCTGATCAGGCTGGCCAGCGCAATCAGAATGACGACAGCGACGGTGGTTGACCAGAAAAGTTCCCAGGAATAGACCCAGCCGGTGGCGAGTGCAGCTGTGTTCTGGAAGTTTATAAAGGCGAATACCAGGCCGTTGGTCATCAAAGCCAGCGACATGACCGCCATACCGAAGAGGAACAACAGGAGTTTGGTGTTCCTCCTCGCAATGTCCTGGGATTGGAAAAAGTCCAAAACTTAGAAGGAGACGGAAGGTGCTTCCTGAATCGCTTCGCTGTCTGCGAATTCCAGCAGTTCCGCGTCTGTCGGGTGACCAAACGGACCAGCAAGAACAATCTGTGGGAAAGACTGACGATAGGTGTTGTACGCCATGACCTGATCGTTAAATGCCTGGCGTGCGAAGGCAATCTTGTTTTCCGTGGTTGTCAGCTCTTCGGTGAGCTGCATCATGTTTTCGTTGGCCTTGAGGTCTGGGTAGGCTTCAACAGCGATATTGAATCTGCTCAGTGCTCCCTGCAGCACACCTTCCTGGCTGACAAGATTTTTGATTGCATCCGCATTGCCGGGGTCTCTGGCCGCATCAGCCAGAACAGAGGCTGCTGCGTCACGGGCAGCGGTTACGGCTTCCAGTGTTTCACGTTCGTGCTCCAGATAACCTTTTGCCGTTTCTACCAGGTTGGGGATCAGGTCGTAACGTCGTTTGAGTTGAACCTCGATCTGCGCGAATGCGTTCTTGTACCGGTTTTTCAGCGCAACCAGCTGGTTATAGATACCTACGGCCCAGAAGACGAGTGCAGCGAGTACCGCCAAGGTGATTATCGTTGAGACATCCATGATTCGCCCTTATGAAATTGGTTGATTCGGTTTTAATCAGTCTGGCGGACTAATGCAAATCGGGATTGTAAGTATTGCTAACTATTTCCCGAATTCTTCACGGATTCTTTCATTATCCGCACCTATTCTGGGTAGTTTCAATCTTGGTTTCACTTTTCCTTCAATCTCCGCACCGCGGCCCAGCGCCTCTACTGTGCCGTTTTCAGTATCGATCTGGCGAAAGCGATTTTGCGGGTGTACGGCCAGATCGGTCAGGTCGCTCACCCTGCCGTAAGCGATATTGGCAGCTTCCAGGCGATCAATGATGGTCTCTCGATCCGCCGTCTGGAATACGTCGGAAATCAGGTTTTCCAGACTTTCCCGGTGTTCCACGCGACTCTCGTTATTTATAAAGCGCTCATCCGCAGAGATACCTTCGTCATCCAGGACATCTCTGCACAGGGATAGCCACTCTCGCTCGTTCTGGATGCTGAACAGTACCTGCTTGCCATCTCTGCAGGTGAAGGCACCGTAGGGTGCAATAGACGGATGTTTCAACCCATGGTTCTGCGGCGTGAATTGACCGTAGCGATGCTGCAGATAGGGGACGTTCATCCAGTCCGCCGTTGAATGGTACAAAGAGACATTAATGAGTCTGCCCTGGCCATCTGAATCACGCTCACGGGCTAACAGCGCCAGCAGAATCTCCTGATAGGCCGTCATGCCGGCGGAGATGTCTGAGACTGACACGCCGACCCTTGTCAGCGCTTCGCCTATGCCGGTAATGGAACATAGACCACTTTCGGCCTGAATCAGCAGATCGTAAGCTTTCTGGTTCTTGTAGGGGCCTTCTTCTCCATAACCGCTGATGGAACAGATGATCAGGTGGGGAAAGTTCTTGCGCAGGGTTTGCGGCGCAAAGCCGAGCCGGCCGAGTGCACCCGGAGCAAGGTTCTGGATAAACACATCGGCTTTCGACAGCAGGTTGTTTAGCAGTTGCTGGTCTGCCTCGTCGCGCAGATTCAGCGTGATGCTCTCTTTGCCCGCATTCAGCCAGACAAAATAGGCACTTTCACCATTGACCAGGGTGTCGTATCGACGGGCGAAATCACCTTCCTCCCGCTCAATTTTGATGACACGTGCACCTTCTTCGGCCAGCCTGCCAGAGACATAGGGTGCTGCAACGGCCTGTTCCAGAGTGACGACAGTAAAGTCGGAAAGGTCTGTCATCCCTGACGAATGCCCGGCAAGGCCAGCTGCGTCCAATGCAGCATGCCACCCGGGATATTGGCGACTTTCTCACGGCCTGCAGAGCGCAGGATTTGCGTCGCCATGGCGGATCGTTTACCGGACTGACAGATGGCGACTACAGGCCGATCTGCCGGTACCTCGTCTACTCGGTCACGAAGCTCATCCAGAGGGATCGAGAGCGACCCTTCAATATGGCCGAGTTCGCCGTTGTATTCGGCGGGGCTGCGTACATCGAGGATGCAAACATCAGCGCCCTGTCTTGCAACCCAGTCTGGTGCGACTTCTGGCACGCCGGCGAACGTTACTGTGATGGGTGCCCAGTCAGGTTGCGCAACCGGGGCATCTGGTTTGCCGCACTTCATGTTGGCAGGCAGCGCGATTTCCAGCTGACGGGGGTGGGGCAGTCCCAGGTTGTTCATGTAACCCACGAAGTCCTCTTCGCGGGCATCACCGCCAATTCGCGGGTTGTATCGTTTCTCTTCGGCAACGGTGGATACCGTTCTGCCCATATAGTCATGAGCAGGGTAGAGCAGGCAGTCATCCGGCAGACTGAAAATCCTGTCTTTGATGCTTTGCCACATGGTGTGTACGTCACCAGCCTGGAAATCTGTTCTACCGGCACTGCGAATCAGCAGGCAGTCACCGGGAAACGCCATGCGCTTGTCATTCGTGACAAAAGTAAAACAGCCGTTAGTGTGACCGGGTGTGTGTAAGGCCGTAACAGAGCATTCACCAAAAGCCAGTACCATGCCGTCTGTCAGCGCGATGTCGACCCCGTCTGCGGCATAGTCGGCGGCCAGCGCAATCTCTGCACCCTCGCTTTCCTTTAACAGCCAGGCGCCGGTCACATGATCCGCATGAACATGGGTGTCCAGCGAGTATTTAATTCTCAGCCCGAGTTCACGGAGCAGCGCGACATCACGGGTGTGCTGCTCGAACACCGGATCAATGATGACGGCCTCATGGGTACGGTCGCAGCCAAGAATGTAGGTATAGGTTGACGAGTCAGCGTCAAAGAGTTGTCTGAATATCATGGTGCTGAATTATAGGCGCGCTAGCTGCGTATCAGCCAGTCAAATTGCTCATCTGTTAACAGTTCGCGGGCTTTCTGGTCGAATGCAGCGAGTTGTTCATCAGATAGCTGTTCCCATTGCCGATTCTTGCCGGTGGCAAAGAATCTGGCGTCTTCCTTCCAGATATCGCCGCCCGCCATGGGAGCGTACTGATCGCCCTTCTGCTGCATGTTTTCAAAGGTCGCAGCTTCGGTCATTTGATCCAGTGTCGCGTCGTCAACTTCCACGCCCATGATATCGGCGACACGGGCGATATGTGACTTCAGATCTGTCCTCATGTCGAAGTAGTGCATCATGTGGACATTGGGTGCGCCTTTATAGTCCCAGTAGGTCTTCAGGAAGTGAATAGCGCCGTGCAAGGACTGAACGTCAAAGTTCTGCGCATCGAGAGTGCCGTTCAGCCATGACTCGAAAGGGGTTTCGCCACTGGGCATCACCATGTGAGCCAGGTCTTCTTCACTCATATTGTCCCGGTGATTCAGCATGGAGAAATACATATCCCTGGGGTCGCGCATCACAACCAGGTACTGGCACTCCTCATAGTAAGGTACGCCGTCGAAAGGCGAATGCGTTTTCAGGAAACGCCGATGGTTCTGAGACTCAACCATCTGAAGATAGTCCTCGATCGGAGCAAAGTTCGCGTCAACCCAGGGGGAAATCACGCCTGGCTTTTCTCCGCGATCAGCCTTGCCAAACACCAGCATGCAGACGATAGCCTGTGACCATGTGGTGCCACATTTTGGTGGTGTGCAGATAAAAACATCATCGGGACGATGCTAGAAGTTCTGCCATCGATCGGTATCAGTAATCGGTCCTTTGTAATGCGTGACTCGTCCGGGTGGTGCCATCGTTTTGCCCTTACTGAAATTGCATGTCAGAACATTATCAAGGTGTGGTAGTTTGTTCAGCAACTAATTCATGAGAGATGCCTATGAGCGTACTATTTGGCCCTGTGGTGCAGCAGGGGTATGTGGTGCCCGATGTCGATGCTGCAATCGAGCATTGGCTGGCGCGAGGTATCGGACCGTTTTTTCTGCAGGATATTCGCGGCTTCTCTGGGTGGTACGACGGTGGACACATTGAGGCCGACATGCGGGCTGGATTTGCCTACTGCGGTGATCAGCAGATTGAGGTCATTACACCTGAAGGCGGCCATCCTTCTATATAAGGATTATCTGGCTGATCATCCGGAAGGTGGACTGCAGCATCTGGCTTATTGGGTCGACGAAGTGGATGATGCACTCGCGAGTATCGAGGCCAAAGGTTGCAGGCACAAAGTCTGGCAGCGATATGGCGAGGCGCCGGATTACAAGGCGCATGCTTATATCGATATCGAAGATCAGCCAGGCGTGATGATCCAGTTGATGGCGCGCAGCGACTTTTACGACATGTTCTTCGGTTTAATGAAGCAAGCCGCTGATGAGTGGGATGGCGTGACAGATCCCGTTCGCATGCTGGATATATCCGGTGGAGTGCCAAAAGCCGTGCCATATGAGCGGCGTACATGAAGCAAGCCCCGCTGATCAACTGAGGTGCTGTGTGAGACTCGATTCACTGAAACATCCTGAACTTACCGTGGCGGAATACGAGGTTCGGTTGCCGGAGTTGCAGAACGAGTTGTCTCGACTGCAGCTGGCACTCTATTGGGGTGGTCATCGTGCTGTGATTGTAGTCGAAGGCACTGACGCGGCAGGGAAAGGCGGCTTCATCCGTCGGCTCATCAGGCAAATGGACCCGCGAGGCTTTCGCGTTCACCCGATTGGCGCGCCTACGGAAGATGAGCTAGCGGAGCATTACCTGCAGCGGTTCTGGCGGCGTATTCCAGCTCATGGTCAGCTGACAGTTTTCGACCGAAGCTGGTACGGCCGGGTATTGGTCTAGCGGGTGGAATCGTTGACCGCGAAAAAAGCCTGGAAGCGAGCTTACAGAGAAATCAATGACTTCGAAAAGCAGCTGACTGATGATGGCTTCATCCTGATCAAACTGTTCTTCACCATCGACAAAAATGAGCAGACCAGGCGTTTTCGCGCGCGATACGAAGATCCCAACAAACGGTGGAAACTGACCGAGGCAGACGTTGTCAGCCTGGATTACTGGCAGTCTTATCAGGATGCGTACCGGGATATGCTGGATAAAACCTCTAAGAAGAATACGCCCTGGCAGGTGATTGCGGCGAACAACAAACGGCATGCGCGTATATCAGCGATGACTTGTGTACGAGACGCATTGGCCGAGGTGGTCAATCTTCATGAGATTGAGATCATGTCTCCGGAGCTTGAACAGCGCATCAAAGATGCGCTCTACGACTAAGTTGACCCAGGCTCTCCCAGTCAGGCAGGTATAGATTCTTCATGCTGACATTCTTCTGCTCTGTTGCAGTAGCTTCAGAAATCGCAATTCTCTATAATCGCCGCTCTTCTCCCGCTTCTCGCGGGTTATCTGTCCGCCTATAGCTCAGCTGGGTGGAGAGCCAGCGGGCCGCGATCGGACTTCGAACTTGTTTCGAAGCGGTGAAGGTCTAAGTTGGAATTGAAAAGCTATCCGCCCATAGCTCAGCTGGATAGAGCACCAGGCTTCGAACCTGGGTGTCGGGAGTTCGAATCTCTCTGGGCGGGCCATTTCTAAGGGCTACAAGCCATTCAGATTTTCAATTGGTAGCTATTTTGCGCTTTGGTAGCTATTTTTCGTTCTTCAAAGCTTCTCTGGAGTTCAATTTCAATAGTTTAGGTTTAACTCTGTAAACTTCGTCTGTGATTCGAGGGTCTGAGTGATCTAACAATTCTTGAGCATTTTCCAAATCTGTGTCACTGGCTACTTTTTTCCTGACATCATGTTCATGAAACCCTTCATGGCCATCTGCTTTCCATTTCTTCATGCATCTTTGCCATTGAGAATTCCAGCCCGACGGAGGCCCATGTGGGTGTCCATTTTCATCAAGTACAGTGCCATCTTTCACTGGGAAGTAAGATTTTCCTGTATTAGTGTGGTAATCCCCCCTGATAGTAGTTGCTCTCAAAACTAGGATTTTCCAATATAGTGAACCAAGGAGAAGACCTACATG
>CBFIJB010000030.1:0-27469 GCA_965662805.1 Candidatus Azotimanducaceae bacterium | reverse complement strand
TGGATGGGATGGCATTATCAATCGTGTTTAGGGAGTTTAATGAATTGCCCCATCCCCCGTTAAGTGGGTAGAGCCAGTGGGTAGAGCCACCCCTTTAAACATGGTGGCCAGAGGTGGAATCGAACCACCGACACGGGGATTTTCAATCCCCTGCTCTACCGACTGAGCTATCTGGCCATATTCATTGGGGAGGACCCCCGAAGAAGGGCGTGATTAAAGCGAAACACCTCGCTTTAGTCAAGGGTTGCGGATAACCAGAGACGAAGTAAGTGGCGCTTTTTCTCTGCTTCTTCGAAGTCGACATACTCTGTTCGAGCATGGGCGATGACATGATTGGAGATGAACTGTATATCGCCTGGCTGAAGGTCCATATCGAGATATAAATCGGGACGTAATCCAGTCTCGTCATAGAAATTCAGGATTGCCGCTTCTTCCTTCGTCAGCTCTACTCCCTGGTGGCGCCCGATAGAGCGATAGTAGTCACTGTGGTAAAAGGTTCGGAGTTCGCCATGATGGTATCGACAGGGCGTAATCATGCTGTACGGTTTTTGTCCTGGTTTGCGCTCACCACGGCCATCGAGCCTGAAGGGCTTGAACAGCCTTGGCGCCAGGTCCGGATGGACCTTCAGCAATTCATTAAAGAGTGTAACGGTACTAACGATTCTGCTCTGTCCGCCTGAGCGGGCCGGGTGCAGGCAGAGCAGGCCAACAATATCTGCGGCGTCACAGTGATAACGAATATTGGCGGTCGTTCGGTAAAGTCGAATGAAAGGATCGTCTTTCGCTTCGCCGTAATCTTTCACGTGCCCGAGTAGTTCGTTATCGGGATTCTGACCTCCGGGTACGCCAAGATGATGGCCGATCCCCCAGTAGGCTCTTTCAATCGTGTTTATATCCCAATCAGCGACGGGCAGCCCCCTGATCAGCATAAGTCCGGCTTCGTTCATGATGGCGTTACGCCATTCGCGAATTCGAGCGGTGAGCCTGGGCAGTGGGAAGTTGCTCTTGTCTATCTGCCCCAAGTTCAGGTGTTTTACCTGATCGACAGCGGCAAGGATTTCCCCGATATCGGAATCCGTCAGTTGATATTGCCAGCGTTCAGGAGTCTGTTTCAGATCGGCACTGCGCCAGGCCGCGTCACCCGTGATGGGGGCGGTGGGCAGTTCGCTATGGGGACGATCAAAATAGTGCTGTGTCTGCTCAGCGAACGTCCGATAGGTATCAGTCATTACCCTCAGGCACGTAACCTTCTGCTCGGTCGACCTCGCCACCATTCAGGAATATGCCGCGCTGCTCGTTCAGATACTTGCGTGCTTCCTTATCCATCATGTTGAGGTGCTTCTCATTGATCAGCATGGTCTGGATGTTTTGCCATTCGTCCCAGGCCTGGGCGGAAATGTTCTCGTAAATTTCCTGCCCGGCAGGGCCTGGGAAGGGTGGAGCGTCCAGTCCTGGCAGTTCTTTTTGCAGTCGTTTGCAGAATACGTTTCTAGTCATAGTTAGAGTTTACTGAAAGAGTGGTGCACTTTGCAGTGCATCCAGAAGTTTCGTTACGGGCCGGGTCAGACCGATGCTTTGTGGCTTCTCAAGGTTGTACCAGCAGGTTCTGTCGTTCTCCCGGATGAGGTCAGGCTCTCTTACTTCGATATGAACGGGCTGAATATCCAGGTGGAAGTGCGTAAATGTGTGCCTGAAAGCTGGCAGTTGTTCAATGTCGAGAGACTCTAGGCCCGCTGATTCGAGATAACTTTCAGTATCTTCTGTTTCCGGGAAGCTCCAGAGACCTCCCCAGAGACCTGAGGCTTGTCGCTGTTCCAGCAGAATCTCACCCTGGCACTCGATGATAAGCATGGTGGTTGACCTGACCGGCTTATCTTTTTTAGGTTTCTTGCCGGGGAACTGCGCAATGCAGTCGTGAGTTCGCGCATAGCATTCTGCGTTAAAGGGGCAGGACTCACATCGGGGTTTGCTTCGGGTACAGACCATCGCGCCGAGATCCATGATGGCCTGTGTGTAGTCTGCCACTCTTTCATTCGGGGTGAGCTTCTCCGCCTGCACCCAAAGCGCTTTCAGTGTCGCGGTCTGCCCAGGCCATCCCTCAATGCCGAAGATTCTAGCCAGTACCCGTTTTACGTTTCCGTCCAGGATGGCCGCTCGCTGATCGGTACAGATGGCGATGATCGCCGCAGCCGTTGATCTGCCGATGCCAGGCAGGGCTTCGAGTTCTGCCTGTGTCTGCGGGAACTCGCCATTGTGTTCCTGTATCACCTGCTTTGCCGTGTCGTGCAGGTTTCGGGCGCGAGCGTAATATCCAAGCCCCGTCCACTGATGCAGGACTTCATCCTGAGATGCACCTGCCAGGACGTCAACAGCGGGGAATCTCTGCATAAACCTTTCATAGTAGGGGATCACCGTGGTGACCTGGGTCTGCTGCAGCATGATCTCTGAAACCCAGACGCGGTAGGGCGATTTGTTCACCTGCCATGGCAGGTCTTTGCGGCCATGCTCATCAAACCAGGCAAGCAGTCGCTTCGCGAAATGTTTCATGGGCAGAGTTTACTTGAAGATATTCTTCAGCAGGTCATTGGCGATGCCCTTGTACTCATCAGGCACCTTTTCATCGATCAGTTTATTGAGCTCTTTGTTGCCGCGCCGTTTCAGATCCTGAGCCACGATGTCAGCAACCAGATCCTCTATGGCGCCATCTTTGCCGAAACAAAGCTCGCCGGGGGAAGCATTGATACTACCGGAGCATGACAGCGGCCATCGAACACCGGCCAGCTGTTCGCTGACCTGGAAAGCACCGTCATCGGTCTTTTTGAACATGGCGGTGACGTCATAGTCCAGAGTCTCCGCCTGCAGATCCAGACCACCCAGGGCGGTGATGCTCAGGTTCTCAACGTTCATGTTGAGTATCTGCCCTGACCGGGTGCCCTGCTGAAAAACATGCTGGCCGACCATGTGGCTGAACGGCATGATATCGGGCCATTCGCTGACCGAGGATGTTTTTCCTCGCAGCAGGTCCACCGTCTGGGCAATGGATTTCAACGGGCGCACATCCAGGGAGCCATCTTTTACGTTGAATGTGGTTTTGCCCGATAGATTATGGTTGACGTCACTGAGCATTGTGCCGCTGAAATTCAGGCTGGAATTTGCCGCTATCGTGCCGGTGATGCCCTGCATCTCAATAAGCTCGGTGATATTGATGCCTTCGAGATTGAGTCTGATGTCTGAGTTAACCTGTTGCTGCAGCAGGCTGTTCAATGTCAGTACCACCTTGCCGCCATAGATTTTGGCGTTCCCGATCACGTCCAGAATCTTGCCGTTGTTGCTGATTGTCAGCTTGGCGTCCGCCAGGTCATAGGTGTCATATTTCAGGGCTGCGATGCGGATGGTGGCATCTGCATGGGTCTCTTTCAGCAGATCAAGAGGAATCAGCTCGCTGTCCGGCGCAACATCTGAGCGGCTGGTTGCAACGGTAGTTTCAGATTGCGCGTCAGCCAGATAGTTTTCGGCGTTCAATTGATTGATTCGAAGATCGGTTTTTATCTTCATCGGCGAACTCAGGGAGACGACGGCGGAACCGGTGATCTCCGAGTCATCAAACCGGCCGGACAGTGTTCGGAACTGGAGCAACTGCGGTGTTGCACCGAAGTCGCTTTCCAGCTGTAAGTATTCAATCGGTATCTCGGCGCCCAGATCTCTGCCGAGGCCGGCACCGTCTGCGGATTCAAGATTCATGACGCCATCAAATCGTGGTGAATTGCCCGCAAGCTGCACCAGACCTGTCATGCTCATGCGGAGCGTGCTGATCTGCGCATCATTACGATTCAGCAGCAGAGCCTGTTCTTCCGGACGCCATTGTCCATCTGTCGTCAGGTTAAGCGTTGGATAGCGCTGGCCTTCCACGCTGAGATCGATACTGCTCACCAGGTCCATCAGGTTCACCCGCCCGGTGTCGGCCTGAAAGCTCAATCTGCCTGTCGCATCCACATCGGCACTCAGGTCCGCAGCATTGTCTCGCAGGCTCAGTACGAGGCTCATATCGAAGGGTTTGTCTGAGGCAAGTTCACTGGTTATCAGGTGCTGAAGTCTGACGTCATAGTCATCCCCGGTGTTCTTGTCCTGGTAGGTCAGGCTCACATCTTTGATGCTGAGTTGCTGGACGCTGGAAGCCACCGCGTTGTCAGTTGACTCCGCAGGGGACGAAGACTGACCCTGGCTGTTCTTGGTGTCTGTGATCTCCCAGTTGGCGTATCCCAGCTCATCAATCACAAGGGCGATGCTACCGCCTGCCAGCGTCACATCGTTCACGTCAATAACACTCTGCTGTGTCAGAAGCGGCATCAGGTCCAGATCAATGGACATGGTATCGAACTCGGCGAACGGCGCTTCGCTACCTCTTGCCAGAGAAATATCGCTGACATTGATGGCAACCGGCGGCCAGTAACGCCAGGACAGTTCACCATCGATCTTCATGCGGTATCCGGTATTGGCTTCAGTGACCTGTGTGATCTGTGATTTGAAGCGGTCAGGGTTTTCCAGAAGGAAGAAGACGCCACCGGCAGTGATTGCCAGCAGCACCACAACAATGATCAGTAATCGCATCATGCTGGCATCAGACTATTTTTTTGCCCGGGCGAGATTCTGGCGCGTGTAGTCACAAAGTACATGGACAATACCCCGAGTCACTTCTTTATTACCTGACATCAGGTCATACAGGGATTCACCGTCCAGACGCAGCAGGGTGCAGTCTTCGATGGCTTGTACCGAAGCGGCTCTTGGTTCCGGGTCCAGTGCGGCAAGTTCCCCGAATACCGAACGGGTGCCATGCACAGCCAGCTCTTTCTCTCCTTCGAAGATGCGGACCTGGCCATTGACGACGATGTACATGCTGGTGCCCAGGTCGCCCTGGTTCATGATGATCTCACCCGCATCGTAATCAACCGTTTCTGCGATGGTCGCGAGGTCCACAAGCTGGCCCTCGGGCACGGATGAAAATATGGGTACAGATTTGAGAATGAGAACTTTCTCAATAGTCAGAAGCATACAAGATACTGGCTTATGCCCACCCGGATATAGGGTTGAATTATGCCTAAGACAAAGGTGGGTTGTAAGGGCTGGTTCTGAGGGCCTTACTCATGTTGTTGGGTCTGGGGCAGGCAAAGACCCGTGTATCCCACGGGCCAGTTCACCGACCTGTTCGCTGCGATCTCCCATAAAGGTGCTGATCTTTCTTCTCAGGTCTGGTGGATTGAGCTGTCCCAGGCACCACACGGCGGTCTCACGAATAATGTTCTCGCGATCTGTCAGAGCGCGCTCGACCTGTTCCATGTGCTCGCCGGATTCATTTATGCCGATCTGATAGAGCACGCAGCTTCGTGTCCAGAAAAATGCCCGTTCGTAGTGATTTTCTGCAACATCATGGAATCGTTCCTCGGCTGTCATCTTATCCTGCGGGAAACGCTCTGACATCTGCTCCAGACGCTCTGCCACGGTCAGATCATCCAGCAGTGGCAAGACAATCTGTTTGATTTCACCGGTCAGCAGGTTATCGAGGATCTCAAGGGCGAAAACACGCATTTCCTGGACTTTCGAGTCGATGTTCGCCCGTGTATCCAACATGACAATGGATGGGAAGAGGAAGCTGATCAGAAGCAGCATGTTGTCGCGTCGTACTTCCAGTTCGCTGGCAAGCGCAGCATGCAGCAACTCGAATCGCGGTTCATCTTTCAGGTCTTCCATGGTCGCCAGCAGCCAGGTAATCAGCTGGACCTCTTCATCAAGAGCATTCACGAAGATGTACTGATCATCCGGATCTGCCTGATAGTGCAGACTGGCGAGACTCAGGTTCACCTGATGTCTGAGTTCTGGTTGTGGGATTTCAAGATGACGCAACAGGATTTCGATGGCTCTGGGGCCGCCGATTTCTCTGATGGTTTCTATGATGTGGAGTTTTTCCTGCCGGGTTGCCTCTGGTGATGTCAGCCCTATATCAAGGTCATACAGAGCCGCCTCACCGAACTGGCGCAGTGAGAGTGCGGTGGTTCCCTGGAGGCTGCCAATAGAAAGTTTGCTGACCAGAATGTTGACGAGACGTGAGTCGTGCAGATGGCCCGCAGCATAGATTGCACGTTCCACTACCTGCAGGTCGATGTCATCCAGCAGTTCGACCAGATAGCCGGAAAAATGCGGTGAGCCGATCTCGCCGATAACTTCAGCAGCTAAGAGTCGTTCTTTGCGGTTTTCTGAGCGAATGGACTGCAGCAGTGTATTGTTTGCGGATTCGTCATTCTGGTCGTAGGTCAGAATACCAACCAGTGCTCCCTTTCTGAGGTCCTGGTGAAAAGCTTCGAGGTAAGGCTCCAGGCGTTCGATCACATCATCCGGGCGGAGCGCGGCGTAAGTTTTAAGCGCCTGGCCGCGCACCATGGTATCTGGCTCCTGATCTATGCGGTCCAGAACCCGTGAAGTCAGCGGCTGGATTTCAAGTGCGGCGATTCTTCTCAGAACGTCCATACGAACGTCCCGATTGTTGTTATCCAGAACCTGCTTGATCAGCTCTGTGATCTCTGGATGTTCCATCTCTTCCAGCAGGTTCAGACAATAGAAGATTTCAGCAGGATAGGAACTGGTCAGGCCTTCCTTGATGATCTCGAGGCTGGTGTTGTCCAGATCTGACAGTGCCATTTCTCCCAGTTTGCGTTTCTGGATGTTGACCACCAGGTTCGAGAGATAGGTGCGGTGAACCAGGAATCCGATAACAATCCAGGCCAGCATCAGCACGCTCAGGATTGCCAGGAACGATTTGGGTTCCAGGCCCATCTGTGTGGTCAGGATATACAGGCACAGACCCGCGAATCCGCCGGCGACAGGGTCGATGACGCCTTCGGTTAATGCAATTCCCTGAGTACGTTGTCGGTCAGGAAGTACCTGGAACAGAATGGTGACACTGCTTTTCCAGATTGCGGACTGCAGGATTATTCGGCTGGCATTGGTGATCACCATGACAGCAAAGATGAGCGCTGCCTCTGCGCCGGTGAATTCCATGACGCTGACAGCGGATGACCCAAGAAAGATGATGACCGGAAAGGCGATGACACCCGCGAGTATCCCGAATCGGCGTAGAAAGGGCGCAAACAGGAAGACCATGACGAACATGGTCAGGAAGCCGGCGGCTGCAAAAAACTGTGCAATGAAACTGGCCAGTGCCTTTTCATTCGGGAACTGTTTTACCGCGTAGTCATAAAAGGCCACGTCCAGAAAGAAATAGGCAAACATATAAGTGATGTAGCAGAACGTGATCAGTCGCACATAGGGCAGTCGCAGCATGCCCAGCAGACGAGTCTCGTTGTGGTCGTCGTCCCCGCTGTTCTCGGCACTGACATAAAGCGTCGATCTGAAATGGGACACGGTATAACTGACGATGCCGAATACCATCAGTGTGGTCAGCATGGCCATGGACAGCAGGTCGGTGACATCAATGAAGTTCAAAAGAAAGACGATGATGAAGCCGCCGGCCAGTTCCGCCAGGAACTCGCCGGAACGGGCAATACCGGACAGGCGCTTTGTCTGACGCACATTGAGTAGCCGTGACAGCAGCGCAACAAACTGCAGGCTGAACAGCATGTATACCACTTCGAAGAACAGCGGCAGGGTAAATATCAGATAGGGAGAACTGCTGAAACTCAGAGACAGTCGCATGACTGCCAGCCCGATAAAGATGACGCCAAGAATGGTGAACAGATAGTTGCGAACGGCAAAACGGTGGGTCAGTCGGTCAATGAGCAGGGTGATCGGCATGCCGACAGCCGCGATCAGAATGGCGATCAGTGCAAGCTGCTCGGAACCCCAGTGTTCAAGGAACAGGGTGAACGCGCAGACGCGGATCATGCCGATGGCCAGTCCCGACATGAACATGTTGCTGAACATCAGCGCGGTGGCCGCCCTGTCCTCAGGACGAACGCCAAGCCGTGCCAGGAGCCGATCTATTCGTGTCAGCTCTCCGTTTGACTCCAGTGCCACTTCCGCCAAACCGTTTCAGCCCTTTCAACAGTGCAAAGATTAGCCACGTACTTTATCACGCAGGTCCTTGTTCTAGTGGGCTTTTCGTACATTTCCACGCACGAATCTGATAATCTGTTAGACGTCGTTAAAAGAACCGAGAACGTGCATGTCAGCAGTTGGAACAGAAGGAAATCCGCTCAGGGTAGCGATCATCGGCAGCGGTCCCGCGGGTTTCTATACCGTCAGTAATTTCCAGAAACACAAAGATCTCGTGGTCGAATTTGATATGTTTGACCGACTGCCAACCCCTTTTGGCCTTGTTCGGGCGGGGGTTGCGCCGGATCACCAGAAAGACAAGTCCGTACAGCGCGCCTACGACAAGAGTGCACGGCTGCCGAACTTCAGGTTTTACGGCAATGTGGAATATGGCACAGACCTGCACATTGATGACCTGAAGAAGCACTATCATCAGGTGATGTTCTCTACCGGCGCGCCCTTTGACCGCAATCTCGGCGTACCCGGTGAAGATCTTGCCGGTAGCTTTTCGGCAACAGAATTTGTTGCCTGGTACAACGGTCATCCGGACTTCAGAGATCGCGAATTTGATCTCACCCAGGAAAGTGTTGCGATTGTTGGCGTCGGCAATGTCGCTATGGACGTCGCGCGGATTCTCTGTAAAACCTATGACGAGCTTGCTGTCACGGATATTGCCGATCATGCGCTCGAAGCTCTGAAGAACAGCAAGGTTAAAAATGTCTACATCTTGGGGCGTCGAGGGCCGGCACAGGCCGCCTTCACACCACCGGAAATTAAGGAAATGGGTGAGTTCGCTGATGCCGATGTGACTGTGCCGGCTGAAGAAGCGGAAGTCGATGATGTCAGCATGGCATTGATTGCCGATGACAAGAATGCGCAGAAGAATATTGGATTTATTCAGGAATATGCTGCCCGCCCCATCGAAGGAAAATCGAGACTGCTGACGATTCGATTTCTGGTTTCACCGACGGAACTGGTCGGTGAAAACGGCCAGGTCACGGGTATCAGGCTGGTAAAGAATGAACTCGTTGAAGGCGATGATGGATCGCTGCGACCCAGGGCCACGGATCAGGAAGAACTAATTCCGGTCGGCCTGGTGTTCAGAAGTGTAGGTTACAAGGGACAGCCTCTGCCCGATATTCCCTACCACGAAAGCTGGGGAACGATTCGCAATGAAGCCGGCCGAGTGATTGATGACTCCGGCGCTCAGGTGACTGGCCTGTATACCGCTGGATGGATTAAGCGTGGCCCCAGTGGTGTCATCGGAACCAACAAGACCTGCGCTCAGGAAACTGTTGGCTGCATGGTTGAAGATCTGGCCGCTGGCAATTACAACGAGCCTTCTGATGCCTCTGTTGACGGTGTTGCAGCCATGATTGCATCGCGCACTGACGATTCCGTCAGCTATTCTGAATGGTCCAGGATCGATGAAGCCGAGCTGGCCAGGGGCGAAGAACAGGGTCGTCCACGAGTCAAGTTCACTGAAGTACCGGAGATGATTCAGGTCGCAAAAGACTGATCCGGATCTGCTTCCCGTCACCACACGGGCAGGAAAAATATGGCGCTTTATGATCTGACCGAGGGACGCGTTAGCGCTCAGCTCACGAGGATGACTATTCCCTATTTCCTGGGTGTGTCTTCGATGATCTTCGCGTCGATGATCGAGACCGTTTACATCGGTATTCTGGGCGCAAGAGAACTTGCCGCTTACAGTTTCATGTTTCCTGTCATCATGGCGCTCACCAGCGTTTCCATGGGTCTCGGGATTGGCGCATCATCCCTGATCGCGCGCGCTGAAGGTGAGGGAGATCGCGACAAGGTGCGGCGAATCGCGACACATACCGCGTTCCTGACGTTGCTGCTTACCTTCATGCTCAGCGGGTCTACCTACTTTTTCCTGGAGTTTTTCTACAGTTCCATGGGGGCGCAGGGTGAGGTGCTGCGACTGGTTGTCGCGTTCGCTGAAATATGGGTGGTGTTCGGTCTGTTTTCTTTCACGCTTCCGATGGTGAGCAGTACCGTGCTCCGTGCCCTTGGCATTGCCAAGGCACCCGGTTACATCATGGCGATCACTTCGGGTGTCCAGCTTATAGTCTCACCGGTGCTTATCTTCGGGTTGTTCGGTGTGCCTGCGCAGGGCCTCATGGGCTCGGCTTATGCCTTTGTGATTATCGGTGTCGTGCGAATTGTCGCCTTCGCCATTCTGGTAGGCAGCGAGAAGATTGTGCAGACGACCGACGTTTTCCGAGGTTTTCTCGATTCGGCTAAAGCCATCCTGCATATTGCACTGCCGGCGATGCTGTCCAATCTGATTGGTCCCATCAGTATGGGCATTACGCTGGCGCTGCTGGCCAATCACGGTGATGAAATCGTTGCTGCCTTTGGTATCGCCTCACGGTTTGAGATGCTGCTCATGATGATTCTTGGTGCCTTGTCTTCTAGTGTTGCGCCTTTCGTCGGTCAAAATTGGGGCGCTCACCAGACCGACAGGATTCATGAGGGACTACGACTGGCTTATGGTTTCTGCCTGTTCTGGGGGCTTGCGTGCATGTTGCTGCTTGGTCCTTTTGGCGAGAACCTCGTCGCGTTGATCAATGAGGAACCACAGATGGTGGCTGCCGCAGGTCTGTTTCTGCTGATCGTTCCTGTCAGCTTTGGTCCGCTGGGTGTCGGGCAGGTTGCCAGTTCAGTCTTTGTTGCGCTTGGCAAACCCATGCCGCCAACCATTCTTTCTATTGCTCGTTCGGTATTGGTCTATATCCCCATGGCGGTTGTCTTTGATCTGTTCTGGGGATATGCAGGCATCTTTGTTGCGCTTCTGGTTTCCAATTTTCTGTTTGGTGTTGCAGCCTGGTGGTGGGGGCGCATCATGCTGACGAAAGAAATCGCGCTTCGCGCCTAGCCGTCTTTGGACAGCGCTTCAAGCAGCGTCTCTATCGTTTCAGCTTTACCGTCTTTAAAACACTGCAACCGCTCGAACACATCGGCTGCGGCCTCGTGAAATCCTGCTGGCAGGTCAGCGTCGGCAAAGGTCTCGGCAATCTCCCGCATCTCACCGGCAAAACGCCAGGCCTTGTGGGAATTCCCCAGCAGATGTTGATGGGTCTGACTGCTGAAAGATGCTCCCCACTGATGTTCAAGTGTTTCCCTGACACCGTTGTGTTCTGCGACGC
Organism: Candidatus Azotimanducaceae bacterium; assembly: GCA_965662805.1. Classification (GTDB taxonomy): domain Bacteria; phylum Pseudomonadota; class Gammaproteobacteria; order Pseudomonadales; family Azotimanducaceae; genus UBA9659. The sequence goes on along the minus strand of CBFIJB010000030.1, from coordinate 16,253 downwards.
CAAGTATCGCCGCGAGCAGTGCTGTTGAGCCCTTGGTATACGCGGCGAACACCATTTTCATGGCGGAAGCCGCACCGATACGGTCGGATATGACACTGGTTTGTAACGGCGAGTCCGTGAATCTTTCTGCAATTGCGCTGGCTTGCTGACCGGAAAGATACAGGCAGGTGCCTGAGTCGGTCTGCCAGGCTGGGCCTCCAACAATACCGCCGTCGACGAACCTGGCGAAGCGGCTCGCCAGTTGTTCAGTTTTCCCGGGTGAAATGGCATTGCAGTCGACAAAGATACCATCGAAGTTCCTGCCAGCGATTTCTTCCGCCACTCTTTGTGCATCATGGGGAGGGCAGACAGACAGAATGATGTCTGATTCCGCGGCCAGAGAATCCATGCTGCCACAGTCTGTGAGGCCGGCTTTGGTTGCCCGTTCATGGCTGGCGGCGCTGCGACCTGCTCCTGCCCAGATCACCCTGTCACTGTTCTTGAGTGCTGCAGCGCCTACGGAGGCGCCCATGGCGCCCGGGCTGATGAGACCGATGGTTGTCATGGCCGTTAATCCTGGGAAAAGGCTAATATCGACAAGTTAGTCAGGCAAGTAAAGTCAGTACGCTATGTATCAGGAAGTGATTGATGGATTCTCCAGTGAAGTTCGTGCTGAGTTGTTCAGGCGAATGGGCGTTCCTGCCAAGCCGCAAGATCTTCACGGCTTTGAGAACTTTGTCTTTGGATTCGGTGATCGCGTGGTGCGCGTCAGCCATGAATCACACCGTTCTGTTTCACAGCTGTCAGGAGAGTTGGATTTTCTGGAGATGCTTGTTCATAACGGTGCTCCAGTGGCGGCACCGATCAGGCTCGTGGGCGGCAACTATCTTGAATCTCTCAACGGTTACCATGCCTGCCTTTTCCAGAAAGCCACCGGAATAAGAGCAGAGCCACCGTACCCACCGGAACTTATCGAGTTGTGGGGGCAGGCAATAGGTCTGTTTCACCGACTGGCAACTGGATTCTCATCGGAAAAGCGGCGACCGGACTGGAAAGAAGATAACAATCACCAGTTCCATGAGCGCATACCAGAGGAGCAGTTTTTGGTGCGGCAGCGCGCCGGCAGATTGTTACAGACGCTGGAGTCGCTGCCCGTTGATGACTCGGTGTTTGGTTTGATTCACAGTGATGCCCACCCTGGGAATTTTCTGGTCCAGGATAAGCAGCTCACATTCTTCGATTTTGATGACTGTCTGTATGCCTGGTTTGGTTACGATCTGGCGACAATTCTGTTTGGTATTGCACTTCAGGCAGACGGACAGGATCGAGAGAAGGCCATTTGCGCTTTTCTGGGCTCGTTCCTCCAGGGTTACGCTCGTAGTCACAACGTTGATGCGCTGCTTCTTCAATTCATGCCGCAGTTGATTGCGCTTCGGGAGTTCAGTTTCTACGGCGTTGTTCATGCATTCATGGATCCTGAGAATCTCGAGTACGAATCTGCCCGGATCTACATGCAAGGCAGGCGAACCCTGCTGGAGCAGGGTGTGCCATTGATCGATATTGATTTTTCGCGATTTGGATGAACGCCGGGCTCTATATTTTACGGCCCGTACCTTCCCAGTATTTGTCGCGCAACAGTCGCTTGAGTAGTTTTCCTGTCGGATGACGTGGCAGGCTTGATTCAAAATCCACGGATCTGGGCACTTTGAATCCGGCCAGGTGCTCACGACAGTGAGCGATGAGGTCTTCTTCAAGCCCTGGCCCCGGTTGTATACCTTCTGCGAGTTCCACAGCGGCTTTCACCTCTTCGCCAAACTCATCATTGGGGATGCCAAAGACCGCGGCGTCAAGAACTGCGGCGTGGTTGATCAGAGTTGCCTCGATTTCTGCCGGATAAATGTTCACGCCGCCGGAAATGATCATGTCTATTTTACGGTCGCTCATGTACAGGTACCCGTCTTCATCCAGGTACCCAATGTCGCCGAAGGTGTAAACCCCGGGCTCCAGATGAGCGTTCTTGGTTTTCTCAGGATCGTTGTGGTACTCGAAATCAGACCCCATCAGGTTGCGTACATACAAGCTGCCTGACTCGCCGGTTTCTGCCCGGGAACCATCTTCTTTCACCACAATAATTTCCGTGATTGGTGTGGGCTTGCCCAGTGTCCCTGGTCGTTCAAGCCACTCTTCGGCTGACACAGTTGTCACGATCGAGCCTTCGGTGGATCCGTAGTATTCACATACCACAGGCCCCCACCAGTCAATCATTTGCCGTTTAATTTCCGGTGGGCATGGCGCGGCCCCGTGCCAGACGATCTTCAGACTGTCGCCTTTGTAGAGGTTCTTTTCCGCATCCGGCAGTCGTAGCATCCTCGTGAACTGGGTCGGCACCAGGTGAGTGTTAGTTATCTGTTCCTCGTCAATCAGGCGAACGGTTTCTGCGGCGTCGAACTTGTGCCGCATGACAATGCTGGAACCTGCCAGAAGCGGCAGGAAAGAAAAGGCCCATTGTGCCGAGTGATAGACGGGTCCAACCAGGAGACTTCTGCCTCCTGGTTCGATGCTCAGCATCCCGGAGAGGCCTTCACCGATCATTTTCAGCGTTTCTACCGGTGCACCGGTTTGTGACAAGGCGCTCTTAACGCCTTTCGGGTGTCCTGTTGTGCCAGACGTATAGAACATCGGGCCGCCCAGGGACTGTTCTTCCGGTTCGCTGATGTCCTGTTCTGCAAGAAAATCTTCATAGATATAGAAGGGCGTGGTTTCTTCAGCGTAGGTGTCTGCCTCTGCACCCATGATGACTAAAGCATTCAGGTTGGGCCTTTCTGGCTGTTCCAGAGTGGCTTCTCCCAGTTCGATGAACCTGGCATCAACCAGTAAAACCTTGGAGCCGGAGTCTGACAGAACATAGGCGACTTCTTCGGCAACCAGATGCCAGTTTACTGGAACCAGCAGCCAGCCCCCGTGGGCTGCCGCGGCGAAAGCCTCGATGTACTCCCGGCGATTTCCACTGACGACGGCAAAGGTGTCACCAGTTTGCAGACCGGCAGAACGTAAAGCGTGAATCAGCTGATTCACTCGGCTATTGAATTCACTCCAGCTGGTTTCACCGAAATCGTCCTTGACGGCCATAGCGTCTGGTCGTGCTTCAGCAAATGGTTGAATGAGTGTTGCCATGTCAGATTCAGTCCCCTCAAAAAATCAGACGCACATCATAACGCAGAGAGTTGTGACAGCAATTGCTCCATCTCTATCGAGAAGATGTCGCCAAGCCCGTTTTCGGGTGACTGGTACCAGTCAGACATGTCTCTCATATCTTTCGGGATACTGCTGCGCGGCATCTCGCTGGTGAAATACAGGCGACCTTTGAACACGGCAGGACAGTAATCCAGTTTCGTTGTGTTTATGGGAGCGGGCAGCAGAACGGGTTCGAGGAACTCGCCATCTTCCATAAAGCTGATATAGAGGTCACCGCCACCCATCTCATTCCCGCCTCTGCCCTGCGAGCCGAAGATGAGGTAGTTTTCGTCAGGATCAATAAATGCGTTGAATTCGTAAGCCTCGGTGTTCACGGGCGCGCCTACATTTTCAAGAGATCGATACTGTCCATCCTTGTCCGGCTCTGCACGGTACAGATCTTCTTTTCCCAGGCTGTCTTCCCGGGTTGCGGTGAAGTAAAGAGTGCCGTTCCTGGTCAGTGAAGGATAAAACTCATTGCCCGGTGAGTTGATTGGCGCACCCAGGTTTTCAGGCTCGCCCCAGCTGCCGGTGTCGTCGTAACTGATGCGCCAGATGTCCCAGCTGATTGCTTCGCTGCCTGCTGCTGGTCGCTTGGATGCGAAATACACAAACTGTCCATCAGGGCTGAATGCAGGTTCGATATCCGGGTGTTCTCCAGAGAAGGGTGCGACTTCGAGCGCTGTCCATGCGCCATCTTTCCGGATACTCATGGCAATCATGCTGTGCAGATTTTTTGGCGCCATGACAGTTGTCAGCATGATATCGCCATCTGGTGAGAAGGTGATGTCGCGGTTGTTCATACCCGAGTTAAACCATACAGACTCTTTGGCGACTGTCGTCAGAGGGGCTAAAAGCAGCAGGATAATGAGTCTAAACATTTTCTAATTCTCAGTTTGATCGAAAGCCTAGCAGCGCCTGGGGTAACGTCAGGGCTGTTACGAACAGAATGCTGTTCGAGGGGATCTGAAGATTCACGTCACCGATACCGTGGATCAGGATTGAAATGGTGGCGGCAAGACATCCAAAGGCGATACCTCTATGAAAAGGCGGTGCCATCGAACCAAGCAGGCTGATCTGCGCATGCAGGCCGGTTGCCAGTAGAGCCAGCAGCGGCAGACAGCCAATGATGCCCAGTTCTACCAGAAACTCAGCATAGTCGTTTTCAGCATGTGTCGCCTTTTTCTCGATAGCGGCGTCACGATACTGGCTGAAAGCCGTTTCATAGCTTCCGGCGCCAGTGCCTGTCAGAAAATGATCTCCGATGATGCGTGCATTGTATCCCTGCAGGTCGATACGGCTGGTTGCCTCGGTGCCCGCTTTTGCCAGCCGTTCGCCCAGCCTCTCAATACCGAAGTATTTTCCAACGATGAAGATGTCCAGCACCAGAATGCTGACTAACAGAATGACAGTGTAGCGATTGACGGAACGGGTATGGTAGAAGGCGATGGCGGACGTAATAAGTATACTGCTGAAGAATGCGACATTACCCATGCGAGAGCGACTCATCACCAGCGCGACCACCATGATGATGATGGCAAGGCGCAGTCTACCCAGGTCGCCGGTGATCATGTCGACCGGTGAAAGAGGGCGCCCGGTTTTTGGCTGACCCTGAAGTGCAAGCATGGCGCCTATGGCCAGGCAAATGACGAGCTCCAGGTGACCGGCAAAGTGATTCGGGTTCGGAAAACTGCCACGAGCTCTGGGCAGGTCAAACATCAGTTGCTGTACACCACCCAGGGTTGCCTGAAGCACGCCAATCACAACCAGCAGGTAGATGATGGTCTCCTGCCTGTCTCTCGTGTCCAGCACACGAATCGTTACAAAGAATAGCGCCAGCAGCATGATGGTTTTCAGAAATTCACTGCGAGTGGCGTAAAAGTCCTGTGTCCACAGGAGCTGAAAGACAATCCAACCGCCAAGTGCAAGGAAGGCTCCCATGGAGATCCGCTGATGCAGATTCAGGTTGAGTGGGCGTGAATTCAGCGTAAGCAGGGCTGAAACAGACAACAGCGCTGCCAGCATTGGCCAGGCCCAGTCCCTGTTGCTGCCCAGAGGCCACGGCGCTACGACCAGAACCAGAAGCAGGATCAGGTAGGCAGATCGATTCAGGGTGACATAAGTGTGATTCATTACTCAGTAGCTTACCGTTCTGTCTGGAATTTCGCAGGTAATCTTCATATGCTCAGGATAATGAAAAGCCCCTTTGGCATCCTGTGGAACGCGCTGCTGACAGCGATCGTCGTTACTTTGTTGGCGGGATTGTTTGTCGCCGCGATGCCGCCAGTATACCGCGCTACTGCTACGGTTCAGGGCAGCAGTGAAGACATGCTGCGTTTGCGTTCTGCTGACTTTCTCGAGAGGGCACTCAAATCCTCGAAAATCGGCACGCAGGATCTTGTCGGCTGGCTGGAGGAAATCACGAGCGCCAGGCTGGAGGGTGTTCAATTGCTTCAGCAGAAGCTGTTTGTTTCTGCTGGTGATCAGCCCGGCTGGATCGACATTACGGTGGAAGCACAGAACGCAGAAACGGCAACCAGATTTGCCAACGATATTGCCAGGCTGCACAGTGAAATGATGACCAGGGTTCAGTTGACGGCCGAAGAAAAAGCCAGGCTGCTTCAGGAAGTCGAGGCTGTAGATGAGCGCCTGGCGAAGTTTCTGGATGAGAACCCTGAGGTACTTCGATTTAAGCAGGCTCAACAACAGCTGGGAACTGAGGTTAAACGTCTTGAGAATCAGAAGCTCCGGATCGAAAACCAACAGGCATTAGATCGGGAACAGCTGCAGGCGGTCCGCGGTGATGCAGTTGGAGCGCTGACTGAACCTGGTGTTGTGCGCGCTGCTTCAAGACTGCAAGCATATGAAACAAAACGGGCCGAACTGGCAAGCCGTTATGGCGATCAGCACCAGAAGATGCTCGCGGTAAATTCAGAGTTGCTGCTGGCCAGGACACATCTGGAGGAGGAACTCGCTGCCTATGGTCGTCGTCTTGAACAGCGAATTATGGACAACGAGGCCAAGACTCGGGAACTACAAAACCGTATTGATGAATTCGAACAGAAGATTGAACGCCTTGATCTCAGCGTCGTTGAATACGAGAAACTGGGTACAGCGCGCAACACAGCACTTGCGCGTTATGAAGGCATGAGTGATTCAGAACCCTCCAAGGTCTTCTCCCGCGCTGTCGTTCCGGGTAATGCGCTGGGATTCAATCAGGCACTACTGCTCGTTGTTGTCTTCCTGGCCAGTTTCATGTTCATGGCAATACTGATGGTGATTCGGGCAGGCCGAGTAGAATCTACGCCCGGAGGCAGCGCGTAATGCGAATCGGATTGAGATTTGTACTGGTCGGCCTGTTTGTCGTTGTCATCGCACAGTCTGTTGCCCTTCTGGCGGCGGCGACCATTGAAAGAAATACCGAACGTCGCCTGCAGACCGGTGGTGGCTTCGCGGGTGTTCAGGGTCAATTGGCATTTGCTCGTCGGCTTGACCCCACCAACCTGCGTCTCGTGGCTTTAACGCTGCGCCAGGAGCGTGATCCGGATCGTCGTTCTGAGCTGGTTCGGCAAATGGTCGAGCTTGAACCGCGGCGCCCGGATGGCTGGCTACGACTTCTGCAGCACAAGCTCGGTATGTCGGAATATGATGAGGAGCTTTATACAATACTCAAAGAACTTGAACGGCTCGCGCCCTACGAACCAGAGGTTCAGGAAATCACACTCCGAGAAGGCTTGCGCCACTGGCTGGAGCTTAGTCCTCCGATGAGAAGATCGGTTGTCGACACAGGTGTCCGGGCCATGAAGAGTCGGGCGCCCTTCCGGCTGAAGGAACGTCATGCACTGGTGGCGGAGGGTGGTCTGCTGCCTTTGGTTTGCAGGCTTTCGCCAGACATCGATGCATGCGCAGGACCTGCAACGTAAGGGAGCACTTACATTTTTCGTGTAAAACATTGACCTATGTCGTTGCGGCATTATTGCGATCCTAATAAGGTTGGAAGTATGAATATCTTTCGGCTCGTTACATTATTGGTGCTGCTGGCTCTGAACACTTCGGGGATGGCTGCCATCACGCTGTCTGAAACCATGCAGGCGTTCCACAGCCAGATGAGCAGCGGAACCCCTCTCGAGAACATTCTGCGGCAGCAACTGCAGGATCACTATGATGATGCCGACGTCGTGCTGACCGGAGCGATCAGCAGTACACCAGGCAATACCGGTGAGATCGTTCGAATTGCCATCGGCGAAGGTGTGCTTGCTGAGGATATAGCGGCGCAGTGTGAAACGATGCTGAACCAGGATCAGCTTGTGGATCTGATCCGAGTTGCCTTTGTCAGCAGGATCGATCCGGAGCCGGTCATTCGTCGCTGTTTCTCTTACTTACCGGGTCTGCAGATTCCAGAACTTCTGGCACTTGCGATTAACAACTCCACGCCGGGTGATATCGAGCGAGTGCTTCAGGTTTCCTTCCTGTCGTTGACAGGCCAGGTTGTGGATCCGTTTGCGACGGTAAAAGAAGCCGTTCTCCTGTCCAACGCTTTTACGGTAGAAGGCATCGAGTTTGCTGAGGATGTGGATGATCTCGTTACCGAGATACGATTACAGGACGTCCTGGAAAATGCCACCGCAGAGCAGTTTGCTGATGTGGGTGAGATCGCGGATGCTGATGCACCTCCGCCTGTTGGTGACCGGGATTTGGATGTTGTGGGGGGGTCTACAACGCCACCGCCTGATCCGGCGCCTCCCATTGAACCGCCCCTGAGCGATAGTTAATCAATTGCGCCTTTTCCTTACCCTGATGTTGTTCGCTATGAGCGTCCATGCCGATGATATCGTGCTGAGCGATGACGGACGGGAAGTGCGTCTCAACAAGGACGGTACCTGGGAGTTTGTCTCTGAAGACAGGTTTGCGACGACTTCTGAGGGTGAGCGTGTTCGACTGAAAGCTGATGGTTCCTGGGCGCTGGCTGAGGATGACCGAAACTGGGTGACATTACCGGCAGCCGCCGCGCAATTGAGTCGTGACAGACTCACAGAGGGGAGTATTCAGCTCGAGATCACGGAAGTCATCATTGAGTCTGTCCGTTCCAAGAAGCAGAAGAACTCCAGGCTTCGCTCACAGATCGTCACCTGGCTGAATGTCTCTTCAGAAGACGATCAGACGTTCACTCTCAAACGATCCGACATCACGCTGCGTGACAGCCGCGGCAAGCAATACGAGATTGCGTCTATCCAGCCTGAAAACATCAGGGTGTCTCCCGACGCACCTGTGAAAGTCCGGATTATCGCCGACGACTCCCCGAAATGGTGGGGTGTTAAGTTTTTCACTTATGAAATAAGCCCCGGCGTCCTTGGCAATGCCCAGTCACTTGAGCTTACCCGTTCAATGAATGAGGTGATGAAGCTCGAAACTGGCGCACTGACAGAGTAGGGCACCACATCGGTGCACCCTTCTGCACCAACATCGCGCAAATACTGGGTGTGCAAGTGCGCCAATTCAGTAACCCTCTGATTTAAAAAAAAAAAAAGTTGGCCCGCTGTTTGCTATTTATACGGCGGAAGGCAGGCATGTACGTAACACCTGCTTACTTTGTTTAAATCAGGAGCCATATAAATGAAAAGACTGACTCAAGTCGCTGTGGGGGCGCTGTTATCAGCCAGCGCATTGATGTCAACCAGTGCTTATGCCGAGGGGGAGGTTTCCTACAATATCGGCTTTGCATCTGAATATTATTTCCGGGGTATCAAGCAGAAGGATTCTTCTGCCAGCGCCGGTGTAGATTATGAAAACGGTGGATTTTACATCGGAACCTGGGCAGCCGATGTCGGTGACGGCCTGGAGTGGGATGGATACTTCGGCTACGGCATTGAAACAGAAAGCGGTTTCACCGCATCGCTGGGTTTCACCGGTTACTATTACACGGGTGAATTCGATGATACCTACGAAGAAATCAACCTGAACCTCGGTTACTCCTGGTTTGGTCTTGAGTACTCTGTCGGCGAATGGGATGGCTTTGGTGCAGAAGAAGACTACGACTTCCTCGCAGTAACCATTGATCCAGGAAACGGTTTTTATGGTACTTACGGCACCTTCGGTGATGACTTCGACGGTGACTATATTGAAGTCGGTTATGGAACAACCATTGCTGAACTCGATATCGGTATTGCGCTGATTGTCAGCAGCGACGAGTTGTCAGATGAACTCGACAGTGATGGCGACCCCGAAGAATCGGAAGCGATCGTCTTCACCATTGGTAAGTCGTTCTGATCGAAGCGTAAACGCTTAAATCAAGAAAGGCTCCTTCGGGAGCCTTTTTTGTGAGCGCTAGTCAGATGCTCGGCTTGAGTCGAGCAGCTGACCCAACCACTATCTCAGCATGCTCCCCGATTAACGCGCCTTCAGTTCAGAAACAAGCATTGGAGCGAAACGAGGGTCAGTTTTCATCAGCTACGCATTTTTTCGGCAAGCATTGCGTATCGATCGAGCAGCGGAAGAACGGTTTCTTCACCTTCCGGTGGTAAACCGAATACCAGATGTGAAAACCCCTGTTCCATTTTTGCGTTGATGAAAGCTTCGTCAGGTGGCACGCCAAACATGGCCAGCAGGGGCTGATCATTGCGGCCACGATTCTTCCAGGCTTTTTTAATTTCAGGTATGTGTTCGCCTTCGAGCCCGGCGATAGGCAGCCAGCCATCACAGTATTCGGCGATTCGGTCGTAACTCCACTTTGACGTCGCGCCCATCAGAACCGGTGGCCCGCCTTCCTGAACCGGTTTGGGATTGGACCAGACCGGGTCGAAATCCACGAATTCTCCGTGAAACTCAGCTTCATCTTTCGTCCAGATCTCCCTCATGGCCAGGATCTTTTCGCGTACAACTTTCCAGCGTGTGTTGTAGTCAATGCCATGATTTTCCATCTCTTCGGCGTTCCAGCCCGCGCCGATACCAAGGATGAACCGGCCACCTGAGATGCGATCGATGGAGGAAATTTCCTTTGCCAGCGTCAATACATCCCGTTCCACAACAAGACAGATACCTGTTCCCAGTTTGATCCGCTCTGTTGCGCCAGCGCAGGCAGCCAGTGCAACGAAGGGGTCATAGGTGTGTGAATACTCTCTCGGCAGATCACCACCGGCAGGATAAGGCGTTCGTCTTGAGGCGGGTATATGTGTGTGTTCAGGAAAGAAGATTGAATCCAGTCCGCGTTCCTCGATGGCTTTGGCCAGGGGGACAGGCTGCATGGAATAATCTGTGGGGAATATCAGGGCGCCAAACTCTGCCATGTGAATTGTCCTTTATTGGTTGGGCTCTCAGGATAGACCAGCGACGGATTAGAAACGAGCGGCAGTTTTCCTGTGTGACGTCACTACCTAGCAGATTTTCTCGGGGTGACAATGGGGAACCGCCGTTCGAATTGATCAAACAAACCAGACAGCTGTAACAGTGCTTCGGCATCCCCTTCGATAGTCAGTTCTCCGTTGCCGAGTAATGTCGCGCCGTCGGTCTGACCGGACATCATCAGTTTGAAGTTCAGCTCGCTGACGCCGAGGGTCGCCGTCGCATCCTCGGCCTGTCGGCCGCTGAATGCGTGGAGAACGCTGTTTTCAATCACGAGCAGAGTTGGCTCGGCATCGCTGAAAGCCAGGTTCAGTTTCAGAGTAATACCATCGGCCCGCCCTGCATTGAGGCGCACCGACATGATCTGAAAGATATTTTCCATTGGGATCACGGCAACCATGCCGCCACTCGCTGCGTACATGGACCCTCCTGGCAGGCCTTCACGCAATTCCAGGGCGCCGCACAGATAGAAGTTACGCCAGGGGGCTGATTCGGCTTGATAGCCCAGTTGTTCCAGAGTGTCTGCAAGCAGCGCGCGAGCTTCCATCTGATCCGGGTCATGCATCACGACGTGGTTCAGTGCCTCAGCAACCCAGCGATAGTTGCCTGATTCGAAGTCTTCGCGGGCTTTCTCAACGATCGATTCTGCTCCGCCCATATACCGGACATAGTTGTTGGCGGCCTCGACCGGTGGCAGCGGGTGGAGCGTAGAAGGATTACCGTCGAAGAAACCGAGATATTTTACGTAGACGGCACGTGCATTGGCGTAGAGCGTGCCATAGTAGTCCCGGTTGTAGAATTCCAGTCCCAGGGAATCTGGCAATTTGATCTGCTCGGCAATTTCTTCCTTGTTGTAGCCCTGATTGGCCAGTCGAAGCGTCTGATCGTGAATGAACTTGTATAGATCACGCTGTTTCTCAAGATAGCGAACAGCGGGATCCCTGCCCCAGATAGGCCAATGATGTGAAGCGAACTGGATATCCAGGCGATCCCCAAACAGGTCGATGGATTCGTTGATCTGCTCGGCCCAGGCTAGCGCATCTCTTACCTGCGCGCCCCTGGGTGTATAGACATTGTGCAGATGATGAGATGTGATCTCGGACATGCACAGCGCCTTGAACTGCGGGAAATAGAAGACCATCTCCGCCGGTGCTTCGGTACCCATGGTCATCTGGAACTCGATATCGATGCCATCCAGCGTTCTGGTTTCGCCTGTCTCCTTAATCGTATCGTTAGGTAGAACGAACCCGGTTGAGCCCATGGAAAGGGCGGCGCCAAGCCCTGTCGTCACGAAACCGGTCGGTGAAGGTTTCAGCAAGTTGCCATACATGTATGTGGCGCGGCGACTCATGACATTGCCCGCTAGTACATTTTCCGACAATGCCTCCTGAACATAATCCCGTGGTGCGAGTACCGGTATTTCTCCGCTGGCAGCCTGATCCTGGGTAATGACTCCGAGGACTCCGGCGAAATGATCGACGTGGCTGTGCGTATGGATAACCGCTTTGACCGGGCGTTCACCGAGGTGCTGATTCGCCAGGTCCAGACCGGCCCTCGCTGTTTCAGAGCAGGTCAACGGGTCTATGATAATCCAGCCGGTCTCACCTCTTATCAGGGTCATGTTGGCAATATCGAACGAGCGGATCTGGTAGATACCATCGGTGACTTCGAATAATCCATTGTGGTGCGCGTTCAGCTGTGCCTGCCGCCACAGTGATGGATTGACGGTGTCTGGTGCATCTCCATCCAGAAAGGCCAGTGAGGATTCCAGGTCGTAGGCGGGTCTGCTTGATCTGTCGTGGGCGATGGTCAGAGGTGACAGGCTTGCAATGAACCCCCGTTTGGCGTCGGCAAAACTTTGCTGATCCTCAAAGTTCAGCTTGTTTCTGAAAGACTGTTGAGATCTTTTTGTTGCTTCTGTTGCGGGCTTCGGTGCGCGTTGGGATTCTGGTAGAGGTGCGTAGTCTGTCACAATGTTTTCACTATTCTTGTCGGGGGAGATGTAGGATATCGTTTGTTTTTTATTGCGCAAGCCAGCTACCGGGAGAGCTAAACCATGAAGCCACTTGAAGGAATTACCATTCTTGAGTTTTCTACAATGATAACGGCGTCCCTGGCCGCAATGATGCTGGGAGAACAGGGTGCCCGGGTCATCAAGGTAGAACCCACGGATATGGGTGACCCGATGCGTTATATCGGCACCAGTAAGGGTGGTATCTCCTCATTGTTTGCGAACTGTAATCGAGGCAAGGAATCCATTCGCGTCAATATCAAGGATGAAGCAGGGCAGCAGCTGATCAGGGAACTGGCTTCCCAGGTGGATGTTCTGGTTCATAATTTCCGCCCGGGTGTCATGGATAAGCTTAATCTTGGCAGCGAGCAGTTGCGTGCAGAGAACGAGAAGCTGATTTATCTGGCAATCTCCGGATTCGGCGCGAACGGTCCTCTGAGTTCTGCGCCCGCCTACGATCCTGTTATTCAGGCGCACTCAGGCATGACCGCGGCCCAGGGCAAGGATGGTGAGCAGCAGTTCATCAAGAATCTGATGTGTGACAAGCTGACGGCTTACACCGCGTGTCAGGCACTGACCACTGCGCTTTATATGAGAGAACGTTCCGGTGAGGGTCAACACATTGATCTCTCTATGCTGGATGCGGGCATGTTTTTCCTGTTCCCGGATGCCTATCAGAATCACACGCTCCTGGATGACGACATTGAAATTCAACCACTGCTTTCAGACCTGCTCTACGAACTGACGGTGACCAGCGATGGTGGCCTTACCATGTCTGCGGCTACAGAAGGCCAGCGCATGGGTGTTATGAAAGCCCTGGAGCTCGAATCGCTGATGGCGGACGAACGTTTCAGCACGTTGGAGAACCTGATGGCAAATCTTGCAGAGTACCGCGCCATCATGGCGGAATCTTTCCTGAAGCTTACAACGGATGAGGCGCTGGAAAAGCTACAGGCAAACGGTGTTCCCTGTGCCCGTTGTCATAGCCTGGATGAAGCTCTCGCTCAGGAACAACTGGCTGCTAATAATTCCTTAGAGGTGCAAGAGCATCCTCTGATGGGCAAAATGCGGGTTTACAAGACGCCCGCCAGATTCGGCGGACAGGTGCTCGAGGCGGGCAGTCCGGCACCAGCACATGGTGAACATACAGAATCAGTTCTGGACTCGTTTGGTGTAGATGCCGAACGCGCCACATCATTGAAGGCGTCCGGCATTATCAGCTGAATCAGGCGCGGCTGACTCAGGCTACCAGGTTCTGGAACTGGAATGCTCTGGCTCTCAGCAGCTCAGGCGTGCCCAGCATCTGACGATTGAAACCGGCACGTTTGAACCAGTAGTGCAGCCCCACGAGATCCGTAAATCCCATGCCGCCATGGACTTCCGTTGACGTTCTGGTAACGAACTGACCGACCTCAGACAGGTGCGCCTTGGTGTGGCAGGCCAACATGGTGGCTTCTTCGGGAATTTCGTCCAGGGCATGTGCCGCGTACCAGACCATCGACCGACAGGGTTCAAGCGCCGCGACCATTTCTGCACACATGTGTTTGACGGCCTGGAATGAAGCGATGACTCGATTGAACTGCTCGCGCTGCAGAGCGTGCTCAACAGCCTGATCCAGTGCGCACTGTGCAGTGCCCAGTGTGTCTGCGGCGACTGCCACCAGGGCAGCGTTCCATGTGGTATCAAATACGTGCGAATCTTCGCTGATAAGTTCGGCGTCGACATTGCTGTAGGTCAGTTCACAACAGGAACGGGTTTTCTCAATGGTAGATAGTTCGGTTCTCGTCAGGCCTGATGCATCAGCGGCGACCATGAACAGCTTTTTGTCGGAACTGGCAACGAGATAGTGGTCAGCGTGTGCATCTAGTGCGAACAATGACTTGCCGTTCAAGACTGTGCCATCTGCTGTGACGCCGGCGTCAGCTTTTGCGCCAAAGCCTTCTGCCAGAGCAGCGCCAATACGTATCTCCCCTGTGGCGACACTTCCCAGCAGATCTTCGCGTTTGCCTGCTGCCTGCAAAGCCACAGGGGCAATTACCGCAGAGCTGAGAAAGGGTGAAGGTGTGACGTGATAACCAAGTGCTTCAGCGACGACTGCGGCATCGAGGCTGCCAAGCCCCAGACCGCCGTTCGCCTCTGAGATCAGAAGACCAGGTATGCCCAGATCAGTGAGACCCTGCCAGACTGCGGCATCCGAGACGTCACCATTGGCGATCTTACGAACTTCATCCAGCGGTAGCTGTTCGGCGAGATATCGTGTCACTGAATCCTGGAGCAGGTTTTGTTCTGAAGATAATCCGAATTCCATACTGACTCCTAACCTGCCTGTCCGATCTTGGGTTCTTTCGGCATGCCAAGACCCCGTTCACTGATAATGTTCTTCTGTATCTGGGAGGTGCCGCCACCAATGATGAGGCCAAGGTAGTACATGTACTGGTACTGCCAGCTCCCTTTGCCGCGAAGATAAGGGTTGTCGCCGTAGGCGAGACCAATCTCTCCCATGACGTCGATGGCAAGCGCCTCAATTTCGTGACGAAGTTCGGTGCCCTGAAGTTTTACGATCATGCCTGCCAGTCCGGCATCCTGAGTCTTGTTAATGCGAGCGGACAAAAGGCGCATATCATTGCACTTCATCGCCAGTACCCGGCCCTGAAGTTTCATCAGGCGATCCTGAAATATGGGGTTGTCGGCGACTTTTTCACCGCTGATGGTTTCTTCGTTCATCAGTTTCGCGACACCATTCAGGCGTGTCTGCGCTGCATCCGGAGGCGCCAGTGAGCCGCGCTCGTGTCCGAGTATGGCATTGGCAACCTGCCAGCCCTGGCCACGTTGTCCGACGATCTGGTCTTTGGGAACGCGCACATCAGTGAAAAACACCTCATTGAAGTTGGCGTCGCCGGTCATATCCACAAGTGGGCGGATTTCGATACCGGGCGTGTCCATGCGAAACAGCAGAAACGAAATACCCTGGTGTTTCGGCGCTTCCGGTTCAGTTCGAACCAGACAGAAGATCCAGTCCGCAAGATGCGCCGTGCTGGTCCAGATTTTCTGGCCGTTGATAACCCATTCGTCGCCATCGAGTTCAGCTTTTGTGGTGAGGCTTGCCAGGTCGCTACCGGCACCGGGTTCTGAGTAGCCCTGGCACCAGATCATGTCTCCGTGAATGGTGGGGCTGATGAACTGCTGTTTTTGTTCCTCGCTGCCCATTTCGAGCAGTACGGGCACCAGCATGGAGATACCCTGGCCACCAAGACCGGTGCTGACCTGTTGTTTCGAAAATTCTTCCGAGATGATGCGCGATTTGATGATGTCTGGCTCTGCACCGTAGCCACCATAGTCTCTCGGAATGGTCCTTGCTGCGTAGCCGTTTTCAATCAGCAGCTTCTGCCACTGGATGGCTTCACGGTTGCCTGCCCCGCCCTGGCGCGGTGATCTGTCGCCATGGTCAGCAAGGAATTGTTGAACTTCGGCACGAAAATCGTCGTACTCGGGTCCGAATGATAGATCCATAGTTGTTTAAAGGCGTTGGAAAAAGAACGGTTAGGCTATCACAAACTATTTTGTTTCGGCTGAAGGCTCTTTTATTTCGGCTGAAGGCTCTTAATGTCGCTGAGGGCTCTTTATGTCGCTGAAGGCTCTTTATGTCGCTGAAGGCTCTTTATGTCGCTGAAGGCTCTTTATGTCGCTGAAG
>CBFIJB010000029.1:0-28801 GCA_965662805.1 Candidatus Azotimanducaceae bacterium | reverse complement strand
CTTCCGCGACCCAGTTACAGGCAAGTGCGGTACCAAAGTTTCCAAGCCCCATGACTGCGATTTTGTTCACTTCATGCCTCCTTCAGGTGATCGGAAAGCCAGGACAACAGCGCATCCATGACCTCGTCCCTGTTCGTCTCATTAAACATCTCATGGCGACCACCCGGATACAGTTTATAAGTTGGTGACAATCCTGCCTGCCGGTAAGCATTGACCATGTGATCGAGGTCTTTCTGTTCGCCATGCACCGGATCTTCGGATCCGGAGAAAACATAGATAGGCAGCTGTCGAGGAATCCTGGCTATGGCTGCAGGAGACTGTGACACTGCCGAGCCCTGACTCATATCCATGAGTGATCCCGGCGTCAGAACAAACCCACACTGCTCATCATCGACATATAGCTGAACCTGCGCCTGGTCCCGGGACAACCACTCGGAACCCGTTGCATCGGGACCGTCAAAAGGATCATTCGCATTGCCAAACAGCGCCTTCTGCATCAACTCACTGCTTCCGTCCGGACCCAGTCGCCAGTTCTCAAATTTGAGTATCCAGCGGTTGATGAAACTAAATCTGCTTTCCTTAAAACCGGGTGACCCAGAAAGAACCAGCACATCCAGTGTGTGTCCATAACGGGTAATGTACTGCTGCGAGAGCATGGAGCCCATACTGTGCCCCAAAAGGACAAGCGGCTTTTCAGGGTGCTGTGTGCGAATCTCCCTGTTCAGTTCATACATGTCTGCGAGCGTTCTGTTCCAGCCATCCGGACCCATGTAACCCAGTGCCGGACCTGCAGTTGCGCCATGCCCCCGATGATCGCTGGCATAGACAGAGCAGCCTGCTGCGTTCAGTTTTTGAGCTACCCAGTCGTAGCGCCGGGCATGTTCACCCATGCCATGGGCAATCTGTACCACGGCCCTTGGTGAATCAATCAACCATCGGTAACAGGCGACCTGCTGACCATCGCTGGCGCCCAGAAAATACGTCTCCATGAACCAGATACCACGTCGGAGGAAGACCCAATCTTGCGGGAATTCCGGAGCAGTTACAAACATGCTAGGGTCCATGCCCATGCTTTATAGCCGTGACAGAATCCTGGCTGCAGCCCGGCGAGTGACCGGTCTCAACGACTTCGGTATGGAGGATTTCATAGAGCCACTGGACCTTCTGATTGACGACTATCACGGCTCAGCAAAACTTAACCGGAAGGGTCTCGCCGGTTCGTGGATCTATCTTCACCGCATGCTCTGCAATCGACTGAGACTGAACCACTATCTTCAGAAAACACCTGCAGCAGAACAGCAGATCAAACGCCCGATCCTTATTCTCGGTTTACCCAGAACCGGTTCAACCATGCTGCACGAGCTGCTGGCCTCCCATCCCGGGCTGCGTGCACCGACCTTCTGGGAAGCCAGCTTTGTCCCCGGCTACTCCACCATGGACAGAGTCAGGCAGTGGCTGACATCTGCACAGATAAAGGTCGTCGACTTCCTGGCCCCCGGGTTTCGCAGCGTCCACAGTCTTGGTACTCACCTGCCTCATGAATGCATCACCATGCAGGCGCTGTCACTGCGCTCCATGCAGTTTCATGCCGCACACAATGTCCAGAACTACAACCAATGGCTTGAAAACTGCGACTGGGCGCCAGCGTACGACTATCATGAGAAGTATCTGAAATGGCTGCAGTTTGGCGACCTACGAAATAGACGCTGGGTACTCAAGGCACCAGGACACCTGCTATCCCTGCAAAATCTGCTTCGCCGTTACCCGGACGCCAGAATCATCCACTTGCATCGGAATCCCGCTGAAGTCATACCCAGCATGGCAAGCCTGTTTTTACACATCAGAAAGCCATTTACCCGGGAAATGGATCTTCAGGAAATAGGACGGGATGTCACGCGCCAATGGCATGGGGGGCTGACAAACTCACTGGCATATCGGCAGGCCAACCCGGATAACGAATCCATGTTTCTCGATATTAACTATCGTGAACTGGTTTCTGATCCGCTGGCAACCGCTGGCAGGATTCTGGATTTTGCAGAAGAGCCGCTCGATGAGGAAAGCCGAACGACACTCAGCACCTATATTCATGACAACCCGAAAGGGAAACATGGTGAGCACCGGTATTCGCTGGAGCAGTTCGGTCTTGACCAGCACGAACTGAACGAGCGTTTCAGCGAATACAACTCACATTTTGATCTGAGCTGACCGAGCAGACGCAGCTAGTCTGTAAAAACAGGCATCGCGCCCATTTCCCAGAGAATCACCGTCGCCCCGAGCATGGTTGCACAACCGACCAGACCCACCGCCACCATGGCACTGGCGAAAAGAAAACCTCGCTCTTCCGGAATGCGCATGACAATCGGGACGCCGATATACAGCAGATAAACCGCGTAGGCCGATGCCACACAACCGAGAATCATGTCCAGCCAGAGCATCGGATAGAAGCCGATTGCGCCGCAGACAAACAGCGGAGTCAGGGTGTAAGCCGCGATACGTACACCTTTATCCGGCGTCGAGGTGTTAGCCTCATAAGTTTCCGACATCCAGTGAACCATGAATCCAAGGCCTCCAGTGCCAATTAACATGGCCAGATAGAACAGGATCATAATCTGCATCGCGCTTTCCGAGGTCAGCTTGATAACCCGGTTACTAACCTGCCAGCCGACTTCAACGGAGCCGAAGTACCAGGCAACTGCCGGTAACAGGGAAATGGGAATGATGAACTTGATATACGTCATCATGACCGAATCTTCCTGATCCCGAATGGATTCCCAGGCTGCATGCGGTGAAAACATAATGCCAAACAGGTGGTTCATGTGTTTTCCTCCCTAACAGGGTTATTCTCGTTATTGATAAAGTCATCGAACAGAATTCGTTCTGCTTCTTTGTCCAGGTCGTCATATTGTTTTGAATTGACAGACCAGACGAATGCCAGGAGCGCAATCATGACGATCACCAGACTGACGGGGACAAGCACAAACAGGATTTCCATCAGCTCGTTCTCACCAGTCTGCCGGCATTCAACGTCACCAGTAATGAACTGAGCGACATACCCAGGGCCGCTACCCACGGCGGCACAAAGCCAGCAATAGCCAGCGGAATAACCGAAAGGTTATACATCAGTGCCCAGACAAGATTCTGTCTGATAATCCGACTGACCCGCGATGCGTAACCAAACAGCGAAGTAAAGTTCGACAGGTCCGGTCGCACCAGCGTGGCATCAGCGGCAGACTGCACCACAACATCAACCGGGTTAACGGCAAGTGAAATGTCCGCCACTGCCAGAGCGCCGGCATCATTCAAACCGTCACCCACCATCAGCACACGGTTCCCCTGACTCTGGAGCTGCCGCACGCCCTCTATTTTTTCCTCTGGCGTAACGCCTAAACAACTGCCATCGACTTGCAGGGTTCCAACCTGACTGCGCCCGGTTTCAGAGCCATCGCCGGAATAGACCAGAACCTTCTTGCCCTCATGTCGCAGCGTCTGAATCATTTCGCCAACACCATCACGGAGTCGATCTGCAAACCGGAACCAGCCAAGCACTTCGTTATCACGAGCCAGCACCACCCAGTTAGCCTGTTGATCAGGACGCTGAACCTCACGATCCAGACCTGAAGGGCGACCGATCCAGAAAATCGTTCCATCAACTTCTGCGGAAACACCCTGACCTGGCACGGTCTTTATCGCCTTAACAGTGACGAGCTCGGTTGCTACTTCCTTAAGACTCATAGCCACCGGGTGCAGACTTTCCTGTTCTACAGATGCAGCAAGGTTAATCATGTCCTGCCGGGACATGGATTGCTCCACGACAACAACTTCAGCCAGCTCCATTCGTCCTTCTGTCAGCGTGCCGGTTTTATCAAAGACAATAGTATTCACACTATCGAGGGTTTCGAGGAAAGCGCCCTTGTCCACCAATACACCCAACTGTCTTACCGCGCCTGTTGCTATCGTATAAGCAACCGGTGTTGCCAACGAAAGAGCGCAGGGGCAGGAAACCACAAGCACCGAAAGCGCTATGGCATAGAAGTTTTGATTTCCCTGTGACCACCAGTAAATGGCAGTTAGTGCAGCCAGCGTTAGTACGAGTGATACAAAATACTTAGCGATACGATCCGCCATCACGGCAAAGGCGGGCTTGAATGCGGCAGCCTGGCGGAAAGCCTCAGACAGATGAGTAATGACCCAATCCTGCCGGGGGCCTGAAACTCTTGCGACAACATGTCCCTGGGACAGGCGCGAACCTGCCAGCAGCAAACTGCCTGTTTCCTTTCTCTTAAACTCCGGCTCGCCCGTAAAAGCAGACTCGTCGACATGGGCTGAACCGGATTGAACGATACAGTCTGCTGGAACTGATTCACCCAGATTGATCACCAGCATCTGGCCAACGGCCAACTCCGTTGGTTTTAGCAGTGTGCCATCTTCGAGACGCGCAAACTCTGGCAACAGGTGTTCTCCGAGCGTTCTTTCCACGTGAAAGCTCTGGCGCGCGGACAGTTCCAGGTATCGGCCTAACAACAGGAAGAACGTAAACATACAGGCAGAATCAAAATAGACGTCACCGACCCCCGACAGGGTGTGAAACACACTCAGGGTAAAGGCTGACAATATGGCGATGGATACGGGGACATCCATGCCCGGTGCGCGGTTTTTCAGATCTCGCAGTGCGCCACGATGAAACGGCATGGCACTGTATAGCGTGACAGGAACAGCGACGACCATCGCCGCCCAGCGCATGAGCGTATCGTAAGCTGCGTCAATCCCTTCAGTGCCAGCCAGGTAGTCAGTGAAGGCAAACATCATGACCTGCATCATGCCAATACCGGCAACGCCGAGTCGGGCCAGCAGCTGTCGTCTTTCATTCTTGTAAAGCTCCAGCTCTTCACCACCCAGATCCGGTGATGACGGATACCCCATGGTGGCCAGCTTTTCGGCAACACGTGCCTTTGCTTGCAGGTCATCTGCGACAAAGGACAGGCGTTTTTCTGCGAAGCTGACACTCAACTGCCTGATACCCGCCATGTCTCCCAGTGCTTTTTCAATGGAAAGACAGCAGCCGGCACAGCGCACATCTGGAACCAGCAGATGAACCCGATGTGATTCGGCATGATGCGAAGCCAGGCTGTTCACGGCTTGGCCTCCAGTTTCAGATCACCAATCGGCGTCTCGATTCGTTGCCTGAGTCTCCAGCCGGAATCTTCATCCCGGACCTCGAGGTACCAGACACCATCCGTCTGCAACCGTTCCGCCAGTAGCGGGCTTGCAGCGGTATACTGGGTTTCACTCTGACGGACCAGGTCCACCTGAAGATCCTGACTCTGGCTTGTGACATGAAACATCTCCAGCGTCAGCAGCTCTCCACCACCATAGATATCGAAGACAACACCTTGTGGGGTAATCGCCATTACAGTGGCCGTTGCACCTGTTGTGGCTGCCTGAACGTCCTGACGGATGCGCCGGTTAATGCCTTTGCCTTCCTTGTAATAGTCGTCAACAACCAGATCGTCGCGCTGGTAGTTGGCCGAAGTGATCATGACGATACCAAACAGAACCGCTGAAAAAGGCACAAACATCACGAACCAGACCCAGGGGTTCTTGAACCACTGGTTGTCTGTCTGCTGGTCTGTCTGGCTCATGGTCTGACTCATAGTGAAACTGTCATAGCGGTTTGGGGCCAATAAATGTCGTCTTGCTGGAGGCTTGCATCAGCTCATCTGTAGTCTGCACTTCAACCCTCACCGGCGTGTTGACCTGCGTCAGTTCGTCCGGGTTAACAACGATATTGACTGAAAACTCTCCTATCTCTCCTGCCGGAACGTCATAAGGTCCTCCAGGAACCATGCGGTAATCCGGCAATCCCCTCAGAGAAACGTCATAGCTGTGATCCACCTTGTCCATATTCAGCAGCTTAAGGGTATAGGTATTCTGAACATAACCCCCGGGGACCTCCTGAAACAACTGTCCCCGCCCCCTGAGCACATCCACTTCCAATGGCGTACGGGTAATCATGACGAACGAGATCGCCGAGATCATGACGATCATGGCAATACCGTAGCCAATCAGTTTGGGGCGCTTCCAGGTCCAGCCTTTACCTTCCAGCTGGTTCAGCGTGGTGTAGCGAACCAGCCCCGGTTCATATCCCATCTTGTCCATGATTGAGTTGCACGCATCCACGCAGAGCGCACAGTTGATACATTCATACTGCAGACCGTCACGGATATCGATGCCCGTCGGGCACACCTGAACGCACATGGTGCAGTCAATACAGTCGCCTTTCCCCAGAGAAGCGGGATCTTCACCACGCTTTCGCGCACCGCGGGGATCACCGCGTGCTGCATCGTAAGACACGATAAGCGTGTCGCGATCAAACATCGCTGACTGAAATCGCGCATAAGGGCACATGTATTTGCACACCTGCTCTCGCATCCAACCGGCATTGGCATAGGTGGCTAAAGTGAAGAATCCTACCCAGAATACCCCGACCATCGGCAGCTGAAGGTTGAACCCATCAATGAACAGCTCGCGCATACCATAGAAGTAGCTAATGAAAGTCAGTCCCGTGAGGAACGCAAACCCCAGCCACGTAACATGCTTCAGAACCCGCCGTCCGACTTTCTCCAGACTCCAGGGTTGTTTATCGAGATTGATCCGCCGGTGTCTGTCGCCTTCTGCGATCTGCTCTGCCCACATAAAGATGGCAGTCCAGACCGTCTGGGGGCAGGTATAGCCACACCAGACTCGTCCGAGCAGTGTTGTGATAAAGAAAAGACCGAATGCCGCGATCATCAAAGACCAGGCCAGCAGCGGGAAGTCCTGAGGCCAGAAGGTCAGGAAGAAGATATGGAACTTGCGCTCCGGCAAATCAAACAGAATAGCCTGATGACCCTCCCACATCAGCCAGGGGCAACCGAAGTAGGCGATCAGCAGTGGCCAGCCTGTGTATAGCCGGACATTCTGAAAGAATCCCTCGACCGCACGAACGTAAATTTTTTCGCGCTTTTCGTAGAGATTGAGGACACTGGAATCAGTGCCCTCCGGTAATGGCGAACTCATGGCTTACGGCTTGTTGGAAAGGCTTCGAACGTAGCCTGAGACTATGTGAACCTTGTCTTTTCCTAAGCGTTGCTCAAAAGCTGGCATGACACCATTGCGGCCATGCCTGATCACATGTTCAATCCTCAGCCTGGAGTTGCCATACAGCCAGATATCATTGGTCAGATTCGGTGCACCGAAGATTTTCTGGCCTTTTCCTTCCGGACCATGACAGGCGACGCAGAACATTCCGAAGTGAACCGAACCCTTCGCGGCCAGCTCTGCATCAACCTCACGACCAGCCAGAGCCAGCACATATTCGGTCACCTCACTGACGCCAGCGTCGCCCAGCACTTCCTGCCAGCCGCTCATGAATGCGTTACGACCGCCCAGAATGGTTGTATGGATATCCTCATCGGTGTTACCCCACAACCATTCCTCGTCCGTCAGGTTGGGGAAACCGAAACTGCCCTTGCCATCTGCACCATGGCAGACCGCGCAATTGGAAGCGTAAATTCTTCGGCCCATCTTGACTGCTGCCGGCGTTGCTGCGAGTTCATCCAGGGTGTATTCCCTGTACTGCTCATAAATGGGTCCATACTTGGCGTCGGCAATCACCTGATCGGTCTCCAGCGCAGAGACGGAGGACCAGCCACTGATGCCCTCATAATTGCCCAGCCCGGGGTAATAGATAAGGTAACCGACACCATAGATGATCGTCAGGATAAACCACCAGTACCACCAGGCAGGCAGAGGGTTGTCGTATTCTTCAATACCATCATAGTTGTGCCCGGTGGTTTCGCCAGGGTTCTCGATTTTTCTGTTCATATACAGCAACAGGAAAAAGCCCACCATGGACAGAATGGTGCCGAGGGTGACAAAAATGCTGAAACCTGTGCTCATCGGCTTTGCCCATCCTCTTCGTCTGCGAACGGCAATGCCGCCGCCTGATCAAAGTAGTTCTTGCGCGAAGGACCATAGGCCCAGAAAACCACCGCAGCAAAAGCCAGCATGCAGAAGATAGTGGAGAGACCCCTGAGATCTTCAATACCCATGGTTACCTCCTCTCCGTGATCAATGTGCCAAGCTGCTGCAGATAGGCGATCAGGGCGTCCGCTTCTGATTTACCTTCCACCTGCTTGCTGGCACCGGCAATATCCACGTCGGTATAGGGCACGCCCAGCGTCTGCAGCGCCTTCAGTTTCCTGGGTGTAACGCTGCCATCAATTTCGTTTTCAAACAGCCAGGGAAAAGCCGGCATATTTGACTCAGGCACCACGGCCCTCGGATTAAACAGATGCGCTCTGTGCCACTCGTCACTGTATAGGCACCAACACGAGCCAGGTCCGGACCCGTTCGCTTGGAACCGAATAGAAACGGATGGTTATAAACCAGTTCGCCAGCCACAGTGTAGTGACCATAGCGCTCAACTTCAGCGCGCAAGGGTCGAATCATTTGAGAATGGCAGACGTTGCAGCCTTCACGGATATAGATATCCCGACCTTCCAGTTGCACGGGTGTCAGAGGCTTCAATCCGTCAATGGGCTCCTGAACAACCTTCTGACTCATCAGAGGAATGATCTCCACGATACCGCCAAAGCTGACGGCGACAAGAATCAGCACCATCATGACGCCGATATTCTTTTCAATGAAATCGTTCACGCGGCACCTCCCGCTGGAACAGCCTGGCTATCAGCACTGGCAGGTTCCGTACGAGCCGTCATCCAGACGTTGTATGCCATCACCAGCATGCCGGCGAAAAAGATTCCACCACCGATGAAGCGAACCACGTAACCCGGGTAACTGGCTTCGACCGCTTCCGCGAAACTGTAGGTCAGGGTGCCGTCATCGTTTACGGCACGCCACATCAGACCCTGCATCAGTCCATTGACCCACATGGACGCGATATAAAGCACCGTGCCAATTGTGGACAACCAGAAGTGCAGGTCGATCAGTTTCACGCTGTACATCTCGCCCTGCTTTTTGCCGAATAAAATCGGGATCAGGTGATACATGGCGCCGATGGAAATCATCGCGACCCAACCCAAAGCTCCTGAGTGCACGTGGCCTATCGTCCAATCTGTATAGTGAGAGAGAGCGTTTACAGATTTGATCGACATCATGGGACCTTCAAAGGTCGACATGCCATAAAAGGACAACGAGACAATCAGGAACTTCAGGATAGGGTCGCTCCGAAGCTTATCCCACGCACCGGAAAGGGTCATGATGCCGTTGATCATGCCACCCCAGGAAGGCGCGAGAAGGATGAGGGACATCACCATGCCAAGGCTCTGAGCCCAGTCCGGCAGGGTGGTGTAATGAAGGTGGTGGGGTCCGGCCCAGACGTAGACCGCAATCAGTGCCCAGAAGTGTACGACCGAGAGACGATAGGAATACACCGGCCGGTCCGCCTGCTTCGGCACAAAGTAGTACATGATGCCCAGAAAGCCTGCCGTCAGGAAAAAGCCGACGGCGTTGTGTCCGTACCACCACTGCACCATGGCATCCACGCTGCCGGCGTAGATGGAGTAAGACTTGGTCAGCGTCACTGGAATCGCGAGGCTGTTAAAGATGTGCAGAATAGCGACGGCAATAATGAAGGCCGAAAAGAACCAGTTCGCCACATAAATGTGCTGGGTCTTGCGCTTCATGACTGTACCGAAAAAGACGATGGCATAAGCTACCCAGACCAGGGTAATCAGAATATCGATCGGCCATTCAAGTTCAGCATATTCCTTCGAGCTGGTCAGGCCCAGAGGAAGCGTGATTGCAGCCAGCACAATCACAAGCTGCCAGCCCCAGAAAACAAACGCCGCCAGCGAATTAGAGATTAAGGGCGTCTGACAGGTTCTCTGCACGATATAGAGCGAGGTCGCCATCAGTGAACAACCGCCAAAAGCAAAAATCACTGCATTGGTATGCAGAGGTCTGAGTCGACCGAAGTGCAAATAGGGAATATCGAAATTCAGCGATGGCCAAACGAGCTGAGCGGCAATGATCACACCCACCAGCATGCCCACGATCCCCCAGACCACGGTCATAATGGCAAACTGCTTCACTACCTTATAGTTGTAGTCCTGCATACTTCACTACCCAAAAATCTGAGAGGAGATTATCAGAGTAGCATAGAGAAAAACTTGATATGGGTCATATGATCCAAGGGATTAGGATCACGGTTTATAGCCGTCGAAGAAATCCGTAAAACCCGCCGGCTCATAAGGGCCGACCGTGATCTGTTCAAGCACCCCGACACCTTCCTTTTCACCGTCCGTGGCTTTCACCACCTGTTGGGTGTGGAAATTCTCGGGCGCCTGATAATCGAGTTGTCGGGTGTCAAAAGATTCATGACCGGTGGCCAGTTCTCCCTTCCACATACCCTGCTTCCATTCCGGGTGACCGTAGCCAAGACCTTTCATCATAAAAGTGAGTTTCGGCTCCAAGGAGATTGTCCGTATACCCTCATCCAGATTGATCAGGTCAATCTCGGCAGATTTCGCCAGCCTCGTGCCTTCGTGATACTGAATGCGATGTCTCGCCGTCAACTTGCGATCTATCAGGCCATCTTCCACACCGGGAATGTCTGCTTCTGCACTATAAAGAGGAGCTTCAAGACCCTCGCGAACCAGCGGCTCGCCTCTCTGACCGTCAAAGAATATCGCGTGACTGACGTGATCGTCCCAGAACAGAGGTGCCCAGACGAAACAGATACCATTGGGCCGACTGGGTGCGCCGCCGGATTCCGGCTCACCCACAGTACGAACGCCCCAGCTCCGGTCCTTGGTGCCATGACAGAGATTTTCATCTACCTGGATGCTGCCTTCCGGATGATGAATCACACCCTGCCAGCGACCGAACTGGTCAAACCGTGTCGCATCCATCCAGCGTCTGGTGCCTGCCCAGAGCGTCTGGCGTTCCTCCTGAATTGATGCCGTACGCGGGGAAAAGGTCAGGTCTGCGGTAATGCCGCTTTCATTGTCATCAAGAATGACCCGCGCCTTTCGCATGGGTTCGATGATCTCAAGTCGAAAAGGCCCCACATCCAGTTCAGTTCGCTCAGCCGGCGCACGCCGCGACCCATAAAAACAATGCTGAAGCATGCCCGGCTGCACCACGCTGAAAGCACAGTCCATGATGCCGCGATGCGGATAGACCGCCATCCCGATGCCGAAATAGTAGGAACCATCAGGCGCGTATCCGTTGTACCAGTATCGGTCGTAAACATTACGGTCGCTGGTAGCGGGATGCGCGACGGGTTCCGGAGTCTGGTGAATCGGAAAGTCATCTAACTTGTTTAACATGGTGTAACAGCGCCTTAAGAGATGTTCAGACAATGCACGAACCCTATCACTACCTACTGCTATAATCGAACACCATGACGTTGATGAACTGGTCCTGGATTTTTCTCGCATTCTACGTGGGCATCATGGTCTTCATCGGCGTATTCGCGCAGAGAAAGATCAAGCACGCTGACGACTTTGCCACAGCGCGCGGCGCTTATGGTCCCTTCTTTCTGGCACTCGCATTCGCCGCTTCCACAGCAAGCGGCGCAACGTTTCTGGGCAGCCCCGCACTTGGCTATGAATGGGGTATGGCATCACAGTGGAGCAACGTGCTTTATCCCGTCGGCGTCTATGTCGGGGTACTCATAGCCATGCGCCTGATCGCCACAGCCGGTAATCGTTTCGGGAATCGCTCGATTCCCGAGTATCTGGGAGATCGATACCAGTCAGACGGCATCCGGGTTCTTGTCTCCCTTCTTTCGCTTGTTCTGTTCTTTTACCTGGCCGGGCAGCTGGTATCCGGCGTCGTCATGTTTCAGTTAATGCTTGGTCTGGACTCAAATTGGGCGCTGATCATCACAACCATGGTACTGCTCTTTTATGTGGTCCTCGGAGGCGCTCACGCGGACATACTCACCGACGGGCTGCAGGGCGGCATGATGCTGATCCTTACGGTTGTTGTCATTGTGATGACCCTGTTCGCTGTCGGTATTGACGGTGGATTAGGCGGCATGCTCGCCAATCTGTCCGAACAGGACACAAACCTGGTGACACCCCTGAACCCGAATACGCCTTTGTATCATTCCTGGTGGTCGATCATTGCCGTCGCGTTTGCGCATATGCCACTGGGACTGCTGCCACATCTGGGTAACAAGTTATGGGCGCTGAAGTCCGATGGCGATCGCATGCAGTTCGTTAAACTGGCCGCTCTGTTTGGCGTCACCCTGGGCATGATGGGTCTGGGTGGTCTTCTGGCTAGAGCGCACTTTGGCGACAGCCTTTACCTCGACGGTGCCAACCCGAATCAGTCACTGCCGCTCCTGTTCATTGAGCTGTTCCCCACCTGGCTCGCCGCACTGATTGGTGTTGGCGTACTCTCAGCGATCATGAGCACCGCTGACGGACTGGTTGTTTCATCCTCACAAATTGTCGCCAATGACCTTTACAGGCGAACCATTGTGCCCTGGACCAAACCAGATCTGACGGAAGACGAACTGGATCACCGCGTTCTCAACATCTCAAGAATATCGACGGTTATTATTCTGTTGCTCTGCATGAGTCTTGCCTGGGGGTTACAGGACACCAATGTTGCACTGATCGTCTGGATCGGCGTCGGTGGCATGATGGCAGCATTCGCCGGTCCGCTCGTCGTGGGGGCACTCTGGCGCGGGGTGACGCGGCTCGGCGCCTACGCCGGGCTCATCAGCGGCATGGGTACATTTATTGTTCTCCATGCCCAGCTGATTAACCCCTACTGGTTCGAACCCGGCGTCTTGAGAGATGTCAGTGAATGGCTCTATGGGGAAGGTCCAAACCCCTACTCCTGCGCGGCCATGGGTGAGTTTGTCTCCATTGGCATGACCGTGCTGGTCTCCAAACTGACCAAACCGCTTCCCGAAGACCATGTGGAAACCCTGTTCGGATCGGAATCCTCCTGAAGCGTCCCCCCAAAGGGGTGAATGACAGTCACTTTAATCTCATGGTACCTTGCTTTACCCGGGGATCACGGAATACTGCTCAGTGCCTGAAACAGATCGTCTAATTGCCTGCCATGAATGCGCGGCGATCTATCGACGTACCGCTATCCCAGTGAATGCAACAGCCACCTGCCCCCATTGCCACGCTGTTCTCTACCGACACATTCCCGATACCCTGAATCGTTCTCTGGCTCTGTACCTCACAGCGCTGATGCTCTGGACCATGGCCAATCTCTTTCCATTCCTGGGATTGAAAGTTGGAGAGATCTACCAGGAAAACCTGCTTCTGGCAGGCGGCTGGGCACTGTATGAATATGGCATGGGCGAGCTTGGGCTGGTCGTGTTTCTCACCAGCATCGTTTTCCCGTTCATGACCATCGCCGGCATGGTCTATCTGCTGATGCCTGTTAAGGCGGGATTTGCTCCTCCGTTCGCTGGCCGCGTATTCCAGGTCGTTCGCCTGCTGGAACCCTGGAGCCTGATATCGGTATTTATGCTGGGCACACTCATATCTATCGTCAAACTGCAGGATCTGGCGACCGTCGTTCCGGGACTTTCTCTGATCGCCTTCTCTTTCCTGCTGGTTGTCTATGCCATGGCCAGAAGCAGTTTCGACAGCGAAACCCTCTGGCAGCGAATTGAATACCTTCACGGCAAAGATCATGGAGTCAATGATGTGGAAGAAGGTGCCCTGATCCTGCACTGCCACATCTGTGACGGGCTGCAATTATCAGGGCATGACTGCAGGCGCTGCGGCGCTCCGATCCACCACCGGATAAAGAACAGCGTGCAACAGACCTGGGCTCTGCTTGTTGCCGCGACACTGATGCTGATACCTGCCAACCTCTTCCCAGTGATGACCGTCAAAAAGCTCGGGCAGGGTCAGCCGGACACGATCATCACCGGTATTATTCACCTGATGGAAGCCGGTCTTTACGGGCTGGGGTTCATTGTCCTTTTTGCCAGCATCATCGTACCCTTCGCCAAACTGGCCTCCCTTGGATTTCTGCTTTACTCCGTGCAGACAGAATCCAGCTGGAAACCCAAAGACCGAACGCTACTGTACCGGAGAGTCTGGAAGGCATTCGGGTCGGCATACTCGCCAACACACAGGGCTACGATCAACGCCGTGATGACCTTCTGGCCCGCAACCTGAAGATCCTGTCCAATCTGGGTGCAGAACTGGTGCCTGATGTGAAAGCTGAAACCTACAGCGATCTTGGCGCCGATGTGTATCAGATACTGCTGTACGAGTTTAAACACCAACTGGACGAGTACTTTTCCGCATTACCCAACGATCTGAATAAGATGACGCTGGCTAAACTTATTGAGTTCAACGCTCAGTCTACTGTTGAACTATCCCTGTTCGATCAGAGCATTTTCGACAAGGCATTCGCGCTCGAGATGACGGAACCGCAATACCAGGAAAAGCTCGCAAAAATCAAAAAGGCAGCGCGGGAAGACGGTCTGGACAAGCTGCTGCAGGAACACGATCTGGATGTGATTGTGGGTATTACTGCGGGGCCTTCCTGGATGATTGACGATATCAATGGGGATGCGTTCCATGGTCCATCCATGTCGAGTCTGCCTGCCATTGGCGGGCATCCTCATATCACCGTGCCCATGGGCGACATCAAGGGGATGCCGGTAGGTCTTTCATTTGTCGGAACACGACTCGCCGGTGCGAAAGTCGCTGCTATCGCGGCCGCTTTTGAGGACGCGCGTTAAGTTCGCATGTCCAGACTTGGCAAGTCTGGGTTTGGCAAGTTTGAATAAAGTCGACAACAACGGGGAATAAGAATGGAAAAGCGCAGAATGGGTAAACACGGGCTGGAAGTACCAGCCTTATGCCTGGGAACCATGACCTTCGGCCTGCAGGTAAACGAAGCTGATTCGCGGGCCATACTTGATAAAGCCTACGATCATGAGCTTGTCTTTCTGGATTCCTCTGACGCTTACCCTCTGCACCGTGGAAACGATGGGCGAGACAGAAGCCATCATCGGACGCTGGATGAAAGACAAAGGCAACCGGCAGGAATTGATACTTGCCACCAAGTGCTTCGCACCCACACGACGAGGCCCGAACAACTGGGGTCTTTCGCGACAGCACATTATGGAATCTGTCGACAAGAGCCTTCAAAGGTTGGGCACAGACTATATCGACCTGTATCAGTCCCACGGATTCGACCCTCACACACCCCAGGAAGAAACACTGCGCGCCTTCGAGGATCTGGTTACAACCGGAAAGGTTCGCTACGTAGGCTGTTCCAATTTTCGCGCCTGGCAACTGGGCGAAGCGTTGCGCGCAGCTGATCATTTAGGGGCAAAGGGCTACGTTTCGGTTCAACCAAGATACAACCTGCTCTACCGTGACATTGAAGTTGACCTGTTGCCGCTCTGTCTTGATCAGGGAATTGGCGTGATCCCCTACAACCCGCTTGCAGGTGGTTTCCTTTCCGGAAAATACAAACCAGGACAGGAGCCGGAGGATGGCACCGGTTTTACACTGGGTACGGCCGCTGACCGATATCAGGCACGCTACTGGCATGAAGCTCAGTTCAACGCCGTAGAAAACCTCAAATCTGTCATTGAAGGTAAACGCCTGAACATGGTGTCGGTTGCTGTCGCCTGGGTTTTGAATCAACCTGGAATCACGTCTGCGATCATCGGCGCATCAAGACCAGATCAACTGGATGCCAATCTGGCGGCATTTGATGTGACGTTCGATGAAGAAATGACGGCAGCCTGCGAGGCTACCTGGTGGTCTTTGCCAAGACGCCCCGTGGATGGTGGCTATCAGTGAACTGATCTTAAAACGCAATAAGTGCCCTGATGAAACAGGGCGCTCGCGAAGGCGCTAAACGAAAAGCGCAAAGACACCCATCGGTTCCCGGGTGAGGGCAACACTGACCATAAATCCGAAAGCAGCAACCGCTGCGAAGAAGTATCCGATACGTGCCGACTTTGTCTTACCCGCACGAAGAGCCATGACACCCAGCAGAATATACGCGATCAGAAAAACGACTTTTACCGTCAGCCAGTGACTTGCACCCGGATAATGACTGGTAATAAACATCAGTCCGAAGGCCGCCAGCAGCAGCACCGTATCAATGACATGGGGCAATATACGCACCGGCTTGATCTGCAACAGAGCACTGTCCTGCATCATCCAGATACCACGAACGACAAAAAACGTACCGGAAACACAAACTGTGATGATGTGCAGATAGTAGAAGAAAATATAGCTTGTCATGGTTGCCTCGCGATTCTTGTCAAGTACAGGATATGGTCACCCTGATACAAAGTCATATCCTCGGTCTGGACATAACCCAGGGTCTCTCGATACCGATTCAGAACAGGATCAACCTTATAGTAGCCAACCATTGGAGAAAGGGGCGACTTCCAGGGAAACCTCGCCACCATGTAATCTTCTCCGGGAATCGTTCGAGTCGTTGTGCCGTTGCTTAATGTCAGATTGAGCTGAACATCTTCGACGCTGACACCGACCTGGGCAGAACCATCGGAAAAGTAGACCGCCATCGGCTGACGCTTTTCAACACCAATGCCAGACAGCATCGTGTCAATTTCTTCGGTGATGCGAGCCTCCGACTGACGGGTGACATAAATCTGTGGTCGGAATACCAGACGGTACGGACCATGGCGCTCTTCTGCTATCTCAACCTTTGTGAAGGCACCATGGTAGAACAGCGTGCCGGTCGCCCCCGCGAGGAGAGTGACCAGCAGCACCAGTGCTGTTCTCAATATCAACGTGAAGTTGATTTACACCTTCTCTCTGGGCGCCAGACCTTTGTCAGCGCGCAGCTTGTTCATACGGTCCTTATCCACGTCGAGCGGTTCACCGAGTTCATTCTCATCGGCGACGCCTGCCATGTGCTTGCCGGCAAGTGTGCCGTTGTACATGATTTTCTTCACAGGTGTCACGGCAAGGATAATTCGCAGTGGTGAATCCAGAAGGTTATAGAAGAACTCTTCGCCTTCTTTACTTTCAGGATTCAGCTTTTTCGACAGAGCTTCGTAGAACCATTTCTTGGTTTCTTCGTCCTGGTAGAACTCACCCGTACCCTTGAACGTGATTGCGCCACCCGGCAGACCTTCAGGTGCGCCATCCGGATAACCCATGGCACTGACGTTCACAGACACCCGGTTGTCGCGGCGAATCGCCGCCGTTCTGTGACGATGCTCAGAGAAGGTGATCCATATCTTGCCTTCATGCCAGACAAACGCGTGAGTCACACCCACAGGCCATCCATCCTTCGTACCCCACATGAGGACGCACTCTACTGAGTTATCCATCAATTGATCCACTTCTTCATCGGTAAATGGATAAATCGACACCATTTCATGATCGTGAGTTTGCGCCATGGTTTCCCTCCTTTTTTGGATTGGCTTCTTCTAGGTTGTAGTTAGGTACAGATTTCGAAGCATAGCATTCTCTCAGAGACAGAATACTGTATTTATATACAGTATTCATATAACCTATACCTATGGATGACTGGGAATTGGCTGACGCCACTGAAAAACATCGTGTGCAACACAAAACCCACGGGGCTGTTTACAAGAGCCGGGGGACTGTCCACAAAGGCCGCGGGGCCGTTTACAAGAGCCGCGGGGCTGTTAACAAGAGCCGCGGGGCGCTATCAAACCCGGCCAATCGATATCAGCACCAGACCAGAGACGCGTTTTTTGACGGCTGGGACATCCCGGAAGATGAACCCGGGAGACTCCCTACCAGGGTCATCGAGGAGCAGTGCAGAACCATCATCAGCACCAACCGTTCTCCCGACATACCATTCGACGCTTCCATTAATCCCTATCGGGGTTGCGAGCACGGCTGCATCTATTGCTACGCCAGACCGACCCACGCCTACTGGGACCTGTCACCCGGGCTCGATTTTGAAACCCATATCATCAGCAAACCAAACGCCACTGAACTGCTGAGGAAAAAGCTCACCAGCCCGCGTTACAAACCGCGCCCTATCTCTATTGGTGCCAATACAGATCCTTACCAGCCGATCGAAGCCAGGCTGGGCATGACGAGAGACATTATCGAAGTGCTGGCTGAGTTCGAGCACCCCTTCTCGATCATCACCAAGAGCAACCTGATACTCAGAGATCTCGACATCCTGAAACCGCTGGCAGAAAAAGGCCTGGCGAGCGTTGCAATCAGTGTCACGACACTCGATAACAGCCTGAAAAGAATCCTGGAGCCACGAACGCCCAGGGGCCAGGTCAGGCTGGATACCATTCGTCAGCTATCCGAGGCCGGGGTCAGAGTGACTCTACTTGCGGCACCCATGATTCCATATATCAACGATCAGGAACTCGAAACCATACTTGAGAAGGGTCGCAATGCAGGTGCTGTATCAGCCAGGTACATCCTGCTCCGCCTGCCACTGGAGATCAGCGCAATGTTCCAGGAATGGCTGGATGAGCATTTTGCTGACCGGGCAGGCAAGGTGATGAGCGTGATTCGACAAAGCCGAGGAGGCAAGGACTATCACAGCGCATTCGGCGAAAGGATGACAGGCACCGGAGAATTCGCCCTGCTGCTGCACAACCGGTGGCGAATCGCGAGTCGCCGGCTGGGATTTGAGAATGAGCAGAGATTCGAACTGAACACGAGTCGATTCAGACGTCACCACGAACAGCTCAGTCTATTCTGAATCCCTCTGGTTTCATGACCAGGACGCTGCAATCGACGTGATTAAGAATCTTTTCCGCTGTGTTACCCACCAACAGCCCGGGAATACCGGAACGTGCCACACTACCCATCACCAGCAGATCAATGTCACGTTGCTCGACAAAATCGGCAATCGCCTTGTGCGGTGTTCCCTTCAGCATGTGCTCCTGAACTGAAACCGCCGCCCCCTCATCAACCAGCTTTGCCAGACGAGCCTCTGCATCTTCCTTAAAAGACTTCTCCATTGCCTGATACTCTTTCTTCAGGTTTCCCTGACTTGTCTTCGGCAGTTTTTCCAGCACATGTACCGCATGAAGTTCCGCTTCTTCCGCATTGGAAAACAAGTACCCCGTACCGAGAAGGTTCGAGTTCAGCTGCAGCGCTTCCGGCGAATCTGCTATGGGATCAACAGCGACCAAAACAGAGCGCCAGCGTTTCCGGCGCAACGGCTTCAGGATCAGAACCGGCTTTGGAGAGTAGTGCATAAGCCGCAGGTCTGTGCTTCCGAAAACCGCATCATGAATGGCGGTATGCGGATTAGCCGATTTCACAATAAGGTCGTAATCATCGCGCATGGATTTGCTGATGATTTCAACGTAATCCTTGCCTGTACCAACGACTTTGCTGACCTGAACCTGACGGTCACGAGT
This sequence comes from Candidatus Azotimanducaceae bacterium, assembly GCA_965662805.1. Taxonomy (GTDB): domain Bacteria; phylum Pseudomonadota; class Gammaproteobacteria; order Pseudomonadales; family Azotimanducaceae; genus UBA9659. Next base: position 9,438 of record CBFIJB010000029.1, on the reverse strand, counting down.
CTTTGTAAGACTCGCGATCAAGCTGTCCAGTTCGAGACCGCAATCGCGAATCAGCGTGTCCTGAATTTTCTTTGCCGAAGCACGATGCCTCCGATCGTCAGTAGAGACATCTGCAACCACGCCCATCACAGCTAGCTCTGCACCATGATGTTTTGCCAGCCCATAGGCGCGGCGCACAGCGGCGATACATCCTTTCGCACCATCGGCGAAAAAAAGAATCTTCCTGATATTGTTCAACTCGTCGCGACCTCCACAAGAGGGTCGGCTTCCAGCGGATAGTCACGCAGCAGATCACGAAAGGCTTCCAGAAGAGCTGCGGACGCAAGACCCACGTGCATATAGTCTCCGGGTCGTATTCTGTGCGGTCTTTGAACACTGCCACTCCAGAGTACCTCCGACGAGTTGCTGGCGCGGACTTCAACCACGATGCGCGCCATAAAAGTGGCCTCGCCACCCTGATCTATATTGCCTGAGAAATCATCCTCCCCGCTCTCTGACTGCCGGCTTTCCTGCTCCAGACGAAGAGTCACTTCGGCCTCGCCATTCTCAGAGACAGGCTGAACACCTCGCTCGGCCATGGCGACGCTGAAATTGCTGACGACAATCGGCCCAAGGAATGCAGGCATCTCCTCTGTGACGACATTGAAGGTGCGGAAAGGCAGGGACGTTTTGGCTTCGCCATGGGTCACACTGATGCCAAGATAACTGGTGGTGCAGCCATTCAATACCAGTAACACAACAAGCAGCAGGCTTTTTCTAATCACAGAATCTCCATTATTCTTGAGGAAGAGCTTACGCCCTCATTCTTGCCGACCAACAACCGTAGTGAATTGATCGGCATCAACTATCAATCATAATGCCTCTGAGCACAGCGATATTGAAGTGGTTTCGGCGCATCTGGCTCTCAGAGACTCACCCCGTGACGTGCCTCTATCTTGACCAAGATCAAGTATCACTTCACCCGCATGTCCTAGACTCGAGTCACACTCGAAAGTTCAGGAGAAGAGCGTGACCAGAATATTAGCTGTCATCGACCCCCGCGATACCGTGCATCACTCGCTGGACCGTTGCAAAGAACAACCACCCGAAGCCGATCTCGACATCATGGCGTCGGTGTTCGTCGAACACGACACTGCCGAAAACTTCGCCAAGAGTTTCGCAGAACATTCAGAGTGGCTGCGGGAGCAGGTCACTCCGTACATCGCAGAAGGCTACAAGATCACAACCGACGTGGTCCCCTTTGAAAAACTATATGAGGCCGTGATTGAGTCTGCGACAAAGCATCAGGCCGACTTCATCGTCAAGCCGATGCGTCAACACTCTCTGTTTGAGACCGTCGTAAGAACAACGACTGACTGGAACCTGATCAGGCACTGTCCCTTCCCACTGCTACTGGTCAGCGATCAGGACACGATTCGCAACAGACCGGTGCTGGCAGCTCTGGATGTGTGCAGTGGTGATGAAAACCACGACAAGTTAAACGATGTTGTTCTCGCCTCGGCCGGGAGACTTTCCAGCGTGCTCGACAGTCCGACACATGCGGTGAACTCCTGGAGAGCACCCACCCAGATCATGGCTGTGGGCTCTATCGACACCACGCCTTACCCCTCACCGGACAATCTTCGAAAAGAACATGAGGAAGGGCTCGAAAAAGTAACCAGGGACCTGAGCATCGCCAAAACCCACCTGGGAGAAGGCTCGCCCAGCTATGTCATCAATCAGGTTGCCGATGAAATCAGCGCTGGCGTTATTGTCCTCGGCACAGTTGCCCGAAAAGGTATCAGCGGCGCGCTGATCGGAAACACTGCAGAAGGTGTACTACAAGCCTCCAACTGCGACGTGATGGTCGTTAAGCTCGGTTAGAGCCCTCAGCGGGTTTTGCCAAGAGCCCTCAGCGGGTTCTGCCAAGAGCCCTCAGCGGGTTCTGTTGTGAAAAGCCCTCTAAGGGGTTTTTCTGAAAACTCAGACTGGGCATCTCTAACAGGATGTCCGGTTTTTTTCTGCTTTTGCCAAACTTTTTTCAGACCGCTACCGTCTATACAGGTATGTAGTCGGGCTGGACCCCCATGGATCTCCTCGGTAGTCGCCGAAAAAGCGACGAACAACTCATCAAGCAGGCGCTGGAAGCGCTCTGATAATGCGTGGTTAACGCTGGTTAAGCGTTACGAATCACGACTTTATAACCATGCGCTGCGAATGGTGGGCAACGCCGATGACGCCATGGATCTACTGCAGGACGTATTTCTGTCCGTATACCGTAACCTCGGCAACTTCAGGGGTGACGCACCCTTCGCGGCATGGCTTTTCCGAATAACAACGTTTCGCTGTACGGATCACCTCAGGCGAAAAAAGCCGCAGTTCAATGAATATGAGGAGCAGCCGGATGCGGATCGCAACAGCAATCCAGCGAGCGGCTACGAAGACGTGAGATCCAACGGTGACATCGTGCGTATGCTGGGGCACCTGCCACACGAGCAACGACAAGTGATCGAACTGAAGTTCTTCCAGAGTTTCACGTTCGATGAAATCGCCGCACAGCTGGGTATCAGTTCCAACACAGCCAAGTCACGTCTTTACGCAGCTTTGAAGAAAATGAGAGCTACAGAAGAAGCAGACGCATTAGCCTGCTGAAACAAGAGAGAAACTTATGGAATCAATGAATTGCGAAAAGTGTCAGGAACTGCTGTTCGATTTTCATGAAGGAAAATTGCCACCGGAAACGGCCGCTCACGTCGATACGCATCTCAAATCTTGCATCGAATGCAGCGCTCTGCTGAGTGACATCTGGCAGATGAACCTTGTCGCGACCCGGTGGCAGAACCAGTCACCAGGCAACTATGACAGAGGGAAAACAACAGATATCGACAGGAAGAGCTGGCGCCCACCGGAAATATTCGCGACTGCAGCATCGATCCTGGCGCTTGTGCTGGTGCTGACCGATGCCAGCATCGATACCAGCCATGGTGTGGTACTGCGCTTCGGTTCTGACGACTACCTGACGGCCAAATCCTTTGCCGAGTACCAGGCCGAGCAATCAGGCAGGTGGGAACAGCGACTGGATGAGCTTTCAGCTCGTCAGGTCGCCAGCGATCAACTGGTTCTGCGCTCTGTTCTCCAGGCGAGCCGCGAAGAACGGAAGGAAGAACTGACCACGCTGGTCGACTACTGGTCCGCCACCCAGGCCCAGCAATACAGAGAAACTGAAGAAAACCTGCGTTACCTGCTTGCCAGTCAGGCCGAAGACGAGAAGGACATCCAGCAACTATCCAACGCGTTTCACCAGATCAGTATGAAACGCGGCAATGACATGTAGGGAAGGTATATCAAATGACTATTCAATCCAGAATCAGGAAACACAGCCTGCTGCTTGACGTGGCTGCTGTGATCACGGTATCCAGCATCGCGCTCAACAGTTTCGCTGCCCCCGACTATGAGCGTATGCGCAAAGACATCAACATCATGATCGGCATCGTGAAGTCTGCTTTTGAAAATGACGAGGACTGTCGATCCTGTCAGGTAAAGATCACAGGCCACTATCTGGCAGATCAGGGTGTTGTCTTCAATGTCACACCTGCCGCACGAGGCTATGCCTATGCCTTCAAAACAGATGATTTCGAAGAGAACATTGAGGAGTTCGCCGAGGGCATGGCTGCTATCCCGCTCGTGGTTGAAGACATTCTTGCAGGGGTCGAAATAAGCCTCGCTGACGAAGACTTTTCAGGATTTACCATCTCCGGTGAGGGCGACTGGTCTGAAAACAGTCGTATCGCGCGTCAGGCTCTGCGTGAGGCTAGAGCTGAACTCCGTGAAGCCAATCGGGAACTTCGGGAAATAGAGATAGAGGCCATACATGCAGAACAAGAAGAACTGACGGAACTGGAGCAGAGAGAAGCAGAAGTAATGAAAGAGCTCGAGCGTCTCTCCAGCGAAGAAGAAAAAATCCAGGAACGTTTTTCCAGCCAGGCAGAAGCGAAACGAAAAAAGATAGAGATGCAGCGGGCCAAACGCTCCGAAGCTAAACGTCAGCAATTCGAGGAGATGGAAACACTCGTGCTGAATACCTTTTGCGATTACAGCAGCACCATGAGAAGTCTGCCCCGCAATGAACGGGTCAGTGTTATCGTCAGCAAGGGAGAGGACGAATCAAACATTTACATCTTCGAACAATCAGAACTCGCTGACTGTGATTCAAGTGAATCCAACGTGCGAGATCATGCCTTGAGCTACGCCTTTTAGCGGCTCAGACAACCTTTGATGGCGATGGCGGTGGCAGGAATGTTATCGCCACCATACATGGAAGCAGTAGAACGCTGAAGGTCCAGAAAGCGGCATCGTAAGATTGGGTGAGATCAAATATCCAGCCTGAGAATATCGAACCAAAGCTGCCGATCATCAGAAAGAGCTGCACCAGGCCAAGGACTCGACCGAAAGACAGAGTGCCGAAACGACTGGCATACATGATCGCCATCATTGGCATGACTCCGCCGGTGGCAAAACCCTGCGAGGCGGCGGCGACCATCAGGGAAAGCTGATCTGGATTGCCCTGATAGAAGTAAAGTGAAACCAGCAAAAGAGAGGCCATCGACCAGTAGAGATAGCGATGATCCATGCGGTCGCCCAGGCTGCCGAAGACGAATTTACCAATGATCATGGAAATGGAAGCCAGCGCGATCAGCTGAGCAGCCAGCGTCTGGGTCATACCCAGGTCCGCGACATAAGCACCGATATTAAACTGCACCCCGCCAAACGCCGCATTAATCGGGATCAGTCCGATGACCGGTATCCAGAAATTGCGCGTCGACAGAATTTCACGGGTGCCCCAGGTTTTTCCATCTAGCCCCTGACTGGTGCCTGCCGTAATCTCGCGACTGGGCGGCTCCTTGCGCAGGATCCAGAAGTTCAGGGGAACGACAATGAAGATCACGAGGATTCCGAGATACATGACAGCACTCTGCCAGTCAAACGCCTCAATCAGACTGTTAGTCAGCAGCGGTATGGTCAGCCCACCCAGCGATGTACCCATGGCAGAGATGCCGATGGCAAGGCCACGCTTCTCAGTGAACCACTTACTCACCATAATCTGAGAAGCAAGCGTGCCGCACAGCATCATGCCGACGGGTAACAGAGTCACGTGTACGAGGATGATCTGCCAGAACGCCGTTGCATAGGAGATCAGGCACATTCCGAGACCACTGCTGATGCCACCTATGATCACCAGGTAGCGCATGCTGTAGCTATCCATCAGGCGGCCAAAAACCGGACTGAGCAGGCCCATGGAAACCTGAAAAGCAAAGATTGCCAGCATGGCATGACTACGACTGATGCCGAAGGTCTCCAGCCAGGGCACGACGAACAGTGCAAAGCTGTAAATCATGATGCCCAGAGCCAGCGCCTGATTCACAAGGGTTGCGCCAACAATGTACCAGCGATAGTGCGGCATCAGAGGTTCGAGTGACTACGAAATGGCCCGCGAGCATAGCATAAAGGCGGGTTGTTCAATGCTGGCATCGTTTGCTACAGTCGGCGCCGTTGCAACTTTCAGGAATTCGGCATGCGTAGCACCTGGGTAAAAGTACACCTCTACATCGCTTCATTCTTCCTGCCAATGCTGTTACTCATGGCAGTCTCTGGCGGACTTTACTTGAATGGCATTAAGGGCACGGTGACAACCACGCCGATAGAACTCACCAATGCGGTGCCCATTGATCCCAAATCGCCGGAGCTGAAACAGGATATCGATGGATTGCTACAGTCCAACGGCATCGTTCATAACTTTGAATACGTCAAAGTCTCCGGCACAACCCTGATCACCAGGCCGACATCTCGCGACTACTACAGCATCGACGTCTCAGGTCCGACACCGGAGGTAAGTCTGAATAAGCCCGATCTGGTGAAACAACTGGTTGAACTGCACAAGGGACACGGTCCGGGCCTGTTCAAAACTCTGCAGAAAGTCATGTCTGTCGGGCTCGTCATCATCCTGCTGAGCGGATTCTGGCTGGGAATATCTTCCGAACCACTGCGGGGTGCCACACTGATCACTACCGGTGCTGGACTGTTGATCGGCCTGGCGGCAGGCTTCCTGCTGTAACTTATTGAGAATAGTTATCATTTAGTTATTGATAATGATTCTCATTTAATATATTTTCGCAGCCTGAATTGATCCAGTAACGATTTAAGGCTCCATTATGAAGTTTACCCGCTCTACGCTGGCCGTCCTGCTGACGCTTTCGTTAGCGCCACCCGCTTTATCAAGCGACGGGTCTTTTCTTGAAGAAATCACTATCGTCGGTGAACGCAGCAACCAGCAGCAGATCACCGGCGCTGCACAATACATAGGTGCCGCACAACTGGAGCAACAGACCTATTCTGATATCCAGAAGATTCTGCGCCAGGCCCCTGGCGTCTCATTGCAGGTTGAGGACGGGTATGGCTTACGCCCCAACATCAGCATCCGTGGTGTCGCCACAGAGCGAAGCGGCAGGATCACCCTGCTGGAAGACAATGTACTGATCGCACCGGCACCCTACTCTGCACCAGCCGCCTACTATTTTCCTACCATGGGACGAATGAACGCGGTAGAAATCCTGAAAGGTCCAGCCGCGATTACCCAGGGGCCGTACACCATCGGCGGTGCGATGAATATGATATCGACACCCATTCCCAGGGATCAGGGTGGCACCCTGCTGGCAGAGGCTGGAGAAGACAGCACCTATCGCGTACATGCTACCTACGGTGGCACCGGTGGAAATGGGTTTGGCTTCCTGCTCGAAACGCACCAATGGCAGTCCGACGGCTATCAGGAGATTGATCGAAGCAGCAGTGGCACTGGTCTGGATATCGAGGATTACACCGTCAAACTTGCCTACTCCGGCGACAGGCAAAGCATTGAGTTGAAGCTGCAGTATGCGGAGCAGGACTCCGAACAGAGCTACCTGGGACTCACGGACAACGACTTCGAGAGCAACAGCTTTCGCCGTTACGGACTATCTGCCCTCGACAATATCTACACCAAACACGAACAGCAGATCGTTCGATATCGGTTCGCTATCAGTGACACCATGGATTTCACCGCCACAGCCTATAACAACGAGCATGAACGAGATTGGTTCAAGACTGAGGGTATCGACGTCGACGGCAGCAGCAGTGCCGAGGATTTTTCCCGGACCAGTTGGGCCAATGTCATCCATGCGATCAATACTGGAGAAGAACTCAGCGGCCTGACACCGGGTGATATCCAGGGCATTCTGGATGGTGCGACAGACACACCCATCGGAAGCATCCAGGTCCGCTCCAATGCCAGAGAGTATTTCTCAAGGGGCGTTCAGTTCGAACTGGACTGGCGCATTGAGTCTGGTGCCGTCACACACGACATTGAGATTGGGCTGCGCATCCATGAGGATGAAGAGGATCGCCTGCAACGTAACAGCAACTACCATCAGGAAAACGGCGTACTGGTCCTGGATGATCTGGGCCTCTTAGGTAACGCCGGCAACCGGGTTCAGGAAGCCGAGGCACTGGCATTTCACATTTACGATCGAATTGAGATCGGTCGGTGGGTCCTGACACCCGGATTGCGCTATGAAGACATCGACCAGAAACGAACACGATGGGAAACCCGACCAGGTCGCACAGCCAATCCTGCCTCGCGGGACGACGCCAACATTCGTGACACACGCAGCAATGACACCGAAGTCTGGCTGCCTGGCATGGGCGTTCTTTACAGCCTCTCCGGGTCTACAACCCTGGTCGCGGGCATTCACAAGGGGTTCAGTGCGCCGAGCAATGCACCCGATGTTGATGAGGAAGAAGCAATCAACTACGAGTTCGGATTCCGCTACGACAATGACCGCCTGTCCGCCGAAGCAATCTATTTTCTCAGCGATTACGACAATGTCCTGGGCGAATGTACCGCGTCATCCGGTTCTGACTGCACCATCGGTGATGCATTTAACGGCGATGCAGCAACCGTTCAGGGCATAGAGTTCATGCTGGTCACGGATCTCGCAGCAGATAAGCCATACAGCATTCCACTGAGCTTTAACTACAGCTGGATTGACAGTGAGTTTGATTCGGATATCGCAGACACCAGTTTCTTCGGGGACGTCAGCAAAGGAGATCCGATTCCGTACATTCCGGAACAACAATACAACCTGAGCCTGGGATACGAACAGGACAAGTGGTCTGGCTTCATCAACCTCAGCTACGTGGATGAAGTCTGCGTGAAAGCCAGCTGTGGTAATTTCGAGAAAACCGATGATGCCCTGACTGTCGATCTTTCTGCGCACTACACTTTCAGCGACGCCATCAACCTGTATGCCAAGGTGGAAAACATCACCGGCGAAGAGGACATCATGGGTCGTCAACCCTACGGCGCAAGACCTAACAAGGACCGTACTGCTACACTGGGTGTTCGCATCAATTTCTAAGAACACAGCATGACACTGAAAGTTATTGGCGCCGGTTTCGGCAGAACTGGAACTTTTTCACTCAAGCACGCGCTGGAACAACTGGGTTTCGACAAGTGTTATCACATGTGGGAAGTCGCCGAGGGGCATCATCCACTCTGGTCTGATGCCCATCATGGCAAACCTGTCGACTGGGATACCCTGTTCAACGGTTTCCAGGCCAGTTGTGACTGGCCATCCTGCAATTTCTGGCGCGAGCAGGCCGCACACTACCCCGAGGCAAAGATTCTTCTGTCATTGCGCAACCCGGACAGCTGGTACGACAGTGTCATGAATACAATTTATCCGGCATCAAAGCAGTCCCTGGAATCCGATGACCCCAACACCAGGGCCTTCGGTGAGTGGCTGTTTGAGATCATCTGGCGACGTGTGTTTGATGACCGAATGGACGACCGCACGCATGTAATCGATACATTTAACCGGCACAACCAGTCTGTTATCGACGAAGTGCCCGCCGACCGGTTACTCGTCTTTGAGGCTAAAGATGGCTGGCAGCCGCTGTGCGAGTTTCTCGAAGTGCCGGTGCCGGATACTGACTATCCCCGCATGAATTCCACGGAAGAGTTCAAGTCGCAAAGGATGGACTAGGTCGCTTTACCTGTCTAAGTTGAACAGGTCCCGGTTAGGCTGTATCGAGTAGGGCCGAAGGCTCTTTACAGTCGTCGACTAACCGGCTTTACCTGTCTAAGTTGAACAGGTCCCACTTAGGCCGTGTCGAGTAACGCTGAGGGCTCTTTACAGTCGTCGACTATTCGGCTTTGGGCATCTACTTTTAACAGGTCCCAGTTAGGCTGTGCCAAGTAAAGCTGAAGGCTCTTTACAGTCGTCGACTAACCGGCTTTAACTGTCTAAGTTGAACAGGTCCCACTTAGGCTGTGTCGAGCAGGGCTGAGGGCTCTTTACAGTCGTCGACTAACCGGCTTTAACTGTCTAAGTTGAACAGGTCCCACTTAGGCTGTGTCGAGCAGGG
>CBFIJB010000028.1:0-32344 GCA_965662805.1 Candidatus Azotimanducaceae bacterium | reverse complement strand
GATTTACCCCAAAACAGATGCTTGAGAAAGCAGCATAGTCCTAGTTTTGAGAAGGATTATTAATGGGGGGATTACCATCTCTTATAGATTTGTCATCATCGATCACCAGGACTTTCTTCATATTCGGCGCCGTTTTTATAGTGGACTCTTATTAAAGTAGCAGTTTGCAGTGGGGCGATAACTGATGTTGGTCAATTTGCGCGCTGTCACACGATTGATTTCTGAGGTAAGACCAGGACGGTTTGGCCGCCAGAAAATGGTGGACCAATTAGTGTGCTTGATGAGTGTTCTCCAACGAAGGCTATAGGAGATAGCCGTCAAGTATCGACATTGTTCATCGGGCCTAACAGCACGTGTTGCCGTCACAATTAAGGGGATTCTCGCTACTGTCACCGAATCCAGACAGCATTCGTCGCTCCGCAATCCCCGCTCCACGGGTCTACCGGCCTGAAGAGTCCGCCAGCCCAGATCTCGAAATGCAGATGCGGGCCATCGCTGTTGCCGGAGCTGCCCACAAGTCCCAGCTTGTCCCCTGAGTTAACCCTGTCCCCCGGGGCCACCGTCAGTGAATCCTGCTTCAGGTGCAGATACGTGGTGAAGCTGTCTTCGTGCTCAATGACCACATAGTTACCGGAGAAACACCAGAAGCAGTCTGTCTGGTTCTCACTGCAATAGTTTCCCTGGGCAGTGCAGGTGGTGTAACCACCCTGAAAACCGGGGCGAATCTTGCGCCGTGAAGCGGGCAGACATTCCGGGTGGTCGGCCGGGCACTGATCGAACAGGTCGCCCTGTGTATAGATGACCGTGCCCGAAGCCGCGGCGATGACGGCAACCCCTTCGCTGACGGCGTGTTCAGTGGGTACCAGGTCGGTACCTGTGTGGGCGCGGTCGCTCGCGAGGTTGCAGCTGGCATCGTGGCCGTCGCCATCGATGTCCGGATAGGTGATGCTGACCAGGCACTGCCGCTCACTGCCGTCCGGGCAGCGCAGGGGCCATTCAAAGTCAGCCGCGACGGTGGTTGCTGTGAACAGCAATGTTAGAAAGAAAAGAACTTGCCGGTGTCGATACAGCATGAGTTGGGTCGTCAGTCGTTCAGTATCTCGGCGATACGGGTCAGGCACCCCTGCATGCTTTGTTCAATAAACGGTTCGAAAGCCTCTGGCTTGACCTCGGTGGTCCAGATCATCGTGCAGCCGCTGTCTGCGGGTTCAATCTTTATGCGTGCCAGATGGTGTTCCAGAGGTGCCGCTGATTCGATACAGCTGTATTCGATGGTTCGTGTGTCGTTATCCAGCGACAGGATACGCTCAGCGATGTCTCCGGCCCCGGGCATGGCAAGTTGTCTCACTTCACCGTCAAATTTGCAGTCGGTGACACCCGGCACCCAGTCGACCCTGTCCGGTACGCCAACAATGGCCCAGAGCGCATCAGCACTTGCCTGAAAGGCGTGTTCGATCCTGATCATGCGCTGTTTTTCACCCAGAAATGGCTCATGCCTCTGAAGCTCGGAATTGCGTGGTGTGTATATCCGCGCTCACTGTGTTGCAGGGCAGGATAGCGCCGGATCAATCCCAGAATGGCTTCCTGCGCTTCCAGGCGTGCCAGGTGTGCGCCAAGGCAAAGATGCCGGCCTCCGCCGAATGACTGGTGGTGCGTGTCTTCGCGCTGGATATCGAAACTCGTGGGCTGCGGGTAGACCTTCGGATCATGATTGGCCGCAGCCAATGAGGTGCTCAGGGATTCGCCTTTGGCAACCGGGCAGCCTTCGATCTCGATATCCTGGTTGGCGATGCGTCCGGAGTTCACCACCGGTGAATCGAAGCGCAGCATTTCTTCAACGGCGTTGTTAATCAGTGACGGGTCATCGCGCAGCGCCTGCCATTGCTCCGGATTATCCAGTAACGCTTTGACGCCATTGCCGATCAGGTCTGTGGTGGTGACGTTGCCTGCGACCAGCAGCAGGTTCGCCTGTCGGATCATTTCTTCCACGGTAAGCTTATCGCCGTCTTCCTCTGCGCGGATCATGTCCGACAGCAGGTCTTCTCCCAGGTGATTTCGTCGCTTCTCAATCTCGGACTCAAAGAAGTTCCAAAGGTTTGTATAGGCCTGATCACTGGCTTCACGTTGCTCCTCCGTAGGGAAGGGGTTGAATGCAGAGACAACGGAAAGATCCGACCAGGTTTTGAACTGCTCGTGCATCTCCGGGTCAATGCCCAGCATCTCGGCGATCACGACTGTTGGTACGGGTCCGGCAAAGCTGTCAATCAGGTCGAATTCATCACCCTCAATCTGATCAAGGACCCGCTCGACCACGCCGCGGGTTCTCTCGCGCCATCGCTCTACGGCCGTGGGTGTAAACGAATGGCTGACGAGCGAGCGAAGGCGACGATGATCGGGTTCGTCCATCATCAACATGGATGGATCTTCGTCCTCGGTCATGTTCCGCCCAAGGAACTCGGCGCTGAAAGTACCGGGGTTTGCCTTGCGCGGGTCGCTCCACATGTCCGGGTCACGCAGGATGGATTTCACCGTGTCATGCCGGCAGTAGATGAACCGGCGCAGTTCTGTGTCTTCCAGCACGGGTGCGTGGGTTCTGATATCAGCCAGGATAGGGTAAGGATCTTCCCTGAATGCATCATTCAGCGGCGTTAATGCCACGCCGTTTGGCAGTGATTTTTCGGACATCTGCGGCACTCCTCGGTAAGATGGAATACTGTATCAGGCCTGTCGCGGCGCGCAACAAACGTAATCAGCCTTTAGAACCATGCTGTAAACCATGTCCGAATTACCACTCACCATCCTTGCCGGGAAAACGGCCTGCGAGCGTCTGAAAACGCACGGCTGGCAGCCAGAGCTGTTCGATACGCTGGTCGGTGCGTCAGGCGGTGCCAAGCTGCTCGGATTAACCCATCTCGATCGTTTTCTGTTCGGTGATTACCTGCAGCGCAGTGCACATCCCATGGAGCTTTATGGCTCGTCTATTGGCAGCTGGCGACACGCGGCTCTGGCGGCACTCGATCCCGCAGCCGCCATTGTGACCCTGCAGGAGCGATACCTGAACCAGCAGTGGGATGAACAGGATACCCGACATCCCAGCGAAGTGATTGATGAGCTTTGTCACTGGGTGCTGGACGGCATTTGCGACAGCACGATGGTGTCTCACTTGAGTCAGCACCCAAGATTTATCACGCATATCGTGACCGCCAGGGGGTTGGGTTTAAACGGAAAACCTAAAAGTGGTGCCCTGGGGATTGGATTGGGGCTGGGTCTGGGTTTGTCAGCGCTGGGGAATCTTGCCAGTCGAAAGCTGCTGTCCCTGGGGTTTCAGCGGGTGGTGTTCAGCAGCGGTGGTTCGGTGGCATTTCGATTCAATGACTTCTCGAATCTGCATGTGGCATTAACGCCCGAGGCGGTGAAGCCGGCACTGCTGGCCAGTGGTTCCATACCCTTTCTGATGCCGGGTCAGGTGAACGTGCCCGGCGGTCCTTTGGGGCACTACTGGGACGGCGGTGTGATCGACTACCATTTTGATTTTGTGAACCATAAGGGCGACGGTCTGGTGCTCTATCCGCACTTTACCGACAAGGTCATCAAGGGATGGTTTGACAAGAAACTTCCCTGGCGCGTCAATTCAGCATCTCTGCTCGACAGGGTTGTGATTCTCGCGCCATCAAAAAGCTATCTGGCAAGTCTGCCTTACGGCAAGATTCCGGATCGCAACGACTTTGCACGAATGTCCACGGATGAAAGGATGAGCTACTGGAAGCAGGCCATGGCGATGAGTGAGGCGCTCGCTGATGGGTTTTTGAACGCTGTTTCTGCAGCCGATCCGCTGGCTTATGTCACGCCACTCGCTGGCGACTCCGGCAGGTAAGTGAGCTAAGCTGACGACATGTCTGAGTCCCAGGGCGTACAGCTGCTTGATGGCCAATCGGCCTCCAACCTTTTTCACCGGATTCTCCGGGAGACGGCTGGAAAATTTGCCGACCTTGAAAAGTTCGCGAATCTCTCTTCCGACCCGAAACTGTTTAAACGCGGCTATGTCGAGCAGCTGCCAGAATTCGAAGCCGTCAGGCTGAGCGCCTCAAATCGGAACGAGATTGCTGCAACCCTGCATCAGGCATTGCTGGATGCTCTGGTTTTTCATGAAGGCGATAAGGTGCAGTCTTTGCAGGCATACCTGGAAAACCCGGGTCAGCCTGTGAGTCTGGTGGCGCGTTCAGGCAGCGGTGCAGCGGCCTGGCAGTTCAAGCTGAATGTCGATGGGCAGAACTGGCATTCCCTGCAGGAACTCGCGGAATGGCTGGTTTCCCGGCATGTGATGAACAGCGCTGCCGGAGAGGCACTCACCTGGTTGCACCGACAGGTGCTGACTCAGGGTGGTCTGGATCTTAACGACAGAAAAATCGTTGTGTTCGGCGCGGGCGCAGAGATGGCGTCCACTCGGTTGTTTCTGGAAGCTGGGGCCCATGTGCTCTGGCTCGACATGGTTGCACCGCCTGCTGATCTTCTGGCGAGCGAATTTCCGGGAACCTTAACCTGGACAGAGCAGCCACTGGATCTGCTGCTGAGACCGGCAGATGTGCTGGCGACGATTCTGGATTATGCGGGAAATGATCCTGTAGACCTTTGCCTGTATGCCTATGCGCCGGGCCAGGCAAGAGAGCTGCGATTGACCGGTGCCATGAGTGCTCTGGTAGAGGCCATACCGGAGTCGCAGGTGCAAAGTATCACCATGCTGGTGTCACCAACGACCACCTCTGAGTTAAGTGCCCGGGATGTGATGGACATCGAGACGCGCAGGCGCACGGCACCGCTCTGGGAGAAATCACTGGGCCGTCTTGGATTGATGGGCAGACCCGGTGTGGCCAGTTGTCGATATGCCGCGGTCACAAGAACGCTGGTGAACATTCAGGGCGCGAGCTACCAGGCGGCGCAGTATCTTGGCAAGCTGATGACTGCAGAAGCCTGGCATGGCAGGGGCTTTCGGGTTTCTGCCAACACCGCAGCGATTACCCAGACCCGTTCACTGGATCATCCGGTATTTGATGCTGCCTTCGGCGGCGCCAGAGCCCTTCAGGTGGAAACCTTTACACCACACCAGTCCCAGACCATTAACGGACTGCTGACTGTGCATGACTGGTTGGCTTCTGAACGGCCAGTACCAGGCAAGGTACGGGTTCATGGGGGGATTCACACACTGCCTTATCCACTGGACAAGGCACTGCGGATAGCAGCGGCGATCGGTTTTGCCCGATCGCCGGGGTTACTGAAAGGCCTGTTTTCCTAGTCTGATTCGGTATCCCGATATCGTTCAAACCACGCCAGGATATTGTCGACCTTGGCGATCAGTTGTGACGGTCGCCTTTAGATAGAGTGGGACGATTCCGGAATACGAACCAGCATGGTGTCTATTTTTCGCAGCTTCAGTGCCTGGTAGTATTGCTCGGATTCCACGATGGGGGTTCGGAAATCCTGCTCTCCGGTAAGCAGCATGGTCGGCGTTGACACATTGCCCACCAGTGACAGGGGTGAGCGTCGCCAGTATTCGTGCACATCTTCCCAGGGCGGTGCGTCAAACCAGTATTGGGTTGTGAAAGCTGAAATGTCAGCGTACAGGGCCTCACTGATCCAGTTGATGACCGGTTTGGCGCTGGCAGCCGCCTTGAATCGATCGGTTTTACCGACGATCCATGCCGTGAGTACGCCGCCACCGGAACCACCGGTCACAAACAATTGATCTTCATCGACATAGCCTCTGTCGATCACCGCATCCACCCCGGCGATCAGGTCATCATAATCCTCGCTTGGATAGTCCCGGTCGATTTCCCGGGCGAACTCCAGGCCGTAGCTGGTTGAGCCCCTGGGGTTGGTGTAAAGCACCACATAGCCTGCTGCGGCGTACAGCTGAATCTCGGTAGAAAACTGCGGACCGTAGGCTGTGTGAGGGCCACCATGAATCTCAAGAATAAGCGGATACTGTTTTTCAGGATCGAATTCTGGTGGAAACGCGAGCCAGCCTTCGATCTCGAGGCCATCAGGGGATTGCCAGGTAAGCTGCTCAATCGGCGACATGTCTCTCTGTGAGACAAGGTCACTGTTGAGATCCGTCAGTTTAATCGGCTCCCGGTTTCCTGTGGCGTAGCCAATATCTGCCGGTCGGTCCGTTGCAGAGAAGTTAAAAGCGTAAGCGCCATTATCAGCGACAGAGAATGTGCCGGAGGTATAAGGGCGTCCGATGCCGAGGCCACCCACCTGATCTGTCAGTGGTTCTATCTTTCCACTTTGCGACAGCTCGGCAATCACGGTTCTGCCGCGGTCGTTGTAGGACACCATCAGCGTGTTGCGATCACGCCATCTGACTTTGCTGAAAGACCGGTCCAGGTCTTCCTCTATGACGCGAGTCTCACCGGTCTGCGTATCAGTGAGGAGTTCCAGGCAGCCTGTACGCCGGGTTACTACAACAATGAAGGTAAACCTGACCCGAGGAGCGCACAGAATTCCAGTTACGGCAAAGGTCCTGCCCCCTTTTTCAAGCTGATGAAGGCATGGCGGGAGGAAGGCTCCATGCAGGGGCTCGAGCTTGGTTAGTGTTACGAGTGATTTGTAATAATTTTGTAAGTCACCAGCTGGCATCGCCTCTGTCATAAGCCGCGGTAAAGTGGTTGTTGTCGCGCGGCACTGCTAAACTGCCGAAAAAGCAGAAACAGCTGCAAGGACTGATGGGGAGCATGGAATGAGGCTGGATCGAATTGAAAGAGAAGAGGATGTGCTGGTTGATGTGATCAGCTGTGCACTGAACCCGGAGCTCAACGATACGGCGCTTTCCTGTCGCACCGTGGATGTCTCTGAAGGCGGCATGAAAGTCGCCAGCGATATGATACTCCCGGTCGAAACTGTTCTTGGGCTGCGTCTTGATCTATCTTCCGTTCTTTACCGTCTTGAGGGGCAAGTGCGCTGGTGCCGCGACGAAGAAAAGCACTATGTCGGCTTGCTGATTGATGAGGACAGTCCGGATTACATCAACTGGACCCGTATGTTCCAGCTGGATTTCTAGAACTCTCATTTCCCCGAATTAAACTGATAGACCTCCCTGGTCGTTTTATTAGCGCATGAAAGTTAGTGATTTCACTTTTGACTTACCCGATCACCTGATCGCTCGATATCCAGCAGACAAGCGAACTGCCAGCCGGCTGTTACATCTGGAAGCGCGGACTGGCGATATCAGTCATTACCACTTTTATGATCTGCCACAACTGTTTCTGGCGGATGACCTGATGGTCTTTAACAATACCCGGGTGATTCCTGCACGTCTTTTCGGCGAGAAAGAGACCGGCGGCCGGATTGAGATCCTGCTGGAGCGCGTAACGTCAAGCACAGAAGCTCTGGCACAGATTCGTGCCAGTAAGTCACCTAAACCCGGCACGCGGATTATTGTGGCTGGGTCAGAGATCGAGGTTCTGGACAAATCAGGAAGCTTCTACCTGCTGCGGTTTCCGGAACCGGGTGTCAGTGAGCTATGTCGGGCACACGGGCATGTGCCGCTTCCTCCTTATATAGACCGTTCGGACGAATCGATTGACGAAGAGCGTTATCAGACAGTCTATGCCGCTCGCGAAGGTGCTGTTGCAGCGCCTACGGCTGGCTTGCACTTCGATGACGATCTTTTGAACACGCTGGATAAGCAGGGTGTACATCGGGCGGAAATTACCCTGCACGTTGGGGCCGGCACCTTTCAGCCAGTTCGTGTGGACAAGGTTCAGGATCACCAGATGCACAAGGAGTTCATCAGCGTACCGGCCACTGTCTGTGATGAGGTGAAGGCATGCAGAACCCGGCAAGGCAGAGTTGTTGCCGTTGGCACAACCAGCGTACGTTCGCTCGAATCAGCGTCGCAACATTCACAAGCTCAAGACGGGGAGATATCACCCTATGAGGGTGATACCGACATCTTTATTTACCCGGGTTACGAGTTTCGAAGTGTCGATGCGATCATCACCAATTTCCACCTGCCTGGTTCTACCTTGCTCATGCTGGTGAGTGCGTTTGCAGGTACTGATAACATTCTTAAGGCCTATCGTGTTGCGGTTGAGGAATCCTACCGGTTCTTCAGTTACGGTGATGCGATGCTGATTACCAGATAAAAACGGAAGAGACAGGTGACGCTGCAGTTTCAGGTTCATAAGCAGGAAGGCGAATCCCGGCGGGGTACGCTGACCTTTACGCGTGCCGATGGTTCTGTTCGCACGGTTGAAACCCCCATCTTCATGCCCTGTGGCACCTACGGTTCTGTCAAAGGCTTATCTCCGGATCAGCTTGAGGCGGCCGGCGTACAGATGCTGCTGGGTAATACGTTCCATCTGATGCTCCGACCTGGCATGGAAATCATGGATTCTCACGGCGGGTTACATGGTTTCATGGGCTGGGATAAGCCGATTCTTACAGACTCCGGCGGCTTTCAGGTATTCAGCCTCGGTGACCTGCGCAAGATCAGCGAGGAAGGTGTGAAGTTTCGCTCGCCGGTGAATGGTGATGAGATTTTTCTGTCACCGGAAAGCTCCATGCAGATTCAGCGTTCCCTGAATTCGGATGTGGTGATGTGTTTCGATGAATGTACACCGTTTCCCGCACGCAAGGATGAGGTGACTGAGTCCATGGAGTTATCCATGCGCTGGGCTGCCAGGAGCAAGGCCGCGTTCGAAGGTAATCCGAACAGTCTTTTTGGCATTATCCAGGGTGGAATTTACGAGGATCTGCGTGAGGTGTCCCTGGGTAAGCTGCGTGATATTGGTTTTGATGGTTACGCCATTGGCGGCTTGTCAGTGGGTGAACCGAAAGATGACATGCTGCGCGTGATCAAACACATTGCACCCTTGATGCCGAAGGACCGTCCCCGTTATCTGATGGGCGTCGGTACACCGGAGGATCTGGTGGAGAGCGTTCGTCGAGGCGTCGATATGATGGATTGTGTCATGCCAACACGGAATGCCAGGAACGGCCATCTCTTTACCTCAGCAGGCGTCGTTCGCATACGTAACTCTCCTCACAAGAAGGACACGGATCCGGTAGACGAGCATTGCGATTGTTACACCTGCCAGAATTTCTCCAGGGCTTATCTCCATCATCTGGATAAGTGCGGGGAAATCCTGGGTGCCGTGCTGAACTCCATACACAATGTGCATTACTACCTCAATGTCATGGCGCGTTTACGTGAAGGGCTTGATGTCGGACAACTGGATGATCAGGTGGCCTCGATTTATGAAGGCTGGGGCATTCCGGTACCTGAAGTGTAAATGTGCGGATAGCGCCTGAAGTCAGCTTCGCAGAGGGAACTTGCGGGAATATTTGGCTCTGGGCAGCAAAATCAGCGACAATAGCTCGCTTTTTATAGGAATGCCCTCTGTTATGTTCGACTTTCTCATACCCGCTGCTCACGCTGCGGACGCCGGTGTGCCTTCAGCAGGCCCGGTGCCGCTGGATCTGTTCATCATTGTGGCCTTTGCCATTGTTTTCTACCTGATCGTCTGGCGCCCCCAAAGCAAGCGAGCGAAAGAACATCGCGAGCTGGTTTCAGGTCTGGACAAGGGTGACGAAATCATCACCAATGGTGGATTGGTGGGTCGCATCACAAAAGTAGAAGACCAGTTCATCATCTTTGAAGCAGCAGACAATGTAGAGCTGAAACTTCAGAAAAGTGCAGTGATGCAGGCGCTGCCGAAAGGCACGATCAAGAAAATCTGATCGCCGTGATTAACCGATACCCACTCTGGAAGAACCTGCTGGTTTTCTTCGTTGTTACGCTTGGCGTGATTTACGCCCTGCCCAACATATACCCACCGGATTTTGCGGTTCAGATATCCGCAGAAAGTGCAGACGGCGAGCTTACTCAGGATGCGCTCGTGACGGCGACAAAACGTCTTGATGACAAGGGCATTGCCTATATTGGTGCCGAACTGGCTGATAACCGTGGCCTGATCCGTTTTCCGAATGATGAAGCCCAGCTTCGTGCCAGAGATGAGATTCAGCTGGCCCTGCATGATCTGACTGACGACTATGTGGTTGCTTTGAACTCCGCGCCGACCACGCCCGAATGGCTGGTGAACCTTGGCGGAGAACCGATGAAATACGGGCTGGATCTCCGCGGTGGTGTGCATTTCCTGATGGAGGTCGATACTGAAGCGGCCATTGCTGAGCGGGTTCAGGGGCTTGAGCAGGACATCAAACGTATGTTCCGTGACCGCTCGGACCGTATCCGCTATACGTCTTTTGAATCTCCTGAAAGTGGTGTTCTTGAAATCAGGTTCAGCAGCGAAGAGCTTGAAGACAAGGCTGAACGCAAGATCCGGGAGCGTTACCCGCAGTATGTGATTGAAGGTAACCCAGCGACGGCCTCTGTTCGTGTCTCCATCGATGAGGCCTCTGTTCGTGAAATGGAAGACTTCGCTGTGCAGCAGAACCTGACAGCGATTCGCAACCGGGTGAATGAACTTGGTGTCGCAGAACCACTGGTGCAGCGGCTCGGGCGAAATCGAATCGTTGTTGATCTGCCCGGCGTTCAGGATACGGCACGTGCGAAGAACATTCTTGGCAAGGTGGCCACGCTGGAATTCCGGATGGAAGCACTGCCGGATGCCAGCCGGTCTTCCACCCAGGAGTTTGATTATCAAGGGTATAACGCCCGCATAGAACGCGACATTATCCTGCGGGGAGACCGGGTGCTGGATGCACAGGTTGGCTATGACCCTGATTCCGGGATGCCGCAGGTCAACATCCGACTCGATGGCGACGGTGGGGAACTGATGCATCGGGCAACCCGTCACAATATCGGCCGCCGTATGGCTGTCATTTTTATTGAGACCAAGACCCGTGATCGCAAAGTGATGGAAAACGGCGTTGAGGTGCTGAAGGCGGAGCCTTATGTCACCAGGCGAGTCATCAGTCTTGCCACGGTTCAGGCTGCACTGGGTGTTAACTTCCGGATAACCGGTCTTGAGGCCGGTGAGGCGCGTGAGCTGGCCCTGCTGCTGCGTGCCGGTGCTCTTGCCGCAGATATGTTTATCGTTGAGGAACGCACGGTCGGAGCCAGTCTTGGTGCCGAGAATATCGAGCTGGGCGCCTTCTCTGTCACCGTCGGGCTTGGCCTCGTGATTCTGTTCATGCTGGTCTACTACAAGGTGTTTGGTCTGGCTGCGAACATCGCACTGACAGCGAATCTCGTGCTGCTTGTGGCCATCATGTCCAGCCTGTCGGCGACTCTGACGCTGCCCGGTATTGCCGGCATTGTTCTGACGGTGGGTATGGCCGTGGATGCAAACGTATTGATTTTTTCCCGTATCAAGGAAGAGTTGAAGAACGGCATGCCGCCACAGCAGGCGATCAATGCGGGGTTTGAACGCGCATTTGTCACGATTCTGGATGCGAACCTGACGACGCTGATTGTTGCCGTGATCCTTTACAGTATCGGTACCGGGCCAATCAAAGGCTTTGCGGTGACCCTGTCTATTGGCATCGTGACTTCCATGTTTACTGCGATCATGGGAACGAGGGCTATCGTCAATCTCTTCTATGGCGGTCGAAAGGTTGAGAGGTTGATGATCTGATGGAAATGAAGATTGATTTCATGGCGTACCGCAAGATCGCGGCTGCGGCTTCGATTCTTCTGGTTCTGGCATCCCTGGCGTCCCTGGTTGTAAACCAGGTCGAATGGGGTCTGGACTTTACCGGTGGCTCACTGGTGGAAGTTGAGTATGAAACTTCTGCGAACCCGGAACAGATCCGGGATCAGCTGACCCAGGCAGGTTACAAGGGTCATGTGGTTCAGTATTTTGGTTCCGAGCGGGACATCCTGGTGCGCATGCCGCCCCAGGCAAACCTCGATGATAAAACCAACGCCCGGCTGGGCGACCAGGTTATCAAATCGCTTCGTGAAGTCAGTGACGAGCCTATTGAGCTGCGCCGTTCTGAGTTCGTCGGCCCCGCAGTAGGGCAGGAATTGACCAACCAGGGTGGTATCGGGTTGCTGACGGCACTAGGGGTTGTTCTGCTCTATGTGGCCTTTCGTTTTCAGCTGAAGTTTGCCATTGGTGCTGTCGTGGCGCTGTTCCACGATGTCGTGATTACTCTGGGCATCTTCTCGATTGCCCGCTGGGATTTCGATCTCACCGTTCTGGCTGCGTTACTCGCGGTCATCGGCTATTCGCTTAACGATACGATTGTCGTTTCAGACAGGATTCGTGAGAACTTTCGGAAGATTCGTCGCAGCACACCGATTGAGATCATAAACACTTCCTTGAACCAGACCCTCGGCCGTACGTTAGTGACATCTTTAACAACGTTGCTGGTTCTGATGACCTTGCTGTTGCTTGGTGGGGAACTCATCCGCGGCTTTGCGACAGGTCTGATTATCGGTGTGGTGATCGGTACCTATTCATCCATCTATGTTGCCAGCAACATTCTGGTGCTGATGAAAGTATCTCAGGAAGATCTGGCGGTCCCGGAAAAAGAAGGTGCAGATCAGGAAGACCTGCTGGGGTCCTGACGGTTTCTAGTTGAGAAACTTTCTGACGGCGGACGCCAGTGGTTTGAAGATCTTGGGAGCGGCAGCAACAATGTTGCCGCTTTTCATGTAGCCGGCGCCGCCATCAAAGTCACCGACAAGCCCTCCGGCTTCTGTCACCAGCAGTACGCCAGCCGCCATATCCCAGCGGCCGAGTCCGCGCATGTACATGCCATCCAGACGTCCGGCCGCCACATAGGCGAGTTCCAGAGCCGCACTGCCGGGTTGACGGGTAAATGATCTGGATTCCAGAAGATGACGATAGATCGCCGTCTCGCCATCGAGATGCTCATGGCGGTCGCGTCCACCGGTTGCTATGCCTGCGCCATCCAGGCTCTCAAGCGCACTGGTTCGGATGCGCTTGCCGTTCAGGGTCGCACCCTGACCGCGGCTGGCGACGAACTCCTCCTGCCTGATTGGATCGATGACAACGGCATGTTCAATTCTGCCTTTATGCAGGCAGGCAATGGATACGCAGAAGTGTGGCAGCTGTCGGGTAAAGTTGGTTGTTCCGTCAAGCGGATCAATAACCCATTCGTAGTCTGATGAAGTCGTGTCAGAAGTACCTGACTCTTCTCCGGTAATGATGTGATCCGGATATTTTTCGCGCAGGGTTTCTATCACAATATATTCTGCATCCCGGTCGATATTCGTGACGAAGTCGTTGTGACCTTTCTCGAAAATCTTCACCAGATCCGGGCGGTCAAACCCTTGAACGATACGCTGACCTGCCAGCCTGCCCGCGCGCAGCGCAATGTTGGCCATAGGTTCCATAGATATCGTCCTTTTCTTTGTGGGCGGGTAAATGCGGTCGCGCATCATACCAGAAACCCTGTAATATTCACGGCCCGATTCATCTGACCAATTCAGTTGCCAGGAAATTATGAGTGTCACAAACCTGTTCCCGGGTGTCAGGGTCGTTCTGGTAGAAACCACGCACCCCGGAAATATCGGTGCAGCAGCCCGCGCCATGAAGAATATGGGTATCACAGAGCTTGTTCTGGTGAATCCCTACGATTTTCCCAATGAAAAAGCGGTGTTTCGTTCCGCAAGTGCGGCGGACGTTGTTCAGAGTGCGCGTGTTGTCGGTTCAGTGGATGAAGCGATCGCAGACTGTCAACTGGTGATTGGAACCTCTGCCAGGGAGCGCCGGATACCGTGGCCACTTCTGACCCCAAGGGAGTGCGGAGTGAAGGTAAACGCAGCTGCTGAATCGAATCAGACAGTGGCGCTGATGTTCGGTCGTGAATCCCGCGGTCTGAAGAATGAAGAGCTGCAGAAGTGTCAATTCCACGTCAATATTCCCACCGGTGAGGCCTATAGTTCCTTGAATCTGGCCATGGCGGTGCAGGTGTTGTGTTACGAGGTGCTGCAGGCCCGGCTCGGCGGCTCTCATCTTCCTCCTGATGAGGAGGTCTGGGATCAGCCGTTCGCCGATGCAGAATCCGTTGAGCACTTCTTTGGCCATCTCGAGCAGACACTGATCCAGGTAGGATTCCATGATCCGGATAATCCCAGGCAGCTCCTCACCCGATTACGGAGGTTGTTTAACCGGGTACGGATGGACCAGATGGAAGTTAACATGCTCCGAGGTTTTCTCAGTGCAATCAATAAGTTAGGCGGTGAGCGCAAGCCGTAAGCAGGGAAATTTTCGGCAATCCGCCGTCAATCTGAGCATTTTCTTAAAAACCTACTAAACTAGTCAGGTATTTAGTTGACTAAAATAGTCAGGAATAGGATACTGCGCGCCGAGCTTGAGGCGTCACTGAACCCCAAAGAACTATGCTGGTTGAGCTTGCCGTCGAAAGGCGGTTGAAAGCCAGACGTAAGCCAGACCTCAAAAAGGGGCTCGGGATTCGCAGTTTGGAGAAACTTTATGAGATTGACAGCAAAAGGAAGATACGCGGTTACAGCGATGCTGGACCTTGCTGTGCATGAGAACGAAGGCCCGATCAGCCTGGCTGACATTTCGCGTCGTCAGGGCATCAGTCTGTCCTACCTGGAACAGTTGTTTGCTAAATTGCGCAAACACGAACTGGTGAACAGCGTGCGCGGACCAGGTGGTGGTTACCAGCTGAATCGAAAGCCCGATCAGATTTTCGTTGCGGAGATCGTGGACTCTGTGGACGAGAATGTCGATGCCACCAAATGTTCAGGCAGAGCGGATTGCCAGCAGGGTGAAATGTGCCTGTCACACCAGTTGTGGTCTGAACTCAGCAGCGAGATTCATCACTTCCTCGCAGGTATAGATCTCGCCAGCATTATTGAAAGAAGAGAAGTGAAACAGATCGCTGCGCGCCAGAATGGCGTACAACAAGAAGATACAGATATCAGTGAAAGTATTGCTGAAGAGATTGTTAAGTTGCCGGCTCTCGCCGAAGGCTAGAGCATTAAACGGCAGACAGAGAAAGGGATGGAAATGAAGACACCTATTTATTTTGACTACGCCGCGACTACCCCGGTGGACCCTCGTGTAGCCCAGAAAATGAGCGAGTGCCTGATGGCCGAAGGCAAGTTCGGTAATCCGGCGAGCCGATCGCACAAGTTCGGCTGGGAAGCCGAAGAAGCGGTAGAAATTGCGCGACGTCAGGTTGCTGACCTGGTGAATTGTGATCCACGTGAGATCGTCTGGACCTCCGGTGCTACGGAGTCCGATAACCTTGCGATCAAAGGTGTAGCGCACTTTTATCAGAGCAAGGGCAAGCACATCATCACCTCGAAGATTGAGCACAAAGCGGTGCTGGATACCTGCAGACAGCTCGAGCGAGAAGGCTTTGAAGTCACTTACCTCGAACCGGGTGAGGATGGTCTGATCTCTCCGAAAAGTGTTGCCGAGGCCATCCGTGAGGACACGACCATCTGCAGCATCATGCATGTAAACAATGAGATTGGCGTCGTTAACGACATTGCCGGTATCGGCGAAGTCTGCCGTGAGCATAAGGTATTCTTTCACGTGGATGCCGCTCAGAGTGCGGGCAAAATCGATATCGATCTGCAGGAACTGAAAGTGGACCTGATGGCATTTTCGGCCCACAAGGTCTACGGACCCAAAGGGGTTGGTGCGCTCTACGTTCGTCGCAAGCCAAGGGTCAGGCTTGAAGCCCAGATGCATGGTGGCGGACACGAACGTGGCATGCGTTCCGGCACACTGGCAACACATCAGCTTGTTGGCATGGGTGAAGCATTCAGAATCGCTCATGAAGAAATGCACGAAGAGGGTGAGCGTATTCTGGCACTGCGCCAGCGGCTCTGGGACGGCCTGAATGACATGGAAGAAGTCTATGTCTCAGGTGACATGGATCACCGCGTGCCCGGCATTATTAATATCAGTTTCAACTTCGTGGAAGGTGAATCACTGATTATGTCGCTGCCGGATATAGCCGTGTCATCGGGATCAGCCTGCACATCGGCGAGCCTTGAACCTTCCTATGTGCTTCGAGCCCTGGGTATGAATGATGAACTGGCACACAGTTCACTTCGCTTTTCCATAGGTCGGTTTACCACTGAAGAAGATGTGGATCAGGCTGTTGAAAGTGTGCGCGCCGCGGTTGAGAAGCTGCGTGAACTGTCCCCGCTCTGGGATATGTTCAAGGATGGCGTGGATATGGACAAGATTGAGTGGGCGGCACACTAGAGGCCGGGTTATACGAAATACTTGCGGATATGCGCGGCAAGCGTATTCGCGGCACTAGAGGAGAAAAAGAAAATGGCTTACAGCGATAAGGTACTGGATCACTACGACAACCCGCGGAATGTCGGCAAAATGGATGCTGACAGCGAAGATGTCGGTACTGGTATGGTTGGTGCGCCGGCCTGTGGCGATGTGATGCGCCTGCAGATCAAGGTAGGTGATGACGGCGTCATACAGGATGCAAAATTCAAGACGTACGGCTGTGGCAGTGCCATTGCTTCGAGCTCACTCCTCACTGAGTGGGTCAAGGGGCGAACTTTGGATGAGGCTGCTGGTATCAAAAATACAGAAATCGCCGAGGAACTGGCCCTGCCGCCTGTAAAAATCCACTGCTCTGTGTTGGCTGAAGATGCGATCAAAGCCGCTGTGAAGGATTATCGTTCCAAGCACGGCGAAGACAGCGAATCGTCCGCGGCCTAAGGAAGGATCATGGGTGTTAACCTGACAGAAAAAGCGGCGGAACACGTCGCCAGCTATCTCGACAGTCGTGGGAAAGGTCTTGGTATTCGGCTTGCCGTAAAAACAACCGGATGTTCCGGTCTTATGTATGTTCTTGAGCCCGTTGACGAGATACAACCTGAAGATCTCAAGTTCTCTTCCCAGGGGGTAGATGTCTACGTGGATCCCAAGTCTCTGGTGTATGTGGATGGCACGGAGATGGACTACGTGAAGCAGGGCCTGAATGAAGGCTTTGAATTCAGAAACCCCAACGTTCAAGGTGAATGCGGCTGCGGGGAAAGCTTCACCGTTTGACCTTGTCGGTCTCCCTGTAAATCAGATACGGGCGTGTTCAGCGCCCATCAGTTGACGTGGATTTCAATCAGAATTATTTCGAAATATTCGGCCTGCCAGCGTCTTTTGATGTTGACCAGGGGCTGTTGTCAGACCGTTTTCTGGAGCTGCAGAAAGAGATTCATCCTGATCGCTTTGCGCGCAGACCTGAGCAGGAAAAGCGACTGGCAATGCAGTGGGCGACGCTCGTGAACTCTGCCATGGGTACGCTGAAGTCGCCACTCAAGCGAGCTGTGTATCTCGTTGAGCTTCGTGGTGTCGAGCTGGAAGACAATCCGCAGCTGCCACCAGCTTTTCTCATGGAACAGATTGAGCTGCGCGAACAGCTGGAAGATATTGAACAGAACGAAGCTGATCTGGAAACACTGGATCAGTTCAAGAAGCAAGTTAAGACAGTGATCGCAACGCTCGAGCAGAACTTTGCGAGTGCCGTCACTGATGATCTGGATCGGGCGGAAATCCTGGTTTACGAAATGCAATTCCTGCATAAACTGCTGGTTTCCGCAAATCAACTCGAAGAAAAACTGCTGGACTACTGATGGCATTACTTCAGATTACAGAGCCTGGACAGGCCGTAGACCCCCATGAGAGAAAGCGGGCCGCGGGAATTGACCTTGGCACAACGAATTCGTTGATCGCGAGCATTCGAGCCGGGGTTGCCGAAACGTTGCCGGATATTGAGGGGCGGCACATGCTGCCTTCAGTGGTGCGCTACACTCAGCAAGGCCCTGTCGTGGGTAGCGCTGCTTTAGAAATGGCCGCCTCTGACCCTCACAACACGATCGTCTCTGTGAAGCGCCTCATGGGCCGAGGGGTCGAAGATGTTGAATCACTCGGTGAGCAGCTCCCCTACAAGTTCGTATCGGATACGGGTCTCGCCCGCATAGAAACGCTCTCGGGCGTAGTCTCCCCGATAGAGGTGTCCGCAGAAATCCTGCGGTCCCTGGTAGACAGAGCTTCAGAGACGCTGGCTGGTGAACTCGATGGTGTCGTCATCACCGTACCCGCCTATTTTGATGACGCTCAGCGTCAGGCGACCAAAGACGCCGCCCAGCTTGCCGGCGTCAATGTTCTCAGGTTGTTAAACGAGCCGACAGCGGCTGCGATCGCCTATGGTCTGGATTCAGGCGATGAGGGCGTTGTTGCGATATTCGATCTGGGTGGCGGTACCTTTGATATCTCGCTTTTGCGACTGCGCCGTGGCGTGTTTGAAGTTCTGGCAACCGGGGGTGATTCGGCCCTTGGGGGCGATGACTTTGATCATGCGATCGCTGGGTGGCTGATTGCAGACTGTGGCTACGACGCCAGAATATCGCCTGAGCAGCATCGTGGGCTTTTAATGCAGGCCCGGGCTGCCAAGGAAGCACTGACAGCCGCAGAGCGAGTCAGAGTCTCTTTTCAGTCAGCCGAGCTGAATATCGAAACTGAACTCTCTCGTGACACATTTAATGAACTGATCAAGCCGCTTGTCGACAACACCATCCGTGCCTGTCGTCGAACGGTTCGCGATGCAGGGATCGAGTTAACAGAAATCGACAGTGTTGTTCTCGTTGGCGGGTCTACGAGAGTGCCCCTGGTGGTTTCCCGGGTGGCTGAATATTTTGAAGCCCAGCCATTGAATGATATCGACCCGGATAAAGTGGTGGCCGTAGGCGCTGCGCTGCAGGCGGACGTGCTGGTTGGTAACAAGCCCGATGAAGAAATGCTGCTTCTGGACGTTCTGCCGCTGTCACTGGGTCTGGAAACCGTGGGGGGCTTGTCAGAAAAGATTATTGCCAGAAACACACCGATTCCTATCGCCAAGGCACAGGAGTTCACGACCTATAAAGACGGGCAGACGGCGATGCTGATCCACGTAGTTCAGGGAGAAAGAGAACTGGTTTCGGATTGCAGATCCCTGGCGAGATTCGAGCTCACAGGTATTCCGCCAATGGTGGCCGGTGCCGCCAAGATCGAGGTGACTTTCAGGGTAGATGCAGACGGGTTGCTGGCGGTTTCTGCTCGCGAGGTCAGCACTGGCGTGCAGGCCAGTGTTGAGGTCAAGCCTTCTTATGGCCTGACCGATGATGAGATTACTGAAATGCTCAGGTCATCGTTTGATCATGCGACAGAAGACGCTGCCCTGCGTTCTCTGGCGGAAGCCCGCGTTGAGGCGGGTCGCGTGATTGAAGCGCTGGGCAACGCGCTGACAGAAGATGGAGAGGAACTGCTGCCCGCCCAGGATCTCGATATGCTGAAGCAGGCAATTACCCGACTCCAGGAACTCGCGCAGGGTGAAGATTACAAGGCAATCAACGAAGGCACGGAGATGCTTGGCCGGGCCAGTGAGGATTTTGCCTCACTTCGAATGGACGCTGCCGTCAGAAAAGCCCTTGCCGGCCGGCAGATCGCTGATATAGACAATGAAGTATAAGGACAAAGCCTGATGCCCCAACTGATATTCCTGCCCCATGAAGATCGTTGCCCTGAGGGTGCCGTTATCCAGGCCGAAACCGGCGACAACCTGATTGAGGTGGCACTGGATAATGGAATTGATATCGAGCATGCCTGCGAAATGTCCTGTGCCTGCACCACCTGTCACGTGATTCTCAGGGAAGGTTTTGATTCATTGGAAGAGTCGGATGAGCTCGAAGATGATCTTCTCGACAAGGCCTGGGGGCTCGAACCCGATTCACGGTTGTCCTGTCAGGTGATCGTCGGTGATGAGGATCTCGTCATTGAAATTCCGAAATATACGATTAACCAGGTATCGGAGAATCACTAAATGAAATGGACCGATGTTAACGATATAGCCATTGAGCTCGTCGATACGCATCCGGATGTCGATCCGCTCACCGCACGCTTTACGGATTTACGTGAATGGGTCATGGCTTTGCCGGATTTTGATGATGATCCCGAACATTGCGGAGAAAAGATTCTGGAAGCCATTCAGATGGCCTGGCTCGACGAATGCGACTAGCCAGAGAAACCCAGCTGCGTATAATGCGCGCAATTTTTAACCACCACTATTTTATGGAGTAGGCCTCATGGGCATCGAAAGAACTTTCTCAATCATCAAGCCAGACGCGGTAGCGAAGAACGTCATCGGTGAAATTGTCTCTCGTTTCGAAAAAGCCGGGTTGTCGGTAGTTGCCTCGCGCATGGAGCTGCTCACCGTCGAGAAAGCGAAGGGTTTCTACGCTGAGCACGATGGCCGACCATTTTTTGAGGATCTTGTGAACTATATGAGCTCGGGTCCTGTCATTGTCCAGGTGCTGGAAGGTGAAAATGCGATCGCTCTTAACCGGGAGTTGATGGGAGCCACCAACCCCAAGGAAGCAGCAGCAGGCACGATCCGAGCTGATTTTGCGGAGTCTATTGATGCCAATGCTGTGCATGGTTCCGACTCGCCGGAATCCGCTGCCCGGGAAATTGATTACTTCTTCTCTGCAGATCAGGTCTGCGATCGATAGGTTATGACTGACGAGTCACGCCAGAAGGTCAACTACCTGGGGTACACCCAGAGCGACTGGCGTGCTCTGCTGGAAACCCTGGGAGACAAGCCCTTCCATGCCGGTCAGATCATGAAGTGGATACATCACCGCTTTGTGGATGATTTTGCGGAGATGACGGACATCAGCAAGTCGCTGCGTGAGTACCTGGCAGCGACCGGTGAACTCGTGGAGCCTGAAGTTTTTCAGGAGCTGGTGTCGACTGACGGTACACGCAAGTGGTTGATCAGATCTGAGTCCGGCAGCCTCGTCGAAACAGTGTTCATCCCTGAAGATGCCCGCGGCACGCTGTGTGTTTCATCTCAGGTTGGCTGCGCCCTTGATTGCAGCTTCTGTTCCACAGGAAAGCAGGGTTTTAACAGTAATCTCACGACTTCCGAGATTATTGGTCAACTGCGTATTGCCATGCGCAGGCTTGCCGAGGTTTATCCGGACCGAAAGAGAACCGTGACCAACGTTGTCATGATGGGCATGGGCGAACCCCTGCTTAACATCGACAATGTCCTGCCGGCGGTTGAGCTCATGATGGACGACCTGGGCTATGGCATATCGAAGCGCAAGGTGACGGTATCCACGGCAGGTGTTGTGCCGGGCATTGAAAAGCTGATCGAAACAACCGATGTCTCCCTGGCGATTTCGCTGCATGCACCAAATGATGAATTAAGAAACGAACTGGTTCCCATCAATCGCAAGTACCCGATTGCGCAGTTACTGGACGTGTGTGCGACCTACGCAAGGAATCTTGGCGAGAAAAGAACCATCACGGTTGAGTACACCGTCATCGATGGTGTGAACGACAGATTGGAACATGCAGAACAACTATCTCGCTTGCTGCAAGGCTTTCCGTGTAAGATTAATTTGATTCCATTCAATCCGTTTCCCGGTACGAGCTACAAAAGGCCTTCCATGACTGCAGTCAGGGTATTTCAGGACAAGTTAGTGAATGATGGATATTCAGTTACCGTGCGCACCACCCGCGGCGATGATATCAATGCAGCCTGCGGGCAGCTGGTGGGTCAGGTTGCCGATAAGACACGTCGGCAGGAAAAGTACCGAAAGATTCAGGTAGGCCAGGTGGTATGACCAGATTTCTTC
Organism: Candidatus Azotimanducaceae bacterium; assembly: GCA_965662805.1. GTDB lineage: Bacteria > Pseudomonadota > Gammaproteobacteria > Pseudomonadales > Azotimanducaceae > UBA9659. The sequence continues at coordinate 10,719 of CBFIJB010000028.1, read as the reverse complement.
CAGCATTTTTCCTCGTATTCACTGTTGCTGGTTGCAGTACCCCCAACCAACAGGAACCTCAGCGCAACAACGCGGAAGTTGAGGAATTGCTGCAGCGTCAGATGGATCTCGCTGTGGGGTATTTGAGAAACCGCGACTATGGTCGGGCAAAAGAGAAGCTGAATCGCGCGCTCGAAGTTGATGACAAATACTCTCCGGCACACGCCACTTATGGGCTGCTGTTTCAGGCCGAAGGTGAAATCGAGCTGGCAGAAAGATATTTCAAGAATGCGATCCGATATAACCCGGAAGACTCGCAGGCAAGGAACATGTACGGGGCCTTCCTGTTCTCGGAAAAGCGCTTTCAGGAAGCCGTTAAACAGCTCGAAATCGCCAGCGAAAATCGCTTCTACGCCAGCAGGCCGGTGGTCTTCGAGAATCTGGGCAGATCCTATCGGAAGATTGGTGAGTTTGAGAAAGCGGAGTTTGCTTTTACCAGAGCGATTCAGCTGAACCCTGGTCAGGCGGGGGCAACTCTGGAACTCGCGGACATCAAGTTCGAACAACAGAACTATGTTGAGGCCAGGAACCTTTATCGCCGCTACAGCCAGGCGGCACCTTCCTCAGCCAGGTCATTGTGGTTATGTGTGCGTCTGGCACGTATTTTCAAGAGCTACAACGAAGAAGCCAGCTGCGCGGAAGCGCTTGAAGGGATCTTCCCGAATACTGATGAGTACCGGCTGTTCAAAGAGTCCAGTTGATGTCAGAGCAGGAAGATCAATCGCAATCCAGTGCGTCGGCTCTGCTTGTCGCGGCTCGTGAAAGCCTGGGATACTCCCAGGAAGAAGTCGCCGATAAGTTGTATCTGACGACCACCTTTATCCGGCACATCGATGCCGGTGAGTTTGACAAGATCCCGAAACAGGCGTTTGTGAAAGGCTACCTGCGCACCTATGCTCGCACTGTGAATCTGTCGGGTGATGAAATCGTCGCTCTTTATGAAGCGGAGCTTGAAGCCCATGACCCGGAGCCGGAAATCAAAGGGGTCACCGAAGAGGACGTCAGCTCTTCCGCCATTACCGGCCCAGTGCTGCAGACCGGCTTGATCGGACTGGGTGGTCTGATTCTGGTGGTCGCACTGGTATGGTGGCTGGTTTCTGAACCGGATTCACCCATGCCTCAGGTCTCTCAACCCGCTGTGCAGATGCCAAGCCCTGAAGAAGAAGCGGCAGAGGTCTTTGACTTTGTGCAAGCTGAGTCCGAAGTGGCAACCTTGAGGACAACTGAAGCCGCTTTGAGTGACGATGCTTCCCTCGAAGCGCCTGTCGTCGAGGACGATCTCGGTCAAACACTACAGACATCTCTGGAACCGGCAGATACCTCGTCGTCGGAGTCCACGGCAGATGAGCCGTTGCTGGTCCCGGCTGAAGTCGTGACCGCCGAAACTGAAGTTGAGGGCACATCCACTTCGAATGCACCTGCCGATGACATCCGCATTGAACGCACTAACGGTGGTGACCGGAGCTTTATTACCGTCGATGCCGGTGGTTTCGACCAGGTTGAATTGTCATTCACAGATGAATGCTGGGTCGAAGTCGAGGATGCAGCCCGTGGTCTGATCTATAACGATCTTAATCGGGAAGGCGATGTTCTGACGCTTTATGCCACCGCTCCGTTCGAGATTCTGCTGGGTAAGGCAACGGGCGTCGAGATGATTTACAATGGCCGCCCATTCGACATCGGACCTTACATCAGCCCGGATAAAACCGCGAAATTGACCGTATCAGAGTAAACGACCTGCGCAATCCGGCGTTTTGACTGTTGTTTTAGACTTTTGCTTTTTTGACTGGCCGCCAGACCTACCATGAAGATTCAAGCAGTACGAGGAATGCAGGACATCCTGCCTGCACAGAAAGCGATTTTTCGACACATCGAGGATATCGCGCGCTCCGTACTTGGCGGTTATGGCTACCAGGAAGTAGGACTGCCGGTGCTTGAGCAGACCAATCTGTTCAAACGTCTGGTTGGCGAGAATACCGACATCGTCGAGAAGGAGATGTATACCTTCGATGATCGCAATGGTGACAGCCTGACTCTGCGCCCCGAAGGCACTGCCGGATGCGCACGTTTCGCTGAGGAAAATGGTCTCTTGTTCAACCAGGTTCAGCGACTATGGTACACGGGTCCCATGTTTCGTCACGAGCGTCCTCAGAAAGGACGCTATCGTCAGTTTGATCAGATCGGAGCTGAGTGTTTCGGTATGTCTGGTCCGGATATCGACGCGGAACTGCTGTTGATGAATGCTCGGCTCTGGCGAGAACTTGGTCTGGCTGAAGACATTTCGCTCGAACTTAACTCCATAGGGACACCGGAGAGTCGTGCCACTTATCGAGACGAGCTGGTGGCCTATCTGGAACAGTATCGGGATGATCTCGATGAAGACAGTCAGCGACGTCTGACCACCAATCCAATGCGCGTGCTGGACAGCAAGTCAGAAAAGACCCGTTCGATACTTGTGGATGCGCCTGTCATCAGTGATTACCTGGATGATGAATCGAAGCAGCATTTTGAGGTCCTGTGTCAGATTCTCGACGACAATGGACTGGAATACCGTGTGAATACCAGTATTGTGCGCGGTCTCGATTACTACAACAGAACCGTATTTGAGTGGATTACTGACACGCTGGGTGCCCAGGGTACGGTGTGTGGCGGCGGCAGGTATGATGGACTTGTCGAGCAGATGGGCGGGCGCTCGTCTCCGGGCGTCGGTTTTGCCATGGGGCTGGACAGACTTGCCCTGATGCTTGCCGAGAAGATGGAAACATCCGCTGTTACCGATATCTATGTTGTGTCACAGGGTGCAGAAGCCCGGCGTTCAGCAATGCAGGCAGCAGAAGAGGTGCGCAGCGGCGTTGCCGGATTGCGTGTATTGGTGCACTGTGGAGATGGCAAGTTCAAGGCACAACTGAAAAAAGCGGATGCTTCGGGGGCCAGGCTTGCACTGATTCTGGGAGAAGATGAAGTCGCGAATGGCGTCATTACGGTCAAAACATTGCGGGAAAGTGGTGACCAGATCACCTGCCCCAGAGATAAACTCGTGTCCTACTGTCAGGACTATTTCATGAAGGAGAATAAGGTTGGTTGAGTCCGACGAAGAACAACTGGAACAGCTGAAAAACTGGTGGGACGAGAACGGCACTTCGCTGGTTCTCACTGTCGTTGTTGCCCTTGGTGGTGTGTTTGGCTTTCGGGCCTGGGAAGCGAATGTCCAACAGACAGGCGAAGCGGCCTCTGCGGTATACGAAGATCTCGTGTCTGCAGCTGCGAACCTTGAGGCTGATGAACAAGCCATGCAGGCGACGGCGCAGACACTCTCTGAAACACTGAGAAGCGATTATTCTGGCAGTACCTATGCGGTTTTCGGTGCCTTGCATATGGCCCGCCTGGCTGTCGATTCCGGAGACCTGGCAAAAGCGCGCTCAGAACTTGAATGGGCGCTGGATAATGCCGGTGAGCCGAGACTGGAGACGATGATTCGCATTCGTCTGGCTCGGGTCCTGGTTGCGACTGGCGATGCCACGGCAGCGATGGCGCTGCTGATCAACTATGAACCACCAGCAGGTCAGCTCGTATCTTTTGAGGAAACCCGCGGCGACATCTATCACGCGCTGGGAGACCTGAGTAATGCACGTGATGCTTACCAGAAGGCCCTTGATGCCATGGCTGACGGAGAAACAAGACCCATCCTGGAACTCAAACTGGCTGATATCCCGAAAACCCAGACTGCAGATGAGGGTGCATGATGACGCGCCGCATGCTCCGGACAGCAACAGGACTGTTGATACTGGTCACGATCAGCGGTTGCGGCTGGTTTGGGGGAGATGATAATGCCCCGGAAGAAATAGAGCCGAATCCTCTGCCAAAAATTGTCGAAGAGGTTGAGCTGGATGTGCTGTGGAACCGGAAGATCGGTAACGGTGCTGGCGATCGGGCGATTCGCCTGAGTCCTGCGATTGTTGGCGGTCGCGTATTTGCCGCATCAGCGGATGGAAATATCAAGGCACTGACCACAGACACCGGAAGAGAAATCTGGTCTGTCGAGATCAGTGATTTTTACAGCAAGGAAGAGATGGCAAACGGCTTTTCCAAGAAGCTGGATGTGATTACCGGTGGTGTCGGTGCCGGGGGTGACCTGATCGCTGTGGGCACTGGTAGCGGAGACCTTCTGGCTCTGAACCAGAGCGATGGCAGTTTCGCGTGGAAGATGCCTGCCAGCAGTGAAATTCTTGCGCCACCACAGATTGATGACGATATCGTTGTGGTGCAGACCATCGACGGTAAAGTCGCAGGTTACGATGCCTATGACGGGACTCGACGCTGGATATACACCAGCAACATCCCCTCTCTCACGCTGCGCGGAACAGCAACACCGATCATTTTCGGAGAATTGGTTATTGCCGCTTTTTCAAATGGCCGAGTGGTGATGCTTTCCAGGGATCAGGGCCTCGCGGGCTATGATCAGCGCGTTGCTGTCGCGCAGGGCGACTCTGATCTGGAACGTCTGGTGGATATCGATGGTTCGATCACGCTGGATGATAATCGACTTTATGTTGCCAGCTTCCAGGGACGTCTTGTGGCAATCGACCTGGCAAGTGGCCGTATGCTCTGGGCGGAAGACGCATCGAGCATCGCGGGCGTCGGAGCAGGGTTCGGCAATGTCTATCTTTCTGCCGCAGACAGCCAGGTCATCGCCTTCAATGCAACAGACGGTCGAGAGATTTGGCGGGAAGATTCTCTGCTGCATCGGGATATCAATGCGCCGGTTGCTATCGGCAGTTATCTGGCCTTTACAGACTTTGAGGGTTACCTGCACCTGCTTGCCCAGTCCGATGGGCGATTTGTGGGGCGACGCCGCGTTGACAGTGGTGGTGTTCTTGCGTCTCTGGTCTCCGAAGGCGGACGCCTTTTCGCGATGGGTAATGGCGGAAGCCTTACCGTTATGGAAATTCGCTAGGATCTCATCATGCTTCCTGTTATCGCGCTGGTAGGTCGACCCAATGTCGGCAAATCAACGCTGTTTAATCGCCTGACCCGTACCCGGGATGCTCTGGTTGCCAGTTTTCCAGGGCTGACTCGTGATCGCCAGTATGGCAAGGGTGCGACGGGAGATTTCGATTATCTTGTTGTCGATACCGGCGGTTTATCCGGTGACGAGCAGGGTATTGATGGCCCCATGGCTGATCAGGCGAGACAGGCCATCGACGAGGCGGACATCGTACTTTTCCTTGTCGACAGCAAAGACGGCCGTACCGCAGGCGATGAAAACATAGCCCGATTCCTGAGAGCAAAGGACATACCCTGCCTGCTGGTTGCCAACAAGATTGATGGCCAGAACCCGGATTTCGTGTCTGCCGAATTCTTTGCGCTGGGTATTGGTGCGCCGCTTTTTGTTTCCGCCAGCAATGGTACGGGTGTACGTCAGTTGATTGATGAGGAGGTTCAGCCGATGCTTAACCTGCCCGCAGACATCGAAGACGACAGTGCTGAGGAAGATGCAGGTATCAAGATTGCGGTGGTTGGCCGGCCGAATGTTGGCAAGTCAACGCTGGTAAACCGCCTGCTTGGTGAAGACCGCGTGGTTGTATTCGATCAGGCGGGTACAACAAGAGACAGTATTTACATTCCCTATGAGCGTGAAGATAAACGCTACACACTGATTGATACGGCAGGTGTCCGCAGACGCGGCAAGGTCAGTGAGAAGATCGAGAAGTTTTCGATAATCAAGACGCTGGAGGCGGTGTCCGATGCCAATGTTGTGATTCTGATGATTGATGCCGGAGAAGGCATTGTTGACCAGGATCTCCATCTGCTCAGTCATGTGCTGGATGCCGGTCGGGCGCTGGTCATTGCGGTTAACAAATGGGACGGTACGGAGCAGGAGCATAAGGCCAGGATTCGTGAAGAGCTCGAGCGCAGGCTCACGTTCATTGACTTTGCCCGCATCCATTACATATCAGCACTTCATGGCAGCGGTGTTGGAAATCTCTACGAGTCTATTCACCAGGCCTATAACTCGGCAACCCTGAAGGTCCCGACCTCCCGTTTGAACGATATTCTGGAGCGTGCACTCTTCGAGCACCAGCCGCCGCTGGTTCGCGGCCGGAGAATCAAGCTGCGATATGCGCACCTGGGAGGCAGTAATCCCCCTGTGGTCGTGATCCACGGCAACCAGACGGAACAGGTCCCGGATACTTACAAGCGTTACCTTATGAACAGATTCATTGAGGCGCTGAAGTTAAAGGGAACACCTCTGCGATTGGAGTTTCGTACCACGGATAATCCTTACAAGGGGCGCAAGAACAAGCTGACACAGCGCCAGACCGGTCAGCGCAAGCGTATGATGGATCACGTGCGCAAGAACAAGCGTCGGCAGAAAAAGAAGCAGTAATCCGTTAGTCAGACAGGAATAGTGCCGGATCAACCCGGGCATTGTTCAGGCTGACACTCCAGTGCAGATGCGCACCGGTGACGCGCCCGGTCTGTCCCACCAAACCCAGCAGTTCGCCTCGATCAACCCTTTGCCCGGGTTCAACGTCTATTCTGCTCATGTGGCAATACATGGTGACGAGGCCCTGGCCGTGATCAACCAGAACGGTATTGCCATTAAAAAAGTAGTCACCGGTAGCCGCGACAACACCTGCAGCGGGCGCCAGGATGTTCGTGCCCTCGGGCGCCGCGATATCCATCCCGCTGTGGGGGCTGCGGGGCTGATCATTGAGAATTCGCCTTAATCCGAAAGAGCTGGACATGATGCCCTCGGTTGGCGGTTCGAACGTCAGGTCAACAGTCTCAACGGCAGAAAAAGAATTGAATACGCCATCCATTTCCCGGCGCTCAGTGATAGTACGATCCATGTCTTCGGCGTAGGGGTTCACCTTGCGCTTGTTTTCGATGGTCAGGCGCTGCACCTCGTATTCTTTGGGTTTAACCTCAAAGGAGATAGCGCCATCACCAGTCGTTATCTTGTGCGTTCCGGCTGCGGCAGACAGAGGGATGCCGATAATAGCGAGGTTGTCGGAATCGGCTGTTGTGATCATCACCGGTTTGCCTTCATAGGTGGCGGCATCCGCTTCACCGATATTCAGGATAGCGATGCCTCCGGGAACCGGATTGTGCTCTGGCATGGCCTGAAGACTGCTCGCCCACATCACAGCGAAGATCAGGAAACTGCGGGTTGGCGTAAATACTTTCATGATGATTCTTTATCTGTAATTTGTGCGGTGAGTTCCCCCGATTGCAGCCGCGTCCGGATTTTGTCGCCCACTTCGACCTGTGATGCTTCTGTAATGACGTGATCACCGGATTCTGTAGTCACAATCGCATAGCCACGTTGCAGCGTCGCCAGAGGGCTCAGTGTATCGAGTTTGCCGGTCAGGGCCGCCAGACGATTTGCGAGGGACCTTCTTTGCGAAATGTCGGCGGTCTTTAGCCTGCCTGACAAGCCCTGTAGTTTCAGTTTGCCCGCATCCACCATCGCTATCGGCGAGATCAACCGGCTCTGCATGAGTCTGCTGCGCCTTTCACCGATGCCCCTGTCCATGGCCGTTGATAGCCTGCGTTCGGTTTCATCAAGCCGCTGGGCAAGATCTTCCAGTCTGGCGCTTGGGTGTCTCAGGCGCCGTTGCAGATGTTCAACTTCCCGGCCCTGCGCATTCAATTGCAGCAACATGGCCTGGATCAGGCGCCGCCCAAGAAATTCCACACTGTCCTCAAGAACACTGCCGTCCGGTGTGATGAGTTCAGCAGCGGCGGAGGGCGTTGGCGCACGCAGGTCAGCGGCAAAATCAGCAATGGACACGTCAGATTCATGGCCAACCGCACAGACAACCGGCAGTTGGCTGGCTGCGATCGCGCGAGCGACGGGTTCTGTATTAAATGACCACAGATCCTCCAGTGAGCCTCCACCCCGTGTCAGTAATATCAGGTCGAAAGGGTCATAGGTCTTGCTGTTGGCGGTTGCCAGAGCGTCGACAATCTGCGGTACCGATTCATCACCCTGAACCTGCACCGGCAGGATGCTGATGCGCACAGCGGGAAAGCGGCGGCGCATCACCGTAATGACGTCCCGGATCGCTGCACCGCTGGGAGACGTGATGATGGCGATGTGATTAGCCAGGGCCGGTACAGGTTTCTTGCGGTATTCGTCGAACAGACCTTCTTCCTGAAGACTCCGCTTAAGATTCTCGAAAGCCCTGCGCAGAGCACCTTCTCCTGAATCTTCCAGGAATTCGGCGATCATCTGAAACTCGCCCCGGCCTTCGTAGAGTGAAATTCTGCCTCGAACAACAATCTGCTGACCGTTTCTTGGTTTGAAACGGACCATGTGATTGCGATTGCGGAACATGGCGCAGCGTACCTGTGCCTTGTCGTCTTTCAGCGTGAAGTACCAGTGCCCGGACGAAGGTTGGGCCAGGTTGGATATCTCACCTTCCACGTGGAGCATCGGGAATTCTGATTCCAGCAGACGCCGGGCATCACGATTCAGCTCAGAGACGGTAATGACTTGTCGATTGGCTGATGTCATAGGCGCATCGTGACAGGTATAATCACGCCTTGCCAGTCGTCGGTTAATTCCATTTCGTCCATGTCATCAACACATCCGGATATTCACCAGGAAAGAATTCTTATCCTGGATTTTGGTTCTCAGTACACACAACTGATTGCCAGACGCCTGCGAGAGGCAGGTATCTACTGCGAAATTCTGCCTTACGATCTGAGTGAGGATCGGGCTCGCGAGTTTTCGCCCAACGGTATCGTGCTTTCCGGCGGACCCGAGTCAGTCAACGCTGACCGTACGCTGGTAGCACCGGACTACGTATTCTCTCTGGATGTGCCTGTGCTGGGTATCTGCTATGGCATGCAGACCATGGCGAAGCAGTTGGGCGGCGCTGTGGAAAATTCTGACAAGCGTGAGTTTGGTTATGCCAGGGTCAGCCTTGTTGGTGCCTCGAATCTTATCGGGGATCTGCAGGATGGCTCAGATGGCGATCCGTACCTGGATGTCTGGATGAGTCATGGCGACAAAGTGGTTCGCGCGCCGGACGGGTTCACCGTGATAGGCCGTTCAGACAACACTGACATCGCAGCCATGGCGGATGACGAACGCGGCTATTACGGGGTTCAGTTTCACCCCGAGGTCAACCATACCCTGCAGGGCGCCGGCATTCTGGAGCGGTTTATCAAGCAGGTGTGCGGCTGCCAGGCGCTTTGGACGCCAAGCAATATTGTCGATGACATTATTGACAGTGTTCGCGATCAGGTCGGTGATGCCAGGGTGATTCTGGGGCTTTCCGGGGGCGTCGATTCTTCCGTGGTTGCAGCACTTCTGTCCCGCGCCATCGGAGATCAGCTGACTTGCGTTTTCGTGGACAACGGGCTGCTCCGCCTGGATGAGGCTGAGCAGGTCAACAAAATGATGGGGCAGGGCACCGAAAACACTTTCGCCCTTAATATGATTACGGTGCCGGCGGAAGAGCGATTCATGAAGAAGCTGGCCGGTGTAACTGACCCGGAGGACAAGCGAAAAATTATCGGCAATACGTTCATTGATGTGTTCGATGAAGAAGCCGGGAAGCTGGAAGGCGTTAAGTTCCTGGCCCAGGGCACGATCTATCCGGATGTCATAGAATCTGCCGGCAACAAGGACGGCAAAGCGCACGTGATCAAGTCGCATCACAATGTTGGCGGCCTGCCGGACTACATGCAGCTGGAACTGGTAGAACCTCTGCGTGAGTTGTTCAAGGATGAAGTTCGCAAGATTGGGCTGGAGCTGGGACTGAGCCATGAGATGGTCTTCCGCCATCCGTTTCCGGGCCCGGGGCTGGGCGTTCGCATCCTTGGCGAAGTCAAAAAGGAATATGCTGATCTGCTGCGGCGGGCGGATGCTATTTATCTTGAGGAATTGCGCGCCGCCGGACTCTACGATGACGTAAGCCAGGCCTTCGTGGTATTTCTGCCGGTAAGGTCTGTGGGTGTCGTTGGTGACGCACGCCGATATGAGTATGTGATCGCGCTTCGGGCAGTGGAGACCATTGATTTTATGACAGCCCGATCAGCAAGGTTGCCCTATGAGCTGTTGGAGAAGGTATCCGCACGCATCATCAACGAGATCGACGGTGTTTCCCGAGTGACTTACGACATATCCAGTAAGCCACCCGCGACGATTGAGTGGGAGTAGTGACATGGGCTGTAGGGCCCATTTTTATTGACTTTTACCACTTGTAAACTACTTGAAAACACCCATTTTTGATTGGTTTTTGTAAACAAACTTGTAAACACGTGCCACTACTGAAAATCGTAGGTGTATCAAGTATCTGACATTACAATACTTGAAGTGGATACACTCCGAACCTAAGCCATAATGTTCACAGTGACTTAGAAATGGAGCGTTACTATGAACAGAGGGCAAGTATTGGCTGTAGACTTTGAGAAGCGAGAACTTAAAGACACACAGCAGAATTCTGATAACGACAAGCAGTCGTTCTACCGCAACAAAACCAAAATCTGTAATGACGCAGTCACCATCTTTCAAACAGCAAAGAGTGGTGGCATTTGGCATATGCGTGCGTACGTAGGCGACGCCGACAAGTACTACCAAAAGAGTCTGCGAACTAGAGACAAAGCGAGTGCGATTGATAAGGCTACGTTAGAGCACGCTAAGGTGCTCGTACTTAAGTCTGA
>CBFIJB010000027.1:0-34337 GCA_965662805.1 Candidatus Azotimanducaceae bacterium | reverse complement strand
TGTTATCTCCATTAAATGACTTTCGCAAAAATCAGTTTAATGAATGCCGGTGTCCCCCGTTAATGATGAAGAGCCAATACAACTTCGGCCCGGCACCATGACAAATGTTTTTACTGGAGCGGAAAAACCTCCGGGCTGTAAAAACCATGGAACTGATGAGGCACATGATGCTTCAGTTTCAGGGCACAAACCTGATCATTGATGTCGTCAGCACGATAGATCTGTAATTCACTTTTGTGTTCAAATCCGTTGTACACGACCTCCATCAGATAACCATCATCCTCTTTCCTGGCATTGGTACTCGGCACAAACAACGGCTCTGATCCATAGCAGCCTGGCGGCAGCGTGACGACCGTGGCATCGCCGTCAAAGGTCACACGGGATATGCCGTTGAAGAAGCTATTGGCGCCATTATCAACAGAGCAGGCTGTATAGGTCACGTTATTACGGCTTCCGGTCAGTGTCGTGTTGAAGGTCGGAAATTCAGACTCCGTATCTGAGACCTGTTCGACCCGTAAGCCTCCGGTTGCCATGTTCAGGTGGTAACGCATGTACCAGCCGCCGCCAAACCGGCCATCCGGGTTAAAGACATCCTGCAGCGTATCGTTGGCAGCAAAGTTATCCTGGAACATGCCATCGATAATGAGCTCGTCGCCTTCTTCAAAAGCATTGCCGAAGTGGATGATCGCGCCGGGGTCTGTCTCGAACCTTTTCACCTCGGTCAGGGTGTCCAGATCAACGACCACAATCTGCATGGGAATAGACTCATCGAACATCACCTGATCCGAGATTGTGCGCGTACCTATGATGAAAGGCAGCATATTGCCGAACACAATCGACCCGAGATAAAAAATCGCATACTTGTCTGACAACGCGAAATCATGACAGAAGGGAAAGTTTTCCATGGGAATCTGGCCTTTCCTGAACAGCTTTCCTTCCGGGTTGATGCGATACATGTTGATACAGGGTTTGGGTCCTTTGAGCCCAAATCCCGAGACGCCTGCACCGAAATTAATATAGTCGCCGGTCTTAGCATGAACTTTGCCATGAGCACTGAACACCATTGAGGGTTCAAGTTCACCCTCATAGGTAAACTCGCCAACCGTATCGAGGCTCCCCGGAGTCAATTCCCAGGGCTTACCCCCTTCATTCAGTGCCAGAAGATGACCACCGTGGTAAATGGTATTGGTGTTTGCAGGATTCGCAGGCATTTTCAGGAAATTTTTGGTCAATCCCCCTGGCAGCTGGGTGCCAAAACCTCGATACAGAATTTTCTGAGCAGCAGTCTCTTCAATATACTTGGGTGTCCGGACATAACGATTTCGAAAATGCGCTTTACCTTCATCAAAGGTGAATGCGCACAACATGCCGTCTCCATCAAACCAGTGACCATACTTCTGATCACCGATACGTTGCCGGCCGGGACCATTTCGAAAAAATGTCCCTCGAATATCTGAAGGCAGATCTCCCTCAATGTCTTCCAGGTAGTAGTCGTACTCGACATCAAGATTCTCGAGCCCGCCGTGGCAGGAAGGAAACTCATTAGCTCCAATCACATTGGACGGAGGGGTTTTGGGCGCTTGGACACTCATCTGAACGTTTTACCTTCTGTTTTGACGCTTTATGCTACCACGGACGTGAAAAATGCCGAGCGTATCGGTTTTAGTCTCGAGGGTCATCACAGAATATGGTCTCAACTACACTCGAGGCAGGAAAAATGCTATTAATGCGCGACCAACCTATTTGAATGCATCGCAGGATTACGCCCATGTCAGAAGCCGCCCAGGAAGAACAACCAGAAATCACAGAGGGTGTCAGCTACCCGCCAAAATTCGAGAATGTCGAAGATGAACGAAGAGAACGCAAGCGCAAGCTGACTGCCGCTTTACGCGTCTTCGGTAAATTCGGCTTCGATGAGGGCGTTGCCGGACACTTCACGGTGCGTGACCCTGAGAAGACGGATCACTTCTGGGTTAATCCTTTCGGTCGATCATTCAAGCAGATGAAAGTCTCTGATCTGATCCTGGTGAATCATTCCGGTGACATCGTGGAAGGCAGCGGCCTGCTCAATGGCGCAGCCTTTGCCATCCATTCCCAGATTCACAAGAACCTGCCACATGTCACAGCCGCGGCACATACACATTCTCTGTATGGCAAAACCTGGTCATCGCTGGGCCGCCTGCTTGACCCATTAACCCAGGATTCCTGTGCCTTCTATCAGGACCATGTTCTCTTTAACGACTTCACGGGTGTCGTACTGGATACATCAGAAGGTGAACGCATCTCTACTGCGTTGGGTAAGAAGAAAGCCGCCATTCTTCAGAATCACGGGCTGCTGACAACAGGCAGCACCGTGGATGAAGCCGCCTGGTGGTTTATCACGATGGAAAGAACCTGCCAGGCGCAGCTGATGGCAGAGGCCGCGGGAACACCGGTTAAAATCAGACCCGATGTCGCAGAATTGACCCACAGTCAGGTTGGTCAGCCCATCGCAGGTCACTTCAGTTTTAAACCAATCCTCGACGTGATTGTCGAGGAACAACCGGACATGTTCGACGATTGAGTTGACGATGGATTAAAGTTGGCAGCACCAGTTCGCTGCCACGACCCACATGGATTGATGAAACCTGCGCCAGATGGCGCAACCGGAAACATATTTTGACAGACCCCAGAACAGCTGTGCTGCTCGTCAATCTCGGTACGCCGGATCAACCCGACGCAGAGAGCATTAGAAAATATCTGAAGCAGTTCCTATCGGACCCCAGGGTCGTGGACTTCCCTCGCTGGTTCTGGCTGCCGATTCTGAACGGCATTATTCTGCGCACCCGACCGCCGAAACTGGTGCATAACTACAAGCTGATATGGGGCACACACGACGGCCCCATTAGAACCATTACCACGGCGCTGGAAAAGCGTATTCAAGCGCGGCTTCCAGGTGTCCAGGTTGTATCAGCCATGACTTACGGGGCTCCTTCAGTGGCCAGCGTTCTAAGTACCATCAGCGATGCCGATCGCGTCATTGTCGTGCCTCTCTTTCCACAGTTCGCTGGCGCGACCACAGGGGCTGTTTCTGATGAAGTGGCGCGAGCCATACAGCAAACCGGCAGCCAGCAGAATTTCGAACTGATCGAGCAATACCACGATGATCCAGGCTATATCGGCGCCCTGGCGCAAAGCATTGCGAAACATCATGCCTTCAGGTCAGGAGCGCCAAAGGTTGTTTTCTCATTCCATGGCATACCGCAGTCTCAGTCGAACCGGGGAGACCCATACGCCAGTCAGTGCGCCAGGACAGCAGAACTGGTCGCCGGGGAACTCGGCCTGCCAGAAGAACGATGGATTCAAACGTACCAGTCGCGCTTCGGTCCCCTGCCGTGGCTAAAGCCATATACTGATATCACGATGACAGAACTGGCTGAGTCAGGCGTGGACGATGTCCTTGTGGTGTGCCCGGGATTCTCGGTTGACTGCCTGGAGACCATTGAAGAAATTCGCGTACAGAACCGGGATATCTTCATGGAAGCTGGAGGCAAACGCTTCAATTACGTCAAGGCTCTTAACGCAAGCCAAGCGCATGCCGATAGTCTTGCAGCAATTATCAGGCAACGTCTGGCAACCTAGGTGCTCTGTCAGGACGCTGGCGTGCTCTCGGGGTTCTCCGCTGAAGGGCCTTCGGCGTCAGGCCCCTGTGGAGGTTTATAGTTGAAACCGGCCACTCGGTCGCGACCTGATTCAACAGCAAATTCCAGGGCTTTACTCGCGTTGGCGATCAAATCATCGACCGACTCAGTACCGTGGAAGGTCGTGATGCCTCCGGACGTGGTGACATGCAGGTTTTCATCATCCTTGATCTTAATCTGACTGATGAGCTGACTGATTCGATTGATAATCATGACCGCATCTTCCTCAGTCGCACCAGACAACAACAAGGCAAAAATGTCGCTGTCCAATCGAGCGACGACATCAACTTCCCGCAATGCCGCCTTCACAATCCTGGAAAATAACTGAAGTGTTTCATTGCCACTGGCCAGCCCGTGGTTGTCGACAATCTCGGCAAACTGGTCAACCTGCACAATAGCCACAGTGAAATAGTAACTACCACGCTCACTCATGGCGCGATGCTGAATCAATACCTCTTTGAAGTGCGCTTCGTTGTAGCTACCGGTCAGTTCATCGAGTGTAGTAACCGAGGAGAATCTTTCTTTAAGACCCGCCAGTTCTTCAGAAACTGAAGACAATTCAGTTTCGGCGTCGATGGCTCTTCGCTCCAGATGATCGAGCGCGCGATTAATAAACACCGACGGCATAATCATCATGGCGGCCATGGCAATACCAATCACCACCAGCTGTGCGACCACCAGATCCTTCATCAGAAAGAAAATCAGGCCGTACAGAACCAGCGTGTTGACACCTAGCAGGAGATGGATTCTGTTTTTATTCATGTAACCGAAATTTCGCCGGTGTATTGGCCCGACCAGGATGGATACGTGATAATAATGGAATCGCTTGTAACCATAAAGCACCTATTGTCGCTATGACTACGCTGTTCTTTCTATTTTCCCTTCTTTTCGCCTGGCAGGCCTGGAATCTCTACCATCCCAACTTTGACCATCCAAAATGGTCATTCGTGAGTTTCGCGTTCGGTCTGCCCACCGGCGAGCTGGCGCCGTATACCATATTCTGGCAGGCCATGACTGTGACCTTCTTTGTCCTGACAGGTGCGGTCTGGGGGCTTTTCGGCGCTCTTGGATTCCTGCTCTGTGTCGGTGCCTGGGCAGCGATGGCACTCTATTACTACGAGGGCACAAGGGCGCGGGAAGAGGTCCAGGATGCATTGATTCAGGGTCTGGGTAAAACCTATGAATCACGCATCAAGGTGGAGTTTCGCGATCAGTTCGGGCGTGAGCCCGATAAAGCACTGATTCGCCATCCTTTCACAAAAAGCGATCCCGACGTCGAGTACATCCGAAATATCCATTATGGCGATCACGGCCAGCGCCTGGACATTCGACGGTCGAAAAACAAAAGCGAGGAACCGATGCCTGTGCTCATGCACATCCACGGTGGCGCATGGACCTATGGTCGAAAGGATGACGGTCAGGGCGTGCCGATAATGAACCACATGGCGAAACGGAACTGGGTCTGCGTATCCATCAGTTACCGCTTAAGTCCGGGTGCCACCTTTCCAGACCACATCATTGACTGCAAACAGGCGCTGATCTGGATCAAGGATCACATCAGTGAGTATGGCGGCAATCCTGATTTTATTATGGTGACCGGTGGCAGTGCCGGTGGGCACCTCACTTCCCTGCTGGCACTCAGCAACGGCCATGAGGCATTCCAGCCAGGGTTCGAAGACCGTGACACCAGCGTCCAGGGTGCGGTTCCCTTCTGCGGTGTCTTTGACTTCACCGATGAGCACGGACTGCACCATCATGACGGCATTACTGAGTTCCTTGAAGACAGCATCCTGAAACTGGACATGCTGGGCAACAAGGACGCCTATCAGGAGGCTTCTCCTATCCAGTACATCTCGAAGGAGGCACCCCCGATGATGCTGATTCATGGCGAGTTCGACACCCTGGTACCGGTCAAGGCATCGCATGTATTTGCCGATACCCTGAAGGCCACTTCGAAAAACAAAGTCGTCATGCTTGAAGTATCCAAGGCGCAGCACTTGTTCGATGTATTCCCGTCCATCAGGAGTGAGTACGTAAAATTCGGGGTTGAACGATTTCTGACCTGGAACTACAGCCAGTATCTCAAGTCACTCAGTACCTGAAGTTACTCTGAGGTGTGCTGACGGCCAGCTCCTTTTCCGTAATAAACTCGAGCAGCGCTGCCTGCCCTTTTTGGGTCGCCTCAATGCCTCGAGCAATGGCTGCAGCGATGTCGTCAGGGTCCGTCACACGCTCTCCATAGCCACCGAACGCGACGGCCATATCCGCATAATTGCCTGAAATGTCTGTACTGCGGTATTTCTCTGTCGCCACCTGCATGATGGGCAGCTCAATCGCCATGGAGAAATTGTTGAACAGGATGGAAAGTATGGGAATGTTCTCCCTGACAGCGGTCTCAAAGTCCATACCGGTGAAGCCTATAGCCGCGTCACCCCAGACATTGATACACACAGCCTCCGGTCTCGCGAGTTTTGCACCCATGGCCAGTCCCAGGCCATAACCCAACTGGGTGGTTTTACCCCAGCCGATGTAACTGAGCGGTGTTTTGCTCACCCAGAAGGGGGAAATCTGATCCCTGGGGCTGCCAGCATCATGCGTTATCACGGTTTTCTCGGGGTCAGTTGCCTGCATCAGCTCCCAGATCACTCGATAGGGACTGATTGGCGCTTCGTTGCTGGTGAGCTTGGGCATCCAGTCCGCAAGCCAGGCATCGCGCTCACTCGCGATACGCTCTGAAACATCGACTCTGGCCTCTGCCTGTTTCCTGCTCAGACCATCCATGGCTTTATGAAGTGCCTGCAACGTGAGCTTCGCGTCACCCACCATCGTGTGCTGAACCGGAACATCCTTGTTCAGATCCATGGGATCCAAGGTGGCATGCACGATCGTTTTCCCCTTCGGCATCTGCACGCCAAACCCGGTCAAAGCAAAACTGCAGCCGATGCCAAAAATAACATCTGCTTCATCCAGGAAAGTGTGTACAGATTTCGGCAAGGAACGGCCACCTGAACCGAGTGACAAAGGGTGATCCTCCGGGAAGGCGCTTTTGCCCTCAAGACTGGTGGTCACAGGTATATTCCAGGCTTCAGCGAGCGCTTTCAGCTCATCCCAGGCTTTGGCGTAGTGCACGCCCTGGCCGGCATAAATCACTGGCCGTTCCGCCTCTGCCAGTATCGCCGCTGCAGTATCCACGTCCGCAGGGTCAGGCATGGTTCTGGATTTAGAGCTGGGCACATAGACAAAGTCGTCCGGCACCTCTTCACGAAAGACATCCAGAGGGACCTCAATCATCACCGGACCGCCACGACCATTACGTAATTGAGAGAAAGCCCTGCGCATAACTTCAGGCAAAGCTTTACCCATGGTGATCGGTTCCGCCCACTTGGTAATATGCTGCATGTTCAGAGTGGAATTGAAATTGGGAAAGTAGTTGGCCAGACGACGCTGATAACCAGCTGGCATCACCAGAATGGGCACAGATTCACTATAAGCCTGCGCAACGCCACCGAACGCATTTTCAGCACCAGGACCATGCTGCATGACGAAAACGCCAATATCGTCACCGGAACTCAGGCGACTCACGGCATCTGCCATGTGTAAACCAACTCGCTCCTGACGAACGATAATGGTTCGAATATCCGCTTCTGCAGCAGCCTCGATAATGGGGTTTACAGGGTAACCGATGATGAACTTGATGGTCTCTCGTTTCAGCACCTCAGCAATAGCGTTAGCAACCAGCATAGTATTTCCTGTTGTTGAGTGGGTAGTTATCTATTGGGTCCGCGGGTCATGGGGTATGGCTGCCATCGCTCAAGATTCACATTAGGCAACACCGTTGGATTTACACAGCTCATGGGCCATTTTCCTTCAAGTACCAGCCTGACTTCTCTGGCTGCACGACGCCGGGTTTCGGGTCGCATCCTGTCGGTAGCGGATGCAGCATGAGGCGAAAGCATCACATTGTCTCTGCCAAGCAAAGGATCATCAGGGTCAATGGGTTCCTGTTCGAGCACATCCAGCCCCGCAGCCCCTACTTTTCCGGAATCCAGTGCTCGAACCAGTGCTGCCTGATCAATCGTCGGACCGCGACCACAGTTAATAATGTAAACGCCGTCTTTCATCATCGAAAACTGATCGTCGCTTAACATGGCTCGCGACGTTTCGTTCAGACCGGGATGCACAGAGATGTAATCAGACATCGTGAGCAGTTCCTGAAGAGATACCGGCTGCACGCCTTCTGCGGTCATCTTGAGCTCGGTCACATATGGGTCGTAAGCAATGACATGTAATCCGAATGCCTTTGCCCGTCTGGCTACCGCAGTAGCAACATTACCAAACGAAATCAGCCCAAGAGTCTGACCCCAGAGCCGCGGATTCTTTTCCAGAATCGGTCGACCCTTGAACCACTTACCGTTTTGCACCAACAGATCCATCTGTTTTTGTCGCCGATGACAGGCCAGAAGAAACATCATGGTGTGATCGGCGACTTCCTCGATGAAAACATCCGGGACATTGGTCACAACGATTCCGGCTGCTGTCGCTGCATCCACATCCACCATATCGACACCGACGCTGCCAACGCCAATGACCGCGCAATTCTTAAGACCCGCAATAATCTGCTGATCAATGCGAACGCCCCATGAAGTCAGAATGGCATCGGCATCCCTCACACCTTCAATAAAGCGCTCGGAACTTGACGTATCCGCTTCAAAAAGTTCAGCAACATCATCCAGCGATTCGAGTTCAAGTGAGTATCGTTCTTCCAGAGGGATCTGTTTGGCGACGGCTGGAAGCTGTACCGCGACTTTTTTCTTTGCCATGTTTGGTTCCTGTATTTTTTGTTTTTGACCGAAGCATGTCTGAAAGGCAACATACCGTAATTCTGATGGAGGTGCATTGTCATGCAGTGGCAGGTTGGCAAACTAACCGTTACACGGATCGAGGAGATGATCGGTCCGATGTTCGATCCCGCCAGATTCTTTCCCGACTATGATCCTGCCTGTTTTGAACAACACAGGGAATGGCTCTATCCAGGCCATGTTGAAGAAGACACCAACCGCCTCATCGCGAGCATGCATTCCTGGCTCATTGAGACACCTCACCACAAGATACTGATCGACACCTGTATCGGAAATGACAAGCCGCGCATGCCATACCGGGACTGGCATGAAATGAACTCACCCTGGCTGCTGAATCTGAAGAAAGCAGGTGTGACGCCGGAAGATATCGATTACGTGATGTGTACACATCTGCACGTAGATCACGTCGGCTGGAATACCCGCCTGGAGAGTGGACAGTGGGTACCCACTTTCCCCAATGCCAGGTACATCTTCTCGAAGGACGAGTACGATTTCTGGAAGCACGAGCGGGATTTGCAAAGTGAGGAAACATTCGCCCAGGTCAACCATCAGACGTTCGATGACAGTGTCGCACCCATCATGCATCTAGCGGACCTGATTGACGGTGAAACGGAACTGATTGCCGACTTACTTCGTATCTGCCCCGCGCCGGGACACACGCCGGGCTCTATCGCCATCGAACTTTCCGACGCCGGTTCCCTGGGAATTTTTACTGGTGATATCTGCCATCATCCAATTCAGGTAGTAATGCCTGATTGGAACAGCGCTTACTGTGAGCTACCTGAACAGGCCCGAACCACTCGTCGACAGATCCTGAATCGATGCCACGATACAAACGCGCTCATGCTGCCGGCTCATTTCGGTCCAGGTTTTGCTGGTCACATCCGTGAAGCCGAAGACAGCTTCAGAATCGACTTCGTCGGAAAGGACTAACGCTCCTCCCAGTCAGGGTCGAGCATCGCGAAAAAGAGATCCAGCATTCGGTAGGTGAGTCCCCAGACAATCTCATCTCCGACGCCGTAACCCGGATAATTCACTCGTTCACCGGCAATCATAAACTCGCCCATGGTATGTGAATGTCCGGTATGCATGTCACGCAGCGAGCCCCAGAGTACATCAGCAACTTCGTAATTGGGCGCAAACCTGACATCGTGCTGCTTCAGCTCATAGACAAACGGCGTCACCACCATATCCAGATCCCGACCTTTTGGGTTGGCCTGAACAGGATCTATCTGACCAATAAACTCGCCGTGCTGAATCAGATCCAGCCCGATCTCCTCATGAGTTTCGCGCTCTGCCGCATGACGCAGGGATTCGTCATGGGATTCTAGATGCCCACCCGGAAACGCCATATGACCGGACCAGGGATCGCCATCTTTCGTGGCACGCAGAATAAACAGTGCTTCCGTGTCTTTCTCGCCATTCCTTTCATAGGGCCGTAAAACAACCGACACGGCTGCCTGGCGCGTCTTTTCCCTGACGGGAACCTTCCGCGGAGAGTGATCAATAACCGACTGCCTGATACGATCTATGTGGATAATGCTCATGGGGAACATTGTATCAAGAAGACGGTCTACTGGATGATGAAACGTCTCTGCACACCATTTGTTGTTTTATTGCTGCTCATACTCACTGGTTGCGCGACCAACCCGGTGACAGGTCGCAGTGAGCTCACGCTGGTCAGCCAGGGCGAGGAGATAGCCATCGGCGAGCAACAGTATCTGCCAGCGCAGCAGTCTCAGGGAGGATTGTACAAAATCGATCCCGAGCTCACGACTTATGTCCAGGCGGTAGGTGATCGGCTTGCCTCAGTCAGCGATACACCACTTCCCTACGAGTTTGTGGTGCTGAACAGTTCCACGCCGAACGCCTGGGCGCTGCCGGGTGGCAAGATAGCGATTAATCGTGGGCTGCTCGTCACACTGGAGAACGAAGCAGAACTTGCCGCTGTGCTGGGACATGAGATCGTGCACGCCGCCGCAAGGCACGGGGCAAAGGCCATGGAACGATCGCTGTTGCTGCAG
Organism: Candidatus Azotimanducaceae bacterium; assembly: GCA_965662805.1. Classification (GTDB taxonomy): domain Bacteria; phylum Pseudomonadota; class Gammaproteobacteria; order Pseudomonadales; family Azotimanducaceae; genus UBA9659. Next base: position 23,774 of record CBFIJB010000027.1, on the reverse strand, counting down.
GGCGCTGTTGTGCTGACAGCCATGGGTGTCTCGGGCAATGAATACGGCAACTACATCATGGAGGGGGCCCAACTGGGGTCACAACTGATCACGACACAGTATGGTCGTGGGGCCGAACTTGAGAGCGACTACTACGGCATGCAGTACATGACCAGAGCGGGTTACGATCCCTCCGCCGCGGTTACGCTGCAAGAGAAATTCGTCAAACTCAGCGAGGGACGCACTTCTTCCTGGCTCGATGGACTGTTTGCCAGTCATCCACCTTCTCAGCAGCGGGTAGACAGGAATCGTGAGACAGCCGCGCAGTTGACCGCAGATCCGGACAGGACATGGAGAAAAGGCAGAGATGCCTATCAGAAGAAGATTGCCTACCTGAAGAGTAAGTCCGATGCTTACGCTGCGTTCGATCAGGCACTGCTGCTGGCGAAGAAAAAGGAAATCTCAGCCGCACGAAATCGAATAGAACGCGCGCTGTCTATTGAGCCAGAAGAACCAAGGTTTTATGGCTTTAAAGGCAACCTGCTGTATAACGAAGAGCAATATCAGGACGCCATTTCTCAGTACAGTAAAGCAATCAGCCTGGACCCGGACTACTACGAGTTCTTTCTGGGTCGCGGCATGACTCACGCCAGGCTGGGAAACGGTGAAAAGGCAAAGCAGGACCTGGCCCGAAGCAATCAGTTGCTACCAACGGCCATTGCCACCAATGAGCTCGGAAATATTTCGCTGGCGGCCGGAAACAGAATGGAAGCCAAGCAATATTTTGAACAGGTTGCGAAATCCGGCGGCGACCTGGGTCAGAGTGCAACCGAAAAATTTGTCAGGCTCGACATTACCGATAATCCGGCACGTTACTTCGACGTCAATGCAGAACGCCATAACGGGTATGTCCATACAGCAATCATCAACAGGACAAGCATCCCGATCCGGTCAGGTACCGTCTATGTCTCCGCAATGATCAATGGCAATCCACGCGAGGGACAGGCAGGTTTTTCGGCCATAGGTCCAGGTCAGGGTATTCGCCTGAACACCGGTTGGAAAATCGCCGACAACGACATGGTTGAGCGGCTTAACATCCAGGTAGTGGACGTCAGCCTCTAGTCAATCAGTCAAGACTGAGCCTTTCAGACTGCTGGCCTGACGGTTCTATATCTTCAAGAGCATGACTCAACAATTCCTGCATGCGGCACCTCGACTAGAAAATGGGCCAGAGGCATACTGCTCTCATGCACAAACACTGGGAAAACCCTGAGGTCATCGGCTACGGCCGCCTGCCTGCTCACAGCAGCCTCGCGCGCAATGGACAATCGTTCTCCCTGGCGGGTATGTGGTACTTCAAACGTTTGGATAAGCCACCTGAAGACACGGACTGGATACAGGAAGACTGCTCAGACTGGCAGGTAACCCAGGTGCCCGGTCTCTGGACCATGGACCCACAGGTCCCGGAAGATCAGCCTGTCTACACTAATGTCCTGATGCCGTTTCGTGGTGAACCACCTGCTATTCCAGAAAACCCAGCCGGCCTGTACCGACGAACCATTGAACTGGACGAGACCGCTGAAAACGGTCGATGGATTCTTCAGCTGAACGGCGTGGAGAGTGCCTGCTATCTGTTCTGCAATGGACATGAGGTTGGATTCACCAAAGACTCCCGCCTGCCGTCATCCTTCGATCTGAGTGAACACCTCCGACCTGGCCGCAATGACATTGCAATCATGGTTCTACGCTACTGCGACAGCAGCTATATCGAGGATCAGGATCAGTGGTGGCATGCAGGCATCCATCGGGACGTTGTACTTTACCGAACGCCCGAAGTGCACATTCGCGATGTGTTCGCACGCCCTGACTACAACGAAAACACCGGCAGGGGTTCACTTGCGCTGACGATACGTCTTGGCGACCAGAACAGAAGCAGTCTCAATCACCAGGTCAACGTGACTGTCCTGAACAGCAAGGGAAGATCGCTGTATGGCAAACCACTGACCGGGAGAGTCGAGAAATCCAGTTTTCATGCCGTGGTTGGCAAAGGCGCGGTGATCAACCTTGAAGCACCGACCCGGAAAGTACTGCCCTGGAATGCCGAACAACCTAACCTTTATACCGTGCAGGTCGAGCTCGAGGATGATAGTGGCAGCATTATCGAGACGGTCAGCCTCAGAATTGGCTTTCGCAGTATTCGTATCGAGGATCGGCAGCTTCTGGTCAACGGTGTGCCCGTACTGATACGCGGTGTGAACCGTCATGATCATTCAGACATTACAGGCAAGGTGTTGAGCGAAGCAGACATGCGTCGTGACCTTGTCACCATGAAACAGCACAACATCAACGCCGTGCGCACAAGCCACTATCCCAATGAGTCATGCTTTTACGATCTCTGCGATGAACTGGGTCTTTACGTGGTTGATGAGGCCAATGTTGAGGCGCACCACCATTACGCGCAACTGGGGAACGATCCCTGGTGGTCGGGCCAGTTCCTTGCACGCGGCGTGCGTATGGTTGAACGAGACAAGAATCACGCCTGCATCATCATGTGGAGCGTTGGCAACGAAACCGGCTTCGGACCTAACCACATGTCCATGATCGGATGGATTCGAGAGTATGATCCTTCTCGCCCCATCCACAACGAACCCGCCATCTGCGAGCAGAACGTTCGCGATATGTGGAACGAAAACACCCATGGCACGGATGTTGTCTGCCCGATGTATCCGGCTGTCAGCGACATTATTCGCCATGCCAGGGAAAGCGAAGACACCAGGCCACTGATCATGTGTGAGTTCGCTCATGCGATGGGTAACAGTTGCGGCAACCTCCAGGAATACTGGGATGCCATCGAAACCTGGCATGGTCTGCAGGGGGGGTTTATCTGGGAATGGAAGGACCATGGTATCCGTGCATCCGCCAATGGCATTGACTACTGGGCTTACGGTGGCGACTTCGGCGAATGGCGGCACGATCTCAATTTCGTCTGCGATGGTCTCTGCTGGCCCGACGGCACCCCACACACATCTTTGATCGAATACAAGTCAGTCATACAACCCGTTACCGTCAGTCGTGTCGGCAAGAAGGGATTTCGCTTTCGCATTCTCAACAAACATGACTTTATCGATCTTTCCAGGTACCGCGGCATCTGGCGGCTTCTCAAGAACGGCATCGAGGTGCATCAATCTTCGCTGCCTACTTTTCGGACACCGGCACAATATTATGAGGATTTTGAGATTAACCCGGGCGACCTGGATTTAAAATCTGAGTTCAGTGTCGTGTTCGAATTTCAACTTGGGGCGGATTGCAGCTGGGCGGACAATGGCCACTGTATTGCAAGATCACAGATACCACTCAGCCCTCCCGTGAAGATTCAGACACTGGAACCTGTTTCACAGACCAGCGTGAGTCAAAACAGGAACGGGATAGTTATCAAAACTGAAAGCCAGACGCTCAAATTCGATCGCGACGGACTGACCTCCTGGCAACTTGGACAATGTGAACTTCTGGACGGACCACTGCAGATAAACCTCTGGCGTGCACCGACTGACAATGATGGAATCAAGGGGCAACCCAACCAGGACTCAAAGCCCTGGGCAGCCTGGTTGCAGCTGGGTCTGGACAGGATCAGCTGGCAACATCACCTGAAGGTTAGCGAGTCTACTCAGGGCACTCTGATTTCACAGGATTCAATCGGTGTCTGTGACGGCGGGAAAATAACGGTAAAAACAGAATACAAAATTGCAGAAACGGGCATCAGTGTCAGGCACAAGTTTCAGATTCCAAAGGTCTTCAAAGACCTGCCAAGAATCGGTGTTCGCTGGCAGTTCAAAGGCCAGATGGAAAAGATGCGCTGGCTGGGTAACGGACCCCATGAAACGTACCAGGACCGAAGAACATCTGCCATCCGTGCTGTGCATGAGTCCACTGTTACTGAACAGTATGTGCCCTATGTGCTGCCTCAGGAACATGGCAACCTGACCGATGTCAGCTGGCTGCAGCTGCGTGATAACCAGTTATCTGTGACCATGCGTTCCAGTAATCCGTTACAAGCATCCGCATCACACTACCCACACGAGGTACTGACGCCGGCTTTCCACACCTACGAGTTGTCTCCACACCCCAGTTCGTGGTTGTCTCTGGACGTCCGGCAAAGAGGTCTGGGTGGTGCAAGCTGTGGACCCGATACTTTGCCTGAGTACCGCGTGGGGCCAGGACAGTACGAACTTTCATACCAGATTGAACCGGAGAAACTGACATGAGAGAGGCAGCGAAAAGCTACCGTGTCTGGGATTTGCCACTGAGGTTGTTTCACTGGTCGCTGGTGGTATTGATCGCCGTATCCATCTACACCGGTGAAAACGGTGGCTTCAAGGAAATGGACTACCACATGCTCTCCGGCTACGCGATACTCACGCTGGTGCTGTTCAGGATCACCTGGGGTTTCATCGGCACCCGCCATGCCCGATTCTCTGACTTCGTCAGACCAACGGCTGTTATTGCTTACACTCAGGCTTTGTTCGGTCGCGGTCAGATCAGTGAGAGTGCTCCCGGGCACAACCCGCTCGGCGCATTGAGCATCATCGCTATTCTAATGACACTATTAGTACAGGTAGGGACAGGTCTGTTCGCCAATGACGACATTTTTCTGAAAGGACCTCTCACACATCTGGTGGAGGATGACGTCAGTGACGACCTGACAACCGTGCATTATTACGCTTCCAGAGTCCTTTACGCACTGATCGGCCTGCATCTGGCAGCAGTCCTGTTCTATCAGTTTGTGCGCCGGGAGTCGCTGCTGGTCCCTATGCTTACCGGCCGACGGAGGGGCATCACCGGTGACCCCGATGATGCGCGTCCGCTTGTTGAGATCACCATCGCTCTGATCGTGATGTCTGTCTGCGCCGGTTTCGTGTACTACCTCATCAACGAGGTGTAGACCTACTCGGCCTTATAGTCGTCGTGACACCCTTTGCAGGAACCGCCCAGAGCCTGAATTGCCGGCCCGATCAGGGACATCTCGCCGGTCCTTGCCGCATCAGCCATATCATCAGCCGCATCCATGAATTTCACCATGGCCGCATCAAAGCCTTCCGGGTCACTCCAGACCGTGTCCAGCGACTTGCTTTTGTCAGTGTTGCTGCCTTCAGGAAATATTTCCGGTGCGATCTCTGCCAGAGCCGCAAGGCCACTTGCATGCAATGCCAGATCTTCCATGTGAACCTGATTCTTCAGAATGGTTCCCATGGAGACCATGTGTCCACCGATGGACTTCATGACTGCCTGACGGTACTCCACCTCTACTTTGCCATCTGCCATGGCCCCCAGGGGAAGGAAAAATACCACCAGCATACCTATCAGTTGTTTCATGACTTCTCTCCGCTCTCTCCAGTTTGGTCAGTCGAAGTTGCAAGAATAACGCGAAACGGGAATGACACCTAGCTCGTCTTTCATTGACCTCTGAGAAGGTCAGTCGTATCGTTGCCGATTCCCTATCCAGACAACCACGACAAAGCTATGGCCGCCAAGAAAAGCTATCCGTTTGAACAGTCCCTTGAGAAACTGGAAAAACTGGTTGAACGCATGGAGGAAGGCGATCTCAGCCTCGAGGACTCTCTCAAGAACTTTGAGGAAGGCATCAAGCTGACGCGGGAATGCCAGCAGGCGCTCGCCAAGGCAGAACAGAAAGTTAAGTTGCTGATCGAACAGAGCGGCGAACTGGCAGAAGTCGATTTCGACGACCTGGATGAGTAAAACACCAAGCGTATTTGAGGAAATTCCTACCTCAAGACCGGAAACACCGCTCCTCGATAAGATTCAGCAACCGGCAGACCTGCGGAAACTGGCCTCGGAACAACTCCCACAGCTCGCCCATGAGCTGAGGCACTTTCTGCTTTACACTGTTGGAAAGACTGGTGGCCACTTCGGCGCGGGACTGGGTGTCGTTGAACTCACCATTGCGCTTCACCGGGTATTCCAGACGCCAGTCGATCAGCTTATCTGGGATGTCGGACACCAGACATATCCCCACAAGATCCTCACCGGCCGACGGGAAATCATGTCACAACTGCGACGACCCGATGGACCCGCCCCTTTCCCAAGCAGGGCGGAGAGTGAATTCGATGTGTTTGGAACCGGACACTCTTCCACGTCGATCAGCGCAGCGTTAGGTTTGCAGCTGGCGAAAGCCGCCGATGACACCAGTCAGGCTGTTGTTGTCATCGGCGACGGTGCCATGACAGCAGGGATGGCATTCGAGGCGCTTAACCATGTCTCTGCCTGTGAAGCAGACATACTGATCATTTTGAATGACAACGCTATGTCCATATCCAGGAACGTCGGCGGTCTCGCAAACTACTTTGCACGTGAGGTATCTGTTCCTGGCAGTATCTTTGAAGACCTGGGTATTCGATACTCGGGGCCAGTCGATGGGCATGATCTGGATACGCTCATCAAGACATTGAGCGATCTGAAAGATGCGAGCGGACCGCGGCTGTTACATGTACAAACCCGCAAAGGCAAAGGATACGGTCCGGCTGAAGCCTCGCCCGTAGACTCCCACTCTCTGACCAAGCTTGAGAAACCGGCTATTGATGCCGTGCAGAACACACCCCCTTCTTACGCAGCAGTATTCGGTGAATGGGCAACCAACCGCGCCAGAAACGACAAAAGACTGGTTGCTATTACACCTGCCATGAAAGAGGGATCCGGACTGGCTGAGTTTTCCGAAACTTTCCCTGAACGATTTCACGATGTCGCGATCGCCGAACAGCATGCAGTGGCTTTCGCAGCAGGTCTTGCGGCTGGCGGTGCAAAACCCGTTGTCGCTATCTATTCCACTTTCCTGCAGCGAGCTTTCGACCAGCTTGTACATGATGTTGCCATACAGAATCTGGATGTACTGTTCGCCGTGGACCGGGCCTCACTTCTGGAAGACGGTCCGACACACTCCGGTGTATTTGATCTGTCATTTGTTCGTGCGATTCCAGGCATGATGATCATGGCGCCAGCGACAGACTGGAGCATGAAAGCGATGCTCGATTTTGGCTATGAGGCTGATGGTCCGGTCATGGTTCGCTACCCCAGGGGCAGCGTAAATACAGGAGCGGCAGAGCCGATCATCGAAGCCGGTAAAGGTATCGTCTGCCTGGAAGGCAAACATGTGGCGATTCTTTCCTTTGGCGCGCCGAGAGCCGCTGCGCTTCAAGTCGCCGAAGAAAACGGGTACACCGTCGCAGATATGCGCTTCGTTAAGCCCCTGGACCGCAAGCTCGTTACTGACCTGGCTGCACGACATGATCTGCTGGTAACGGTTGAGGAGAATGCTATCGCCGGGGGTGCCGGGTCAGCTGTGAGTGAATTCCTCAGTCACGCGGGCATTGAAACCCCACTTCTTTCGCTGGGGATACCTGACCGGTTTATTGGACCTGATGAACCACACAGGATGCGTGAAGATGCAGGTATCTCGGAACGTGAAATTGCAAACGCTATTCTCGCGCGATTGCGTGAATGAACTAGCTGTCTCTCTCACCAAAGAGGTGACCCAGTTTTCCCGCTTTAGTGGCTAGATATCTGGCATTGTGATCATTCTGACCCGTCTCGATAGGAAGACGCTCGATGATATCCAGACCAAGCTTGGAAAGGGCTTGCACCTTGACCGGGTTGTTGGTCATGAGTCTAAGCTTCTTGACCTGAAAGTGAAGAAACATGGATTTAGTGATGGTGTAATCGCGAAGGTCGGCGTCAAATCCTAAACGCTCATTCGCTTCAACGGTATCTGCACCTTTGTCCTGCAGTTCATATGCCCTGATTTTGTTAATCAGACCAATGCCTCTACCTTCCTGGCGGAGGTAGAGAATCATTCCGCTGCCATTTTCAGAAATACTCGTCATCGCATGCTTCAGCTGCGAACCGCAGTCACAACGCATGCTGAAAAGACAATCTCCTGTCAGACACTCTGAGTGAACACGACAGAGCACAGCATCCTGGCTGCCCACGTCACCATAAACCAGCGCCACGTGCTCCTGGCCGGTTTCTGAATCCACGAAGCCATGCATGGTGAACTCCCCAAACTGTGTAGGTAGTCTGCAGGATGCGACGAACGTTGCTGGCAAGTTCCCTCCCTTACCAATAAATGAGCACCAAAAGCGGGCCGCTAGTGTAGCACCGGCCCCCCTAATAGCAAGCCATCAAAGCGTGCTGCTGAGCACCATCAATCCGTCGTTTTCAGCGATATCAACGTACTGAAGAAAGGACATTCCCAGCAGTGCTGTAGAGGGTTGAGGCCCATCTATAACCACCGCACGCACGTTGTTAACGACAATCTCACCGACCTGCACCTGATGCAGAACCACTGATCGCGCCTCGCGCACATCACTTGCTGTCGCCACTTTCGTGCTTTTGCTCTCTATATGCTCAATTCCAAGTGATCGTGCCATGTCTGAATTCAAGGCAATAACATTGGCACCAGTATCAACGAGAAAGCGAATCGGTCTACCGTTGATCGCGCCTGCGGTAAGGTATTGCCTGTCAGGGGTCATGTTAATGTGCACCTGAACGCTCCGGGGCTGACTGAAGCTGGAATCAATCCGCTCACTGAGATAAACAGTCCTCGGCTCACCCCCGACGTCTAAGACAGCCTTTCGCGCATCTGCTTCTATCAGCTGGACACCCTCTTCAGTCGTCTGGCCGGTTTTGACCAGCTGCTCACGACCGTCAATAACGAGAAGTGCCGCGCCGCCGAACAGTCCCTTAACCTCAATGTCCTTTGAATACGCCAGCTGTGAGAAGAAAGCCGCCTGCAGTATCAGACATAGTCCGGTGATTTTCATAACGCCACTATACCGCTGTTTACCATCCACGCCATTGCCTGCAATACGCCCAGTGCATAAAGACCGGCGAGCACATCATCGACCATGATACCCAGCCCACCCGTAATCGATCTGTCCGCCAGACTGACCGGCCAGGGTTTCAGAATATCGAAAACACGAAAGAGTGCGAATGCCACAGGGAGCCAGTACCAGCCAGGCAGCCAGAGCATGACAATCCACATACCGACAAACTCGTCCCAGACAATGCCACCGGGGTCCTTAACGGACATATCTGCCGCAACACGATCACAGATCCAGCAACCAAAGACAAAACCGACGATCACAACAGCAAACTGTACAATCAGCGGAAGAAAAAGAATGGGTATAAACAGCAACAACCCCACAAGAGAGCCTAGCGTGCCGGGCGCTTTCGGCGAAAGGCCACTTCCAAGGCCGAAGGCAAGAAAGTAGTCGGGTCGGGTGAATACTTTTTTCCTGGGAGTCATTCTTCACCCATGCACTAAAAATGCTCGTAACCGGAAACAAAGTAAGGCACCGGTGATCCATCGGCCCTTCTCGCTCGGATGCCAGACACGTCAGTAATGACACCGATCCGGGTTATTGGCAGATCCAGTAGATCGGACACTGCGTTTATCTCATCACACTTGTCAGCAGGTGCAGTAAAACAGAGTTCATAATCATCTCCCGCATGAAGCGCCAACCGCGTCGCACTTTCCTCACCTGCTGCGCTCAATAGATCATCAGAGATAGGAAGCGTATCGACAATGATCTCTGCACCAAGACTGTGATACTCACAAATATGACCAATCTCGGCCAGCAATCCGTCAGAGATATCAATCATTGACGAAGCTATACCGCGCAGTGCCATACCGGCTTCCAGACGAGGTGTTGGCGAGCAATACCTCTGTACCAGGAAACCCTCTTTTCCGGATCTCAGCAACTCAAGCCCCATAGCCGCATCACCCAGACTACCGGTCACATAGACTTCATCACCAGCAGAGGCACCACTTCTGGTTACAGCCTGACCATCGGGTACGGTTCCCATCACGGTAACCGTCAGGGACAGAGAACCTTTTGACAGGTTTCCACCGACAAGAGGAATACCGTACTTCCGGATATTTTCTGCCAATGCTGCAGAGCATCCTTCCAGCCAGAGTTCATCAGCCGATGGCATTGTGATAGCCAGGACAAAGGAAAAAGGCGCCGCACCCATGGCAGCAAGATCACTCAGGTTGGCAGCCATCGTTCGGTCTATGACAACTTCGGGGGCAGAGTTTACGGGGAAATGTACACCTTCAATCAGAGTATCTGTAGAGACACAGAGCTCTTCGCCGGCAGGCACAGAAAGCACTGCGCAGTCGTCGCCGGGACCAATTACGACCGAATCACTGTCCGACTGTAACCGCTTGAAGTACCTGTCGATGATGTCGAATTCATTGGTTGTCATTTTGCTCGAGTTTTCTCAGTTCACGAGACAAACCATCAAGAATCGTATTCACGTAACGATAGCTGTCTGTGCCACCAAACGACTTGGCGAGTTCAACGGCTTCGTTGATGACCACCCGATAAGGCACATCAATGCGCGACCGGAGTTCGAATGTACTCATGAGCAGAATGCCTTTCTCTATTGGATCGAGCTCTTCAAACTTCCGGTCTGACTTGCTCTCTATCAGGGACATCAATTCCTGTTCATCTGCATTGATGCCCTTAAGCACTTCGCCGAAGTACTCCAGATCCGCCCGCTTCATGTTGTGATCATTCATAAACGGCGTAAGGACGTCAGAGTATCGTACTTCAGTAAGTTGCGCCTGGTAGAGCGCCTGAACGAGAAACTGTCTGGTTCTGCTTCTTGCAGCAGCTGATGGGTTCATCCAATAGATCTGAGTAGACTGACCATTTCCAGGGCAGTCATTGCAGCATCCACACCTTTGTTACCAGCTTTGGTGCCGGACCGCTCAACAGCCTGTTCAATGGTGTCGGTGGTCAGCACACCGAATACAACGGGTAGATCGTGATCCAGCCCCACTCTTGCAAGACCACTGGAACATTCGCCAGCAACAAAATCAAAATGCGGTGTACCGCCACGAATGACAGCACCCAGGGCGATGATGGCATCGCACTCACCGCGAGCGGCAACGCGTTTTGCTGCCAGAGGCAGCTCATAGGCACCCGGCACTTTAACCAGCATGATATTGGCTTCTGGAACACCGTGACGTCGCAGTGTATCCACAGCGCCGTCAATCAGGCCGTCAACAATAGTGCTGTTAAAGCGACCCGCCACCAGTGTGAACTTGGCCGTCGTGGAAGAAAAGTCGCCTTCGATTACTTTGATCATCTGTCTACCTGCTATCTCTCTGTATTTGCCCTTCAGACCTGCTCAACGCGGCGCCATCGTTGCTGTTATCCGGATATCAGGACCAATCTGTCTGACATCATTGATCACCAGCTGGGCGAGGTCGCACATTCTACCAACTTCTGGCAGATTGAGTAGCGAGCGAGCATCGGCACCCATGAACTTGGGCGCCACGTAAAGAATCAGTTCATCCACCAATTGCTGGGCAACCAGCGAACCTGCCAGCGTCGCACCACATTCAAACAGCACCTCACTGTGTTCGCGGGCCGCAAGTTCATCCAGCAAGGCGCCAAGATCAATCCCCTCATCCACCAACGGGAGATTCAGATCAGCATCAACATGTTCACCGGAAACTTTCACCGTAGATGCCTTTGCCAGCAACAGTGACGCCTCTGGCACTCTACCTTGCGAATCAAGAATATAGACCGGTCGCTCTACCCCGGCGGCAACCACTGCAAGAGGAATATCCAGATCTTCGGCTCGCACATCGAGCCTCGGGTCATCATCGATCACGGTTTGTACGCCAGTGACAATCGCTGAACTCATCGCCCTGTATCTCTGCACATCTGCTCTGGCCGCAGGTGAGGTAATCCACTTTGACTCGCCACTAGCCAGTGCGGTTTTACCATCCAGCGTCATTGCCAGTTTCAGGCGAACCAGGGGTCGCCCCTGGGTGTGTCGTTTAACGTGCCCCTGAATCAAAGCCCGGGCGCTGTCCTCCAGCACACCGGTTATCGTCTCGATGCCTGCGTCTTTTAGCACCGCAATACCTGCGCCCGCATTGCGTTTATCGGGGTCGAGCATCGCCACAACAACCCGCCTGATATTTGCCTCTACGAGAGCATGGGCACAGGATGGCGTTCGGCCATGAAAACTGCAGGGTTCAAGTGTGACGTAGGCTGTCGCACCAGCAGCCGACGTTCCTGCAGCGGCAAGTGCATTCGCTTCAGCATGACCCTGTCCGGCGATCAGCGTGTGGCCTTCCGCAATCACCGAATCATCTCTGACCAGGACACAGCCAACGGCCGGATTCGGATGCGACAGATAGCGGGCCTTTTCCGCAAGCCGAAGTGCACGTGCCATGTACTTATGATCGGAGTACATATGATCGGAGTGGGTCTGATCAGAAGTTTGCTTCAAGAGCGTCAACCATCCTTCTCTGCACGGTGTTTATCCATGGCCTCAATTTCTCGCTGAAATTCATTCACATCCTGGAAGCTCCTGTAAACGGATGCAAAGCGCACATAGGCAACGTCATCGAGTTCCCGCAGTTCATCCATCACCAGTTCACCGACCTCCCGGGTGTTCACCTCTCTTTCTCCAGTCGCTCGCAGGCGATGTTTGATGCGGTCGACGGTCGCCTCGATGTTCTCAAGATCCACTGGTCTTTTTTCCAGCGCTCGAAGCAGCCCGCTGCGCAGCTTTTCTTCATCAAAAGGTTGCCGGGACCCATTGTTCTTAATGACACGAGGCAACACGAGCTCTGCGGTTTCAAAGGTGGTAAATCGTTCACCACAACTCTGACACTCACGCCTGCGACGCACCTGATTACCTTCTCCTACAAGCCGGGAGTCGATGACCTTGGTTTCACTATCTGCACAAAATGGGCAGTACACGGACACATCCTGAAAAACAAAGCCCTATTTTACTGCATTTGAGGTACTCAGGTTTTAGAATAGGCGGCTCAATTTTTTTAACTGATTTCCTATGGCACAGTACGTTTACACCATGTCTCAGGTTGGGAAGGTCGTTCCACCCAATCGAACCATACTCAAAGACATCTCTCTGTCGTTCTTTCCAGGCGCCAAAATCGGCGTGTTGGGTCTGAACGGTGCGGGAAAGTCGACCCTGCTTCGAATCATGGCAGGTGTCGATACAGAGTTTCTAGGAGAGGCAAGGCCCCAACCTGAGCTGAAAGTTGGCTATCTTCCCCAGGAACCCGAACTGGACCCCGCCAAAGATGTTCGCGGCAACATCGAAGACGGTCTGGGAGAAATCAGCGACCTGTTGAAAGAATTTAACGCCATCAGCGACAAGTTTGCCGAACCCATGTCCGACGATGAAATGACTGAGCTTCTTGATCGTCAGGGAGAACTGCAACTCAAGATCGATGCCTTGGACGGTTGGGATCTTGATCGAAAAATGGAAATCGCCAGTGATGCCCTGCGGCTACCGCCCTGGGACGCCCAGGTAGAGCATCTCTCTGGTGGTGAAAAGCGCCGGGTTGCCTTATGCCGACTCCTCATGTCCAACCCCGACATGTTGCTACTGGACGAACCCACCAACCACCTTGATGCAGAGAGTATCGCCTGGCTGGAGCGCTTTCTGAAAGAATTCCCCGGCACCGTCGTTGCGATTACCCACGACCGCTATTTTCTGGACAACGCTGCAGGCTGGATCCTGGAACTGGACCGAGGTTACGGTATCCCCTATGAGGGCAACTACAGTGACTGGCTGGATGCAAAGGAAAAACGCCTGCAGGTGGAAGAGAGCCGTGAGGCCGCCCGTCAGAAATCTATCAAGGCAGAACTGGAGTGGGTAAGAACGCAGCCCAAGGCCCGTCAGGCGAAGAACAAGGCAAGACTTTCACGTTTCGACGAGTTGAATTCGCAGGAATTCCAGACCCGTAACGAAACCCAGGAGCTCTATATTCCACCTGGCCCGCGTCTTGGCGAGACTGTGCTCGAGGTGGAGGGCGTTACCAAGAAGTTCGGCGATACCGTTCTAATAGACGATCTGAGTTTTTCGGTACCCAAGGGCGCAATCATCGGCATCATCGGCGGCAACGGTGCCGGCAAATCGACCTTGTTCCGAATGATCGCCGGCGCCGAGGAACCGGATGCCGGTACGATTCGCCTGGGAGAAACGGTCACTCTGGGTTACGTCGATCAGTCACGAGACGCCCTGGAAGGTGACAAGACTGTCTGGGAGGAGATTTCAGAGGGCAATGAGATCATTCAGATCGGCAAGTACGAGACGCAGTCACGAGGCTATGTCAGTCGTTTCAATTTCAAAGGCGCAGATCAGCAGAAGTTCGTAAAGGATCTGTCAGGTGGAGAACGAAACCGCGTACACCTCGCCAAGCTTCTGAAGAAAGGCGCAAACTTCCTGTTACTGGACGAGCCAACGAACGACCTGGATGTTGAAACCCTGAGGGCACTGGAAGGCGCTATCGAAACGTTTCCCGGCAGCATGATGATCATCTCTCACGACCGATGGTTCCTGGATCGCCTGGCTACTCACATTCTTGCCTTCGAGGGAGACAGCCATGTCGAGTTCTTCCCTGGAAACTTCTCAGAATACGAAGAAGACCGTATGAAGCGACTGGGCACAAAGGAGATCGTGCCCACACGGGTCAAGTACAAGAAACTGGGATAGCGATATCAGACGTTGTTCATGGCGGCCAGTGCTTCGCTGAGCTTTTTCACAGCGGTAACACGCAAGCCGTCTATCGCCTGTTTCGGTTTGTTTCCTTCGGGAACGATCGCATGTTTAAAGCCATGTTTTGCGGCTTCACGCAGGCGTTCCTGGCCGTTGGGTACCGGTCGTATTTCACCGGATAATCCCACCTCACCAAAACACACAAGATCCGGTGGGAGCGGTCGATCACGAAACGAGGAAACCACGGCAAGTATCAGCGCAAGATCGCTGCTGGTTTCTTCGACACGAATACCACCGACAGCGTTCACAAAAACATCCTGATCACCAACCTGCATACCGCCATGACGGTGCAATATGGCAAGCAACATGGAAAGCCGATTATGCTCAAATCCTACGGCAACACGCCTTGGATTACCGAGCGCACTTGAATCCACCAGCGCCTGGGCCTCTAGCAGAAGTGGTCGGGTACCCTCCCACACCACCATCACAATGCTGCCGGAAGTTGGTTCCACGGATTTCGACAGGAATATCGCCGACGGGTTACTGACTTCCTGCATACCTTTATCCGTCATGGCAAAAACGCCAAGCTCGTTAACCGCGCCAAATCGGTTCTTGGCACTGCGCAGGGTTCGGAAACGGGAATCTCCATCACCATCGAGCATGATGAAAGTATCGATCATGTGCTCCAGGATTCTCGGGCCAGCGAGAGAACCTTCCTTGGTGACGTGACCAACCAGAAACAACACGGTACCCGTGGTTTTGGCCTGACGAATTAGCTGAGCGGCTGACTCTCTGACTTGAGCTACTCCACCTGGCGACGACTCATTGAGCGAGGTGTGCATGACCTGAATGGAATCCACCACAACCAGTGCAGGCTTTATCTCATTCCACTGGGCGATGAGGCGCTCGCAGCTTGTCTCTGACATGATCTGGAGGTCATCCATTGGCAGGTCCAGCCGACGGGCCCGCATAGCAACCTGAGAAAGGCTTTCCTCACCCGTAACGTATAGCGCTTTGTGTTGCGCTGCCAGCCGGCACATCACCTGGATTAATAGAGTGCTCTTCCCCGCACCCGGATTACCGCTGATAAGAACGACGGATCCTTGAACGAGACCACCGCCCAGGACACGATCCAGTTCTCCGATCCCGGTCCCTACTCTGGGCAGTTCTTCAGCCGAAACCTCACTGAGCTTCCTGGGAGGTTCCAGTTGTCCTGAGTAACCCGCTCTTTGCGGCGAACCGCCATCCACCGAAAGGCTGCTGAGTGTGTTCCAGGCCTGACAATCATTGCACTGCCCCTGCCACTTGGCGTACTCCGAGCCACAGTCGTTGCAGACATACACCGTCTTTGATTTAGCCATCTTGCTACCTGGGTTTTTAGCTGGCAGATCTGCTCTCAGCAGATCTATAGTGACGATAGACCCGTGCCGAGACACCGGTCATCAGTGTATAGGGTATGGTTCCGCATAATCTCGCAATCTCTTCCACAGCAAGTCCCTCCCCCCAGAGTATTGCGCGATCTGAGGGTCGGACCACATCGTGAGGTTCAAGCTCAATACAAATCATGTCCATGGAGACGCGGCCAACCAGTCTACGTCTTTCTCCGTGAACCAGAACCGGAGCGCCCTGCTGGATCTCGCGGGGATAGCCATCCGCATAACCGGCTGCAACGACAGCAACCCTGGTGTCCGCTTCCGCCGTGAAAATACTGCCATATCCGACAGACTCTCCGGCCTTAACCTTATGCACGGCAATCACCGGCGCACTAAAAGTCATGGCAGGATGCAGATCGTCCCTTGGGGCAAGATCATCAAACGGCGATGCTCCATAGAGCATCAACCCGGGCCGCACCCAGTCGGAAACACTTTCTGGATGGCCAAGGATTCCGGCGGAATTGGCAATATTGATTGTCCTGGCATCCGGATGATCGAGGGCGTCGCATACTACCTGCATACGGTTAAGCTGTCGCTGAGTTTTAGGTGAGCCAGTGTCCGCCGCATCGGACAGATGCGTCATCATTCCCAGAAGCGTCTGACTACCCAGTACCGCCAGGACATCCGGCACTTCCTCTGGATCAAAACCCAGGCGCCCCATACCAGTATCTACTTTCAACCAGATCTTGCGACGGGCACCAGCCTGCTGCAGTAATTCCAACTGGTAACGGTCGTGGATAACCACCTGGAGTTCGAAAACACTGGCCAGGTTAAGCTCCTCACGATCATTCACGCCTTCAAGCAGACAGATCGGTTGACCAATACCCGCTTCACGCAATTTGACCGCTTCGCTGACCCGGGCGACGCCAAACGAATCCGCCTTGGGAAGTGCCCGTGCGACACGCGTTGCACCATGGCCATAGGCATCTGCCTTGATAATGGCCATAACATTGCTCTGAGGCGCGAGCGTTCGCACTTGATCAAAATTGGAAGAGATGGCGTCAAGATCAATGAACGCCGTCGCCTGTCGACTACTCATCTAGTAATAGTCGTCGTAGCCGACGGCCAGGTCCTCAAACTTGGTGTACTGACCGACAAATGCCAGTTTCTTCTTACCAATAGGACCATTTCTTTGTTTCAGGATGATAATTTCAGCAATGCCTTTCTCGGCATCTTCGTGATACACCTCATCACGATAAACCGCCATGATCACGTCAGCATCCTGTTCAATAGCACCCGATTCACGAAGATCAGACATGATCGGACGTTTGTCAGGCCGCTGTTCCAGTGAACGGTTAAGCTGAGAGCCTGCAATCACGGGACAATCAAATTCTTTGGCAATCCCTTTAAGAGAACGAGATATTTCTGAGATTTCACCGGCACGGTTTTCAATGGTGCCAGAGACCCGCATCAGCTGCAGATAGTCGATGACGATCATGCCGAGGTTACCATGCTCCCGAACCACTCTCCTCGCACGTGATCGAATCTCGTTGGGAGTGAGCGCCGGGGTATCGTCAATGAAAAGTGGTTTGTCGTTCAGCAGCGTGACAGCTGATGTCAACCTGGGCCAGTCATCGTCTTCCAGCTGGCCTGTTCGAATCTTACTCTGGTCGATTCGACCCAGCGACGACAGCATTCTCAGCACCAGCGAATCGCTCGGCATCTCCATGGAAAACACCAGGACCGGTGCTCCGTTAGAGATGACCGCATTCTCAGCGATGTTCATCATGAATGAGGTCTTACCCATTGAGGGGCGCCCGGCGACGATAATCAAGTCTGAACGCTGCATTCCCGAGGTGATTTCATCCAGATCCCGAAAACCCGTGCTGAGCCCTGTCAGTGCACCCTTGGTCTGATAGAGAACATCAATCCGCTCCACCGCTTTGGTAAGCAGCGGTCTTACCGACTCCGGACCACCCGTACTGGGCCGGTCATCGCTGATCTTAAAAACCTTGGATTCCGCTTCGTCTATCAGGGTTGCACTGTCCCGGCCGGCCGGGTTGAATCCACTGTCTGCAATATCGTGAGCGACAGATATCAGGTTTCTTACGGTTGCACGCTCTCGCACAATCTCGGCGTACGCAAGGATATTTGAAGCAGTCGGCGTAGAGCTCGCCAGATCGGAGATATAGGCAAGGCCTCCGACATTCTCAAGCTCCCCGACATCTTCAAGGGACTCTGAGATCGTAATAATATCGAGAGGTTTGTTCCGCTCCACCAGGTCCGTCATGCAACGGAAGATTATGCGGTGGTCTGAACGGTAGAAATCTTCAGCAGAGACAACGCTGGAAATAGAATCCCAGGCGTTGTCATCCAGCATAAGCCCCCCAAGAACCGAACGCTCGGCTTCTATAGAGTGAGGAGGTACCTTTAAGGGGCTAACGTCATCCAACAGGTGTCTCTAAGCGGGCTGGGTTGTTACAGGGAGACCTAAATTATCAGGCTTCAGCGACAACCGCCAGCTTGAGCACTGCATCCACTTCAGGGTGCAGGTGAACGTCAATGTCGAATTCGCCGAGTTCACGAATTGGACCTTCCGGCAGACGAACTTCACTCTTCTCGACCATGACACCCTTGGCTTCACAGGCATCCGCAATATCGCGAACACCGATGGATCCGAACAGTTTGCCTTCTTCACCAGCCTTGGTTGAGATCGTGACTGACAGACCATTGACTTTCTCGGCCCTGGCTTGCGCCTCGCTGAGCTTATCCGCAGCAGCTTTTTCGAGCTCAGCACGACGCTCTTCAAAAACTGCAACATTGTCAGCAGTCGCTGGAACCGCTTTTTTCTGCGGGATCAGGAAATTGCGTCCAAAGCCTGCCTTGACAGTGACCTTGTCACCAAGTTCGCCGAGGTTGGCAACGGATTCAAGCAGTATGACTTCCATGGTTTAATCCTTTTGAATCGTTTGTATTCTATTTCTAATATTGAACCAGCTGTCCATCAGTGCCAGTGAGGCCAGGAATGGATAAATCAGCTGGAAAAGCAAAGCAAGACTCACGTAGAACCCTGCCAGCCAGTTTGATGACATCTCTTTCGTTTTTACTATCCAATGCACCAGACCAATGGCAGCAAACACCAGAGGCACAGTCAGCAGTGGCAGCCAGCGACCAAGCACGTCGTTAAACAGGTAACAGGCGAGCATTGCCGTCACAAGACCTCCGCTAACCATCGGAGAAAGGCGCAGCAACTTGAATTCCTTCCCAAAACCACCGGGATTGTAAAGCGCACTCTGACACCAACGCGCGATAATCAGCATCACCACCATCGCAAATGCCTGACCCAGAGCGAAGAAACCCAACAGCACTGTCTGCGCCTGTTCAGGCTGCATGACGAAGCTGCTATCAATCTGTGACAGGTACTCGACGTAGAAAGACGCAAAACGCTCCAGTATCGCTGCGGCACCGAACTCAAAAATGAAGGCACCGATCGCTGACAGGACAACTGCAGCAACAAGTACCAGTTCCCAGGAAAGCGTCTGCCTGAGCAACAACGCCATGAGAAAGGTACCAAACATGGCAATCATCGGTGACGGATCACCCACATAGTAAAGCGCCACGCCAACGGGCAACATGGCCCAAAGCAGAACCATCGCACCTGCTGAAGCACCCAGACGCAATACAACCAGTGCAACGATGACTGTCGTTAACCAGCCCATCAAGGGCAGGATAGCAGCCACCATGCTGGTTCCAATCGCGTGCCATCGGCTACGCATGGCAAATTCGGCTATCGCTCGCATCGGCTTACGCCCTGAAATTCAGCAAGCGCTAGCTGTGTGCGTCTGTGTAAGGAAGCAGAGCCAGGTAACGGGCGCGCTTGATCGCTTTCGCCAGCTGTCGCTGGTATCTCGCCTTGGTACCTGTAATACGTGAAGGCACAATTTTTCCGGTCTCGGAAATGTAGGCTTTCAAAAGCTCGATATCCTTGTAATCGATCTCTGTGATTCCTTCAGCCGTAAATCGGCAGTACTTACGTCTTCGGTAAAATCTTGACATGTTATTACTCCTCTACCGCTTCTGCTTTATCTTCCGTGGCTGTCTCTTCAGCCTCTGAATCGGAAGACCTTTCGGCTCGCGCCTGCGCAACGGAATCATCCCGCTCTTTCTTCTCTTTGCTTTCGCGTTCGAGCTTCATCAGCGGAGATTCTTCGGTCTGTGGCTTCTTGCGCTTCATGACAATATTGCGCAGAACAGCGTCATTAAACTTGAATGCCGTTGTCACTTCTTCCAGCACATCCTGTTCACACTCCACGTTAAGCAGCACATAGTGCGCTTTGTGAATCTTGTTAATAGGATAGGCCAGCTGACGACGACCCCAGTCTTCGCTGCGATGGATAACACCGCCGCCCTGGGAAATCAGGTTGGAGTAACGTTCAATCATTCCGGGCACCTGTTCTGATTGATCAGGGTGCACCAGAAACACTATTTCATAATGTCTCATCGAGGCTCCTCTCGGGTTAATGCTTCCCGTCAGATTATTCTGCGGTGAAGCAAGGAGAAATTAGGGACGCGAATTGTAGGGAAACAGAGGTTTATATGCAAGCGACCTTGCCGCCAGGACACTGGCTTGCCGGGATGCACGTAACTAAACACTATCGAGGGAGTCCCTGGCACTATCAGGACCTTTGTTTATGGGCCTCATAGAGACAAATCCCGGTAGCAACGGACACATTCAGACTCAGATCCGGAAAGCTGGTAGGTATCTCGACAAGAAAATCACACTTTTCCCGGAGCTTCTGCCGGATTCCAGTGCCTTCTGCCCCCATCACAAGGGCAATATCTCCTTTCAGGTCAATATCCGAGAGATTCTGGTCCGCACCGAGTATGGCACCCACTACCCAGACATTGTCCTTTTTCAGCATTTCAAGACATCGGGCAAGATTCACGACCTGGTAGACAGGTACCAGGCTGGCCGCGCCACTGGCTGTTTTAATCGCAGCTTCGTTCAGCGGTGCAGAGTTGTCCCTCGGCACAATGACACCAGCCACCCCAAAAGAGGCAGCGGACCGCAGGCAGGCACCAAAATTACGTGGATCAGTGATCCCATCCAGTATCAGATAGAGCTGGCCCTGTTCCTCGATTCTGGCGTCTTTCAGATCCTTTTCAGTGCGAAAAGCCGGAGGGCGAATGTCCAGAGCGGCACCCTGATCTGCCAGATTACTTCCAGAGGTCACGTCTTCACGCACCACCTCGCATCCTTTCGCACGAGCCAGTTCGATGAGATGCTCCAATCGCTGATTCAGTTTCCCTGCACGGACGGACAGACGAATCCCTTGCCCAGTCTTTAGTGCTGTCTCGACGGCGTGGATACCAAAAATACGAGCCGAACTGCCCACCGCTAATTCTTCCTTTTGCCTTTCGTACGGCGCGAAGGCCCACGACTTTTAGACTTCGCGGATGTCGACTTTTTGCGGGTATCCCTGCGCTTGGTTTTCCTGTTTCGACGAATTGGCGAATGCGTCAATAGTTCAAGATCTACCTTGCGCTCATCAACATCAACGCTGGCTACCTGAACCGAGACGAGGTCTCCCAGGCCAAACGAAGACTTCGTGCGCTCACCTACCAGTGACTGCTCTCCCTGTTCAAAGTGATAATAGTCTCCTGACAGGGTGCTCACGTGCACCAACCCTTCAACAAGCACCTCTTCAAGCTGTACGAAGAAACCGAATTTTGTGACCGCAGAGATCACACCGTTAAATTCATCACCGACATGTTCGCTCAGGTAGTCGCACTTGACCCAGGAAAGCACCTCATAGACAGCTTCATCGGCACGTCTTTCAGCAAACGACGTGTGTTCACCCTGGGTGACGACGGTCTCTGTTTCGTAGGGGTAGAAACTGCCGCGCCGGGGATTACCAAAGCGACGAACTTCCTTCATATCCCGGTCACTATGAATCAGAGACTTGATCAGCCGGTGCACAAGCAGATCAGGGTAACGACGAATCGGCGAGGTGAAGTGGGTGTAGTGTGAGAAACCCAGGCCGAAGTGGCCTCGATTCTCAGCCTGATAGACGGCCTGTTGCATTGAACGCAGAAGCGCAATCTGCAGGACCTGACTGTTCTGCTTACCCTGTAAAGCGCGAATAGCCTGCTGATAGTCTTCTGCCGTACCCTCTCCAAGATCAATGCCAAAGGTAGCGAGGAACTCTCTCAGAAAAGCGATTTTCTCTTCTTCAGGCTCATCATGGACGCGATACAGACCCGGTAGCCCGGATCTGGCGACCAGTTTCGCTGCACAGACATTTGCGCAAAGCATGCATTCTTCTATAAGTCTGTGGGCAAAATTGCGCTGGATAAGACCCACTGCAGCGACACGGCCTGCCTCATCAAACTGAAAACCAACTTCACGAGTATCAAAGTCAAGCGCACCCCGTTCATTTCGCCCGCTTATCAGCGTATTCGCAAGCGCCACCAGATTGGAAAGACTCTCCTCATGGCGTGGAAAATGCCCCTGATCAATCCATTCACCCACCGTCGTGTAGGTAAGCCTTTCCTTGGAATGAATCACCCCTTCGTAAAACTGGTAGCTGCCGATCCGACCCTGGTCAGACAAGGTCATTTCACAAACCATCACCAGGCGATCAACTTCAGGGTTGAGTGAACAAAGGCCATTGCTCAGTTTCTCAGGCAGCATCGGCACCACATACTGCGGGAAGTAAACTGAGGTGCCGCGCTTATAAGCTTCCTGGTCAAGCTCGGTACCCGGTTTTACGTAGTTTGCAACATCCGCAATGGCGACGAACAACCGATAGCCACCGCGGCGTTTCTCGCAATAGACAGCATCATCAAAATCGCGGGCATCGGCACCATCGATAGTGACGAAATCCATGCCGCGCAGGTCTTCCCGCTGCCGCTTGGCGTGGGGCTTCACCTCAAACGGCAGCGCATCAACCTCGGCGATCACATCGTCAGGAAACTCGAATGGAATATCATGATTGCGCAGTGCAATTTCCACTTCCATGTCCGGAGTGAGGTGTTCCCCGAGGATGCTGATGACATTTACTTTGGCCAGTCCATGCAGACTTGGCTGGTCGATCACCTCAGCTACAACGATCTGTCCCTCATTCAGTTCCTTCGACGGGTTGTCGATCAGAATCTCATGATCGATTCGTTTGTTCAGCGATTCCAACAACGCAATCCGGTTATCAAAGTAAACTCGCCCAACGAGCTCGACGGTGTTTCGGGTCAGCACCTCGACTATTTCACCCTCATCACGGCCGCGCCGATCTCGACCGCGGACTCTGACCATCACCTGGTCACCGTGGAAAACCGCCCGCATTTGACGGTGCGTCAGGAAGATATCATCGCGCTCCTCATCACAGACGAGGAAACCATAACCATCAGGATGAGCAGAAATGCGACCCGCAAACAATTCCAGGCGGCCCGCCAGAGCATATACATTGCGCCGGTCGCCAACGATCTGGCCATCACGGACCATTGCTCGAAGCCGCGTTTTCAGAGCTTCCCGGTCGCGGCGGCTATCGATCCCGACCTCCTTCGCAAGGCGTTTGAAGGAAACCGGTTCCGCTATATCCTGCATGCGAGCGAGGATGGCTTCCCGACTGGCTATGGGATGCTCGTACTTTCTTTTCTCACGATCGCTGTGTGGATCTTTCATTAAGGGCAACTTCTGTTAGTTAAGGGTTTGACATGGTCTGATGCTAATTGTAACCTGCGCGACCTCATGCCGAGGTGGTGAAATTGGTAGACACGCTAGCTTCAGGTGCTAGTGGGGGCAACCCCGTGGAGGTTCAAGTCCTCTCCTCGGCACCAATACGCTTATTGGTCCATACTTTG
>CBFIJB010000026.1:0-35167 GCA_965662805.1 Candidatus Azotimanducaceae bacterium | reverse complement strand
CGCGGCTGCTGGCACGGAGTTAGCCGGTGCTTCTTCTGCGAGTAACGTCACAGATGCACGCTGTTAACGTACACCCTTTCCTCCTCGCTGAAAGTGCTTTACAACCCTAAGGCCTTCTTCACACACGCGGCATGGCTGCATCAGGGTTTCCCCCATTGTGCAATATTCCCCACTGCTGCCTCCCGTAGGAGTCTGGACCGTGTCTCAGTTCCAGTGTGGCTGATCATCCTCTCAGACCAGCTAGGGATCGTCGCCTTGGTGGGCCATTACCCCACCAACTAGCTAATCCAACGCAGGCTCCTCCAATAGTGACAGGTCTCCGAAGAGATCCCCGCCTTTCCCCCTTAGGGCGTATGCGGTATTAATCCGAGTTTCCCCGGGCTATCCCCCGCTACTGGGTAGATTCCTACGCGTTACTCACCCGTCCGCCGCTCGTCAGCATCAAGTTCACCCCGAAGGGATCACAGCGATCTGTTACCGCTCGACTTGCATGTATTAGGCCTGCCGCCAACGTTCAATCTGAGCCATGATCAAACTCTTCAATTTAAGAGTATTGCTCTGATCTCCCTCGTTACACCCTTTTGGGGCTCCCTCAGATCATCAGTAGTGGTTTTAAGCCACCAATCTTTGCTCAGCTAAACAAGATGAACATCTTTCAATGTTCGTTTCGTTAATTGCTTCAGTCTTTCGACTTCCACACGAATTACCATGTATTTAGTAAGTATCAACTCAATAAATTGTGACTCCAAGTGAAGCGATTCACCTGTCGTCAGATTACTCCAGCTTGCGCCTTTGTAACCTAGGTAACTTGTTGCTGAATATTTTGTCGCATTCAACCAACAAGCACCCACACCTATTGTTTGTTTCCATCTATGTTAAAGAACAAGTCCGGATCTCTTCGTAAAGAGCGACCAACTTATCCACAGCTTTTCCACAAAGCCCGCAGAACTTTCTGCGCAAAAAACCCCACGTTGATCAAAAATTCAACGGGCGCTCTTGTGTGTTGGTTAATCCGAATGGCTGTCAGACTTATCTGTCAGCCCCTGAACTACGGCCAGTAACTCAGGTCCGATCTCATCGATCGAGGACGCGCATTATACGCTTTGGAGCCCCCAATACAACCACCTTTTCATGATTTTTCGTAAAAAATTTTACAATCTCTGGAGGCCCAGATTCCAAAGCCTCATTGGCTATGGAGGCGCGCATTCTAACAGGGTTTTTGACCCTGTCTAGCGCTAAATCACTAAAACCTGAATATATATTTCGGCATAGATTTTTGAATGATCGAAACCCGCTCAGCGATTGAGTAGCGCGGCAGCTCGGAGCCACAAAAACACCCTGAAAAACAGGAGTAAAAGGACAATCCCACCGTAGATGACGGCCTCCTGATAACTTGATTTGGCGCGCCAGGCGACATGCACGACAACCAGAAAGCTCACCGCATAAATGGCGCGGTGCAGCAAACGCCAGTTTTTTCTGAGCTTACGCATCATCCAGTCGGTCGATGTCAGCGCCAGGGGTATCAGTAACAGATACGCCGTAAATCCAACGGTGATGTAAGGCCGTTTCCGGATATCCGCAGCCAGATTCGCAAAGTCCAACTCCAGCAGAAATACGGTATATGCCAACAGGTGCATCGAGGCGTAAAAGAAGGTGAAAAGTCCCAGCATTCTCCGCACCTTCTGCAGACTGTTCCAGCCCGCCAGTCTGCGCAGAGGAGAAACCAACAAGGTCAGCAACAGCATTCGAATCGCCCACTCCCCCTGAAGCAATACTATTTGCTTGCCGGGATCAGCGCCCAGGTCGTTTGGTGCACCTGTTTGAAACAGCGTTACTTGCCAAACGGTGTATGCAAAGGGCGCGAGACACAGTAAAAACGTCAGCGACTTAAGCATCAATAATGCTTGCGCAGGTCCATGCCTTTATAAAGATGAGCCACCTGCGGGGCGTAACCATTAAACATCAGTGTTTCGATACGATTAGGGGAGAACAGAGAACTTGGCAGGCGTCGCTCTGATGCCTGGCTCCAACGCGGATGATCAACTTCCGGGTTGACGTTGGAGTAAAAGCCGTACTCGCTGGGGTTACTTTTTTCCCAGGTCGTTTTTGGCCGACGCCTGGTGAACTCGATCTTTACTATCGACTTGATGCTTTTGAAGCCGTATTTCCAGGGCACCACGAGACGAATGGGCGCACCGTTCTGATTAGGCATCGCTTTCCCGTAAACACCTACCGCGAGAAACGACAACTCATTCATCGCCTCGTCAATTCGCAGGCCTTCTACATAAGGGTAGTCAATGGCGGCAAAACGAGCCCGCTGGCCAGGCATCTGATCCGGATCATAGAGCGTCGTAAACTTCACATACTTCGCATCAGAGGTGGGCTTGAATCGCTTGATCAGGTCAGCAAGAGGAAAACCGACCCAGGGAACCACCATGGACCATGCTTCAACACAGCGAAGCCTGTATAACCGCTCTTCCAGGTCATGCGGTTTCAACATGTCTTCCAGCGTATAAGTGCCTGTCAGTTCCGCTTCTCCGGCTATTTCGACGCGCCAGGGGTCAGTAATCAGATCACCAGCGTTCTCTGCCGGGTCCGTCTTGCCGGTGCCGAACTCGTAAAAGTTGTTGTAACCGGCCACATACTCAAGCGGTGTGGCTTCTTCACGGGTAGAGAATGGACCAGGAGTTAATGACTTCAGCTTCGCCTCCAGCCAGGCAGGGCCGGAGTATGGTGCGTTCGTTGAATAGAGCGTTCGATCGCTCATATTCGCCAGTGCGGGCTGACTGGCCAATGACACCGCACCCAGCCCCAGAGCCTTCAACAGTTGTCGGCGATTCATGAAACTGGATTCGCTGGTAATTTCCGAGGGCTGGATATCGCCCGGTTGCGAGCTTCTGATCAACATGTCTGACTCCGCTTTTCAATCATCTGTATTACGTTACAGACGACCTTACGGATGCGATGTTACACGTCGCCTGACGAATCAGACTCTTTCTTACCAAGAAGGCGCAGCGCGGCCTGCAATGGCCCGGAACTCCCGTAGGCAAGACCAACACAAAAAAGCATGCCAGGCGGGTAGACCGCCACAACGATGAACAGCAGCACAGCGCCGATCATGTAGGGGAAAGGGACGCGTCCTTTGATGTTCTTCGGACTGTAATACTGGACGTTGCTGACCATCAGAAGAGCCACAACCGTCGTGAAAATACCCACCAGCACAGAAATCTGGAAACTGTCCATCGGCGGAAAATTATCGACCCAGGTCCAGACCATGGTGGACATGGTACCTGCCGCCGCAGGGCTGGCCAGACCATAGAAGACCTTCGTGTCCGGGGAGGTGTTGAAACGGGCCAGTCGAAGGGCCGCGCAGCACATATAAAGGAAAGCGATAATCCAGCCTATCTTGCCCAGATCCTGCAGGGCCCAGCTGAACAGCAGTATCGCGGGGGCAACACCAAAAGCCACCAGATCAGACATGCTGTCGTACTGCACACCAAATTCGCTGGTGGTGTTCGTCAAACGTGCAATTCGGCCATCCAGCGCATCAAGGAAACCGGCAATAACTATGGCGATACAGGCCGTCTCAAACGCACCGGTCATCGCCGATATGATCGCGTAGAAACCCGCAAACAGGGCACCGGTGGTCACCAGATTAGGCAGCAGGTAGACACCCTTCTTGAGGCCGCGCCGCTCTGGCAGCTGAGTTACAGGAGATTCGGATACTGCTGGTCCCTGTTCTGACATAAATGCTCCTTGACCGATCGAGGCGGTACTGTCGCGACTATGATGTTAACCGATCTTAACTTGTGAGGACCTTTTCTCCACGAGATATACCAGAAACGCCGGAACGAACAACTTCCATCACGCTTGCTTCGGGAATCGCACGCAGGAACGCATCCAGTTTGTCCGTCGTACCGGTCAGTTGAATCGTGAAAGAGCTCTGAGTCACATCGATGATCTGCCCGCGAAAAATGTCTGAAGTTCGCTTCACCTCGGCTCGCTGCGCTCCACTCGCTTTAAGCTTGATCAGCATCATCTCGCGTTCGACATGCTCGCCCTCGGTGAGGTCCACAAGCTTCACCACCTCAATCAATTTGTTCAGCTGCTTCGTGATCTGCTCTACCTGCTCGTCGCTCGCAGGCGTTGTCAGCGTAAGCCGCGACAGGGTTTCATCCTCGGTGGGTGCAACCGTCAGCGTTTCGATGTTGTAGCCACGTTGTGCAAACAGACCAATCACACGTGACAGCGCACCTGCCTCGTTTTCCATCAGTACAGAAATTATTCGGCGCATCAGGTCCGTACCCCCTTGCTGAGCCACATGTCACGCATGGAGCCATTAGGCGCGATCAGCATCGGATAAACATGTTCTTTCGGGTCAACCATGACATCAACGAAGACCAGTTTGTCTTTGAGAGACATCGCTTCTTTCAGTACACCGTCCAGTTCGCTGAGTTTCTCTACTTTAAAGCCTACATGCCCGTAGGCTTCCACCAGAGAAAGAAAGTCTGGCAGCGAATCCATATAACTGTGGGAATGACGGCCCTCATACTGCATGTCCTGCCACTGCTTCACCATACCCAGCGACTGGTTGTTGAGATTGATGATCTTGACGGGCAAACCATACTGGGCACAGGTGGAAAGCTCCTGAATGTTCATCTGGATGCTGCCTTCACCTGTAATACAGACGACGGTCTCATCGGGGAATGCCATCTGAACCCCCATGGCCGCGGGCAGACCGAAACCCATGGTTCCAAGGCCACCCGAATTTATCCACTTTCGCGGCTCATCGAACGGGTAGTAAAGTGCCGCGAACATCTGATGCTGACCTACGTCAGAGGTCACGTAGGCTTTGCCATCGGTCGCTCTGTAAACCGCCTGAACCCCTTCCTGGGGCTTGATCACCTCTGGGTCGACGCCATCGCGGTTGACCTTGAGGCAATCCTGCCGGCGCCAGCCTTCAATCTGCTCCCACCATTCCTTGAGCAACTGTTTATGCTGGTCGGTGCGCTCGGCAACAACCGGTTCAAGCAGCTTGATCATTTCCTCAAGAACGACGCCAACCGGACCGACAATAGGAACGTCCGCATTCACAGTTTTTGATATAGAGGCAGGGTCAATATCGACATGGACGATTTTGGCGTACGGGCAGAACTTAGAGACCGTGTTGGTGATTCGGTCGTCGAACCGGGCACCAATGGCCAGCAAAAGATCGCAGTGATGCATGGCATTGTTGGCTTCAAAAGTCCCATGCATACCCAGCATGCCGAGAAACTGTGGGTCTGTACCAGGAAAGGCGCCCAGACCCATCAGCGTATTCGTGATGGGAAAGCCCAGCATTCGGGTCATCTCGATCAGCTGTTCCGAGGCATTGCCCTGTATAACTCCGCCACCGGAATAAATCATTGGCCGCTCAGCTTCGGCAAGCATCTTGATTGCTTTCTTGATCTGACCCGTATGTCCGCGCGTGGCTGGACTGTATGAGCGCATCGAGATTGACTCCGGGTATTCATAGTCAAAGAAATCAGTGGGGTTGGTAATATCCTTCGGGATATCCACAACCACGGGACCGGGCCGACCGGAAGTCGCGATATAAAAAGCTTTCTTGATGGTCTCGGGAATGTCTTCTGCACGCTTGACGAGGAAACTGTGCTTTACGACCGGCCGGGAGATACCGACCATATCGGTTTCCTGAAAGGAATCCGTGCCGATCAGATGGCTTTGGACCTGACCAGAGACAACAACCATGGGAATTGAGTCCATATAGGCTGTCGCAATGCCGGTAATGGCATTGGTCGCACCTGGACCACTGGTGACAAACACGACCCCTGGTCGTCCAGTCGCCCGAGCATAGCCATCTGCCATATGGGTCGCGGCCTGCTCGTGGCGCACAAGCACATGCTGAATCTGATTCTGCTTAAACAAAGCATCATAGATGTGCAGCACCGCACCACCAGGATAACCAAAGATGTGATCAACACCTTCATCCTGCAGTGCGCGGATCAGCATGTCGCCGCCCGATAACTTTTCCACGATATTCCCCTGATTTAATTACAAATTCTCCCCTCGCGGGGGCCGGCATTCTCTTGTATCCCAAAGCTCTAGTCAATTCAGACAAGTGAACGGTAGAAAACCTCAACCGACTGGCTGTGGGAAAAATGGCAATCTTACAGTAAAATCAAGGGATTATTGTTTTTCAATAAGGGATTTACATGGGAAAGTTAGAAACAACTGGAGCTTTTCTGGCCGTGTTGGCTCTACTTCTCTTCGCCGGTAACAGTGAGGCTTCAGACTATTACACCTGGATCGATGAGAATGGTGTGGTTAACTACTCTGAGCGCAATCCACAGGATTACGAAGCCAGGTATATTTCCGAAAGTTCCCGTTTTGGATACCCGGCCGCATTTGGCAGTGAACAACCCGAAACTGAGGCAGTCGACAATTCTGACGACGAAGCCCCATCCGATGAAGAACAGAATAATGCTGATATCGATGCGCAGATCGCTCAAGAGAGAGCGAGGGTTGATGCCGAAATTGCCGCCGCCAAACGACAGAATTGCACAATCGGCAAGAGGAATCTGGCGCAACTTGAAGGTTATGCCCGAATTCGGATCACCGATGACGATGGCGAGGAACGCGTCCTGAGCGATCAGGAGAAAGCCGAAAGAATCGAGAAAGCCAGACAGACGATTCGAGAGAACTGCACAGGCTGAGGATTCGACGCCTGCATGATCACTCTATCCAGCATGTTCACTCCATCCAGATAATCCCTGCCATCCTCCCTGTCACGCCATCCCGGCGATAAGAAAAGTATCGTTCACGTTCACAGTAGGTGCACTCCCGCGAACGTCTGATCGATTGAACACCGGCCTGTCTTAGTTGATCTTCAGCAATGGCGCCCAGGTCCATGAGCCAGCCCCCACCGGCAGACTTGAACCTGCTGGGATCAGGAAACTCCCGTCGTACGTCATCACCCACTTCATAGTGACAGGGCCCAATGCTGGGCCCGATCCAGACGATCAGATCGCCTGTTCCGAACTGATCAAGAGACCGCCTGATGATGCCATTGGCAAGTCCCCGCCAACCTGCATGGATTACTGCCACCAGGGATCCTTCGACATTCGACACCAGAATCGAGACACAGTCAGCAACCTGCACCGCAAGCACCTGACCCGGTTGGCGGGTAAATGCTGCATCCCCATCACGAACCACAGACGACGCAGTCACTTCTAGACACACATTCGAATGGGTCTGATTCAGCCAGAACGGTGTCGCCAGCACAGGCAAGGATTGCCGGTTTTGCTCAACCATGTTCGGCTCGTCGCCGACATGTGCGCCAAGATTCAGGCTATCAAAGGGTTTCCGGCTGAATCCGCCGCTGCGCAGGGTGAATATGGCTCGCACATTCCCAGGCGCCGACCAGTCAGGCTGCAGACAATCAGGCATGCAGTGACTCAAACAGCTCCGCATAATCATCTGGCACATCTGCCCGGAACTTCATCTGTTTACCGCTTGTGGGGTGATGAAGCACAAGCATCTTTGCGTGCAACGCCTGACGCCCAAAGTTCGTTAAGGAATCCACCAGGCGCTGATCACCGGATTTCGGTCGACGAAAACCACCGCCATAAGTTGTATCGCCCAAGATGGGGTGACCAAGGTGTTGCATGTGAACTCGGATCTGATGGGTCCGTCCTGAATCGAGCCGGCACTCAACCTGAGCATGCTCATCAAACTGTTTCAGCACCCTGTAGAAAGTACGGGCGAACTTGCCATCAGACCGCACCGCCATTTTTTTCCTTTGCACAGGGTGACGACCTATGGGCTTCTCCACCACACCTTCTACCGGCATCACACCATAAACAAGTGCCTCGTAGATACGGGTCACCTCACGTTCCTGAATGGCGTTAACCAGGTAATTCTGGGATTCAAGAGTCCTGGCAACGACCATCAAACCACTCGTATCCTTATCAAGCCGGTGCACAATGCCCGCCCGAGGCAGATAACCAAACGCTTCATCATGATTGAGCAGCGCATTGAGCAAGGTTCCCGTGGCGTTCCCGGCACCCGGATGCACAACCAGCCCCGGGGGCTTGTTGATCACCAGGATGTCAGAATCCTCAAACACAACATCAATCGGAATATCTTCTGCCGCGCTGTCCTCGGAAACTTCTTCCAGAGAAACTGTCACCATCTCTCCACCAAGGACTTTGTCCTTGGGTTTCGCCGCTTTACCGTTGACTGTCAGATCGCCCTGCTTGATCCACTGCTGCAGGCGACCGCGGGAATACTGAGGGAGCAATACAGCGACCGACTGGTCCAGCCTTTGCAAAGCATGATCCTTTGGGATGACAAGTTCGTGATGGATGAGCAAATGCATGCTTCCTATACCGGGAAACCGAGACAAGATATGTTGGGTTTGCCTGAAGGCTATGGTTTAATTAGCCGGTTTTCAAGCACTTAGCATATCCCCATGCGTCATCTCAGTCTTCTGGTCTTCATCATCTTTTTCGCCTTTGGTTGTTCCAAGGACGATATCGAAGAAGACCTGGAAGCGACAGAACTGGCCTACTACACCTCTGCACAGGAAAGTCTGCGTGCCGGCAACTATGGGGGCGCCATTCAGAAACTCCAGCTGCTGGAATCCCGCTTTCCTTTTGGTCGTTATGCTGAGCAGGCGCAACTCGAAATCATCTACGCTTACTACAAGAGCGTTCAACCGGAAGCGGCACGCTCCGCAGCGGACAGATTTATCCGACTGCACCCCAGGCACCCCAACGTCGATTACGCCTATTACCTGAAGGGAATGGTTTCCTTTGAACAGGACAAAAACTTCCTGGCGAACATTATCCCCATGGACCCATCAACCCGGGACCCGGGGGCTGCCCGCGAATCGTTCAATGACTTCTCACAACTGATTCGCCGCTTTCCCAACAGCGAGTATGCACCTGACGCGCAACGCCGGATGAAATACCTGCGTAACCTGCTTGCGCAGTCTGAAATTCACGTCGCCAGGTACTATATTCGACGGGGCGCTTATATCGCCGCAGCCAATCGGGGTCGTTACGTCTTCGAGAACTTCCAGGGTTCCGTGGCTGTACCAGACGCCCTGGCCGTCATGGTCGAGGCCTACCAGTTACTGGAGATGAACGACCTGGCTGATCAGACACTGGAAGTGCTGGCCAGCAACTACCCTGAGCACAATTCACTGAACAAGCAAGGACAGTTCCGAAAGAGCCAGACAGTGAAAAGCAAAGAGAAAGGCTGGCTCAATATCATAAGTTTTGGACTCTTCGGCTAGCTCTCCGGTGAAGCAGTTCGACCAATCTTTTCTTGAAGAACAACAGAAAGCACAACGCGCCACGATATTCAGGGTATATAACTACTATCGTGTCCTGATCGCATTTTTGTTTCTCTTCCTGTTCCTCGATCCGAACCTCAACACATTCGTTGGTCGGGTCAACCCGGAATTATTCCGCGGCACCATACTGGCTTACATCATCATCAACAGCATTATTGGTGTTGCAACACTGTTTCTCAGCGTAAATTTTCTGGCGCGACCAGTCACGGCGATCATCGTGATTATTGGCGACATCATTGCACTGACTCTGCTGATGTCCGCAAGCGGCGGCGTCAGCTCCGGACTCGGCAACTTTCTGTTTTTCACGCTGGCTTTCGCGGGTGGCCTCGTTCACGGACGGGTATCGACGGTACTCCCCGCAATAGCGTTCATTCTTACTATCTACGACGAGTTCTATCTCTTTTTCCTGGGCGAGAATGACACACAGGCATTCTTCCAGGCTGGACTGCTGGGCATTGTCTACTTCGTGACCAATATTCTGTTCCAGACACTGTCCCGCCAGTTGCGCTCCCGCCAATCTGAGGTCTATACCCTGGAGCAGATCAACAACCTGGTCATTGAGGGCATGCCAACAGGGGCTGTCGTACTGAACAACGATGGCCAGCCAAGATTTATGAACCAGGCCGCAGAGCGTTTTCTCGCGCTGAAAGATGAAACGTCAGTGCCACAGGTACTGACAGATTCGGTCGAGGCATGGAAAGAGGACCCTCTGAAAAGAGCCGTCACTGTCAATACCGGCACAGGACCTGAGCTGGTCGCATCATTCTCCGCACTCAACACACCTGAAGCAGATACCCTGGTGTTCCTTGAAGACAGCACCGATGTGCAACGTCAGGCACAGCAGCTGAAGCTCGCCTCCCTTGGTCGCTTGTCTGCGAGTATCGCGCATGAGATTCGCAATCCACTTGGTGCGATCAGTCACGCGGCACAACTGCTTGGCGAGTCAGACAACCTGGACAAGGCCGACGCCAGGCTATGCGAGATCATTCAAAATCACAGCGTCAGAATGAATGATGTCATCGAAAACGTTCTCCAGCTTTCAAGAAGACGAGCCGCTGAACCGAGAGTCATCTTTATGGATGAGTGGTTACGGGATTTTCTGGTGGAGTTTGAAACCGCACATCACAGCGCAATCAACATTGAGACTCAACTGGAACCGAACCGTGTTGAACTGAATATTGACCCACTGCATTTGAACCAGGTCATGTCGAATCTCTGCGAGAACGGAATTCGCTACAGCAAAAAGAAGACCGGAGAAGAGAAACTGATTATCAGAGGTGGCCGGGAGTCAGTAACTAACGTGCGGTATCTTGAAGTGATCGACTATGGTGACGGCGTCGCTGAAGACCTGGAAACAAACCTGTTTGAACCCTTTTACACCACCGAGACCACTGGCACCGGACTTGGACTGTACCTCTCAAAAGAACTGTGCGCCGCGAACGACGCGAATCTCAGTTATTCACGAGCGGAGACCGGTGGCAGTTCATTCAAGATCACGTTTATGCAAGACTAGCGGGTATGACCAACAAAAAAGCGCTGATCGTTGACGACGAACCTGATATCCGGGAGCTTCTGGAGATCACGCTCGGTCGTATGAATATCGACACAGCAAGCGCTGAAGACGTTACCAGCGCCAAGGCGCTGCTCGACGAACAGTCATTCGATTTCTGCCTTTCAGATATGAATCTACCCGATGGCAACGGTATCGAACTGGTTCAGCATATGAGCGACCACTACCCGCAGGTACCGGTTGCCATGATTACTGCACACGGCAGCATGGAGTCAGCGGTCGAAGCACTGAAAGCCGGCGCATTCGATTTTGTATCGAAGCCCGTGAATCTGGATCAGTTACGCAATCTCGTAGAAACCGCACTGAACCTGAAGCCTCTTGAGTCCAGCCTTGATGCGCAAAGTCTTCTTGGCGAAACACCCGCCATGAAGAAGCTCAGGAAGCAGATCGCAAAACTGGCCAGGAGCCAGGCACCCATCTATATCAGCGGCCAGTCCGGCAGCGGTAAAGAGCTCGTGGCCAGATCGATACACGAAAACGGACCTCATGCCGATGGCCCCTTCGTTCCTGTCAACTGTGGTGCGATCCCCACGGAGCTGATGGAAAGCGAGTTTTTCGGGCACCTTAAGGGTAGTTTTACGGGTGCCGTTTCAGACAAAGAAGGGCTCTTTCAGGCTGCCAACGGCGGAACCCTGTTTCTCGATGAAGTGGCAGACCTGCCTCTCGCCATGCAGGTAAAACTGCTGAGAGGCATTCAGGAAAAAGCCGTCAGGCCCATCGGCTCACAGCAGGAGGTCTCTGTTGACGTTCGCATCCTCAGCGCAACCCATAAGGATCTTGCCGCAGAGGTAGAAGCAGGAAGTTTTCGCCAGGATCTTTACTACCGGATAAACGTCATCGAACTCAGCGTACCTACCCTGAAAGAACGTAAAGCAGACCTGCCTATCCTCATAGAACACCTGACGGGCAGCATCGCGACAGAATACGAGGTGCCACGGCCGAAGATCAGCGATGAGGCCATGGCTGTGTTAAACAGCTATGACTTTCCAGGGAACGTGCGCGAACTTGAGAATATCCTCGAGCGAGCCATCGCGCTGTGCGAAGACGACACCATCAAGGCAGAAGACCTCCAGCTCTCACCACATTCTGACATGACTGAAGAAAGTCAAAGTGCAGACGACCAGGAAGCAGAGCTGGAAACCATTGACACCGAACCTGCAAGCCGGGACATCAAACAACAGGGGCACCCCCTGCCCGAAGACGAGGAATCTCTCGATACCTATCTGGAGAAAGTAGAGAGAACCGCGATCGTTGAAGCCCTGGAGAGTACTCGCTGGAACAAAACGGCCGCGGCCAAGCTGCTGGGAATCACCTTCAGAGCACTGCGCTACAAGCTCAAGAAACTGGAATTCGAGTAGCATTTACGCACAAGCAGTGAAGCCGTTCTGACAACGAATCAACCGCGCTTCTCCCACAGACAAACCATTCCCAGAAAGAGATGCTGTCATCGTTAACCGGAAACGGCGATGGCTATGTTATCGACTACAAGCAATGTAAACACAGGCTACACACTGATCGAGCTGGTCGCGGTAATAGCGATCATTGTCATTACCTTCGGGCTCGCCAGCCCTGATATCTCGGCCATGATCGAAAGAAACAAGGCCGCTCATGGCCTCAACTGGATAATTCGGACCGTGAACCTAACGCGTATCACCGCGGTCGACTACCGGACAACCACCACCCTATGCCCTACCAGCGATGACCGAACCTGTGGCGGTAAGTGGCATGATCGCGTCATGATATTTACCGATGGAAACGCGGACCGTGAAGTGAACCAGAATGACCGGGTGGTCACCTACCTGAACTTCCCTTATGAAGACGCCACACTGAAGTGGCGAGCTTTCAGAAACCGGCAGTACCTTCAAATGACGAGCTATGGCTTTACGAATTATCAGAACGGCAACTTTGTCTATTGCCCCAGAGACCAGGACCTCCGCTATGCGCGGCAGATTGTGCTGAACATGCAGGGGCGCGTTAAGAAATCCTATGACAGGAACAACGACGGCCTCGTGGAAGACCGCTATGGCAAACACCTTCGTTGCTGAGCTGAACTTAGGGTGACCCGGACAGCTACTTGTTGATGTAAAGGTTCTGATTGCCTGGCTTGGGTATCACCAGGTCTTTATCAGGCCAGGTATCATCGGGCAGCTGTCGCAAACGGATTATTCGTCTCCAGGGGTCTTCTTGCACAAAATGAAACTGCACGATCATACCCGTTTCGAGCAGTTCAAAGCTGCCGCCAGGAAAGCCAATCAGGTCCATGTCCGCATTCTGATAACCACTGGCAGACCCGAAATAGTAGCGATAACCACCGATGATCGCTGTTCGATTGCCACGATCAATCTTGTAGATCACGCCTTCTTTTTCAACCCAGTTAATCTCTTCCGCGCGCACTGGCACCGAAAACAACATCAACAAAGTGATCAGGCTTACAAAATATTTCGTCATGGTCATTCCCTTAGTCCGAAGTCGACTCAAGCTGCTTCCAGGACAATCGTCCGGTACTGTCCGTTGTGGCAGGGTTCAAAAGTGTCGCCTGGAAGCTCTGGTCACTCAGCTGAGTGAGTCGGCTTCTACCGATAAACGTTGAATCCGTCGGCACGCCGTCTTCGATCAGAAGACTCGCCGGCACAGTCACATCATCGATCAGATCATCCGTATCGAAGTTACCGTCGTTGTCGACATCGAAAATGGGCGATCCACCAGTACATTCAAGACCACCAGTATCCGGACAGAACGCATTCTGTGCACCACCAGCTTCGTTCGTACAGCTCGTTTCCTCTTTAGGAATCACACTGTTCGTGAAGATCGCGCCAGCAAATGCCTGAATATTACGAATGGCTTTTTCACCCTTGAATGGGATGTCCGTGGGATCTGAAAATCCCTGGGTATCAAAATCAAAATACCAGCCTCTATCCGGAGACGAACCATCGCCGCCAATCGCGTAATTGACCTCATTACTGGTCAGCGTGCGGAACAACTGCGATGCATCTGTAAATGTCAGCTGCTGATCCTGCAGGTCATCTTTGGTAATCAGGGTCGCTGAGCCCGTCTGGAATCTTTCCCAGATACCGTAGACCGACTGAATCTCCTCACTGGTACCATCACCTTCATAAACGTAGCTGCCGGTGGCAAAGATAATAATGAAGCCGCCACAACTGATGACGTTATCCGGACTCGGATCACAATCCGCACCCGCATAGGCTGTCGGATGCTGCACAGCAAATGGTCTTGTCGTGATTGGCTGAGTCCAGACATCTGTGGTGTTACCGTTACCATTAACATCAAGACCAGTTGTGACTTCCGAGTATTCGGCCTGGAAGATGACTTCCGCCGTCCACTCAGTCTCATCGTCAGACGTCAGATCAAAGCGGAAGAGATTACCAAACCGGTCTCCGGCATAGGCATAGTCTGCTGTTCCGTTACGATCGATATCAATCAGTCGCGGCGTGCCGAGACCATTAGCAGAAATCTGATCACCGTCAGCCTGGTCAAACACGCCATCTCCGTCCACATCCGTCGTCAGCTGTGGACCGGTCGCCTCAATCTTGACGAAATCATCGCCGTCAGGACAAGTCTTGTTGGTTGCCGTAGCACTCCATGGGTCACCCAGATCTTCATTGCCGTCGAACACCTGGTCCGCATGACACCAGTCACCATCAATTCCCCGTTCAATCCTAAGGATATAGAGCTTGGCGCGACCGGAGCTGGAGTTATAGCCATTACCGAACACGGAAACCCACTCAAAGTTGTCATCTTCGACAAGGTTGCTCATCGCGATCGTTGGAACGCTGAGTGAGAAACCGAGATCACGGTAAGGCTCTGTCGGTGAAATCGTTGTATCGATCAATTGATCGCCGGCGCCATCGACCAGCGCCTGGTCCTGTGTGCAGGAATCCACTGTGGGTCTTTCACAGGTCGGATAGGTGTCGTCTTCGTCTGTAAAACTCCACAGCACCATATCTTCGATCGTCGCCGTTGCCGATTCACTGAGACCATTCGGGTCAGGCACAGGGTCAGTAATGTCCAGAGCATAGTAGCCCTTACCACCAGCGCCCAGACCACCAATTAGCAGAGTGGCCCAGTTACGTCCAAGGGCAGACTCCAGACCGGAAGTATCGATAAAGACATCTTCCACGGCTGGTGTCAGGTCATTGACATATTCATGAGCGAAATTGAAATCCAGCAGCCCTTTGACCTTGTTGTTGTAGGTGCCGGTGATCGCAGAATTCGGCATAAAGGCGAATTCTTCCTTACCTGAATCTCCATTAAAGGCATGCAGCATGCCGTCATTGGCCGCCAGGTAAACGATGCCTTCCCTGTCTGTCCAGTCCGCAGCGAACTCGGCATAGGTCTTGCCGCTATCCTGAGGATAAGACAGGCCGTTGCGACGGGTTCTGGACGGTGGCCCATAATAGGTGGGCGTTGAGTTAACAATATCACCGAGCTTACCTTCCACCTCCGGACGCTCCCGCAGGTTGCCCGATGGCCTTTCATTCGTGCTATCACCCCGGAACCAGTTGATGTGGTTCGTCACTTCAGTCACAAAGGCAGCAGAGCAGGTACCGGAATTGAAATCAGCTTCAGTGCAGGTTTCTGCATCCGCAAGGGCACTGACCTGTTCGTAATTAAGATTTGAGTAACGAAGAGGCACGCCGTCATAGTTATCCGGATCGAACGTAAAGACCACTCGATCGTCAAAAGAAACACTATCCAGTTCTTCTGCGGCGCTCCAGGTTTCACCACCCAGTTCAACGATGCCAGCATCATTCAGGCTGATCTCCTGGGCAATCAGCTGCCCGGTGCCGTCAGAAATATTGTAGCTGGCCCTGTAAATGACTGAACCGACCAGAATCTCTTCCGCGTTTGACGCGACCGCTGTTGCTGTACCCACGAAGGTCGAAAATTCATTGAATGCCGCCTCCAACTGCTGGTTCAGCTCAGCCGGGTTACCTGCATCCAGGTAGGAACCGCGACCATTGAGGGCGGCATGGACCAAGTCAGTCAGCTTGGCGGTTTCATTATTGAGTGGGTCACCCCAGTCAATCGCCGTGGCGGGCGCCGTGCTGGTTGCCACATCAAACGTGACGTCACCCTGAGCGCCAAAACCGATGACGTAGGTGCGCATATTCTGATGCATGGTTTCGATCAGGCCATCATCACCGCCAAAGGCGGCGGCCCAGTCAGACTCATCGACACCATCCAGATCGCGCTGTGCAGTTGGCACCTCGTCTTCCAGATCAGGATGAAGGTCCCTCTCGTAGTAATACATGGCGACGTCCGCAAGGGTTTCTTCTACGGCACTGGCATATCGGCCGCCATCAAAAACACTGTCGCCGTCAGAATCAGGGTCTGAACCAAAGCCAGGGTCAGTGCCCTCCCAGAATCCGGCTGATATGATCAACGAGAAGTTGTGCTGGCAGTTACCCACCGGAGCCGCCAGAACCGGGCACCCGGCATCACCGGGATTCTTATTCTGGGCCTCATTGACAATGGCCTGGCCTTCACAGGCAAAGTACTGACCAGTCGCCTGCAGCGCGGTACGCATTCGGTTAATGTTACCGACCGGCTTGGTGTAATAGAGTGTATCCAGAACATCTTTCTTGTGCCCCGTTACTGCGCTCTCATTCAGCTGATCGACACCGATCACATTGTTCTGAGCGCTGAACTCTGCGTATCCAACCCGCAGGTCATCATGGGCGCTGATAACCGTCGCGACACCACCTTTAGATGCAAGTTCTCTCGAACGATAATAAGAGTAGAAGTTTGCGAAGTTCTGGATTTCCTCAGCATAGGTACAGGTATTCGGCGCATCTACGTGACTCGTGCAATCAGAGCGATTGGCACCACCTGTATAGGTTGAGCCCGGCAGAATCTCGATCTTGGTGCCTTTCTCCGCGATATTGACATACTCGTCAGCAGGGCTGGACTTGTTCCACGTCCAGTAATAGGGCAAATAAATGCCGCTGGTGCAGCCACTGCCACCGCCACCGGAACTGCTCGAGGAACTGGACGAACTGGTGGTGCTCGACGTAGTGCTCGAGGAACTGGACGAACTGGTGGTGCTCGACGTAGTGCTCGAGGTAGTGCTTGAGGAGGTGGTTGTCGTGCCGCCGCCTTTACCACCGCCGCCTCTGCCGCCACCGAGACGCAGGCAGTCCGTCAGATCGTAGTATCGACCCGGATTAAAAGGGTCATCCGGAGCATTCGTTATATCAATATCCGCGAAGGCAATACCATTGGAATCCAGACCTGGCCAGGGGCTGTAGGTAGTTTTGGGATTGTAATAAAGGAAGTTGAAATCCTTGTTTCTCAAACGCCACAGACCGACACCCGGATCGGCACTCTCATCATCCAGATAATCACCTTTCTGCCCCAGCTTATAAGGCAGAATCCATGACCGGACTATACCCGAGTAAATATACTTACCGTCCGCGCCATCCTGACCCGGCTCCAAATCAAAATCGATATTGGTGAGTAGATCCGTGTCCATACCACGCGCAGTATCATCAAAGATGACCATGACATTGGGTACGGCAGGCACCGGCAATTCCAGAGGCGCCTGGGCGAGAGGTTCAACAAAAGTCACCGCGGCTTCCGACTCTACCGCCGTGGGAGGCGCTTCGAGTATTTCAACCGTTGCCAGCCCAAGCGCGCAGTTATCAAAAGACGTCGTCGCTAATTCATCACAAACCCGATAGACAAAATAGTCTGGCGGTTCGCTGATCGTGCCATCGCTGGTGGCCTCGCTTGCCACTGGCGTATACACAAACGCACCCGACTGAACGACATCGTCACCTCGATCGCCATCCGGATCGGTCAAGGCAACGGTTGATTCCAGATTAGTCAGCAAGGTCACGGCCGAGAAGTACAGCACTTCCGATGACAGGTCCGGATCCCCGGTTGGGTTGTTTGACCAGTGGTCCCGGTCCACTCCCATCGGATCAATGCCACTCGCATAGTAAAGCGGGTTCTCAAAGTTAGTGCTGCCCGGCACATCGGCAGGCGGTGTACCGCTATATAGTGAGCGCGCCGCACCCACCAGAACTTCACCCTGGGTCATCGAGTAAGTCGCCGTCCCTGGAACGATCCGCAGACAATCCTCACGCGCTTCCGTCTGGGGATCATCTTCACTCAGCACGAACAGATTTCCGTCTGAGCTATCAACCCCATTGACGTATTTGAATTCTTCAAGTCCCGCCGTATTCTGATCGACGCCACCGATAAATTCTTCGCAGACCCAGTCTCCCGGCGCATCATTGACGTCATTGACGGAAACTTCGAGATCTATCGATGCAGAGTTGCCCAGGCCCACACCTTGTGCCGGCGTGCCTGGTTGATCATAGTCATAGATCTCTATCGAAAAATTGAAAGTACAATCGCCATCATCTGACTTGTCCGAATTCGGATCATTCGCCTGACAGTTCGGTACCGTCTGGGGATCAGATATGTCTGCCAGAGTA
This sequence comes from Candidatus Azotimanducaceae bacterium, assembly GCA_965662805.1. Lineage (GTDB taxonomy): Bacteria > Pseudomonadota > Gammaproteobacteria > Pseudomonadales > Azotimanducaceae > UBA9659. The sequence goes on along the minus strand of CBFIJB010000026.1, from coordinate 16,776 downwards.
AACGTCAGATCACCGCTGGCGGTAACCTCGAAGAAGAAAGTCGAGTCGCCATACGGATCATAAACACCATCGTTGGCATCACCCGTGTCACTGTTCAGGACAATGCGATAGTGAATGTCATCACTATCTACGTCGGAAGCCGGCAAATTCGCTACCGTTACCGCACCTTGATCAACCGTAACTTCAATCTGCGCAGTAGCACCGTCTTCATCAATACCCGAAAGATCACCAAAGACCGGCGGGTCGTTAACCGGCACAACCGTGATACCGAAGCTTTCAACGATGTTTCCACCGCCGCCGGATCCCGTGTTGCCATTGTCATTGGCCGTTACCGTAATGGTCTCCGGTCCGTTGTAATCCTGATCACTGGTGTATAGAAGACCGCTCACCGTGCCATTAACCTCACTGACGGACCCTTCGATCGTGACCGTGGCCGAGCCATTGTTTGTAACGACGGCAGCCCCAGACGCAGTAACGTTCAGCACACCATTATTCGCTGCAACTATGAGGGTCATGTTGGGTATGGTGCCCGCATCGGCATCCACATCCGCGACACTGATACCCGTGATGGCCGTAGGCACATCTTCATTGGGTGATGCAGGTGCACCGGGGACTGTGAGAACCGGATCATCGTTGACCGCGTCAACATTGATCGCGACCGTAGCAACAACATTCGCGCCGCCACCCAGCTCCGCACTCAGTGACGTCACTTCCGCCACCTGATCCGTCAACGTCGCTGTATAAACTCCATTACTGCCGCTATACGTCGCGGTTGCCGCTACAACACCAGAGTTCGTCGCCGCCAGATCGAACGTGTCACCACCTGCCGTCAGATTATTACCGTACTGATCCTTCGCCTGGATCGTTATGTTCACCGTGTCATCTGTCGTCGGCGTCGCATCATCAACAACGACTGTCGAGGTCGTCGCGTCTGCTGCACCCGGCACAAACGTATATGAAATTGGAGAAAACTTAATATCAGCACCAAGCACCTGAACATTTGTGGCAAAGGTAGCGGCGGTCGTCGAAGAAGCGGTAACCGAACATTGACCACTGAGGTCAGTGTTGCAACTGGGGGCACTCAACGTGACTTTAGGCGGCACATTGACAAATGAGACAGTAGTAAAAGGCTGCGGATTATCAAGGTTGTCTCGGATCGTTGCTTGCAGCGTTATCGGAACACCACCTGCTGTGGCGTTATTGTTCAGTAGTACAACATCCGACTGAGTCGGATCTGGCACGGCAAACGTAACGCTAGAAAAAGACCCGAGAGCCAACAGCAGCATGTAACCTAAAAGCTTTTTCATCACTAGAACTGCCTTCCATACAACGCCTGAATCATGGCCTTCGCTTCCTGTGTACCGCCAGTTCCCTGGCTGGTAATTCTGAAGACATAAGCTCGACCAGAGCTACCGCCTTCACCCACGTTTCCGATGTTCAACGTGTCCTGTTCGATCGTTACCCGGGCCACATACTCGATGATGTACTTGGGATCATCGGCTGCCCCGAGCTCTTCTTTTGTTGTCGTCGTCGCGCGATAGGTGGTCGCATCATCCCAATCCACGTATCCGTAATCCTGAGTCCAGCGTGCGGTGCCGTCGATAGAGTTGCACAGGCCGGAGACACACAGTTGCGTATCCGTAATGTCAGGAAATCCACCGATGTTTGTGATGGTTTCCAGATAGGCTTCCGCTTCAGCAATCGCCGCTTCCGCGCCCTGAAACGCGATGTTGACGTCACGATAGTTACGCGCCATTCGCTCCTGCATGCTGGTCGTCTGGATTGAAGAGATACCCAGAATCGTCAGGATCAAAAGAATCGTCAGCGTCATGAAGAGCGCGACGCCGCGCTCTCGGGAACGAATGCTGTAAATGGGTTTGCTCATCAGTCCTTAGCCAATCACTCTTTTTTCAATCTATTACGTAAACGCACTGTTTGGGTGAACGTTCTTCTTAAAATGCCGTCAGCATCCGACGAACCGACATCGTCTACGCTGTTTGCCACAATCTGCACACGCACCGCGATCACATCCTTGAAGTCAGATACACCGGATGCGGGCACGTAGGTACTTGGCACCAATGCTTCTCCACCGGTATCCACACCGTAGAGAATCTCCATGTCCTCAATACCTTCCACCAGTTCTATCGGGGCATTAATGCCATCCTTGCGGAACAGGGAATTAATCGGGTCGCCAAACGCATTCACGTTGCCCGATTGACCGATATAAAAAGTATGGGAAACGATGGGTTGCACAACCACACCATCCTGGTAACCGGACCCGGTGCCCATAATCGGCGTGAGGTTCTGGGTGGCGCCGACACCAACACCCGCCGTATGTTCCAGTTCAGCGCTTCCGGATCGATTGTTGATCTGAGTAACGACAAACATGTTTTCCGTGGAACAGTCGTTGATGAACGCCACGTGGTAACGATCAAGGGCATCCTCAATATCTGTGGGCGAAGCATTCAGAAGAATCGGTTCAACGCCCGACACTAGCGGTTCCGTTGCTGTATCTACCGAGTATTCTGTCGGGCTGGCGAACCAGACAGTCAGGATGTCTGTGTCATCAACAAGAGCATCCAGATCAATCCCGGTTCCTGATTCACCACCGGGAGAATAAACGTTGGTATCTGTCGAGCCAGAGGTCATGGGCATGCGGGTTATCGAGAAATCGGGCGTCCAGGTACCGGCGCTGCCTTCATAACCCTGAATTCCCATATCCAGTGCGAACTCGTAGGGAACGGTATCAATCGTGTCTTCAACCGCGCGCTTTGAATTGCAGCCGCGATAGTTGGCTTTTCTGAGGGATCTGCCAATCATCTCCATGGCAAACCGCCCGGATTCGCCCAGCGTCGCCTGACCACGCAGCAAGGAACTGGATTCCTGGTTCGCGGTAAACATCTGAACCAGGCCAAGGGTAACGAGCGATGAAATCACCAGGGAAATCATCAGTTCGATGATGGTCAGACCCTTCTGACTCCTGTTAAACCAAGTCATCAGGGCTCCCTCATATTGACTGTGATCGACCGCACGGTGCCTTCAACGGCATCACCCTGGTCGACCCACTGCACGGTTACGGCATAGATACCACCAGTCAAACTGATCTCACCGCCGGCACAGACATCGCCGGCACTGCCGCAGGCGGCGCCAGGCATGGCTCCGGTAATACCAAAGTTGGTACATACCGTATGTTGAGCATCACTGGTATTCGTTGAATTGATCGAACATTGCCACTGGGCGATGTCGTAATCCCTCATCTTCGCTTCGCTGCAGGTGTTTCCTACGCAATCCGTCGTCACAACCGGTGTATCGGTGATCTGAACTGCATAGGTCGTGGAAGGATTGGCCCGAATGCGATCAAGAATATCGTTGGCGCGCAACATCGCTTCACCCTGAAGCAGCGCGCTGCGGTTCTGCTGCATGCTGATGATCTGCAGACCCGCCATACCCAGTACGCCGATAGACATGATCACGACCGAGACCAGAAGCTCGATCATGGAAAATCCTGAATGCTTGCGTCTGATCATCATGGGCAATCCGGCTCAATAGTATCTCCGGGACGATGCGATCTTGATCGCCCCACGAGAGTAATCTGAATTCGGCGGCCTTCCTCACCACCAATGCACATATCCAGGTTCTGGATGGTCGTGGAAGAAAGTTCGCCAAGACTCCCGAAGGTCAAAGACGAGACATTCTGGATACTGTTGAGCGTTGCAGAACCCGGCAATGGGCCGAACTGGCGGAGCACACAGCCTGTTACCTGTTTGGGGGGCGTGCCCGAGGCGCACTTTCCTGCCACATAGCTGCAGGAGTTGGAATAACCGACCGCGCCGGGAATACCTACCTGAACACAGTAGCCTTCACCAAACTCATCGATCGCCTCTGAATCATCAATGGCCTGAACCGTGACTGGAGAACCCCTGCGCATTGCTTCGCTGCGCGCCAGATTGATAGCCAGCAGCATATTGTTTACTTCAGCCGCGACCGTATTGCGCGCAACCATGCCCTGAAAACTGGGCACGGCAAGTGTCATGCTGACGGCGATCAGAATGATCACCATCAATAATTCGATCAACGTAAAACCAGGCGATCTGCCCAACATTCAAAACTCCCACGGAAAAGCGGCGATACTCCCCAATGGAAGTATCACGAATCGAATGGTAAAGGGCGGGGCCGGGGGTCTTTCCGATGTCCCGACAAAGACCGCTTAATGACCGATAAACGGTCAGCAGCCCGAAAAGATGCGCGCTAGTTCTCGGACATATTGCCCAGATGGTCGAGCACCAGGCAGTCTCCGTTCCCACAGCTGCCACCGACAGGCGTGGCAACCAGCTGGAAGCCTCGAGCATTGATTTCGTCGTACATGATCACAAAGCGGGTTTCACCCTCTGGAGGTGAATTCTCTTCACAGATGCCATCAGAGGTGTCCTCATCGCCCGCACCCACATAGGTGAAGTCCTGAGAATAGTAGCGTTCCAGCGCCATGGCGCAACGCTTCAGGTCGGATGACGCCTGAGCCAGATAGGTCTCGTTAATATAGTTCTGATAGGACGGAACAGAGATGGCGGCAACAACGCCAAGAATCGCGACGGTGACCATCAGTTCAACTAAAGAAAATCCGTTCATTCGACCTTTCATGTCATATCCTCCCAAGGCGAACCCTCATTATCCTGAAGTTACTGAATGACCGCAATCAGACTACATACGGATTATGTCCGCACTCACCTGCTCTACTGCCAGAATTTCGACCTCCATCTGAACATCCTTGCCAGCCAGTGGGTGATTGAAGTCCACTTCCACCAAATCTTCCAGAATTCTGGCGATCACGCCCGGGCGCTCCTGCCCATGGGGGTCGGCAAATGAAACCACCAGGCCCGGAGACAGGGTCAGCTCACCATCAAAGAGGGACTTTTTCATCATGTGCACGTTTTCGGGGTTTGGATCACCAAAGGCGGAAGCCGCGGGAATATTCAGGGTCTCCTGGTCGCCAGCTCTCAATCCGAACATGGCCCGCTCAAAACCCGGAAGCAGATTGCCATCGCCCACCAGGAACGAGGCAGGTTTTTCGCGTGTACCATCGATGAGCTCGCCGTCACTGAGCATCAGCTTGAAATGCAGTTCGACCCTGGTACCGGGTCCGATGGGTATCTGTCCTGTCACGATGCCTCTTGCTCTCTGGATTGCATAAACATGTCGATAATCAGCAGTCCCGCGCCAATCGAGATCGCCGTGTCGGCAACATTAAAAGCGGGGAAATAGTACCTGTCATAGTAGAAGACCAAAAAGTCTACGACATAACCCTGATACGCCCGGTCAATCAGATTGCCAATTGCACCGCCCAGTATCAGAGCGAGCGCATAGCTTAACAGTGCCTGGGTGCGATAAATTCTGAACAACCAGCCTGCAATAAATACACTGACCCCGGCCGAAACCAACACCAGGAACCAGCGTTGCCAGCCACCCTCGTCCGCGAGAAAGCTGAATGCGGCGCCTTCATTGTGCAGCAGCGTCAGTTTGAACACAGGCAGAAGGTCAATGGATTCACACCGCCCGGGAATGCAGAGCGCGAGGGTCTGAGTCATCCACCATTTGGTCCATTGATCAAGAATTACCAGCACCGAGCTGATCATGAGGAATCGCACTAGGAATCCACCTTCAGCAGCCTTCGAGCCTCCTGGATATCTGCGGTAATCGCTTCGCTCAGCGCGTCCAGGTCAGGAAACTTTTTCTCTTCCCGGATTTTGTGCAGGAAAGTCACTTTCGCGGTTTCGCCGTAGATGTCCCCGTCGAAATCGAACAGATGCACTTCAAGAATCGGCTTCAACATATTGTCATCGACAGTTGGCCGCACACCGATGTTCGCGACGCCGTTATAGGATTTTGCCCCGACCTCCACCCTGCAGGCAAAGACGCCGGCAATGGGTGCAACATAACGCTGCAGCTGGATGTTTGCAGTTGGAACGCCAATCGTTCTGCCCACCTGATTGCCGTAAATGACTTTGCCGATAATGGAATACGGATGACCCATCAGCTTGGTGGCAAGTTCAAAATCGCCCTCAGCAAGGCGTTCACGGATAAACGTGCTCGATATTCGCGTGTCATCCAGCACGATGGTGTTCATGTCGTGAACTTCAAAGCCGTACTGATTGCCTGCGGCCACCGTCTTCTCAAAGTTGCCGCTTCTATCCTGACCGAACCGGAAGTCATCTCCGATAAAGATGCTTTTTATCGCCAGATCCACCGCAATCACTTCAAGGAACCTTTCTGCACTCATGGAGCGTGTCAGTTCGTTGAATTTGATGCACAACACCACATCAATGCCGTGCTCTGATAGAAGTTCTACTTTTTCACGAAACCGGGTCAGTCGCGCGGGCGCTTCCTGACGATCAAACAATTCTCTTGGTTGAGGCTCAAAACAGATCAGCATCGAGTGCGTGGAAAGCGCCCTGGCATTACGCACAACTTCAGACAGAATCTTCTGATGACCGAGATGCACGCCATCAAAATTTCCAATCGTAATTACGCCGCCAAGGTGCCGCTCCTTGATATTGATCAGACCTCTGACTACTTCCATCGTGTATTACCGTAAAAACTGTCTTGCATTGATTCCCAGCAGCCAAAGCGAAGCGCCATAGATTACTGCCCCACCGGCACAGATCAACATCATCATGCTGATTCGCACCCAGAATGCCCTTTCCAGCCACCAGCCCAGCTCCGGCAAGGCAAAGAGCAATACAGCGCCCATCACAGCAGCTGCCACCGCCACTTTCAATAGATAGATGACCCAGTCAGCTTCCAGGGCCAGCACCGATTCCCGGCGTAACCCGCGAAAGAGCAGGAACGCGTTCACAAATGCAGCGATGGTCGTGGCAAGGGCCAGGCCGACGTGCTGAAAATAGGTGACCAGCAGGAGGTTAAGCACAATATTGGTCACCATCGCGATAATCCCGATGCGAACTGGCGTCCTGGTATCCTGCCGCGCAAAGTATCCCGGCGCTAACACCTTCACCCACATGTGCCCTAACAGTCCCAGGCCATAAGCCGCCAGAGCAAGACCCGACATGCTGACGTCTCTGGCGGTCATCTGGCCTTGAAAGAACAATGCGGCAATCAGCTCATCGCTGAGAATCACCAACGCCACTGTCGCGGGCAGCCCAAGGGCAACCACCGTTTTCAGCGCCCAGTTCAGCGTGCGGTTGAACTTCTCGCTGTCTTCTCCGACATGACCCCGTGAAAGATCAGGCAGGATAACCGTGGCAAGTGTGATGCCGATGAGCGCCAGAGGCAGCTCCAGCAGACGGTCCGCATAATAAAGCCAGGACAGGCTGCCGGTCTCCAGGAACGAGGCAAGGATCGTATCAACCAACAGGTTGATCTGACTGACAGAGGCGCCAAATATGGCAGGCAGCATCAACAGGCCAATTTTCCGAACGCCGGGATCCTTGAAGCTTGGTTTCGGCACAGGCAGAAAACCAATTCTGGCCAGAAACGGCAGTTGAAACGTTAACTGAACAACACCGGCAAGCAATACGCCCCAGGCAAGCGCCATGACCGGCTCCTGCAGATAGGTCGGGAGGATAATGGCGCAAAGGATAAGCGAGACATTCAAAAACACCGGTGTAAATGCGGGCACCGCGAAACGTCCGTAGGTGTTCAATATCGAACCGGACAGTGCCGTCATGGATATGAGAAACAGGTACGGAAAGGTCAGCCGCAGGATATCAACGGCAAGATTGAATTTTTCCACCTCACCACGATGCTGAAAACCCGGTGCAAAGACCGAAATCAGCAGTTCGGCACCAAGTACGCCGAAGACGGTAAAGCCGAGCAAGACCAGTCCCAGTGCCCCGGTCACGCGATCAATCAGGTCGCGAACTTCCTGCCGATTGCCGCGGGCTCGATATTCCGAAAGAACAGGCACAAAAGCCTGCGCAAACGCGCCCTCCGCGAATAATCGCCTGAAGAGATTGGGTATTCGGAACGCCAGAAAGAACGCATCCGCAGCCGGAGAGGCCCCAAAAAAGTAGGCGATGACCATATCCCTGGCCAGACCAAATACCCTGGAAATCATCGTCATCAGGGAAACGACGGCACCGGACTGCAGAAGGCCGCTTTTCTCTGATTCCTGGGTTTTCGACGACGCTTTTCTTTCTGGCTCTTTTCTTTCAGACATACGTACTGGATCCAATGCCCACCATCTTAGCTGTGGGCGAAACTAATTGACAAAAAGAGCGTGAATCGGCATAGTTCGCGCCTCTTTTTTTCAACACCAGGTACTTCACATTGGCTAACTCTGCTCAAGCAAGAAAGCGGGCACGACAGAACGAGTCAAGGCGGCGCCACAACGCGAGTCAACGTTCGGCTCTGCGCACTGCCATCAAGAAAACCCTCTCAGCGGTGGATGCCGGTGACTATGAGAACGCCATGGCGGCGTATCAAAGTGCTGTTCCCGTGATTGACCGTGCTGTGACTCATGGGCTCATTCAAAAGAACAAAGCCGCTCGACATAAGTCGCGACTCAACACCCGAGTCAAAGCGCTGCAATCTTAAACCAGAACGAGGTTATCTCGATGGATAACCTCTGGTTCTGCAACAAAGCCCAGTAACGATTCAATACGGTCGCTGGGCTCCCCACACAATTTACTCACTTCATCGCCGGCATAGTTAACCAGCCCGCGAGCGACTTCGTGTCCGTCTTCTGTCTGGCAGACAACCATGTCACCGCGATGATAGTTGCCCGTGCTGGCAAGTATTCCTACCGCCAACAGGGATCGCCCTTCCTGGCGCAACACTCTGCAGGCGCCCGTATCCAGCGTAAGTTTTCCCCTCACTGGAAGTGAGGCAAGCCACTGTTTTCTGGCCACCATGGATTCTCGATCCGCAGTCAACAACGTGCCGTCTACGGTGCCTTCCGCAAGACGAATCAGCACACCTGGGTTTTTACCTGACACAATGACCGTGTCCGCACCGCTGCGCGCAGCGACTCGCGCCGCTTTAACCTTGGTTAGCATACCGCCGCGCCCCAGCGCTGAGCTGCCGCCCGCCAGGGCATCGAGATGACCATCATTTGCTGAGCTCCTGGCGACCAGCGTTGCGCCCGGATCTTTCCTGGGATCTGCCGTCATCAAACCTGCCTGGTCGGTTAACAAAACAAGCGTATCCGCCCCAATCAGGTTAGAAACCAGCGCAGCCAGCGTATCGTTGTCCCCGAACTGAATCTCATCCGTCACGACCGTGTCATTCTCGTTCACGATGGGAACAACATCGAGTGACAACAGCTGGTTAAGCGTACTTCTGGCGTTCAGGTAACGTTCCCGGGAACGCAGATCATCATGCGTCAGAAGTATCTGGGCTGTTTTAATGTCGTGACGCTGAAATGCGGACTCGTACATCTGGATCAAACCCATCTGGCCGACGGCAGCGGCTGCCTGAAGCTCATGAATGGAATGGGGCCGGGATGCCAGACCAAGGCGTTTCATACCCTCAGCAACTGCACCTGAAGAGACAAGCACCACAGATATACCACCTGCTCTAAGACGGGAAATGTCATCAACCCAGGTCTGCACCAGATCCAGATCCAACCCCTGACCGTGATTGGTCAACAGTGAACTACCGACCTTCACAACCCAGATTTCGCCTGCCTCGTAAGTCATGGCTCGTAGTGCACCTCAACATCCATGTCGTCGTCATCATCCTCATCATCTTGCTGAAAACGTCGCCTTCTTCGCTCTTCGCGTTTTCTCAATGAAAAGTCATGTACTTCCTGACGGATCTGGTCATCGACAACGCGCTGGGCATCTTCCTCGAGATACCTGGCAATGGCCTGCATGAGCTCATCGGTTCCCTCTCTGGTCACCGCAGAGATACAGAAGTAATGGTCAACGCCAAGTGCTTGCGCAATTTCATCAAGACGCTGCGTATCGCCTTCCTGAAGCAGATCCTTTTTCGTAAACACGAGCCATCTGGGTTTGTCCGCAATGCCTTCGCTGTATTTCTCCAGCTCCGCTTCAATCGTTCTGCAATTCTCCAAAGGATCAGAGCCATCGATGGGCGCCGGATCCACCAGATGAAGCAGAACACTGGTTCGGGAAAGGTGCTTGAGAAACTGCACACCCAGCCCGGCACCATCAGCGGCACCTTCGATCAGCCCCGGTATATCTGCAATAACAAAACTGGTGTTGTGATCAATACGAACCACGCCAAGATTGGGGACCAGCGTAGTGAACGGATAATCGGCTATCTTGGGTTTGGCCGCAGACACCGAGCTGACCAGAGTTGACTTACCCGCGTTGGGCAGGCCGAGCAGTCCGACATCCGCCAGCAACTTCAGCTCCAGCCTGAGATGCCGGATTTCACCCTCCCCACCGGGGGTTGTCTGACGAGGTGCCCGATTGGTACTGGACTTGAATCGGGTATTCCCGAGTCCGTGAAAACCGCCCTTTGCGACTAACAGCGTTTCGGATTCTTCGTTGACGTCGCCCAGATACGCATCCGTCTCATCATCGAAGACACTTGTGCCACAGGGCACCCTGACAAAAAGGTCATCGCCGCCAGCACCGGTGCGATCGCTGCCTTTACCATGCTCGCCTTTCTGCGCCCGATAATTCGGCTGGTAACGGAAATCCACCAGTGTGTTCAGCGAGGCATCACCGATGAGGTAAACACTGCCACCATCGCCGCCATCACCGCCGTCGGGACCGCCCTTATCGATATACTTTTCCCTGCGAAAAGACAGACAACCGTTACCGCCGTTTCCTGCAGCAACCTTGATCGAGGCTTCGTCTACAAACTTCACTTTTTAGCCACCTATAAACAAAAAGGCCCTGTCGATGACAGGGCCTTTTCAGTCTCAATAAGAGATTACGCTTGAGCGACAACGTTCACGAATTTACGTTGCTTCGGGCCCTTAACAGTAAACTCTACAACACCGTCGGATTTGGCGAACAGTGTGTGATCCTTGCCGCACCCTACATTGCGTCCCGGGTGAAACTTTGTGCCGCGTTGGCGAACAATGATGTTGCCTGCAATCACTTCCTGGCCGCCGAAAACCTTGACGCCAAGTCGTTTGGACTCTGAATCTCGGCCGTTACGCGTACTACCGCCTGCTTTCTTATGTGCCATTGTACTTAAGCCCCGTTAATGTCTTTGATTCTAACTTCAGTGTAATACTGTCGATGACCTGCCTGACGACGATAGTGCTTGCGACGACGCATCTTGATGATCGTCACTTTGTCAGCCCGGCCATGCTTCACGACTTCTGCCGTTACGCTGCCACCATCGACATAAGGCGTGCCGATTTTGACGTTGTCGCCTTCGCCGATCATCATAACATTATCAAAATTGACCGTACCACCTTGCTCAACATCCAGTTTTTCCAGCTGCAAGACTTCACCAGGTTCAACACGGTGCTGCTTGCCGCCGCTTTTAATTACAGCGTACATGTTACAAATCTCAATCAGTTTGCCGCATTCCAGCGGTATATAGGGAACATGATGGAAAACCATCACGTTTTCAGGACGCGTAATTCTAAGCGAAGAGCCCTGCTTAGGCAAGCAAGAAATCGCAATTTACCTTGACACCCGCAGGACCCAACACCTAGCATTCCCCCCTCACAAATATCCCAAAAATCAGCAATTTAGATGACCTACCCCTTCCTGTCGGCCGTCGAAGAAGATTTTCGCGAGGTCGATAATCTGATACGAAGCAGCCTGAAATCAGATATTCCTCTCGTCGAGGAAATCGCGACTTATCTGATCAGCGCGGGCGGCAAACGTCTTCGTCCGCTTCTTGTGCTGCTTTGTGCAAGAGCCTGCGGTTACCAGGGGCAGGATCACATCAAACTGGCTGTTATCATCGAATTTCTCCATACCGCCATGCTGCTTCATGATGATGTTGTGGATGAATCAGACCTGCGCCGTGGTCGGAAAACCGTCAATGCCGCATGGGGCAATGCACCCAGCGTGCTCGTTGGTGACTTTCTGCATTCGCGAGCCTTCGAGATGATGGTCGAAATTGGCAATATGCGGGTGATGGAAATCCTGTCGCGCGCCACCAATGTCATTGCTGAAGGCGAGGTACAACAGCTTTCCAGCATTCGAAACCCCGAAACCTCCGAAGCGGACTACCTGGAAATTATTTCACGCAAGACCGCGATGTTGTTTCAGGCGGCCTCACACAGCGGCGCCGTGCTCGCAGGGACAACCCCTCAGCAAGAACAGGGCCTGCGGGATTACGGGCTGCATCTGGGTATTGCCTTCCAGCTGGTTGATGACCACCTGGACTATGTCGGCAATGCGGAGGCCCTGGGCAAGAACGTTGGCGATGACCTGGCCGAAGGCAAGGTCACCCTGCCTCTGATTGTCGCCATCAGAAATGGTGACGATGACCAGCGTGCTTTTGTCCGAGACGCCATCCTGTCAGGCGGCGTGGACAACCTTGCAGATATCGTGACGCTGGTGGATCAGACCGGCGCGCTCGATTACACCGAAAACCTGGCAGTTAAAGAAAGGTGTAAAGCTTTGGAGAGCCTGGAACCGGTCGCTGCATCGCCTTATCGCGAATCCATGGAAGAGCTCGTGAAATTCGTGGTCAATCGAAACTCCTGATATATCCAGTCAGCGGGCAGTCAGCGGGTCGGAAATTCATCAACTGCCTTCAACAGCAGCGTGCCTGTTCCGGAAACATTCGCATCCCGCCAGATCGCGATAACCTTATCCAGCTTTCTGGAGATCGAGCCTTCATAGACCCCGCTGGCGACATAGTTGTCATCATCACCCTCGGGATTGCTGTCACGAATTTCAATAAACAGCGTCTCTGTATCGACAATCCATTCAACAGTGAGATTTGTCGTCCAGTCACCATCAAAATACACAGCTGAGCCGCGGGCGGTAACGAGCTCATCAACCACGACAACGTCTGTGAGTTCGACATGAAAGTAGTCGGTATCCGTCAGGCCGTGATCCGTATAGGTACCGGCCCACTTCCTCGCCAGCTCCACATCCGGTGCCGCAGCGCCAAGACTTGCCTGCCCGTAACCAAGCATAACCATCAACAGCATTACTCGAACTAATGTCATAGCTTCAACTTCCTTTTCGAAAACGCGGGATAAAACGGGCGGGTACCTGGCGGCAATACCTTTCATACTCGGGGTCCAGCAACAAGTGTCGTTCCTCAGTGATAGCGCGCAGGTAATAAATGTAGGTCCACGCTGCAACGCAAATTATCGCATAGGCGCCTTCCATCCATCCCTTGTTCTGGAACGTCATCCAGACGATCGGTAAAGCCCCCACCCACCAGGCGAAGTTCTTGGCAATGTAGGCTGGATGACGCACATAGGCGTAGGGACCGTGGCGGATGATGCCGCGATGCGTGAGATTACTGGCTTTCAGGTTCAATGCCACCGTTGCCCAGACATAAATGCCCATAGCCAGCAGCATGCAAAACGCCTGGGTGTTCTGAAGCCACCCGGGACTCGCCTGCGGATAGTCTGAACTGAACCAGCCAAGCATTTCATTGGTCCCAACATTGAACGGGGGATAGCAGATAAGCGCGACAATCCAGCCGAGCATGGTCGGCTCAACGGAGCGAATCTCGTTGCCGAGCCTGGGATGCTCAATCGCATAGGCGATAACAAAAAAGAAAACATCCAGAACCAGTATCGCATTGAAGATCAGCCAGTAGCCGGACGGGAAGAAACTTCCGTGCTCCCAGTATATAAGCCCATGGCGCCACATTTCTGCTGTATTCGCGAACAACCATGCCGCCATCATAGGCAGGAAGAACCACTTTACCGCGGTGGACAGAAGAGCCACTTTCTCGTCAGCCGAGGGCGTTCTTGCAGGCAGCGCCAGCAGCGATCGCCAGACCAGTCTGGACTTGGTCTGGATCTGCGGATCCAGAGTCATGTAGTAAGGAATCAGAAAAAGCGCATAAAAAAACACAAGCCCGTTCAGAATCTGCACGTCTGTGACATCACCAAACGGCGTCGTATGGGTCGAAGAAAACCAGTTCTGGTAGTAAGGGTTCAGCTGGTAATAGCCATAAGCCAGCAGCACCAGCGACATCGCAGCCAGATAATTGATCGCAATCTGCATAAGGCGACGGGAAACAGACATAGACGAACTTGCTGGGAAAGACCGACCAATTCTAGCACCGACGAAAGCCGCGCCCTACGCCGGCATAATAAAGTGTTATCGATGAATCTGGTGACACTTTCAGGCAGCGCTGTTTCCCGCACCGATATCACAGGCGCTCTCGCAGCCATGGTGTTGCTGCTGATCATTAAGACCGCCGTAGACAGTCAGATGGAGCAGAATCTCAGATCAGAGCAGCCTCGGATAATAGTAAGCCTCACGACTCGCTGGAAGACCTGACGCCAATTGAGTATTTGAACAAATATGACCCTGCAGGAAACTCTAATTGGATGTGAGACTAAAAGGGGGAGGTTTACATAACCAGGAGATGATGATTTGATCACCAGCAGGATCAAGTGCTACGGTGTTGAGAGTGAAAGGAATAATCAGACCTAAAAAGGGAGAAACGAGGTGAATGATAACGAACCTACGACCCAAGGAGACGCACAGAAGCCGATATCCGCCGGTAGATTCATGAAAATGATGGGCACCTTCATGTGGACAATCACAAGCGTATTTGTAGTGCTTGTGGGAGTTGTCTACTTTTCGGATGCAGCTTTCGCCAGTATCTGCATAATGATCCTGGGCGCGCTGCTGCTGCCCTACTGCAGAAATCGCATTTTGGCGAAGCTTCCGATCTTGGCGCGCCTGCCGGGCGCAGTTTATTCAGTGTCAGTACTAGTAGGCGCAGTTTGGTTAGCAAATATAGCGCAAGATACCAAAGCTCAAAGTGATCGAATCCGTGATATTGCCGAATCTCAGGAGATACCAGAAGAGGTAGCCGCCGAGTGTTTGACGGTAAATGAAGAAATTGGCGCCCGGGTCGACTCCAACCTAAAAACCCTCGCGAATTCGTTGGAGGTCGATCGCACCTGTCCATCTGTGGTAACAGAGCTAGCAGCGAGAGGTTTTGATAATTTTGAAAGCGGTAGAGACCTCCACTTAAATAATGGTTTTAGCAACAAGTCCCGTGCGGACGAGGCAATGGCCGCCGGCTTCAACACCGAAGCGAGTTACGCTACACACCTTGATGCCCTGGAAAGAGGATTCGAGTCCATTGAACAGGCAGAAATTGCGATGAAGTCAGGCTTTGAGACCAAAGCAGAATATGATTTGTTTTTGGTAGAAAGAGAAAAGAAGATCTCGAGCCTCACGAAAAATGGATTTTCGCTACTTATAAGCTCCAGAGATTTGTCAGATCTCGATGCACCAGATTCTTGCTACGATCTGCACGGCGCGCTGCAAAAATTGCCATCAAAAGACGACTTTGCGGCTCGATTGCCTGAAATGTTATTGCAATTCTACGCATCCGGCAAGGCAACTTCTGCTTCATTTCCAAGAGCAGATTGCGCAACCAAAGGGTTTCCATCCGATACGCAAACAATGGGAAAGTACTTATGCCAAAACCACTACTCTATAAAGGCGGTTAATGTGCAAAGCCGCAACGCGTCTGGTTTGCCGACTGAAAGCAATGGTATCAGGCTTAATTGGGACTCATTCGATTTAAATAGCCGAACGATCGAGCTTAATGATGAACCAACTTTAGTTTGTAGCGGCGTAACCTGGGACAAACCCGTCGGTCATTTTGAAAAAGAAGGTTTTGAGCTTATTTGTGAAGGCGATTGGAACGATAAATGGAATAATAAGTTAGTTGTTGATTGCGATAACCGCGGCCAATACGAAACGATGCTGAATTTGGCGTGGAAAAATCTTTACCAATCGGGCAGCCCATACGCTGATGTGTGCTGGAATGCTGTTCAGGGATTGCAGCGAGTTCCAGCGAGCAGGGGAAGATCGTATCGCCGGGATCCCTGGTTCTCAATGTGTAACACGGGGCTCGCAAACCTCAACAACTTCACAAGGTGAGACTGTAATTAAATCTGTGTAACTGCCTATTATTAGCCCAGAGACTGGGTAAGGATAGGTAGCAATGGATAAGAAAGAACTACGGGCAATCGCGGAAGCCGCAGCCAAAAACATCAAGACAGAAGCCGATCTCAATGAGTTCCGACAGATGCTCACCAAGATCACTGTTGAGACAGCCCTGAACGCTGAACTCGATGATCATCTTGGTTTCTCAAAACATGAGCCGTCAGATTCTGAGAACAGCCGAAACGGCTACACCAGTAAAACCTTAACGACAGAAGACGGCCAGTTTGAAGTCGATACACCACGTGATCGATCTGGCAGCTTTGAACCGCAACTGGTCAAAAAGCATCAGCGTCGTTTCACCTCCATGGACGATAAGATTCTGTTCCTCTACGCCCAGGGCATGACGACTCGCGAGATCGTTGCCGCTTTCAAGGATCTGTACGATGCCGATGTCTCTGCGAGCCTGATCTCAAAGGTTACTGACGCCGTGATCGAGCAGGTTGTTGAATGGCAGTCTCGGCCACTAGATGCGATTTACCCGATTGTTTACCTGGACTGTATCGTTGTCAAAATCAGGCAGGATAAGCAGGTCATCAATAAGGCGGTGTACCTGGCGCTAGGCGTCAACATGGAGGGCCAGAAGGAACTGTTAGGTCTATGGTTGTCAGAGAACGAAGGCGCCAAGTTTTGGCTCAACGTGCTCACAGAGCTGCAGAATCGGGGCGTCAAAGATATCCTGATCGCCTGTGTCGATGGCTTAAAGAGCTTCCCT
>CBFIJB010000025.1:0-36920 GCA_965662805.1 Candidatus Azotimanducaceae bacterium | reverse complement strand
GGCTCGGGTACCGGGTCGAACAGATCCCCTTCGTTAGGTGCCAGTGAAAAATCGGGTTCCGGAACAGCGCTGTCTGTCGGCGCTGGTTCTGACTTCGCATCTGCGACTGGCTCAGGCTCTGCAGCCTGAAAAGCCGCAGGCGGTACAACTTCTGCTTTCTGAAATTCCGGTGGGTCTGCTTTTTGGAAGACGGGTGCTTCGGGTAGTGCTGGCTTGGCGGGTGCGTCAGCTTTGATAACCCTGATTTTGACGTCTGCACCGACTTTCTTGAGTGCCTTTCCGTACTTGGCGGCCTCAGCCTTGTCTGCCGTTTTTTTCAGGACGATCTGTTTGCCGGAAAACAGTGCCGCGGCTTTCCTGGCATCAGCCTTCAGCAGTTTCGACAGCTGGGCCTGGACCGTGGCGGCATCAAAGCCTTCCACGATCTCACCCTTGAACACGATGGCGTAGGTTTCACCGCTCATGGGATCATAGTAATCGAAATACCCCGGATGTACAGATCAGCTGATCGCGTCTTTTGTACCTTACAGACCTAGACTTTGCAGACATAGGACTGGTCCGGTTTTGCGCCATGCAACACGGTCTTGTAGGTCTCGGCCATAGCCTCGGCACCCGCGGCCTCGTTGATGGTTACCCAGTTGTCCACAGAACCGAGAAAAGCAGTCCAGGCTTTCTGCATTTCCGCCTGTAGTTTTTCAGGACCCCATTCCTTGCTGCGCTTCTGTATCTGGCTGGGCGCAAAGAACATGCTGGGTTTTGCGCCGGGCAGTGTGGCCGGTTCCTGTGTGTCGCGGGTCTCCCAGTGTGTAATACCAACACCGCTGCTGCACACGACATTGTCGCCGAAGTGATGATGTAAGCGTTCCAGGACCTGGCGGTTGCCTGCCATATCCACAAAGGCAACTTTTGCTTCGCCCATCTGTTCGATATCGTCGTAGGTGACGACCTCGTCGTAGATACCCATACCCTCCACGAAAGCCTTGTTCCCGGAAGAGGTCAGTCCAACCACCGTTGTCTCGCGGTTTTGTTTCAGCAGAAATGCCAGGCTGAAAGAGGTCTTGCTGGAAGCACTGGACAGAATGACTTTCTCAGCACCAAACAGATCGTTATCTGCCATCCAGTCGTCAAGGACAAAGCCAGTGATGAACAGCGGGTAGTAAACCATCCGGTGTGCATCCTGATTGCGATCGAAACCGTTGGCTTCTGTCATCAACGAATACTGGTTATAGGTCGGGGGCAGAGGTGCCCGGTGTTCAGCGCCATCGGTAAAGCCTCTTGCGGTGACGTGCTCCGGTTTAACGATGAGATAGCTGGACATGGGGTAGTAACCGTAATATTCATCGCCTTCGTTGAGGTCCGTTGATCCGGCATTGATGACGGTTCCGACACCCCAAACGGGAATCCGCCCGTACTCGCCTTCAGCCGGGAAAAACTGCCAGTAACCAATCATGTCGCCGGCGACGCCGTAAGTAATATTGTTGGCAGTCAGGCCGAATCGGTCTACGCGAATGATGGCCTCGCCTTCGTTAAGTTGAACCACGCCGGGTTCCGGGAGATCGATGGTGCGCACTTCTTCAAGGTTGCTGCGAGTGACTTCGAGGCTGTAGCTGCTCATATTGGAATCCTGATACGGGTTTTGCTTTCGGAGCATACAGCAGGCGGTGTTTTGATCAAGACGTTACACTAGCAGTTTTCCGATGGTGTTCCCTATGACGGAGTCATTCCACGGTGTCATCGCCTTCGCGTTCATGGTGGCGATGATCCTTCTCGGCACGGTACTGCGCGCACGATTGACCTGGTTGCAGGCAGCGCTGTTACCGGCGAGCCTGATCGGCGGTCTGATCGGCTTTGCGTTGATCAGTCTGGATCTTTCCATGGGCTATGCCAGCGAAGACTTTGTTGCCTTTGCGTTTCACTTTTTTACATTGAGTTTCATGTCACTGGTGCTGACCGGGCGGAATGAAGTCTCCGGCGATCAATCGGTACAACCCGGTGCATGGTGGCTTTCTATTGGCTGGACCATGAGCCTGGTGATGCAGGCGCTGATCGGTCTGACCGTGATCTGGACCTATAACCTGGTGACGGATGGGGAGCTTTCCCGATACCTCGGCATGCTTGTGACCCATGGGTTTACCCAGGGCCCGGGTCAGGCCATGGCCATGGGTTCTATCTGGCAGAACGAGTTCGCCGTGGATAACGCCATCAGCTTTGGGCTGATCTATGCCTCGGCAGGATTCATTGTTTCCTTTCTCGTGGGTGTCCCGGCGGCACGCTATGCCATTCATCGTGGTCTGAATCAGAACACGTCGGCAAGACTGACCCGAGTGTTTCTTTCGGGTATCCATGAAAGAGGTGAACGACCTTCTGCAGGCGCGCAGGTCACTCACTCCGGTAATGTGGATTCGCTGGTGTATCACCTGGGCATATTGGGTGTTGCCTATCTGCTGACCAATACCTATCTCGTGCAGGTTCAGACACTGCTTCAGGATGTCACCTTCATGGGATTACCGATGGGCGTTCTCTTTTCCCACAACCTGTTCTTTATCCACGGCCTGATTGTCTGTCTGTTGATCCGCGGGTTGATGGACAAAATGGGCTGGGGACATCTGATAGACAACGAGACCCAGAAGCGAATCACCGGTTCTTCGGTGGATCTGATGATGGTGGCGACGGTGATGAGCATTCAGCTGTCATTGCTGGCGGCCTATATTGTACCGATCGTTGCCGTCTGTCTGTCCGCCGCGCTGGTGACGGGCCTCATGTGTTTCGTGTTCGGCCGATTGTTGAATACGCTGCCGGTGGAACGTGCGATCACGCTGTTCGGTTGCTGTACCGGTTCGACAGGCAGCGGATTACTGCTGCTCAGAATTCTTGATCCGGACCTGTCGACGACCGTGTCGAGGGAACTTGCGTTCTTCAATGTGGCGATCATTTTCCTCAGCCTGCATGTGCTGATGTTTATGGCGCCTCTGCTGCCGTCCCTGGATCTGATGGTCGTCTGTGGTGTCTATGGGCTGACGTTCCTTCTGGGTGGTGCGCTGCTCTGGTTCCTGTCGCCCAGAACCTGACTAATGGCCTGTAGAGGTTCGCCAGGCATCATCCAGGGCTTTGAGGAAATCGGATTCCGAGCCATCGTTTTCGATCACACGGTCCGCTCGTGATGTGCGTTCCTCATTGCTGAGCTGGGAGTCGAGTCGTTTTTCGACCGCGTCTCGATCAACGCCGTCTCTGTCCATGGTTCTCGCGATGGCGGTCTCTCTCGGTACGGTCACCACCCAGACCTCGTCCCCGATATCATCCCAGCCCGCTTCAAACAGCACGGCCGCCTCCAGCACTATGATCTGCTCCGGATTGTTGGTTTTTATGCGATCAATCTCTGCCTCTGCCAGCCGCCGAATCTCCGGCCAGACGATGTCGGTGAGTTGTTTCAGTGCTTCCGGTTTTCCGAAGACCTTGCCGCCCAGCACTTTTCGGTCTATCTCGCCGTTCTCAGCACGGAGTTCTTCACCAAAGGTCTCGATAACCTTTTCGAAGGCATCGGTTCCCGGCGTGTAGGCCTGATGCCCAAGTTTGTCGGCATCGATGACAGCGGCACCTTGCTTGGCGAGATGTTTTACCGCGGTAGATTTGCCGGAAGCGATACCTCCGGTCAGGCAGATCACTGAGCTCACGTTGAGGTCCTGAAAATCGGAAAGATGTAATCTGCCACAGGGTTGAGTTAAACGCTATGTGAGACGGGGAGTTTGTCTTGTTTCCAGTGTTCTTGAAGAGTCTTTAATCCGAGCTTGTGATATAAAGTGCCGATGGTTTCAGCTGTACCAGTCCTCACACAATCGAAGTGGTTTCGCTTCGGCGCGCTTTGTCTTCTTTACTTTTGTCAGGGGTTGCCTATCGGGCTTTTCCAGGTGGCGATCCCGGCCTGGTTTGCGGCGCAGGGTCTGTCACTTGCCCAGGTCGGCGGATTCATTGCCATCGTTTTTCTACCCTGGAGTTTCAAGCTTCTGGCCGGCCCTGTCATGGATCGCTTCAGCTTTCCTCCCATGGGACGAAGACGTCCCTGGGTATTGCTTGCGCAACTTGGCATTGTGGTCACCTTTCTGGTTTTAGCCGTTCTGTCTCCTGATCCGAATGAAAGTTATATGCTGCTCGCGGCGCTGGGCTTTGTCGCCAATGGTTTTGGTGCCTTTCAGGATGTTGCGGTCGATGGCATGGCCATTGATGTTCTTGAAGATAACGAACGGGCTCAGGCGAATGCCTATATGTTCGGCGGCCAGATTGTCGGTACCAGCGTCGCGGGTGCTGCAGGGAGTCTGGCGCTGGTTGGCTTTGGTCTGACGATCGCCTCTCTGATCATGGCTCTGTCCGTATTTCTGATCATGTTAGTGCCTCTTTTTCTCAGGGAGAGAGAGGGCGAAAAACTGTTGCCCTGGACAGAAGGCCAGGCATCAGAGGAAGCACTGGCTGCGGTCAACGAATCCTGGAAAGATATTCTGGTTTCCCTTTTCCTGGCCCTTATCCTGCCCATGAGCCTGCTGCTGATAGTGTTGGAAGGATTTCAGCGCATGGCGTCAGGCATGCTCATAGCCGTTGCCCCGGTGATGGTGGTTCAGGAGCTCTCCTGGGTGCAAACAGAGTGGACGAATTACTATGCCACTGCGGGCATTATCGCCTCCGTCGTGGCCGTTGTGCTGGGTCCTCTTATTGATCGTATCGGTTCTTTTCGTGTCATGGGCGCGGCGATCGCCTTCCGCATGATTTTGTTTGCGGTCTTTGCGCTGACGGCAGACTACTGGCAGAACGCTGACTGGGTGAAGGCCATGGTGCTGCTTGCTTACTGCAGCGGCCAGATCGTGACGGTCACCATCATCGCCCTGTTCATGCGCCTTTGCCTGAAAAGGGTATCGGCTACCCAGTTTGCGGTTTATATGGCCTCCGCCAATCTCACCTATTCCATGGGCAGCGGCGCTTTGGCGCCCCTGGGGGCATATTTGGATTACGAAGGCATGTTTTTTGTGATGGCTGGACTCCATCTGGCCTTTTTGTTGTTATTGCCCTTCGTGAACTTTGAACGCCATGAGCGCGATAATGAGGCGCTGGATAAAAGCCTCGCAGCCGCATAACGAATTCAAGAATTACAGGGTCCTAACACATGAGTCAGAAACGCGATGCTGCCATTGTCGGCATTCATGAGTATCCCGATCGGGATGTTGAAGGGGAGGTCAGTCCTCTGCAGATAAAAGCTTCGTCTGCAGCGAAAGCCCTCGAGGATGCCGGTCTTTCCTGGTCCGATGTTGATGCCATCTATGATGCCGGTGAAGGTGGCGGCATGGCTGGTCTGAAAATTTCTGAATACTTCGGGTTGAAACCGACAGTGATCAATACCACGGGTGTCGGCGGCAGTTCCTATGAGTACCACGCGGCCCAGGCCAAGCGTGATATCGCCGCCGGGAAAGCTAATGTGGCGTTACTGACCTATGGATCCACGGCCCACAGTAATGCCTTCGCCATTGGCGTTGGTGCCCGAGGTGGTGCGTCCATGCATCCCGCGGACAACATGGACGGCTTTGCCGGCCAGACGCTTGTTTCTAACTATGCCATGGTGGCGCACCGGCATATGCATCAGTACGGCACCACCAGCGAGCAACTGGCTGAGATATCAATCGCTACAAGAATGCACGCCATGCGTAATCCGGAAGCGGTCAGGGCTATGGAAGACCTTGAGTTCCTCGATATTCGTGAGACGACCATTGAAGATGTCGTCAACTCGCGCATGATCGCAGATCCGCTGCACCTGTTGGAGTGTTGCATGATTTCCGACGGCGGCGGCGCGGTTGTCATCGCGTCTCCTGAAGTTGCTCGAAACTGCGCGAAGAAGCCGGTCTGGATTCTCGGTACCGGTGAAGCGACAAAATACCCTGAAAGTGGTGGCGATATTACCGTCAGTGCCGCGGCGCAGTCGGCGCCCATCGCCTTTGCGCAAGCAGGGGTCAGTGCCAGTGAGATGGATATCGCCATGATCTATGACTCTTTCAGTATTACGGTCCTGACGATTCTTGAGGATCTCGGGTTTTGTCAGAAAGGTGAAGGAGGTGACTGGGTGACAGGTGGCCGACTCCGGTTTGACCGGCCTGGTGACGGACCCGCTCTGAATACCGATGGTGGCGGTCTTTCTTCAAACCACCCGGGTATGCGGGGCATTTTTCTGTTGATTGAGGCGGCGCGACAGTTGCGGGGTGAATCCACCTCCCAGGTGGCTGATGCAAGCCTGGCGGTGGCGCACGGTAACGGTGGCATGCTGGGAAGCCGGCACACGGCAGGCACGATTATCCTGGGAGCAGACTGATATGTCAGAACAGAAAAAAACACCGACACGGCCTCTACCTAAAACCAATGAGCTGGACACTCAGCCATTCTGGGCGGCAACAAAAGAGAAGGAATTCAGATATCAGCAGTGTTCCAATTGTGGCACTGTGGTTTTCTACCCACGCGGCCACTGCACGGGCTGCACTTCCGGGCAACTGGAATGGAAAACAGCGTCAGGGCGGGCAACGGTCTACAGTTATAGCGTGGTGCGCCAGAGCTACCATCCGTTTTTCCGGAATCTGGTGCCCTATGCCGTTGCCTGGATCGACCTGGAAGAAGGCCCGCGAATATTGAGTAACGTGGTAGGCGTCGAAGACCCGCTGACCGATGTGTCGATTGGTCAGGCGCTCCAGCTTGAGTGGGAAGAACACGAGGAACTCTGCATCCCTCTGTTTAAACCCGCCTGAATCCATTAATTCGGGGACAGTTTACTTAATTCGTAAAAAGTAAACTGTCCCCGAATTAGATAAAAAGTAAACTGTCCCCGAATTAATTGGATTTGGCGTCAGGTTGGCAGGCGAACGTTGGCGGTGCCGAAAACGCGGGTTTCACCTTTTTCGTTGGTTACGGTCAGGTCTATTTCCACTGTGCCTGCTTCTTCATCAATGTCGGTTACGACACCGGTAATCGTGTGTGAGTCATCGGCCATCACAGGTGCTCGAAAAACCGTGTCCACCTTCAGAATTTCCGCAGGCGGTGCCCAGTTGTGAATCATGGCCACCAGGTAACCCTGGCTGAGGATGCCCGGGATCATAGCGCCGGCGAGACCCTCTTTTTTTGCGGCTTCATGGTCGGTGAATCGTGGGCCGTCCCAACCAACCAGTTTTGCGAATTTCCCGCCGGTCTCCAGCGAGGTATCGGGTTTGAATGCCGGCAGGTCTTCACCAAACTCGACTTCTCCGATTGTGCTGATCGCCATCAGTTCTTCTCCCTCATGACCATTCGACTGTCAGAGTTGGCTAGATGATTGCCAGCCTCGTCATAAAACTCGATGCGAGTGACCACAAAGATCATTCGACCCGAGCGGCCTGTTTTGGTGTAGATATCGTGCAGGTGTGTTCTGCCGGTAATGGTTGACCCGGGGCGAACCGGTTGCAGGCATTCGACACCTTTGCCCGCGTCCATGCCGATGCCAAACCTTGGAAAGTCTGCTGGCAGCATGCGCGAGCCGCTCAGGCTGGCAATGAACGTGGGTGGTGCCTGAAAGTCCTCGTGGTTCTCGTCCAGGAACCGCTCTGCGGTCTCGCCGCAGAGTCTTGCATATTCGGTAGTCACAGCAGGGTCAATCTGAAACTGCTTCTCATCGAAGTCGAGATTCAGGTACTTGCCGCGAATCTCTTCAATATCGGCATCCATTGGCGCTCCAGACGTTAGTGTTTAAAGGTTTTGGCGGTGAACTCACCGGCCTGCAGTGCGCCAACCAGATCATCCATGCTGCGGATATCCCGTTCGAACTCTGTGGCGCAGCGACCGATGTGGCTCACGATGTGTGAATCACTGCCGGCGATACCGCGGTAACCCAGTTTCTCGGCGTTATCGATAGCAATCTGGTCCTCATTGTCCCGACTGCCGCCGTTGTAGATTTCAACAATCTTTACGCCTTTGGGTATGCCGAGTTCTTCCGTATGGGCAAACATACCGACCCTGGGTCTGCCGGGATGGCAGGGCACCGGAACTGCACCGTGGGCTTCACTGGTTTCGATGACCATCTCCAGCGGCAGACTGATGCTGCTGAAATCGAAAGCTTTGGTCAGTGCCTCGGTCACCCCAAACACCAGAACATGACCATATTCGGTTTCTACTTCACTGCCCTTGAGGATAACCAGGCCGTGCTTTTCCGCGAGCGCAGAATAATCGGATTCAAAGTCATGCTGGCGGTGTTCAGTCAGCACGAAACCGTCGATAGGAATCTCCTTGGAGCGAATCCACTGGCAGTAGTTTTCGACTTTTGCGCGACCGTCGTCAGACTTGATGGAATGTGTGTGTAGATCGAGTATCAAGGGCGTTCCCATTACTGCGTGCCAATCAGGCACTTGTGAAAGTAGCAGCTAGGCAAACTGCCACAGCCCCCGGATTTGTGCAAGGCAATAAAACTGAAATATGGAAGATTATCAGTGACTTGTGTTTAGGAGCGTGGCTTTTACTTCGGATGTCTGTGGCTGGAAAACTCCTCGTGTTCCTCGATGCCATGATCGGTCAGTTGCAGCAGGCGTGTGTGGATATGGTCGTCTTCAATTTCCATGACCCCAAGAGTTCCGGGGCGCAGCGATTGATTGCGCGGCAGTGTCGGTGACCCTGGATTGATAAAAAGGCGGTTGTTGACGCTGCGGACGTCCTCAAGATGCGTGTGACCATAAATCAGCACGTCCGGATGACCGTCTGAGAAATGCTTATCGAGATACTTGGTCAGATGCTCCGGTGACTTCCGAGCGGGTGAGGGGAAATGATGAATCAGTCCGATGCTGACACTCCGCGCCTCAAGCATCCAGGTGTCCCGCAGCCGGTCATCCTCAATACCGACATCGCCATTGCCGCGTGAGACGTAAGTCGGCGCGATCTCTGACAGATGATCAACGATATCAAGGGTGTGCAGGTCTCCCGCATGCAGGATCATATCGACGCCATGAAAAGCGGATGAGGCATGAGGCCAGAGCTCATCGATGGTCCCGGGCATGTGGGTGTCTGCAATCAAGCCGATTTTCATATACTTTTGTCCAAATCTCGTTCAGCCTGCGTCTCGGAGCAGCAATTGTACCTGCTTGTCAGCGCAAGCTGGTAAGAGTAGTGTTTCCAGATCATCACCAGAGAGCATCGTCATGAAAAAAGTGGATCGCCGTTCCTTCCTCCGTATGGGTGCCGTCACCGGCCTCGCATCAGGATTGTCTGTGGGTAGTGGTGCCACAGCTGATTTATCAGGAGCCACAGCTGATGTATCAGGAGCCGCAGCTGATGTAGCCGCAGAGAAGGGCGTCAGAAAGTATGTCCGCCTGGGGCGCACAGAGATGCAGGTGTCTGACATTTCATTCGGCTCCTTCCCGTTGCGTCAGGGCGATGAACATCTGGTGCACTATGCACTCGATCAGGGCATTAATTATTTTGATACCGCAGAAAGCTATGGTGATGGCACGTCTGAAACCGTTATGGGCAACGCGCTCAAAGGCAGGCGTGATGATGTCTATGTCGCGACCAAGATAGCAGCGGGTGCCCGAGACACGGCCGAGTCCATGATGCGTCGGCTCGATGAATCCCTGCAGCGTCTGCAGATGGATTATGTGGATGTGTTCTTTAATCATGCCGTGAACGATGTCGATCGTTTGAAAAACCCCGAATGGCACAAATTTGCCGAGCAGGCGAAAGCACAGGGCAAGGTTCGGTTTCTGGGGATGTCCGGCCATGGCGGTTACCTGGTGGATTGTGTCGAGTATGCCGTTGAACAGGACATGTTCGACGTGCTCCTGCTGGCAACAAACTTTGGTGAAGACCCGGCTTTTTACGAACGTTTCACGCGCTCCTTCGATTTTGTCGCCAACCAGCAGGGTTTGCAGGGGCCGATGAAGAAAGCGAAGGATAAGGATATCGGTGTTGTCGCGATGAAAGTGCTGCGCGGCGCCAAGCTGAATGACATGCGTCCTTATGAAAAGCAGGGCTACACCTACTCGCAGGCTGCGTTTCGCTGGGTCCTGAATATGCCGGAAGTCGATAACCTGATTATCACTATCCGCAGCAAAGATAATATTGATGAGTTTCTTGGGGCATCGGGCTCGGGTCCGGTGACTGCCCAGGATATGGATCTTCTGCAGCAGTACGCCAAGATGAACGAGGCGACCTACTGCAGCAACACCTGTAACGATTGCGAGGGCAGCTGTCCCTTCAACGTACCGATTCCTGATCTGCTGCGCATGCGCATGTACGCCCTGGATTATGGCGATGTTTCGATTGCCCGGCAGGAATATGCCCGGCTTGAGGTGAATGGTTCAGCCTGTCTGTCCTGCGACGGCAGCCCGTGCAGGGACGCATGTACCCATGAGATTCCTCTTGCAGACCTGTGTGGTCCGACGCACCAGATGCTGAGTTAACAGAGCCGGACAATGGCAACACATATTCACCTGGATCTGGTCGGTGGCCTGTCCGGGGACATGTTTATTTCAGCCATGCTGGATGCTTTTCCTGATCTTG
Source organism: Candidatus Azotimanducaceae bacterium (assembly GCA_965662805.1). Taxonomy (GTDB): domain Bacteria; phylum Pseudomonadota; class Gammaproteobacteria; order Pseudomonadales; family Azotimanducaceae; genus UBA9659. The sequence goes on along the minus strand of CBFIJB010000025.1, from coordinate 26,381 downwards.
GCGGTGACCTTGGCAAGGTCATAGAGCAGGCGGGGTTTCCGGATCTCGTTTCTCTGAATTCAGAGCCGTTCAATGACGGTATCCTGACCGGAACACGTTTTACCGTCGCTGCAGCCACGCAGGAAAGCCACCACCATCGACACTACTCCGAGATTCGTGACACGCTGAATCATTCCGGGCTCGATGCCCGGACGAAACAGGGTGCGCTTGCCATGTTTCATGAAATTGCCGTGGTCGAAGCGGCTATCCATGGCAAAGCGGTTGAATCGGTTGCTTTTCACGAGGTGGGTGCCTGGGATTCCATTGCTGATATCGTTCTGGCATCACATCTGATTTCCTGCGTGGATGCGACCTGGAGCATATCCGGCATCCCGGCAGGTAGTGGCTTTGTAGAAACGGCCCATGGCCGGCTGCCCGTGCCGGCACCGGCCACGGCGCGCCTGCTTGAAGGTTTTGCGCTGATTGATGATGGCATAGACGGTGAGCGGGTGACTCCGACCGGCGCGGTGATCATCCGTTATCTTGAGCCGGCATTGCGCAGACCTGACGGCGCTGTGTTACAGCGAACAGGTTATGGCTTCGGCACAAAAAAATTCCCCGGCATATCGAACACCGTGCGCGTCAGTGTTTTCGAGATGAGCACGCAGGAATCATCAGGCTTACCAAAGACCTGGCTGGAAGATACGGTTATGCGATTGTCTTTTGAGCTGGATGACCTGACGCCGGAAGCATTGGCGCAGGCGGTAGTCCGACTGCGAGCTCTGGATGGCGTCCTGGACCTGACTGAACAGATGGTTGCTGGTAAGAAAGGCAGGCATGCCGCCTCACTGGTGCTGCTGGTCCGTCCGGATTACTCCGACAGCGTGACAGCTCAGTGTTTCGACCTCACGCCGACCCTCGGCGTGAGACGGGAAGAGATCCGGCGTGCAATCCTGCCGAGAGAGGAAGTGGTTGTGTTTGTGCGGGAACGACAGTATCGCGTGAAGGTGGCAAAGCGCCCGTCAGGTTATACTGCCAAAGTTGAAATGGATGACCTGATAGCCGAAGACCTTTCCCCGCGCGAGCAAGATGAAATTCGTGATGAGGCAGAGGCGCTCGCCATCAGGCAGGTTGAGAAGACGGACTCGTGAACGCGTTACAGGCATTGCAGGACTATTTCAGGGAAAGACCACCCATGGCGGTAGCCGTCAGCGGTGGCGTCGATAGCATGACACTTGCGGTCATTGCACACCGTGTGCGACCCGGTACGCAGATCTTTCATGCGATATCACCGGCGGTTCCCAGTCAGGCGACGGAGCGTGTAAAAGAGCACGCCAGGAAAGAAGGCTGGTCCCTGAATCTGATTGACGCCGGGGAGATGCAGGATCCCCAGTACCTGGCGAATCCGGCCAACCGCTGTTACTTCTGCAAAACCAATCTTTATGACACCGTGGTCGACAATACCGAACTGACGGTAGCATCAGGAACCAATATGGACGACCTGGGTGACTATCGACCCGGGCTGGTTGCCGCGGAAGAGCACCAGGTCTGCCATCCCTATGTAGAAGTCGGCGTTGATAAACAGACGCTGCGTGAGGTGGCTGGTGAACTCGGTCTGCAGGACCTGAAAGATCTGCCTGCGGCGCCGTGCCTGTCCAGTCGCGTCACGACAGGGATAGCGATTGATGCCGGCATGCTGCCGGTGATCAACCAGGTAGAAGAACAGCTTTGGCGATTATTGTCCTCAGAGTTTGAGCTTCAGGGTGTCCGGTGCCGTATTCGTGAAGGTGAGGTCGGGATTCAGGTCGAAACGGATACTTCCCCGGATTATCAGCAACTGCATACGCGGTATTCGAACCCGGTAAAAGAATTGTTTATCGCAGCGGGATATCCTGAACAGGTTGCGACAGTCGTGTTTGAACCCTATCTCAAGGGCAGCGCATTCCTGATAGAAACCTTGCAGGTTGCTGAGTAACGGAGCCCTAAACCTATGAGTGACATCAAGGATGTAAATCTGGATTTCGATCGGCAGAACAGAACCGGTCTTGCCGAGGCAGTTTTCTGTCAGGGTAAGAGCGCCTCACAGCTGGAGACGATTTGCCGGACTGTGATGGAGGCCGAACGATCGATGCTGTTTACCCGCCTCACCCCGAGTCAGTTTGATTATCTGGACGAAAAGTTTCCGCGCACGCTGCAGTATGACGAAATTTCCAGAACCGCTTTCCACCTTCCCCCTGATACCACCAGTACGATTCCGCTGGCCGTTGTCACGGGAGGCAGCACAGACCTGCCCGTTGCCAGGGAAGCGGTGCGTACCCTCGAGTTCTATGGTCACGAGGCATTGGAGGTTCATGATGTCGGTGTCGCCGGTCTCTGGCGTATCACTGAAAGGCTGGAGGAGCTGCGTACCTGCAAGATCATTATCTGCGTTGCCGGAATGGACGCTGCATTACCCACGGTGCTGGGTGGCCTGGTACCTGCCGCCCTGATTGCGGTGCCGACATCGGTTGGCTATGGCATGGTCAAAGGTGGTGAAACCGCACTTCGCTCTCTGCTGGTCAGTTGCGCACCCGGTGTGACGGTGACGAATATCGATAATGGTTACGGCGCAGCCTGCGCCGCCATCCGAATCCTGAACAGCTTTTCCTGAGTTAGAGCATAACGTCGTCTGTTTTGCCGCGAATAAACAGGGGCTCTGCGTCGGTAGCGTTGTCTTTGGCGATTTCCCCTTCAAGGTTATCCGCGACACCCTGGTTGAAGGATTCAACGGCAGCGAAGATTTTCGGCAGCAGTCGGGCATCGCTGGTTGTGTTCAGGAAAAGCCCCTCGCGCTGCATCACGAAGTGAACGGCGCGCTCAATAACGTCATCATCCTTGTGGGGTTCGTACCAGCTGAATCTGGGTGATTCATCGTCCTCGCGCCAGCGCCGTTTTGCGATGGACTTGATGGTCTGCATCGCGACGCCCTTGTCCCGGCAGAGTTGGTAGAGTTCCTCAAACTCGCTTCGATAGCGTTCTTCCTGCATCTGCATGTAATTGTAGGGAAGCAGCACGGAGGCAAAGTCGAAACGATCCAGGCTTTTCAGGTGCATCTCGGCAATTCTGGTGCCGTGGCCGGTCACACCGATGAATCGGACCAGTCCTTCTTCTCTGGCCTGCAGGGCAGCCTGAAGTGCACCGCCATCAGCCATAGCCGTATCCCAGTCTGCATCCTGCGCCAGATTATGTAGCTGAATCAGATCAAGTTGTTCGATGCGCATGCGTTCCAGAGAGCGTTCAATGCTCGCCCTGGCACCGTCGCCATCCCGATCTCCGGTCTTTGAGGCGAGGAAGACGTCGGACCGGTGGTCCTGAAGGAAATCCGCCAGGCGGATCTCTGAGTCGCCATAACTCGCTGCGGTATCGAAATGGTTGATGCCGGCCTCGCGGACCATCTCGATGGTAGTGTCAGCTCGCTCCTGCTTCATGCCGCCGAGTGCCGCGGCGCCAAAGATGATACGTGTACTGTCGTGACCGGTTCGGCCGAATGGATGCGTTGGGATCATGTTTGACTCCGGGTGCAGATAAAGTTCCAGGAGAAGCTAGCCTAAGCCTCTCGGGCCTTTTGTTCAATTCAGAGACTCAATGAATCCTTTGCAGATATTCACGCACCAGTCGGTTCTGTGTGGTGCTGTGATATCTCCGGCAAAGACATGCTGTGGATTGCCATCGTCCAGGTCCACGCGGTGCAGCTGTTTGCCTGATGCCGGCCATTTTTCATGGAATACCACGGCGGCGGCGTGATTAATGGTCGGATCATTCTCCATATACAGGGTGGCCATGGGTGCCTGATCTGCTGCTGGCTTGTGGCGGGACGTCCAGTCGACGACCTTCTGCATCTCGATAATGGCCTGTGTTTCGTAGCGATTTGTCCAGTATTTCGCGGCCAGATCACTCTCCGGTTCCCAGCTGTGCTCCCGTCCGAGAATCAGCGGCACCCAGGATTCAGCCCAGGGCCAGGTCAGCAGGAATCCGAAAGGGTTCCGGATACGGAAGTTCGGAGACAGAAAAATAAAGCTGTGAACCTTGTCAGAGGCTGCCACATGCTCGTTCAGCCAGACACTCAGCGGTGCTCCTGTTGATACGGCAATGATGACAACCCGCCTGCCGATTCGAGACGCGATATCCCAGGTATCAACCATGGACTGCAGCCATTGCTCGGCACTGGCTTGCATGGCGTTTTCTGCAAGACCGTGTCCAGCCAGCCTGGCATGGACGATATTGGCGTTGAAGTGGGCTGCCAGCCGTTCCGGGATCGGGGCGATTTCCTGGCGAGTGGCTGAAAAGCCGTGTACATACAGGAAACACAGGTCAGTGACTGCCGGATCGCCTGCCCATTGGATCGCAGCCTCAGCTCCGTCGATGACACTGCCGTGGGATTGCTCGTGTTCCCGCAGCCATTTCGGGAGTTCCTCGATGCCCAGATGGGCTGGTACCTGTGACGGGGGTGCCGCAGGATTCAGCCTGGGACGAGGCGCAAACCAGAAAATCACCGCGATAATGGCGGCAAGTAAAGAAATGGCAAGAAAGAATTCAGGAATCACTACAGTCGAGTTCGGTTTTTGACTAAAATAAAAGTTTTCCACCGGTGTACGCTGGGCTGCGCACACGGGTGTAGTGGAGTAAATTCATCATATGCGATTGCAGGCAATTAAGCTCGCCGGTTTCAAGTCCTTTGTAGACCCTACAACAGTCCCTTTCCCCTCAAATCTTTGTGCCGTTGTCGGCCCTAATGGTTGCGGCAAGTCGAACATCATCGATGCGGTTCGCTGGGTAATGGGTGAGTCCTCGGCCAAGACGCTGCGGGGCGAATCGATGACGGATGTCATCTTTAATGGTTCCAATACCCGCAAACCTGTTGGTCAGGCGAGTATCGAACTGTTGTTTGATAATACAGAGGGACGACTTACCGGCGAATATGCGGCTTATAACGAGATTTCGGTCAAGCGGCAGGTCACCCGGGACGGTCAGTCCAACTATTTCCTCAACAACCAGAAGTGCCGCCGAAAGGATATTACCGATCTGTTTCTCGGTACTGGTCTGGGGCCGCGCAGTTACTCGATTATCGAGCAGGGCATGATCAGTGATCTGATCGAGGCCAAGCCGGAGGATCTGCGTAACTATCTCGAGGAAGCTGCTGGTATTTCCAAGTACAAGGAACGGCGCAGGGAAACCGAGCGTCGGATCCGCCATACCAAAGACAACCTGGATCGGCTCAATGATCTGCGTGAGGAACTGGAACGGCAACTGGCGCATCTGGAGCGACAAGCAAAGGCGGCTGAGCGTTATACGGAACTGAAGAAAGAGGAGCGGGAATTGAAGGCAGGTCTGTACGGCCTGCGCTGGAATTCCCTGTCAGCGGAGATCAAGTCCAAGGATGACGAGATCAACCGATTGACCATCGAACAGGACGCCCGGGTTGCAGATCAGCGAAGAATCGATGCTGACATCGAAACCAAACGCGCTGCCCTCGTCGAACTCTCGGATCAGCTGAATGAGGTTCAGAAGCGTTTTTACGACCATGGAACAGAGATCGCCCGGATTGAAGACAGCATCCAGTTCCAGAATGAGCGTACGACACAGCTCAGCAGCGATCTTTCGCAGGTTGTTGAAAACTACCAGAAGGTCAAGGCTGATCTCGAGGCCGATGAACGCCAGCTGGCTGGATTCAGAGAAGAACTCGAAGGCACGGCCCCACAACAGGATGAAGTGCAGTCACTTGAGAAGGCGTCAGCAGATCGTCTCCTGTCCGCTGAGCAGAATATGCAGCGCTGGCAGGAAGAGTGGGATAAGTTCAATGAGGAAGCTGCCGGAACCCGTCAGCGGGGTGAAGTTCAGCAATCCAGGATTGAAGGCCTGGAGCAGGCAGTTGAGCGTGCCAATACACGCGTGGCGGTCCTGCGGGCAGATGTCGAACGACTTTCAGCAGAAACTGTCGAGGGTGAACTGGGACCGCTGGAACAGATGCTGGCCACCCAGGAAGAACAGCTGGATCGAATTTCCAGCGAACTGGCTGCCCTGACAACAACGATTGAGACCCAGCGCGAACTCAACCAGACATTAACCCAGTCACTGGATGAAAGAAAAAGCACACTTCAATCCCTGGCAGGACGCCATGCCTCTCTGGAGGCTCTGCAGCAGGCTGCGCTCGGGCAGCAGGACGATGCTGAAGTCAGCTGGCTGGAAAAGCACGGTATGGGCAGTCAGCCCAGACTGGCGGAGAAGCTTAAGGTGCAGGATGGCTGGGATATCGCGGTGGAAACTGTCCTGGGCGATTACCTGCAGGCAGTCTGTGTTGACGGTATGGATCCGCTGACCTCGTTGCTTGGCGACTTCGAGGAAGGCCATCTTAATTTTGTAACTTCCGGTGCCAGTGTGGCTGATTCAACGGCATCCGGTGACGCTCTGGCTGCAAAAGTCAGCGGTGACGATTCGGTTCAGTCCTTGCTTTACGGCATTCTCACAGCCCCTGATCTTGCGACGGCCATGACCATGCGCGGCAACCTGGAAAAAGGACAGTCAGTGGTCACACCTGATGGCATCTGGATGGGTGCTGGCTGGCTGCGGGTCACCCGTGATAAAGATGCGCAGGCCGGTGTTCTTAAGAGACAGCAGGAACTTGAGGGGCTGGGGCAGCAGATTTCAGAGGCGGAGACGGACGTCCAGCGACTGACCGCAGAACTCGAATCGGGCATGGCAGTGCTTCAGCAGGCAGAATCAGAAAGAGATTCGCAGCAGAAACGTCTGTCAGAACAGCAGCGAGCGTTTGGTGAGACCCGCGCTCAGCTTGGCGCCAAACGTGTTCAGGCAGAGCAGATTCGAAATGACCTCGCCCGCGCCAACAAGGAGATTGAAGAGACCCTCGAACAGCTTGAGGATGATCAATCGTCCTTACGGGGAGCACGCAACGAATTGCAGTCGGCATTGGATGCCATGGAAGAAGATACGTTGCGACGCGATGAGATGGTGAAACGACGTGAGTCTATCACCGGTCAACTGACGGAAGCCCGTGACAAAGCTCGCAGTGACAGTGCGGCTGCGCACCAGCTTGCACTGCGCGTACAGTCCCTGAATTCCCAGATCGCGTCAACACAACAGGCCATGGATCGTCTGCGTGAGCAGGAGCAGATTCTCGCTGATCGACGCGGCAGTCTGGAAGAAAGCATACGCTCCAGCCAGGAACCCCAGGGACAACTGAAAACGGAACTGGAGCAACAGCTCGAAAAGCGGCTGGAAGTCGAAAATGAGCTGGCTGGTGTTCGGCAGAAGTCAGAAGCGACAGATCACGAAATTCGTCAGATGGAGCAGGCCAGGTCTGGTATTGAAGAGCAGATTGAAACCGTCCGTGGAAGCCTGGAGAAAGTTCGCCTTGACCGTCAGTCTCTGGAGGTCAGGCGCTCGACGATTAACGAGCAGCTGCAGGAAGAAAACCAGATTCTGGACGAAGTGCTGGCGGCCTTGCCTGAGAATGCCAATGAGAAAGAGTGGGAAGAGAACCTGACCCGAATGGGTAATCGCATTCAGCGACTGGGTGCGATCAACCTGGCGGCGATCGATGAGTTCAAGGTGCAGTCAGAGCGCAAACAGTATCTGGATGCTCAGAATGAGGATCTCGAAAAAGCGCTGGCAACCCTCGAGAATGCGATTCGCAAGATCGATATCGAAACCCGTACCAGGTTCAAAGAAACCTTCGACAAGGTAAATACCAAGCTGCAGCAGCTTTTCCCGAAACTCTTTGGTGGTGGCCATGCCTATCTGGAGATGACCGGAGAAGACCTGCTGGATACCGGTGTGGGTATTATGGCGAGGCCACCGGGCAAGCGTAACGCATCGATCCACCTCCTCTCGGGCGGTGAAAAAGCGTTAACTGCGATTGCTCTGGTGTTTTCAATTTTCAATCTCAACCCTGCACCCTTCTGTCTGCTGGATGAGGTTGACGCACCACTCGATGACGCAAACGTTGTGCGTTACACCGACATGGTGAAAGAAATGTCTCGCACGGTTCAGTTCATTTTCATTACGCACAACAAGATTGCCATGGAGATGGGTGAACAATTGATGGGTGTGACCATGCATGAACCCGGAGTCTCAAGACTTGTGGCGGTAGATGTGGACGAAGCCGTCGCGATGGCCGCGGTTTAGGTGGATATACGTGACTGAATCTTTGATGGAGTGCTGGGATCGATAGCTGGGAGAGAAGCTGTGGATTTTGATTTGCGACAATGGCTGCTGATACTGGGGCCCGTATTCATCGTCGGTGTTCTCCTGCACGGCTATATTCGAATGCGTGCAGGCCAGAATGAAATCCGCATGAAACTGGACAAGGACTTTCTGAGTGGTCCAGGCCAGGAACCGGATGTGGATGAGCTGAATCTGTTGAAGGCCGAGTTGCCCAACGGTGGCGCCAGAGTGATCCGCGCAGATGGCTCTCTGGAGCCGGAAAGCGCAACAGAGTCTTCTGAGGAAGTACCTGTTCTGATGGAGTCTGTTCAAGTGCCGTCAGCTAATAAAGAGCCGTCAGCTAGTAATAAAGAGCCGTCAGCGGTTGTTGAACAACCATCAGCCAGAAAGATAGAACCTGCCATATCAGAACCTCAAGCGCAGGCGTTGGATAAAGAAACACCCAAAGCACCACCCGCCAGAAAAGCACCGCCCGCAAGGGCAGCAGAAGGATCTGAACCTGTAGACCTGTCCCCCGAATCTGCCCGCACTGAGAGCAAAGCGCTTGAGAACAAGCAGCCTGAGACTATAGAAACTGAAAGCAGGCAGCCAGAAGTTTCCTCGAACGAAAAGCGACCTGAAAAGTTCGTGGTCGTTCATGTCCTTGCTCAGGATGAACATTTCTCTGGCCAGTCTCTACTGGAACTGCTCCTCGACGCCGGGATGTCTTTCGGCGAGATGAATATCTTCCACAAGCTGGATGAAGCCGGTGAACCCCAGTTCAGTCTGGCGAGTGCCGTTGAACCCGGTACGTTTGATATGGCGACGATTGATCAGTTTTCCACGCCGGGCGTGACGTTGTTCATGCGAGTCCACGAGCTGTCTGATCCGGTGCGTGTTCTGGATGATATGCTCGCCGTGGCCGACAATATTGCGGTTGAGCTGGTGGGTGAGCTTCGTGATGAGACGCGCAGCGTGATGACGACCCAGACGATAGAACACTGCCGTCAATCCGTCCGCGAATTCCAGTTCAAGCATTCCGCCTGACTGATCGGCGCTGATGTCCGCTCCCGATCATATCGTTAAGGAAATGGCGCGCCTGCGCGATGAGCTCAATCGGCACAATCATCTCTATCACACACTCGATGAACCCGAGATCAGCGATGTGGAGTTTGATCGCCTGTTCCAGTCCCTGAAGGCTCTTGAAGCAGATCATCCTGATCTGATCACCGACGATTCACCTACCCAGCGAGTTGGTGCCGCGCCGCTCGAGGCTTTTCAGCAGGTGCAGCATGAGATGCCCATGTTGTCTCTGGACAATGCGTTTGGTGATGAGGATATGCTCGACTTCGACAGGCGGGTTCGTGCCCGCCTGAAAGATGCTGAAAGTGTCTGTTATACCTGCGAGCCCAAGATTGATGGCGTGGCTGTGTCTCTCATGTATGAAGATGGGCGGCTCATACGGGGTGCTACACGAGGTGATGGTACGACCGGCGAAGATATCACCCAGAACATCAGAACTATTGAAGCGATTCCCCTGAAGTTGCAGGGCGAGGGTTATCCCTCGCGTCTGGAAGTTCGCGGAGAAATCTATTTCCCGCGATCCGGTTTCGAGAAGATGAATGCCCGCGCAGAGAAGTCCGGCCAGAAAGTCTTTGCCAATCCCAGAAATGCCGCTGCGGGCACGCTGCGGCAGCTTGATTCGCGCCTGGCCGCGCAGCGACCACTTACCATGTTCGCTTACAGTGTGGGTGTCGTTGAAGGTGGCGATCTTCCAGAATCGCATTCCGAGATCCTGGCGCTTCTGAAAACCTGGGGAATCCGGGTCAATCCACTCGTGGAAACCGTTGCAGGGGTAGACGCCTGTCTCGACTACTATGATCGAATGCTGGCGCAGAGGCCGGACCTTGGTTACGAGATTGACGGCGTTGTGTTCAAGGTGGACAGCATCGAAGAGCAGGCCAGGCTTGGCATGCTCACGCGAACACCACGCTGGGCGATTGCTCATAAGTTTCCGGCTGAAGAAGGAATTACGGTTCTGGAAGATGTTGAGTTCCAGGTGGGTCGAACCGGTGCAGTGACTCCGGTTGCCCGGTTGAAACCGGTCCAGGTGGGTGGTGTGACCATCAGCAACGCGACGCTGCACAACATGGATGAGATCGACCGGCTGGGTCTGGTGATTGGTGACACTGTGCTGATCCAGCGCGCAGGAGACGTGATACCGAAAGTTATCAGCGTTTTTCAGGACAAGCGCCCGGCGAAAACCCGGTCCGTGTTACTGCCAGAGGCATGCCCCGCCTGTGGTTCCGAAATCCTGAAGCCGGAAGGCGAGGTCATTGCCCGATGCACAGGCGGACTGCAGTGCTCTGCGCAGCGCAAGGAAAGTATTCGCCACTTCGCATCCCGGCTCGCCCTCGATATCGAAGGTCTTGGCGACAAACTTGTGAATCAACTGGTCGATGAAAACCTGATCCAAAGCCCGGCTGACCTTTTTCAGTTGACGGAAGCGCAGTTGGTAAGCCTGGAGAGGATGGCACCGAAATCCGCCAATAATCTTCTGGCTGCGCTGGAGAAGAGCAAGACAACCACTCTGCCCAGGTTCATCTATTCTCTGGGGATTCAGGAAGTGGGCGAATCAACGGCACGCAATCTGGCACAGTTTTTCAGGGGGCTTGAGGCTCTGCGAACAGCTGACGAAGAAACGCTGCAGGAGGTGCCCGATGTTGGTCCCATCGTCGCTGAAAAAATCGCTCACTTTTTCCAACAGGACATCAATAACCAGGTCATCGATCATCTGCTGAAAAGCGGCATTCAGTGGGAAGAGGAAACGCAGGCGTCAGATCCCGAAGCGCTCAAGGGTGAAACCTATGTGCTGACGGGCACCCTGTCATCGCTCACAAGAAACGAAGCCAAGGCGCGGCTGCAATCTCTGGGTGCACGGGTTTCTGGCTCAGTGTCTGCAAAAACGAGCTGTGTGGTCGCTGGTGATGCCGCTGGTTCCAAGCTGACCAAAGCGCAGTCGCTCGGTGTCCCTGTGATGGATGAAGACGAGCTGATTGAACTACTGGAGAAACATGGCGCCTGATAGACACGTATTGATACTCCTGCTGCTGGCCGGGTTCCTGGCCGGTTGTGCCAGTAAGCCTCCCAAAGATCCGGATAACATCTGCGAGATTTTTGATGAGAAGCGAGGATGGTACAAAGATGCGCGTAAGTCCTCGCGACGCTGGGGCACTGATATTTCAGTCATGATGTCGATGATGTACCAGGAGTCCTCGTTCAAGGCACGGGCCAAGCCACCACGTACGAAAATACTCTGGGTCATTCCGGGACCAAGACCGGCAAGCGCCTATGGCTATGCACAGGCGACAGATGAGACATGGAAGGCGTACAAGCGATCCACCGGGCGTCGAGGAGCCGATCGGAATAACTTCGATGACGCTATCGATTTTATTGGCTGGTACAACGATCAGAGCCAGCGCAAGAATAGTATTGCCAAGTCCGACGCCTATCATCTGTACCTTGCCTATCATGAAGGTCAGGGCGGTTTTGCCAGGCGTTCTTTCAAGAACAAGCAATGGTTGAAGGATGTCGCCACGAAAGTTTCGAGACGTTCAGGAACTTACCGTGCTCAGCTGGATCGTTGTGAGGACAAGTTCAATCGCGGTTTCTTCCGACGCCTGTTTTCCTAGCTGGCCGGAAGAATACTGCCTTGCATGGGCTCGAGTTTACGCATGTCGATGTGCAACAGCGTGGGCCCGTCGACCTTGATCGCTTCTTTGAACGCAGACTGGAAATCAGCAAGAGACTCGATAGTCACGCCTCTGACGCCCATGCTCTCAGCCATCAGGCTGAAATCGGTCATCCCGAGGTCTGTATCGCTGTAGCGTCCTTCGAACTCCCGTGACTGCAAGCCACGCAACACGCCGTAACCACCGTCGTTAAACACACAGATCACCATGGGTAGCTGGTATTGCGCTGCCGTCGCTAATTCCGTTGCGTGCAGCAGGAATCCGCCATCGCCATGTATCACGATGGTTTTCTTTCCTGACCCTGCGGCAGCCCCAATCGCCAGGGGTAGTCCAGGTCCGATGGCGGCTGAAGCCGGCCCAATAAAGGTTCGCGGACCGAGTATGGGCAGCAGCTGATTGGCGAAATTGTATGCAGGCACGGTTGTGTCGCGAACAATCAGTGCGTCATCGGGAGCATTGTCCCGGATGGCATGCATGATGCCCTCGTAATCCGGCCCCAACCGTTTCGTCAGAGTCTGTCTCAACTGCTGGTTGCTGCTTAAAACACGTTCAACGAAAGCCGGGTCCGCCGGTTCAGGATTAATGGCTGCATCCAGTCGCCGGACAGCCTCGCTGGCGTCCCCAATTATGCCCACGTCAGTCTTGTGCACGCGCCCAACGACCGAAGCATCAATGTCGATATGCAGCAGTTTTCCGGGCGGGGTCAGAGCCGCGTTGGTTCCGCCGACACCTGCCTGGAAGCGGGTTCCAATCGCGATCGTTAGATCCGCATCTGCCATATCACTGTGCAGCTTGCGGCTTGGGTAAAGATTGCCGATAACCAGTTCATGGGTTTCAGGGAGTGCACCGCGCCCGTTGGGTGTTGTAAAAACCGGCGCCTGCAGCTTTTCTGCAAGGGCCGTGACAGCCTCTGCCGCGCCACCGAAGGTAACCCCGCCTCCAGCAATAATGATCCGTTTGGTACTTTGGGATATCAGGGCCGCTGCTGCTGCCAGGTCTCCTGATAATTCAGGGTGCCTCACATCGAGTTCATCTTTGACGGGTTCTACTTCTGCATACTGCAGATCAATGGGTATCTCCACAGCGCCGGACGAGGGACGGCCGGACGTGATGTCACTGGCGACGGACAGCAGGGTGGACTCAATCTTTGTCGCCAGGCGAATGCTCTCAGCCCGGCGGGTCACCGTCTGCAGCATGGGCAGCTGGGCTTCCGCTTCATGCACGTAACCCTGTGCTTTGCCGTAAAAGCCGGTTTCAGCTTGTCCGGTAATCAGAAGAACCGGGGACGAGGCATACTGAGCCTCATAAAGTCCGGTCACGGTATTGGTGGTGCCGGGTCCCGTGCTGGCAATGACAACACCAATTTTTCCGGTTGCCCTGGCGTATCCGTCCGCGGCATGTGTCGCGCCCATTTCATGGCGACAGTCGATGATGTGGATTTTGCCATCTCGGGTGATGGCATCGAAGATCGGCATGTTGTGAATGCTCACAATGCCGAAAACATGGGTGACGCCCATTTTTTTCAGGGCGCGTACAACGGCGTCTGCACCAATCATGGGGAGACTTCATCCTGCGTGATGATAGTTACCCCTATTCTACGCTTCTACTCTCATTCAGGGGTAGAGGGAGTGGCGAGAGAGTGACGCAGAGAATGGCGCAGAGAGCGCCAGGGTCAGCCTGCCGCTCTGCGTGATCCTTCGCGTCTAGCGTCGCTTCTTCTGGGAGTAGCCCGTCGGTCTGTTGCTACAGCTTGCAGGTTGTTTCTTCGGTCGTCGTGTTGACGTCGTTCTGATCCACGACGGTCGCCGGAGCGTCGTTCACTGGTCATGTTGATTCCAATCGTTGAGTGTCTGCATTCATGGTGAACCTCAGAACGAGTTCCGTCAAGGAGTATGCTGTCGTTATAGACGAAATGGTCTGTTACCGCTCGTATGAGATGCGATAGATGGCATTGCCATGATCATCTGACAACAACAGGCTGCCATCAGGCAGTGAAATCAGGTCAACCGGTCGACCCCACGCAACATTGTTCTGCAGCCAGCCGTCGATAAATGTTTCGGCATCTCCGGTGTCAGGGTCTACCAGAGTGAGCCGGTATCCGACATGTCCGGCCTCCGGAGTCCGGTTCCAGGATCCATGTTCGGCGATAATCAGCTTGCCCTGATATTTTTTCGGGAACATGTTGCCTTCGTAGAAGTGCAGCCCCAGTGGCGCGGTATGCGCGCCGAGCTCGGTGACGGGTGGCTCGAATACAAAATTTTCTCGCTTGAATTCCGGATCCTGAATATCACGACCATGGACGTGGGGGTATCCGAAATGCAGACCCGGTTTCGCAGCCCGGTTAACCTCGCACGGCGGTATTTCATCACCCATCAGGTCGCGACCATTGTCCGTAAACCAGAGGTCGTCAGTTTCCGGGTGCCAGGTAAAGCCGACGCTGTTTCTCACACCCCTGGCGAAGACTTCCGGCGCTCGTGATTCAAGATCCATGCTCATGATGGTGGCGAACCAGGGGTTGTCTTCCAGGCAAACATTGCAGGGTGCACCCACATTGAAGTAAAGACGTTCATCAGGACCGAAGGCAAGATACTTCCAGCCATGATGACGTTTGTCAGGAAGCGCGTTGTAAAAGACCTCGGGTTCCGGTTGATCCCGAAACGAACTGTCGATGCCTGGATACCGGAAAATAGTTTCTACTGCGCCGACGTAAAGATCACCGTTATGGATGGCAATACCGGAAGGCATGCTGAGATCCCTGTCGATTTCTATCACCTCGTCGGCGATGTGGTCCTGATTGCTGTCGACGATTGCGTATATGGTCCCTGCTCGAATTGAACCCGCGTAAACCGTGCCGTCCTCGCTGCGGGCCAGTTGGCGGGGGTTTGTTAACTCGGCGAAAACCTCGACCTGGAAACCGTCAGGTACGCGCAGCTGTTGCAGCGGAAGATCATGTGCAAATGAGGTTGAGGCCCACATGAACAACAGAAGGAACCTGCCGGGAAAATTTCTGATTGGTGATATGATCTGTTTCATGCCGGTTACTCCCAAGTCGTCAGCACCTGGATGGGTGTTTGAGTGTTTTTCCAATGCTAGATGATACGCTGAAACTTCAGATTCAGACTGCGTATTCGCGCCTGCTGGACGAGAAAGGATATCGTGCCCGACACTGTCAGAAAACCATGATTGCCGAAATCGCCAGGACCCTTGGCGATGAGGATTCTGACCAGCATATCTGTGTGGTAGAAGCGGGCACCGGTACGGGAAAGACCGTTGCCTATGCCATGGCGGCTATCCCCATTGCGCAGCATCTGAAAAAGAAAGTGGTCATTGCGACAGCGACAGTCGCGCTGCAGGAGCAGATTGTCTTCCAGGATCTGCCCGATATCCGGCAGCATTCAGGCCTGGAATTCTCTTATGCGCTCGCTAAAGGTCGGCGCCGATATGTGTGCCTGTCGCGCCTGGACCTTGCACTCCAGGAAGGGAACGCCATGAATCACACGCTGTCGTTTTTTGACGAACAGCGGCCAGGTGAGAGTCGTGATGACAACATCATTTTTGATTCGATGGTAACAGCACTGGGCAAGGGTGATTGGGATGGAGAGCGGGACAGCTGGCCGGAAGAGCTGGAGGGAGCCACCTGGGGGCGCATCAGTACAGATCATGCCCAATGCACGCAGCGGCGTTGCTCACACTACGAAAACTGCTACTTTTATCGTGCCCGTGAAGACGTTCACCGTGTTGATGTGATTGTCACCAATCAGGATCTGGTCTTGTCTGACCTGATGATGGGTGGCGGTGCAGTGCTTCCGGATCCTGAAGACACGATCTATATTTTTGATGAAGGGCATCACCTCCCGGAGAAGGCGGGCAATCATTTTTCCCATGTCTTGTCGCTTTACGGAACACGCAGCTGGTTGCAGCAGATGGCAACGTCGCTGAATCTTGCCGCAGCGGATGTGCCTGGCTTTACGCGGATGCTGGGTAATCTGGATGACATGGTCGATCAGGCTGCTGACCGGCTGGATGATGCGGCGGCCTGTCTGCAGGCCCTTCAGCCAGATGCGGACCCCATTGATGATGGCTGGTTGTATCGATATCCCAACGGTATCGTGGATGAAGACATCGCACGTACGTCTGCGTCGCTGGCCAACAGTTTCGAGCGCCTGGGCAGCCTCGTGGAGCAATTGCTGCCGGTGATTGAGAGCACGATTGAAGATACGCCGGTTGCTGTGAGAGAACCTTTGGAACACTGGTTATCCGTGGTCGGTGCCATGGCAGATCGCCTGTCGGCAGCCTGGGGTTTGTGGCAGAACTACGCCAGCGAAGAAATGGTGCCGCCCTATGCGCGCTGGGTGCGCTTCGGCGCCATGTCCCAGACAGAAGGTATGGAAATGCAACTGGCCAGTCACCCTGTGTCCGTGTCTGAAGAATTACATGAACGACTGTGGTCACGTTGTGCGGGTGCTGTACTCACCTCGGCCACGATCTCTGTTGGTCGTGACTTTTCCAACTTCCAGATCAAGTCAGGTATTGATCACGCTCAGCAGTTTGCCAGTCTGCCCAGTCCGTTCCGGTTTCAGGAGCAGGCCGTGCTCCGTATTCCGGCCATGAATTCCGATCCGGGTGATGCAGATGCCCATACAGCTGAGCTGGCAGAACTGATACCTGATCTCGCAAGAGAGGAACCTGGTACGCTTATTCTGTTTACGTCCTGGCGTCAGATGTTGCGTGTTTTTGACGAAGTCGACACTGTCTTTCGAGAGCAGGTGCTGATGCAGGGTGAACTTTCCAAGATGGAAATTCTTTCCCGGCACAAACAGCGAATAGATGACGGTGAGGCCAGTTGCATTTTCGGGCTGGCCAGTTTCGCTGAGGGCGTGGATCTGCCCGGCGACTATTGCCGCCATGTCATCATCGCCAAGATACCTTTTGCCGTTCCCGATGACCCTGTGGACGCGACCAGATCAGAGTGGATCGAAGCGAAGGGTGGTAATGCCTTTTATGAAGTCATGCTACCGGGTGCGGTGCTGCGCGTTGTTCAGGCGGCGGGGCGATTACTGCGTACCGAATCAGATTCGGGCAAGGTCACCATTCTGGATCGTCGAATCGTGACCCGCTCTTATGGGCGCATTATTCTCAACTCACTGCCTCCATTCGCCCGTGAAATTCACTGACACAGAACTTCAGTCGATGGACTATCGCGAGCTGGCTGAGAAGACAGCGAGGCTTCTGGCTGCGACGCCGGGTTCCCTCGTGTTTGGCATTGCCGGTGCTCAGGGAACCGGAAAAAGTACCCTGGCAGCGATGCTCGCGGAATGTTTGCGTGAGACCTGGTCTGAGACCGTGGCGGTACTGTCACTGGACGACTTCTATCTGCCCCGTTCCGAACGGCTCCAGCTGTCGAAGGAAGTGCATCCCCTGCTGGCGACCCGCGGTGTGCCCGGGACACATGATGTCGCCGCCATGCAATCCAGCATAGAAGGTTTGAAGCGCGGGGCTTCGGTGGAAGCGCCGGTTTTTGAAAAAGCCCACGATGACCGCGCCCGGGAAACCAGGAAACTTGGGCCTGCCAGAATTATCCTGTGTGAAGGTTGGTGCTGGGGTGCCCAACCCGAGCCAGAAATTCGCCTCGAGAAACCGGTTAACCAGCTCGAGCAGATTCGTGATGCGGATGGTCATTGGCGGCACTGGGTAAACACGAAACTGCATGAATATCAGTCGCTGTTCGACAATGATGCATTACTTTACCTGGCGGCGCCTTCTTTCGAGGCGATTCTCGAATGGCGCTGGCAACAGGAACAGGATCTTGCACGCAACCGAACCGGCAGCCAGATTATGAGCCGGGACCAGATTGCTGATTTCATCAGCTTTTATGAGCGCATCACCAGCTGGATGCTGGAAGAAATGCCAGATCGGGCGGACTTGACCGTGACGCTCGCACCCGATCATCAGATCGCCGGTATCCGCCTCGGGCAGGATTCAGGCAGGGTTCAGTGACTCCCGCGTAACTTGTGTTCTGTCTTATGAAGCCAGAAGGCCGGTGATACACTGCCCATGATGAAGAATTTTCTGTTCCTGCTCCTTTTGTCGCTATGGGTGCCTGAGACTTTTGCGGATCATCACCGGGGAAAGACGCCCCAGGGGATGGACAACCCTGCAAAGAAATCGCTGAGCCAGTCGAACAAACCGGCCCCGATGTCTCGTCCGGGGATCTCCAATAAGCGGGCTGCCAGTCTGGTGATGGAACAGTATTCCGGCTCTCGTATTCTTGGCGTCTCTTTAATGGACGAACAGGGCCCGGCTATCTACAAGGTCAGAACCCTGTCACCGCAGGGTGTGGTTCGTTCCGTATTCGTCGACGGTCACTCCGGTGAAGTTTTTGAATAGCCTTAAGCCAGAGCGAAGCGTTGTAGATAGCCTTAAGCGAGAGCGAAGCGTGTTAGAGAGCCCTAAGTCAAAGCGAAGCGCTGTAAATAGCCTTAAGCCAGAGCGAAGCGTTCTTAAAAGCCTTAAGCGAGAGCTATTAAACTGAGGACCAGCCAGATGTCGCGAAGAATACTCCTAGCAGAAGACGAAGATATCCTCAGAGAACAGTTGGTCGAGATTCTCACTCGCCATCGATACTCCGTGGACGCAGCGGTGGATGGCGCCCAGGCACTATCCTTCGGCGAAAGCGAATTCTACGACCTCGCAATTATTGATCTGGGTTTACCAAAAATGAATGGTATGGAGGTGATCAGCAGGTTGCGGGATGAAGGTAAGGATTACCCAGTACTGATTCTGACAGCCCGTGCGGACTGGCAGGATAAAGTGGATGGCCTTGCTGCCGGCGCTGATGACTACCTGGTCAAGCCCTTCCATGTGCAGGAATTGCTGGCCCGTATAGAAGCGTTGATCCGCAGAGCCTCTGGTGCCGTTACCCGGGATCTGACCATTGGGCCGGTGAGTCTCGACACACGCGCCAAAAGTGTCCGTGTGAACGGTAATGCGGTCGATCTGACGGCCTTCGAATTCAATCTGCTCGAATACCTCATGCTGCACCCGGGGCATGTCATTTCAAAGACAGAGCTCACGGAGCATCTTTACCATCAGGATTTCGATCGCGACAGTAATGTGATCGAGGTCTTTGTCGGTCGTCTGCGACGGAAACTGGACCCTGACAATCAGTTGAAGCCGATCGAAACAGTCAGGGGTCAGGGCTATCGATTCGGACTCAGTGAATGACGTCTGCCGGGAGCGTCGGTTCAGGAGGCTCTCTTCGTGTCCGTATGCTGGTGTCTGCAACACTGGTCCTGGCGGTTTTCCTCGGTGTCGTCGGTCTTGTGCTGGACAATGCCTATCGACAGAGTGCTGAGCAGGGAGTCTCTGATCGCCTGAAGCTCCATATCTATGGTCTGATCTCGGTGACGGAAGAAAATCGTACCGGCGACAATCTTGAGCTTTTCCTGCCCCAGGCGCTTCAGGAGCCTCATTTCAATACGTTAGGTACCGGGCTCTTTGGTGTGC
The DNA here is from genome assembly GCA_965662805.1 of Candidatus Azotimanducaceae bacterium. Lineage (GTDB taxonomy): Bacteria > Pseudomonadota > Gammaproteobacteria > Pseudomonadales > Azotimanducaceae > UBA9659. The sequence continues at coordinate 6,945 of CBFIJB010000025.1, read as the reverse complement.
TGTTCGATCAGCAGGGTTCGGAAGTCTGGCGCAGCGTGTCGGCAATAGATCTGTTGTTCAGTCCGGCCGAAACGACTGAACTTCTGGCCGCACAAAGCCCCGGGGTTATGACCTTTGGTCAGCTGACTTCCGTCAAGTACCACGGTTCGTTGTTTTATATGACCTATCCGGTTATCTGGCAAAGCGATCTGGGCGAGTCCAGGTTTGTTTACGTGGTCCTGCAGAATGTTGAACCCTATGAAAATGAAGTCGCTCGATTCAGGAACAGTCTCTGGGGGTGGCTGATCGCAGGCGTCATCCTGCTGGCCGGTGCCCAGGCAGCCATTATGTACTGGGGTCTTATGCCGGTAACCGGTCTTGAAAGGGATCTCAAGGCGATTGAAGAGGGTGACCAGTCTTATCTTGAAGGGTCGTATCCCAGTGAGATCAGCGGCGTCACCCGAAGTCTGAACCTTCTGCTGTCAGCAGAGCGCGAACAGCGGGAGCGCTACAGAAACACACTGGCCGATCTCGCTCACAGTCTGAAAACTCCACTGTCTATTCTCAAAGCTGAAGCCCAGAAGCCGTCTGCCCAGGCGGCAGAAATCGATGAGCAGGTTGATCGCATGTCCGAGATTGTCTCCTACCAGCTCGAGCGTGCGGTTGTTCGTTCCAGTGCGCTGATCAAAGAGCGGACGCCTGTCAGACCGGTTGCAGAGAAGTTGAGAGATGCGCTGGTTCGGGTCTATGCGGACAAGGAGATTCAGATGACGATCAACACCGGTGATGCCTGCTTTCCCGGAGATGAGCGCGACCTGATGGAGGTGCTGGGGAATCTGCTGGACAATGCCTGCAAATACGGTCACGGACAGGTAAGTCTGGCCGTGGAAGAACATGACCATCAACTCGACATGGTTGTCTCAGATAATGGGCCCGGTATCAGTGTTGAGGATCGAGAGAGTGTGCTTGAGCGTGGCAAGCGCCTCGACAGTCGTGAAAGCGGGCAGGGTATTGGCCTGGCTGTGGTTTCTGAAATTGTCGACCGCTATGGTGGGCGTATCGAAATAAAGACCTCCGCACCTGGTGGGGCGGAGATCCGTCTAACATTTACCTGATGATTACAGTCCGTTGTGTGATCCGTCACACAGTGGCACACCGGCAGTCTTCTTGCAGCCACAGAAATACAGGGTTTTTGATTCCGTTGCTTCGAACTTTGCCGGCAGAAATTCTGTGTCCTGGTGAGAGCCGTCACAAAAGGGCTGGCTGGCACTTTTGCCACAGGAACACCAGAAGTAGGCTTTCCCTTCTTCAACGTCGACTGCGTAGGGTGCTTTTTGTGCGATAACGGGTTCACTCATGGTGTTCTCCTGCAGATGAATTGAATCAGCATAGTCAACCGGGGGCTTCTTGAAAACCCTCGGTACACCCCCTATGATCCAAGGTCTTTTGTGGTGCGGGATTTCCCGCGCAGTAGATATTTCCCCAGAGGTAGATTATGGATTTCTCTTTTTCCGAGGAGCAGAGCCTTTTACAGGACAGTGTTCAGCGCTTCATCCAGAACAGTTACACATTTGATGCAAGACAGAAGCTTCTGAAGACCGATGACGGTTTCAGTCGTGAGAACTGGTCTGCGTTTGCAGAACTGGGCTGGCTGGCTTTGCCGTTTACGGAGGAATCCGGTGGCTTTGGTGGTACGGCTGTCGAAACTATGATCCTGATGGAAGAGTTTGGTAAGGGGCTGGTTGTAGAACCTTATGTTTCTACCGTCATTATGGCGGGTTCCGTGATCGAGGCGGGTGGATCGGCAGCTCATAAAGAAGGTGCACTGGCGGAGATGATGGCAGGCACCAAGATGGCGTCCCTGGCCTATGTTGAACCACAGGCACGATTCAACCTCGCTGATGTCACGACGACAGCAGCAGCCGATGGTGATTCTTACACCATTAATGGTTTTAAAGGGGTTGTTCTGGGCGGTCCTTCGGCAGATCTTCTGGTTGTACCTGCAAGGACGTCCGGTGAACAGAAAGACGAGTCAGGCATTACCTTGTTCCTGGTAGATGCCTCTGCATCTGGCATCTCGAAACGGGACTACCCGACCATCGATGGTCTTCAGGCCTCGGAGATCACCTTTGAAAATGTCAGCGTTGGTGCTGACGCGGTGCTTGGTGAGGTTGGTAACGGACTTGCACTGCTGGAAATTGGTATCAACAACGGCATCCTGGCTGTCGGCGCTGAAGCAGTCGGGGCCATGGAAGTCTTGTACAAAACTACCGTTGAATACTGCAAGACTCGCGAGCAGTTTGGTCAGCCCATTGGCAAGTTTCAGGTGCTGCAGCATCGAATGGTCGATATGTTCATGGAGCACGAGCAGGCCAAGTCGTTGCTGTATATGGCCGCCCTGCGAATGAGTGAGGATGACGAAGTAGAAGCGAAAAAGGCCATCTCTGCCTTGAAAGTGCAGATCGGAAAGGGTGGTCGTTTTGTTGGCCAGAATGCCATCCAGTTGCATGGCGGCATGGGTATGACGGATGAGCTTAATGTCGGCCATTACTTCAAGCGTATTACGGCCATCGAAACCCTGTTCGGTAATGTTGATCATCACCTGAAGAAATACGCTAACGTCGCATGACAGAGTCCACTTATACGACACCTGACTGGTTCTGGGAGGCCATAGACGCCAAACCGGAATCAGGGTTCGTGGATGTCGATGGCTCTGACATCAACTATCTCTACTGGAGTGAAGCCGGCAACCCGGGCCTGCTTTTTGTGCATGGACATAACGCCCATGCGCACTGGTGGGATTTTATTGCGCCTGAGTACAAGGATGACTACTTCACCGTTGCACTTGATCTTTCAGGCATGGGTGACAGTGATCATCGCGATGAGTATTCGGCGGATATTTATGCCCGCGAGATTATCGCCGTTGCCGACCATTGCAACATGGGCCCTGAAACCATCCTGGTATCGCACAGTTTTGGTGGTGTCATGTCGATCAAGGCCGTGGCTCAGAATCCGGATCGCTTTAAGGGATTGATACTCCTGGATTCAGGTATCAAACATCCCGACGAGGTAAAACCACCTGAACCGGAAAGGCTGGTCAGGGCAAAGCTCTACCCCACATCGGAGATCGCCCGTTCACGCTTCAGGCTGCAGCCTCCGCAGCAGTGTGAGAACCAGTACATCGTCGATCACATTGCCCGGAACTCTGTCGAGTTTGTCGATGATGGCTTTGGCTGGAAATTCGATGAAGAGCAACGCTCCCGAATGAAGGCCTACGATGACCTGCTGGATGACTTTAGATCCATCAGCACGAAATGTGCGTTGATCTATGGCGCTGACAGCGAGTCATTCAATGCGAAGAGTGCCGGTTATATGAAGGAGCTGCTGCCTCAGCTTGAGGTTACGGAACTTGCTGATGCCCAGCATCACCTGTTCCTCGATCAGCCGCTCACTTTCATGGAGACTCTGAGCGTACAGCTCGATTCCTGGAAATAGTATTCAAAGTACGACGTCTCTTCTCGCGATGACAGGAGACTGACCGGGGTATCTGCGAGCGTAGTTCGCGAGCGCCGAAGGCGCGAGTGGTGTCTGTTCCAAGCGGAAGCGAGGTAATCGAGTGGAAGCGAGGTAATCGAGTGAATACCCCGGCCAGTCTCCTGTCCCTTTCAGATGTAATACAGGATCAAAAAAGGGGACTCGAGGTCCTTTTTTGCGAAGTTTAGAGCCTTCAGCTCTAGTGCGCTAGCACGATTCGAAGAGCCTTCAGCTCGTGTGTAGAGCCTTCAGCTCTAGTGCGCTAGCACGATTCGAAGAGCCTTCAGCTCGTGTGTAGAGCCCTCAGCTCACGTGCGCTAGCACGATTCAAAGAGCCCTCAGCTCACGTGCGCTAGCACGATTCAAAGAGCCCTCAGCTCGTTTATAGAGCCTTCAGCTCACGTGCGCTAGCATGATTCAAAGAGCCCTCAGCTCACGTGCGCTAGCACGACTCAAAAAGCCTTCAGCTCTAGTGCGCTAGCACGACTCGAAGAGCCCGGCTGCACCCATACCACCGCCAATACACATTGAAACAATGCCGTATTTCTTCTCGCGACGCTTAAGCTCACGCACGATGTGGCCCGTCAGGCGGGAACCCGTCATGCCGAAAGGGTGGCCAATGGAGATGGAGCCGCCGTTGACATTGTAGATCTCTGGATCAATCTCCAGAGTGTCCCGACAGTACAGGCACTGTGAAGCAAATGCCTCGTTCAGTTCTACCAGGTCAATGTCATTCATGGTCAGACCAGTACGCTCAAGCAGTTTGGGTACGGCGAAGACAGGACCAATACCCATTTCGTCTGGCTCGCAACCAGCCACGGTCCAGCCGCGGAAATAAGCCATGGGTTCCAGGCCAAGTTGCGCGGCGCGCTCTGCACTCATGACCAGGGTCATGGAGGCGCCATCAGAAAGCTGTGATGCGTTACCGGCAGTCACGGTGCCGTCTTCCTCAAAAGCAGGCTTGAGTTTAGCCAGACCTTCAAGTGTGGTTTCGGGACGGTTACATTCATCACCGACACAAACGCCGTCGACGACCTCAGTTTCACCGGTTTCCTTGTTAACGACCTTGTTCCATTTGGTTGCCATGGGCATGATTTCATCGTCAAACAGACCCGCCTGCTGGGCAGCTGCTGTTCGCTTCTGGCTTTCCAGTGAGAATTCATCCTGATACTCACGGGAAATATTGTATCGGCGAGCAACGACCTCAGCGGTGTTTCCCATCGCCATGAAGATGGCAGGCGACTTTTCGCGAATGGTCGGATGAGGCTGGGACTTGCCTGGTTCCTGCCGCTGACCTGCGGAAATGGATTCAACACCGCCGGCAATCATGACATCGGAGCAGCCGCTGGCGATCTGGTTCGCTGCGAACGCGATGGAATTGAGTCCTGAAGAGCATGCGCGGCTGATGGTTGAACCTGATGTGGTGACCGGCAGTCTGGACAGGATGACTGCCAGGCGAGCAAGGTTGCCGCCCTGTTCGCCGATCTGACTGGCGGCGCCGACGATCACGTCTTCGACTTCCTGTGGATCCAGATTCTGGTTTCGATCGAGCAGAGCATCAATACAATGCGCGACCATGTCATCGGGACGGGTCAGGTTGAAAGTCCCTCGAAAAGACTTTGCCAGCCCGGTTCTTACACTATCTACTATAACGACATCACGCATGATTCCTCCCTTGCGAATTAGCCTTGAAAAAAAGGGGGCTATTGTGCCCATATCGACCCAAGCTCACAAGTTACCGCATAATGGTCCATTGCAGTGAATATCCGGATGGAATATGACTTATCTACTGGCAATTGATCAGGGAACCACCAGTTCCAGGGCTATCCTGTTTTCGGCGAAGGGAGAACAGGTCGGGGTCGCTCAGCAGGAGTTCCACCAGCATTTTCCCGATGATGGATGGGTGGAACATGATCCCGAAGATATCTGGAACTCCACCATTGAGGTTTGCCGCACGGTTCTTAGAGAACAGAATGTTGCACCTTCTGAAATTGCAGGTATCGGTATCACGAATCAGAGGGAGACGACGATTGTCTGGGACCGTCATACCGGCGAGCCGGTTTACAAGGCCATTGTCTGGCAGGATCGTCGCACCGCAGATTTCTGCGAAGAACTAAAAGAGGAAGGGCTTGAGCCCTGGTTCACCGAAAAAACCGGGTTGCTGCTGGACCCCTACTTCTCGGGGACCAAGGTCAAATGGATTCTGGATCATGTTGCCGGCGCCAGGGACAGAGCGAAAAAGGGTGATCTCCTGTTTGGTACTGTCGACACCTTTCTGCTGTGGCGACTGACCGGTGGTCAGTCTCACAAAACGGATGCCACGAACGCATCACGGACATTACTGTTCAATATTCATACCCAGCAATGGGATGAGGAATTGCTGGCAAGATTGAATATTCCCCGCGAGATGCTGCCGGAGGTTGAAGATTGCAGCGCGGACTTTGGTGTTACGGAAGCTGGCTTGTTCGGCGAATCGATCGCCGTTCTGGGCATTGCCGGTGATCAGCAGGCTGCTCTGATCGGGCAGGGGTGTTTTGAAACAGGCATGATCAAAAGCACCTACGGGACTGGATGCTTTGTCATTATGAATACCGGTGCAGAAGCGATTACTTCCAGGAACAAACTGCTGACGACGGTAGCTTATCGCCTGAATGGCGAGGTTACGTATGGCCTTGAGGGCAGTATTTTCATTGCCGGCGCGGCAGTTCAGTGGTTGCGTGACGGTTTGAAACTGATCGCCAGCGCGTCCGAGTCAGAGGCCATTGCTTCAGGCCATCCGGTGAGTCACGGTGTCTACCTGGTGCCTGCCTTCACGGGACTGGGTGCACCTTACTGGGATCCGAATGCGAGGGGCGCCATTCTGGGTCTTACCCGTGATTCAGGTATTGGCGATATCGTTACGGCCACGCTGCAGAGCGTGTGTTTTCAGACCCAGGACCTGTTATCCGCCATGCAGCATGATGGCGCTGTGCCAACGGTACTTAGAGTCGATGGGGGTATGGTTGAGAACAACTGGGTCACCCAGCATCTGGCGGATATTCTGCAACTGCCTGTAGATCGGCCTGAGGTCATTGAAACCACGGCCCTGGGCGTTGCCTACCTGGCAGGCTTAAAAGCGGGGTTATTCAGTGATACCGAGGAACTCGGCAGACAGTGGCGTCTGGAACGCCGCTTTGAACCGACGATGGCCTCAGAAACCGCCCATCAGCTCTATCACGGCTGGCAGGATGCGGTGAATCGCGTGAAAACCACGAAATAGGGTGTAAGGGCATCTGCACCACTGCCCGCGAAACCCGTTGTAAACCCAGAACCCATAAAAGTGCCCACAGCGCGGGCACTATCCCTCAGTAGCGACCATCTGACCCACTGCCCGCGAAGCAGTTTGTAAACCCCGACCCCTGTAAAGTGCCCACAGCGCGGGCACTTACCATC
>CBFIJB010000024.1:0-43389 GCA_965662805.1 Candidatus Azotimanducaceae bacterium | reverse complement strand
AGTTACAATAATGGCCAACCACCTGCTCAGGCAGAAAAACAACTTAAACCCATGTCCGGAATTAGTTGACCACTACACGTTTCTTTAGTCAAAATAGAGGGTCTTCATCATTAACGGGGGACACCGGCATTCGTTAAACTACTGTCACATACCGTTTGGCCTTTGGCCCGAATGCAGGCAAGAAAGCCCTGGCACTGCAGGCAGTGCCAACCAGCGACAACAGAGCAAAACGTGTGAGTTGGCCAGCAAGCAATCGGGCTTTTCGCTGCATGCAGGCGTGGCCTGCTGTAATCCCCCCATTTTTAGCCGGAGCTACTCGTAGAGTTTTACGCTGGGATAAGTCTGCTTCCACTGTGGATTAAGATGAACTTGTTCTGTCTTTTTGGTTTGTGCGAATGAGTGGGTTGTACAAGTGGGTGAGTCGTACAAGATTGTTGTTATCGGCGCAGGACCAGGAGGTCTGAGTGCCGCTGCCAGAGCAGCAGAAAGTGGGGTGTCTCATGTTCTTCTGGAAAGCTCTCCCAAGATTGCCAATACCATCCAGAGCTACCAGAAAGGCAAACATGTTATGGCTGAGCCTGGCATTCTTCCGCTCCGAAGCCCTATCGAATTTGACGCAGGGACCCGTGAAGCCATCCTGGATGCCTGGGACAAAGGTATATTAGCTCAAAACGTCAACATTCAGTATGGCGCAGAAGTCTCAGCAATCTCTGGCGAAAGAGGTGGATTTATAATTTCCCTGGCCAATGGTGAAACCGTTCAGGGCGAACACATCATTCTAGGCATTGGCATGCAGGGTAACCCAAGACAACTGGGCGTGCTGGGGGACAACGCACCCTTTGTTCAGTACCAACTTGACGACCCGGATGAATATAAAGACGAGACTATTGTTGTTGTTGGTGCAGGCGATGCCGCCATCGAAAACGCGGTTGCGCTGGCAAAGAATAACAAGGTCTATATTGTCAACAGACGAGATGAGTTTGCTCGTGCAAAGGAAGGTAACCTGAACCTAATCCTGGCGAACATCGATTCCGGTGATGTGGAGTGTTTTTACGGTACCAATCCGAGCGCAGTAGAGATTACCGAGGGTGGTGAAACGCCCGGGGTGTTTAAACTCAGTACCCCAACCGGTGAGGCTGATGTACCTGTGCATCGCATCATCGCCCGACTGGGCGCCATTCCTCCGAGGGGCCTGGTCGAATCTTTCGGCATTGAATTCCCCAACGACGATCCTAATTCCATTCCGGCTCTTTCCAGCCAATATGAAAGCAACGTACCCGGCATCTACATCATTGGTGCACTCGGTGGTTACCCGCTGATCAAACAGGCCATGAACCAGGGTTATGAGGTTGTCGAATACATCGAGGGGCGAACTGTTAGACCAGCTGACCACGATCTGATTGCCGCGAAAGTCAGTAAAGTAGACCCGGAGCTTGACGTTGACGACATCCTGCGCGCGATTCAGGAAAGAATTCCCCTGTTTTCTGGTGTTAACGCACTGCAGTTCCGTGAGCTGATGCTTGAAAGCGAGGTGCACTTGCTCAAGAAGGGTGATGTCATATTTGCCAAGAACGACTACACCAACAGCTTTTACACCATTTTCTCAGGGAATGTTGATATTGAGATCAACGAAAGCCTGACTGTTGCATCCAGCCAGGGGAACTTTTTTGGTGAAATGAGTCTGCTTTCGGGCAGGAGGCGCTCTGCTAGTGTCTATGCTTGCGATGATTGTATTGTCATCGAAACCCCCCGTCGGACCATGAACAAATTGAGGGCTTCAGTCGAAGCAGTTCAGAGAGGGCTGGATAAGACTTTTATTGTTCGAACCATCCAGCAGAAGTTTGCTCCCAATACCCCGCTGGAGGAACTTGAACCTGTTGCCGAAAAAACTCGGATCAATCAGTACGCACCAGGTGAGGTCGTTTTCTCCCAGGGTGACGAGGGCGACAGCCTGCACTTTATCAGAAGTGGTTCTGTCACCGTATCGATCGATGTGGACGGTCATGAGGTGGTTATGAGCTATGTCCCTGCGAACCACTCGGTGGGTGAGATGGCTCTGCTCGGCAATACCACTCGTTCTGCGACGGTCAGGGCGGCCGTAAAAACAGAAACGCTATCTATCGATGGGGAATCCTTTAACAAACTCATGGATTCGGTGGATGGCCTCAGGGAGTCCATCCAAAAGCTTGCCTATGAACGAAGCCGGCAAAATTTATCCACTCAGGAATTCACGGAAGATGGCGATAATCTTCTCGGATTCCTGATTGGCCAGGGCCTCGGTGAAGCAACTGACGTGCTGTTGATTGACGAAAATCTGTGCGTCGCCTGTGACTTTTGTGAACAGGCCTGTGCGGCTACACACAACGGCACGTCGAGGCTCAATCGCAAGGTGGGCCCAACCTATGCCAGCATTCATATTCCAACATCATGCAGGCACTGCGAAGATCCCAGTTGCATGAAAGACTGCCCGCCGGATGCGATTCAGCGCGGCCATGTCGGCGGCGAAGTTTACATTGGTGACAATTGTATCGGCTGTGGCAACTGTGAGCAGAACTGCCCCTACGGTGTGATCCAGATGTCCTATAGCACGGAGGCATCAGACAATTTCTGGCGTTGGCTATTGTTCGGGTGGGGTGAAAAACCGGGCTCGAAGAAAACAGCCAAAGAAGACGGCGATTCAATCAAGCGGGCAGTGAAATGCGACATGTGCATCGACCAGAATGGTGGTCCCGCCTGCGTCCGAGCATGTCCAACCGGTGCAGCGGCACGAGTCAGTCCCGAGGACTTCGTGAACCTGATGAATTAGGAATTCCGACATGGCCATGCACACATCTTTTTTGACACACGCAGGCGAGAGATACCTCTGGATCGCCATCCTGGTGGCCATACTGTCATCCATTGCCTTCATATTTGATGAACCTACTGAACCTCCCAATGGCGGAACCCCCCTCGGATACACTCTGGGTACCATCGGTGCGCTGATGATTCTATGGCTGGCCTATCTCGGACGGCGCAAGCGAAATTTCGCCAGGGGATGGGGAACGACCGTCGGTTGGGTTTCAGCGCACGTCTACCTGGGATGCGCCTTGCTGGTTATTGCAACCCTGCATACCGGATTCCAGTTTGGCTGGAATATACACACCCTGGCTTACGTTCTTATGGTTTGTGTGATTTTGAGCGGTGTCTTCGGGGTGTTTGCCTATCGAACCTACCCTCGAGCCCGCAATGAACTAAAGAAGACGAAGTCTCTGGATGACATCTTTCTGCAGGTAGAGGAAGTCGATTCACAACTGATGCGAATGGCAAATGACGCGCCGGAAGACATCAGGAACATTCTCAACAGCGCCATTGAAAGAACGGTCGTTGGCGGCGGTTTCCTCGACCAGGTTAGAGCCAGGGATAATTCAGTCGTCGAACTGGGTGGTCGCGTGGAAAGCAACAAGCAGCAGCAGCGCGCGCTCGACTACCTGCTTGGCCGCGCGCGCGAACTTCAGGGTGATGAGCTGAAGCTGCTGCATGACATTATTCGAATCTTCAACACTCGTAAACGCCTGTTGGGCATTATCCGTGATGACATCCGCATGCACGCCATTACAAGCGTGTGGCTGCTCTTTCATATCCCGATCACCTTTGCACTCATCGCATCTCTTATCGCGCATGTGTTCGCAGTCTTCGTTTACTGGTAATCCGTTGTGACGCACCTCGTTCGAATCATCCAATCAAAGGGTTCCAGCCGTGAAGTGCGCAACCTGAATGTAGCGACAGACAGCGCTACCCTGGGACGCGGCACGGATCAGAGCATTCAGATCGCAGACAAACGCGTTCCGCTGGCGCACTCAACACTCACCTTTAAGGACGACGGCATCCATATGCGAGCCAATGGTTCGCTCAACTTCGTCGTAAACAACCAGACCAAAGGTCGGGCGGACCTTAAGCCGGGTGATGTCGTGGATGTGCTTGGCCACGAGATTCACGTCCTCGAGGAAGCCGGACAGTTCATCCTGGAAATTCACCTCCGGGATGTCGAGAAAGAAGCGCTGCGCGACAAGTTCAGGACCCGCCTGTGGCAACTCAATATACCCACCCGAACCTTTAGCTGGGTGCTGTTCCTGCTGGTAATCGTCATTGGCATCATTATCCCGTCTGCTGGTTTCCTGACCGGTATGCAACCGCTGAGGGACAGCCCACTGCCTGATGACGGCATCTGGCTTGCGGGGGAATTGCACGGAACCCACGCGTTCATCGGAGATCGTTGCGAGAACTGCCACACGGTGCCATTTGTTCCTGCACAGGAAGTGGACTGCCTGAATTGCCACCTGAGCGTTAATCATCACTTTGATACCGATACCCTTGGCCGCGATTACTTCATTGGTGACACCTGCCAGGATTGTCACCGGGAACACAACGGTCCCGAGGCCATTACTCGAACAGACCAGGAATCCTGTACAGCCTGTCATGCTGACCTGGCTCACGTGGGCTATGAAAGCGACCTGCGAGCTGCAACCGACTTCCTGGAAGATCACCCCGTTTTTATGGTTTCGATGCTTGAAATGCAGGAAGACGAAACCTGGGATTTGAAGCGATTTGATATGTGGGACGATGAGCTTGAAGAGGTTTCCAATCTGAAGTTCCCCCATGACATTCACATGAATCCGGACGGCGTGCTTGGTCCGCAAGGCGAAATCGTCATGGAATGTATGGACTGCCATGCGGTAGAAAAAGGCGGTAAGCGTATCAAAGCCGTCACCATGGAACAGCACTGCGCCAGTTGCCATGAGCTGACGTTTGATCCAGCGGCACCGGACCGGGTAGTTCCACATGGTGCCCCGGATGATCTGATGCTTCTGTTACTTGGTTATTACGCCTACCAGTACTTCCAGGAGAATGCAGACCCTGGCTCTACGACCGTCGATTTTGCACCGGAGCCTGCCAGGGAAGTTCGTCGGCCAGGACGCCGCAAGCGATCAGTATCTGAGTTCCAGATGGAAATTCCCAATAACACTAGCAGCACAGAAGCACGCGACTTTGTCGATGAGCGGGTGGCTGCGGCAGCAGAGCGCATGTTTGAACAGCGAACGTGCATTGTCTGCCACGAAGTGATTGAACCACAGGGCGATTCCCTCAATTGGGGTGTGATGCCGGTGAAGCTGACGCCAGACTGGATGCCACTGGCAGAATTTTCACACGAAAGTCACATCAATATGTCCTGTGAGGGCTGTCACGAGGCTGCCTGGTCTGACTGGGCCGGAGACGTACTGATGCCAGATATCGGATCCTGCCGGACCTGTCACGGCGGTGAGCACGCAGAGGGCAAGTTGCAAAGCAGTTGCATCAGTTGCCACGAATTCCACCTGGATACCCAGGGTCCGATGGGTGTTCTACTTGCCATTGACGAATATGGTTTCCTGATCGACCAGTTCGGTAACTATGTCGACGAGGAAGGTAATATCCTGCCACCGGAAGAAGTTGCACTGATTGAAGAAGAAATCAGGGCGATAGAAGAAGAGTACTACGAGGAGGATGGAGCCTCCGACGAAGGCGATAGCGAAACCGGCAGTACCTGATGAAACGTGTTTTACCCATCCTCTCCATGTTGCTTCTCACTGCTTGCGGTGGAGGTGGTGGCGGCGGTTCAACGCTACAGGCTGAACAGGATTCTGTAGATCCCGTTACAGGTTCTGACAGCTGCGCGCCGGACTGTGCCCTGCGCGACAGCGATGTTGAACAGATCATCTCCCAGGCTGTTGCAGAAGCTTCAGCCCGTGGAGAAGCAGCAACCATTGCGGTTGTTGATCGAGTGGGGAACGTGCTCGCGGTTTTTCAGATGGCCGGGGCGCAGGACGTGGCTACTATCACATCTACCTTCGACTCTGGCAGCCCGATTGCTGGTGGCCTTGAGCAACTCAATTTTATTCCCTCGACCCTGGCAGCAATTACCAAGGCGATGACCGGTGCCTATCTGTCCACAGGTGGGAATGCGTTCACGACGAGGACAGCCAGCCAGATTATTCAGGAAAACTTTAATCCAGGCGAACAGGACGTTCCTTCAGGTCCTCTGTTTGGTGTTCAGTTCAGCCAGCTTCCCTGTTCCGACTTTTCGCAACGTGCCGGCGATGAAATTTCTGTTGGACCCTTCCGCTCACCTCTGGGTCTTTCAGCTGATCCCGGCGGTTTCCCGCTCTATCGAGACGGTATTGCCGTAGGCGGAATCGGGGTTATTGCCGATGGTGTCTATGATCTCGACAAAAACATTATCAATTTTGATCATGATATTGACGAACTCATCGCCGTTGCCGGGATGGTTGGCTACGCTGCACCGACTGAAATCCGGGCTGATCAGATCACGCTGGTGGGCAAGACTGCGCGATTCAGCGACAGCTTTGTTGACGACTTAGAGACGACGCCATCAGACGCGCAACCACTCTCTGATCTGCTGGCCAATGGCGCGGGCACCCTGGTGGAAGTCCCCGGTTACTACAACGGACTTGCCGCCAGATCCGGTACGGCTTTCGGCACCGCCGCCTCCGGAATCCGACCTGCTGATCCAACCATTTTTTCGAACGAAGATGGCGAAGGTCTTGACGCATTCGTCTTCGTTGATTCGAACAACAACAATCGTTATCCGGCTCAGGATGCTACAGACAATCCTGGTGGTATTGAGACAAACCGCTTAACTGCAGCTGAAGTTCAGATGCTTCTAAATGAAGCCATTAATCTTGCCAACCAGTCTCGTGCCCAGATTCGTGTACCGGTAGGTTCCCAGGCGAGGGTGACCGTTTCCATTGTCGATACGAACGGGGCGATTCTGGGTATGGCAAGAACACGAGATGGACCGGTGTTTGGTGCCGACGTTTCTTTGCAGAAAGCCAGAACGGCAACTTTCTTTTCCGGAACTGGCAGGACCGAAGGCCCCTCTCCAGCGGATTTGCTCCGGGGTGTTCCCGCGCCGACTTACCTGGCGCCATTGGCAGACCCGGGAGATCTCACTCAGCTCAGCGTTCTGGATTTTCCATCGCCGACAATTAGCGAATATGTGCGCTCACTGCAGGACTTTCTTGGAGTGCGTGATGCACTTGAGCCAGCCGGAGAGGTTGTCGCTTTTGCAGACCGCTCTGGTGGTAATCTTTCGCGCCCCAACTACCCTGACGGTCCTGGTAACGGACCACCGGGTCCCCTCAGCAAACCACCAGGTGAGTGGAGCGTGTTTTCTGTTGGCATTCAGTCAGATTTGGTCTATAACGCGGTCATCCATCATATAGCGTTCATTCTGGGCGCAGCACCAGACGTACCGGCCAACTGCACAGGCAATACCGGATTTGCCGAACCGGCTTTTGCTCAGTCCGGCACTTTTCCAAACCTCGCAAACGGTATACAGATTTTTCCGGGCAGCGTCCCTATTTTCCGAGGCAATACTTTGATCGGGGGTATCGGTGTCTCAGGTGACGGTGTCGACCAGGACGACATGATTTCATTCTTGGGTGTTCACCGCGCAGGTTTACGTTTGAACACGGGTCTTGGCAACGCACCGGCGGAGCTAAGAGCTGATCGGATCGACATTCCAAATCAATCGTCGCGTTTGCGCTACATTAACTGCCCTCAATTACCCTTTATAGACTCTTCAGAGACGGAGGTCTGTGATGGGCTATAGAGCGCTAATACTAAGCGCCGCTCTCCTGAGTGGACACATGGTATCCGCAGAAGAATCCGAGGGCGTGCCCCAGGTTGATACGCTCTGTGTTGAGCCAGGATCGGAAACGCCTCGACGACGCCCGGGCGTTCCGGTGGATCGATATCAGCTACCCCCTTGTGATGAACATTCAGACGAGAAAGGCATCATACCCTGGGAAGCGCAGATTGATCTCGGACCGATGATTCCTGATCGCTGGCGAATTGTGCGAGCCGTCGGGGTGGAGGCGAACCTGTGGGATCCCTACAACGGACAGAATGTATTGAAAGGCGATCTGCCTGCCTGGGGCAAAGATTGGTTTTACAGCATCATCGCTATCTCCGATACCATCGTTGAACCCAGGCGTTTCCCAATTCCCGTTGGTGTAGCCACTACGTCCAGATCTGGCAGTCTGGACACGATTGGAGCTGGCGAAACTACGATTTTTGCTGAGAACCTGATTGTTGAGAACGTCGTCTATAAAGGCCGAACGGTATTTAAGCCACCCGACTGGGAGTTTCGTTTTACGCCAGTCTTCAATATTAACCAGGTTCATGCCGATGAGATCGGCATCCTGAACGTTGACCCGGATGTTGGCGGCCGATCTTCAAGACGCAGAAAAGACACCTTCACTGGCGTGCAGGCGCTGTTCATCGACAAGCACCTTAGAAACGTTGGTGAGCGCTATGATTTCGACAGTATCAGGATTGGCATTCAACCTTTTTCTGCCGACTGGCGGGGATTCCTGTTCCAGGATGCACAATTGGGTGTTCGCCTGTTCGGCACTCGAGACAACAACCAGTTCCAGTACAACCTCGGCTGGTTCCGCCGATTGGAAAAAGACACCAATTCCGGATTGAACGATGTCACACAATCCATCCGCGATGATGATGTCTTCGTGGCGAATCTATACTGGCAGGATTTCCCCAGGCTCGGTGTATTCAGCCAGGCGACGGTTATTCACAATCGCAATCGCGAGGAAGGACAGTTCGAGTACGACAAGAATGGCTTTATCCAAAGGCCTGCCTCCCTGTTTGAGGAACGGGCACGCGATTACGATGTGACCTATTTTGGTTACAGCACTGACGGTCACTACGATCGATTGAACATCACCGGCTCCGCCTATTACGCCTACGGGGAGCAATCGAGCACACGACTTGAAGGTGAAGAGGAAGAGATTCGCGCCTGGTTTGCTGCTGCCGAACTTTCTATGGATATGGATTGGTTCCGCCCACGGGTTTCGCTGCTCTTCGCCTCTGGCGATGACGATCCATTTGATCGAAAAGCTGAAGGATTTGATGCCATCTTTGAAAACCCACAGTTCGCTGGAGCTGATACCAGCTTCTGGGTACGCCAGAACGTCCCGTTGATCGGTGGTGGTGGTATTGTGTTATCTGGCCGTAATGGGATTTTGCCTTCGCTGAGGTCCAGTAAAGAGCAAGGCCAATCTAATTTCATCAATCCAGGATTGTCACTGCTGGGTGTCGGATTTGATGCCGATCTTCTGCCGGAATTACGACTCTCAGGGAATTACAACTACCTGCGCTTTGCCAAAACGGAAGTCCTTGAAAGACTTCGACAGCAGGCTCCTGTAGACAAGGAGCTGGGACATGACGTTTCTCTTTCGCTGATCTATCGTCCCCTGATGTCGCAAAACGTCGTTGTCAGACTCTCTGTTGCGGAACTGATTGCGGGAGACGGTTTTGATGATCTTTACGGGAATGAGGCAAAGTCCCCTTATTCCGTCCTTTTTAACCTGACGCTGACCTATTAATGAAATCTGCACGCCACATCATCCTGCTCGGCCTTCTGAGTCTGCTACCAGCAACATTTGCCACGGCTGCTGAAAAAAGCTTGTATATCGAGCGTAACTACGCGGAGATTCCACCGGCGCCAAGATTCCAATCGATCGCGTCTGCAGATGCAAAAAGTGACGGATGTATGTCCTGTCATACCTCGACTGACAGCAAGTCCATGCATGAAAGCCCGGGCGTCATCCTGGGCTGCACAGACTGCCACGGAGGTGATGCATCTGTCTTTGGTTCAGTTGAGTTGATGCATGACCTATCCCTGATTGAGCAGGCACATGTTTTACCCAGTTATCCCGACGACTGGCATTTTCCCGACAGCAGAAATCCGAAGGCCAGTTACACCCTGCTTAACCGTGAGGCGAAGGAGTACGTAAGATTCATCAATCCGTCTGACCTGCGGGTTGCCGAAGAAGCCTGCGGGGCCTGCCACCTGCCTATCGTGCAGGCCGCTAAACGAAGCATCATGGCGACAGGTGCCATGCTGTTCGGTGCTGCCACCTATGCCAACAACATTCTGCCGTTCAAAAATTACATTCTGGGTGAAGCCTATACACCGGACGGCGAACCAAGCGCGATTGTTGGGCCGCCATTGAAGGATGCCGGGAAAGCCCAGGAGGAATATGGCGTGTTACCACAGCTGTATCCTCTGCCAACCTGGGAAACCACGCCACCGGGTGACATCTTCCGTGTCTTTGAACGAGGCGGGCGTAATCTCACAAACCTTTTCCCTGAAACGGGACTACCAAACTCCCTGGGTCTGCTGCAGCGAATTGAAGAACCTGGACGCCCGGACTTCCGTCAATCGAATCGTGGTCCAGGTACCGGCGGAAGGATATCTGTACCCGTGCTCAACGCACACAAAACTCGATTGAATGACCCACTGATGTGGTTCCTCGGTACCAACGACAACCCTGGCGATTTTCGAACCTCCGGATGCGGCGCGTGCCACGTTGTATATGCTAACGACAGAGATCCCAGGCACTCCGGCCCCTATGCAGAGTTTGGACATACCGGTCTCACACAAACCTCAGACCCTACGATCAAGAAGGACGAAGAAGGTCATCCACTGAAACACACCTTCTCACGCGCTATCCCCACCGCGAGCTGTATGTCTTGCCACATGCACCAACCCAACATGTTCGTGAACACCTATCTCGGTTACACCATGTGGGACTACGAATCTGACGCCGAGAGCATGTTCCCAGAGGTTCAAAAGTACCCGACTTCCGAGGAGATTCGGAAGAGCAATAATTACAACCCGGAAGGTGCCGCCTCACTGGGCCTCTGGTCCGACCAGAAGTTCCTTCGCCAGGTTTCCGAAATGAACCCGGAACTCAAAAACACGCAGTTCGCGGACTATCACGGCCACGGCTGGAACTTCCGAGCTGTTTTCAAGAAAGACCGAAAGGGCAATCTGCTTGATGAGGATGGAGATATAGTTTCGCACGATGATCCCGACAAGTTTGACAAGGCAGTGCACATGTCCAGTATCCATCTTGATGTTGGCATGCATTGTGTCGATTGCCATTTCTCCCAGGACAGCCATGGTAATGGTCATATTTACGGAGAAGTCGCGAACGCCGTGGAAATTGATTGTGTTGACTGTCATGGCACCGCTGATGAGTACCCGACACTTCGGACCAGCGGACCTGCAGCACCTCCCGGGGGCACAGATCTGAGCCTGATTCGAAACCCCGACGGTCAGAAGCGATTCGAGTGGCGCGATGGAAAGCTTTTCCAGCGCAGTCTCCTGTGGCCGGACCGGGAATGGGAAATGAGCCTGGTGAAAGACACCGTGAATGAGAACCATCCGGGTTACAACGAAAAGGCTGCACGGGCTAAGCTCATGTCAACGGATACCGAGAGCCAACATTGGGGCGAAGACGTCATCGGTGACTACCGTGCGCACAAGGATGAAGAAATCGAGTGTTATGCCTGTCACCAGTCGTGGACCACCAGCTGTGGTGGTTGCCACCTGCCCATCGAAGCCAACTGGAAAACGCCGATCAACCACTACGAAGGTGGTATCACCCGAAACTACGCGACATACAACCCGCAGGTGGCACGCGACCAGATATTCATGCTTGGTCGCCGAGGTGACATTAACGGCGGACGCATCGCTCCGCTGAGATCAACTTCGGCACTGGTTCTTTCGTCAACAAACTCTAACCGAGAAAAAATCTACATTCAGCAGCCTCCGATTTCTGCCAGTGGGTACAGCTCACAGGCAATCAATCCACATTTCGCGCATACCGTCAGAAAAACCGAAACAAGAGTCTGCTCGGATTGCCACCTCTCTGAAACTGGTGACAATAACGCCATCATGGCGCAGACACTTGGATTTGGTACCGACTTTATCGATTTCGTTGGCTACCATGCCTGGGTCGGTACTAACGAAGCGGTCGAAGCTGTTCAGGTAACAGAGTGGACTGAACCACAAACCGTGATTGGCAGTTATCTGCACAGCGTGGTCTATCCTGACTTTTTTGAGGCTCACACCCAGGCCGACAAAGAACTGGAGACAGGGCACAGACATGGCAGCGGTGAAGTCGGGTGCCTGCAGCTACGTGGAGAGTATTTGTTTGCTGCGGCCGGGAAGAAAGGCATGGTCGTCTATGACGTCGCAGGCATTGGCAACAAAGGTATCAGCCAAAAGATCATCACGGCGCCATTTTCACCACTTGGGCACGACACAACCATAGAATCAGAAAACGCCACCTGCCTGTCACTCAGTACGACACAACCCGTTGCACCTTACCGCAACGAGGGTGAACTGATGCGGGTGACCAACCAGGAGAAACCTTTTCACCCGATTTACAACTACGCGGTAATCACCGATTCCGTAGAGGGGATCATACTGACGGACATCAATACACTCTCTGATGGTGAGCCTAGGAACAACTTCCTGACACGTGCGCTGACCTGGAATGAAGGAAATGTTCTAAAAGGTGCACGTGATATCGAAATCGGTGGGCACTATGCATACATTGTTGCGGATGCCGGGCTGGTGATTATTGATCTGGATAATCCGCTCAAGCCGAGACATGTTAAAACCGTAGCGCTGAACGATGGCCGTGATGTATTCCAACAGTTCCGTTATCTGTTCGCTACAGATGCAGACGGCCTTAAGGCAATTGATGTTTCCGACCCAACCGAGCCTAAGCTGGTTGAGAATAACACGATTGAACTCAGTGACGCTCGACGCGTTTTCGTGGCCAGAACCTATGCTTATGTCGCTGCTGGTAGCGATGGTCTTGTAATCGTCGACGTCACACAGCCTGAAGCCATGAAAGTTCATGAGAAGTTTAATGATGGCATCCTTGATGCACAGGATGTGGTGGTCGCGACGACAAACGCCAGCTTGTATGCCTATGTTGCAGACGGCACAGCAGGGTTGAAGATCGTGCAACTGACATCCCCGGTATCGCAACCACGGTATTACGGTTTCAGCCCGGAACCCGTACCTGAATTGATTGCCAGCTATCCAATGAAAGGACGCGCGCTCAGTTTGTCGAGAGGTCTGGAAAGAGATCGAGCCGTGGACGAATCCGGTGGGCAGGTGGCTGTGTTCAGCCGTTTGGGCTCAGGTCCTCTCACTGAAGAAGATATGCGGGGGCTGTATCTTGATGACGAAGGCAAACCGTGGTTTGTCGTTGATGAACCGGAAGAAGAACAAGATGAAGATTAGACGCTTGTTGTTTTTGCTATATACGGGATTTTTTGCGACGACATCTGGCGCCAGTCCGGAGCTGCCACAGTATGCGGACGAAACCCATCTTGGCGTCGCCAGCTGCGCGTCTTCTACCTGCCACGGTTCAATTAAGCCACGCAATTCAACGAAGGTCCTTCAGAATGAGTATGTCGTGTGGTCCAGGCTTGACGCGCACCAGGGTGCTTACCAAATACTCTTGTCAGAAGAATCGATATGGATTGCCAAGAATCTCGGCCTGCCGAATGCTCATGAAGCGGATGTCTGCCTGGATTGTCACGCGGATAATGTAGCCTCTGACAAAAGAGACAATCGATTCCAGATCAGTGATGGTGTTGGTTGTGAGGCCTGTCATGGGGGCGCTGAGAGTTATCTGATGAGCCATACGGACCCACGCCAATCCCACAAAGACAATATCGCAGATGGGATGTACCCGACCGATCAGGTGGAAGCGAGAGCATCTCTTTGTTTCTCCTGCCACGTTGGCCATGAGGTCAAAATCGCTTCCCATGAAATTATGGGTGCTGGCCATCCACGCCTGGGATTCGAGCTCGACACCTTCACCATTCTTCAACCGGCGCACTTCGTCGTCGACGAAGACTACCAGCGGACAAAGTGGCATGCAGATAGTGTGACGGTCTGGGCATTAGGCCAGATTGAGGCTGGTCGTCAGTCCCTGCGTCTCATTGAGAGCCACCTGGACACTGGAAATCTCTTTCCTGAGTTAAGCCTGTTTGATTGCCATTCGTGCCACCACCCAATGTCCGACCTCAAGTGGCAATCAAAGAATCGTGTGGGCTTACCTCCCGGGGCGGTAAGACTGAATGATGCCGGACTGGTTATGTTGATACCCCTTAGTAAAGTTATCACCGGTTCTTCCAGCGAATTTGAGAACGCGGTCCGTGAACTACAGATAAGTACTTACCGCAATAAGGATAAATCGCAGAGCATTACAAAAATTCGTGCCTTGATGGATCAACTCAACAGCCGGGTTTTAGAAGGAAGACTGGATAACAAGCAGTTACTCAGCAACATACTGGCCATGGCAAAAGACGGTGACTTCAGTGACTATGTCGCCGCCGAGCAAGCGGTCATGGCCATCGATCTTCTCTTCAGTTACGGGGATCAAAGACAGCAAAACGCAAAGTGGCTGGATCGGATGTATGAAGCGGTGGATGACGAAGACGCTTTTGACCCGTATGAGTTTCAGGGTATTTTCTAGCTTGTTGCCTACGCAACCTGGATGGTCCTGACAAGTTAACCGGTCGAAATTGCTGAACTCGGCCCATGAATACATATAAACGTCACAGAGTCCCTCCGGATATCATTGCTTACGCTGTCTGGCTCTACTGTAGATTCAACCTCAGCCACCGCGATGTCGAAGACCTACTGGTTCAGCGTGGCATCACTGTATGCCGAGAAGCAATTCGCCTCTGGTGCATAAAATTCGGAGCGATTTACACTCGTAGATTGAAACGAAACCATCGAGGCCACGGCGACAAGTTCTACGTTGACGAAGTCTTCGTAAAGATAGACGGCAAGCAGCATTACCTATGGAGAGCCGTAGACCAGGATGGCGATGTGGTTGATGTGTATCTACAGGCCAAACGAGATGGGGCCGCAGCTAAACGCTTCTTCAAGCGCCTATTGCGTTCTCATGGAGGCGAACCCAGGAAGATCGTTACCGATAAGTTACGAAGCTATGGAGTCGCTCATCGTGAGCTGATTCCGGAGGTAATCCACGGTACGACGCAGTATGACAATAATCGGGTTGAGCAATCGCACGAAGATACCAGGATGCGAGAACGTGGAATGCGAAGGTTCAAATCAGTTAGGCAGGCTCAGCGATTTCTTAGTACCCATGCTGCCGTGAAAAACCTCTTCAATCTGGGTAGACACTTGATCAGAGCTCAACACTATCGTGATCTTAGGGTAAGTGCGTTTGCTGATTGGAGTAGGGTAGTTGCTTAATCACCACCGGCTGAATTCTCCTCGATTCAATCACTTAACTTGCCAGAACCGTCGCGGTGGATACTTGGCTGATGATGCAGAAATGGGGTTAATTCGTCTTATGCTCTACTTTTTATAAAGATCAATGGCGGATTGTTGGCGAGGTGCATAGCTGTGTGGGACCGAAAGTATCTTTTCGACGGCGGCTACATTTTACTTGGCGCCGATAAAGTCATGACGTTGTTCTGGTAGTAGGGGAATGGTGTAACGTGATGGTCGCCAACGAACAGGCTGTCGAGTCCTACATCCCGTGCGGCGCGGGCACGCTCGATCATGTTTCTTGCGCCTTCGCGAGGGTCTTCTACATGATGCGATGAACTGACCGATATACCGATTCTCATTCGCTTACCTCCAGTGCCTGGAAAGTGTCTCGCTGATGCGCTTCGGTTAATTGCATATAGATGCCCCGGTTGCCTTGTTGATTCAGATGCTGACAGATAAAGATAACACGTGCTACTTTTATGCGTTGGAGATTTTAGGAGAGTTTTGGTGACAGGAAGGGTAAAGGGCAAAGTGGTTGTCGTCACTGGAGGTGCATCGAATCCAGGTCTTGGCTATGCGAGCGCGCTGATGCTCGCGCGTGAGGGTGCGAGGGTCGTAGTTACAGATCTTGATGGGGAAGGTGCTGAACTGTGCGCAGATGCCATCAGGGGAATCGGAGGTGAAGCCATTGCTCTGCAACAGGATGTTGTGGATGAAAACGGTTGGGACAGGGTACGTGAGGCAGCCGTTGAGTCTTACGATCGTGTGGATGTGCTGGTTAACAATGCGGGTATTGCCGTCCTGAAGCCTTTTACGGAGCTCACGATTGAAGAATTCAACCGGCAGGTCAGCGTTAGCCTCACCAGTGTGTTCCTTGGCAGTCAAATGGCAATGCGTCAGATGCGTGATCAGGGTGACGGGGGTGTCATCATCAACCTGTCTTCGGTTGCCGCGCTTGTTGGCCTGGCACGGTGTGGTGCATACGCGGCCGCCAAAGGTGGTGTTCGCGCGATGAGTCGCTCTATTGCAATGGATGGTGCGCCAGACAACATCCGCTGTAACACAATTTTCCCAGGTGTGATCTGGACGAACATGCAGGCGGCTGCGGTCGGCAGTGATGGTCTTGATTCGCGTATTCCGGCATCACGCGTCCCGCTGGCCAGAGCAGGAAACCCTGAGGACATCGCAGCGAATGTCGTCTATCTCGCGTCTGATGAAGCGAGTTATGTGACGGGGGCTGAATTCACGATTGACGCAGGAATGACTGCGCAGTAGGTCAGAGGCGATCAATCCTGAAGACCGGGATGCGTCGCGGTGCAGCTGATTTCACGTATCCGGCAAATTGCTCTGAGTGACTGGTGTGTGCATTCACAACGGCTTGCGCCTCGGATTCGTCTAATTCTAAGACGTTGGCTTTAAACGTTTCTGTACCGAATTCAATGTCTATTTGCGGATTAGCCCGGAGGTTGTGGACCCACGCGGGGTTGGTCGGTGACCCGGCGAAGGTGGCGAACAGGATCCATTCATCTTTTTCATTGATCGTAAGAACCAGGGGCACCAGATGCGGCCTTCCGGATTTTGCGCCGAGTGTGTGAAGAATCACCATAGGATAGTCACTGAACATTGCGACTTTTCCACCGTTGGCGCGAAATTCCTCGATGATCTTCTCATTGAAACTCTTCATGTCCAGTTCGCTCATGGGCTTCCTTTGATATCCGGTTGATGTAGCGACAGATTTAAATATAACATGTGATACTTTATGTCTGCGAGTAAAACATCATGACCGATGTTGCGATTGTTGGAATCGGGATGCATCCCTTCGGGCGGCATGAGGGCGTAAGTGGCATGGAACAAGGCGCGATGGCTGTTCGTGCAGCCTGCAAGGACGCCGGTGTTGAGTGGAGTGACATCCAGTTTGCCTATGGTGGAAGTCGGGCGGCGGGCGACCCTGACCGGATGGTGTCAATGCTGGGCCTTACTGGCCTGCAGTTCATTAACGTGACCAACGGATGTGCGACTGGTGGCTCTGCACTCTTTTCCGCGTACAACGCAATTCACAGCGGAATCTACGACCTCGGTATTGCGATCGGTTTCGACAAGCATCCACGGGGTGCATTTTCACCTGCCGGTCCAGGTGGTGACGGTCGCAACTGGTACGGCGGTAGTGGTCTTGCACTAACGACACAGTTTTTCGCGATGAAAATCAATCGTTACATGGAACGATACGGGATCACCAATGATTCACTGGCGCGAGTCGCTGCCAAGGCGTTTCGCAACGGGGAGAAAAACCCGATGGCCTGGCGCAGGAAGGCACTGACTGAAGATGAGATCCTGCAGTCCCCGATGCTGTCATACCCACTCACACAGTATATGTTCTGCAACCCCGGTGAAGGCGGAGTAGCACTTGTTTTGTGCCGTGCTGATATTGCACACCGTTATACGCGGCATCCGATTTACCTTCGTTCCGCCATTGTACGTTCGCGCAGATTCGGTAGTTTTGAAGTGACAGCGCCATCACTGTCGCTGGAAGAAGGCGACGGGCCGACGATTGATGCGTCAAAGGCCGCTTATGAGATGGCAGGACTCGGGCCGGAAGATGTAGACCTTGCCCAGTTGCAGGATACGGAGTCCGGTGCTGAGATCATGCACATGGCGGAAAACGGTTTCTGTGATCATGGCGAACAGGAAGTCATGCTCGCGAACGGCGAGACAGAGATCGGTGGCCGCTTCCCTGTTAACACGGACGGCGGCTGTCTTGCCAATGGCGAACCGATTGGTGCATCCGGGCTTCGCCAGGTTTATGAGAATGTCCTGCAGTTGCGTGGTGATGCCGGCAACCGCCAGGTTGAAGGTGACCCCAGGGTCGCCTACACACATGTCTATGGTGCGCCCGGTATCAGTGGCGTGACGATTCTATCGCGATAAGGGAGCAGTTAATGGCAGAAAATGTCTGGCAGATTGGTGATGTGAAAGTCACGCGGATTGTGGAAGGGGAGACGACGGGACCAATGTTCCTGCTTCCTGATGCCACGAAAGAAAACATCCTGGCCATGCCATGGCTGCAGCCTCATTTCGCTGATGAGAATGGAAACTGCCGAATCAGCATTCATGCCCTGGTACTGGACACCCCGACGAAGACAATCGTTGTTGATACCTGTCTTGGCAACGACAAGCAGCGGGCGATGGAGTTCTGGGCAAACCTGCAGACAAAGTTCATGGATGACATGGCTGCGGCAGGTCATCCGCCTGAATCCATTGATACAGTGCTTTGCACGCACCTGCATACGGACCACGTCGGCTGGAACACGAAGCTTGAAGGTGACAGGTGGGTGCCCACCTTCCCGCAGGCAGAGTACCTGTTTGGGGAAACTGAATGGGAGTACACCGATGCCCAGCGAAGTAACCCGCTCTACGAAGAGTTCATTGTTGATTCGATTCAGCCTGTCATTGATGCGGGACTTGCCAGATTTGTCGACGTTAATGAATCAATCTGCGATGAGATCTCGCTTGTGCCTACGCCAGGTCATACGCCGGGGCATGTCAGTGTTGTGATCTCCTCGAAGGGAGAGCGTGCGGTCATTACCGGTGACTTTCTTCATCATCCCTGCCAGATGGAAGAGCCTTACTGGGAATGTGAAGCAGACTGGGATACACCCATGGCACAACAGACCCGGGTTGAGCAGCTGGACACATACGCGGATGAGGGTCTGCTGGTGTTTGGTACTCACTTCGCCTCACCTTCCGCAGGAAAGGTGGTACGGAAAGGCAAGCACTTCCAGTTTGAGGTGCAGTGACCGTGGGTGATTTCCGTGAAGAAACCCGTGCATGGCTCGAGCAGAACTGCCCGCCTGGTGCGCGGGGGCCGGGATATGTACCAATTGGCAGCAAGTCCATTGAACTCGAACCGGATACGCGTGTCTGGCTCGACCGGATGATCGAGAAAGGCTGGACCGTACCAACCTGGCCAAAGGAGTACGGCGGGGCAGATCTTGACCGGGAGCAGTACAGCATCCTGATCGATGAAATGAAGCGCATTGATGCGCGACCGCCCCTGACGGGACGATGTGTGAATTACATTGGCCCGACGATACTTGAGTTCGGGACAGATGAGCAGAAAGCACGCTGGCTGCCGATCTGCGCGCGAGGCGAGGGTGCCTGGGCAATGGGGTACTCAGAACCTGGTGCTGGTTCTGATTTGGCATCCTTGTCGACAAAAGCAGTCAGAGATGGCGACAACTATGTCATTAACGGCAGGAAAACGTGGACGTCAGATGCGACGTACTGCGACTACATCTTCGTGCTGGTCCGGACCTCACCCGACAAGCCCAAGCATGAAGGTATCAGTCTTGTGCTTGTCGACATGCATCAGCCAGGCGTGAGTGTGCATCCTATCCGTCTTATCTCGGGCGCGTCCCCATTTTGTGAAACCGTATTCGAAGATGCTGTCACCTCTGTCAGCAATGTGATTGGTGGAGTTGACCGTGGCTGGACGGTAGGCAAGCGATTGCTGCAGTTTGAGCGGTCGACTCAC
Organism: Candidatus Azotimanducaceae bacterium; assembly: GCA_965662805.1. GTDB lineage: Bacteria > Pseudomonadota > Gammaproteobacteria > Pseudomonadales > Azotimanducaceae > UBA9659. The sequence continues at coordinate 23,680 of CBFIJB010000024.1, read as the reverse complement.
GCCGGGATCAATATTTCAGGTTCGCAGGGTGGGAGAAGCGAAGCCTACAGCCTGCCCGACAAGGTCCGTCACTATGTGGGGGAGAAAGACGGCAGGATTGCTGATCGGGAGCTGAGAGATCGTCTTGTGCAGAATGACATGAATACCAGGATTCAAAAAATCACCCAGCGGCGTGCCATTGCCGAGAGCCAGGGGCGTGCGCCTGGCTTTGCTTCATCTGTCGTGAAGCTGACCAATGCGCTCAATATCCAGGAAGGCGATGAACTGCTCATGGAGGCCATGGGTTCACAGGGCTTCCGCTGGGATGAGGAGAGCGGCGCATCCGAGGAGGAGCTCGCTGCACAGAAGCGCTGGCTTTATCAGAAGTCGCTGACCATCGCGGGTGGTACAAAGGAAGTCCAGCTGAACATTATCGCGAAACGTGTACTTGGACTGCCAGACTAACGAATCTTCCAGGGAGAGAACCATAAGCAATGCAAACGGCCAGGTTTCACAATGATACGCCGACGGAAGAGTGGTTCTATCGCGCGCTCGCGAAGAAATCCTTTCCTGTCGACAAGGCTGGCGAGGACGGATTCTACGACCTGCTTGACTCACCCCTGCGTACTGTCATCGAAGTTACACCGTAGAAGTGGATTTCATTTGATGCAGCCAAGTCAGCGAAACACCGCGCAGGTGTATTATCGGAAGATGAGATGTCTCCTATGCTGAGTGCGGACACGGAGCGGCTTGAGCGGGAGCGTCATCGCCATGGGATCGACTAGCGGTACTTCAGAAGTAACGAGGAAGAGTAGGCTTCGTCGTTCCACTCTTGTCTATTTTGGTCTGCCGGACTACGCGATTTATCTCGCAGCAGTACCGGTCTCTCTCTACCTTCCCTATGTTTACAGTCGCGATCTTGGACTGGACCTTGCGGACGTGGGATTGATCCTTATGCTGGCCCGGATCTCGGATGTCATCACTGACCCGCTGATTGGCTTTCTCAGTGACCGGACGAATACCCGTTTCGGGAAGCGCAAACCGTGGATGGCAGCAGGTGCAATTGTCATGATGTTTTCGGCGTGGCAGCTGTTTGCCCCCGTGGGCTCAGTCAACAACTGGCACCTGCTTGTCTGGTCGATGCTGCTCTGGCTGGGCTGGACGATGATCAACATTCCCTATTTTGCGTGGGGAGCAGAACTTACAGATAACTATGATGAGCGTACGCGCATCACTGGATGGCGCCAGGCTTTCGGGTATCTCGGTAATGTGAGTGTGCTGGCTATCCCAACAATGTCAGGACACCTTTTCGGTTTCGGGGCAACGCCACGCGAAGGGCTTACGATTGTTGGCTTCATGGCCCTGGTGCTGCTTCCACTGCTGATGTTTCTGGCGTTGTGGAAAGTGCCGGAAGTCGTTCGGGGGCGCATGAAGCAGGTCAACCTGATGACCAGTAGTATCCAGATGTTCAAAAACGGTTCGTTCGTCGTCCTGTTCATTGGGTTTCTGATGCTGACCATGGGTACCACCTGGTCTTCATCACTTTTCATGCTGTTTGCCGCCTTTGTTGTGGATGTTGAAACCAGCACTCAGGTACTGCTGCTTGGTTTCTACCTGACACAACTGATTTCGCTGCCTTGCTGGGTGTGGATCTCATACCGTCTCGGCAAGAAGGAGACCTGGGTGGCAGGCGCAGTGATTTATGTGATCGCAACGCCCGGTTACCTGCTCCTCGGCCCTGGAGATGTCTTCCTGTTCTGCGCAGTACTTGGTCTCTATGGGATTGCCAGTGGTAATTTCGTTGCGATTTCTCTGTCCATGAAAGCTGATCTTATTGAGGTTGCAGAGCTGAAAACTGGTCAGCATGTTGCTGGTTCGTATATGGCTGTCTGGTCTCTCGGCCAGAAGCTGTTTCAGGCCATGGCGGTTGGCATCGCGTTGCCTGTCGTAAGCCTCTTTGGTTTTGATCCGAATGGGGTGAACGGCCCCGACGAACTGTTAGCACTGACGCTGACGCTCACCATCCCCCCGATGTTGCTCTATGCGGGTTCAGTGCTGGTGATCTGGCGATTTCCACTAACACCCGAACGGCTGGTTCGACTCCGGAAGGCATTTAATAGAAGGGCAGCACGACTCGGTAAGCAGTAGTTGGAACTACTTGTCAGAGAGGGATTGCATTCCTCGACGAAGTGAACATATTATAATATCTGTTCACTTAAAGGATGTATTCATGCCTGCCTACGATCTGGTCATCAAGAACGGTACCGTTATCGATGGTCGCCGCAGCCCGCGTTTCAAAGCAGACATCGGTATCAGGGATGGCCGTATCGCTGCCATGGGGCGACTGTCTGACAGCGATGGTACAGAGATCATTGACGCCGATGGTTTGATGGTCGCTCCGGGTGTGGTGGATCTGCACACGCACTATGACAGCCAGGTGTTCTGGGACCCCTGGTGTGCAATATCAGGTTTGCATGGTGTAACCAGTGTCGTCATCGGTAACTGCGGGTTTGGATTTGCGCCAGTAAAAACGGGTGCCCGGGATCGCGCCATGCTCACTATGGCGCGCAACGAGGCCGTGCCACTTGAATGCATGCAGCAGGGTATGCCATGGGACTGGGAAACCTTTCCAGAATTCCTTGATTCTGTAGACCGGACGCCGAAAGGCATCAACATGTTGTCCTACGTTGGATTGAATCCACTAATGAGCTGGGTCATGGGTTCAGTGGAAGATGCCAAGAGCCGTTCGCTCTCAGACAGGGAGAAGAAGGAGGCGCTGCGCCTGCTGAAAGAGGCAATGGATGTCGGTGCCTGCGGCTGGTCGGCCCAGCTTGCGGGTGAAGCGACGATACAGCGTGATTACGATGGTACGCCAATGATCACAGACCTCATGAGTAATGAAGACCTGTCCTTCTTTGCTCGCTCGCTTGGAGACATGGAACGGGGGATTATCCAGATGATTGGGCCGCCGAAGACCGCGCAGTTTCTCGCGGAAGAATCCGGCCGCCCGGTGATCTTCAATACGCTTGCACCGCGGAATGACCAGCACGGGGCACCCGCTGAAGCGCACCACGTTATTATCGACTGGCTGAAGCAGCAGAATGAGGCGGGTAACAGGATCATTGCCCAGGCAGTGACCTGTGCGATTGATTACCAGTTTACGCTGGAAGACTGGAACCTGTTTGATTCATCACCCCTCTGGCGGGATCTGACGCTCGGCTCGCTGGAAGAGCGCCTGGACAAGATGCGGGACCCTGCCCGGCGAGCGGCGATTCTTGAAGAGTGGGATGAAGGCAAGGCGCCGCTCGCGGGCGGTGGAACTGAGGAACTGGAGGTTCGCCTTGGGGTTTCCATCGACGACCTGCTTCTGGCATATGTCACTGACGATGCCCCTGAACTCGGGAAGTGGGAAGGCTACAAGGTCAGGGAAATCGCGAAGGAACTGGATAAGCACCCAATTGATGTGTTCCTCGATTTCTCCATTGCCTGCAACCTGCAGAATGGCTGGCAGAGTATCCCACGGGAAATCGATACAAAGGTCATGAGCGAAGTTGCAAATTGTGACTACGCTGTGCCGGGTCTATCAGATGGTGGGGCGCACACCAAGTTCCTGACAACCGGCACCTACCCGACAGAGTTCATCGCAGAGTGGGTCCGTGACAAGGGCATCATGACACTCGAAGATGCACACTGGCGCCTGTCAGCATACAGCGCACAAGCGGCAGGTATTCGTGACCGTGGCTACCTTGCTGAAGGCATGCCGGCCGACATCGTGATCTACAACCTGGATGAAATGGAACTGTTGCCTTCAACCCGGGCCTATGATTGGCCAGGCGATGCCTGGCACCTTGATCGCCGTGCAAAAGGCTGGCGATACACGCTCGTAAATGGTGAAATCACTTTCATCGATGGAGAGTGTACGGGCAAAACCCCGGGTAAGCTGTTGCGGCATGGTATCGCGTGAAAAAACTGACCTGAAAGAATTGCTGATTGACGCAGCAGAGACCTGTTTCGAGAAAAAAGGCGTTGCCCATACCTCGATGCTGGACGTTGCGGCAGAAGCAGGTGTTTCTCGCACCTCACTCTACAAGTACTACCCACGAATAGACGATGTCCTGCAGGCAGCTTTTGTTCGGGAATTTGATCGCTTTGAGGTCAGGATTGTCTCGAAGCTCAACAGTTGCAAGTCAGCTGAAGAGCGACTGCTGGAGACGATCGTGGGGATCGCCGAAAATGTCCCGAAGAGTTCCTGGATTGGTTCGCTGGTTTCGGGGCCACGTACCAAGACAGAAGAGAAGGCGCTGCATGTCGGCCGCGGTGCGTTGGATGCAAGGATCAGGAATCTCATCGATGAGCCTCTCAAATCTCTCTTCGATGAGGGGCGGCTACGTACAGACGTGGATCGAAAAATGATCATTGAATGGACCCGCATTCTTGTTCATGCGTTCTCCGTTGTTCGCCATCCCGGGGAGTACACAAAGAAACATCGGCGTGAACTCATCTCGGCGTTCCTGATGCGTTCGATTCTCAGCCCGGAAGAATTCCGATAACCACAAACAGTCCCCATGCAACGAAAGGCAGCGTTGCGACCAGCACGGCCGTGTAGATCAACTGCATACGCAAGACCTGCTCACGGTTTGTTACAGAAGCAACACTGGCAAGAAAAAGAGCGCCCCAGGTGGAAAATGGTGATATGTCACTGATGGCAGCTGAAACTGCCATGGCAGTAAGCAGGCCGGTACCATCTATATCGCCAGCGAGAATCAGCGGAGCAGAAAGTGGAACAAGCATGCCGATGGTGCCAATTGTCGACGCCACGCCAGTGATGATGGAGACGAGATAGCAAAGCATAAGACCAACGATTGAAGGTGACGCCACGTCGTTGGCGTACCCGGCGAGCCAGTCAATGGCGCCGGCTTCCTGGATCATGCTCACGTAGGTCAGAACACCAGTGATCACGAGAATGATCGGCCAGGCCACATTCGCGACGGCTTCACCGCGTACCTTTTTAGGGGATGACAACAACAGTACGAAAGCGATCACCATGGCTGCGAATCCGAGGTGAATGCCAAAACCGATGACTGCGGTGAGCAATGCCGCGAAACCACCGAGCGTGAAGTAGCGAGTGTATGCCGGGCAGTCCGCAGGTGCGGGAGTTTCCAGTCCTGCATCGAACACCTGCCCTTTCAGTTTGTTGCCGCCCAGCAGGAAAAAGGCGCCAGCACCCAACAGGATATGAAACGCAACAACGCCTGCGTACATGGGCCACGCATTGTAGGTAATGGACAGGTCTTCAGCCAGCTGGTGTATGACGATGCCGTAGGGGGCTATTGGTGAATATGCGCCAGATTGGGTGCCATGAATGACCATGGCCGCGATCAGCAGGGGATTGAGACCAAACCGGCCGATCAGACCTGCGCCAATGACAAACAGAACGGGTGCTGCGCCCGGGCCAAGTGAGCTCGTGATGAACGCCGTGAGGAAGAGAAGCAAAGGCAGATAGTAAAGTCTGCCTCTCGCAAGCGCCATGAGTGAGCTGACGATCCAGTCGATGGTGCCGTTGCGTTCAGCGATAGCCAGCAGCAGTGTGATACCCACAATGAGCACGAACATCTGGGCAGGAAAACCCTGCAGGATGTCGCTAGGTGAGAGGTTAAGGGCAATGCTGCCAAGGCACATGGCGACAACGAATGCGACGATGCCCACATTGATGTCTGTCATGATCGGCAGGATGAAGATGACCAGCAGGCCAAGAATCAACAACAGCTCAATGGTCATGGTTTTTCTTTCCTGGTCATGCCAGCCGCGTGCCGCCGGAAATTGTTCTCGTCTGGCCAGTCATGCCGTTGGGCTCACTACAGCTTTGCGACGATGAACGCCGTGATTGCGACAGAATTCATGCTTCTTGTAGCGTACGCGCGTACAGCGCGAACAGTTTGTCCCAGACTTTCTCTGCGGCCTGTGCGTGATAGGCCGGTCGTTCTTTAAAACAAAAACCGTGCTCTGTACCGGGATGTGTCTCGATCTCATAGGTCACATTGTTTGAATCCAGTGCCTTTTTCAGATCCGGGATCACGAAATCCTCAACAAACGGGTCGTGTTCGGCAAACCCAAGGTAGAGTTCCGCGCTGATGTGATCAGCAAGCAGGTGTGGTGAGTCGGGTTTGTCCGTGACGATGCGAACGCCGTACAGGCTTGCAGCTGCCTTGAAGTCCTGCGGGTATCTCCCTGCAGCGGCGACGACAAACTGGCCGCTCATGCAGTACCCAACGCAGCCTAACCGTTCACCGATTGAATTGTCAGCACGGCAATATTCGACGATGCCGCCTGTATCCCGCATGATCATGTCGACGGTGAGTTTTGATCCCATCGCGAACATGCGCTGCAGTTCTTCTTCACCTTTTGAAAGATCAAACCTGACCTTACCCTCGCGATAGTAAAGATCGGGCAGGATAACAACGTAGCCCTGTTCAGCGATGTGGCGACACATCTGCCTCAGTTCTTCACGGATGCCTGGGACATCCATGTAGAAGATGATGGCGGGCCTTGGTGAATCGTCTGGCCGGCAGAGGTAACAGTCCATTGTGCCGTCCGGGGTAGGAATGTTGACCTGAGTTTCTTTCACGTGCTGTCTCCTTTAATGAAAGCGCCATCATACCGGTCGCATCGAGAAAAGTAACACGTGTTTTACATGATTTGAGATGCTGGCAACCGGGAGCTGCGTGTTTACAATGTGAATTGATGTTGGCATTGGAGAACGCATGAGAGCGCTCACCGAAAAACAGTACCGTCGCCGGGAGAAAATCCTGGCTGCAGCGCGCGATCTGATTACGCGACATGGCTATTCAGGCGTCACGATGCGAGACCTTGCAGTTAAGGCAGGTGTGACGCCGAAAACGCTGTATCACCAGTTTGGCAACAAAGAAAAGTTGCTGCGAACTGCAGTGGAGGAGCGATTCAGGCACACGTACCAGGCGATCGATGATCACCAGATGAAGAAGGGTGTCGACAAGCTCTTCTTTATTATGGATTCCGTTGCTGAATCTGCACGAAAGAATGCCGCCTATGCGCAAGCGCTCACACCAATTCTTGCTTCGCGTGTGAGTGATCCGTTTGTCCGGATTCGGGTCAACACTTATCGAAACGCACTGCGACAGATTCACGAAGAAGGTGAGTTCCTCGAGTGGGTTGACGTGTCAGTGTTGACTCACGTGATCTATCGCAACGTGCATCCGCTTTACCCGATTTGGTACGGCGACACGACCGGAGTCTCACCTGAAGATTTCGGTAAATACAATGTTTCGTTGACTCTGGCTGCTTCAACCACCGGGTATACGAATCAGCAGGCCTTACGCATGATCAATAGTCTACAGGACAAGCTTTCAAATATTGATCAATACTAGCTAGCGACCTGCGGCAGCGAGTTGTTCCCTTAACCTGCGGTGCTGCGCCTCATCAAGCGGGTGATTCCAGGCAATGAGGGCTGCAAGTACGAAGCCGCTGGCCGGACCTAGTACGAACAGGAGTTTTAGACCTAACAACCCCTCCTCGGTGATCTCGCCCGTTGCGCCGGGGTCGAAGCCAACCAGAGCCAGCATGGTCAAGGCTATCCATGGACCGACTGACAGAGCAACCTTGGTGGTGAACGACCAGACTGCAAAATACCAGGCCGCTCGATCTTCGCCGCTTTCAAGGCGATCTATATCAATCACGTCGGCTTTCATGGAGTTCGGTATCACGTAAAAGGCGCCCCCGAGGAAACCCGTGCATGCTGTTATCGGCAACATGTAATAGAAATCACCGTGCCCCAAAAGCAGGTAACACGACTGAAAGCAGGCGAATACAGCAAGTGCGCCACACCATGCCCGGTGTTTACCAATCCGTGTGGTAAACCAGATCCAGAAGGGAATACCTAATAGATTAAATCCATAGTAGACCAGCAACATCACAATGCTGCTCTGCGCCTCCCCGAGCACGTTTCGGATATAGAACACAACCAGTGCGGTAGAGATCGCTGACCCCAGCTGATTCACGAAAAACGCCAGCACTAGTCGTTTGAACGGCCCATTGGCCCACATCAATCTGAGGCCGGGTAACAGGGGAATCGCTGTAGGTTTGTAGCTGCGACTTTCCGGAACGTTAAAGACCGTAAGGCCAACAGTAAGCGGCAAGAGAATAAGAGTCATTGTACCGATGAGAATCAGGGTCTCTTCCGTGCCGCCATAGTCGAAAAGAAATATCGCCAGCACTGGCACAAGTTTGCTGAAGACGTTTGCTGCCATACCAAGCCAGGCTCGCCATCCGGTGATACGCGTTCGTTCGTTGTAGTCGGAAGATAGCTCGGCCGCCCACGCATAGTAGGGGATGAACAACATGGTCCAGCCCGTCCAAAGTGCCACTAGCCATCCAAGCAGATACAGTTCCGTCACCGCGCCTGTAGGCATAAAAAGTTTGTAGATGGCGAGCATCATGATTGGAACAGATGCAAGCATCCAGATCCGTCGTCTTCCCCATCGCGTATCTGTTCGGTCGCTGAGCCATCCAATCAGGGGATCGCTGACGGCGTCGAACATGCGAGTCAGAAGCCAGATGGTGCCAACCGCGGTAAGGGAAAGGCCCAGATCCTGGCCGTAGTAGTTCGGAATAAATGCCGCGACAGGAATACCTGCCATCTGAATGGGCATGTCTGCCAATCCATAGAAAAACAGGGTGCGTCGTGAGAGGGGTTTTTGCTCGGTCTCTGCGGTCATGTAATTACATCACGTACTGCATTCAGGAAGGCTATAGTTAATCACAACTCATTGTAAAATAAGTATAAATATTTTAAGTGGACAAATAAAAAATCTGTTTGCCAAACAATAAGTAAACACGTTATATTTATTTCCGGAGGGAGGGCGTTCTGGATGGCGCCACTTCTGCTCAATAAAAAAACTAATCAAAGGGCGGAGTCATGAATCTAAGATCCATCATCAAGATGAAGGTGCTGGGGATTGGGATCCTCTCATTGAGTTCTCAATATCCCGCAGTTTATGCAGCGGAAAGAAGCGCGTTGCTGGAAGAAGTTGTTGTTACTGGCCGAAAAAAAGCGGACAGCGAATCTCTACAGGATGTTCCAATTTCAGCATCCATATTTAACGCGGAAAAAATCGAGCTGATTAATGCTGTCGATATCCGTGAACTCGGCGATTCCGTGCCGAACGTAAGGCTTGTTGAACAGGGCAATTCTCTTGGATATGGCAGCTTTTACATTCGTGGTGCTGGTGTGAGTCCGTCCGTGCCGAGTTTTGACCCGGCCGTTGGGGTGGTCGTTGATGGTGTGCCGCTGGCGCAAGCGGGCACGGGGGTCCTTGATGTATTTGATCTCGAAACTGTGGAAATCCTGCGTGGACCGCAGGGCACCCTGTTTGGTCGAAACGTATCCGGTGGTGTTGTTAACACCAGAACCGCTCGCCCTGATGGTGAATTTGGCTTCAAGTTTCAGAGCACGATGGGCAGTTACGATCGTCTTGACGTATCGGCAAGTATCGAGGGTGGCCTGACCGACGATGTTGCTGCGAAGTTTACCGTCCTGAAACGAACCCGGGACGGATTCGTTGATGATCTTGTCAGTGGTGATGAGTATGGAGAAATCGATCTCACTATTTTCAGGCCGACGGTAGTCTGGGATGTGAACGAGGACCTTCAGTTGACGTTCCTGTACGAGCGATATGAAAACACATCGCACCCGCCGCCTGTTGTACCCACTGGTGCGACAGATAAAGATGGCTCCGCAGGGGGGCTGATTCCTGGAGGTAAGCGAGAGGACTATCTCTCCACCTGGTATGACAATCCGCAGCCTGGTCCTGCAGGCTGGGCTGAGTTTCAGCGCAATCGCTACACACTAGAGGCAATCTGGGACGTTGGGCACGGTACTGTGACTTCAATAACCGGCTATGCGGACATGGATCAGGCCGCAGGCCAGGATTTTGATGGCACCAGCGCTGCGTTTATCTTCACCACCGTGTTGCACACCGAACAGGATCAGTTCAGCCAGGAAATCCGCTATTCATCCAGTTTCTCAGACAGGTATGACTTTACGATGGGCTTGTTCTACTTTGAGCAGGATGTTGAATACAGTGAGCAGCGTTACCAGGGTTCCCGTGTAGCATGTTGTGTGAACCCTGGAGATCCCATTGGTGCAGGATGGCCGGGCAAAGGTTTCACCGATCAGGAACAGTGGGCGATTTTCTTTGAAGGTCACTATAACTTCACGGACAACTTGACTGGAACACTGGGTGCTCGCTACGGCGAGGAAGATAAGGCGACTCGTGTCGGAATGGTCAACAGCGGAAACTGTACGGGTTCTGGTACCTGGAAAGCGAATTACGATTCCGTCTGGTGTCCGTTGGGTTTCCAGATCGATGACAAGGAAAGCTGGGACAACCTGGATCCGAAAGTCGGGCTGGAGTATCGCTTCAATGACGACATGATGGCGTACGCCAGTTGGACATCCGGTTACCGGGGAGGCGGCTGGACTTATCGAGCAGATGTCGGAGAACTTGCCCGTGTTCGACCTGGATTTTATGACGAAGAACATGTTGAAGCGACTGAGGTCGGCTTCAAAGGAACATTCCTGGATGGCAGGCTGCGAATGAACATCGCATACTGGCAGAATGATTTTGAAGACCTTCAGCGCTCCGTGTTCCTCACTGAAGTGCTGGGGGACGGTTCTGTATCCCTCACGCAGAGATTTACCAACGTGCCCGATGCCCAGACGGATGGGTGGGACTTTGAAATGATTGCGTCGCTCATGGAAGGTGGTTTCGTTGACGGAGACAACCTTGTTCTTGAATTCAACTACGGCGCCATCGACACAGACTACAAGTCACCGGTGGATTTTAATGGCGACGGTGTTGACGATGGTCACTATCCTTGGAACCAGATCCCGGATGACACATATTTCGTCGCGCTCACCTACAGTCATCCGGCGTTTGATGGCGGTAACATGACCTGGCGCACGTCATACTCTTACGTTGATGAAGTGATTGGTGGTGGTACCAATCTTGATCCGATCTCTTTCTACCAGGACAGGAAGTTGTGGGATGCGAGCGTCAAATTTGTTGCCAACGATGCTCGTTGGTCGGTGACGCTCTTCGGGAAGAACCTTGGTGATGAGGAATACATGGCTTTCAGGACCCGTTTCTCCAGTGCGTTTGGTATTGGCGTCCCCGCGATTGACCGAACCTGGGGAATGACCCTTGGATACGAAATGTAATCGGGTGTAGTACTAGAGCCAGATATGGGGCCATGTCTGATTGATCTCCCCCTCTCATTAATCAGATCGGCCCACGTTTAGGTTCAAAGCGCTCCGGACGGAGCGCTTTTTTTTGCTAGTCGTTCCTGACCATCATTTTGCCAAGGTTGTATCCATCGAACAGTTTTACCAGTGCCTGAGGAAGGCAGGTAAATCCGTCGATTACTGTGCTTTTTTGAATGAGTTCACCCTGTTCGTACCATGAGCGCAATTGTTCCCTTGCCTCGTCAAAGCTTTCTGAGAAATCTGACAGTAGAAAACCGTGCATCTTTGCTCGCCGGAACACCAGGTTAAAGTAATTATCGGGTCCCGGCGGTTTCTGTTCCAGGTTGTAATGGGATATGCCGCCACAGAGTACGATTCTTGCGTGCAGCGCGAGCCTGGCGAGGCACTCATTGAGGATGTCGCCGCCGACGTTGTCGAAGTAGATATCGATACCATTCGGGCAAAGTTTATCCAGAGCCTCTCCTACATCCTCTGTCTTGTAATTGATGGTTGCATGGAAGCCCAGTTCGTCGACCAGCATACGACACTTGTCATCGGAGCCGGCGATACCAATCACATGGCATCCCAGTATCCTGCCGATCTGGCCGGCAACATTACCGGTAGCGCCAGCGGCTCCACTGACGACTAGGACATCGCCGGATTGCGGTTCACCGATCCTGGTTAATCCGAAGAACGCTGTCATTCCTGTTCCGCCCATGACTCCGAGAGCAGCTTCGGGATTGACCTTCTCGTGATACACGTGCACCGGAATACTCTTACCGTCAGTGACGGTGTAGTCACTCCAGCCGAGAAAACCGAAAACCTGGTCACCTTCATTAATTTCGGAGTGTCGGGATTTTACGACCGTTCCAACGGACCGACCGGCCATGACTTCACCGATCTGTAATGGGGCCCGGTAGTCTGAACGGTCCTCCATGTGGCCTTTCATTGAAGGATCCAGGGAGAAGTATTCGTTGTGAACAAGAATCTCGCCATCTGCAGGTTCCGGAATCTCAACTTCCCGAAATGCAAGATCGCTTTCCTTGACTTTGCCTGTGGGTCTGGCTGCTAGTGTGAACTGGCGACAGGTCTGTGGTTTCATTCTGGGTCCTCAAAATTAGATAACATGATTTACTTTGATAAAAAGGTAAGAATTGCAAAGAAATATTAGGCTTTCAGGGTGATAAAAGTAGCAATGAAACTACAAAAAAGTAGTACACGTTATACATTTTTTGGTACCATTTCTCCACTGCAGATAAAAGGAAATGATTGTGGACCTGGGCATTAAAGGGAAAAAGGCGATTGTGAATGGTGGCAGTGCCGGCATGGGGCGGGGCGCCTCGCGTGCTCTAGCCATAGAAGGCGTTGAACTGTTTGTTTCGGCAAGGTCGGAAGAACGTCTCAACCAGGCATGTGAGGAGATAGCGCGTGATACCGGTGCCAATGTCACTCCAATTGTTGCTGATCATTCGACCCCTGAAGGGCGCGAGAAGATTTTGGGCGTCTGTCCTGAACCGGATATCCTGGTAACAAACTGTTCACCCCCGGCATTCACGGGTGACTACAAGACTGTTGGAAAGGAAGACTGGCTGGCGAATCTGGAAGTCACGTTGTTAAGCCCGGTCGAGTTCATGAAGACCGTGGTTCCCGGCATGGCTGAGCGTGGTTGGGGAAGGGTGGTCAACATCGGTACCGGAGCCGCAAAGTTTCCAGCGGAGGTGAGAATACTGTCAGGTCCACCGCGAGCGGCGTTGGTGAATTACAGCGTTGCTGTCGCCAAGGCGGTTGCACAGAACAATGTGATGATTAACAACGTGCTGCCGGGTATGCACCATACGGCTTCGATCGCCGACCGCTACACCAGGGCCGCAGCAGCGAATGGCACGACGTACGAACAGGAGGTTCAAAAATTTATTGATGATTGGCGAATACCTGCCAATCGTTTCGGTGACGCAGATCATTTTGGTGACTTTGTGGCTATGTTCTGCTCCGAGCAGGCGGCCTTTGTAACAGGCCAGAGTCTCGTCATTGATGGCGGGCAGACGAACGCAACTTTTTAGGAGGGCCACATGAGCACCCTGGGTAACGAAATTATTGATTGGCCTAAGCAGCAGCTTAGAGGGCATAGGCTTGAGGGTTACCGCTATACCTCGCGAGAGTTCTTTGAGAAAGAATTTGACGGCATGTGGGCAAAAGTATGGCTGTTACTGGGTCGCGAGAGCGAATTGCCCAACCCCGGTGACTGGCAGAAGGAGGACGTCGGGCCGGAATCCATACTCATGGTTCGCCAGGAAGATGGCAGTATCAAGGCATTCTACAACGTCTGCCAGCACCGTGGTAACCAGCTGGTTTCAGAAGAAAAGGGGCATGTGCGGCGATTTGTGTGTCGTTATCACGCCTGGGCATTTATGCCGGATGGGGAGCTTGTCTATGTGCAGGATGCAGATAACTTTCGCGGTGGTAACCCCTGCGGAAAACTGAACCTGAAAGAGCTGAAATGCGAGACCTTCGCAGGATTCATTTGGGTCAACATGGATCCTGACTGCTCGGATCTGAAAACGTTCCTTGGACCGATCTGGTATGACTGGTCCAACTACGAACTCGAAAGCTGGAAACGGTATCTTGCCCGTACAACGACGTTGCCGTGCAACTGGAAAGTTGTGATGGACAACTTCAATGAGTCCTACCATGTACCAACAGTGCACAGACCTCGCGGAACCCCGGAAGAGCGTAAGCGGATGCATTCCGGTGTTGATACCAGGGTTGAAAACACGCGATTTGACCTGGCGGATGAAGGTCACAATCGCATGATCATGCCAGGCGGTTACGCGGGTGTATCCAAGAATGAAGATGGCAGCATTGGCGAGCCTCTCGCAACCATCATGCGGGAGTGGGGCATGGATCCTGCTGACTACAAGGATCGAGGTAATGAAACAAGGGAGGCGCTGCAAAAAGCAAAGCGGCAGGTAGGGCCATCCCGCGGGTACACGCACTATGAAAAGCTGGCTGATGAACAGCTGACCGATGCCTTTCACTACACGCTCTTTCCGAATTTTGCAGTGTCGCTCTGGTCAGATGGGTTCCATTTTCTCCGTGCCAGACCTCACCCGACTGATCCTGAGCAGTGTGTCTTTGACAACTGGTGGTATGCCAGCCAGCCGGAAGGCGAAACGGCGCCAGTTCGAACAACGGCAGAAATCATCCCCAGGGATGCGGAGGTCGAGCATGAAGTGTTTGAGCTCGGCGAAAAGAGCATGGGGAGAACGATCGACCAGGATGTGGAGATTTTCTCCCTGCAGCAGATATCCATGCGCTCAAGGGGCTACGAAGGTGCCTATCTTGCCGATCAGGAAAGCCGGGTTGAGCGTTATCATGAACTGATTGATGACTACCTGGAAGGCAGACAGCCAGAGTAGTATGGAAGTCTGAACCTAACAACCAGGGAAAGAGATATGTCTGAGAAGCTTGCGCCGGGTCAAGCACGAGCGCCAGGTCACACTTACCAGGAAGCGATTCTTAAAGATGCTTCGGAACCCCCAGCTCCCTTCCTTGAAAACTCCTATGAGTTCCTGGGTGACGATGATATCCCTTACACAAATTACACGTCACCCGAATACGCCGAAGCTGAAATGGAGAAGATGTGGCCCCGGGTCTGGCAGATGGCATGCCGTGAGGAACATATCCCGGAGCCTGGTGACTATCAGGTGTATGACATAGGGCATCTATCGGCGATAGTGACGCGGACGGAATCGATGCAGATCAAGGCATACATCAATGCGTGTATGCACCGCGGCACCGCCCTCAAATCACCAGGCGACAATGGTTACTGTGCGAGTTTTCGATGTCCGTTCCACGGCTGGGTCTATTCCCTGGATGGCGAACTCATCGAGTTACCGGAAGATTGGGATTTCCCCCATGTCAGTCGTGAGAGCCACTCGCTGCGGGAAATTCTGGTAGATACCTGGGGAGGATTCGTCTTCGTCAATTTTGATACGGGTGCGGAGTCTTTGGCTGACTTTCTTGGTGTCCTCCCAGAGCACTTCAAAGAATTCAACATCGAAGACCGCTACATTGAAACGCAGGTGTGTAAACGGTTGCCTGTAAACTGGAAAGCAGCCGAAGAGGCCTTCATGGAGGCCTACCACGTCAAGGAAACTCACGCCGGAGGACGGGATTTCTCGGAACCGGTTACGACGTACGATGTTTACCCGAAGAACGTAAATCGATTTATTCACACCGTGGGATCCGTGAACCCCCGCATGGCGGTGCCACCAAGCGAGCAGGAACTGATGGAGGCATTGTGGGGCCGACGGGGGCCTGATGCTGGAGATTGCCCGCAGGTTCCTGAGGGAGCCACCGCGCGCGATACTTATGCGAGTGTGGTGAAGCAGAAGCTGGGTGAGCAGTATGGCCAGGACTTCTCACACTATTCAACGGCGCAGACGCTGGATTCCATTGAGTACTTTGTGTTTCCCAATTTCTTCATCTTCCCGGGGCTGTCGCTGCCGATGGCATACCGATTCAGACCAGATCCGAAAGACCCCGATTATTCTTTCTTTGACCTCTATTTCCTGCGTCCCCGTCACCCGGAGCACGCTCCGCCACCCCCCCCCGAAGCTGTGATGCTGGATGTGGCGGACAGTTATACCAAGGCGGAGGGCCTTGGATTCCTCGGCGCCGTCTACGACCAGGATACGGACAACATGGCGGCGCAGACCAGGGGGTTCAAGACCTGTGCCAAGGGCGGGCAGACGCTGGGTAACTACCAGGAAGTCCGGATAAGGCACCTGCACCAGCGTATTGCTGATTATCTGGATGCGTGACGTGTCGCGGCAAATTTCCGTTGAACCGGTGCCGCCGGAAACCTGCCAGCTGATCGACCGTGATGGTGTGAACATCCTGCTCTGCAATTCCGGGGGTATCCACTATGCAATTGAAAACCGGTGCACACACCAGGATTCACCACTCGCGGGAGGTCGCGTCAGGAATGGTTTCATTTCCTGCCCGTTGCATGGCGTGAAGTTCGATTTAAGAACGGGAGAGCCGCGGGGCGATCTCGCAAGGCAGCCGGTACAGACTTATCCGGTGGCAGAGGATGATGGCAGTCTGAGCATCACTCTCGCGGAGTAAAGTGCTAAAAAACGATTCGCCCGATACGTTCAGCGACACATACAGGTTTGGCTGATCCCTTTGCCTCAATCACAACCTCCATCATGGTCTCGAGCATATCCCCTTTAATCTCAACGCGTCGCAGGGTGCGGGTTTCACGAATACGGGCACCGGCGTGAACCGGTGCCGGAAATCTGATGCGATCGAACCCGTAGTTGATCCCCAGCTTCTGGCCTTTGACCATTGGTGCCTGAATGGCCATCGGCATATGCCCCATCAGTGCGAGCATCAGGTTGCCGTGAGCGATTGGTCCACCATAAGGGCTTTCCTGTTTTGCTCGTTCGACATCGACATGAATCCATTGATGGTCAATCGAAACGTCGGCATAGTCATCAATTCGCTGCTGTGTAATCTCGAACCATTCGCTTTGTGAAACGATCTCCCCCACTAGCGCACTCATTTGCTTGAAACCTTGCTGCAGTCTATCCGTCATTGAGTCGGCCCTTCGATGTTGCCAACCTGGTGTTCGTACATCTCATGCCAGTGTCTCAGTTTCAGTTCGTTGTAGTCAGCAAGGCGCAGGTGTTTTCGTGCTGTTGCCTTCATGCCTGCGTACACGTGGGGAAGGTTGCGCAGGTCCTGATTGAACACCTTGGTAAGCCCACCCAGCTCGGCCGCATCTGTGTAGTCGTCGTCAGGTCCCAGCCAGTGGATATCGGATACGGGCGTGTAGTCACCGTTTTCTGGGATGGGCGAGAGATACATGCATTCCATGATGCATTCCTCATGATTGTCGCCGTTAGGCCTGAACCGATAGTTGATCTGATTAAAGCAGCCCCACGGATGCCAGTTCGGGAAGACGGTAAAGAAAATTGAGGATGTGAGTTCAATATCGGGAATCTTGTCGGCAACAGAGGGAACAACATCTCTCAGCATCTGGCGTTGCATTTCAGCGCCCGCAGCTCTTGCGTTCTTGCCATCTTTCATCGCTTTTCGCATCGCTTCCCGGTCAAGCAGTCTTCCGCCTGCAGGGTTTTCCAGCTGCCGGCCGCCTACCCAGTTGCAGAGATGCGGATTGGCGTCGGTGAGCTCTCCCTCCATCCACTTTGCGTCGACAGTAAATTTTCCGGTCACACCCTTCTTTGTTGTGACCTGCACGATGCCATCACCCAGGTGTTCATACACATCACCGTTAAGCGGATGTCGGACAATTTCCATCCCTTTCTCAACAGGTAACGGCTCCCAGGGTGGTAGTCCATCGCCTTCGAGAGCACCACATCGAATAGCCCTTGAATAGTTACCGAAGGCATCGTACTTCGTGCAGATATCATGGGCGCCTCCCGTCAGAATCTGCGGGTGGGTCATCAGGACATGGTAGGACTCCATGAAGGCTTCCTGCACCACTTTCCAGTTGGCGCGAATGACTTTTGCGACATGCGCAGACTTGTAGCGTTTTTCATAAGGCAGCAGCTCGAAATGAGATGACAGGTCACCAAGGAATGCTTCGAGCGGCTCCGCATCCGGGTCAGCGTTGATAAAGATAAACCGTCCCCACCGTCCGACTTTTACTTCCGGCAACGATTCTTCCTCGCGAACGAGACCGTTGTAGTCATACCCGCAGGGAATCTGCTTCAGCGTGCCATCCAGGTTCCACGCCCAGCCGTGGAAAGGACAGCGCAGTTCGTCCAGTGCCTTGCCGCGCTCTTCGCGAAGCTTCCTTCCGCGGTGCAGGCAGGCATTGTAGAAAGCCTTGTACTCATCTTCGTCTGTCCGGACGATCAGGAAGGAAAGTGTTGCTACATCGTATGGAACGCAGTCCCCCACATTAGGCAGATCATCCTCGTGGCATGCCATGAGCCAGGACTTCTTCCAGAGTTTTTCGATTTCCAGCTCGTGGTAGCGACGGTCAATATACCTGGCGACGGGAACGAGAGCAGGACCTGGTGGCATTGGTGCATGCCGTCTCAGCGCATCGCTGATGTGTTCTCCATTGGTGTCCGCTTCGATCAATGCATCGAAGGCGGCATCCATGGTTCTGACCTGTCCATCCATTGTCGTCACCTCAAAAATACATCACGTTATACCTATTGAGCGTGACTATTGCGCACTTTTTCCTGGTTGGCAACTGTTAGTGCTGTGAAGTGTTAGTGCTGTGAAGGCAGCAGCGGTGCAGATTACGGCTAATCGTTTGTGTCGGCGTTGTCCCAGATGACCGGGAATACATCTGGGAAGTCGCTGAGAGGTTGACCGGTTTTCGGCTTGTGATTGTAAAGCGCTTCAGGATCCGGAAGGATCTGACCGCGGCGGTGGAGGTAGTGGACATCGGGCCCCGCCCATAGCGATGCATAGGATCGCCTTGGATGATCAATTGTGACATCGCCAACTGCGCCGTGAAGTATGTTGCCATGAAACAAGAGTATGTCTCCTGGTTCATAATCCCATCCCAGAATCTCAAACGAGTCCCGCAGGTCATTGATAGATGGTACCTCCGGTAGGTTTTCGTCGAAGAAACCGTTGGAGTAGCTGAAATTATCAAAGCTGTCAGCACCGATAATAGCTTCGCCCTCTTTGAACTGAGATGCTGCGCGTGCTGCACCATCAGGGTCGTCCTTTCTATCCCTGCCTGAGTAGGATCGATAAGTGATGTTCCACAGATGTGAACCCCTGACGACTTCCATGCTGATATTCCTGGGTACCGGGTCAACGCTTACCCAGGCACGAACGAGCTGATGCCCTTCGATATTGTAGTAGCAC
Source organism: Candidatus Azotimanducaceae bacterium (assembly GCA_965662805.1). GTDB lineage: Bacteria > Pseudomonadota > Gammaproteobacteria > Pseudomonadales > Azotimanducaceae > UBA9659. The sequence continues at coordinate 4,560 of CBFIJB010000024.1, read as the reverse complement.
GTGTCCTGGTGCCATGGCGTCGGTGGGATGAGCCCTGGCGGCTTGTAGAACATCTGGTCCATGTAAAACCGTACGGGTGCATCCAGCAAGGTTCCGACAATTTCGGCGATGGGTGAGTCAGTCAGTATAGTTTTTAACTGAGGCGAACGACGTGCAGGGAACTGATCAATCCTCAACGCCTTGTTCACGCCAGCTGACATGCCGTCGGGATGGGTATTTGCATGTTCAAGCCCCGCACTTAACACGTTGAGCCACTTGTCATTGATCATGCCTTTCAGGAGTACTGCGCCGTCGCGGTGAAACGCCTGGATGTCATTCATTGGGATAGGGCGAGCCAGCGAAGTCGGCATGGAGGTGGTCTTCTCGATTATCAAAGTGAACAGACAATGCAATATGTTCACTATGCGGTCAATGCGTTATAAAGTAAAACATGTTATAGATAGTTGGTGTCTCGGAGAACAGAAATGATAAATGATGGTTTCAGGAATCAGGTCAGGGCGTGGCTTGATGATCATTGCCCGCCTACCTGCCGGGGCAAGGACAGCATCTTGCCGGATATTGTCTGGGGTGGTCGCCAGTTCACATACAGTCATCCGGATGTTGAGCGATGGGTAAAAGCGCTCGTCGAGCAGGGCTGGACCGTGCCGTCGTGGCCGGCGGCGTATGGCGGTGCCGGGTTATCGGCGGAAGAAGTGCAGGTGCTGCATGAAGAGATGTCGGCCATTGGTACCTACTCGCCGCTCTTCTCTTACGGTATGTCCATGCTGGGACCCGCGTTGCTGGAATATGCCACAGAGGAACAGAAGCGAACGCACCTGCCGAAGATTGCCAGTGGCGAGATCCGTTGGTGCCAGGGGTACAGTGAGCCGGGGGCGGGTTCCGATCTTGCCAGCCTGCAGTGCAGCGCCGTAAGAGACGGTGATGACTACATAGTGACGGGCCAGAAGATATGGACTTCGACCGCCGATAAGTCTGACTGGATTTTCTGTCTCGTCCGAACTGACACCCATGCACCCAAGCACGAGGGAATCAGCTTTCTGCTGATCGACATGGCTTCACCAGGGGTCAGTACACGACCGATTGAACTCATTAGCGGTGCATCACCCTTCTGCGAGACTTTCTTTGATGACGTGCGAGTCCCTGTCGAGAACCGGATCCACGAAGAGAACAAGGGCTGGACAGTTGCCAAGGCTCTGCTGCAACACGAGCGAACCATGTTGTCAGCCAGCAATCGTCGTTCGAAGTTGAGTGTTCCCGGCCGTGGATTGCTAGAAGTTGCCAGGGATTCGCTGCGAACCCCTGAAGGTTCGTTACCGGACGATACGTTGCGAGCGGAAATAGCGCAGGTGCAAATGGATCGGCTCTGTTATGAAACGCTTCACCAGAAAAACACCGAGGCGCGAGAAGCAGGTCATGGAATGGGTCCGGAAGGATCCATGTTCAAGCTGTATCTGTCAGAACTGAATCAAAGAACGTCTGACTTGCGGCAGAGGCTGAATGGCAGTGACAGCCTTGTATGGAATGGAGACGGCATCGATGAGAAGGAGATCTCGATTACGCGTGAATGGCTCTATGGCAAGGCCGCGACCATCCTTGGTGGAACATCTGAGGTTCAGCTGAATATTATTGCCAAGCGCGTACTTGGCTTGCCGGACTAGAGGTGGTTTATGAGTCTATTGTTTTCTGAAGAACAGAGTTTGTTGAAGGAGAGTGCCGCTGCTTTTGTGCGGAACAAGCGTGACTTGAATGCGCTACGGGTTCGCAGATCATCTCCCGGTGTCCCACAAGTCGATCGTGAAATCTGGAGTGAAATGGTCGAGCTGGGATGGACTGCGATACCCTTCGAAGAAGCGTGGGGTGGGCTGGGGCTTGGTTTTGCTGAACTCGGTATCGTGATGGAGGAGCTTGGGCGAGGACTTGTCCCGTCGCCCCTGCTGTCCACGGTAGTGTTGTATGGCGGAGTCATAGAAATTGCCGGAAGCAGTGAACACAAACGCCGCATTCTGCCTGAAGTGATTGCCGGGAATAGACTGGGAAGTTTCGCTTATCTTGAATCGGCTCGTCATGATCCTCTCAATGTTGCAACGACACTTAAGTCGCAACGTGATGGTTATCGCCTGACCGGGTGTAAGCATCTTGTGCTGGACGGAGGCAGCGCTGATGAGTTTGTTGTCCTGGCGCGGGAAGAAGGTCAGCCTGGCGATGATGACGGGCTGAGATTAGTGCTCGTTCCAGCGGATTCTGAAGGCATCGAGCTCGAGAACTATCTGCTCATAGATGGTCGATCAGCATCCAATGTGCATTTCCGGGAAGTCGTGGTTGAAGATGACTGGTTGCTGACTGGGGCGGGTCCAGTGGCAGGTGTTTTAGATCAGGTGTTCGATCGGGCCGCTGTGGCATTGTCTTCTGAGATGCTTGGCGGTATTCAGTCTGTCTTTGACATGACCATTGAGTACCTTAAGGTCCGCGAACAGTTTGGAGCAAAGATTGGTTCGTTTCAGGGATTGAAGCACAGAGCAGCTCGCTGGTTCTGTGAGGTTGAGCTCAGCAAGGCAATCGTTTTGAAAGCCCTTCGGGCAATAGATGAAAACGGCCCAGAAACACTACAGATTGCCAGCGCGTGCAAAGCAAGGCTGTCGGATACAGCGCTGTTGTCAGGCAAGGAAGGCATACAAATGCATGGCGGGATCGGGGTTACCGACGAACACGATGTCGGTCTATTCATGAAACATGGCAGGGTGGCTGAAATGATGTTTGGTGATAGCCGTTTCCACCAGCTCAGGTTTGCATCGTCAAATGGATACTAGGGAGAAGATATGAGGATAGGGGCACTTTTGGCTTTCTCGGACGGGCAAAACCTGAACGACATTGCCGATCACGCACGGCGATACGAGGCTGAAGGGTATGACAGTATCTGGACTGCACACGCGATGGGAAGAGGCTTTATGTTGACAGACCCTTTTGTAGCGCTGGCTGTGGTGGCAGCAGTTACGGACAGGGTCGAAATTGGCACTGCGATACTGCAGATGCCTATCTACAACCCGACTGACATTGCCCTGAAGGCTTTTTCGGTGCAACAGGTTGCAGGTGGCAGATTCCGTCTTGGCGTGGGAGCTGGCTCTACCGAAGTGGACTATAAGATCCATCAGGAAGATTTCAAGGCGCGTTTCCTCAGCTTTGAAGCAAAGCTGGCTAGCCTGCGTACGATACTCAAGACGGGCGCAGTCGACGGCGTGGAGCTGTCTCCCTGGCCGTCGGTTAGGGAAGGCGTGCCACTGTTCTTTGGGACCTGGGGCAGGAATGTTGCTCGAGCTGCCTCGGAGTTTGACGGCTGGATTGCATCAGGCATGCACCGGACACCGGAACAGTGTGCCGACGCTATGGTGGGGTACCGGGAAGCGGGTGGCTCACGAGCGATTGTATCCACCATTCGGGTAGATGGCGAAACAGACCTCGGAGAGCTCAAGAACTTGCTCCAGGGATATCGTGATGCCGGTTTTGATGATGCGGTGGTCTTTTTGATGCCTGGGGCACCAGAGCCTTCTCGGATTATTCAACTTGTGTGAGACATATGGGCAACAACAAATCTCCCGCAGGCACATTTGCTGGCCTTTTCCTTTGTAGCTTGAGCCTGGTCAGATGCACTTATTCGAATGCATACGGGTTCAGGAATTGCCGCTGCCAAAAGAATCGCTTGTCGACTTCGGTGAGGTTGGCTTCTTCACAAATGCCATCCCAGTGCGTCCGAATTACTTCAACTTGACTGTCGATGACTTCTCGCAAGCTGTTTTTGTCTATCAGGAACCGTCCAGCTGAAGCGATACAAGTTGTCAGTTTACTGGAGTTGTCGTTTCCTGAAATTAACATGGCTTGGCCCGCTTGGTTCCCCGTTCTAGCTTGTGGGCATATGTCGTAGGCAGGTGTGAGTTTATAGGTTGATCCATCCCAGAATGCAGCGTGGTTTCGCGCGTGGTCATCCGTGTTACCGCATAGGATGTTGAACACTAGTCGAGAGAATAGTAACGTGGTGTTACTGTCAGTTACGAATCGATCAGACTTTGGTGTATCAAATTTGGACGAAAGTATTCCTAGCGACTAAAGCGGAAGCATCGAGGTTTTGGTGATACATACTACATCGATGAAGTTTTTTGCGAAGTTATGGCGTCGCACATCGAGAACTAATTCCTGAGACGATCCATGTTACAGATCAATATGCCAATAATCGCGCAGAGCAATCGCATGAGGTGACAAGAGAGCGAGAAAGGGGTATGCGAAAATTCAAGTCGATCAATCAGGCTCAAACCTTTTTGGTTGTCCACGCATCAGTTCAGAATCTCTTCAATTTAGGCAGGCACTTGATTCGGGCTGAGCATTATAGGCATCTCAGGATCACTGCGTTCAAGGAATGGAAGAGGGTGGTAGTAGCTTGAACGAAGAATTACGTTTTGAAATGGTCCAGGAAAGTTAACTTGTCAGAACCGTTTGGCTCTTCATCATTAACGGGGGACACCGGCATTCATTAAACTGATTTTTGCGAAAGTCATTTAATGGAGATAACAC
>CBFIJB010000023.1:0-46141 GCA_965662805.1 Candidatus Azotimanducaceae bacterium | reverse complement strand
CCGTCCACCAGACACCTTAATACCGCTAACCGATTACAGGTCCCTCACGGGATAACCGGGCAGAGCTGAGGGCTCTTAATGGCCGTCCACCAGACACCTTAATACCGCTAACCGATTACAGGTCCCTCACGGGATAACCGGGCAGAGCTGAGGGCTCTTTCATACTGATTGGGTATACCCTGCACAGGTTGAGGTCAATATTGATCTGCAGGGGCAACCTGTATATACATACATGTATTCAAGAATTCCCAAACGCTCCTTTTATTGTCAGACATAGTCAGAAGGCTGAATGAAAACCGCATCCGAAGAACTCGATCACATTCTCATCCGAGGCGCTCGTGAACATAATCTCAAGTCTGTTGAGGTCAAGATTCCGAAACGAAAGCTGGTGGTTCTAACCGGCGTTTCCGGCTCAGGCAAATCATCCCTGGCGTTCGACACCCTGTATGCCGAGGGACAGCGCCGATACGTAGAGTCATTGTCTGCTTATGCACGGCAGTTCCTGGGACAGATGGAAAAACCCAGGTACGACACGATCCGCGGCCTGTCTCCGACCATATCTATCGAACAGAAGACCACCTCAAGGAACCCCAGATCTACCGTTGGCACCATTACCGAAATTGCCGATTACCTGCGGGTACTCTATGCCCGTGTCGGCAAACAACATTGCCACGAATGTGGACGCGAGGTTCAGGGGCAGACGGCCCAGCGCATCGTTCAGGAATTGATGAGCAAACCGGAAGGCACCCGACTGTTTCTACTGGTTCCCTTGCTGGTCAATCGCAAAGGTGAACACCGCGAGATGCTTGAAGACGCGCGCCTTCAGGGGTTCGTCAGGCTCAGGGTAGACGGGGAAATGGTCCGAAGTGATGAGATCGAGGCACTGGACAAGCGCAAGAAGCATACTGTCGAGGCCGTCGTTGACCGACTTGTGGTTAAACCGGACATAGAGGAAAGACTCACTGAGTCTGTCGAAACAGCACTGCGTCATGGCGCAGGCGCCATGATTGTCGCCATGGAAGGCAGTTCGCCGAAGAACAAGGGGGATCAACTGTTTTCAGAATCCCTGTCCTGCAATCATTGTGGTATTTCATTTCCGATACTCACGCCGCAGTCTTTTTCCTTCAACAGTCCCCAGGGCATGTGCCACGACTGCAATGGCCTGGGCACACAGGTCGCCTTTGACCGGGATCTTGTCATACCCGACAAGGACCTGACGCTGCGTGAGGGTGCTCTTAAACCCATAGGGCGAATTGATGATGATCGCAACGCCATGGGCGCCGTATTCCATCGCCAGATGTTCAAGTACCTGAAGATCTCACTGGACAAGCCCTGGCGGAAACTCACTAAGAAACAGCAGGAAACCATCCTCTACGGCACCGGGGAGAAACGTTACAAGATCAACTGGGGGTCTCACGGAACAACACAATCACGATACGAGGGTCTATTGAACCGGCTGATGCGGCGCTTCAGAAACACCCGCTCTGAAGGTATGAAAAGATGGTATTCCCAGTTCCTGGCCAATACACCCTGTACCACCTGCCATGGCGTGCGTCTGCGCGCTGAGAGCGCCGCGGTGAGAGTGGGTGATGTCACCATCGTGGATGTTTCTTCGTGGACCATTGATCGGACGTTCGAGTTTTTCAACAACATCAAACTCCCTGGCGCTGCCGGTGAAATCGCCACTGAGGTTTTGAAAGAAATCTGCAACCGCCTGGGCTTCCTGAATTCTGTCGGACTTTCCTACCTGTCACTGGACCGGCTGGGCCCCACGCTGTCTGGCGGTGAATCACAAAGAATTCGCCTGGCATCACAGGTTGGCTCGGAACTCTCCGGAGTCATTTACATCCTGGATGAACCGAGCATCGGCCTGCACCAGCGAGACAATGAGAAGCTTCTCAGTACCCTGTGCCGGATGCGGGATATCGGCAATACCGTTGTCGTGGTGGAACACGACGAGGACACGATTCGAGCAGCAGATTATGTCGTGGATTTTGGGCCTGCTGCAGGCGTTCACGGCGGAGAGATCGTCCATGCAGGAACACCCAGGAGCCTGGAGAAAAGCCGGCGTTCCCTGACCGGCGCCTATTTATCCGGTCGAACCCGAATTGAGATTCCCGAGCAGCGCCGCACGCCCGTCGGACACATTTCCGTGGAAGGTGCTGCCGCCAACAACCTGAAGAACATCAATGTCGACTTCCCCCTGGGTGTCATGACCGCTGTCACCGGCGTTTCCGGTGCCGGAAAGTCCACGCTGGTGAACGATATTCTGCATCCGGCCCTGGCCAGGCAATTCCATGGTTCGACGCAACGCATAGGAGAACACGACCGGGTGACCGGCCTTGACCAGCTGGATAAAGTCGTTGCTATCGATCAGAAACCTATCGGGCGCACACCCAGAAGTAACCCCGTCACCTACATCAAGGTATTTGACGAAATCCGGACCTTCTTCTCACAACTACCGGGCTCACGCATGCGTGGCTACAAGCCAGGCAGGTTTTCCTTCAATGTGAAAGGCGGCAGATGTGAAGACTGCCAGGGTGATGGCGTACGCAAGATCGAGATGCATTTCCTGTCCGATGTCTACGTACGCTGCGAGGAATGTGATGGCAAGCGTTTCAATGAAGCCACCCTGGAAGTGAAATACAAGGGCAAATCCATTGCAGACATTCTGGAGCTAACCGTCGCAGAAGCTTTGGAACATTTCTCCGAGCATCCAAAAATTGTAAACAAGCTTCAGCTACTGGCAGATGTTGGACTGGATTACCTGCACCTGGGCCAGCCCTCCTCCACACTTTCCGGTGGGGAGGCCCAACGCATCAAACTGGCCAGAGAACTTTCCAAGATCGCGACGGGCAAAACTTTCTATATCCTGGATGAACCAACGACCGGTCTGCACTTCGACGACGTCAAGAAACTTCTGGCGGTACTGGATCGACTGGTTGAAGCAGGAAACTCCGTCACGGTGATCGAACACAACCTGGATGTCATCAAAACTGCCGACTGGTTGATTGATCTTGGACCGGATGGCGGACCCGCTGGGGGGCAACTACTGGCAGAAGGTACGCCGGAAGACATTGCAAGAATCAAGAATTCGGAAACGGGCAAGCACCTGAAACCACTTTTAAAGGTTCGCTCACCCAGGAAAAGTACGAGAGCTGCGTAACAACGTCTACTGAACTCTCTGCTGAATATTCTGAACCCGTGAATTGCGCATCAGTTTTTTGATCTTCGGGTGATTCTGTAACGTCTGGAGATCAAAACTCTGAACAGCCCGCATCAATTCCGGATCACTCAGCACAGCCTGCATATCAGGGTCATTCTGCAATTGCAGAATGCTGCTCATCAGACCCTGGTCGCTGGCGAGCGTCGTCTGCAGGTTCTGAACGGCGGACTGGCCCGCTTGCATCGCCGCATCGGCAGTGACATCCGGAGTGGGTTGACCACCCTGGCTGATGGACATGATCTTGCTCTTGTTGATCGAGAGCACACCCATGGAATCCGTCTGTACCTGGTAGCTGCTGCCGCTCATAGAAAGGACTTTGCCCTTAATCCGGCTACCATCCTGCAGGACAATTTCCTCTGCCAGCACCTGCGATGACATCAACAATGCACCAGCCACGATAATCTTCTTCAGGTCCAAATGGATTCTCCCGTGTTCCTGACAACAGTTTAACGGTATTTTAGTCCCTCCCCAACGAAGTATGGTTCCATGACGGATTTTGTCCCAGAAGAAGTACCCGTAAGACCTGCCGCAACCGTCATGCTGATTGATGATCGACCCGATTTACAGGTACTGATGATGGAAAGGCACGCCAATACCGTCTTTGCTGGCGGCATGTGGGTTTTCCCAGGCGGCGCTGTCGATCACCAGGATGACGCCAGTTACTATTCAGGGATCGCGACGCACCGGACCGACGAAGAGGCCAGTACCCTCATGGGTCTGGATTCCGGTGGTCTTGCTTACTACATGGCAGCAATTCGGGAAACTTTCGAAGAAGCAGGGATTCTGCTCGCTCTGCATCAGAAGGACGAACGCCCGCTCAGCATCAATCCGGATAACGAGGCACGCTTCGAGCAGTACCGGGATCAGTTGAACGCAGGCGATATCGACCTCAAGAGTATTCTGGAAAAAGAGTCACTCCTGGCTGACGTAGGCCAGATGCACTATATCGCCCGCTGGATTACCCCTCTGGGTTCACCGAGGCGATTTGACGCCCGGTTCTTTATCTCCTGCATCCCAAGCGAACAGGTGGCAGCCCATGATGATGGGGAACTCGTCAACTCTGTCTGGATGTCCCCACGCAGGATACTTGAGCAGTTCGATCTGGGGGAGATGGTGCTCATGTCCCCCACATTGCGCATGGTCAAGAACCTTGCGGCATTTGAATCTGCAGATCAGGTTATCCGGTCCGTTGAAACCAATCCCCTCGATGAACAGGCACGCGTCCATCGGGACACGGGAATCATCGTCATGCCAGGGGAAATTGGTTATGACGATGCCCTCACCGATGTTGAGAGCGGCTGGGTGCGCCTGCGGCCCGCGCCCTAGTTTCCAAAAAAAAGTTTCAAAAAAAAGTTTCTACAAAACAGACGTTGAAAATGGAGAAACTATGAATATAATGGAGAATACTCCATTTTATGCAGTGCACATAGAATCGGGAAAAAGACAGAATGAGGGAGAATTCAGTGCTTCAGCTGACGCTGACAGACAGAGTGCGGGCAACAGATACGCTGATGCTCTGCCTGTTGTTTGCCGTTCTCGCTCTTTCTCTCGTCATCGAGCCTGATTCGGGAAACCAACAGCAGATCACGGTCAAAAACGATCCGCCGGTCGAGCAACAAACGATCGGCCACGCATCCAAAATCCTGCCGAGGAAACCGGCCACATCTGCCCCAAACCCCGTTGCTGACTCTGAACTTCCTGATTTCGCCGCGATCACTGATACAGCGACCAAGAAGCGTGAATTCTTAAACTACATGCTGCCCATGATTCGCGAGTCTAATGACAGGATTCGAGCAGAAAGAGCCGATCTGCTCGCTATCGCAGACAAGCTAAAGACCGGAACCACACTCGATTCAGGCGAAGTCGACTTCATTGGGGGACTTCAACTACGCTACAGGATCCGCAAACAACAGGACCTGTCAGCGACCGTCGACGCGCTGCTTATTCGGGTCGATGTGGTTCCGGCATCTCTTGTGCTTGCCCAGGCTGCCAACGAATCAGGATGGGGTACGTCCCGCTTTGCCAGACAGGCAAACAACATGTTCGGCGTCTGGTGTTTCACGAAAGGCTGTGGCCTGAAACCCCTTGCCCGGGATGAAGGTCTGTCACACGAGGTCGCAAGCTACGCTTCAGTTCAGGACAGCATTGATGCCTATATTCGTACCCTGAACACCAACGCAGCTTATGTAGAGCTTAGAGACATTCGTGCCAACTCACGTCAAATGGCAGAACATTTTACTGGCCACGAACTCGCTAAAGGTCTGCTTCGGTACTCTGAGCGTGGCGAAGACTACATAGAAGAAATTCAGCAGATGATCCGGGTCAACGACCTGCACCAGTACACTCTGCCTCTGCAGGTATAAACCTTTTCCTGCTTCCCTGCGTCTTAACCAGATCGGAACACGGACGCTAATCATGAAAAACCTCTTAACCATCCTTTCACTGCTGTTGGTCAGTCTCTACGGGCATGCGGACTATTGTGCCGAGAGTAAAATTATTGAGCTCGACCTGGAGACCGGCGATCTGGCTGAGCTCAAGTTAAAAGCCCTGGCCGGAGACCTGGAGGTCACTCTGTCGGACGACGACAAGGTCCACTTCTGGGGAAAAGCATGCACCAGCCAGAAGGAATACCTGGAAATGATGGATGTGAGAACTGGTCCAGAGGGCGACAGTCTGATCGTGGAAACCGTGATTCCGTATCATCAGGATGATTTTGACCCGCGTTACGCGAGTATCGATATAGAACTCAGGATCCCCGCAGATTTTCCGATTCGCATCCAGGATTCCAGTGGCGATATGCGCATTGACGATGTCCACGTCCTTTCTATTGACGATTCCTCCGGGGATATTCGCCTGATAAACACGACCGCAGAACTGACAGTCCGTGATTCATCCGGAGACATTAACATCAGGGAACACGCCGGAGATCTGAACATCTATGACAGCTCCGGATCCATTGAGATCCGTGAGTTGCAGGGAAACCTGATTATTCCCGGAGACAGTTCCGGCGATATCGAAATAGAGGACGTGCAAGGCAGGGTTTCTATCGAAAACGACAGCTCTGGTGGAATCGAAGTCGAGAGAGTTACCGGTGATGTGCTGATCGGTCAGGATGGCAGTGGCGACATCGAACTCAGTGAAATCAATGGCAGCGTAGAAATCGCTTTTGATGGCAGCGGCGGTATTGATGTAAAACGTGTCGACGGGAACTTTTCGGTGCAGAACAAGGGTTCAGGAGGCATTCGCCATCGCGACGTTAAGGGAACCGTTGATATACCCGGCTAGAATTTAACTCTCTGACTGCCTCAGATAGAGCATGCGCCAGAGCGTTGCCACCACCAGCGCATGATCGATAACACCCCGTTGCAGCAGATCCGGCAATTGCGCGAGAGGCACCAGTTCAACCTCTGTGTGTTCCGTCGACGTATTGGCTATCTCGGCGACCCGCTCGCATTCCGTCGCCAGGTAGGTATGCAACCTGTTGGGAAAAATCGCCGGATTAGGACTCAGAATACCCAGTGATTCGACCTGTCCTGCCCTGAAACCGGACTCTTCCATACACTCCCGGACTGCTGCTGTACCCGGCTCCTCCCCCGGATCAACCATACCCCCGGGTATCTCCAGCGTAATCTGCTCTGTGCCATGACGGAACTGGCGGATAAACACGACTTCATTATCTGTGGTGATGGGCACGATATTGACCCAGTCCGCGGTATCGATGAAATAAAACCGGTGCTCATCATCAGTCCGTGGGCAGACAGAGATAGATTCGCTGACGCTGAATATCCGGCAATCTGCGAGTTGCCGCGTCTCCTTGCGTACCCAGGGCTCTATTTTTGACATGCTGCTTCTCCGCTTCAGGTGCCGGTGAAGTCTGGTGGCCGTCTTTCGAGAAAAGACGCCACACCTTCCCGGTGGTCGTTAGATTTAAAACACTCTGCGAGCGCCTGGGTATGATTCACCATGTGTTCACTGACATCGCTGCCGAGTCCTTCATAAACGAGTGCCTTGATTCGCTCATGAGAAAACGGAGAGCCCTGAAGAATCGCCTCGGTAATATCTTGAGCCCGGTCGTCTAGTTCTTCAGGCTCGAATACACCGGAAACAAATTTCAGCTCGTGGGCCTCTCGTGCCGAAATAAACTCCCCCGAATAAAGCAACCAGAACGCCTGTGAGGTACCGATCAATCTTGGCAGCAACCAGCTGCCTGCCCCTGTATCCGGTACTAGACCACGATGCGAAAAATTCCAGGCAAAACGCGCACGACTGGAGGCAATTCGGATATCACACTGAGAGGCAAACTCTGCCCCCATGCCTACCGCTGGTCCGTCGATCACACCAATCACCGGTTTGGGACAGGCAATAATCGGCCACCACTTGCCTTTCTCTTCAGCGCTGCCTCTCAGCCCTCGCTCTTCTCCAGGCACACTGGAAAGATCAGACAGGTCAGTACCGGCGCAGAAAGCACCATCAGTGCCTTTGAGCACCACGACACGCACATCCTGATCTTTTCCTGCCCGGTCAAACGAGGCAATGAAATCACCGAGCATGGCAAAGCCCATGGCGTTCTTCTTTTCCGGCCGATTAATCGTGATCGTACATACGCCGTTATCGACGTCATAAAGTATCCAGTCGCTCATTGTTTTTCTCCCACTAGCTCAAGCCATCTACCGGAACGCTGGCACCGTGGACTGCGGCTGCCGCGTCAGATGCCAGAAAGCCAATGACACTGGCCAGCTGCTCCGGCGGGACCCATTTGCTGTAGTCCGCATCCGGCATATCCTCGCGGTTACGGGGTGTATCAATCATGCTGGGCATAATCGCATTGACGTTAATGTTCTGCTCCCGCAGTTCAGCGGCCATGGCTTCCGTCAGCCGCATCACGGCTGCCTTGGAAGCCGTGTACGCGCCCATCTGCGCCATGCCTCGAGTTGCGGCACCGGCAGCCACATTAACGATCTTGCCACCACCCTGGGAAATCATCTGCGGCACTACCGCCTGCGCCGTGTTCACAATGGAACGCGCATTAAGGTTCATCAGAAAATCCCAGGTTTTGTCGGTTGTCTCGTGGACAGATTCTCCCATCATAAATCCGCCAGCGACGTTACACAGCACATCGATACGACCAAGATCCGAGACCACGGTCTGAAACACCGACGCACAGCTTTCCGCACTGGTCAGGTCAACACTCAGGTACCTGTGTTGTTCCTCTTTGTCCGGGAAAGCTGAATCCAGGAGGTCCTCACTGTAATCCAGCGCCACCACGCTGGCACCCTGCCCCGCGAAGTAGGCGAAGACGCCCTGACCCAGGGCGCCGGCTGCACCTGTAACAACAACAATTTTTCCAGAAAACAAATTATTCTCCCTGATAGGTATGAAAGCTCGTTGATCACGCTTGATGATCGGGCCAGCCAGTATACCGAGGGTTTGACCTGCCGCACATCAGACATTACCTTGGTGCATCCTAAAGCAAAGATTTTAAAGCGCGCAGTTGTCAAAGCGCGCTGCTACCAGAGAGAGAGTCGATATGGTGTCCGTAAAAACTTTTTGCCGGGTTTGTGAACCTTCCTGCGGGCTGGTCGCCGAGGTGGAAAATGGTGAAATCCAATCACTGAAGCCGGACAAGTCGCACCCGGTCACGAAAGGCTTTGCCTGCCACAAAGGTATTGCCACGCTTGAAATCCATCAGGATGAGGATCGTCTGGATCATCCGCTGCGTCGTGGTGCCGATGGCGCTCTGGAGCGCATCAGCTGGCTTGACGCGACAACGGGCATCGCTGAACGATTAGCGGAGATCAAGAGCAAATATGGTCCTGAAGCGATCGCGTCCTACACCGGCAATCCACTCGCCTTCAACTCTCTTGCCGGTCCGGCGATTGGCTCATTTATCCTGAACAACGGTATTCGCCGGAACTTCTCGTCCGGCACGCAGGATTGCACCAACAAGTTCGCTGCCTCCGAGGCCATGTTCGGCTCCAGCACGATCCACCCCATTCCCGACATCGATCACACCGACTTCCTGTTGATCTTCGGCGCGAACCCACGGATCTCGCACATGAGTTTCATCAGCATTGCAGATCCGATGCACGCACTTCGAACAGCAGCTAAACGCGGTGCCGATATCTGTTTCGTCGACCCCAGGTTCAACGAATCCATCAAGGGGATAGGTCGCCACCTTCCTGTCAAAGCCGACACGGACGTTTACCTGATGGCAGCCCTGCTGCACGTTCTTTTTCGTGATGGCAACGTCGACGAACAGACGCTGAAAGAACACGCGGACAATGTGGAGGAGCTGAAGACTTTTATCAGAGATTACGCGCCCGCAAACGTATCCCCAGTGGTAGGCGTAAGTGCAGACGAGATCGAGCAACTGGCAACAGATATCGCCGCCGCACCAACCGCGGCATTTTATATGTCTACCGGGGTCAACATGGGCCGCCAGGGGTCACTGGCCTACTGGCTGCTCTTCATGTTGAGCCTGGTCACCGGCAACCTCGACAAACCCGGTGGCAATATTTACTCAAGGGGTTTCTACCCGGCTGCAAAGGCGGGTCGTCTCCGCGGTGAAATCAACTATGAGGACACGCCCTACGGCGATGTCCGACGCATCCGTGGTTCGCTGCCAGGCAATCTGATGGCTGACATGATCCTGCAGGAAGAGAATCCGATCCGGGGTCTTGTGGTTATATCAGGCAACCCGCTTCTGTCCATGGGTTCCGGAGAGAAACTTCGTCAAGCTTTCGAAAAGCTGGAGTTCGTCATGGTCATCGATATTTACCCAAGCGCGACCGCCGACTATGCCGACTACGTACTTCCTGCCACCGATATGTACGAACGCGCTGACATCAATATCTGCGGTCTGGGGATGCAGAAGCAGCCTTTCGTTCAATACACGGATTTCGTTGTGCCGCCAAAAGCGGAACGCAGACCTGAATGGTGGATTCTCAGGGAAATCGAGCGCGCACAGGGTTTCGAAACCGACAATCGGGATATTGACGATTATCAGAAAGCGATTGATGACCTGGGCCTGTTCAATCGATTCAGCCATATGATGGGACAATCAGATCTGACGCTTGAAGACGTCCGCGGGGAAGGCACTGTCGTCCTGAACGCCGTGGAACCCGGCAAGTTCTTCAGCAATGTTATTCAGACAGAAACCGGCCGTGTGGACTGCTTCCCCAGGATATTCGACGAAGCGCTGGAGCGATGTTCCGATATCTTCCAAGAACTGCAGAACGAAGACGAAGGTCAGCTGAAGATGATCTCACGGCGCACCAACTACATGGTCAACAGCTGGTTTCATAACGTGAAGTCACTGAAGCGTTCCGGTCAACTCAATAACCCGATCTACATACACCCGGATGATGCGCGCGCCAGGAATCTGGGCGAAGGTTCCACGGTGAAAGTACACAACGAATTCGGTGAGGTCATGACCACAGTGGTGCTCGACGATGATCTGAAACCCGGTACTGTTGCGATTACTCATGGCTGGGGATATCAGGGCAAGGACATGAAAGTCGCCAGTGAGTTCTCAGGTTGCAATGCCAATGACCTGCTGCCTTCCGGCGAGGGTTCTTACGAGAAAGTCAGCAACCAGGCATTTATGACAGGGATACCTGTCGAAGTCGCTGCCATGTGAAACGTCATCAAACCAGTGGGTTTAACCAAAGACCCACTGGAAAAAGAAGAAAAAGATGATGGAGAGCACAGCTCCCGCCGGCAGTGTCACTAACCACGAAACAAAAATCGTACCGACAACCCGCATATTCAAGGCATCAAGACCTTTCGCGAGGCCGACGCCAAGCACGCCACCAACCAGAGTGTGGGTTGTGCTCACAGGAAGACTGTAACCTGACGCGAATACCACCGTCGTCGCTGCTGCCAGCTCCGCGGCAAACCCGCTGCTTGGGGTTAGTTCGGTAATGTTCGTACCAATGGTTCGCATGACTCGATAACCGTAAAGCGCAAGCCCCGACACGATGCCCACGCCACCCAGGAACAGAATCCAGCTGGGCATGCGCGCAGACTGAAGCACATCGCCGCCGGACTCAATAACGCTGTTAACGGCCGCCAGCGGGCCTATCGCGTTGGCCACATCGTTGGAACCGTGAGCAAACGCCATGGAGCAGGCCGTGAAAATCATGAGAACACCAAACATACGTTCAATATTCACGATGTCGTGACTGGCAGAAGTGACCACTCTCTTGATTCGACTGAGAGCAATGACGCCGACTGCGCAAACCACACCGGCAACGAGCATGGAAAGGTAGATCGAACGCTCAAACGAGAGTTCGAGACCTATATGTTTCAGGCCCTTCACCATGGTCACCATGGAGATGATGAAACCCACCAGAAAAATATAAACGGGCACGGCCCTTCTGGCGGCTACGAAAGGGTCTGCGGTATCAAAGACGAACTTGCGAACGCTCATGTAAAGCATGAAGGAAATACTGCCTGCCATAATCGGCGAGACGACCCAACTGGAAGCGATATTGGCTATCTTTCCCCAGTTAACGGCATCTACCGAGATGCCGACCGCTGCAAACCCGACAATGGCCCCAACGATGCTGTGGGTGGTCGACACCGGCCAGCCGAAGGTTGTTGCGATAAGCAGCCAGATACCGGCAGCCAGTAATGAGGACATCATCCCGTAAACAAGAAGCTCCGGATCGTCCGACAACAGGCCTGGGTCGATGATACCTTTACGGATTGTTGCAGTGACTTCCCCGCCCGCCAGGTAGGCACCGGCAAACTCGAACACCATGGCGATAACGATCGCCTGCCGGATGGTAATGGCCTTGGCTCCCACCGAGGTGCCCATCGCGTTGGCGACATCATTAGCACCCACACCCCACGCCATAAAGAAACCGAACAGGATGGTCAGGATGAGCAGCGTACTGCCGTAGTCTTCAATAATGCCCATTCAGGCTGGCCCATGTAAGGAGGCCACATTATAGAGAAGCTTCCACGCCCAATTCAAAATAAAACTGGAAAAGTCACATGCCGCCAATCAAAGACCTCATGCAATAAATATGATATAACGCCAGAACATGAATCCGCCTTCCTCAGACAAGCGCCGCAGCTACCTGGATACAGCCGCGGTTGCCCTCTCCAGCATCTGTTTGCTGCATTGTCTTGCGCTACCCATCGCATTGACGGCGATGCCGATTCTTAACATCGCCGTACTCGATGAATCTACTTTTCACACCATCATGCTTGTCATCATTCTGC
This sequence comes from Candidatus Azotimanducaceae bacterium, assembly GCA_965662805.1. Classification (GTDB taxonomy): domain Bacteria; phylum Pseudomonadota; class Gammaproteobacteria; order Pseudomonadales; family Azotimanducaceae; genus UBA9659. The sequence goes on along the minus strand of CBFIJB010000023.1, from coordinate 33,684 downwards.
CGATAAGCGTGATCGCCCTGTCTATAGGCTGTCGTCAGCACAAAGATCCGCTGACCCTGATACTGGGCATCAGTGGTCTGCTGACACTGACAATCATGGCACTCTTTGGTCATGATCTGGTGGGACTGACCGGGGAGCGACTGATTACCTCCGCAGGTGGCGTGATCCTCGCTCTGGCGCACATCCAGAACTATCGATGCTGTCGCGTTAACGATTGCCAGCATGATCACCAGGACTGATGCCGGTTGTTGAACGTTTCAGCGCGCCAATCGGGGCCTGCATCCACGAGATAGACCTGACACAACTATCACAGCAAGACATCCTGTTGATTGAGCAGGCTCTCACCGATCACCTGGTTGTGTTTTTCCGTAATCAGGATCTGAACCCGGAATCTCTGTACCGACTCGCCCAAGCATTCGGCCAACCCGCACCTTACCCTTATGTCGAAGGGTTGCCGGACTTTCCTGAAATTGTGGAAGTTCTAAAACGCCCGGACGACACCGTCAATTTCGGTGGCGTGTGGCATTCTGACACCGCCTATCTCGAACAGCCTGCTATGGGTGCACTGCTATATGGAACTGATATCCCTGACCTTGGCGGTGACACGATGTTCACAAACATGTACGCGGTCTATGAGTCGCTGTCACCTGGGATGCAAAGCTACCTCGCAAGGCTGACGGCAGTGAATGATGCTGACAATGAGGCCATTGCATCCACCCGACCTACAAGCATCCGTAAAGGTCTGGTTGCTGAACACCCGGTTGTTCGAGTTCATCCGGTTACGGGCAAACCCTTGCTGTACGTCAATCGGGCACATACGACCAGATTCAAGGATATGACGCGAGATGAAAGCCAGGCGCTTTTGAGCTTTTTGTTCGACAGGATCGAGCAGCCGGAATTTTCGTGCCGTTTCGGCTGGCAGAACGGCAGCCTGGCGTTCTGGGACAATCGCGCCTGCCAGCACTATCCGATCAACGATTATCATGGCAGCCAAAGACGAATGTTGAGAATCAGCCTTGCTGGTGACAGACCGCAGGGTCTCTTATGAAAGTCGCTGTCACCGCATGGCGCTTTGGTCCAGAAGGTCTTGGGCAGGAACTGGCGACGCAGGCAGAAATGGCAGAATCCATAGGTTTCGATTCGTTCTGGCTGCCGGAAAACCATTTCACGGGTCCCGCAGCCATCCCATCTCCACTCATGCTGCTGGCGGCTGTCGCCAGTCGAACTTCCCGCATCAGACTGGGTTCAACCTCCTACCTGCTGCCCATTCGCAATCCAATTCTCGCCGCCGAAGAAGTCGCTGTACTCGACAACCTGTCCGGTGGTCGAGTTATCCTCGGTATCGGCCGCGGATTCCAGGATGCGATGTACAAGACATTCGATATACCCACCGCAGAGAAACGCAAACGGTTTAAAGAAAATCTGGACCGCATGATTGGTGCGTGGCGAGGCGAAGCGATAGCCCGGCATGATGACGAGGACATATTTCTGTCGCCCCTGCCCGTTCAGAGCCCGCATCCACCGTTATGGGTGGCTGCTTTTGGTCCACTTGCGATTAAGCAGGCCGGTTCACTGGGGCTGCCTTACATTGCATCGCCAGTAGAGTCCCTCGAGAGTCTTTCCCACAATATCGACGCACATCGAGGCCATGTCTCCGAAGCCGGTCATCCACCCGTGGACACGGTTCCGGTGATGCGTACCGTGTTCGTTACCGACAACCCGGGACTGGAACGTGATGTCAGGGTTGCTCTGGAACAGGAATCTGCCAGCCGCTTCAGAGACCAGTCGACTGCACTGGATGATTGGGCGATTGTTGGTGATGCCTCGACGGTCAAGGATCGCCTGGAAGAATACCGGGCGCGACTTGGTCTGAACTATCTGATCGCACGCGGAAGAATTCAGGGTATCGCAGATGCCGATCAGGTCCGGTCCCACGAACTGTTGATGTCGCTGGCAGACTCGCTCAGTTAACAATCTTGATCAATTGCCCGTTTTCCGGCTGACCGTTCGGATACAGACCATTCATGACCCGGAGCTTATCCAGCGCATAGTTGGTAATCGGAGATTCAGCAGCAAGCGCTTCCATGGTGGTGTCTGCCTCCGCCCGGACAACCTGAATCTTTGGTAACTTTGCAGTCTGGAAGTCACTGCGGGTCATCTGATCGAAGCTGAAGATGGTCGCGATGTAGGACTTGTCGTCGCTGATATTTCGCAGATCATGCTTACCTGACCCCCGCAGCACATAAGCGAGCCCCTTTCGCTGATCAAAAATCACGGCAAACCTGGTGGGTCTCGGCCCGAAGGGTGAATCCGCCTTATCGGCAATGCCCAGATAAGCAGGCAGCCCCGCAATGGTAATCTCGCGTCCTTCTCGAACATTGAGGCCGAGCTGCTCAGTAGTAAAACTTTCAGGCGATGCGCCGCGGACCATTCTGGAAGTCGTAACGCTAAAGCTGGATTCACCTACCCGGTTTACGACCATGACTCCCTGTAGCGCATTTTCAACTCGCCAGTCATCGGGGAAGGTAAACTTGATACCGAGCCTTGGATGGTAAAATGTCGACCGCCGAACGATGCCTGGCTGGCGTGACGGGCCATAAGACAGGCCATTGAGTTTCTGCAGAAACTCATCCGTTTTGACATATTCATCAAAGTCTCTCGTCAATTCTTCAGAGGCTCGAATTGCCTCCTTGTATCTGGTGTCATGATCCGGGTGCGTCGATAGGAAACCATGGTAATCAGCCGGCTGACGGTTCTCGAGCCTGGCCTGGGTGATTTCGATGCGATCCTTGGCTTTCAGAATTTCAATGGTATTTAACATGGCCTGAGGAGAATATCCGGCTTTCGCCATAAACCTGGCACCAACCTCATCCGCCTCCAGCTCAAACTCCCTGCTGTAGCCGGACAGGAGTACGCCGCCAAACATATTGCCGAGTTCGTAAAGGGCTGGCTGACCCGATGCCACTGCCAGCACCGTATTAAGCACACTGATGCCCTTGCCACGGGTTTCCCGACGCAGCGCATGCTTCTCCGTCACGTGAGCAATCTCATGGCCCAGAACTGCTGCCAGTTCAGACTCGGAGTTCATATGCGTCAGCATGCCCCGGGTGATGTAAATAAAGCCCCCGGGCAAGGCAAACGCGTTGATCATATCGTCGTTCAGTATCGTGAACTGGTATTCTATCTCTTCCCGCGAACTCTCAGCTGCAACCCGCTGACCAACCTTGTCAATGTAATGCTGGAGTTCCTGATCCCTGTAAACGCCGAACTTGGCAACAATTTTCCGATGTTCCTGCTGCCCCAGCTTGACCTCCTCCTCCAGGGATATAGCCAGCAGGCCGCCAGTGTGTGTCAGCAAGAGGATAGAGAGGAAAATTCTGAGGATCATAGGTAAATCCTATCGTGTTCAAATGAAGTGAAGCTGAATACCCCGGGAATATCCAGGCTTTAACTCTGGTCAAATACTACTAGACATGACTAAATTATTGCTTCGAAAAACTTAGACATTTGATTTTCATGATGCACCGCATCGCACTTGTCGTTGTCCTGTTGATACCATCGACCGTGAGCGCGCTCACGGACGAAGCGTATTTCGCGCGAATTGACACCCTGGAATCTGAGATATCGCGGGTGGAACGCACCGATGGACCATTCAGTGACCAGCTTTTCGAACCGCTGGTATCACTCGCCGAACTGTATATATCTGAAGGCGATTTTGAATCAGCGACAGACGCAGTGCAGCGGGCCCAGAATATCAGCCATCGTAACGATGGAGTCTATACACCAAGACAACTGGCACTGATCAGCATGCTCACCAACATGGCCCTGGCCGACGGAGACTACGATGCTGCCAACCGACAGGAGAAATTCCGGTTTTTTGTAACCACCCACTATCTCGAGAAAACTGACCCGGAAATTCTGTTCGCGTTCGCAGATATGGCAGAGTGGTACATCAATACCGGGCAGTCCCGGCGAGCAAGAAGACTGCTAAAGGAAGCCATGACGGTCGCCGACAGGCTTGACCGCAACCCCCTGCCGCTGGCAATTCTCATGAACAAAGCGCGGCGATTGGAGGGACTGAACACAAACCCGCGGGAACTGGTTTCAGTGCTTGAAAGTATTGAAAAAAGCGACAGGGACACACTGATCGATGCCTACATGGAGGCTGCGGACTCCTTATTGATCTCGCGTAAAGATCAACAGGCTGCGGATTACTTCCGCAAGGCGACAGAAATGTCTGCGCTCGCCGGTGACAGCGAACCACAGCCCATCACCATCAAGCGGGCACTGAAGAACCCCAGGGTAGACCAGGATCTCTATCGGTTTGAGCAGAATTACTTCGGTCGTCAACGTCTGGAGCGGATGACACGGGAAGAAGTTCTGGAAGATGTAGCGCTGGAACCTCAATGGTTCCTGGTGAACGCCGATCAGACGCAGCGAGGATTCAATGTCCCCGACAGCAATCAGCGTCCTAATCAGGATAGTGAGACAGAACGCCTGGTTGGTGATCCGCTCATGTTCAGTGAAGAACAGCTCAGCAATATACTGTCTTCCAGCTCCCGGAAACGCATGCACGAGTTGCGTATCGAAGCTTCATTTACTGTCAGGACCGACGGTGACCTCACGGATATTGAAATCGTTGATTCCACGGCGCCGATCAAGCTGGATCGCCTGATCATGGAAGCATTGCGCAGAACCTACTATCGACCGGCTCTGGAAAACGGTGTTCCCGTGGAACGCAGGAATGTAAAGTTGATACAGACTTTTGACTCAACCTTTCCCGGGGCGTGAATGGTGAGAAGACAGACAATTCAAGCAATGGTGCTACTGGCAACACTTTGTTGCCAGTCGGTGCACTCTGATCAGGATACGCTGAATTACGTCTACAGTCCCCCGTTGAATGAAGATGCGCAAAACCTGATGACGCGCATGTTTGTTCATGCCAGGAACGCCGAGTTCGACCTGGCGCTGAGACTCTCCCAGACCCTTCTGGATGGCGCGGAACCCCTTCAGAGTTCTGACCCGGAACTGTACGGCAAAATCCTGATAAATCATGGCATCGTCCACTCGGCATCAGAAAACTACGAACTCGGATTATCGATCATCAATCGGGGATTGGAGTTCATCGAGCAGGAGGCCAACCCCTTCGACCGCACCCTGGTCAATGCGTTAATGGCCAAAGCCATCAGCGAAATGTCACTGCGCCAGCTGGAACAGTCAGAGGATACTTTTCGTCGAGCACAGCACATCACCCATCGACAGGACGGCGTCTACTCGGCTGATCAGCTCATCATGGTGAACTATCTGACAGCGACCAGCCTGCGACGAGGCGCTGCAGCAGAAGCCGACACACAACAACTGTTCAGCCTGCGTGTAGCAGAACAGGAGTATGGTCCGAACTCAGAGGAAATTCTGCCGACCCTGAGCCGACTGGGAAGCTACTTCGCCAGTCGTGGTGCCACCCTGCCCCTGATGTTCACATCAGAAATGCGGGTATTGCGCGACACATTGTTCAAACACTCCATCACTATGTATCAGCGCAGCATCGACATCATTGAGCAGAACTATGGAGACAATGACCTGAGACTGGTAACGCCACTCAGAGGACTGGCCAGTGCCCGAATGCTACAGATCACAGGCCGGCGCTACGCGGAAGAAGCGCTGCTGCGCTCACTGGACATCGTCACCAGTCATCCGGACTCAGACCCGACTGACCAGGCCCAGGCACTGATTGATCTGGGCGACCTGTATATCATCACTTCAGACCCCAGGGCTGGAGAAAACTATCTGGCAGCCTGGGAGATTCTACAGGCTTCCGCAGACACTCAACGGGTCGCAAGATCGATATTCGATATGCCCGTTCGTCTGTTCCCGAGAGCGCAGAAAACCCTGTTCCTTGACCGAGTGCCTGATGCGGCCGAACCCGGCGGCGAGCTGTTCATCGACCTCACCTACGACATTACCCCTGAAGGCAGGGTTGAAGGAATTCGAGTCCTGGACAAGAACGTGCCCAATGAGCAGGTACGGTTGTTGCGCATGCGAGTCAAGGGAACGCGTTATCGACCGAGAATTGAAGATGGCGAACTGGTGACCACGGAGAATTTCGAGGTAAGACAGCTCTACCAGGTGATCAGGCAGCCTGCCCTCACTGAAGACGATGGAAACGTCTAACCTTCTCCGACAATAAACTCGCGCAATTGATTGGCCAGACCTTTACAGGCGGCATTACCGGGCCTCGCGAGAATGGGAATTGGCAACACGACCCCTGCCAGATATGAAGTGCCCGTGGCATCCGCACTGATCTGCCCCGTCGAGGTCAATGTCTGCAGGTCCCAGATGCTCGCTTCGTAGGACGCGTCCTCCTCCCAGTAACTGACACCAAAACAGCCACCACCAAATGTGCTGATGGTACAGCTCATGGAACCGCCACTGTCGATGGTGATGGTGTCGCCATCAATCCATGCCAGGTAGCGAACATTCGCTTCATTAATCCGTTGTTGAACACCTGGCTGCGCAAACAGGCGGCCCACTTCGTCTGCGGATGTCGGCGCCGTTCGAGGCTCAAACCAGGGATACAAGTCATCCTTGAACTGTTCCTGGGGAATCAGTCGTATCGGGTTATCACCACCGCTGAGGGCATCGGCAATGCAGTCCGTGAAACTTTCTTCTGTCTGCTTTTCGTTGTAACTGGCGCGCCCCAGAAGCACCATGGCTTCGCCATGACTGATGCCCGTTGACGCTTCTCGAACCTGTTCGATTCGCGAGGAAGCGCATCCGGACAGCATTAACGCCAGGATAGGCAGCACCAGACGATTCATTCATCTGCTCCGATTGCTGGTGAACCCGTCTGTTCCTCAACTTTACGCAACCAGGCCTGTACCGCCGGCTGATCGATAAGTTCAATGGCTATACGGGCGCCGCCGTCGCGTATGGCGAGCACCGTTGCCTCGTTAATGGCATCGTCACCGGTAAACATGCCACCTTCACTTTTACCGTAGCCAACGATGTTCCAGTCACCGACCTTCTGCCCAGCCTTGTTGTAGAGAACAATACGGTATTCGATCGATGCGGAATAAAATTTGAGTCCCGAAATTGATGGTGTCAGGAAGCCGTACTTCTCAATATAGGGAATCATGATCCCGTCGAGCTCTTTCATCTCCTCCGTCGTCAAAGGCGGCTCATGCACCTCTTCAACCGACGCAAAAAGAGCATCAGTCAGGTTACGAAAAAAGCTCAGATTCTGTGAGCCAAGGTCAATGTTCCAGGTACCTGAATCCCGTACCGATTCCTGATAACGGAAATTGCGGAAATCGTCGGGATAATAGACACCGACGCGCGCGGGTATCTTCGCCACAAGAGGCGTGGGCACCGTCCCTTCTACCACAACACTGGTGGTACAGGCAGAAACGATCATGAGAATCATTAAGACGAATACGGTTCTGATCAACTGTGTGCGTACCTGATGACTGAAACATAATCCTACTCGCCCTGTCAGAGACAATAAAGTTCTCCGAGGGTCCCAAAGCCGACACCCCATGAAAATGTCCTTTGCAATTGAACATTTCCCCGGTCTGACGGGTCCAATGGTTATCGGGCCCGGATTTCCGCCGGACTATTCAGTTAAACTTCAGCTACTTCACAGGACAATCTGGACTCAAATCCGGAAATATTTTATGCGACGAATCTGCCACCTTTTGACTATTGGCATCATGGGTCTGATGCTCACTGCGTGCGAGACTCAACAGCAGTCATCAGCGCCACCGACAATGCCACCAAGTTCGACACCGCCATCGTCGTCACCACCTTCTGCGCCTTCAAAACCGTCATCGTCACCGAGCACGCCGTCGCAATCTCCGCCTTCGCAGCCATCGTCACCGTCTTCTACGCCGCCTTCTGCACCACAACAGAGTTCAGCGCCACCGTCACAATCCAGCAGCCCCCAATCAAGTGAGCCGCAAACAGCATCGTCCAGCGGACAGAAACAACAGGAAGCTGCAGAGGCGTTAAAGAAAGCCGGGCAGCAGATCGCCGAAGCAGCGCAGCAGCTGCCAGGTGGCGAGTCATCACCTGAAAGCACACCAAACACACAGCAGAACGGCGGAGAGTGGGATCCGCTGATGCCGGAAAGCGATACGACCACACAATCGGACAGTGACGTATTCATGCAGGAAGACTCAGCAGTGGCGGCCGCATCGGATAATCAGGCCGACGACATGATGATGCCGGACCAGTCTGCATCAGGCGATCCTGCGGCAGGCGACCCTGCGGCAGGCGATCCTGCGGCAAGCGACCCCGCGGCAGGCGATCCGGCGGCCAGCGACCCGGCGGCCGGCGACCCGGCGGCTGGGGCTCAAGGGGACGATATGATGGCGCAGGATGACATCGAAGCAGCCCGGGAAGCCATGGAGCAGGCTGGCAATGATCTTCAGCGTGCCGGTGAGATGCTAGAAAAGGCTCAAACGGATGAGGAGCTGGCAGCCGCCCAGCAGGAAATTGCCAAGGCCCGTCTATCTGTCATTGTTGCAGGACAGGATCTGCTCGACATCCAGAATGTCCTGACTGACCCAACTATTCCCACCGGAGAGGAAATTTACCAGGAAGCCGATGACTCCCTGGAGGAAGGTAATGTCGCTATTGTCGTTGCCACCGCATCCATTCTTGACCTGCCGGATTTTCAATTACCTGAGGCAGCACAACCCGGCATGCCATCTTCCGGCCAGGCTGGCAGTGGATCAGAGGCAGAGACTGGAACAGGTAATGGAGGAACTCCGGGAAGTCAGTCTGGCGGATTCCCGGGATCAGCTGCAGGGACCCCTGGCATTGCGGGAGGCTTCCCCGGCAGCCATGGTGAACAGAGTGAGCTCGACAAGGAACTGAGTGAATCTATTGCCATCTTTGAAGGCAAAATACTGGACGCCCGAAATGAAGCACTGGGCAGTGCGCCACCACCAACCTCTTCAGAGAACGTCCCTGGCGTTGCTGTTCTGGGCGGCGCGGGCACTCTGGAAGGAGTCGAGGGTACTTTCGAAGAAAACGATCAGGAAGGGCTTGAGGCTGGTATTCCGGAAGTGATCGAACAAGGCAGAATGCCCGAAGGCTCAGATGTCGCCAAAAGTGGTGAGATGGGCAGTCCTGCCATCCCTGAAGACATTCCGGACCCACAGGGTGATGACATTGTTGCCAAGCAGTTGCGTGAGCTTGCGATTGCAGAAACCGAGCCGGAGCTGAAGGAAAAACTCTGGGATGAGTACAAGAAATACAAGGCAGGGCTTTAATATGACGTACCGGTTTTTGGCTTTACTGTTGTTGTTCAGCACCGTCGCTGGCTGCGCCAGCACGACGGTGATTACCGCGAACTCAACGCCGGCTCGACAGGCAACAACGCCCATAGAGTTCGATGAACTTCTGGACATCGGCATCATACCCATCGATCCAAACATCCCTGCAGACCCTGATGAGATCGAGAAGAACCTGATCGTACCGGACGTGCGAAGAGCGGAATCCAGTTACATCGCATACCACCTGAAAGACACGCTGGAACTCACCGGGAACTGGGGCGCTGTCCGAGTTACCCCGGAATCGGCCCAGTCTATCGACCTGGAGTTACAGGGGCAGATACTACTGTCCGACGGTGAGCAGCTGAAAGTGCGGATGCGGGCAGTAGATGCCCGCGGCAAGGTCTGGCTCGACCGGACCTATGAAGACACGGCCAGCAAGTTTTCTTACGAGAAACCGAGAGAAGATCCATTTCAGGATCTGTACAACGACATCGCTAACGATCTTCTGACAGCGCGGGAACGGATGACGAGAGAAGAAATCCTGGGCGTTAAAACCATCGCCAGTCTCAAATATGCCAGGGATCTGGCGCCGGAGGCATTCGAGGGTTATCTGCAAGAAAACAATCGTGGTGAGGTGAAAGTCGTACAGCTGCCCGCACAAACTGACAGCATGCTGGTCAGGGTTAATCGCATCAAGGAACAGGAGTACCTGTTAGTCGACACCCTGGATGATTACTACTCCCGATTTTATCGGGATATGCGACCCTCCTACGATGAATGGCGCCACGCGACCTACGACGAAGCGATTCGCCTTCGGGAAATCCAGAAGCAGGCCAGAGCCCGCCTGGCTACCGGCGCATTGCTAGTTGCTGGCGGAATTTATGCGGGCAGCGAAAGCTCCAACTGGGCACTACAGTCCGCAGCGGTCGGGGCTGCCTACGAGGGTGTCTATGTGATAAAAGCTGGATTAGATAGACGCAAGGAAGCTGAGATTCACGCCGAATCGCTGAAAGAACTCAGCCAGTCACTGGGCACCGAGATCACGCCCTACGTGCTGGACATAGAAGGCCGCACCATAGAACTTACCGGTACCGCAGAGGAACAATATCAGCAGTGGCGTGAACTTCTCAGCGAGATTTACGCACAAGAGACCAGCCTGCCAGTACAATAGTCAGTCGCAGTTCGCAGTAATTCGGTTGTTTACATGACGTCTAATCGCCAAGTGGGGCAGACCTTTGCCCGGCAATACATTCTGGACCAGCAAGTCCTCGAGCAAACGCGCTCGGACGTTGAGGGTTGGGTGGCGACTCGGAAAGAGACCGGCGATCGTGTGTTTCTAAAGATAATGCCCAGCAGCCTTCAAGAGAGCGACTGGCAAAGACTGACCAGTCGTATCGATAGCCTGAAGGGGCTGCTGCACCAGAACATCAGCCTGATGTCTGATTATGGTGTGGCTGATGGGGAATATTTCCTGACAGAACCGTACATTGCTGGGGGAAACTTTTATGATCCGTCGGCTGGCGAGAATTGGGCGATCTTATCTCAGCTGATGGACGCACTGATATATGCCCACAACCTTGGGATACCTCATGGCAACCTGCACCCTGCCAACCTGATCATCGACGCCGCAGGCACGCTCAAAATCACGGGCTTTGGTCTTGGCATCGACGTTTCGGGAAACACAAACGAACTCGAATATCTCAGCCCGCAGGTTCGAGATGGAGCAACGCCTGATCTTAACGACGATGTCTATTCTCTGGGTTGTATCGTTTTTCAGTCACTGACTGGCAAAAAGTGGTCTCCTGGTGTTGAGCTCGACGCCCCCCTGCCCCCTGCAGTTCATGGCATGGTCATCCGCATGCTGAGCAACACGGCCGTCGATCGCCAGATATCCCTGGCCGAGGTTCGAGAAACGCTGCGCTCTGAATTCGAGGAAAAGACATCGGCAATCGCGTCAGTCAGTTTTTCCAGACCTGGGGGCGTGGATACAAGTTCCGATCCTCTGCCCGCGGCGCCTATTCGTCAGGGAACCGCCACACCCGTTCAGACCGTGCTTCTGGCTGGTGCCGGCCTGGTTATTTTTGGACTGCTGCTGTTCCTTTTGCTGCCACAGGAAGCAACCGTCAAAGGGTCGCCACAAAGCACAGCCACAACCGACGAGCCAGCAGCTCCTGCATCCGGTCAGACCATAACCACCGCCGCTCCAGCACTGACACCAAGAGAGAAAGCGGCACTTGAATTCATGGAGCAGGAAGGTGAACGGGTTGCCCGGGAGATTCTTAGAGTGCAGTTGGAACTGGAGGACATGGGCGTCACTCTCTGGGCCGCTGAGGTATATGAAAATCTCAATACCGCGCTGGACAACGCAGACACCCTGTACCGCGAAAAGTCATTCGAACAGGCACTGGAACAATACGAAACTGTGCTGGCGAGCCTGCAAAACCTGATGACCGGGGCTGATGGCATACTCTCGGATCAGATCGACATCGGCACCAACGCACTGGATTCCGGGGATCCCGACACGGCGCTGACTGCATTCGCCATCGCAACCGCGATTGACCGGGAGAATCCGTCTCTTCAGAAAAACCTTGAACGCGCAGAGAACCTGGAAGAAGTCCTTTATCTTGTACAACAGGCTGAGGCAACCGAACGCAATGGCGACCTTCAAGAGGCTTCCAATCTATTCAAGCGGGCGAGAGATCTTGACGATCAGTGGCAACCGGCAGTCGAGGGTTATCAACGTGTGCGTGAAGCCATCACACTGGGGCGCTTTCGAGAAGCCATGTCTGACGGTTTTCAGGCCATGGCTGTTAGCAATTATTCGGCTGCCAGAGATGCGTTTGGCCGAGCGCAGTCCATATTACCCGCTTCCAACGAACCCTCGGATGGCTTGCTGCAGATTGAGCAGGCAGAGCGGAATGATCTGATCCGCGACCATCAGGAAAATGCAGAACGGTATGAACAGGCCGGTGATTGGCCAGCTGCCATCAGGGAATATGAAGCCGCGTTAGCCATAACACCCAACCTCGAGTTCGCACAGACAGGTCTTGAGACAGCACAGCGTCGTGAGGAGATAAACCAGGAGATCATTAGATTTCTGAGCGATTCAACATTACTGCAGAACGATGGCAATCTGGCTGATGCATCAAGACTCCTGAGAGACGCCAGTCGGCTGCCATCCCCGACCGGAGAACTGCAACGACAGATCAATGCCCTTGCACAACTGGTATCGACGGCGCGCATCGCGATACCCGTGACGATCAGGTCTGATGGCAAGACAGATGTCACGGTACGCAGACACAGGGCACTGGGTGCTGTTACCACGGAAGTGGTGTACCTCATACCCGGCAGGTGGGCCATCGTCGGCGTCAGACCCGGATATCAGGACGTTCGACATGACCTTGTTCTGATCGCAGGTCGACCTGTTCCCGAGATCAACGTCGCCAGCACCGAGCGGGTCAGGTAGATGGCTGAGTCAGAAAATCGAGTCATAGAGCCGGCTGCGTTTACCCGTGCTGATGCACCAACCAAGGAACCCTTTTTTCGACCCAGCCCACTGAAGATACTCGTGCTCGGTATCTTCCTGTTGCTGGCGACCGTGGCCATGTTCATGTTCAATGCACGCGCCGTGCAGTTCATCACGACACCGGGTAACGCCACCTTCAGCATTGACAGCGGCTTGCCAACCTATCAGTTAGGAGCCCGCTTTCTGATGCTTCAGGGCGAATACACAATCTCGGCAGAAGCTGATGGTTACTACCGCCTCGAAGAGACCGTTGTTGTCGGCGATGCAGCCAATCAGGAATACGTCTTCGAGTTACTCAAATTACCGGGCATCGTCACTGTCGAAGCAGTCCATGATGGAATGAGCATCGATGGCGCAGAGGTCTTTATCGATCAGCAACTCATGGGCACAACACCACTCGTTATTGACGAAGTCGCGGCAGGGCAACGTGACCTGTTTGTGAATCATCCACGCTTCAGACCGGCACAGGTGGAAATAGAGGTTGTTGGTCTCAGGCAGAGCCAGACAGAAACCCTGCAGCTGGAACCTGCGTGGGCAGATGTCACTGTCTCAACCGTGCCGGAAAGTGCCACCATCTTTGTTGATGAGAAAGAACTTGGTGAAACACCGAGCACCGTCGAGGTCATTGAAGGCACAAGAATGCTGGCGGTTCGGAAAAAGGGATTCAAATCCTATGAGACAACGCTGACCGTCACGGCCCAGGAAGCCATGGCGCTGCCACCCATCATACTGATCAAGTCTGATGGCAAACTTAATATCAACAGTCAGCCGCAGGGCGTCAACGTCACCATCTCGGGCAAATACTATGGTCAGACACCCCTTTCCCTGGCTCTGCCGCCAGGTGACAGCTACCAGTTGGTGGCGACCAAAGCGGGTTATCGAAATTTTGAGCGCAGCCTGTCGATAAAACCCGATGAAGACCAGAGCTTTAACATCTCTCTGCAACCTGTCATCGGCCAGGTGAAACTCGCTGTCTCTCCTGCAGGTGCAAGCCTCTATGTCAATGACAAGGCCAGTGGCAGTGCTAATCAGATACTGGAGCTCACAGCCCGCAGCCACAAGCTGCGCGTCGAACTCGAAGGCTATGCGCCTTACGAAACCCGTGTTATCCCTCAGCCAGGACTGCCACAGCAACTGAACATCGTGCTGCAGACGGAGGAAGAGGCACGTGTGTCTGCCATCCCGCAGCAGATCCAGACCAGTCTTGGTGATACTTTGCGGTTCGTCCTGCCGGGCGAGTTTAAGATGGGCGCGGGCAGACGTGAACCCGGACGCAGATCCAATGAAGTCGAAAAAGATGTGGTTCTGACCAGGGCTTTTTACCTGGGTGAAAAGGAAATCAGCAACGAGACCTATATGGAGTTTGATCCAGGACACGATTCCGGACTTCTGGGACGCGCCCTCCTGAGCGATCCTGAACGACCGGTGGTCAATGTATCCTGGAACAAGGCAGTCAGGTTCTGTAACTGGCTGAGTGAAAAAGACGGTCTGCCGACAGCCTATGAGCAAAAAGACGGCAAGTGGCGACTAAAGAAACCAGTCACCACCGGTTACCGCCTGCCTACAGAGGCAGAGTGGTCCTGGGCAGCCAGATATGCTGATGGTGCACCTGTTCGATTCCCCTGGGGTGATAACATGCCACCTCCTCCGGGTTCCGGAAACTTTGCTGATGAAAGTGCTGACAATATGGTTCCGTACAGCATCAAAGGTTACAACGACAATTACCGGGGTCCGGCCCCTTCAGGCACCTATACGGCGAACGGATACGGCATCTTTGATCTTGCGGGGAATGTCTCGGAATGGATCTCCGATCTCTACTCTGTTGAACTGCACCGCAAGCCTCTGGTTGATCCAACTGGCCCGGAACACGGAGAGTACTACGTGATTCGCGGATCGAACTACACTCACGGACGCTTCAGTGAACTGCGCTGGACCTTCCGGGACTATGGAGTGGACCCGCGGCCCGACGTTGGTTTCCGAATCGCGCGTTTCGCAGAGGCGGAGTAAGGCATGCCCAAACTGCTGTTTCTGACACTGCTGATAGTCACCTGCCCTGTTATCGCCGAGCCTGCTACACAGGAGCCGGTTAACCAAGGGAATACTGAACCGTCAGCGGCGAATCCAGAAGAGAAACAAGCAGATGCCACTCAACAGACAGAAGCTGCTCCGCAGGCTGATAACCTGAGAAATCGTGATCTGGGCGATGCCTTCAGAAACTTTCAGCCCAGCGAAGAAATCAGCGCAGACAACGCGGTAACATTTCCAGTAGACATATAGGAACGATATGAACAAACAACTGCCTATCGAGTTTATCTACCAGCTGTTCTCATTGATCATCGCGATCATTCTGGTGCACGCAATTTACGTTTCGATCATCCGCCCCAATGCGACGGCGATACTGGAAGAGCAGGCTGTCGAGATGAGCGCGAACCCTGATTATGTTCCTGAACGTTCAGCCTATGTGGTTATCCGCGATTTTGAACAGGAGACCTGTTTGATCCTGATGCTGTGGGCCATGTCACTGATGGGATACAAGGCCTGGCAGAACGTCAGGGAGCGACAGATACTGCAACTCGATCTGGTGCCGCTGACCCCCGGCACCAGCATTCTTCCAGAGGATACCCGCGAATACTCCAGACCGATACAGGCTCTGCCAGAGGAACAACAGGGTTACCTGCTGCCTCGAGCACTGCTGACGGCGCTGCACCGTTTCCGGTCAACCCGAAATATCCAGGATGTTTCAAACGCAATACGAGCAATCGTTGAATCCGAATCAGAGCGGCTTGATTCCGAGCTTTCCATGATCAGATATATCGCCTGGGCAATCCCCTCAATCGGATTTCTTGGCACTGTACGCGGAATCGGGCAGGCACTGGGTCAGGCCCACCAGGCCGTGGAAGGTGATATTGCCGGCGTCACCCAGTCACTGGGCGTGGCATTTAACTCTACTTTCGTGGCTCTGCTGATCAGTATCGTGATCATGTTCCTGATGCACCAGCTGCAGCTGGCCCAGGAACGCCTGGCACTGGATGCGGAGGAATATTGCGATGTTCGACTTGTTCGCTATTTGCAGACATGAGTTATCTGACGACAACCTGAGGAGTGATCGGTGAGTATCGCTGTATTTAACATAAACGATGCCGGCATCCAGGTTTCTGTCGATGGTGATCTGGTCAGAACCAGCCCGGGTTATGCGGTGCTGGACGGCAGTCATCTGCTTGTTGGAGAGCAGGCCAGTCAGAATGCCAAGCTGTTACCAAGATGGACCAACAATCGCTTCTGGAGCCAGTTGAACGTCAACCCGCTGCCAAATGGCAACAACCAGGTTCGCCATCATGCAGACCTGGCCTTTGCTCACATAGAATCCTTGTGGCAACCAATTCAAGGCGATGCGGAAGCGGCGGTTTTTGTCGTCCCAGGTTACTATGGCAACGATAACCTCGGCCTTTTACTCGGTATGTCCCAGGAAGCCGGCATCCCCGTAAGGGGTATTGTCGACAACTCTATTGTCCAGGCAGCAGATCTGCCCCTCAGAAAAACCGTTCTGCACCTGGATATCCACCTGCACAGCATCACTCTCACCAGCATCAGCAATACCGGCACACTTGCTCGTCGGGAAGTCAGGACTGTCATCGAAAGTGGACTGTTCACGCTGCTGGATCGATGGTCCAACATCATCGCAGAGCAGTTTATACAGACCACCCGTTTTGACCCAATGCATAACGCAGATACGGAACAGCAGCTCTTTAACCGACTGCCTGACTGGATAGCTTCTCTCGGTGAGCAGAATTCACATACTATTGCACTCAACACCGGGGAAACCGAACACTCGGTTTCAATTTCGAATGACAGCCTGCTTAAAGCATGTGCAACCATCTATCCGCAGGTTGTACAGGCGATCAGAAGCGAAGTCCCTGCCGGAGAAACGGCCACGCTGCTCGTATCACACCGATTCGCAGGATTTCCTGGGTTGAAAAGTTCACTCGGCCTGATCAATAACGTCGAAATATTCGATCTCGCCGAACTAAAAGCCATCGGTTCTACCACTGTGCACCGTGAAGAAATCGTCAGCGGAGATGGGCCGGTCCAACATGTCTTACAGATCAGCACAGGCCGAGAACAGGCACCAGTCACCTCCTTACCTGCAGAAATTGAAGCTACCCATCTGCTCTGGCAACATCGTGCCTTCGCAATAGGTACAGGACTCAAACTCAGCGAAGACTTGAGTGCGGGACCGAGGAACAGCGACGATCCTGTCTGCACACTTTACCGGCGCAACGGTGAGCTGGTTCTTGAAGTCGTCAAGGACAGCAAAGTGCAACTCAACGGTGCAAATCCCAATGTGTCGGCGACCATCAATCCTGGAGATGTCATCACGATCGCCGACCAGTCCATGACGGTGATTTCGGTCTCCGGCGATGGCTAAAAGACGGGAGTTCAATGTTTTCAGCCTGTCTTTCCTGGACATCATGTCCTGTGGCTTCGGCGCCGTTATCCTTATTTATATCATCATCAATCACGCGACCGAGACCACCAGTCAGGAAATCAACGCGCAGCTGCTTGCTGAGATCAAACGCTATGAAGAACAGGTTGAGGATGCCAGGGAAAACCTGATTGTGTTGCGCAATAGCGCGGACGAACAGGATGACGAGGTTGTCACCACGGAAGAAATGGCGATACAACTCATCGAGACCATCAAATCACTGGAAGCAGAACTCGCACTTTTAGTTGAAGATGGCGCAAGCAAGGATGAAAGCATTGAGGAACTGAAATCCGAACTTAAGGAACTGGAGCTGGAGGCCGCCAATCTCGAAGGCGCCGTTTCCGCAGACGAAACTGCAGGCACCGCCCTTCGCACTGTGGTCGGTGAAGGCGATCGACAATATCTCACCGGTATGAAAGTAGGTGGCCAGCACATTCTGATCCTGCTTGATGCGTCCGCAAGCATGCTCGACAACACAATCGTAAACGTGATCCGCCGACGCAATCTATCAGAGGAAGAAAAACTGGCCTCGCCTAAGTGGCAACGGGCCATCGCCACCGTTGAGTGGATTACCGCCAACATGCCCAAGGATGCCAATTTTCAGCTGTTTACATTCAATGCTGAAACGCAACCGGCACTGGAAGGCACCGAAAGTGACTGGTTACGTGCCGCTGAACGAACAGATACCGATGGCGTCGTCGAGGCTATCAGCGAGACAGTGCCAGCCGGGGGAACATCACTGCATAACGCCTTTACACTGGCCCGCAACCTGGAGCCCCAGCCTGATAATATTTTCCTTATCGTCGACAGCCTGCCGACCATGGGCATAGAAGCACCACGCAGGAGCGTGATTGAATCCCGCGACCGGGTGAATCTGTTTACAAGCAGCCTGGAACTTCTGCCAAACGCCAGTCCGGTGAATGTCATCCTGTTCCCAATGGAAGGCGACCCCATCGCCGCACCGTCTTACTGGCGGCTGGCACAGATCACAGGCGGCTCCTTCCTCTCTCCGCCGGAGGACTGGCCATGAAGATGTCCCGGCGTGAAATCGAAGGTGTCAGCCTTTCGTTCCTGGACGTCATCAGCTGTGGCTTTGGCGCGATCATACTACTGCTTGTCCTGACCAAGGTTTTTGAACCAGTCGTCATTGAGGACACGATCACCAATCTCGAAGGTTATCTCGCTGACCTGCAGCAGGACCTCTTTGATCTCCGCGGAGAGGCGCGAGACCTGAACCGAAACATGATCCGCCGCGAGGATCAGCAGGAGGATCAGATTGTCAGGCTGGCAAAACTCAAAGCGGAGTTATCAGCACTGCAGGCGGAACACAAAAAGACGCTCGACAAAACTCGGATATCCACAGAAATCGAAGGCCAGCTGGCAGAAGCGAAACAGTCTTTGACAGACGAGATGGAAACACTGCTTGCAGACTACAAACGAGCGGCAGATGACGACAAAATCGGCGGTATTCCTGTAGACAGCGAGTATGTGATTTTCATCATCGACACCAGCGGCAGTATGTATAACTATGCCTGGCCACTGGTTCTGCAGAAGGTCGCCGAAACACTGGAAGTTTATCCGAGACTTAAAGGCATCCAGGTGATGAACGATATGGGCAACTATATGTTCACCCAGTATGCCGGTGCATGGATACCGGATACTGATGCCCGGCGACGAGCCATCATTGATCGCCTGAGATCCTGGAACGTATTTTCCAACTCATCCCCTGTCGAAGGTATTACCAAGGCGATCAGCACCTACTATCGACCTGGACGAAAAATCAGCCTGTATGTGTTTGGCGACGAATTCAGCGGGCGCTCAATTCAGCGCGTGGTGGAGACCGTAGATCGGATCAATCGAGCCAATGCGAAGGGCGAGCGCCTGGTAAGAATTCATGGTGTTGGCTTCCCCGTCCTGTTCGCCCTTCCGCCGCGCTATCAGGAAACCGGGATCAAATTTTCAATTCTGATGCGGGAACTTTGCGCCAGAAATGGCGGCACTTTTGTCGGCCTGAATGACTTCCGGGCATTGTAAATTTCCGGCTACCAGCTGATGCGTAATTCGTAGTTAACGCTCGCCTTACCCTTCGAAGGCACTCTAAGGTCAAATTCATAGGTTGTACTGTCTACTTTCCGGCCTTTCTGGCTCTGCCCTACCAGCTCCCAATCGCCTCGAATTTTCTCTTCGAGCGTCACGGATGCTTTGGACTCACCCGCGTTCTCCACTTCTATCTCATAAGCCACCTGAACCGAACGATCACCGAGCCTGCGAAACGAGGTTTGCTTTCTGGTTGCCGAGAGATCAAACGCTCGACCGATCATCAGATCCACTGAGCTGCCTGCCGGCGTATGACCTATTCGATTTTCACCGACAAAGGTTTCCTTGCCTGCTTTTACCTCGTAAACCCGCAAGTTTCCCGCTGGCAGCGGTTGATCAAGGTTGTTACGACCAGTATTTTCAAAGTTGATCCAGATTTCCGGTGTCACCTGCTGTAACGACTGAACCCCATAGTTACTGGCATTGCCGCGCAGCTTGTAATACCGGTCAAACGAAACATCCTCGACGTGTATCAGCCGAAGTTGAGTCAGAACGTTCTTCTTGATGTTAACTTCGCCCGGAAAGTCGTAAGCATGGTAGTCGCCCACGGGAATCTGTTTTGGCATCGGCGCGCTCGCCGCTGAATCCATGGAGACCGCCCGCTCCTGCATGAGCATCGGGGCAGGCCTTGCGATTCGATTCAAATCACCGGCAACCAGTCTCAAGTCCTGGATATCGAACTCTGTACCGCTCTGGTTATCGAGCGTAACCCAGCCATCGAGTTCCGCTTTTTTCCGAAGCGTCAGCGAATAATCCGCCTCCCAGCTCATGCCCGAGGCGTGGTAACGCACGCTGATCTCCTGGGTGCCGGTCTTACCATTGTCACCCCGAAAAACCAATGTTGGCGATGTCTGCAGACCCTCCGGCAGATAGGGCAACGAAATGGTACCTTCAGGTTCGACCTCGATCACATCACCGAACTGAACAATCTCCGGATTAATGGAGAGCAGAATTCCTTCACGCAACACCTTCTCATATCCTTCATCCCGCAAAAGGAAACGACTGTACTTCAGCTTTCTACCCAGAAATCGCTCCAGCAGCGTCTGCCTGTTCAGCAGATCGAAGCGATAGTTCTGCTGGACTGCGACGAAACCGCCATCCGCCGCTTTCAGTGATACCGTGGGAGGCAGGACCGTCATGGCCACATCAGACAGATGCACTTCAAGTTCACCTTCCGGGAGCTGATAGGTCCGGTGGTCTTCGACAACAGCCAGGTTATTGTTGTAGACGACAAGACCGAGCTTTGTGCGACTGCTCGCATCAAGTTGGAACTGTTTGGCCATGGCGACAGGCACCCACGGCATCGTCACACCCGTCAGCAATAAGGCGGTGAGTATGGATCTGGGTAGTTGCATCATAGGCTCACTTCGAATCAAGTTTTGACAGAACAGGAACAATTGGTCCATTTTAGCAGCCCTGACCACTGTGGAAGAGAACTAATGGCCAAAAGATCGTTCAATCGTGCTGCTGTGGACGTCGGCAACATCATTGCCATGGAACATGTGAACGTCACTGTACCGGATCAGGCACTTGCCACCTTTTTCTATGTCAATGTCCTGGGGTTTACCCGCGACCCCTATATCGACTGGGGTCCCTACAACGTCTGGGTCAATGCCGGCAGACAACAGTTCCACCTGCCCACAGCGAAGCCACAGGTTCTTCGCGGACAGATAGGCATTGTGGTGCCGGATCTGGCAGCCCTGAACACCCGACTGGGGCAGATGGAAAAACGACTCGATCAGACGGCATTCGATTACACGTTGAAAAAGACATTCACAGATATCACCTGCCCCTGGGGAAATCAGATCCGCGCCCATCACCCTGGCGGTTTCGGGAAAATGCAGCTTGGGATTCCCTACGTCGAATTTCATGTGCCGCCAGGAACCGCGGCCGGCATCGGCAGGTTTTATCAGAACGTAATGGCTTGCAGAACCAGCATGAACAAGGCGCAGACACAAAGCGAGGTGTTTATCGGTCTGGAACAGATACTAAGGTTCAAGGAGGTGCGCCGCCCCCTTCCGGATTATGATGGTCACCACATGGCTGTTTATGTCTCGAACTTCTCGGGTCCACATGAATACCTGCTAAAGCACGGTCTTATCACAGAAGAAAGCGACGAGAATCAGTATCGCTTTCAGACAATCATAGACCCCGAATCAGGGGAACCGTTGTTTGAAATCGAGCATGAAGTTCGATCTCTGCACCACCCCATGTACCAGCGCCCGTTGATCAATCGAAATGCCAATCAGTCCTTTTTTAACTACCAGCGCGACAGAGACTCGTACATGCCGGCAGAAATTGGTTCCACCGACTGATAAACTCGCCCTGAGAAAATGACTCGCTCCCGAAGCAACCACCTGAAGAAGTATATCTATGGCATCAAAAACCCAACGTCAGGCATTTGGTCTGAAAATCCTGAACGCAAACCATCCAAGTGTTCGCCAGCTGAAAAGAGAGGGATATGTTGCGGAAATCCATGGCAACAAATTCTGGAATTCCAGCTACCTGATCATGAACCATCTGAAAAACAACCCATTGCCTAAGAAATCACGGGTACTGGAGATCGGTTGTGGCTGGGGACTGCTCGGGCTTTACTGCGCCAAACAGTTTGGGAATAAGGTCCACGGTATCGACGCAGATGAGAATGTGCTGCCTTATCTGCAGCTGCATGCCGACGTGAACAAGACCAAAATGACCGGTGAGAAAAAGACGTTCAATCAACTGACGGTGGAATACCTGAAAGACTTTGATGTCATTCTCGGAGCGGATATCTGCTTTTGGGATGACATGACACGGCAACTGTTCAATCTGATGGGCCGCGCGAAGAAAGCCGGTGTGAAACAAGTTCTGATTTCCGACCCCTGCCGTCCGCCCTTTAATGATCTGGCTGCCAAGTGTCAGGAAAAGCTTGAGAAGGTTGAACTCGTCGAGAAGTTTCTCAAACGGCCCGTTAACGCATCGGGAGAAATCCTGATCGTAAAAAACTAAACCCCGATCATCTCAACAGGAATCACATCACAAGCGCAGAATTTTCATGATTATCACAACGACCCCAACAGTTGAGGGTGCCCGGATTAAGCAATACCTCGGCGTCATAACCGGAGAAGCCATTCTGGGTGCCAATATCTTCAGAGATATATTCGCCTCCGTCAGAGATGTTGTCGGCGGAAGGTCCGCATCCTACGAACGGGAACTTGGAAAGGCGCGCGAGATTGCGCTGGCCGAGTTAGAGGACTGGGCCGAGGAACTGGGTGCCAACGCCGTTGTCGGTGTTGACATAGACTATGAAAGCTTTGGTCAGACTAACGGCATGATGATGGTCAGCGCGACGGGTACTGCGGTTATCATTGAGAAGGTGCCGCAGTAGAATCCTGCGACGCCGCCTGAAAATAGAAGTAAAGCGGCAAGGCACAACTCAGCCCGATAGTCAGGTTGAGAAGAACAAACAGCCAGATTCGCTCTGTTCGCTGCCAGATCAGATACACCCAAAATGTGACGCTCGAGATGAGAAGATCAGCGGTGAAACCTCCAGCTGCACCGTTGGAAAAAAGCGCCGCCACGAAAGATGTTATAACCAGGCCCTCTTCGACAAAGAAGTCCAGGAAAAAGACATAGGGAATAATGGCGCCCGCCACTGCAGCCAGCAAAAAGAATTGTTTCATGGATGCCTCCTGTTGAGTAAGCCCCGAAAGGTATAGAGATCAACTTAATCAGAAAGTCGAGTAACCACAATTACTTCACAGGGATTGAACTCAGACAGCGTCACCCGGCACGGTGTTTACTACGCTATGACCGCCTATACTTTCTGGGGGGTGGTGCCCATCTACTTCAAATGGGTGGATCACGTATCACCCTGGGAGATTTTGAGCCACCGTGTCATCTGGGCCCTGATACTGCTGCTCGGCATTCTGATCTGGACCAGGCAGCTGCACGAACTTCGAATACCCCTCAGACTGATACCCAAACTGCTACTGACATCAGTACTGCTCGCGACTAACTGGCTGGTCTTCATTTACGCAGTTGTAAATCAGAATATCGCGGAAACCGCGCTGGGTTATTTCATCAACCCGCTGGTGAGTGTTTTTCTTGGCGTCATTTTCCTTCGTGAATACCTGCGTCCACTGCAATGGATCGCCGTCGCCATCGCAGCCATTGGCATCATCAGCCAACTGATCATATTCGGAAGAATCCCGTGGATAGCGCTGACCCTTGCTTTCAGTTTCGGGTTCTACGGACTGTTTCGCAAAAACCTTGGGCTGCATGCTATCGGCGGGCTGGCCATCGAGACCATGCTGGTCGTACCATTTGCCATGGCTTTTATCCTGTGGAGCGGCTGGCAGGACCAACTGACCTTTGGCCAGGACCTGCAGACAGATCTCCTGCTGATGCTGGGCGGCTTCGTCACCTCCTTCCCGTTACTCTGCTTTGCCGCCGCCGTGAAACGACTGTCGCTGACAGCCATAGGCATGTTTCAATATCTGGCGCCATCGATCTCTCTGGCCCTGGCAGTTCTCGTCTATGGCGAAGACTTTGGCCCGGGCCGAGCAGTCACCTTTATCTGTATCTGGATTGCTCTCGCGATTTTCACATTCGAAACCTGGGTCAACCATCGCCGCCGACGGATATGAACCACCTGATCTAAACCACCAGGCTGAATCACTTTCTCTTTACAATTCAATTACATATAACGTCGGCTGCCAGTGTAGTCTTTTGCTGACTACTTGCTTCGAGAGGGGATTTCATTATCCTTTGCGCTGCCTCAGGCACAACTTCGAATTCAGGAATCACGATTATGACCATGCAACAAACGCCCCTGTTAATGTCAAGAATACTGGGTCGGGGTGCGCGACTTGATCCTGATATCGAAATCGTGACACTCCAGACCGAGGGAACACACCGCCAGACACTGGAAGCAACAGCCAACCGTGCTGCTCAACTGGCGAATGCCCTGACACGACATGGCATACAGGTCGGCGATCGAGTAGCCAGCTTCATGTGGAATAACTATCGACATCTGGAACTCTACCAGGCAATCCCCTCCATGGGCTGTGTCCTGCATACGCTGAATATCCGCCTGAGTCCCGCAGACCTGGAGTACATCATTAATCACGCCCAGGACAGGGTTATCTTCGCGGATGAAGACCTGTTGCCGCTCCTGGAACCGATTCTGGATAAAATCCCCACTGTGGAACTGCTCGTCATATCACGACATGGTGAAGGGGGAGAGACAGCGTTCCCCAACCAGGTGGACTATGAAGAATTTATCGGCAGCGAGTCATCTGAAGTCAGCTGGCCGGAAATTGATGAGAATGCGCCCATGGGCCTGTGCTACACCAGCGGCACTACCGGCAAACCCAAAGGCGTCATGTACACCAACCGATCGACTTACCTGCACACGATCACCCAGGCAATGACGGACTCAATGAGCCTGTCTGCCCTGGATGCCGTCTGCGGCATCGTGCCCATGTTTCATGCCATGGGTTGGGGATTGCCTTTCACGGCCTCCATGCTTGGTTGTAAACAGGTCATGCCCCACAGATTCATGGATCCAACACGACTGGTATCCCTGATGGCAGAAGAGGAAGTCACTATCTCTGCAGGAGTACCCACAATCTGGCAGGGTGTCAAAGCGCTCATTGAAGAATCTCCGGACAAATACGACCTGAGCAAACTTTCACGTCTGACCTGTGGCGGCAGTGCGCCACCCATCTCCCTGATGCGCTGGTATGCAGAGCAGCTGGATGTAGAAATGGTCCAGGGCTGGGGTATGACGGAAACCAACCCGCTTGGCACTCTGTCGCGCAAGGTTGCAAAGCGCTCTCACGTGAACCTCACCGAGGAGCAGCAGTTCGAAAATATCGGTAAGGCTGGCCTGCTGATGCCGGGACTGGAAATTGAGATCGTCGACGAAGAATGGCAACCGCTGCCACATGATGGTGAAGCGGTTGGTGAATTGTTAATTCGTGGCCCGTGGATCTGCGCCGAATACTATAATGACCCACAACCGGAAAAATTCCATGACGGCTGGCTTGTCACTGGCGATGTCGCAAAGATCGATTCCGAGGAATATCTGATCATCGCAGACCGCTCGAAGGATCTGATTAAATCCGGCGGCGAGTGGATATCCTCCGTCGACCTTGAAAACCACATCGTCGCTCTGGATGGCGTGCAGCAGGCAGCTGTGGTGGCGCAACCCCACCCTAAATGGGATGAGCGACCTGTCGCGATGGTCATTCTGGTTGAAGGCTCCAACGTGACCCGTGAGCTGATTCTGGAACACTGCTCGGAACTGTTCGCCAAGTGGCAGCTTCCGGATGACGTCTTGTTCGTTGAAGAAATACCTCTCACATCCACCGGCAAGATCGACAAGAAAACGATTCGCGCTCAGCTCGACGAGGCCCGGTACCAGCTTCCGGATTTGCGAACCGCCTGATGCTTAAACCGCTTATTCTGGCTCTGTTCTTTTGCTTAAGCAGCCCTGCATTCGGCGCAAGTGCCTGTACGGGAACGACAGAAGAATTACTACAATGCCACGCGCCTGAGGTCAAGGAATTCCTGAGCCGCTGGGCCCGCGCCTGGGGTAATGGCGATATTGAAACCTATCTTTCTCTCTACAACAGTGTCCGCTCACCCAGAGATGACCTGACCAGATCCGAGTGGGTTGCGCATCGGCGTGCCCGAGTCGGACCCGAAAAACAGGTCGAACTTAACCTGAAACTGTAAAGCATGGGGCTAGAAGATTCAGGCATCTTTGATGTCATCTTCACGCAACACTATCGATCTGCAACCTTTGAGGATCAGGTGCGTAAACGCCTGTTTCTATTCGGCTGATTGCCGTTTTCTGCGCGCTCTGTGTTGTCGCCTCGGTTCTATACGTTCAGTCACAGGCACCGGTGTACGTCTCAACGGTGACCATGCATATCGCACCGGAGGATATGGGCGTATTCAGCTACGATCAGTTCTACTGGCGTGATGAAGACAAGTTCCAGGATACGCAGATAGGGATACTGCAAAGCAAGAAGCTCATGCGTCGCGTTGTCGAAGTGCTGGAGCTTCACAAAAGGGGCACAATGACACCGGCTTCGTTCGATGCCAGTCTCGCAAACCAGTTGCGCACATGGATGGATGGTCTGACGGATGAACCGGTCACCCCCATGGCGCCGGACGATGATCAGATACGCAGCGCCGCCGGTGAGCTGGCTTCGTTGATCAGTATCGCCAAACCACCCAATCGTGAATATTCCAATCTGATGAATATTACGGTTCGCATGGCGGACCCTCACATGGCTGCGGACACCGCCAACGCGATCGCAGAGGAATACATGGCCATGATCTTTGAGAACAAAATCGAGAATGCGAGACAGAGCCAGCAGTTTCTGACAGACCGACTGACGGCGCTCAGAGAGGACCTCCGTATTGCTGAAGACAGGCTCCAGGACTACCGGGAGGCAGAAGACATTATCGAAAGAGGTTCCGGGGTCACCGAAGTCCATGAGGAACTGAGCGCTTTGTCCAACAGATATTTCAAGGCAAGAGAGACGCGCCTTCGGCAGGAAAACGTCTTTCGACAGATTCAGGCTCTGGGAACCAACAATCGAGGTTGGGAGAACATCCCCGCCTTTGCGAACCATCGGAAGATGGAAGAAATACAATCGGAGCTCTTCAGCCTGGAGCGTCGCAAGAGCGAGTTGAGCAAACGATGCGGCAGCCGCCACAACACCATGATTGCGCTGACGTCAGAGATCGAGTCAGCAAGGAACGCTCGTGATGAACAGGTCTCTGAAATCATCGCCGGCATCAAATCTGAGTTTGAACTTACCCAGAAGATCGAGCGTACCGCCCAGGAGACTCTTGAGGAAGCGCGCAGCAAACGTCAGCAACTGGGAAGAAAAGAGTTCCAGCTGAACGATCTTGAACAGGATGTGGAAACCAAACGAGAGATTTATGCGATCTTCCTTGAGCGGCTTAATCGGGACGGCGCATCGGGCCCTGTACGCAATGACAATATCTGGATTGCCGACCCTGCGGTGGTTCCGAAGATCGGACAGCGGACCTCACTGTCACGAGCGGGAATAATGGCGCTCGTTCTGAGTCTGGGCTTTGCGGTTGGTGTCGGCCTGCTGGTCGAGCTATCGAGCAACACAATCGCCAATGCCGAGGATGTTGAGAAGAAACTGGGCATGCCGGTACTCGGTTACCTGCCACTCATCGATAGCAAAACAAAGGCCGATGGCCTCACTCTGTTTGAATACCTGGAAAACCCTGAATCCCGATTTTCTGAAGCATTGCGGACCATCAGAACCGCCATCAGTTTAAGTACACTGCAAACTGAAGGCACCATCCGCCTGATGGTGACATCCAGTCAGCCTTCAGAGGGCAAGACATCGGTCGCACTGAGTCTATCGGCAGCAATCGGGCATACCTCCAGAGTGATTTTGATTGATGGTGATCTGCGCAAGCCATCGCTGGAGCGCATTTTGAATGACAGCCATCACAAACAACCGGGGGTTGTCAGATGTCATCGCTGGCACAACAACCCTGGGGGAAGCGATCCAGCGTCATCCGGAAGCAGAAATGGATGTGCTCTACTCCGGTTCACGAACCGTCAGGCCGCTGGAACTTCTGGCATCAAACCAGTTTCGAGAACTGCTGGATGAGATGTCTGCCAGCTACGACACGATTATCATAGGCACCCCTCCCTGCATATCGGTCAGCGATGCCTATGTTATCGCGACACTGGCTGATTCCATCGTCTTCGTCACAAAGAGTGATCACGTACCGGTACCGCTGATACGCAACTGCCTGAACAGGTTTAAGAACATTGATGTGGATATCGCCGGGGTTGTGGTGAACCAGATCGACTTCAATGCAGCACACCACTCCTCCAAGTATCAGGACTACTATGACTATCATGGATATGGTCATTCAGATGCTTCAGAACAGAAGGTATGAGCCGATCATTTTGATCCCCATAACCGGACAGTCATGCAACCGCTAAGCCACTACCAGTACACCCCAGAAACCCGGCAACAGGTTCTACAGAACGTCACCATTTTTGCGGACGAACGCCAGTCTCTGGACGAACATCGACATGCCGCCGTCACGATCACCATTATGGATCACGAGGCGAGGCCTCGGTCATCGTCACCAGACGCTCACCTCGACTGAAAGAACACAGCGGTCAGTGGGCCATGCCAGGTGGGCGAGTAGATCAGGGAGAAACCGCAACACAGGCAGCATTGCGCGAACTGCATGAAGAGATCAACCTGGAACTTAACGAAGATCACATACTTGGCTGCCTGGATGACTACATCACGCGGTCCGGCTACGTCATCACGCCTGTGGTCGTTTGGGCGGATGTCGTAGAGCAGGAATTGAAGCCTAATCCTGACGAGGTGGCCTCTATTCACGCCTTCACCTTTACAGAACTGGCGCGAAAAGATTCACCGAATCTTGAGCGCATTCCCCAGAGTGACCGGGAAGTATTGTCCATGAACTACCTGGACGATGTGATCTATGCACCAACTGCCGCCATGTTGTACCAGTTCCGGGAAGTTGCCCTGCGTGGACAGGACACGAGAGTCCTGCACTATGACCAGCCGCTCTTCGCCTGGAAGTAAACGGCCTGGAAGTAAACGGCCTGGAAGTAATCCGTGTGAATCTACGCTGCTCGGGGTTGATCAACCTGCAGATAATCTTCCGGGTGGATCCAGCGATCCAGCTTGATAAGTAGCGGCGGCAGCAACAGGAAGTCAAAGATCAGGGCAATGCCGATGATGATGCTCACCATAATGCCCATATCATTATTCATCTTGAAATCGGAGGTAGCCAGTATGGAAAACCCGACAATAAGAATGAATGTCGTGATCCAGAGGGCAACGCCGACGTTTCGAAACGCATAGCGAACGGCATCTTCAGCAGAGCGGTTCTGGCGAGCGCGAAGGTACTTGCTCAGGAAATGTACCGTATCATCGACAACAATACCCATCGTGATACCCAGCACCATGGCAAGGGACATGCCTATCTCCCCCGATAGCAGATACCAGACTCCAAAGCCTGCTGCCCCAGGCAACAAGTTGGGGACAACACTGATCATTCCCATTTTGAATGAACGAAACGAAAACATAAGAACCAGCGCGATCAGCACCAGCGCGATGAATGCTCCCTTGATACCGCCGAGCATACTGCGAATACCAATGTGCGTGAACATCAGCGACAGCGAAGAACCCTCCTGCACCATGGCCGGCGCATGTTCAGCAAGCCAGGCTCTGCCCTTGCTCTGAAGTTCCACGAACTGCTGAGTGTTCAGGCTTGGAACAGAAACAATGAAACGGGAAGCCGCTTTGTCAAAGCTCAGCATGTTCGTCAGATCAAGTCCCAGCGGCAACGACAATTCATAGAGCAGTAGATACTGAGCAGCCAGCGCCTGAGATTCCGGGATCTTGTAGTATGACTCATTATCACCATGCAGACGCTGATTCAGCTGTTTAACGATGTCTGTGTAGGTATTGACGTGGGAGACGTGTTGCTGCTCTCGAAACCATTCAGCAAAGGCGTCAATCGTCTTCAGGTATTCAGGATTGGAGATACCCTGAGCCTCACCGGTATCCAGTGAGTATTCAATGCGATAAAGACCACCCAGATTCTGGTCAGTAAAATCTGTATCAGACCTGATCGGCGTCGTTTCGGAAAAGTACTTGCTGAACTGATCGCTGATTACATTCAGAGGCGCCAGTGACATCAGACCAATCGCCACGATGATCATCGAGACCAACAGCGGATCACGCCTGGCGATAACCCACTCTGCAAAACTGCCCATGACATTCGAGGTATAGGACACTCCCGGCCCTACACGATTCGGCAAAACGTAAGCCAGCGCCGGGAGAAAAGTCAGAGAAGTGACCAGCGCAATACAAACGGTGACACCCACGACGTTCCCTATCTGTTGAATCGGCGGCACATCGGCGAGCACATTGAGGCTGAAAAAACCTATCGCTGTAGAAACACTGGTGAGCAATACCGGCCGGACGTTAATTTCAATCGCGTCGATGATGGCATCGTACTTGGACACACCGGCTCTGAGATCCTGATAGTAGGACACCATCAGATGTATACCGTGCGCAATAACTACGGTGAGAATAATCACCGGAATCGTGGTTGACTGGGCCGTTAGCTGAATGCCATGCCACCCCGCTGCTCCCATTCCCGCGACAATCGTCAGGAAGGTGGTCACGACAATCGCGGTGACACCAGAGACCGCTCGCAAAAGCAAACCCATCAGAACAATGACAAACAGATACATCAGCGGTGTCTGCAGTTTCAGATCTCTAACCGCAACTTCCGAAAAACTGGCGCCGATAATCACAGCACCGGTTACATAAACATCCAGCCACGGATACGCCTCATTAAGCTCCGCCTTCCTGGCCCATGCCCAGCGGGCCTTATCGACAGTAGCCTGTCCCTTGACCCCATCAACCTGATCAATCTGCAAATCAATATTAACTCCGGCGACCCTACCGTCCGCCGAAACCAGTCGATTGACCACCAGAGGTTCTGACAACGCTATCTCCCTGATCTTCATGAGTTCTGCGTCCGAGAGATCCTCGGGAAACTCAACCAGGTTATTCACCAGCAGGTCGTCCTCATCAACCGCCGTATGCTGATAGTTGGTGATTGAATCGACCCGATTCACATAGTCTGTGGCCCAGGCTTCCTCAGTGAGATCTTCGATAACCGCCAGGGTTTCCCGAGTAAAAATGTCACCTTCTTTAGGCGCGATTGCGAAGAATAGGTTTTCAACACGAGAAAAGGTTTCCTCGAGATCTTCAAATGCTTTCAGCTGGGGGTTTTCCGGACCGAAGTTGTCCCGTGGTTCAGAGGAGATAGAGAGAAACTGGGCACCATAACCGAGACCAGCACAGGCGATGAACGTGGCCACGATAATGAACCAGCGAAAACGAATGACCTGTTCAGCGAAACGACGTTCCATCGAGGTTCAAAGGAGTTAACTCGCTCGATACATTAACCGAAGCGCATGGTAAGTAAAACCTCAACGGGAAGCGGGAACCATGATTTAATAACACCATGGAGCTAATAACACCATGACTGAGACCTACTATGTGGTTGCCGCCAAATCTGAACTGGAGGCGACTGGACAGATGCATATCGAACTGAACGGCGAGGAGATTCTTCTCTGCCAGGAAGGTGAAGACTACTACGCCATCGCTTATCTGTGTTCACATGAAGACTACGCACTGGAAGGTGGCACCATCCAACAAGGATGTATCACGTGCCCGTATCACGGTGCGGAATTCAATCTGAAAACGGGAGAAGCACTGGCACCACCAGCTTATGAGGGAGTAAAAACTTATCCCGTAAAAACAGACGAGGATACGATCTCAATCGGTGTGGTTGAGTAGATCAGTAGCAACCCAATCCGGCACCAGGTCAGCATCACGAAACGCTCTGATTTCGTCCACGTATCTCGGATCACCATATGTCCGATACTCAGCCAGGCAGGTGTAAACATATTTAAACGCATGCTCAGGGTCCAGTTGCTGAGGCGCGGCCATGGGCTTACCCACCCCCGGGCTCTGAAGCACCAGATGAGAGGCAAGCATGGCGCCTGTCATGGAGGCCACCGCCAATGATTCAGTCTCGAATGTCACCGCACATCTCAAAGCCTGGTTTGACGTTACCAGATGCAGCGCAAAAAAGTTTCGTGTCGCAAGGTAAAGGTCGAGAGCTGCACTCGCCAATTCGGGAAGTCCGTCAGCACTGCCTGAAGGATATCGCTGCTGTAACACCAGTTCCTGCAACGACTCACTGAAGCGGTTTGTTGAAAATTCAAGCGCCCCGCTGCTGGCCTGAGTTTCAATGGCATCACGAAGACTGATCGGTGTCAGGTCCACGGGTATATCACTATGTGACGACACCATGTAAGCCAGACCGGCGGCCATCTCCTCAAGCGATTCAAACTGAATACCGTAACCGAGTCGAATGATGGGATGAAACGCGTCAAGCGCAATGCCAGGCAGTGTTTTGGGCAGGACTTCATCCAGGATGGCATCCACACCACAAGCTTCAAGTTGCCGCGTGAAGTACTGCAGTAAAGCAGGATACGCATCGCGCTCGCCAAAAGAAGATTGCCAATTCTGCACAGGTTCCGCAGGTTCCCAAAGGTGAAGCCGTTTCGCGTAGGATTCACGAAATTCAATCAGAACCTGCTCATCAGCGCCCAAACCATACATGGCGGCCAGCGTCATCGGCAGATGATCGCTGTTGTCCACCGGCCGATAACGGGGCGCGTACTTCGTGCCCTCGCGCAGGAGTTGATGCAGGACAGCCTGATCCATGGTCTGGTTTCCTCCCCTTCTATTAAGTAAAGTATTTGCTTTTCTATAGTATCGGAAAGATGCGATTCAGGGGCTTTTGTAAAAACTGGCGAGCAATTCGGCCTGATTGGCTTCAAGAGAATCAATTCCATCTGCATGAGCCGCGACAAAAGCTTCCATGGAGGTATATCTGCAGATCTCACGGCCCTGCCAGAGCACGACATAATCATTTGAAGACTTGCGATAAAACAAGCCTGTTTTCGGTTCGGTTTTCTGGCCCGAGGCGTCTGTCACGGCTACCGCTACCCCTCTTCGGATGTTGATTTTCTCTGGAACCAGCCTACCATGGGCTTTAGAACAAATCCGCACCCAGGTCCCTCTACAATCTGAGAAGTATCTTGAAACTGAGAATAACCCCTGCACTGCTGGCTGCGTGCATCTGTCTCCCAGTGTCCGGGCAGGACTCAACTGAATCGCTGGGCAACGCGACAACCCACTTCCTGAAAGAGGAAAGGGATGTTCAATGGACACCACACTCTGTCACCGTTCTGACCAAAGACGAGCTTGAATCCGGTTTTAAACGCGATCTTGAAGATATTGAAAGCATGGTGCCAGGATTGATTGTCGATCGCATGAACACCACGCCGCGAGGTGCAGCAATAGCACTGCGAGGTCTTGGCTCATCAGGTGCATCCAAGGCATTCGATCCGGCAGTTGCCGTCAACATTCTAGTTGAGTAACGCTGAGGGCTCTTTATGGTCGTCTACCAGGCGGCTTTACCCATCGACCGCTTTTAGGTCCCTCTCGATCTAGTCGGGTAACGCTGAGGGCTCTTTATGGCCGTCTACCAGGCGGCTTTACCCATCGACCGCTTTTAGGTCCCTTTCGATCTAGTTGAGTAACGCTGAGGGCTCTTTATGGTCGTCTACCAGGCGGCTTTACCCATCGACCGCTTTTAGGTCCCTC
>CBFIJB010000022.1:0-48106 GCA_965662805.1 Candidatus Azotimanducaceae bacterium | reverse complement strand
TACTAACCGTGATGAATACCGTACTTGTCACTGTCGCACTTCCGTCAGTCACCTGGTAGGTAAAGGAATCGGTCAGTGTAGGGTCCCCGCTATGTGTATAGCTGAACGTACCATCAGTATTCAAGGTTACTGAACCATGAGGGGTAGAACCTCCTGAAATAGCGATCACCGAGAGGGTATCCCCATCCGGATCAAAGTCTCCATCCAGAAGATTGGCACCGTCTTTCAGATCCAGTTCCGTTGCGGAGCCGCCGGAACTGACAGCGAAAGTTTCAAAATCAGGAATCGGCGCATCATTGACCGGATCGACGGTGATCGGTATCGACAGACTCGGGGGTTCAGTCGTACCTCCTGAATTACCCTGATCGTCAACAAAAATATTCAGGGTATCCGCACCGGAAAAGTCCGGGTGCCCCTGATAAATCAGGGTCGACAGGGACGCGTTGAGCTCAGACAGCGTGCCACTCAACAGAAGAAAGGGAGTTTCAAGAAAGAGATTCGTGTCGGAAAACAGGGGGCTGATCTCCCCCTGTGCATCACCAAGAGAAGAGAAAACCCCATAGTCTGCGGCCAGATAACCATCGGAGCCCTGTATATCCGCAAACAGGCGAACGCCAGTATCCGGATAAAACTCTTCTCCACCGGGAACGGTCAAAGAATAAATAGCAAAGCTGTCTCCGATATTGCCGCCGTCAACCAGAATGCTGTTAAGTACGGACTGATTAAAAACCTGGAGGTCATTGCCGGCAAGGGGACTGCTCAGGGCCGCATTGAGATAATCCACCCTGAGAAAAAGCGTGGTACCCGAAGTTGCATTAGATCCGAATTTCGTAAACAGACCTGAGCCAAAGGCCTCAACGAGCGCTGGCCCGTTAACATTGACTGAGCCGCCAGCAGTGACATCCAGATCGACCAGCAGCGTTCCCGTACCAGCGTCAGGGTCACTGATTGACAGAGTATTAATCGACAAGAGCGTATCTTCGTCGACAGCCAAGGCGCCTGGATCACCAATAATTGACGGTGGGTCGTTAGTATCGAAGACCTGAATATTAACGGTCTCCGTGGATGTGTAGTTGTATCCGTCAATGGCCTGAATGACAAAACTGTCAGTACCGGTGAAATCCGGGCCGGGCACGTAGTTCCAACTACCACCACCGTCAATGGAGGCTGTGCCGAAACCCGGCGCGGTCAGTATGTTGAATGGTACCGGTGCCAAACCGTCCGGGTCACTAAGACTGACGGTATCCGAAAGACTGACATTGGTGACAGTCGTCTGTGTAAACAAGCCCAGGATAGTCCCTGGGGAATCCACCGGGCGAATCAATACACTCACAGGTAACGTCGTGACTTCTCCCGCTGCATCGGTCACATCTACCAAAAAACCATCGAACCCGAAGTTTCCCGGTGAGGTTGTAAATATCCAGTCACCATTATCTGGATCGATAATCGCCGAGCCCAGGGAACCCTGACTGTTAATGCTGAATATACCTGTCGCCGGCAATCCATCGGGATCCGATACCGACAGGGTAGATGACAGAGTAACCGACAGGGTAGATGACGGAGTAACCGACAGGGTAGATGACAGAGTAAATGTGCTCGTGACCGTCAGTTGATCACCAGACAGAGAAACCGATGGCTCATTCGGTGTTGGTGGCGGGGGCGGCGGAGGCTCTGCGACCACCGTCAGGACAAATGAAGTCGAGGCCGTTTCCCCGGCCGGATCAGTCGCAAACAGCTGCACCGAGTAGCTGCCTTCCTGAACGGCAGATGCGCTACCCGAGAGCGTATTTCCCGACAAACTCAGGAAAATTGCATCAGTCTCCAGCGAGAAAGAAAGAACGTCATCAACATCCGGATCCGAGAATATTCCGCTGACATCCTTGCTGATCAGTTCACCAACAAACACTGACTGATTGCCCACAGGACTCGAGACAAACGGCGGTTCGTTCTGAGGACCAACCGTCAGCACAAACACATCTGTTGTGATGTTTTCACCATCGGATGCAGCCACTTCAACGGTGACGGTCTCACCCTCGGCAACAACAGGCGGCGTGACAGAGAGCAGACTCCCGGTCAGTTCAAAAGAAACCGAACCCGCTGACGCACTGAAGGCAAATTCAAGACTGGCACCTTCCGGATCGGCAAAGTAGTTGTTCAGATCAATGGACGAGATCTGTTCGACCGGAACCGTGGCATCTGGAATCGGCGTGACAAGCTCCGGTGGTAAGTTCTCCTGGACCACATTGATCGTGACGAATTCCTCAGTCTGTCTGCCCGAGGGATCGACGGCAAAGTAACTGAAGGTGTCGTTCTGAAGGGTGCCATCCGGATTGACGCGGGGGGTGTATTCAAAGATGCCACCCGGTGCCAGATTGACAGAGCCGGCCGTCGGCTGCTGCCCCAGAGTCGCTGTAAGCAAGAAGCCTTCCGGGTCAAAGTCGTTATCCAGCACATTGCCGATCACGCTGCCATCAGAACCCACGGTATAAATGTCTGGCTCTGTGACCGGCGCCTCATTGGTGAGGTCTACCCTGATGCTGACAACCGCAGAATCCTCAAGCTCGCCGTCCGAAATGGTATAGGTGAAACTGTCAGTGCCCTCGAAGTCAGGATCAGGTGTGTACTCAAATGCTCCGCTCGCTGAAAGCGTCAAGGTGCCGTTTTTCGGATCATCCGTTCGTGACAGAACAACTGTCAGGTCATCTTCTTCAACATCAGTATCGTTCGCCAGCAGACCACCTGATACGGGCAAGACCAGCGTTTCGCCGGCAAGCGCAAAGTAATTGTCATCGGCAGCCAGTGGCGCGTCATTGATGCCATTGATCACCAGCGTATAAAAACCTGAGCCCTGAGCGCCAAACTGATCCTGGGCAGTGACACCGAATGTATCCGTTGCGGTTTCGCCCGGCTTCAAAAAGTCAAAAACGCCATTGTCGTCGTAGATGATGCTGCCGATAGTCACAATACCCTTGGTGTTGCTGGTATCTATGGACACGACCTCGAGTTCATCTCCCAGGTCTGAATCCGCAAAGATTTCATTGAGCGGTATGGTTGTTGCGCCGGTGCCGGCAGACACCTCAAAAGGCTCTCCATCGGTATTGATAACCGGCGCATCATTGCGGCCGGTAACCAGTACCGTAATCGAAGCAGTATCGGTCTTCTGACCGTCTGAAATCTGGTACGAAAACTTATCCTCCCCCGTCTCACCTGCTCCGAGACCATCCGGTGGATCGTATATCAGACCTTGACCGTCGGCGGATATCGAAACAGTTCCCAGCGCCTCATCACTGTTCACCGCAACGATGGTCAGCGTGTCGCCATCCGGATCATCATCGTTGGCCAGCACATCTATGGTGATAGATACGTCCTCAATGGTTTCTGTCCGGTCATCCTCAGCCACAGGAGAAACGTTGGTTCCCACAAGCTTTACGGTAAGGGTGGCGGTATCGGTCAGCTCCCCACTGACAATCTGGTAAGAAAAAGTTTCCGTGGCAGTTTCATCGCTGCGGAGCGCATCAAGTTGTTCCGCATCTGGTGTGTAGACCGCCGTGTTGCCGTCGAAGATCAGGTTGCCACCCAGGCTACCTGTGCCGGCAGCCTGGGACAGTTTCGGATTCTGTCCCTCGTCTCCGTCAGAATCATTACTGAGCAGGAGACTGGTCACTTCACGGGCGCCAGCTTCTCTCACCTCAAGGAAATCGTTATTCGCTACGGGCGGATTATCGGGAGGCAGCTCTTCCTGAGTCGGTTCCTGTTCATCAACACGATCTTCCTCACGAGCATCCGGGTCAGACTCATCGGTGGTCGGGACACTGACGATCTCCTGTTCGTCCCCACCCGACTGTTGTTCATCATTGGTGACCGTCGAACCGCTCGTGGAATCCACCCCGCCCGTTATCAGCTCTTCATCGCCACCAACAATGTTGGTATTGGCGTCAGAAAACGCCGATTCGCGAATCGTGACACCCTCAGGGGTCTCAATGGAATTATCGAAATTCTGCAGGCTCGCTGAATCATCCGTCTGTCTTGCAGGCTCCTGCTCGTTCTGCCCTGTTGATTCAGGCTGTGAGTCTCCAGCCGACGCGCTCAATGTCTCCGGCTCGGACTGATCCGGACTCTGTCGAGATGGCGTTTCCCCGTCTGCCGGTTCCGGAGCTGTTCGTCCTTCTGCGGCCACCCGCTCCTGCCCAGCCTCGCCAGAATCACTGCCTGTCTCGCCCTCTTCTACCGAGGGTTCTTCATCGACAGTTTCCTGGTCCGCGCTTTCATCTTCAGGTCTTTCATCATCAGACCCGTCATCTTCTGTGGCCTCATCATCTAGACCGTCATCCGGTTCTTCATCGCCATCGACTTCACCATCGACTTCACCATCATCGGCTTCCGCACTATCTGCTTCCGGAGCACCCTGCTCAGCTTCTGGCGGCGCATCTTCTGCAGGACCTTCTGCCGTTTCCCCTTCCGCCGGCCCGGCATCTTCTTCCGCCTGCGCCTCTTCTTCCGCTTCAATCAGCTCTTCCGGTGTATCTGCGGGCGGCAGCACTACCTCAAAGATAGCTTCCTGCTCAGGGGTCGGGGTTTCGAAGCGGGTGTTGCTACCCGTAATAGTAACCACAGAAGTGTTTCCCGGGTCAGTCAGCAGCGTTTCGCTGAGCCCGTTGATATCCATCACTGCCAGTTCACCGGAGGTATGCCGGATCAGCGTGTTGCCCTGTTCATCCACATGACCATCGAGTTCACTGCCGCGGATACCGATCAATGCTGACGGCGTGGAAATCGTCGAGTGGTTCTTGGCAAGACCTTCAAACATCTTGCCGATCTTGCCACTCTTGTAGTGGAAGCCTCCGCGTTGCACGAACGCTTCAAAATTACCCTGCCGCTCCGATTCACTGTACGCAAAGTCAGTCAACACCGCATTCGCTTCTTTACCCAGATGAAAACGCGTGCCATCCAGCATCCGCGCTTTGACAAAAGCGCGCGAACCGGTGGTCAACTCATCGCCTTCGTAAAGAACATCCCCTCGTTTCAGAGCGACTTCCTCGAGGTTGCCATCGGCGCCCATGCGCTTGACCTTGACGTCACCAATCACGAGGGTGACTTTCCCGATCTCTTCAAGCGCGTTGGCGCTGTTAGCAGGACCGGCAAACATCACATCGTCAAACGCGAGGTGAAGTTTTGCCGCGACCATTTCCGGGGAGAGCCCTGCGCCGTTTGGCAGCATCAGGTTAGCAGGCGGGATGAAGGAGAAATAGTCCTCAACGATGAAGGTTTCACCTTCAGCATTGGTGATGACGAGATCAAAGCCAACCTTTTCAAAAGAACCATGATAGAGAAAGGAAGCGTCTGGCAGCATAACCGCCGGGTGATCGTTGAGTGTGCCCGCGCTTGCAGACAGGTCAGTTGAGTCCTGTGAGTTATCGACTTCAAAAGTCGATATGAAATCCTGACGGCTCACCATGTGTCGTTTCAGCCCCGAACCCGGGCAATATGCCCGCAACGTCTTTAATTATGCCATCTTCTACGA
This sequence comes from Candidatus Azotimanducaceae bacterium, assembly GCA_965662805.1. Lineage (GTDB taxonomy): Bacteria > Pseudomonadota > Gammaproteobacteria > Pseudomonadales > Azotimanducaceae > UBA9659. The sequence continues at coordinate 42,585 of CBFIJB010000022.1, read as the reverse complement.
TGGGCAGACCATTACTCAATTGTCGATGTAAGCAGATTGTAAAGCGCCGGACAAACGGCACCTTTTTACGGACGATCAGATTACGGACGAACCGGTCAGGCGAGCAGCGCTGCAGCCCCAAGTTTATCTATGGCTGAAAGATTCCTGGTGAGCATGGTTTCCGCCAGCTGCCGGCCCCGTTCATTGGCGGTATCCAGAGAGCCACAAACGGTCACGGGATAGATGAGGCAGCCCAGCAGAATGCGCCGGTAATCTTCCATGCATTGATCAAGATCATACTGGACACCGTGCTCCGCCAGTTTCGAGGTGTAAAACCTGAGCACGTCCTGTTCGAGACTTTCCCGCAGTGGCTCATCAACGCTCTGGCACATGAAATAGGCCACATCAAAGATGGGTTTGCCGCGGCCACTGATCTGCCAATCCATGACAAGCGGCTCATCGTCATCTTCGATATAAAGCATATTGTCCTGGCGATAGTCACCATGCAGAAACGTGTCCACCGGCAGTGAAATTTGCGCCCAGGTTTCCGCGTATCTCTCACCGACCAGACGAAGCAGCTGACGGGTTTCGGGCGTCAGAAGGTAATCAAACTTTTCAAGACAGGGTTCAAGCGCGGGCGCATAAACCATGCTGCGTAAACGCTCAGCTTCACGTTCAGACATCATGTCATACATCCATGGATGACTGACCTCTGTGGCACCCCACCATTGCGCATGCATTTCCGCAACATTGCCAACCGACGAGTAAATTTCTTCCTCGCTGGCACCTACAAGCTGGTCAGGCGGTGTCACATCCCCGAGATCTTCCATAAGAAGAACAAAATCATAGGTATCCTGATTAACGTCGGCGTGGTAACTGTCCGGAACATTCATAGGACAATCCGGCGCAACCCGGTTGTAAAAGTCCGCTTCACGATTGTAGAAATCGAGCACCTGTGCAACCTGGCGATTTTCATTCTGGGCTGCACACTTGGCGACGAGCGTGTCGGGAAGATCTTCTTCGCCAGCGTAGGTCAGGTGAAGTCGGGCAAGCTCGCCCATAAGACCAATGCCCGCACCAATGGTTTCGATAGAGACAGAGGTGACTTCAGATGCAATCTGCCCACTGTCCTTCAGCACCTCAGTCAACCAGGCTGCATCAATCTTGTGTGTCGATGGTGGCACTTTGGTCATGCTGAACTCCTGCTGATAACCTTCCAGCTGAGCGTAACACGCTGTCAGAAAAAGTGTTTTACTTTCTCTCGGTAGGAACGGCTCATCTTGATCGAGGCGCCGTTGTTCAATATCAGGTGAAACTCACCGTTCATGTGTGAGCAGACTTTGGTAACCCGATCGAGGTTAACGATAGTGCTTCGATGCACACGTTGAAAGTTGGCAGGATCCAGTTGATCTTCCAGTTCCTTCATCGTGATGCGCAAAACATGTGTCTCATCGTTGGCATGGATACACATATAATCACCGGCCGCATCAACCCAATCGATATCATCCGTTGGCACCAGCGTGGTTTCGCCACCATCCCGGATGGCGATCTTGTCTGGAAAAGCCTTGCTGCCCGTATGATCCTTCAGCAACTGTGCAACCGCCGATTCTGATTTCCCGGTGATAGAGATGATCAGCTCAAGTAATCGTTGCTTATCGGTGACAACGCCATCGAGACTCTTGTGACTGCGGGCACGATCTACCGCCTCCTGCAACCGGCCTTCGTCAATGGGTTTCAACAGATAATCAACCGCATGCACATCGAATGCCTTGATGGCGTACTCATCGTATGCCGTCACAAAAACGATCAGCGGCATGTCGTCCTGCTGAAGCCTGGCTACAACATCGAACCCGCTCATGCCTGGCATCTGAATATCCAGAAAAATTAAGTCGGGCTCCAGTTCCGCCACCTTGTTGAGCGCTTCCTTGCCGTTAGCGCACTCAGCAACCACTTCAATACCGTCGATCTCAGCCAGTCTCAGATTCAAGCCCTTGCGTGCAAGAGATTCGTCATCAACGATCACTGCCTTGAGTTCTACTGTCATGATTCCACCTCGAAAGGAAGCAGGATATCTACCTGCAGACCATGGGGCTCGCCCTGACCAAAGACACAGCTCTGACTCGCCCCGTAAAGTTGTTTCAGCCTGTCTCTTGTATTTGCTATGCCGACACCGCTGAAATCCGGCAGCTGGCCGTTTTCCGTGGCAATGCCGGGTCCATCATCACTGACTCGCAGATGCAGGTGCTGCTCCAGTCGAACCGCTGAAATTCGAATGGTTCCACCACCTTCGCGCGTTGCGACCGCATACTTGATCGAATTCTCAACCAGTGGCTGCAGGATCAGACTTGGCACCAGTGCGCGTTTCGTTTCATCAGCAATATCAAACGCCACATGGAGACGATCTTCAAATCGAACCTGTTCTATTTCCAGATACAGCTTCATGGTATTGACCTCATGCTCCAGATCAACGCGCTGCATCGGGTCCTTATCCAGAGAATATCGAAGGAAATGACTCAGCTTGCTGACCATGGCGTTGGCTGACTCAGTGTTTTTCTCAAGGATAAGCGTGGAGATCGCATTCAGCGTATTGAAAAGGAAGTGCGGATTCAGCTGGTAACGGAGCATGCGTAACTGAGATTCATGGGCGAGAGATTCCGCTCGGATACTTCGCTCGGTTTCCAGCTGCAGCAGCCGATAAAACTTCAGCGCGAAGTAAAGACCGCTCCAGCCCAGCATCAGGAAATAGGAATAGCCAATAATGCCGGAGAAGTACCCCATGTAACCGTAGGCCGTGATCAGATCAAAGTCCTGATAGTAATAGAACTGTGAAAAGTTCTTGATGGGCTGCCAGACAGCCGCCACCAGATACGAGGCGATCAGGACGGTGATGATTCTCTGTGTCAGCGGCCAGTCCCAGACGCCACGGTAAATATGCCGCAGACCGGTGGTCAGGATCAGACCGGCAATGGCATCCACAATAAGCAGCAGGATACGCTCATAGGGCTGCCCCCAGTAAGCATCACGGAGCGCGAACAGGATGACCCAGCCACTCCAGCCAAGCATCTGTAGAATCCAGAACTGGTAATTCCGGTTCTGGTAGATCTCTGAAAGATAAAACATGTACGCATTATAGGGATGTCGGCGCCCGGAGTCGTTCCCACTGTCGCGCAGGAGACTCAGTCTGTCTCAAGCCGGCATTCTGTTATAGTCGCCTATCTCTCTTAACCTTCCTCAGTAAGGTCTTGCTTGTGAAAGCAGAGCAGTTCAAAGCACTCCGGCACAAACAGTTCAGAAACTTCTGGCTGGGCTCTTTCACCTCGGTTGGTGCAACCCAGCTGCAGGTCATGGGGCTCGCCTGGCTGGTCTATGAGCTCTCTGAAAGCGCACTGATGCTTGGGTATCTTGGCGCCGCCATGGGATTACCAGCCGTACTGACCACACTGTTTGGTGGCGCTCTCGCTGACCGGGTCAACAAACGTCGCCTTCTGGAAGTGACTTCGATCCTGACTTTTCTGTTACTGGCGCTGCTTTCCTGGCTGGACTGGAGCGGTCACATTGAAGCCTGGCAGGTCATCACTATCGCCGGTGCCATCAGCATCGTCACCGGATTCGACTGGCCAGCAAGACAGGCCATTTTTCCCGCATTAATTGAGCGTGAAGACATGATGAGCGCTGTTGCTCTCACAACCGTCATCTGGCAGGCAACCCGAATGGTCATGCCGGCGCTCGGAGGGGTCGTCATCGCCATGGCCGATACCTGGGTGCTGTTTTCCCTGTGCGCCCTGGGCTTTTTTCTGATGTATCTGGTGCTCCTCAACCTTGAAGTCAAAGCTGACCCGGTTGCCGTTAAACAATCTACCTGGCATCAGATTCGTGAGGGCATGGCGTTCATACTGACCACACGAACCTTCTATGTGCTGCTGGGTCTCTCCTACTCCGTCTTCTTTTTCGGCATGATTTACATGCAGTTGATGCCCGCCTTCGTCGACATGCTGGGGGTCGGCGAACAGGGTTATGGCTATCTGTTGTCCGTGACGGGTTTTGGTGCTGTTACCGGCACCGCTATTTCCGGGGCACTGCAGAGTTCACATCGCCTGGGCATGGGTATGCTTCTGTCCGCTGCCACTTTCTGCCTGTTTATTTATCTGTTTGCACTGGTCTGCTTCCTGAGATTTTCCGGCGCTTACTATGTTGCGCTGCTGATCATATTTTCAGCTGCCATCTTCAGTTCTGTGTTCATGGTCACATCAACCACAGTGCTGCAACTGGAAGTACCAGATGCGTTAAGGGGGCGTGTCATGGGTTTTCATGCCATCACCTACAACATGGCACCGCTGGGTGCACTCATGGGTGGCGCCATCGCTGAAGCCAGTAACACCTCGGTTGCCGTCAGTCTGATGGTCACTATACTGCTGGTACTGATTACCTGGGTGCTGCTGACCCAGAAGAGTATTCGAAAGATTGATGGTCAGCTGCTGACATCCGGGACACCAACATGAAACCCATCACCCTCTATGGCACACCACTGTCACTGTATACCGGCAAAGCCCGTTCTTACCTGATCAAGTCAGGAACGGCCTATCGCGAGATCACGACAGCAGACGCACATTATCGTGAGGTGGTGTTGCCCAGGGCCGGCACCGGCTCAATACCCGCAGTGGAACTGTCAGACGGCACTGTGATTCGCGATGGCACCCAGATCATCGAGCATTTTGAAGCACAGTCGGGCAGATCCTTTCTTCCTGTCACACCACGCCAGAAAATCGTCAGCCTGCTGTTTGATGTCATCGGGTCTGAAGGCCTGCTGAGGCCGGCAATGCACTATCGCTGGAACTTTCCGGAAGAAAACCAGGAGTTTCTCACCTTTCACTTCGGCACGAATATACCGGCCAACCTGGAGCGGGAAAAACTTGCTGCAGCAGCCATGGACCGAATGCGTAATGCGGGTGTCATGTTCGGCGCGACACCGGAAAACTTTGCAGCGCTGGAAAAGCTTTACGAGGAGTTTCTGGATCTTTTCAATGCCCATGTCGCAGAACACCCCTACCTGCTGGGCACCCGCCCCAGCATCGGAGACTTTGGTCTCATTGCACCACTTTATGCGCACCTGGGACGAGACCCCTACCCCATCCGGTTGATGCAGACGAGAGCCATTCAGACGTTTCGCTGGGTGGAAAGAATGAATCGTCCGGAACCGGACATCGGAGAATTTGACCAGGTGGTGCCGGACCAGTATCTGCCGGATGACGAGATTCCAGCCACACTGACCAGGTTGATGCAGCATATTGCCGTGGATTTCGTACCGGAGACTGAATCTGCTGCTGCTTTCATTAACGCATGGCTGAGAAAAGAGAATCCTGAGCCAGGCACGCCGGTTCAGCGCGGTGTGGGACTGTGCGAATTCGAAAGTGCGGGAACCACCTTCAAGGCACTGGCACAACCCTATCGTTTCTATCTGCTGGAACGCATGCAGAACGCTTACGAGACACTCGAGCAGCCTGACCAGACTCGTGTAGCTGCAACCTTTGCTGAATGCGGCATGTCAAACCTGTTAGACCTGAAGCTTGATCAATCCCTGCACTTTGAAAACAACAGAGAAGTCTGGGACTGACTGGTCAGGGTAAGCTGATCCCTATGAACCTTCTTTGGGTCGGTCTTTTGCGCCGGTGAATGATCTCGACCTGAGAATTCAGCGGGATACTTTCGGGGTGTTCCAGATGTCTCTTGCGATTTTCCAGGCACCGTCCGGCTGTCGGCGCAAAATCCAGATATGACGACTCGCTGAACGTAGTGGCGGCGAACCATCGTCGACCTTTGGTCGAAGGTAGCCATCAAAACTTACCCGCACGTAGGCGACATCATCGGACACGACCACTTCGTCGACCACGGTTTCCTGATCAAACTTGAACTTGCGTGTGAAGCGGTAAAATGATCTTGCCTCATCCTGATGCACGTCTTTATAGCTGGAAGGCATCATCCACACCGCATCGTCGGTGAACAGGTCGAAATAGCGCTCAAAATCATCGGAACGGATGATCTCAAGTGCTTGAAGGATCAGGTTTTTTACGGCTTCGTCTTCTTTTCGGACTCTTGCCAGTGCTGGTGCCACGACGCATGGTTCCTTGCAAAACGGCCTGAAATCTTACCCCGTGATTTTCAATCCACAAAGCAATAATCGCCTGCTTTAGCCTCGGGCGGGCATCGGTTATGCTTCTTAAAGACAGCTGGTGCAGCCATAAAGCAATGAAAATACTGAAAATTCTTGCACTGACCCTCACGATTCTGACAGTTCTGACAGTTCTGACCACCCTGCTGTTTTATGAGGGCGACATTCCCAAGGACGTGGTAGATGCCCGTTATTCAAGCCCGGACTCACAGGTTCTGGAGCTGAAAGAACTCGGGCGTATCCACTATCGGGACCAGGGACATCGCAGATTACTGCCGGTGCTGTTGCTGCATGGTTCCAGTGCATCGCTGCATACCTTCGAACCCTGGGTAGCCGAGCTTGAGGATAAGTACCGTCTGATCACGATTGATCTGCCGGGTCACGGACTTACCGGAGAAATTCCATCGGACGATTACTCGTTCAACACCATGGCGCGCGTGATTGATCAGATCGCAAACCACCTGCGACTCGATCAATTTGTGATTGGCGGTAACTCCATGGGAGGCGGTCTCGCCTGGAGATACACTCTCGAACACCCCGACAGGATTCTGGGGCTCGTGCTGATCGATGCATCAGGTCCTATGCTGTGGCGCAGGGAAGACGAATCCAATCAGGTCTGGGCATTCGATCTTTTGAAGCAACCGTGGTTTCGAGCAGTCGCACAGAAACTGGACCCCTATCATCTGGTCGCTCAGGGATTACGCTCGGCCTATAATCATTCTGCCGTTGTCGATGAATCCCTGATCATGCGCTACAACGACATGCTGCTTCGCGCGGGCTCCAGAAAAGCCACAGTCTCCAGATTCAGCCTGCAGGACAGCAGCGGTCAGAACGCGGACCTTACTCTAATCACGGCACCAACACTGCTGATGTGGGGAAAAGAGGACTCTGTCATTCCTTTTGCATTCGCGTCTGAATTCGAAAATGCAATTCCCAACGTCACCACGGCTTACTATGACCGTCTGGGACATTTACCCATGGAAGAAGATCCAGCAACTACCGCTCGTGACCTGGATAACTTCCTTGCAGGGCTATCTAAGGAAGAGAACCAGGCTCAAGAGGCCAGATAGTCAATGGCAATCTGCGCATGCAGCGCAACCCCATGCGCCATGGCATCCTCATTGAGAATCATGCGATTGGAATGACAGGGCGCCGCCAGCGACGGATCCTCAGGCTTCACACCCAGAAACAACATGGCGCCCGGAAATCGTTGCAGGAGGTATGAGAAATCCTCTGCGCCCATCATCGGCGATTTCATGGGCAAATAGCCCGACTCTCCAAAAAGGCTGGTGACCGTCTGCCTGGCAAAATCAATAAAACCCGAATCATTGACTGTGACCGGATAGCCTTTATCCATTTGAAATGTCACCTCGCAGTCATGAGCCTCGCCGATTTTCCTGGCGATCTGCGCGAGCCCTTTATGCGCCAGGTCACGTGACTTCTCTGACGTTGAGCGCAAAGTCCCCATGGCATTGGCAACTTCAGGAATAACGTTACTGGTCGTACCGGCCTCAATCTTTGTTGTCGTCAGCACAACCGGGTCGAACGCCGGAATTCGACGGGTCACAAACGTCTGAAATGCCTGCACAATTTCGCAGGCGACCGGAATCGGGTCCACACAATCGTGCGGCATACTGGCATGGCCACCTTTGCCTTTGATTTGCATCTCAAAGAAATCCGCTGCTGCCAGAAGCGGTCCTGCTCTACCGGTAAACACGCCGGCTTTCAGTAAGGGGGTGATATGCAGCGCGAATACAGCATCAGGAGAATTGGGGGGCTCGAAAAAGCCTTCTTCGAGTACTTCCTGAGCGCCGAAATGGCCTTCTTCTCCTGTCTGGAAAAAGAAATCGATGCTACCGGCAAGGTGACTCTGGTGTTGCTTCAGAAGCCTGGCGGCACCAACCAGCATCGCGGTATGGGAGTCATGTCCGCAGGCATGCATCATCCCGGCATTTTTTGAAGCAAACGGCAGATCGTTATCTTCCGGCATCGGCAGCGCATCCATGTCGCCACGCAGCAGAATCCGCTTTCCGGGTTTCGCTCCGTGAAGTGTCGCAAGAACGCTCGTGGTTCGTTCACTCAAACGAATATCGAGATCCAGCCCGTCCAGAGCGTCAAGGACAGCAGCAGTCGTTTCCGGAAGCTGATTACCCAGCTCGGGATTGGCGTGAATTTTCCGACGCAGCTCGACCACTTCAGGAAGAAAGTCTTCCGCTTCAGCAAAGATACTCATTACCCGAATGGCACCGTAAAACCATTTGCCATCGCCATCAGGGCACTGGCCTCGACGCCGCCTTTCAGGCGCTCCAGTTCACCGCCGTCGAGCCAGACACCGTGACACTCCGGACAGCGATCAATCACAATCATATGCGCGATTTCCTTGGCCATTCTGGTGCCATCAATAGGGCAGTCTCGAGCCTCTTCCCTGCTGGCCTCCACCAGCAGTTCCATCTCTTTTTCACAGGCTTCGCAGGTAGCTTTACCATCCACTTCGTGCCGTGTCTTCGCACCGCAGCGGGCACATTTCTATCCCAAAGAGCGACATAAGAAAATCCAGTTTGTTAGCGTTGTGGCATTTAACCACAAAACTGGTCCCGACGAGCTACCATCGCATTTACGGGGCTTTCGGGTAAACTGATTCAGCGACGCGAACTTATATGAAAATATCTCGCCAACCAGCCAAAAGCATACCGCTGACAACAAAAGGGGATCTGAGCCTCTATTTTGTTGGCTGCGGTTCCGCGTTCGCGAAAACCCTCAATCAGAACAACCTCATCGTTGCCAAAGGTGATGACCACCTGCTCATTGATTGCGGCACCCGCTGCTCTCGGGCACTGCATGAAGCCGGCGGCTCTATCGCGCAGATTAAGAACTACCTGATTACACACAGCCATGCAGATCACGTCGGTGGACTTGAAGAGGTACAGCTGTTTGGTCGCTATGTGCTGCAGCAGAAACCCACCATGATCGTCACCCGGGCTTACGAGAAAATCCTGTGGGAGCAGAGCCTGAGAGGTGGCAGCGAGTTATCTGAGAAAGCGCCCCTGGCCTTCCCGGATCTGTGGAATGTTGTCAGACCCAAAAAGCTCAAAAACTATCCGCGGGAGACCTTCGAAACCAATATCGGCGGCATCAACATAAAGATGCCGAGGACTATGCACTTCCCTGACAGAGCGAAAAGCTGGCGCGGCTGTGCCTGGAGCTGTGCCGTCATCATCGATGATCGGATTCTGTTTACCTCAGATACGCGTTTTGACCCTGAGTTGCTCGAGTCATTCGACAGGATGTTCAACTTCGAGGTCATCTTCCATGACTGCCAGATGTTCACCGGTGGCGTGCATGCTTCCATTGATGAACTCTGTACCCTGCCTGATTCACTGCGTCGCCGGATGGTGCTCATGCACTACGGTGACAACTGGCGCGACTTCCGCGATCAGGCAAAGCAGGCAGGCTTTCACTCCTGGGCAAAAGAACGGCACACCTACACTTTTCCCTGAACCGCTAACTGGCGCCCGCTGGGTCGATATGATTTACTTTCGGCCTTCAAATTTTCACCCCTTTTATCGCAAAGCATATTTATTGCTACAGGAGCAAACTATGGGAATGTTGGATGGGAAAGTCGCCCTGGTCACGGGCGCGGGCGGAGGTCTGGGTGAAACCCATGCCCTGCTGCTTGCCAAAGAAGGCGCATCTGTTGTCGTCAATGATCTCGGCGGCGCTCGCGACGGGTCCGGCGGCAGTGCAGCCATGGCTGATCAGGTCGTCGACAAGATCAAGGCCATGGGCGGTAACGCCGTTGCCGACTACGGTAACGTCGCCAAGGAAGAAGATGCGGCAGCGATGGTCAAGGCGGCCGTGGACAATTTCGGCAAACTTGATTTCCTCATTGCCAACGCCGGCATCCTGCGGGACAAGTCATTCAAGAATATGGATAACGAAATGTGGGATGTGGTCGTCGACGTCCACCTCCGAGGCACCTACCTCTGCGTCAAGCACGCATATCAACAGATGCTGAACCAGGAATCCGGTGGCAGCATCGTCGTGACTTCCTCTACTTCCGGGCTGCTCGGCAACTTCGGCCAGACCAACTATGGTGCCGCCAAGGCCGGCATCGCCGGTTTCGCACGCTGTCTTTTCCAGGAAGGCCTGAAGTACGGCATTCGCGTTAACGTTCTTGCGCCGACAGCTTTTTCAAGGCTGACCGAAGACATCCTTCCGGAAGATCAGAACCTCGAAGAGCTCCTGTCCCCCGACAAGGTCTCTCCTCTCGTCGTCTGGCTCGGCTCTGACGAAGCCAAGGACGTCACGGGTCGTCAGTTTCTGGTCACAGGCAACAGTGTTCAGCTGCTGTCATGGCAGGCGCAGGACATTGCCGTCAAAGACAATACTGACGAGCCCTGGAGCGTCGCTGAAATTGGTGAAAAGGTTGCCGCAACTTTTGACATGTGGCCAAAGGGCATTCAACCCACCAGACGTCCGTTCGAGTAGCAAGCCGTCTAACAATCTAAAAGGATCGCAGACATGAAAGACCAATACGGAGATGTAACTGTCACCAGGCTCGAAGGCCATGTGGCTCAGTGCGAGATACGACGTCCCCCGAATAACTTTTTCGATCATCAGCTGATCATGGATCTGGCTGACTGTTTCGAAGACATTGATAAGGAACAGGACATTCGAGCGATCGTACTCTGCTCGGAAGGCAAACACTTCTGTGCGGGCGCCAACTTCAGCTCTGATGAGCGCGCCGCTGAACTTGAAAAAAGAACAGCCGATGATCGCAATCCGCTTTATGACGAGGCGGTTCGACTCTTCCGTTGCAAGAAGCCAGTGATTGCCGCGGTTCAGGGCGCCGCTGTCGGTGGTGGATTCGGTCTGGCGTTGATGGCAGATTTTCGAACTGTCTGTCCAGCAACTCGCATGACAGCCAACTTCGTGAAACTCGGATTTACGCCGGGCTTTGGTCTGACTCACACGCTGGAGAGAATTGTCGGTGCCCAGCGAGCAAATCTGCTTTTCCTGACAGGACGCCGCATCGACGGTGAAACAGCCCACGAATGGGGACTCGGTGATATCTACACCGACACTGACAACGTGCGCAATGCGGCCATTGAACTTGCAACAGAAATCGCCGAGAACGCACCACTGGCCCTTTTATCATTGCGCGAGCAGATGCGCCCCAACCTCGCCGAAGCTGTTAACGATGTCACAACAATTGAAAGTCGCGAACAGAAATGGTTGCAGGCAACAAATGATCACAAGGAAGGGGTCAAAGCGGTTGCCGAGAGACGCACGGGCAACTTCACCAATACCTAGCGTTTAAAAGAGCTCGATTAACTCGAACGTTCGATCCCAGATGTAGTCCACTTCTTCGATCGGCGTTCGACCGAGCCGCACCACCATCGCATCTCTGTCAGGATCAAGCAGAATCCGCTGGCCATCATAGCCGCTGGCATAGAACTGATGCGCATTTGAGGGATTAATCCACCAGTGTGCACCGTAGCATTCGTCCTGACTGTGGTAGGTTGAGGACCTCCCATAGTCCACCCATTCCCTCTTCAGAAGTTCCCTGCCATCCCAGGTGCCACCCCGAAGATAAAGCAGACCGAACCGGGCGAAGTCCTGAGGAATCATCTGCATGAAAGAACTCCCAATAAACGTACCCGACGTATCAAACTTTGGTGTCGCGGTACGAATACCGACAGGCTCAAACAGTTCGTCATTCATAAACCGAAGCATACCCGAGGCACCATCACCGACGACCTCCTTGAGGATTCGGCAGATGATGTTTGTTGTGCCACTGGAGTAGTACCAGTGCGAACCCGGCGCGTGATCCAGCGATTTGGAAGCCGCAAAAGCTGCCGTGTCATGGCGGCCATCGAACATCAGCATGGGGATGACATCGGAGATGACACCATCTTCATAATCTTCCTGAAAAGCCAGACCACTGGACATTCTCAACAACTGATCAAGCGTGATTTCTCTGCGCGCATCGTTCTGCCATTCCGGAACAGGTGCAGGTGCATAGAGGTCGAGCCGACCCTGGTTAACGAGTATGCCCGCCAGCGCGTGAGTTACGCTTTTCGCCATCGACCAGGAATACTGCAGGTAAAAAGCATTCGCCCCGGCATCGTATCGCTCGTATACCAGTTCCCCGTTTTTGATCACCAGAAGTGCATGGGTCACTCCCTGGGCACCTTCAAGATCAAAAATCTCATCGGTTAACTGCTCAAACCTTCGGTTATCGGAGGGTTTTGCTGCTGCATGCTGCCAGCCTTCAGTCGGCCAGGGGATCGTTGCAGGTTGCGTCGGTAATTCACACAAATCCCCGCTGATAGACTCCGGTTTAATCATTGGTTTTCCTCAATCTGTGTCCTTGGAGCATACCGCGCCGACATGCGCACCCGCCAGAAACGTGCAAAACCAAGCCCGACAATCAGCACTGCCACAAAGTAAACGCTGGGCAGCAGCGCGATATCGACCCTGCCCAACACCGTGGTGGCAATGAGAAACGCAACTGCGAGATTGCGGATAGAACTCTCGATGGCGACCGTTGCGCAGTCCGCCGGGCTCAAACCTGCCAGCCAGCTCAAGCCGAAACCGGTTGCAAGCGCTGTAAAACACAGTCCAAGTGACCAGGGAAGTACCGGTCCTACACCGCCCATAAGATTGTCCCAGTCCTGTATCAACATGATCACCAGAACGACGTAGAGAAATATCTGGGCGAGTTTCTGTATCTTGCGGATTCGGGGCAGAACAAATTCTGTATATCGCGCACGCCAGAACATGCCAACAGCCACGGGTATCACAACCATAAACAGCAGGCTGATCAGGGTCTGCCCCACAGGGAGGGAGACCTCACCTGAGAGTTGCGGCACAAACTGCGCGAACAGCCAGAAAAAGAAAGGCACGGTCACGAAGGACAGCAGGCTGGACACCGCGGTCAGCAGCACTGACAGTGCAATATCTGCCCGAGCAAGCAATACCAGTAGATTTGAAAAACCACCGGAGGGGCACGATGCAAGCAGCACAATACCCAGCAGGATGTAGTCTTCCATGGCGATCTGAAAGAACAGCACGCCACCGATAAGGATCGCGACCACCAGAGGGAAAGCAACGGTATGGACCAGTGTGCCCAGGATCGGCACCAGGGGGCGGGCAAGTAATGCCTTGAAATGCGCAACCGTGAGTTCAATACCAATCGCAAAGAAGAATATCACCAGCGGAAACAGATGCTCCTGAACGCTGATCTGGGAAAATAACTGTGACATTTAGCTTAACCCCTGCCGACGTACTTTTTCAGCGCCTGCAATGACCGCTGGTAATGGTATTGGATCTGTTCGCGGCTATATTGATGCTCACGACCCACGGGACAAGCTTCCCGGGCAAGGCATCGGTCTGCGCAGTCACTGTCGACACGAAGCCGTTCCTCGGAACAGGCATTCAATTGGAAAGTATCTCCGGGGGCGGAGGCAGGACAGGCTGAAAGGCAGGGCTTATCCTTACAGGTTTCACAGGGAGACGTTATCTTCTGACAGACAGTTACCGGAAGGTCTGTGTTAGTGGCCGCAACCAGTCGATACGCAAACCAGGTTCCCCACACAGGATGAATGCCAATTCCCAACTGGGAACTTTGCTGCCAGCCGAGTTGTAAGCCCAGGGATCTCAAATCAATCACATCATGTCGCAACGGATAGAGTACTTCGAACTCAGAGCAACCAACACGCGCCATAAAGGACTCAAAGAGATCTATCGTGCGCTCATCAAGAGGATCAGAAGCCTGCAGGGCGGTCTGATCAAAGAAAGATGTTCCACCATGCCCCAGCACCACTAGCTGCCTGTACCCAAGGGCACGCTCAGGCAGCGATACATGGCAGTCTTCTACCTCGATGACTGCCTGTAACACCAGACCCGCGTCGTATAGTTGCTGATCTACCGGCAACCCAGTGACTCGTATTCAACCGGGTCGTAAAGATCACCCCAGAAGGCATTTCGATAGGACATGCAGCGATCTTCCGGCGAGGTAAAACTGCTGTCATCTTTAAATGCGGCTTTCACATTCTCAAGATGGACGATGCCCTGGGCCATGCGAATACCGCCATCACTTTCCGTGTCGAGAACCAGATAGTGTCCGGAACCCTGCTGTCGCCAGGGCAACCATTGCGTTCCCTCATCGTTCATTCCTGATGGATTTCCGTTGCGGGCGAAGGCCGCCCAGTAGCTCATCATGGAACCTGAAAGCAGTTCCAGTTCCTCCCTCATAGAGTCCGGATAGAGCAGCCTGGCGGGGTTGGGGAAGTAACCAAACATGAACGGGATTTCAAAGGCATGCGCCGCACCGAAGAGTTCTTTCAGGTCGATGACGCCAAGATTACGCCAGTCATCCGCATCAAAACGGTAGGCATAAACGTCCTGATGCTGACTGACGGTCTCGGCGATGGCATCAACACCCTGCGCGCGCCAGAGATCTGTGGCGTATCCCGCATCTCTATGAAAAACACTGACATCCCTGATCTCTGTCGGGAATCCACCGGTCAACTTCACATAATCCGGATGGAAGGCCATGAACAGCCTCATTTCATCACGGGTGGAACCAATCATTAACGGCACCTGGGCATAGTTGCCAGGGTCGGCAAAGATTTCCTGAGTGGTCATGGCTGGCATGACATAGCCATCTCCAATGATCAGCGGCATCTCAATCATGCCGGCGAATTCAGCATCAAAGATGCTGTAAAGTTCTGTCACGGACAGTGATCTGAGCCAGGTCGAAAGTTCCTGCGGTGCCATGGCATCCTGCATCTCGAGTGCAGTCTCCATGTTGCCGGCACGTCCCTGGTCGACGAGCCAACGGGCAACCATCTTTCTGGATCCCCACATATCCAGCCCCTGGGCATTCCATTGCCGGTTCTCGGCTTCATCCCGCGAATAGACCCGGAGGTTGCCGCTTTGAACTATCGCCTTGTGAAAGAGACCACGCGCCAGAGGAGAAGCCATCAGACTGAGAACATTGTGACCACCCGCCGATTCGCCGTAGATCGTCACGTTGTCGGGGTCACCCCCGAATGCTGAAATATTCTGACGGACCCAGCCAAGCGCCTGAATCAGATCAAGTGTGCCGAAATTACCGGACGCGTCTTCAGGTGTGGGTGCAGTACCTTCTATGGCTGGATGCAGGAACCAGCCAAGCGGCCCCAGTCGATAGTTGACGGTCACGACAATGACATTGTTTTCTGTCGCCATCAGCGAGCCATCATAGATCTTCGTCAACTCGCTTCCACCGCTACCGATCGAGTTGCCGCCACCGTGTATCCAGACCATAACCGGTAAGCGGTCCGCTCCTGCGGGTATGGTTTGCGGATGATACGGCGGAGCCCAGATATTCAATGACAGACAGCTCTCCGCGCCAACATATCCACGACCCGCATCACTGCCTGACACAGCAGGCAGCTGAGGACACTGCACACCATAATCGAGGGCTTCCCGGCGCTCAGTCCAGGGGACTTTGGCCCGCGGGGCTCGCCATCTAGCAGCATCAGCATAGGGAACACCAAGCCAGGCATGAGCGTCATTGGCGCCCTGAAAGCCAATAATCTGGCCTGATGAGATGGTTCGAACAGACGAGGGAGAGGCCAGCTTTGGTAACCCTTCCTCACGACTGAGGTACCGGAAAACACCGAAGACCGCGCCCCCGGTAGCAAGCACGATGAACAAAATCAGGTAGATCAGGAATCTCAGCATAAAGAACCGCACCGATACTGAAGACAACACCAAAGACTCAAGACATGTTATACCACCCTATCAACCGAGTCTTAGCGGTTTTGTAAACGCCTGTCGAACTGGTTTAGCATCAGGGGGCTTAAACAAGAACAACACTACAACTCATAGAGGGAAACACATGATTATCGTCGTAGCAGCACTCGAATTCGAAAACCAGGCCGCCAGAGATCGCGCTGTCGAAATGACCGCAGATGTTCAATTGGCAACGCGCGAAGAAGAAGACGGCTGCCACGCCTACTGTTTCGCTCCAGACCCGTCAGTCGCGACACGCATCCAGGTGTATGAACTCTGGGAAGACAGCGACACCCTTGCGGCTCACTTCAAGCATCCTAACTACGACAAGATGGTTGAGGTACTACAGGGTGCCGGCATTAAGGAAAGCATTAACCAGGCCTATCTGGTTGAAAAGGGTGAGCCGGTTTACGGCCCCAACGGAGAGCGCAAAGAAGTCTTCTTTGCGGACTGATCATGTCTATCCTGGACCTGCATGCGCACATCATCCTTGAAGAGGGATTTGGTCAGGCCGGCAAGTTCGGCCCCGAGCTCTCCAAGGACGAAAACGGGGTTCCATTCTTCCGGATTGGTGACTACCAGATGAAGCCCATGGAATACCGTGGCACCGCGTTTATGGATATGGATCTGCGCATCGAACGTATGGACCAGATGGGCATTGAGCGACAGATGCTTTCGCCCAATCCACTGACGATGTTCCATTTCATTCCCGATGATATCGCGATCCGCTTCTGTCAAATTCACAATGACGCCATGGCGAATCTGGTCAGCCAGTATCCCGGCAAATTCTACGGCGCAGCCTGCCTGCCGATGCAGAACGTGGACGCTGCCAAAGAAGAGCTGAACCGCGCTGTAAAGGACCTGGGATTGGTTGCCGCCTACACGGGCACCAATTATCCGTATTCGCTCGACGACCCGCGGCTCGATGATTTTTATCGACTGCTGGTCGAACTGGATGTACCGCTGTTTCTGCACCCGGCATCGACGGGCGGAGACAAGGGACCTGATGATGAAAGACTGAACCGATTCAACCTGACCATACTGCTGGGTTATCCCTACGAGGAGATGGTGGCTTGCGCCACGTTGCTGTTCGGAGACGTGTTAACACGACATCCTGATGTAGACATATGCATCTCCCACGGCGGCGGCGCCATGCCATACCTGTATGACCGGTTTGTGGGCATGACCCAGTTCGGTGACTGGGTGCCTGATTCCATCCGAGAAAACGGATTGCAGACCATGGTGAGAAAGCTCTGGTTTGATGCTCATGTTGATGGCGAAACCGCCCACCATCGCCTTATGGAAGTTGTTGG
This sequence comes from Candidatus Azotimanducaceae bacterium, assembly GCA_965662805.1. Lineage (GTDB taxonomy): Bacteria > Pseudomonadota > Gammaproteobacteria > Pseudomonadales > Azotimanducaceae > UBA9659. Next base: position 25,341 of record CBFIJB010000022.1, on the reverse strand, counting down.
GCAGGACCGCCTTGTTTACGGCACCAACTTCGGCGGCTGGGATACACCGTCCGCCGCTGATGAATTTGCAGCGAGCCTGATCTCGAATGGGGAAAAACTGCTTCGCTTAGCCTGAGGAGAACACTATGCACCAGATTTTCAGAAACGCGACTCTATTCACCGCCACCGATGAGAATGCCATCGAAAACGGCGCTGTCTGGGTAGAAGGAAACCGGATTCGATATGCAGGTCCCGCGGACGGCATGCCGGATACACCTGCCGACGTTGTTCAACAGGACCTGGGCGGCCGTTTTATCATGCCAGGCATGACAGAAACCCATGCTCACCTGTCTTTTGCCGATGCCAGCCCATTCGCTATCGGCGCCACCCTCGTTGAGGATGCAACGCTGACGGCTGTGCGCAATGCCCGTCTTATGGTTGCTTCAGGGTTCACCTCTGCCGTCAGTTTTGGTTCAACCTACAAAATCGACGTCGCGCTGCGTTCTGCCATCAACGAAAAACGCATCATCGGGCCACGACTGCTCGCCGCGGGTCGCGATCTGGGCGCAACAGCCAGCAACGTGGATTCTGATGGTGGACTCAGCCAGATAGCGGATGGACCCTGGGCGTTAAGGAAGGCAGTGCGGGAACAACGAAAGATCGGCGTGGATGTGGTCAAGATCTTTATCGATGGCGAAGCGATCAATACACAGAACCCACCTGGGGAACTCTCTTTTACCGACGAGGAAGTGAACGCCATTGTCGATGAAGCGCATCGCCGAAAAATGCGTGTCGCCTGCCACGCCCGCTCCGCCGCAGCCGTTAAGCAGGCAGTCCGTGCCGGCGTCGATTATGTCGGTCATGCCAACTACCTGGACGATGAGGCGATCGGTCTGCTTGCAGAGAAAAAGGACAGCATCTTCGTAGGACCGGCCATCGCCTGGGAAGTCGCCTACCTTGAGAAATGCGAAACCATTGGTGTTTCCAGGGAAACCGTTATCGCACAGGGATACCAGGCGGAAATCGAAGCCACCATCGCCACAGTGGAAAAACTGAGAGCCGCGGGTATCAGACTCATCGTCGGCGGCGACTATGGTATTTCAATTGCACCGCACGGTACCTATGCGAAAGACCTCGAACATTTCGTCAATCTGTTTGGAATGAGTAACGCTGAGTCTCTGATCTGCGCGACCCGGTACGGCGGTGAAGCTTTTGATGCCAGCGGCAGCGTCGGCACACTGGAAGCCGACACACTTGCCGATCTGGTTATCGTTGACGGCAATCCTTTGCAGGACATCACTGTACTGCAGGATCACAGCAAACTGACGGTGATGCACGATGGTGTCCTGTACAAGGACCTGGCTAACCCGAACCCTTATCTGGCGGCACCTAACGAATAACGGAATATCTCATGCTTAAAGACATGCCACAGAAAAGCCGCGACTGGTCAGAACTGAAACAGGAAATGATCGAGCGTGGCGGTGGCGATGCCAAGTGGCGCGATGGAAAGACCGCGGTCTACGTGTTCAATGCTGGCGAGGATGTGGCGCAGGTACAAAAAGAAGCCTACACCATGTATATGTCCGAGAACGGTCTTGGTCCGCTTGCCTTTCCCAGCCTGAAACAGATGGAAGATGAAGTCGTCGGCATGGGACTCAGCCTGCTGCATGCTCCCGAAGGTGCTGCAGGCAACATCACTTCCGGCGGCACGGACTCCATCAACATGGCGGTGAAGGCAGCTCGAGATCATGCCCTCGCTCACGGCAATGTTTCAAAGGGCAATGTTTCAGACAGCAATGTTTCAAACGGCAATACTTCCGACGGAAAGGAAAAAGGTCCGCTCAACATTGTCGCGCCCTACTCGGTCCATCCTGCGTTCGATAAAGCGGCAAAAATGATGAGCCTCGAACTTCGCCGGGTTGCCTGTGCAGACAATTTGCTTGCAGACGTGCCAGCCATGGAAGCCGCAATCGACGAAAACACAATCATGCTGGTTGGTTCTGCCCCCAGCTTTCCTTATGGTCTGATCGACCCCATCAGCGACCTTGGCGATCTGGCGACGAAAAAAGATATCTGGCTGCATGTCGATGCCTGCGTCGGCGGTTATATCGCCCCATTTGTTCGTATGAACGGTACAGATATACCGCCATTTGATTTTGATATACCCGGTGTCTGCTCCATGTCAGCCGATCTGCACAAATACGGCTTCTGCGCCAAAGGTGCATCGACCGTACTTTTCCGATCTGAAGCATTGCGCGATCACATGATCTTCGACTGTGACGACTGGCCCGGCGGTCGCATGATTACGCCGACTTTGGCAGGAACACGCCCTGGCGGCGCCATTTCTGCGGCATGGGCGGTGATGAATTATCTTGGTATCGAGGGATATTGTGCAAAACATAAACAGGTTACTGATGCCCGGGAGGCCATAGAAAATGGGGTTTCACAGCTGGGGTTTCATATTCTGGGCGAGCCCAGGCTGGGTATCATCGCCTTCAACCATCCCGAACTGGACGTCTTTGCCATCTACAGGCAGTTGTACAAAAAGGGCTGGTTTACCAGTCTGACCACAGATCCCCGGGCGTTGCATCTGATGCTTTCCCCCTTCCACCTGCAGGTGACTGAGGCCTATCTATCCGATCTGCGCGAGGCCATGGAGACCGTGAGATCCGGGGATTCCGAGACGATCACCGAGGCCCGCTACAGCTAGGACAAGCTGTTGCATGCCATGCGCGTGATATGGAAAATACTCGGCTTCAAGTGAACCAGGGGTCAGGTTTCGGTAACGAACCTGTGAACCTCAATAAATCAAAACTTGATTACCCAATATAAGAGGGGGGGAAATGAAACCTTTATACAAGAAGGCGACCGCACTTGCGGTTCTCGCAGCACTTAGTGCCGGCAGCCAGACTCCGGTCTATGCAGAAAGCACTTCCGTTATGGAAGAAGTCACGGTAACGGCGCGTAAACAGGCGGAAACACTTCAGGACGTACCGGTAACCATTGCCGCAATGACCGAAGCCGACCTGGATCGTTACAACATCACCAACCTGGTAGATGCTGCCAAGATGGTACCCAACATGCTGATCGCCCAGGGCGGCTCCGGTAACGGTTCCAACCTGCGTCTGCGCGGTGTGGGTTCCAGTTCTATTTCAGCTGCATTCGACCAGTCTGTCGCGATCAACATCGACGGTGTGGTTGTTAACCGTGGTCGATTTATTCACAACTCATACCTCGACATGGGCCAGCTGGAAATCCTGAAAGGTCCACAGTCACTGTACTTCGGTAAGAGTGCAACAGCCGGTGTTGTTTCCATCACAACCAACGACCCGGGCGACGAGTTTGAATTCCAGCTGTCTGCCGGCGTTGAAACAGAACACGAAGGTGTGACTACAGAAATGATCATCTCCGGTCCTCTGTCCGACACACTGGGTGCGCGTTTCGCCATCGGTTATCTCGACAACGACGAGCTGGTGGAAAACTATGCATTCAGCAACAACCCTGACGCAGCCACAGTTGGCGCGGAAGAGTGGTTCGGAGACGAATCTCTGAATGCCCGACTGACCCTTGTCTGGCAACCCACAGACAACTTCACTGCCAAACTGAAGTACAACTACTCAGAGTATGAAAGCGACGGCGGCATCATGTGGAGCGAATCCATCTGTCCGGATGGCGTTTCTCAGCCAACAGGTATTCCTTCCGCAGGCGCACCTTTCCGCGTTTTCCAGGCAGTAGACGACTGTAAGCTGAACGGCAACAACTATCGTCTCTTCCTGAATCCGGGTCTGCGTGCTGGTCTGCCCGAAGGCTATGATGACGGTCAGCAGGGTCTGGAGCAGGAAACTGATCTGCTCTCAATCCAGGCAGACTGGGACATCAATGACACCCTGTCTCTGACCTCGATCACTGCATGGGTTGATCTTGATCACTGGGAACTCGATGACTACAGTGGCGGCGCAACCGTATTCGGTGGTCTTCACAATAACCAGTACGAGTCCTTCTCACAGGAAATCCGTCTCGCCAGTAACTACGATGGCGACTGGAACTTCCTGGCTGGTCTTTACTACCAGGATGTAGAACAGGTGTTCGATGCATACCAGTATGCGTTCAACCTGCCGGTTATGCCGAACATCTTCGGCGATCCGACAACGGTTGTAGGTCCTGATCCTGTTACCGGCAACGAATATGACTACAACAAGAAGCACAGCACTGATCACGAGATCCTGTCTGCCTTCCTGTCGTTGACCTGGGACATTAACGATCGTACAGAACTGTCATTCGGCGCCCGTTACACCGAGGAAGAGAAAGACGGCATCATTGAGATTCCCTACATCCACACATTCGCAGCCTTCTTCGGCTTCACGGCACCGCCGCTGATCGAAGGACTGGAATTTGAAGATGACAACATCTCACCGGAAGTTTCCCTGAGCTACGATCTGACTGACGACATCACTGTCTTTGGTGCCTACAAAGAAGGCTTCAAGTCAGGCGGTATCGACAACAGCGCACTGCCAACGGCTTCTCTGAATCCGTCAGCACCGGGCTTCAATGGCTATGACTTCCTGATCTATGATTCAGAGGAAGCAGAAGGCGGCGAAGTCGGCTTCAAGGGTCACTTCCTGGACGGCAACATGCGTCTGAACGGTACGGCGTTCTTCTATGAGTACTCCGACCTGCAGGTGCAGCTGTTTAACTCCACGAACATCCAGTTCAGCACGTTCAACGCGTCATCCATGGAAACCACAGGTGTCGAATTCGACATGCTCTGGCAGACCAACGTGGAAGGCCTGTCAGTACGTGGTGCCCTGGCATTCACAAGCACCGAATACACCGATGACTTCATCAACGCTCAGGGCGAGAACCTGGACGGCGAAGAACTGCGAAACAATGCAGATGTTACTGGTTACATCGGTACAACCTACGACTTTGCTGTTTCGGACAACTGGCGTATGAGCATGTCTGCGGATGCGCGTTACAGTGACGACTACGCTCTCACTGATACGCTGAACCCGTACACTGATGACTTCATTCTGCTGGATGCGTCTATCAACCTGTACTCCGCTGACGACCGTCACGAGTTCAGTGTCATTGGTCGTAACCTGACTGATGAGATTTACGGTGTATCCGGCCAGTCTATTCCCGGTCGAATTGCTGCAGATCCATCTTCAGCGAACAACCTGGATAACGGCATCAACACGCAGTTGGGTCGTACACTGACTCTGCGATATAGATTTTCTATCTAAGCGCATAAAGCAGTAAACTTGAAAGGCGGCCTCAGGGCCGCCTTTTTTGTGCCAAAAATTAATAATAAGAAGGTCAATAACATGTCGAACTACGCCTGGAGCTACGGCGAAATTCTGGAAGCTGTCGAGAAGATCACACCGGATGAGCATCCTGCATTGATTCACGGCGACCGCATGATCAGCTGGGGCGACTTCAAGCGCCGAACCAGTAATCTTGCACGAAACCTGCTGGCCAGCGGTGTTCAACCCGGCGACAAAATCGCGTTCTACATGCGCAATTGCCCGGAGTACCCGGAAGGCATTGCGGCAGCTTTCAAGGCGGGACTTGTCCACGTCAATGTGAACTACCGCTACATTGAACACGAACTGATCTATCTGATTGATAACTCCGATGCCAGGGTTGTGGTTTATCAGTCAGAGTTCCAGCACTACGTCGATGATATTCGCGGTCAGCTGCCAGAGGTCAAACACTGGCTGGCTGTCGACAATGGCAAAGCCTCCTCCTATGAAGATCTGGCAGAAGGCGGCGACGGTACGCCACCTGACAGAATGCCCAGCCCGGACGACCTCCTGTTCCTGTACACAGGCGGCACCACGGGTATGCCCAAGGGGGTTATGTGGCGCCACGACGACCTCTTCCAGGTACTGGGTGCCGGTGGGAACCCGCGCATAGGTATTCCACCCTGCGAGAATCTGGATGAATTCCTGGAACGCCTGAAATCCAACCCTCGTACAGTCAATATGCCACTCCCTCCCATCATGCATGGCACCGGCCTGCTCTCTGCAATAGCGGCCATGGCCAATGGCGGTACCTGCGTGACCCTGCCTGGCAGAAGTTTTGAACCTGCACTGGCACTTGAGGCTATCGACAGACACAAAGTAACAACCGTCACCATCGTTGGCGATGCATTCGCCCGCCCCATGGTGGAAGAACTCGATGCTAACCCGGGGAAGTATGATTTCTCATCCGTCGGCGTTATCTCTTCTTCCGGTGTCATGTGGACCCGCGAAGTTAAAGCCGGCCTGCTGCGACATAATGAAAACCTGCTGCTCTCTGACGGTTTCTCTTCATCAGAAGCCATTGGACTTGGCACCTCCCTGATGACCAAGGATGCGGAAATTGAAGTCGCCAGTTTCACCCTGGGACCACGCTGTAAAGTGTTTACCGAAGACCTGAAAGAAGTCGTGCCGGGCTCTGGCGAATCCGGCATGGTCGCAGTCTGTGGTTTCCTTCCTGTTGGTTACTACAAGGACCAGGAAAAAACAGACAAGACCTTTAAGGTGATTGATGGTGTTCGATATTCAATTCCTGGTGACTGGGTACGCGTAGAAGACGACGGCAGCCTTACACTGCTCGGTCGTGGCAGCAACTGTATCAACACCGCCGGTGAGAAAGTTTATCCTGAAGAGGTCGAAGAGGCGCTTAAGTTTCACGAAGATGTCGCTGACGCGCTGGTGGTTGGTGTTAAGGACGAAAGATGGGGTCAATCCATCACAGCAGTCGTTCAACTGAACGATGGTGCCGACTTTGACGAACTCGCCATGCGTGAATTTTCCAGAAAGCATCTGGCGGCCTATAAAATACCGAAACGCGTGCTGGTTAAAGATAATCTCGATCGCGCACCCAATGGAAAGGCCGATTACAAGTCCATCAAAGCCTTCACGGAGGCACAACTGGGAATTGGAGAGGAGTAATCATGAGTAAAACAGGAAAGTGCCTTTGCGGCGCAGTGCAGTTTAAAGCCGAGAACGTTGAACCGCATGTTCATGCCTGTCACTGTTCAATGTGCCGTCGCTGGAATGGTGGACCGGCGCTGGCCGTGTTCGTAGGTTCAGTTTCTTTCAGTGGTGAGGAAAGTATCGGACGGTATGCATCCTCAGACTGGGCAGAACGTGGCTTCTGCAAACAGTGCGGGAGTAATCTCTTTTACTTCCTGAAGCCAGAACAATATATCTTATGGGCCGGATCCTTTGATGATCAGAATTTCGATCTCGATGGGGAAATTTTCTGTGCAGAGAAACCGGAATGGTATGACTTCTCCGGAGACCATCCACGCCATGCAGAGATGCCGGACGGCTAGTTTTTGATGAATCGTCGGACCTGTCCGCGGAAATCTGAGTCACTCAAAATCTGAACACCAGCCGGGAACTCATGGCGTGAAAAACCATAAGGTAGAAGCGCTTTTTCAAAACGTGCGAAGTTGCCCCGGGACGGATCTACCAGAATCACCTGGGCATCCACCGCCGCGTGATGCTGGATGAAATCAGCCAGTATCGAAGGGTGATCAGGCTGATAAAGCACATCACTGCCGATAATCAGGTCAAACAACCCAAGGCTGTCCTGCGGGTTTCGCCAATCAGAAATCTGGAACGGTATCACCGCGCCACCATTCAACCCCACATTCCAGGAAAGATTGGCAGCCGCTTCCGGATGATGATCCGTCGCGGTGATGTCAGCATCACGAGTGTTCAAGACAATACTGCTCAGAGCAAGTCCGCAGCCAACTTCCAGTATCCGTTTTCCCTCTATCTCGTAGCCCAGCATGATTCTCGCCAGCGTCTCTGAGGCACCCCAAAGCAGGCCAGCATGTGACCAGCTGGCGGAGCAGATACCCAGATCTGCAGCGACACCTTCCGGATCGTGAAACTGCTGATTGTCGCGCAGGGATCGGAGATGGATATCAATCCCGTCGAACTCGATTGTCTGGTAACGAAATCTTGGGAGAGTAGAATTTAAGATAAGGAGGGGCGAACTACTTGCTGTTTCCGAGCTTAACCTGTTTCGGGCCCGGCTTGGTCATATCCTGACCGCTTTTTCCTGTCGGGATTTCCTGGATCTTGCCTCCTGCTTCGAGAAAGACACGGGTGGCTTCTTCGAGTTCTTCACGTTGTTTCTGTTTCGAAACGCCATCCTGCTTCTTATTGTTCGCCATTGAACGCTCTGCCTCCTGACAGATAATAGGTTATTGAGAGAATTTGTCTGCACACAGTGTAGATGAGCGGCATCACAATAGCGAACTCAGCGGAAACAGGGGCGCAAAAGTGCTTGTGTAGGTCCCTTATATCGCATAGAGTGCTCGCGCTGGTCTGGACACCAGTGAACGTCATGCTGATTTGTTAAGGCCGATACCTGTCCACGCCCCTCCCGCTGTTCAACAGCGACCGAGCTCAAAATCTTTATGCCGTGCGGCGCCAACTGGCGCACTCAGGCTGTGAGTCAAAACTCCCAGTAACACATTGTTTATGCGCGCGCATTTAGCGTTGCGCCGAGTATTTCTATGACTTTTAACGACTTGGGGCTCATCAAGCCTCTTCTATCTGCCCTGTCCGATCAGGGTTACACCCAACCAACACCAATCCAGGAAAAAAGCATAAGCAGCGTCCTGGAAGGCCGAGACCTGATGGCGACCGCCCAGACAGGTACCGGGAAAACAGCAGCGTTTACACTGCCACTGTTGCAGCGCCTGAATGAGGCCAACGGCGATCAGAAACGAAATGGCACACCTCGCGCTCTGGTTCTGACACCAACGCGAGAACTGGCGGCTCAGGTACAACAGAGCATCAAAACCTATGGCAAACACCTGAACCTGAGGTCTTTCTCCGTGTTCGGCGGTGTAAAGATCGGCCCGCAGATCAAAACGCTTCGTCAGGGCGTTGATATCCTGGTCGCGACGCCAGGAAGACTGCTCGACCTTCATCAACAGAAAGTCCTGGATCTGCGCGACATAGAAATTCTGGTCCTTGATGAAGCAGACCGAATGCTCGACATGGGCTTTATCCCGGACATCAAACGCATTCAGTCCAAGCTGCCGGAAAACAAACAGACACTGTTTTTCTCAGCGACTTTCTCAGCGGACATTCGAAAACTCGCGGAAACCATGCTGAAAAACCCGGTGCAGGTTGATGTGGCACCAAGAAATTCTGCCGCGACAACGGTATCCCAGAAAGTGATTCCTGTTGATAAAGGCAGGAAGCTGGAAGCTTTGAGAGAAGTTGTTTCGTTAACGCAGCATCAGACCCTGGTGTTCACGCGCACGAAGCACTGCGCCAACAAGGTCGCCAAATCACTGAGCAAAGCCGGCATTCATGCAGAGGCTATTCACGGTAATAAATCCCAGGCACATCGAAATCGCGTTCTGAGCAACTTTAAATCCGGGAAGGTCACGGTTCTGGTTGCAACAGACATCGCGTCCAGGGGTCTTGATATCGACCAGTTGCCACAGGTCATCAACTACGAGCTACCACACGTCGCTGAAGACTATGTGCACAGGATTGGCCGAACAGGCCGCGCCGGGAACTCCGGGGAAGCCTTGTCGCTGGTCTGCAGCGAAGAAATCAAACAACTGCATGCGATTGAAAAACTGAGCAATCAGAACATCGAACGCGAAGAAATTGAAGGACTTGAACCATCGACGCCGCTCCCCTTTCGCAAAGAGAGACAGGAACAGCCTAGACAGGGTAACAAGTCGGGAAACAGTCGCTCAGGACGCAGCGGCGGTCGACGTCGTACTGGGCAGAACCGCAAACGCGCGGCCTGAGTCAGTAGTCGACAGGCTTTCGAGTTTTCTTGAGATTGCCCTGCTTCTTCTTGCCATCCAGGCGTCTCCTGTTAGACGCCTTCGTGGGCCGCGTTTTTCTACGCGGCTTCACCACTTTCTGAGCTTCGCGGAGTAACTGATCAAGCCGGTCAAGGGCGGCCTGACGGTTTTTCTCCTGGCTGCGGAATGCGACCGACTTAATCACGATGACCCCGTCACGGGTTATTCTGGCATCGCTTAACGACTGAAGCCTGCGTTTAACCGCGTCCGGGAGACTGGAAGCTCTTACATCAAACTTAAGATGAATGCCCGTAGACACCTTGTTAACGTGCTGACCGCCAGGGCCACTGGCTCGAATGGCGGACCACTCAAGCTCATTTTCCGGAATGTCCCAGGCGGTGATCATCATGCCCGCGACATGAACCTGGCATTGGTCGTATTAACCTTGATGCTCTCACCCTGTTCAATATACTCCGGCACCTGAACCACGAGACCCGTTACCAGTGTCGCTGGTTTGGTTCGCGCATTGGCGGAAGCCCCTTTGATGGCAGGTGCTGTTTCAGCAATTTCAAGAACGACTGACTGCGGCATCTCAATCGCAACCAGATTACCCTCGACAACCAGCGCAGTAATGCCATCAAGACCATCTGTCAGATATTCCAGCTGACCTTCCATCGCATCGGCTGAAAGCATGTACTGAGCATAGTCTTCCATATTCATGAACACATACTGATCACCATCCAGGTAGGAATACTGGACCGTCATGCGCTCACAGTCCGCCTCCGCCAGAAAATCGTCACCCTTCAGAGACTCGTCTCTTTTCTGACCCGTGATGAGGTTGTCGAACCGGATCTTGTATAAGGTCGCGGCACCCCGCGCAGAGGGACTCTTGGCCTCCAATTGTCTGACGACATGAGGAGAGCCATCAATCTGTACAACATCTCCCCGCTTTAACTCACTCGCTTTCGGCATACTTCGATCTAAACTCCTATAATATGTCGGCTATTGTACTTACCTCTTGACGTGGATCCCATCAGGTATGAGTTTTCCCGTAACAGCGAACCTTGATGATAGTCTCAAGGTCGACATTCACCTGCATCAGTTCTTCCTGGGCGACCGGGACCGTTACTGCTGGACGTATGTTACGCGTGGCATGGCGGCACACAATCAGCGTGAAATGACCCTTTCTCTCATAGCAGATGATGGTGCGAACACGGAAGCGTTTCCGAGGACGCCGGTCAAACTGTTCGAACTGCTGTCTGAACGAACACGATCAGGCAAACGCGTGGAATCCGGTGATGCGACCCGATTAGGCAAAAACGGCATATTCAGCTTTCCCTGCCTGTTCTATGTACCGGCCATCCAGTTCCCCGGCATCCCCTCGCTGGACGAACACCTGGCCCTGATCCTCGTTCACGAACAGGAATACGACTATGCACGGCACTATGGCCTGACCCGCTTCCTGTCGAGGCTGGGAAAATTCTGCTCTTCTTTTCCGTACCCAACCTGGAATACCGCAGCCAGACCGAACCTGTTTCCGACATCGTCGAAGGAACTCAGCATTCTCGCCGATGCCAGTCACATCATGGCAGAACACTCGCACGTTCATCAGCAGGCTTCTGTTCTGCAATTGCAGTTACAGGAACAGGATGCGGGTAACGTCATTGAAGCACTGAGCGCGCTGTCCAAAGATCAGGTGGCCACGATCAATACGGCGTTCTCCCCCAGATGTGATGCCAGTCTGTACTGGCAGGAAGGACAGGCAGAGCCAGGTGCATACGCTGCACCGGAAGCCACAACCGGCCTCATCGGCGGTAGTTTTTTCGCCCTAAGCTTCGGCGATGAACCAGGCATGGGCATTATCGAAGACGGTTTCACCGTGACGCTACCCGAGGCGGCACTGAAGAAGTTATGCGATGCGGCAACCCAACAGTCCGCCTTTGAATATGATTTCCCAAATGGCTCGAGATTCGTTCTCGATTATCTCGGGAATTCTGCAAGGATGCGGGCGAGGGATTACGATCCGGTTGCCGTCTGGCGCAATCTCGCTGCGGTTGAACCACCGCCGGAGCCACTGACATCAACCCCGCCAGCGAGGGGTGTCCGAGCAGGTGAACTGGTCAACCTTCAACCGGGTGTCAGTCTCGCAAGTCGAGTCAGCCGGGATGAGTTAAACGATTTCATCAAGCGACTGGAACACACGCTGGACAGTGCGATGAGTGAGGAGCAGGACTCCTTCTCTTTTGATGTTGAACTCAGGTTGCGGCAGGGAAACGTCAGCGCTGAAGTCAGTTCTCAGGATATGGAACTCAATCCCGAATTCGCAGAGTTCATTCGTGAAATGGTGGAACTGGAACCCGGGTGTCAGGTTGCCTCAGAGATCCGCCTGCGGATTCCGTTCTCAGTAAATTAAGCGACGATGATGGACTCTGGCTGACCGGTTCAGAACAGCGGTTTCATCCGTCGGTCCAGCCACTCAAGCAGAATCCGGTTGGTGTCCTCAGGTTTTTCCTGCTGAATCCAGTGACCGCAATCCAGGGTGTGAGCCTCGAGGTCGTCGACATAGCCAGTCATGTCCATCTCGGGCACGATATCATGCTCACCATAGATCATCAGCGCCGGCTGAATCACTTTCTGTTCAACATCAGCCGTCGTTTCCCAGTTACGGGTAAAGTTCCGGTACCAGTTACAGGGTGCGTGAAAGCCGCTGTGCTCAAACGCCTCAACGAATACATCAAGCTCCTGTTCAGACATCATCACTCTACCACCGGACAACTCGCGCTCCGCCAGATGGATGATAGAAGTGCCACCCATCGACTCAGACTCATCCAGCCATTGTTCCGTGCGATAAAGATTACTGAGAAACTGACGTGGATTGGACTCAAAGGCTTTCGCTGCGACGCCTGGCTGGCGATTAAAGTGAACAATATAAAATTCAGGGCCGAGCATCTGCTCCCAGAATGCCACCGGGTCAGCTGCTTCTCTGGGGCGAAAAGGCACTGACAGATTCGCCGTGCCCACCACCCTTTCCGGATTGAACAGGCAGTGATGCCAGACAAGAATCGCGCCCCAGTCATGCCCAACGAAGATGGCTTTCTCAATGCCCAGCGCATCCAGCAAACCATTGTAGTCACCGGTCAGACTGTGACAGTCATAGGCCTCAACCGCTTCTGGCCTGCTCGAACGGCCATAGCCTCGTTGATTTGGCACGATCACGTGATAACCGGCTTCGGCCAGCGCAGGAATCTGGTGGCGCCAGCTGAAAGCGTGCTCCGGCCAGCCATGCGCCAGAACCACAGGTATGCCACCTTCGCCAGCTTGAAACACTTCAAGTTCGACATCGCCAACCGGAATCATCCGGGGTGCAGGAAAATTCATCATGGGGCTTTCTCTATCCATTCATAAGCTTCATTAATGGTACGACAGACCCGGAATCTAATGTTAGTTCCAGTCAGTTTAAGGATGGCTACGTAAATGCGCAGCAGACTACGATCAGTCGCATTGCTCGCCACCAGCGCAGCTTTATACGGGCCTCTTCACCTCGCATAGTCACGAAGACCCGGCGGCACCTTTCGGACCTCGCTGACAGGAACACTGACCAGGCTCAATCCGGTGAGATCCCAAACAGCATGCATATCAGACTTGAAGGTTGAATCTGCGAAAGCCGCATCATAGCCGGCAACAACTTCTGCTGCCGTGATGTCTCCCGTAAGCTTCATCACGTAGAGATGCCGCTCTGGTTCAAATCTGGTTGTTATCAAGGTTTATGAAGACGCCTGGGGCAAAAAAGCAGTGAAGAATATCATCCGGATCATGGAAAATCTGCAAACCTGTTCTGAGGCACACAGATTAAGAGCTGTCGAAAGGCTGTGCCGGCCAGACCTGAGAGACCTCTGACGTAATATACGTTACCCATCCATTTCTGTGGTTAACTATACGCTTTAAACACTAACAAAACGAAGGAGCTTCACATGGCAGTTGGCATCGTCGCAACTCTCAACATTCAACCTGATAAAACAGCGGAGTTCGAAGAGAACTTTAAGCAACTGATGGCGATCGTTGCCGAGAAGGAACCCGGCAACAACTACTATGCCCTGCACCGCTCAAGGGATGAGGAAGCCACCTACGTCGTGATGGAGCAGTACGTGGACCAGGCTGCGCTTGATGTTCACGGCAAGTCAGAAGAGTTCAAGGCACAGAGTGCAAAGCTCGGCGCCTTTCTGGCAGGTGCACCAACCATCAATATCTACGACGCGGTGTAAACACGCTACCGGGTTCTTCGATGGGTCAGGCTCATATAAGCCCTGTTGATGAACCCGGTATTGTCACCCATCTTCTCATCATATTCCGCGGTGGGTTTCGCTGCGTAAACTTCTTCCAGCGTGGCACCCTCATCGATCAGTTTCAGCATTCGATCACGAACAACCGATAACATATCGATATAGTCAGCAAGCGCCTGGTAGCCAGTAATCGGGCCATGACCTGGAATGACGACTGTGTCCTCGTTGATGCGCGCCAATGTCTCTGAGCAGAACCTGATCACACCCTCCAGCGAGCCGCCGTTACCGGCATCAATAAACGGATAACCCTGGTTGTTGTAAACATCACCCATGTGAACGGCGTTCGAACCACGGAAGTAAACCGCTGCATCACCGGTTGTGTGAGCCGGACCAAAGTGCCAGAGATCCACTGTCTGACCATTCAGGTGAAACTGCATATCATCATCAAAGGTAATGTCGGGCCAGGCACTCTCGGGGTAGGCTTTCTGTTCATAGGAGGCGACGACCAGGTTAATCATGTGATCATCTTTCATCATTTCGCGTGAATTTTCCTGGGACACCAGCCAGGTACCCTCAGGGCCAAGAACCAGGTTTCCTTCAGCGTGATCGAAATGCCAGTGGGTCGTCACGGCAAAATCCACACCTTCCCCGCCGAGGTCATTGATGGCTTTTAGAATCTTGGGCATCAATTGTGGAAACTGGTCATCAACGGCAAACACGCCATCCTCACCAACGTTAACCGCGATGTTGCCACCGGCACCAAAGAGCACATAAAGGTCTTCGGTGACTTTCTCGGTCGTGATCTCAATCTTGTCCATATCCCAACCGAACGCCTGCATGAGCGTTGGCAGGTCCATGGGATCTGGTACCGCGGGACCACTGTGGGCATTTACCTGCGCCGTAAACATCAGCGCTAACATCAGGATGACTTTTTTCATGTTTTTTCCTTCTTTGGCTTTTTTATTCGCTAAGGGCTTTTTATCCGCTAAGGGCTTTTTATCCGCTAAGGGCTTCATACAGAAACGGTAGCGAGACGTCCATACGATAGTCGATGGTGGAATGCGTGTCCGGGAACTCATCATACCGATGATCAATCCCCAGCAACTGCAGCTTCTGAGTCAGCTGACGGGCACCATACACCAGGTTGTACTGATCTTTCGTGCCGCAGTCGATAAAAATACCCCGCAGCTCTCTCAGGTGATGCTGGGCTTCCGGCGTATCTGCCATGCGAACGGGGTCCCATTTCAACCAGTGCTGCCAGCGCTCATCAATCATCTCACAGGTATCGGTCGTTACCGGCAGCTGAATGCCGTAAGGCTGTTCCGGGTCCGGATCATAGGTCGCTGCCATCGCTAGAATCATCAGATGATGAAAGTCGCCGCCGTGAACTTTACGGCCGGAATGCACCTTGTCGACAAAAGCCCGGTAGTTGAAATCATAGTTCGACATGGCGCGCAGCAGACCCGGAAAGTCAGAGCGATAACAGATTTCAAAGTCCATATCGCCAGAGTGGCAGGCAATGGACCCCCAGGTATCAGAGCGGCGCATGCCATGAACAATGGCGCCATAGCCACCAGAGGACTTTCCAAAAATAGCGCGATTTTCAGGCCCGGTCTTAATGCGAAACGCGTTTTCGAGTGCCGGCACCATTTCGTCACACAGAAAATCTTCCCAGTTACCCATCGCGCTGGAATTGATGTATTGATTACCACCCAGAGAAGTAAAACAGTCAGGAAAGGCGACGATGACCGGCCCCATCTTGTCTTCAGCGATCAGGCGATCTATCTGCTGTGGCACATTTTCCTGAAAGGCGCTCCAGCCAACATGTTTGAAGCCACTCCCGGTAAAGCCCACGATGTCGACAAAAAGCGGATAGTCATTCGAGTTGTCATCGTAACCTTCTGGCAGATACACAACGACGCTGCGTTCCACGGGGTCGCCCAGCACATTATTCTGCAGAGCATCTGAAGACACCTGAATAGTTTCGATACGCCCACGCGGTCGGTTGAAAGGATGCTTTGGCAATGCTCGGTCCTCAATACTTGCTGAACGATAAAAGAATCCGAAGCATACCACCTGAGCAACGCGCAAAAAAAAGCCCGGGAATTGGGGTACCCGGGCCTGGTTGGAGAAACTGGTTGGAGAACCTGGTTGGAGAACCTGATTGGAGAATAAGACTCAAGACATGGTTCGATCAGGCAACCATGCAACGGAAGCCCAGAAACAGTTTACGCGTGCCACTGACAAAACTCTGGAGGGTCATCAGACACGCTACCTGCGCCCTTTGCATCATGGAGGCCGTGTCCATCTGCTCCATGCGCTGCTGAAAACTTCGAAGTCTCGGGTGCTCATCTGCCATCTGCTTGACCCGCGAAGAACCACGAGTCAGCAGATAAAGGGCACCCGCCAGGAACAACACCCCTGGCAGAATGGGAATAATCAGTCCGACGACACCCAGCACCAGGCACATGATGCCCAAAGTCAGGTAGATCAGTTTCATGGGTCCGTTCATTTCTTTGCTCGCAACAACTTCAGTTACCAGTGACAAAGCAGATTGCGTGCCAGCTTGAGGGGAAACAGTTAAGCAACTGTTTTTCATGGCTTTTTACGGAAAACCCCAAACATCCGGGTAACGGGTGTTTGGGGTTTTGACTAATAGGTAGCGAAACACACTACCCTGAATTTCAGCGGTCAGGCATCCAGTGAAGCGAAGTTTTTACCCTCGGCCACCAGCTTCTTCAGCAGTTCCGCAGGTTTCCAGACTTCGTCACCGGTCTCCTCGTAGAAACGTTCGATATCGGCGAGGACAGTGTCCAGACCCTGGGTGTCTGCAAACCACATGGGACCCCCGACGTAAGTCGGAAAACCATAGCCGTTGACATAGACCGTATCGATATCACCGGCACGAAGTGCGTGCCCTTCTTCGAGCAACTTGGCACCGATGTTCGCGAGCGGATACATACAGCGTTTCAGGATTTCCTCGTCAGAGAAATCCTTCTGCGGATAGCCTAGCTCTTCAGCAACTTTTTTGATCACCTCATCAGCTTCCGGATCTGGCAGTGGCGTGCGATCTCCTTCTTCATAACGGTAATAACCTTTACCGTTCTTCTGTCCGTATCGACCCAACTCGCACAGCTCGTCGGGTATTCGTGCCGTCACCTCATTGGAGCCGCCCATCATCTTTCGGGCACGCCAGCCAAGGTCCAGACCCACCATGTCATTCATGGTGAACGGCCCCATAGCGAGGCCAAAGTCATAAATCACCTTGTCGATCTGAGCAGGCGTCGCACCTTCCAGAATCATCATCGCCGCCTGGCGTGTATACCCACCCAGCATTCGATTACCAATAAAGCCGGGGCAATTGCCAGCCATCACGGAAACCTTACCCAGTCGTTTACCCAGCGCCATAGCCGTGCCCAGCGTCACCGGTGAAGAATCTTTGCCTTTGACCACTTCCAGCAGTCGCATGACATTAGCCGGACTGAAAAAGTGCATGCCACAAACAAATTCAGGCCGCGAAGTAGACGCTGCGATAGCATCTACATCCAATCCTGAGGTATTGGTGGCGAGCAGAGCGCCCTCTTTCATAACCTTGTCCAGACGCTCGAAAATCTCTTTCTTCAGATCCAGATTCTCATAAACCGCTTCGACAACGATGTCGCCATCACCGAGGTCTGCAAAGTCCTCTGTCGGGATAATGAGCGACATGCGCTTATCCATATCCTCCTGACTGAGACGCCCCTTGGATACTGTGCGAGCATAATTGCCCTCAATCACCTTCACTCCTCGAGCCAGATTTTCCGGGTCGTTATCATGAATACGTACGGGGATCCCGGCATTGGCAAAGCACATGGCGATGCCGCCTCCCATCGTCCCTGCGCCGATAACGGACGCCTTGTTAATATCCATCAACGGCATATCCTTTTCGAGTCCGGGAATCTTGTTGGCCGCACGCTCAGCAAAAAAGATATGAATCAATGCTTCTCGCTGCGGATGCTTCAGGCATTCAGCAAAGCGTTCAGACTCGACCTGCATACCGGCATCAAAACTTTCAGCGTTGACTGCGGCTTCGACACAGGCAAGGATCTGCGCTGGAGCAAACTGACCCCGGTGGGTTTTGTTCAGATTAGCGGCAAACTGCTCAAACAATGCTGCGTTACCGCGATCGCCGGCAATCTTGTCTTCCATGTCGCGGATTTTTCGAGTTGCGCCACCGGACTCAATGATTTCATTGGCATAGGCTGTTGCGTCTTCAATGAGATCGTCTTTTGCAACGCGATCCACAATACCCATAGCCAGCGCATCAGGTGCCATGATGGGATCACCGGAGATTATCGCCTTGATTGCCGCTTCAGCGCCCACCAGCCGGGGTAATCTCTGGGTGCCACCTGCGCCCGGCAGAAGGCCCAACTTCACTTCGGGCAATCCTACTGGAGCCGTTGGTGCAGCAATCCGATAGTCGCAGCACAGGGCCACTTCCAATCCACCACCAAAGGCCGTGCCGTTGATCGCCGCGATAATCGGTTTGGTGCTCTTCTCCATCTTGTCGAGCGCCTCGTTGAGCCCAACGCCCTCAGTGGCTGCTGCACCGAACTCACTGATATCAGCCCCGGCAATAAATGCCCGGTTGAGGCCAACCAGAATAATCGCTTCAACGGCATCGTCTTCCAGCGCCTTGGTCACGCCATCATAAAGCCCCTGGCGTACGCCGGATGACAGTGGATTGACCGGCGGGTTATCGACGCTCATGAGCGCAATATTGCCCCTGGTTTCGTAATGGACGGTGCCTTTCATTGAATTCTCCCTGATTCTGGATTCTGGATTCTGGATTCTGGATTCTGTATGCGTAAAAACCGCTGCGCAGTATAGCCCAGACAATTGAGACTTTGTTCACGATTGACTGGCCCGCATTTGTTACTATCTGCTTTCCGGCGACCCTGAATACCTGATGTGACAACGAAGAAAACAGCACTGGCTCCGCCAGAGAAGATTGTCCCCGCACTGGTGCACCACTACACCCCGGATGAGCCGGGCCCGAACCTTTCTGATTCGGAAAGACTGAGGACACTGCTGGAAAAGCTTCCGTCCCTGTCGACCGAGGATAATATCGATACCGTCACCGCTTTGCTGAAGCGACATGAACCCGGCGCTTCTTTTTCCCGGGAAGATCTGGCCGTCGTTGCGTTTGTCGATGACGCCATCACGGCCTACCTGAAGCAGACAGACCTGGACTTCAGAATCGAATCTTTCGTACGCGGTATTGCGCCGCGTATCGCAGCGCTTGCCTTTTCGTCCAATATTCACGCGGTCACCAAATCTCACAAGTTGTTCGATCTTGTGGATCTCATTGTTCGGGAATGCATCGGCTGGAGTGAAGACCTTGGCATCCTGGGCGAACAGTTTATCGACAAGCTCACTCCTGTCGTTTCCGGGCACACCAATGGGCGAGTCGCAACGGAGCAATGCATCGATGACCTGAAGGCAGCGTTCAAGAAAGAGGAACCGATCTTCGAGAAACTCGAGGAACGGCTGATCGAGCGTGAACTTAAAGTCCTCGGTGGCAAGAAGGGTCAGTACTACTCCGCTGAGTTTCTTAACACAGCCATGGCCGGCAACCAGATGCCTCTGTTTGTTATCTTCATGTTCCAGGGACCCTGGTATGACTTCATGCAGAAGATCTTCATCGCTTACGGAGAGAAGTCGAAAGAATGGGATAACGTCAAGAAGCTGAGCGAGGCGATGATCTGGGCGCTGCAACCGAACAAGGACAGAAACAAACAACTGAAGCTGATCGGCAGCCTGCCGAAACAGATCACAAGCTTCTGCGAAGGCATGAAGTTCGATACGGCATTTGTTGTTGAGTCCCTGGCCGATCTGGAAGCCGAGTTTGATGCTATTCGCAGCAATGAACCGTCGGACCCATGCGATTTCGAACCCATTGATGTCGATGAAAACATGGCGGCTTCGATGCAGGAAGCGACCCGAGACGCCGTGGCAAAAATCAAGGACGTGGCGCTTGGCAGCTGGTACCTCTATGACGACCCCACAGAACCAGATGAGAAAGTCGCGCGCATCAAGCTGATCCTGAACTGGGAGGAAACCGAACAGCTGCTGACCAACCACAACCGCCGCAAGGTGGTGCATCTGTCTTATGGCGAAATGGTCAACCATCTGAGCGCCGGCATCATGAAAGAACTGACGCCGGCTAAATCCTCCGCCCAGGTTTTTCTCACCCACCTGTACGACGTTCTAAGGGCAGTCAGCACCCAGAACAAGAAAGAAAAGCAGATTGAAGTTCGCGAGGAACGCCGCGCCGTATCCATGGAATATACCCAGGAGCGCAAAGAGGATCTCGAACGACAACTGGCGCAGTTACAGGCGCAGGCAGAAAGAAAGAAAAAGCGTGCCGAAGTGCTGCGCCAGAAGGCAGAAAAGAAGATGGAGGCAGCAGAGTCCATGGTAATTGCTCTCAAGCAGGATGCCTGGGTAAAGCTTCCCATCATGGAAGGCACGCTGACACCCTGTAAGCTCGTCGCGATTATTACCGCCAACAAAACCTATATCTTCGCCAACCGCGCGGGACTCAAGGTGGCGGAATACACGGCCAGCCAACTTGCCCACATGATCGTTACAGAGAACAGCGAGATCCTGGATACCGGTGCCGAATTTGAAAGCGCCCTGGCGACAGTCGTGAGCGGGCTGCGGGAAGACAAGAACAAGAGTTATGATGAACTGACCGGCAGCTCGGAATAAGACATCCGTGATCAGCGACAACATCAACTTTGACAAACTTCTGGCTGACATCGACCAGCAGATAGAAATTCTTATGGCCATCGCTGGTGACAGTGCGGTGCTGATTGAACAGGTAAGAATCCTCTCAGAGTCCAGGGAAATGCTGTTGTCGCTGGAAATGGAGATGCACCCTCTGGAAGGGTTAATCGACCCGGAAGATCTCTCTGATCTCTCCACGCAGATGGAAGGCAACCTGAACGACAGGCCCTGACGATGGTTCCGGACCGTGTTCGTCTTCCTGAACTTATGTTTTCATAGACTTCCCAAGCCACAAACCACGAATCAGAGACAGGCCGCAGTTAATGACAAACACAATTCAGGTTGGCGACGCGCAATACACCATCTTCCCGTTCGATGGATTGGATAAAGCCCGAGTCAAACGACTCCCCTTTGCGCTGAAGATCCTGCTGGAGAATCTGCTACGTCACCGTGGTCAGCTGCATGTACAGGATTCTGACATTGACGCCCTGGTGAACTGGAACAGCAAAGCAGAACCGGACACCGAGATAGCCTTTGTGCCCTCACGGGTACTGCTGCAGGATTTCACCGGTGTACCTGCCATTGTCGATCTTGCCGCCATGCGAGATGCCATGGCCGATCTCGGTGGTGACGTTTCCAAGATCAATCCCCAGGTACCCGTGGAACTCGTCATCGATCACAGCGTCATGGTGGACATCTACGGTACCGAAAATGCGCTGGAGCAAAACACAGCTATCGAGATTGAACGCAATATTGAGCGCTATCGATTCCTGCGTTGGGGCCAGGAAGCTTTCAACAACTTTAAGGTCGTCCCACCGGGCACCGGCATCGTCCATCAGGTGAATCTGGAATTTCTCGCCCGCGGCGTAATGACCAATGACCAGGGTCATGCCTATCCGGACACACTGGTCGGCACTGATTCCCACACCACAATGATCAACGGCCTGGGTGTACTGGGCTGGGGTGTCGGAGGCATTGAAGCGGAAGCTGCCATGCTGGGCCAGCCCATCAGCATGCTGATTCCCAAGGTGGTTGGCTTTGAATTGACCGGCGCGCTGGCCGAAGGCGCGACGGCAACCGACCTGGTTCTGGTTGTGACACAAATGCTGCGCGAGCACGGCGTTGTGGGAAAGTTTGTTGAATTCTTCGGCGAGGGTCTTGAATCCCTTACTCTGGCGGATCGCGCCACCATTGCGAACATGGCTCCCGAATATGGCGCAACCTGCGGCATATTCCCTGTCGACCAGAAGACCATTGATTACATGCAACTCACCGGACGCACGGACGAACAGCTTGAACTGACAGAATCCTATATGAAGGCCATGGGGCTCTGGCATGACCCAACAGCCGCCAAAGCAGACTATTCGTCAGAACTGCATCTGAACCTGGGTGACGTGTCGGCCTGTATCTCCGGACCAAAACGACCACAGGATCGGATCGAGCTGGTGGATGCAAAAACAAGTTTTGAGCAGACGCTTCAGGAATTTCGCGACCTGAGGCTCGTTCAGCAAACCGAAGAAGTCACCGGCCCGACCATCGACAACCTGGAAGATGGCGCGGTTGTGATCGCTGCAATTACCAGTTGTACCAACACCTCCAATCCAGCCGTGCTGGTGGCCGCTGGGTTGGTCGCCAGAAAGGCAAGAGAACGCGGCCTCAACACCAAGCCCTGGGTGAAAACCAGCCTGGCACCCGGCTCAAAAGCTGTCACCGACTACCTCGACAAGGCAGGACTACTGGAGGAACTGGAAGCCATGGGTTTCTACCTTGTGGGATACGGCTGCACCACCTGTATCGGTAACTCAGGCCCGCTGGCACCTGAGATCGAGAACACCATTGAAGCTGAGGACCTGATGGTCACATCCGTGTTGTCGGGCAACAGAAATTTCGAAGGACGTATTCATTCCCTGGTCCGGGCCAATTATCTGGCTTCACCGCCGCTTGTGGTCGCCTATGCCCTGGCTGGCAATATGCGAGTCGACATAACGAAGGAAGCCATCGGACAGGACCAGGACGGCAATGATGTCTTCCTGAAAGATCTGTGGCCAACCACCAAAGAAATCGAATCCATCACCGGCCAGTTCGTGACACCCGAATTATTCCGGGAGAAGTACGCCGACGTTTATAACGGCAACGCTGTCTGGAACGAACTGGATGTCACCACAGAAAAGCGCTTTGACTGGCCGGTCTCTACCTATGTAAAGAAGCCAAGCTTCTTTGACGGCCTCACCCGGGAAGTCACGGAACCAGAACCTGTCACGAATGCACGTTGTCTCATTCGCGTAGGAGACAGTATTACCACCGACCACATCTCCCCTGCCGGCAGCATCGATGATGAAAGCCCCGCCGGTGAATACCTGCAGGAACTCCAGGTCTCCCCGAAAGACTTTAACTCCTATGGCTCACGGCGAGGTAACCACGAAGTCATGATGCGGGGCACATTCGCGAATGTACGACTAAAAAACCAGCAAGCGCCCGGTACTGAAGGCAGCTGGACACGACACTTTCCAACCGGTGAGCAGATGAGCGTCTTCGCCGCCGCAGAGAAATATCGAACTGAAGGCGTGCCTCTCATCGTACTGGCGGGCGCCGAATATGGCACCGGTTCATCACGGGACTGGGCCGCAAAGGGTCCTTCCCTGCTGGGTGTCACCGCGGTGATGGCCAAAGGTTTTGAACGCATCCACCGATCCAATCTGATTGGCATGGGCATTCTGCCACTTCAGTTTAAAACCGGAGATGGCGCTGACGAACTGGGTCTGGACGGCAGCGAGCGTTTTTCCATTGAACCTGTCGCCAGTGGCCAGAAAGAAGTGACCGTCACCGCGGTTCACGATGAAGGCAAGGAAACCCGCTTCACCGCTGACATCAGAATCGATACACCCAATGAGTTCCTTTATTACCAGAACGGCGGCATCCTGCACTATGTGCTGCGCAACCTCTCGAGCTGACCGATGACTCCAGACCCGACTGCTTTAAATGATTTTCTTTCGGCCCAGGACGTGCCGGGCGTCGTCGCGCTTGTGACAGATGCAGAATCAACGCTCTACCTGGGTTCAACAGGTGTTGAGCCAGATGCTTCATTCGCCATCATGTCGATGACCAAGCCCATCACCAGCGTCGCGATCATGATGCTTCAGGACCAGGGCAAACTGAGCATAGAAGAACCAGCCTGCCAGTATCTCGACAAGTTTCTAGACTGGAAGGTCATCGCCAATGTCGACACAGACGCCAAGACCTACGATGAAGAGCCGCAGGACCATGACTTCACCGTACGTGAGCTACTGACTCACACCGCAGGTTTTGGCTACAAGTTCAGTAACGAAACGCTGTGGGCGTTTAACCCGAAGAGCGAACTCGCGTTTCCACTGCTGCATCAGCCAGGGGCACAGTGGACTTACGGCGTATCAACGCTGCTCCTCGGCAACATCATCGAGCAGGTTACAGGGCTGCCCCTGGGTGAAGCCCTGCATCACATGATATTTGAGCCCCTTGGCATGGCCGAAACCTCCTTCACCCTGCGAGACAACCAAATTCCACCCTATCAATGGGAGAACGAACGCTGGCAGGCACAAGCACCATTTCCTGAAATGCCTTATGGCGATGGCGGACTGATCTCCACTGCGGAAGACTACGCAAAATTCCTGCGCTGCCTGCTGAACAAAGGCGCACCCCTACTGAACGAAGATTCTTTCAGAGAGATGACCCGCAATCAGATCGGCGAGCTTTTCGTTGAAACACAGCCCGCGGCAAATCCAGGATTTATACACCCCTTTCCAACCGGTGGTGGCGTGGACAAATGGGGCCTGGGATTCCAGATCCACATGGATCCGGACCCCGGTATGCGATCACCAGGCAGTTTCAGCTGGTGTGGCCTGCTGAATACCTATTTCTGGGTGGACCCGAAAGCAAACATCGCCGGCGTTGTTATGATGCAGTTGTTGCCGCTTTATGAACCACGATGTGTCAAAACACTGAACGGCTTCGAGAGACTCGTATATCAGGAGTTGTAGTTTGCATACCTCACCCAATCCAGGACG
This sequence comes from Candidatus Azotimanducaceae bacterium, assembly GCA_965662805.1. Classification (GTDB taxonomy): domain Bacteria; phylum Pseudomonadota; class Gammaproteobacteria; order Pseudomonadales; family Azotimanducaceae; genus UBA9659. Next base: position 490 of record CBFIJB010000022.1, on the reverse strand, counting down.
ACAAAACCGCTTGAATAACCCTTCTTATTCAGGAAAACATGCCGCATTTTTCCCGAGGTATATTGCATTATTGCCGGATAAACAGGGAATATTCAGCAAGTTTGCCGCGTTTTACCTGGCTATCCAGCTTTAAGAGTTTGGGTTGAGAACATACAAGAAGGTAACCCTATGATTCTAAGAGACAAATATGAGACAACGCTGAGTATGCGGCATTTTTGCCGGATACTAAGTTGTTATGTGCCCAACCTAAGGACCTTCACAGAGAGGCCAGGATATGACAGTACTCGTTTTAGTTGAAGCTAAAGTTCAAGCCTCTCATGTCGATGACGCAATCAAGTTCTTAGGGGAAAAATTTCCTGAAACCCGCGAATACGAGGGTTGCCAAGATATTTCCGCCTACCTAAATGAGGATGGGTAATCCCCCCTGATAGTAGTTGCTCTCAAAACTAGGATTTTCCAATATAGTGAACCAAGGAGAAGACCTACATGA
>CBFIJB010000021.1:0-57035 GCA_965662805.1 Candidatus Azotimanducaceae bacterium | reverse complement strand
AATCTCTTTCTGATCATTGAACATCTCCTCGGGGTATTGTCCCCTAAATCGATGTCCGAAAAACCCGGGTTAGTTCAACCTGTCCCTAACGCTGGGAGAATGGGGGACAGGACCAAGTGCCAGGACCGATTTGAAAGAAAGGTCCGGGTTAATGACTCAGCACCGATGATTTGTTTCGAATTTCCAGCGTTCCCAGAAAGACGATTTGAAGTTCACGGAACGAAATCTTTAATTGCCCCTTACATGGGATAGGTAAGGTCTGATCATGAAACTGATCATTGCTTCCGTCTTACTATCTATCTGCTTCGGTCTGGCTGCTGATCCGATCATCATTGCCCATCGTGGTGCCAGCGGTTATTACCCGGAACACACTTTGGCAGCCTATCGGGCCGCAATCGTTATGGGTGCAGATTACATTGAACCTGACCTGGTTGTGACCGCTGACGGTGAGCTGATAGCCAGGCATGATTTATCTCTCAGCGAGACAACCAATGTGGAAGTGGTCTTCCCCGGTCGCCAGACCACTATTGATGGGAAGTCAGACTGGTTCGTTAACGAACTGACTCTTGCTGAGATCCGACAACTCAGAGCACGCCAACGAAACAGCGACAGAGACCAGGGATATAACGATCAGTTCGCAATACCCACGTTTGCAGAGATTCTGGAACTGCTTGCTGAAATGGAGCAAGAAACCGGCAAAGAAATCGGTATCTATCCTGAACTCAAAAGCCCGGCATTTTTTAAAACCCAGGGCCACGACATGGGTGCACTTTTGCTGGAGCAGCTGGATCGATACCGGAAAACCAGGCGCGTCTTCATCCAGTCATTTGATTCAACGTTTCTCAAAAACCTTAATGACCACACCGACCTTCCACTGGTGATGCTCGTGATGCCAGCAAGTCGGCTAATGCCTCACACACCCAATGTCCCCCTGGAGGAGGCGGCGAAATTTGCCGATGGTGTGGGCGCAATGAAATATTTGCTTCTGGATAAAGATGGAGAAAGCTCAGGCTTCATTGAAGCGGCTAAGAGCCACGGGCTATTCGTGCACGCCTGGACGTTTAGAGATGATCGTCTTGATGGTCGATTCAGCACTGCGGAACAAGAGCTGGAAACCTATCTGAAGTTAGGCATAGATGGTTTGTTTACAGATTTTCCTGATACGGCTTTTCGACTAAAAAGCGCGAAAGCAAAGCCATAATCCGGTCGGCAACCAGATCAACATCCAACCCATCCTTTGCTCCATCCTTCAACCTCACGAACAAGATTTAAAACGAGAATCGCAGAGCTATTGGGAACCCCTTTAATCCAGCTTTAAACGGGCTGAAAGAATTACAGTGCGCTGTGTTAAGAACTATACCTTCTCGGTTGTTGGCTCAGCCAAGAATAGATTGCCCGTCCAGCGGGGCTTTTCCGATGACACGTCGTTCTGAGGAACATGGCGACCAGGTCATTCCGACATCACGTTGACTAAAAATTAACCGCTTCTTAACAGTAGTGCACTGGCTCTGCGTGTGAAAATTGCTCTCGCTGCAAATCTGCTAAACAGTCTCCAACCTGGAAGTCCTTGAAGACATCTCTTATTACTGCTGCTCTGGTTTACCTGCTTCTGGTTGGTGTTTCGCTGGTCGGTGCAGGTTTCAAGATCGTATCCGGTGGTACCGAGGGGGCCGCTGAGATATTTGCATTCGCGTCCAATCCTATTGTTGGCGTCATCCTGGGTGTTCTGGCGACGGCACTGGTGCAATCGTCAAGCACGGTCAGCAGCGTGATTGTCGGACTTGTTGCTGGTGGTGTTCCTGTTGCGACCGCAATTCCTATGGTGATGGGAGCGAACATGGGCACGACCATCACCAACACGATTGTCAGCCTGGGCAATCTGGGTGACAGGAGTGCGTTCAAGAGAGCCTTCAGGGCAGCGACGGTGCATGACTTCTTTAACTTTTTCAGCATCGTGATCTTCCTGCCAGTTGAACTCATGTTCAAACCGCTTGAACGCTCGGCACTGGTTCTTTCGGAACTCATGTTAGGCACAGGCGGGGCATCAGTGGCTGACCTGAACATCATGGGCGCGATCACAAAGCCACCCACTAAACTGATCGTGGAGCTTGCGTCCTATCTGCCACTCACTGGCTACGTCGCGGTAGTGCTGGGCATTGGTATGATCATGGTGTCTGTGATCGTTCTCGGGAAAGTGCTGCAGCGGACCATGACAGGCAAGGCGAAGGATGTTCTGACGTATGCAGTGGGCAGGAGCCGATTGGCGGGCGTTGCATCCGGGACGGCAATGACCGTACTGGTGCAGTCTTCTTCTACAACCACCAGCCTTGTTGTACCTCTGGCAGGCGCAGGGGTGCTGACGACGAAGCAGGTGTTTCCGTTCACCATGGGCGCGAACATCGGGACCTGTATAACAGCACTGCTGGCTGCCACCGCGATTTCGGATGATAGTCAGGCAGCAGCCTTACAGATCGCGATGGTGCATCTGCTGTACAACGTATTCGGGGTCACAGTTTTTCTTGTTGTTCCCTGGTTACGTGACTTACCTGTCCTTGCAGCGGAGCGGCTGGGAGGCCTGACGGAACGTAATCGGGGTTACGCCGTTGGCTATATTCTACTGGTTTTCTTTGTCATACCCGGTGGCGTGTTCGGTGTGAGCAGCCTGCTCGGTTCGGGTGACTTGCCGACTCAGTTAGAATCTCAGGAACTTCGGGGGACAGGACCAAGTGCCAAGTCCAATTGAAGTTTACGGTCGATTGCCGCGAGGCGTTGCTCGCTTAGCAGTCTGTTGACCAGCGAGCCACAGCACCTGGCATTTTGCGAGCGTTGAAGCTCTTGTGATTCGCCTGAACTGCTTTTGCAAATAAGTGATTGAGCTCTCGTCTTGCATGTCGTTATCTATTGCCCGATCAGGGGCTCGCCATTATCGGGCTTTCCAGAACCAGGTTAGAATAATCGGACGTTATCGCCAAATGCATGAAATGATCCTGTTTTGACCTGGCACTTGGTCCTGACCCCTAAGATTCTAAGATTAAGAATTGCGCTAGAATACTTGAATGAGTGAAGCATTCTACGATCAGGCGCCTGGTAACATTCTTCAAAACATGTACCTGAAGCGGCGCCTCAATCTCTGGGCGAAACCCGGTATGCGGTTTCTGGAGATGGGTGCGGGAAATGGGGCTATCTCCAGAATCCTTCTCGATCACGGTCTCGAGGGGCTGGCGCTCGATCTGAATGGTGAAGCCTGTCAGGCGAATCGGCTGCGCAATCAGGATTACATCGACCAAGGCCAGTTCGAGGTGCGAGCCGAGGATTTTTTCTCGCTGGCTGAAGACACCTTTGACATCATCATCACTTCCCACGTCATCGAGCATCTACCCAACGATCTTTTGTACAAGTATTTTGAGAAGTGCCAGTCGCTCTTAGGAAGCCAGGGGCGAGTGATCAGTCTGGTTCCGGCTAATATGAGTTACTGGTGCATCGAGGATCAGACCGCCGGCCATTACAGAAGATTTGAGAATTCCGATTTCAAGCAGATTGCTGAGTCACAAGCTTACAAGGTAGCGGAACTATCGGGCCTCACGTATTCGTTATAGAACATTCTTTTTCCCCTGGCAAATCGCCTGATCGAAAAGGAAGAAAGCTGGAAACTGGGCATGACACCAGAAGAGCAAACTCTCGTGTCATCCACTGGTGTAAAGCAGGTGAAATTCAAGACTGTTTACCCGGCCTATTTCAAGTATCTGATCAACGAGCTCACGATGATGCCCTATCACTGGTTACAACTGATTTTTCGAAATCACCGAAACAACCTGATTCTCTATTGTGAACTGACTCGTTGAGAATTCGCCGCGCGGTTGCATAAGTCTTGGCGCGCTTCAGTGCAGTGATTGAGTTTTACTTGAAGACCACATGTATCTGAGAACTGCAAGCGAACTGGCTTACCGATGAGTACCACCGGGAAAATTTAGCTGGAAACAGATGTGAGGGACGTGCTTAATTTGTTCTGTCTCCAAAGATGCTGATAGTTCGATGGTTCTTAATGTTTTCTCGGCCGTGCAGATTGTCGTGTTGTTATCGTTGCTTGTGGTGCTTTCGGTTTCACAACGGTTCGACTGGGCTCGAGCGACAAAAAATGGAGCGCTGGTTCTGGTAGTTCTGGCCGGTCTTACCAACCTGTTTGTATTTGGATTGGCTCACGATAATAAAGAATCCCGGTTCGCTCGCCTGCATCTCCACGATTCATATCACTACTTAATCAGCGCGAAGTATTTTCGCGAACTGGGCTATCAACAGATTTATCAATGTACGGTGAAGGCCTTCAGTGAGTTGAGAGAGGAGGGTTCGGGTGCTCCTAGAATATTCGCCGTCAGAGACCTCGATAACAGGTATCAATCAATTGCCGCAGAGAGCGTAGATTGTACGGCTGACTTTTCGCCGGCCCGCTGGTTTTCGTTCAAAGCAGACCTGCAGGGTTTTTTTCGCTCAATTCAAACGAGTCTACCTGGCAGCGATTGCTTCTCGACAATGGAAACAATCCTCCTCCTTCCTGGGCGCTTCTGGCTTCAACACTGGTGTGGTCGTTGCCCCTGGAACCCATGAGCATTCAGCTTTTAGCGGGGCTCGACCTGCTGCTTTTATTGGTGTTGATTCCAATTTTCATTATTCGCTCGTCCCCGAAGGAAGACAGGTACGGTGAGGCCTTATTGTTTCTTGCCATGTTAGGAACCACCTGGTTTCTGGCGCCGTCATGGGTGCTGGGAAGCTATATGCGTGAGGTTTGGTTATTGGGATTGGTTGTCGGCGTTGTCGCCTGGCGCAGGAACGCTCTTGTCTGGGCGGGCTTCTGGCTTGGCCTGGCAGCCTGGCTGAGGGTTTTCCCCGTGCTATTTCTGATTCCAGCAATGTTGCTGCTCCCCACCTGGAAGGATCGGATCACCTTTGGTATTGGCGTGGGTGTAGTCAGCGTCTTTCAGCTGCTTTCGATTATCGTATTCGGGCTGGAAATATGGATAGGATTTTTCAGCAATCTGCTGACCCACGGTGATCTACCTGGGATGAATCACCTTGGTTACTATCAGTTGGTGACGCAGACTTTTGTTGTGCATCAGTTCAGAGGCGCTTTGCCTGACGCCATCTTCTTCGACATCAGTCAACTCATGCAATGTTCCTATCAACAGTTTGCGGGCTACCACGGTATGCTCAAACTGATCGTGCTTGGGTTAGCTGGTTTCCTCTGTGTTAAGTCGAGCAGCAATAACGACAAAACGTTTCAGGCCAGTGTGCTTTTGTTTGTTGGCATCTGCCTGGTGTTCTTCCTTGTAAACATCGCGCACTATTACTACGTGATGCTGGCTGTCTACTTTTGGCTGACTCACATGCAAGACTCGCCAAGGTCTTTGGCTCTCTCGAAAATTAACGGGGTGCTAATGCTTGCCGTGATCTCCATTGATTTAGTGCCGAGCCATGACCTGGTTCTTTTTTCCATTCAGAACGCATTTGTCTTTCTCTGGATTATTTTGGTTCTGATTGTTCACTTCTGGTTTGCTTCGTTCAGGAATGAAAAGTAGTTCACGCTGCTGAAGCGCGATTGCGGAAATCAGCGGCAGGCTGGGTTTTTGGTGTCAGAACGACATGCGTTTGAACAGGCTTTCCGGTAGCCACTTAATCACTGCCATGATCAGGAACCAGAATCGCGGTGTGTAGAGTTCATCACGACCACGGTCAATCGCCTTCACAATTTGCTGGGCGACCTTCTCAGGATCAGCCCATAAAAAGCCCTTTTCAAAACGCTCTGTCATAGGCGTGGCAACGAAACCAGGCTTGATCGTAAGAACCTTCACGCCCTTGCGCCACAATCGTTGGCGTAGACCCGAAGCAAACGCGCTGGTCATTGCTTTCGCGCTACCATAAATATAATTGCTTGCCCTGCCTCGATCACCGGCAACCGATGATAAGACGGCAATGGTTCCTTCGCCCTGAACCTCAAACAGGTTAGCGAGATGACTCATGAGTGATAGAGTCGCTACCCCATTGGTGTGCACTTCTTTCAGTGTGTCCTCAATTGCACTTTCGCATTCTTTTTGATTGGCCAGGGTGCCGTGTGCAGTCAGGGCGATGTCTATTGTTCCCAATTCCTTTGTTGCTGCTTCGAGCATAGCCAAATGATCTTCAAGTTCATCCACATCGAGCTGATAAACATCAACTTTTGATGCGCCGCGGATATCGAGGTCGGCGGCAATCGCCTTGAGACGGTCCAGTTTCCTGCCAACGAGAAATAGATGCGCACCTCGTGCTGCCCAGATACGCGAACACTGCTCTGCTATCCCGGAAGTTGCGCCGATGATCAGGATGCGAGTCAAGCTAACCCCAATCTCTTTGATTGCACTGAGGAAAATTTGCCTGCTGCACCATATTTCTCTCTTACCGATTCGAATGCTTGCCAGCTCGGATAGGTGGCTTTGAATACTGCCTCAGACATGAGGGCATCTTTCGACAGATAGATCCTGCCACCCATGTCCGCCACCATGGCATCCAGTTCACTAAACAAGCTTTTCACCCGATTATCCCACTTAAAGTCTAACGCCAGCGCATACCCTTTCATTGGGAACGAGAGCAGGTTTTCGTTCTGATCTCCGAACTGCTTGAACACGGCCAAAAATGAACCCATTCCGGATTCCGTAATCTTCTTCATGATGAGACGCAGGTTGCTGAGTCCGTTGTCGTAGGGCAGAACGAACTGATACTGGACGAATCCTGCCCGACCGTAGAGTTTGTTCCAGCCCGGCACAACATCGAGTGGATAAAAAAATGAATCAAAGGAAACTGATTTTTTTGAACCCTGACGAGCCTTGCGATACCAGAGCTCGTTAAACGCAGACATTGACCACTTATTGATCAGAAATGCCGGTGTGTAGAAGGGTACCGTAATCGGCTCCCAGAACTGGCAATCAAGTGGCCCCTGCTCGGCATGCTCGCCTAACTGCAGCACGGAACGACCGAGCGATGAACCCCGTGCCAGGCAATCAACCCATGCCACGCTGTAGCTTCTATCTTCCTGCTGCGAGAAGCTTTCAAGGGTTTCTTCCAGACTGCGGCTCTTTATGGTTTTCTGAGATATCAGGGAAGTCTTTATAGGAACCAACTGCAGGGTCGCCGTCAGGATGATGCCGGTCAGCCCCATGCCTCCGCAGGTAGCCCTGAACAGGTCAGGTTTTTCTTTTGCCGAAACCTCCACCGTCTCTCCGGTACCCAGCAACATGTTCATACTGACAACAGATTCACTAAAGGTGCCGGCGACATGGTGGTTTTTCCCGTGTACATCGCTGGCGATAGCACCACCCACAGTCACATGACTGGTGCCAGGGGTGATTTTGATAAACCAGCCATGGGGTACCATCAAACGCAGGATTTCCCGGATCGTTACACCAGCTTCAATGGTGAGCAAACCAGCTTCCTGGTTGAATTCAATGAACCGGTCCATGGCTGTTGTTTTCAGGACCCTCTCTCCAAGAGCGCAGTCCCCGTATCCACGTCCCATGCCGCGAGCGATCATGGGTGTTTCCCAGGACATCTCGCTGGCGTCAATACTGACTGGTGTTTTCACATCAGCATCAATACTCAGGTGCCCGCCCCAGCCACTAATCAACATAGTGCATCAACTAAAGTTTTGAACAGCGTCCCATCACGCATCTTCATCGAGAACATAGCGCCGCCGAGTTGATTTCCTATTACTGAGTTTTCCACAAGGTCGCCAGCAGGAATGAAAGTACGATAAGAATGCCAACAAGCATGCTGGCTTTATCTTTCACCGCGAAAACGATGGGATCGTCATGCATTTTACCTCGATGAGCCTTGAGCCATATCCAGCTGATCCAGAACAACATCGCGGGAACCGCAGCCCAGATAAACTGAGGTGCCTGATACAGTGTGAGCACAGTATCGCTGTTCAGATAAAGTGCAAGCACAAGTATCGATGTGTAGCCAGAGGCTATGCCAAAGGTCTGGATCATAGAGATATCGTCAACATGATATCCACGTCCATGCGCAACCGTATTACCCTCTGAAATTTGAGTCTGCAGCTCCGTATAGCGCTTTATAAATGCAAGAGATAGAAAAATGAAAATTGAGAAAGCCAGAAGCCAGAAAGAAAGGGCGACAGACACCGCTGCCGCGCCTGCAACAATTCTTAGTGTATACAGGCCGGCCAAAGTCAAACTGTCCACAAGCACTTGTTGCTTCAACCAGAAGGTATAACTTGTTGTGAGCACCAGATACAAAATCAGCCAGTAGAGAAATGCGTGACCCACAAACACCGCCAGACTGATGCCAGCGAAAAGGCAGACGACTATCAGCGCCACGCCCCAGGGAATCGGAACAGCAGCGCTGGCGAAAGGGCGGTCGCGTTTTCTTGGATGCAGGCGATCGCTCTCGATATCGAACAGGTCATTCAAGATATAGATCGCTGAAGCACTGATACTGAATGAGATAAAAGCGACCAACAAGGTAAGAAGGAGCCCTGGTTGACTGAGTTGGTGAGCAGCAACAAGTGGTACGAACAGCAGAACATTCTTCAGCCACTGGTTGATACGGAATACTTGAATCCAGGTTGAGATTGAACGCTTCTCTGGCTCAAACACGGTCTCTACATCAAATTGTGCTCTGGCACGCTTTACCACTCCGGGCGAAGCGTTAACAACGATGGCCTTGCGTGCTCCATCCCAAACCACCATATCTTCATGACTGTTGCCTGCGTAATCATAGTTATCGGCTCCGTAGCGATGATCAAGTTCAGCCCGTTTGATGCTGCCAGCCATATTGACGTCTTTATCGGAAGCGATAACGTCATCAAATAAACCGACATGATCGGCAATGGCGTTGGCCGTCTCTCTGTTGCTGGCTGTACAGAGCGCAAGTTTTCGGCCGTTGCTCTTCTCTGCCCGCAGCCATTCGAGGAACGTTTCAACATAAGGTAGATGGGCAGGATCAGGGATCACCTTCTCGGTAATCCTGAATTTCAGATAGGCCTTACCCTTGAGTAGCCAAAACGGCAGCAGAAACAGATCGACGAGCCGCTTGCGGCCAAGAAGTAGCGCAGACTCAAAAAGTGTATCAGTTCGGGTCAGCGTGCCATCCAGGTCGACCACCAGCATGGGCTGGTGTTGCTGGTCTTTCATCTTAAGTTCTTAGTGCTCATAGCCGCGACAGTGCCACACCTGGTTAAGTTTGCCAATGGCAAACCAACCATGTTCATCTGACGTTGTCGATTGATATGATAAATTGGCGTTGTTACAACCAAACAGGTCAGGGTAGCGTTCTGTCTAGTCGAGTTTTCATTAACCGCACGCTGCGATCCGCACGCCTGTTTCTCTTTCTATGTTCTGTGACAGTGATGCTGTCGAGTTGCAACAGCGTCAGTGTAGAAGAGTGGATTGCTGTTGCCGAGGATCCGTCGCGTGTTGGAGATCTAATCGAACGAAAGGGTGTCTATTACGCGACGAATCCCGAGAAGATTAGCGTCGACCTAAAAGACTTTGAGTTAAGGGTTAAAGCATTCAGACAGCAGATTGATGCGCTTTGGGGCAGCGATGATGACACGCAGGCCGGACCGAAAGACTACGTTAAATACACGGATCATTACTACAATCGCGCTCACATAGACTTTACGGCGAGCGAGGTGATTGTCGAGACCATCGCGCCGAATTCTCAACGTGGCTATCTCAAAAAGGCCATTGTCACCACGCTGCTCACACCCGATGACCCACGGCAGGTTGACCTTTATTCGGAAGCAGACCCGGAGGAGGGGGGCACACCTTTTCTTTATCAACAGGTAGTGGATCATCTGCAGCGGCCGATCGCTAATCAACAGCAAGCAGAGACATACGCTTCTTACCTGGTGGAGCATCGGTTGCGTGAAGTCACTATTGGCAAGAGGTCCGGGTTACGTGTTGTTTTCCCGCTGGTCCCTTCCCATGATGATATCCGGGCTTATAAGTATGCTGATCTTGTGCGTCGCTACAGTCGCAAATACAACGTGACCGAAAGTCTGATTTATGGCGTGATCAAGACGGAGAGCAGCTTTAACCCGTTTGCGGTCAGTCATGCACCCGCATACGGACTCATGCAGATCGTACCGGGGACAGCGGGGCGAGACGTGTTTGAAAGGGTTAAGAACATCAAGGGGCAACCGAGTCCACAAGACCTCTACGAGCCTGCATACAATATCGATATCGGTACTGCCTACCTAAAAATTCTGCAGGACGACTATCTTGCCAAGGTTAAGGACAATAATGCCCGCCGTTATTCCGTCATCTCTGCATACAACGGGGGTGCGGGTAACGTGTTCAAGACCTTTGCTGTTGATCGGGATCGAGCGCTCGCTCGAATCAATCAGCTCTCACCCCAGGAAGTTTATCGGCAGCTGAATCAGAACCATCCGAAGCTTGAATCGCGCAGATATCTTGTGAAGGTTTCTGAAGCCCAGCAGGAGTTTTGGCGGAATGATGGTTTCGTGAAGTAAGTAATCTTGGGGGACTAATCTTGGGGGACAGGACCAAGTGCCAGGTCTAATCTTAGGGGACAGGACCAAGTGCCAGGTCAAACTAAGATCACTTCATTCGCATAGCGATAATGTCCGAAAAACCCGGGTTAGTTCATCCTGTCCCCCGAGATTACTGTCCCCCGAGATTAGTCGGAATCCTCAGGTAACTTCGCCAGCGTCAAATTCGAGGTGAAGGTGCCAGGGTTCCACGCGAATCGCTATAGGTCCGGGATCGGTCCCGGGTTTGAACCTCGGGTTTCGGATCACCTCCATCAGCTGCCTCGTACCGATAACCGTTTCTGCACGGGCAAGCTGGTAGCCCACGCAAAAGTGTGGCCCCAACCCAAAACCCAGATGTCCCGCAACGCCTTCCTTGAAATAGCCTGATCGAAGTTCCTTGCTGAAGTAAAGATCCTCCCTGAACAGGTTAAACGTGTCTGGTTCGCTAAAAATGCGTTCATCTCGATTGGCTCCGTAAAGCGACAGATGGACATAAGCGCCTGCAGGTATCGTCTCACCGTGAAGCGTGACGTCATTAATCGCCCTGCGGGTCTGAGCGGCTGCAGGTCCATGAATCCGCATCATCTCGGTAAAAGCACGATCCAACAGGTCCGGATCTTTTTGTACAGCCTGCCATTGGTCCGGGTGGGCGAGTAGCTGGTACCAGAGGTTTGCAATCGCCTTGTCGGTTGTTTCTGCGCCGGCAACGAGTATCAGGCTGGCAAAGGACTTGATCTCTTCAGGTGTCATTCGTTTGCCGTCCACCTCGGCGACAGCGAGACGTGACAGGAGGTCGTCCCCCGGCTGCTGGGCACGCGATTCAATCAGTGGGTCCAGGTAGGCGTGATATTCGGCGTTTGCCTGCTGACCCAGGACGCGAAGGGCTGGACCGCCATTGATGCCATTCATCATCGCCGGATACCACTGGTGGAACATTTCGTGTGCCTCCTGTGGCAGGTCCAGCACATCTAGGATGACGTTAAGTGGTAGTCGGGTGGCGAAATCGTCAACGATATCTATCTCACCTTTTGTGGAGGCTTCGGTCGCGATTCTGATGGCATTCTGCCTGGTGAACTTTTCGATCAGTGCCATCGCATTTTTTTGAACGATCGGGAGCAAATGCTTGAGCTTCATGCCAACGAATTCCGGTGCCACGATGCCACGCAGCTTCCTGTGCTCATCACCATCGTATTCCATCAGCGTCGGTCCGAATACGGCGCCAATGTGATCTCCATTGGGTGAGGCCGAGAAGTTCTCTGTGTCGGCGAAAATCTGCATGACGTCCTCGTAACGGGTCACCATCCATTGATTCATCACTGGATTAAAATAGACGGGATGATGATCCCTAAGGTATTTAAGGGTCGGGTAGGGGTCATCGGCATAAGCCTGCGTAGCAAATACTTCCGGATTGAATGCGTTGGTCATCGTCATTGCTCAACTCCTTCCGGTCATTGGCCTGACCGGGCGCCACTGAATGTTCTATAAGCAGGACTAGATCAGGATTCTGTCTACACTTCAACCGGTGAATCTCGGGGGACAGGACCAAGTGCCAGGTCCAATCTCGGGGGAAAGTTATCGCTAAAAGCATGAAGTGATCTTAGTTTGACCTGGCACTTGGTCCTGTCCCCCTAAATTCAAACCATCGGACTTGCAGATATGAAAGATAAAGGTATATTTATCCTTTCTTCTTTTAATCTTTATATAGTCCGGCGCCGTTTTCCTGTGGATTTTTCAACTGATCTTAAAGCACTGATTCGCTCTCACGAGGCGAATAATCATTTTGATCGGGCAAACATGATTGAATTCGAGCCGCATCAGAACGGCTTTTCATCCGCAAACGCCTGGTGGTTGGCGGAAATCTCCAGATGGATGTATCTGGGAAAAAGTATGCCAGCGCACAAACGGCAAAGACCTCAGGCAGTGCTTCGCAGGGTGGGCCTTGAGGAGCAGGGTTACTTCACCGCAAACGGAATTCATGCAGCGTTGGTATCCGCGAAAGACCAGAGCTATAGCGTTCTCGTATTCCGAGGAACCAGTCAGCTCAAGAACTGGATGACGCACGCAAACATCGTCCCGTTCAGGAACAATGCCCACCGTGGCTACGAAAATGCACTTGAAGTGATCTGGGCAGAGCTCGGGCCCGCTTTGGAGAATGTATCCGGCAAGTTGTTCTTTACTGGTCACAGTATGGGCGGCGCACTTGCAGCGCTATCCGCTCGTCGTCATGCGCCCAGTGCTGCATATACCTTTGGCGCCCCTCCGGTGGCAAACAGGCTTCTTGCTGACGAATACAAGATAAACTCGAATTCTGTGCCAGTGTATCGTCTCGTTAACTATCGCGATGTTGTTATCACAGCGCCCCTTGGCAGTGCGCACCTCGGAGAACTTCACTACTTCGGACACGATCACAGCCTGCGCGTTGCGCCGGCCCCCGATGCGGTTCAGAAAGATCAGAGGCGAGGCCCCAGGGCTATCATGCGTCATCTCAACAAAGCAAAATGGCTCGCGCTGCCCGAGCGGCTGTGCGATCACTCCCCGCAAAACTATGTGGCAAACCTTGAGCGCCTCAATCTCGGCAAGAGCTCAACACAACGGATGGTTGAGCACATTCAATCCAATACCGAAGACCCCAGACTGTTCTTATTGCCTGAACCTCAATCGGCTTCAAACTAGTACGTTTTCAACAGGAAAGTTATTGCTCGGCCGGGGGAAAGTCCACTCACTTTCGCGCGAACCGCGTCGACATTCTTCTTAACGGTTCACGCAGTAACTTTATCTAATCTAGGGGGACAGGACCAAGTGTCAGGTCAAACTAAAACCACTTCATGCTTTTAGCGATAACGTTCCCCCAAGATCAATGGACCTGGCACTTGGTCCTGTCCCCCTAGATCCCCCGCGAGATTGGACCTGGCACTTGGTCCTGTCCCCCGAGATGTGTCGACCTGGCACTTGGTCCTGTCCCCCGAGGTTGGGGGCTTAATCAAATATTAACTCTGACACGCCAAAACAACTGATCTTCAGCATTAACATGGAAGACTCACACTGCTTATGCGCGATGAATATGGCATTCCTTCGCTGTGTCTCTATCACTTCGCTTCTGTTCTTACCTCTTGTGTCGGTTCACGCCGATGATTACGTGTCACAAAGTATCGAAGCTTTGATGCGAAATGATGAAGCATCCATTCAACAAACTTCGAATCTGATGTCATCGCCAGATCTAGAGAGGTTCGAATTGAATGTCTTGGTTCTCGACTTATCCTGGGATGAATCCAGGCCATCACTTCGAAAAGAGATCGTGAGAGCTGCTCGCGATTTACAGCGATATTGCGATGATACGCGTATTGAGTCGTTGTCACTTTGTGGCCAGGCACACTTTGCCCTTGCTTACGTTCAGGGAATAGAGGGGAAGATGATTCTTTCTTCCGCCAATGCACGTAAATCTATCAATATGCTGGAAGAAGTGATTCTTCAAGATCCACATCGAATGGATGAACGTCTTTACTTGGGACTGCTCTATTACTACACAGAGAACCTGCCTGCGTTTGTGCGCTCTGTCGGTAGGGCATTCAGGCTAGTACCGAAAACACCAGCCGGTGCTGGCAAGCCGATGATTGAAAGTGTGGCCTCGTCGGACTCAGATTTGCGGGGTCCCGCCACTTTTATCTGGGCGGATTTGCTCGCCCAGGGTGGTCCTGAAGATCGACATCAGGCCATTGAGATTTTTGATCGTTTGATGGCTGAGTATCCCGACAACTTTCGATTTTACTTCAATAAGGTTGAGACCCAGATTGCTGATAAACGTTATTGGGATGCAAAGATGACACTGGAATCGCGTTCTGTAGAAGGTTCTGAGAAAGGGCTGGTACATCTGCTCCAGATGGCAACATCTATGGGAATTGGCGAGTTCATCGCAGCAGCCGAGCACGCTCAACGCGCCCGGGAATACAAGTTGCCCGAGTGGTCGCTAAACTACCTTAACCAACTTGAAAGTGAACTTGCCAGGCAGGAGCTCACTGAACATGAGCGGTTGCCAGTAGTTGCCGGCTACAGGGTCACGGATAGTGAATAGCTGAAGTAACTGAATGTTTGCGTTAGCGCTCTTAATTCAGTGCGCTGAATCTTTACCAGAAACCACGATGAACTTTTGAAACCGAACGGCAGCATAGCGAAGCATGTCATTGGCCTCGTTCACCAAACAAACGTTCACCAGAAGATCGCTGACACTTTTGTGCCTGGTGGCGACCAATTTGCTATTGGTGATTGAGCTGGTAGAGCTAAGAATCGTTCCACCCCCCGCTGTTGGCGTCGCCTTGGAAAATTCCGAGCGAAGTGTGCCTTTCAATTCCAACGAACTGACCATTGGTACTTACAACATCCGTTACGGTAAGGGCCTGGACGAGGCGCCCACGTTACAGGAAATTGCAGACGTTCTATCCAGCCCACAGCTCGATGTCATCGGCCTGAATGAGGTAAAAAAGGGTATGTTCAGCACGACCAATCAGGCGGAACAATTGGCAGCGAAGCTTGATATGAGCTGGATCTACGGAATGACGGTGGATCGCTACCTGGCAAGACGTGCAGGTAATGCCATCCTAACTCGCTTTGACATCAAACGTTATGAAGTAGTCCCGCTATTTCAGGTTCGTCGTGATGAGATACATCAGTTTGAGACCAACTCACGCAGGAATTACATATTCGTTCTTCTGGACAACGGAGAAACGGAGATCGCGGTCATTGCGACACACATTGACCGTGGTCCCATGCAGCCGGAACAGATTAGTCAGGTCTTGAATCGATTTGATCAGTATGAACACGCGATTCTGATCGGCGACATGAACAACACCCACAGCCAGCCTGAAATCGCACGCAGGTTGCAAAATGGCGCGCTGAATGCAATTCGCGAAGGTCATGATCACGAGGCGCCACATATTGACTGGATTATGACCAGGGGATTTGACGTACTCTCGTCAGGCACACATCCCTTGGGCGTATCAGATCATCCACAATACTGGGCAAGGCTCCGGATCAGTGACAGTGCGGTTAAGGTCGCGAGCGCTCACTAGCGAAAAAAATTTATCGTTGGTTAATACAGCGTTGTTACGCTCCGGCTTTTGAAACACGGACGGCACTCATGCCAAACCTCATTTTTCCGCTACTTCTATCGTTTCTCGGTCTTATATTCACCGATCATGCCGCAGCGGCTACCGCATCCGGCAAAGTGTTTGTTGACACAAACCAGAACGGGCTCCTGGATCGGGAGGAACAGGGGCTCGCCAATGTTCGTGTCAGCAATGGCGATGATGTTGTAACCACGGATGACCTGGGTTTCTACGAAATCAACGTCGGGGATGAGGCGATTATCTTTATCACTAAACCGCGGGACTACGCGACGCCAGTGAACCTGAACATGCTGCCGCAGTTCTACTATATCCATCAGCCCAACGGTTCACCGGAAGGACTGCGCTATGCGGGCATCGAGCCCACCGGCTCGTTACCAAAAGAAATTAATTTTCCTGTGTTGCCAAGACCGGAAGACGATCGTTTCGAAGCTATTCTTTTTGCGGACACACAGCCACAGACTAATCGCGAACTGGACTATATACGCGATGACGTTGTTGCGGAGCTGATCGGTACTGAGGCTGCCTTCGGCATGACTATGGGCGATATCCTGTTTGACGATCTTTCAATGTTTCCACGCTACAACGCTCTGATCGCCCGGATCGGCATACCCTGGTACAACGTGCCAGGGAATCACGAGATGAATTTCAATGCCGTTGATGATCAGTATTCACTCGAAACTTTTAAGCGGCATTTTGGCCCTCCCTATTATGCCTTTGAGTATGCGGATGCCTTGTTTGTGGTGCTTGATAATATTGAGTACAAGGGTAACGGAGAAGCTGATCTTGAAGATGTTCGAGGTAATGGTGGCTATGAGTCCAGTATCAGTAAGAACCAGCTACGCTGGCTCGAGAACGAACTTTCCCACGTTTCCGAGGATACGTTGGTTTTTGTGGCAACCCATGCGCCGCTTGGCAGTGAAAACGGCGCTTACAATACAAAGAACCGGGAACGGCTGTTCAAGTTGCTGGGTGGACGCGAACACCTTTACTCAGTGGCAGGTCATACACATACCACTGACCATGTTTATTTCGGTGAAGAAGACGGCTTCCCTGGCCCTGGTGCTTTTCACCATCATGTACTTGCGGCAGTGTCGGGGTCCTGGTGGAGTGGCCCCTTCGATGAGCGAGGTATCGCGACCAGCGATCAGCGGGACGGCACCCCAAGTGGCTACAATATTCTGGAGGTTGACGGCACCGACATGACGGTGCGCTTCAAGGCCTCCGGCAAGCCGGCCAGTTTTCAGATGCGAATCATGTTCGATGTCGCCCATCATCAGTTGCGAGCAGATGGTATTCGCGACTACCAGATGGGTGAGTTACTGGATGGGCGAATGACCAGTGATGAAGTTGCCGCCGCGTCGATTCTTGTTAACCTGTTTGATGGCGGACCCAGGTCCGAGGTTTCCTACAAGATCAATGATGGTGAGTTTCAACCCTTGAAGCGTGTTTTAAGAGAAGACCCCTATATCGTCGAACAGTTTAATCGACACCTTGAGACTAGAAAAAGCTGGGTAGAAGCGAGACCTTCAACGCACCTCTTCGAGGCAGATCTGGACGACTCCATAGACATTGGCAGTCACACGGTGACCGTGCGGGCGAAAGACGAATTCGGCAGGATACATCATGGCCATGCTGTGCTTGAAATTACCGCTGGTATGCTGGGAAACGAAAAGGGCGTGGTCTACCCGAAGTGATTCAGCGCTGACAGACCAGGAATTAGGGAAAGGCGTTCCGAAAACACTCTAAGTCACTAACGATGCCATCCATCGGTATCGTTTCCCAACTATGTTAAGGTTTCCAGGGATCAGGAAAATCTAAACTGACATGATTGTATTGGTCGTCTGGACGATTGTACTGGCGGTAGCGATTTTCAGCAGCACGTTGGTCGGAATACATCCGGAACTGTTCAAGTTAGCAAGTGCTGCAGCTATTTTCTCTGCTGCGATCATCGTACATCAGCTCATTTATCTTATTGTCTGGCAAATGCTGGTCCCCCATTGGACGGGCAATTCCGTACCGAAGTTGCTGGCGCAGATGACGCTCATGCTGCTGCTCGTGATCGCCGTCTCCATAATCATGGTCCGGGTCTATGAAGTGCCTCTCTCAGGGGTTCTAACGACATCGGGCCTGTTCATTGCCATCATTGGCTTTGCCCTTAGGAACATGATCTCAGATCTGTTTACCGGCATTGCTCTTGGCATAGAACGTCCGTTTTCCGTCGGCGATTGGATTCAGGTGCCGGATGGTACCGTTGGAGCAGTCGTTGAAATGAACTGGCGGAGCACTCGCCTGATCACCCGGGAAGAAATTACTGTCGTCATCCCTAATTCCGAGCTTGCCATCAGTACATTCAAAAACTTCTCCAAGCCTGAGCGAGCCTGGCGGGATGAATTTGACATTCTGCTTCATCAGAGCGTCTCTACTCACCAGGCGGAGCGCATCTTGCTGAGCGCAGTTAATCAGGTGCCGGAAATCGTGGCGGTTGGTAAACCGCCTGAGATAAGGATCGATAAGTACACCGAAAACGGCATTGTCTGGCAGGTGCGCTTTTGGGTACCGGACTATCAACAGATGTCTCGACTTCGCTATGACGTCCAGAGAGCGATTTCGCGCAACAT
This sequence comes from Candidatus Azotimanducaceae bacterium, assembly GCA_965662805.1. Lineage (GTDB taxonomy): Bacteria > Pseudomonadota > Gammaproteobacteria > Pseudomonadales > Azotimanducaceae > UBA9659. Next base: position 38,757 of record CBFIJB010000021.1, on the reverse strand, counting down.
GCACTATGCCGGGCTGACCATTCCTGCGGAGCAGGTGCAGGTCTCCGAGCCCGTAACATCGGAAGATGCCACTTTTGATCTTTTGCGACGAGTCGACCTGCTTCGTTCCCTGACCGATTCAGAAATCTCGCAGTTGCAGGGTTCGATGTCAGAATCGCTGATTCTCGAAAAGAACAACGTTGTTGTGGAAGGCGATCATGGGGATTCACTGTTCATCGTTAAAGAAGGCTTGATGAAAGTCAGTATTGATGGAGGCAGTGGTTCATTTGTGGTGGCCCACTTGCTCCCGGGCAGTTTCTTTGGCGAGATGTCATTGTTTACCGGAGATCCAAGAGGGGCGACGGTAACGGCCCAGGTTGACTCGCTGGTACTGGAGATCAGCAAGACAAGTTTCGAGCCGATTATCCGGGCTAGATCGGAAATAGCTGAGTTACTGAGTGAAACGATCGAAGTCAGAAATCAGCACAATGATTCAGAGAATGATCGGCAGTTAGTCGATGTTGACGACGGGAAGCCGTCGGTGCTCTCAAGAATACGTGATTTCTTTGGTTTACCCGTCCCTGAGACCTTGAATTCCCAGATTTAGATTGGCTGGTCTTTGCTTCTTCTCAGTAGCATTCAATCGATCATGCGAACCTGGTTACGCCCACTTTGTTTGGCGACGTAAGAACCTTCATCAGCGCGTTTGCGCAGGGTCTTGAATGTATCGTCGTCACGAGACAACGCGACACCGATACTGGCAGTCAGTTTTTCGAGTTTAGCTGGCGGGTTGGATTCCAGCGTGGCTCGAATGCTTTCTGCGAGGTTTATTGCATCCTCGCTGTTGGTGTCCGCGACGGCTACCTCGAATTCTTCCCCGCCAGTTCTGCTGACGATAGTATCTTTGCGTGAAAACTGATTCAGAAGTTTGGCCGTGTGTTGAAGCACCACGTCACCATAGGCATGACCGTGTTCATCGTTGATGTCCTTGAACCTGTCGAGGTCAATGGCAACAACAGCTGCATGACTTCCATTGCGCGCTGACTGGTGCAACATCTCTTCAAGTCGATGTACGTGATAACTGCGATTGAACAGCTTTGTCATGCCATCAAGATTAGCGATTCGGTTGGAAACTCTAACGAAATAGAAGGCAACACCTGCCAGAATCATCTCTCCCGCCAGGGTCAATGCATCTCCAGCGACAGACCAGAGACTCATTTGAATCAGAATGATTTCGTCAACCACATCTAGCAGGCGGCCGATCTGGAATAGGAATAAGCCGAGCAGCAACATCGGCATGGACGCCGCTGAAGCCACAACCATGGAGGCGGCAGCGAATATTGCGAATGCCACGATAGCAGAGGCGCCTTCAAAGAGAAGGTCCGTTATATCCACTTCCACGCTGACCTCTCCGGTAACCACGATGACAACAAGCAGCGAGATGCTGATTGCCAGGTTGCCAGCGATAAACGTGATGGTTTGTTCGCGGCTTGCCGGTTTGATATGAAATTCGGTCGCATCTTTCATGCGTGGATACTATCCTTAACGCATAAAGATTGTTTTAAGACTCGGGCGTGCTTTCTGGGCCCAGGTTGGGCATGGTGTCCGAAAGGATGATTTCGCGCTGGAAGAATGCTACGAATAACGCCACAGCCAGGAGCTTTCCGGAATAGGCCCGGTACGACGGGCACCGTAACCCCTGTTATTGACTGGATTGATCATCCATTAGCGACAGCACGTCCTGCATATCGACAATTTTGAAATTCTGCGTCTGATCAGGCATCCGATTCCGACCATCCTGCACGACCAGTATACCCCTCGGGTAGCCGGGCAGCGTCAGGTTGGTAACCTCCAGGCCATCAGTTTCAGAAGCGCCGTCAATACCTCGGATTGGATCTGAGACAATACGGAACTTGAGTGCTGGTTGCATTGTCGCGATGTCAAAGAGGACGTAACTGTCATCGCCCTGTGACGAGGCGATAAGAAAATTTTCATAGACGGCCAGACCCTCTACATCGGGGGTCAGCGTGTTGCTTCGAGTAATGGAAAGTTGAGTGAATCTGTTTCCCTCGAGACTGAATGCCCAGATACCTTCTTCTTCTACTCCGATGAACAGTTGCCCACTTTTGTAGTCCATGGCGCAGCCTTCTGTCTGGCTCGGCAGGTTCGTGGTATCGGCCAGTGAGAAGCTCATCCCATCATAACGCCACCACTGCAGGGTGCCGTCCTTGCCGCCCACAAATATGTTCAGCGAGTCACTGAGCGTCGCAACGCACAGCCCATAGGGGTCATCCAGATCCACAGGCTGGCTGACAAGGTAGCTGAACTCACGGGACTGCTGATTCAACGTGAACAGGTCAATCGTCTTGTTGGTTCGGTTGGAAGCTACAGCAATGGTCGTGTCCCGGATGCGGCCAAGATCGACGTTGTTCAGCCTTCCTGTCAGCAGCTCCTGCCTCTGGTTGCCCGCAAGGTCGTAGACGCGCAGGCCTCGAGCCTTATCGGTGCCGATAATCAGTGAAAGCTCCGGGTCGTCCGGGTGCACCCATATGGCGGGATCATCCGCAATATCACCGACGTCAGGAACCACCTGGGTTTCTACTGTCGCAGTGACTGACGAATGAGTCATTCTGCGCGCCGGCGCATCCAGCGTTTTTCTCAAGGGGCGATCATTGAGCATAAGCTCGATCCGAATCTCTTCGCCAACGGCTTTTACCGAGAGGTATTCATCATCCAGCGGAGCCTGGAGCAACCAGACCGGCTCTGAGCCATCAGGTGCTTCTTCGTTGACTGGAAAACGCCAGACACCGCTGGCTGCGTCCAGGTAATACACATAGTCGTGAACGACAACACACCTCTTTGTATCCGGGTTAACGTTGATCTTTCGAATGTAGGCGATGTCATCTTCCAGCACGCGGAATTGGTGGATACCCATTTCGTCATCGGTCAGGAAAAGGTATTCGCCTTCAGGTGTATTTGTATGGCAGAGGCTTTCAACAGGATGGTTGAAGAGTCTGATGATCTTCCCATCGGCGACCAGCGCTCTTTGTTCATGGTCGAGCTCGAAATAATGTTCTGCCACTGCACTTATGGGCGCCAGCGCAAGAATTGAAATTAACAGTCTGTACATAGTGATGACCAGAAGCGGCGGGCTCGAAGGCCCGCCGCATGTCGCTTATTGCATGTTGTAACGAACACCCAGGATATAGGTGCGGCCAAACTCGTCATACTGGCTGTTGTAGGCCGTACGGTCAAAGTAGGCGTAGAAGGGCTCATCCGTCATGTTGATAGCGTTGAAGTAAACTTGGAACGCATCCGTGAAACGGTAGCGTGCTGTGAAGTCTACCTGCAGATGGTCATCCTGGTAACGGTCGAACAGCGGATCTTCCGTGTCGAGGACTTCCAGCAGGTTTTCGCTCTTGTAGGTGGCAGCAAGCCGCAGGCTGAGACGCTGGTTTTCATAGCCAATACTTGCATTCCAGACGGTATCTGACAGGCCGGGCAGATCGATATCTCGCTCAGGGAGACTGGCCTCGCCATCAGTAAACGTGGCGTTCAGGCCAAGAATCAGACCAGCCGCTGGACCTTCTTCCGCTGTCCAGGTCCAGGCAAGTTCAACACCCGTGAGATCTGCATCGTCACCGTTGATCGGTTGGATCACCTCGGCATCATCCAGTGGAATGTTGCCTGCGAACTCGGTGAGGTCGATGTTGTCCGCATTGTCGATTACCACAATCGGGTTTTCCAGGCTTTTGTGGAACACGGCTGCAGACAGCACGCCGATTCCTCCAGGGTAATACTCGATGCTGAAGTCAAAATTGTCTGCCTCGATCGCTTCAAGATTCGGATTACCGATTTCAGCCGACAGTTCGTTCTCACCTTCGTCTTCCTCGAGCTCGATTTCACCCCCAGGACTTAACTGGCCGAATGTTGGTCTTGAGATTGTTTGCGTGTACGCGGCACGCAATACGATCTCTTCGGTCAGACGCATCCTCCAGTTTATGCTCGGCAGCAGATGGTCGTAGCTGTTTTCGAAATCAGTTGCGACGGCGACAGGATCACCAGACCCCGTGACATCGTCGATTACGATGCGCTGGCCGGTAGCCGAGAAGTCGGTATCCTCGTAGCGCACGCCGTAAACAATCTGGTGACGACCGGAGACAAACTTTGACATCAGGTACAAGGCGTCAACATCTTCGTCGATACTGAAGTCGCCCGCTGTGGAATCGACCAGCGTGTCATCATCGTCGATTTCCAGTTCATTGCGGTTCGCGTAGAAGAAAGAAGATATCGCTCCGGCGTTCATCGCAGGGCCGAAATCGTAGAAAGAGTAGTCAATGACGTCTGTGAATCCGGTGAGTGTAGGGTCGCCAGGGAAGCCATCGTAGACAATGGCCGTCAGGTCATTGGTCTTTTCGCGACGACGAATCTTGAATCCGAACTTCACGTCGCCGTTATAGCCGATGTCTGTCAGGTCCCGAGTGAAGTCCATCTTGAAAACGGTTTCTTCATCTTCGGTAAGATTATCTTCATAGACGATCTCATCCATCTCATAGTTACCGGCATCAAGTCCGATGCTGTCGTAGAACAGACCAGGGCGGTCACCTATGCCCGTGTAACCAAGGTCGATACCTTCCAGTACGAATGTCGTATCAATGCGGTCTGGTTCAGATTCTTCCGACTCAGAACGGCCCAGAAGGTAATCAAATGTCCAGGCATCCCAGTAGGTAGTACCACCAACCTGAAGTGACAGAATTTTCTGCTCTTCATAGCGATCCTTCATGTCTTTCTCGAGCGTTGCACCTTCCCAGGTTGCGCTCGAATCGGTTCCCGCAACCGCGTCACCATCGTCGAACTTGAACTGGTTCCTGTTGCGGTATTCCTGGTCCGAAAACTCGCTGTACAGGGAACGGAAGAAGAGTGTGGTGGATTCAGTTGCCTTGTAATCCATGTTCAGGGTGAAGCCCATACGTTCGCGAGTGACGACGTAGTCGCGCATCTCTATTTCTTCAGCACCCAGGAACTCGTCACCGGCTTCCGTTTCAAGAAAATCCCAGCCGCCGTCGGTTTCAACGTTGTCCGACCCGAAGTCGCGTTCCTGCCAGGAAATAGTTGCTGCTACACCAAGATTATCTGTGCCGTCTCCAATGCTGAAAACGTTCCCCGCGGCGATGTTCACCTTGGGGCTGTGCTCTTCATCAAGGTCTGTATAGCTGGTTTCGGCACCAATGTTCAGGAAAGCGCCGTCACGGTCGAAAGCCGAGCGGCTCTTAATGTCTATGTGACCGCCAATCCCGTCACCATCCATATCTGGCGTGAAAGTTTTGGCAACCTCCAGACCTTCGAGCAGTTCACTCGGAATAACATCCAGGGCAACAGAACGACGATCGCTTTCAGGTGCGGGTACGTTCAAGCCATTGATCTTTGTGTTGTTCAGGTTGGGTGAGATACCGCGGATGCCGATAAAGCGGCCTTCGCCCTGGTCTCTCTCGACGAAAATGCCGGGCAGACGCTGCAGGGCTTCTGCCACGTTCTGGTCAGGAAATTGACCAATATCGTCTGCCGAGACGATGGTGGTGACGTAGTCTGCGGAACGTTGTTGGTTCAGCGCGCTTGCGGTTCCGGCCGCCTGGCCATGGACAATCACTTCCTCTACCAGGTCGCCTCGAACGGAAAGTTTGAAGTGCTGTGAAGCGATCTCGTCGTCACGAACCTCGACGGTCATCTCAGAAGTTTCCGCACCCAGGTAGTCTACCCTTACGGTGTAACTACCCGCGGGTATGGAGCCAAAGCGATATACGCCATTGGAAGACGTGCTTGTTTGTCGATTAAGTTCGACAACAGTAACGATGGCGCCCTGCAGGAAGACATTTTCCCCTTTGTCTCCTACTCGCCCTTCGATTGAACCTGCGGCGAAGACGTTAGCCGACGCCAGTATGAACGTGGTGATTGCGATCAGTTTCTTCATTGGATTCCTTAAGTAATGAGCAGCGTCAATTTGACACGCTGCACAATAAGTCTCGGTTTTTAAGGTCAGCTTAAGGAGCGGTTAAGGGCTTGTAAGTTTCTGAGTGTAAGCATCTGGGAGCAGTCGGGGCTTCGATCCCTTTTTGCCGGGTGTTCGGTCCTGAGAGGATGGCATAGAGTCCTTAACATTAGTTGAAAGATCTAATGCCTTCTTAACAACTTGATGTGAGATCTTTGACGCAAGTTCAAAAATGCTCTCTAACTTCTTACGCCAGTTCTGCCAACTGATTAAGTAATTAATAGGAGTTAGAAATGAAGAAAAGTTCATTGCCAGCGAGCCTCTTCCTGGCATGCGCTGTGAGTACCGCACACGGTGGTGCTCTCCCCGATTCTCAAAAAGCCAATGCATGGTTCGGGGAAGGCGAAGCAAGGGTTGATGCAAAGAGTGCTGATCCTGTCATTGGAAGTGCGAAGAATGTCATCCTGTTTGTCGGTGACGGTATGGGAATCACAACGCTCACGGCGTCCCGTATTCGCGAGGGACAACTTAACGGCAGTACGGAAGGTGGCGAGGAACACTATCTCTCGTTTGAACAGTTTCCGAATACGGCATTGGTCAAGGTCTATAACGTCAATGCGCAGGTCCCCGATTCGGCGGGAACAATGACGGCCATGATGACGGGTGTGAAAACCGATGTTGGAGTGATTGGTGTCGATGAGGATATTGAACGTGGTGACTGCAGCACACTGGCAGGCAACGAGCTCAGAACCGCATTGGAACTTGCAGAGATTAAAGGGATGTCGACGGGTATCGTGGCGACAGCCCGGATTACACACGCTACGCCTGCTGCCACTTATGCCAAGTCACCGGACCGTAACTGGGAAGATAATTCGGATTTGCCGGACGGTGCCGCAGCGGCTGGTTGTATGGATATCGCCAGCCAGCTGATCAATTTCGAAGACCACTTGGAGGCAGCGATCCCAGGTGTGGATGTTGATGGAATTGACGTCATCATGGGAGGCGGTCGTCGTCACTTCCTGCCAAATGATGCTGCTTTTAATGTTGAAGATGTTGCGCCTGATGTTGAAGGTGACCGTACGGATGGTCGTGACCTGACTGCTGAGTGGCAGGAAAAGTATCCAGAAGGCGTCTACATCACTGATTCGGCTGGTTTCGCAACAGTGAATCCCCAGGTGGACACCAGAATTCTTGCCCTTTTTAACGAAAGTCACATGCAATATGAGCAGGACCGTTTGAATGATCGCGCCGGGGAACCGTCGCTGACAGAGATGGTGACTGCGGCAGTTCAGGCGTTGTCGACGAATGATCGTGGGTTCTTCCTGATGGTGGAGTCTGGTCGGATCGACCACGCCCACCATGCTGGCAATGCAGAAGGTGCCCTTCAGGATACGATCGAGATGGCCGAAGCAGTTGCTGCTGCCGATGCACTGACTGATGACTCGGATACTCTGATTCTTGTTACCGCCGATCACAGTCACGTGCTGGCACTAAACGGTTATGCCCAACGGGGCAATGACATTCTTGGGTTGTTGAAACCCGTAGGCTCTGATGACCCCGCCCTGGCATCAGACGGTCTGCCTTACACCGTGCTGACATACAACAATGGCAATGGTTTTCATGATCTTGGTTCAGAGACCGATTCTGATGCGAGTTATGGCGAAGCCATCCATCTGACGGGCCGAGTTGATCTCACATCCGTTGATACGACAGCGCCAGGTTTTCACCAGGAAGCGTTGATTCCATTATCTTCTGAAACTCATTCAGGGGAGGACATAACGATTCACGCCAAAGGCGCGGGCGCGAATCTTGTTCAGGGCGTTCTCGAACAGAACGCTGTTTACCACATCATGAATCAAGCCCTTGGCCTGATCGACTAGTTCACCTGCAGGAGAATACTCAAATGATTATCAAAAAAACGGCTATAGCAATCGCTATGGTATGCACATTATCTGCTTGTGATGATGGCGATGATGGTGCCCCTGGAGCAGCGGGCACGCCCGGCGCACAAGGTGCTTCAGGTCTGAACAGCCTGATTGACCAGATCCAGTTAGCCACGGGAGATTCGAACTGTCCCAATGGCGGTCTGCAGGTTAACAGCGGTCTGGATGACGACAGCGACGGTACACTTTCGGATGCCGAAGTAGATGAGACCACGTTCCAGTGTAATGAGCCTGTGACCACGACAGACTCAGCGGCAGTGGCTGCAGCATTCATAAACAACCAGTTTTCGCCCTGGTACTCTGAAAGCGATCAGAAAGTAAGCCAGAATGCGAGAGCAGCAATCGATGCTAACCAGGTTATGGGTGCGGCCAAGAACATCATCCTTTTTGTTGGTGATGGTATGGGGCCGTCAACGGTAACTGGTGCGCGAATATTTGAAGGGCAGGCGATGGGTCTGGATGGCGAGGAGCATGAACTTTCTTTTGAAACCATGCCTTTTGTCGGTCTTTCGAAGGTCTACAATGTTGACGCGCAAACGCCAGACTCAGCCGGTACCATGACCGCGATGATGTCAGGTGTAAAAACTGACGTTGGTGTGATCGGTGTCGATGAAGACATAGTTCGAGGTGATTGTTCAACGGTTTCTGGCAACGAAGTCCTGGGTGCTCTGCATCTGGCTGAACTTGCCGGTAAGTCGACAGGTGTCGTGGCGACCGCGAGATTAACTCACGCGACTCCCGCAGCAACCTACGCCCACTCTGCAGACAGGAATTATGAAGATGTGTCGGATCTCCCTTCAGGTACCGACGAATTCGCGGCTGAGTGTGCCGGTGCAGAAGATATAGCATCTCAACTGATCAGTTTTGAAAGCAGACTTGAGGCAAGATTCCCAGGCGTTGATGTTGATGGGATCGAGGTGGCGATGGGAGGTGGTCGTAGACATTTCATTCCTAATGACGCGGCCTTCAATGTCGAGGATGTTGCTCCCGATGTTGAGGGTGACAGGACGGATGGCCGCGATCTGCCTTCTGAGTGGCAGGCCATGTACCCACAGGGTGCTTATGTTGTCGACCAGGCAGGTTTTGATTCCCTGACAGGTAACGAAGAACGCGTGTTGGGTTTGTTCAACGAATCGCACATGCAGTATGAAGGCGATCGAGCCAATGATCGTGCTGGTGAACCTTCGCTGACTGAAATGGTCGAGAAGTCGATCCAGATCCTGGACAACAACGAAAAAGGTTTCTTCCTTATGGTTGAGTCAGGTCGCATAGATCATGCTCACCATGCGGGTAATGCCTGGGGAGCTTTCACGGACACCTCAGAGTTTGCAGAAGCGATCCAGGCGGCTATGAATAACACCAGTGAAGAAGATACCCTGATCATCGTCACGGCTGACCATTCTCACGTCATGACCATCGGCGGGTATGCGAAACGTGGTAATCCCATCCTGGGTAAGGTTGTTCAGGTGGGCAGCACTGAACCGCATCTGGCGGCTGATGATCTGCCATATACCACTCTTGCTTATGCTAATGGTAATGGATTCCATGATCTCGGTACTGAGACGAATTCAGATGCTTCCTACGGTGAAGCCATTCACCTCACAGGCAGGGTGGACCTGACATCTGTTGATACAACGAGTCCCGGATTTCATCAGGAAGCATTGATTCCTCTATCTTCAGAAACTCACTCTGGCGAGGATGTTGGCGTCTACGCGAGTGGTCCCGGTGCGAGCTTTGTGCGTGGCACGAATGAACAGAACGTGATTTTCCACGTTATGAACCGTGCTGGCGCTTTGGAAAGTAAGGCCGATGCTGTTGTCGACTGAACGATCAACGCAATCAGAGCTAAAAAGCAGGGCGGTCAATGACCGCCCTTTCTATCAGTTAAGTCAATTTGTAGGAAAAAACATGTCGTATGGAGTCTTACAAGGGTCGAAAGTCATGGCTCTTGGTTTGTCATTGATCGTATTTCCACTCGTGGGTTATGCAAACGAGACGGTGGGAGAGGATTGTCCAGATATTTCGAATCTCGTTGCTGAATATAAGATAAGTTATTCGAATCCCGAGGGTGAAGCAGAAGCGTTTCAATTGACGCTGGTTCGCTATGAAGGCGCCGTATTACAGGAAAATTCACTGTTGAAAGTGGCAGACCAGTGGTTCCTCGAGAGCAATGGACAGATCAGTCGTAAACAGTACTTTGATGAGTATCGTCAGGGTATTGAATATGCGTCCAAGGAAGCGAACCAGGCGATGCCTGACAAGGACTGGCAGACCAAATTCTCACTGCTTAACGACAATGCGCTAGCCGATTTCAAAGCAACTCGGGAAGAAAGCGAAAACTGTGAGGAGCGGGTATTCATGGTCAAGGGTGACAGCGGTAATCAGCGGATCACCTGGAGAGAGGATCTGCTATTGCCTGAATCCTGGGAGCTGGTTCGACAGGGCGGGATCACCAACCAGCTGGAATTGGTTTCTGTCAACTTTGATCAGGCGAAAGTGAAGGCGCTGTTTCATCAGAGAGACAGCTTCAAGCTTACTGACTATGCCGATATTGGTGATAGTGAAGATAATCCCGAAATACAGCAGATGCTTGGCAAACACTTGATTGATCACGATCACCATTAGAGCGTCTATATCTTCTAACCACGCGCCGAAACCGGGGTCCTCCGCTCAGCCGGTTAAGTGTTCTTTATATTTCTGAGCAGTCACTGTAGTAAAATTAAAGGTTTAACCAAGACAGTGACTCCGTGAACGGTCCGGTAATCGCCATTCTCAGGCACGCAGACTACGAGCAGCCCGCTGACGTACCCAGCGCATGGTTACCTCATCCGTTGACTGAAGGGGGTGTCCGGCAGGCGCAGGACGCCGCGTCACTGGTCCGAGATTTTGCGCGGGCGAATGACCTCACCATAGATCCGGTTATTGATGCATCCCACATGTTAAGGGCCTGGCAGACAGCAGATATTTTGCGGGGCAGGCTTGAGCTGCAGTCCGTTGAAGAATTTGAGGCACTGGCCGAGCGCAGTGTAGGCGCCGTGGCCAACCTGACCACGGGAGAGATCGAAGAACTGCTGTTTGCCGACCCCAGGTACGACACACCACCGGCCGGCTGGAAATCAGATACCGACTACCAGTTGCCATTCCAGGGCAGTGAATCCCTTTTCCAGGCCGGAGAGCGGGTTGCTCAACATATCATGGGGCGCGAATCAGGCATGTCGCCTTCACAGCTGAAAATCATTGTCGGACACGGTGCATCGCTTCGGCATGCCGCCATGCACCTGGGTATTCTCAATCGGGAAAACGTCGGGCGCGTATCCATGTTCCACGCAAAGCCCGTGTTTCTTGCCAGAGAAGGTGGGTGGCAGAAGGTTGGCGGCGCGTGGAAACCACGAAACAATAACGAGGTAACCGATGAGTTTGGTGCTGCCTGATCAGGAAACCAATCACCAGCTGTTCCTTGGACGCTGGCCACAGGTGACCGAACCCTGGCCGCGGGAGCGCGGATTGCGTGTCGGTCGTGACAACGACCAGGATGATTATCCACGCAGCACTATCCGAGCATACACTCGTGGGAAAATGTGGACCTGGTCTGGTCGTCATGTCTTCTTTATGAGTGACATCCATGCAGATGCAGATGCGTTTTTCCTGTCACTGGTTGGCGCCGGAGGTATCGTACTGACCGGTCCTGAAGATGAAGACTTCGAGCTGACAGAACTTGGCAGGCAGACCCGGTTTATTATTGGCGGGGACTGTTTCGACAAGGGGCCTGAAAACCTGCGCCTGCTGGAGGCGATCCACCAGCTTATGCTGAAGGGTGCCGATCTGGTGCTGCTCGCCGGCAACCACGACATCCGGACTTATCTCGGCATTTACTATGCGGAAAGCAAGGAAACGCTGCTGGATCATCTGTTTGTTCGCATGGGAAAGAAAACTGTCCCGCTGCTGAAGGAAATTTACGAGAAGTTCATCAAAGGACGGCACGAACAGCTCCCCCTGGAAGACCCCTCAATACACGATCTGCTCTTCCCCTGCGAAGACTGGTTCCAGCAGTTCCCGGCTGCCGCCAGAGGCTGGGTCCGTCCCGAAAAACTTGAAAAAGAGACCCGACGAATCCGCGAGAAAACGGTTGAATTTGAAGAGCGGGCCCGGGAAGTTGGCTTGGATATGTACCAGGTGCACGCAGCGACAAGAAAATTCCGTGAGCTGTTCTTCGAACCCGGAGGCCGTTACTACTGGTTCTTTGATCGAATGAAGCTCGCTCATCGTGAAGGTTCCTACCTTTACGTTCACGGCGGTGTGGACGATGTCGCCGCAGAAATCATCCACCGGGGTGGCGTGGACACCCTGAATGCAGAATACAAGCGAGTCCTGTCAACCAATCCCTTCGAGCTCTATCACGGCGTGCTGGGTAACGTCTTCAGGACCAAGTATCGGCAATATGATTTTGATTTCAGCAGCCGGGGCGTTGATTTTCTTCATCGAGCGGGGATATACGCAATCGTTCACGGGCACCGGAATATTCAGCAGGGTCAGAGGCTCCTGATTCGCGAGGGTATGCTTAACTTCGAATGTGATGCTTCCGTCGATTGCAATACGAGGCACGTTGAAGGCCTTTACGGACCTGGCGGAGCGGTTGTGGTCTTCGAGCCCGACGGAACCGTCAGCGGTCTCTCAACCGACTATCCCTTCATCAAGACCTTCCACCCAGGAAACATCACAGTCTTTCACGACAATAAGGCTGAAGATGCCAGGCTGCCGGACCCACTCAACCTTTACGGGGACAAACAACATGAGTAACAAGAAATTCAGCTACAGGAACGAAGAGAGCCTGGATGCGGTTTTCAATTATCTGTCTATGGTGAACAAAGGACTTAAGAATCGACAGGTATCGCTTGGCAATGACGAGGAACTGGTCGATTTTGCCCTGCCAGACAAGGTCGAGTTGTCCATTACCGCAGAATCAAGACGTGAGTCGGGTTCACTGGTGATTGACCTGACCTGGAAAGCGCCAGTTAAAAAAACGCAGTCCTCTTCCTCGAAAGACAAAAAACGCCAGGAAAAAGTCGATAAGGCCGCGAGGAAAGCGAAAGAAAAAGCTGAGAAACAGGCACGCAAAGAGGCTGAGCGTTCCAGGAAGAAAGCAGAAAAAGCAGCTGCCGCTGCCCGGCGCGCAGAAAAGAAACAAGCTGAAAAGCTGGCGAAAGCAGAAAAAAAGAACCGTAAGCAGGACAAGGCCGTAGAGAAAGGCAAATTGCCAGCAGTAAAGGAACCTGCAACGAAGCGAGCTGCCGCTGCAAAAAAGAAACCGGCCGTCAGTCAAAAGGCCGCTCCCCGTCGTAAATCACCGGCCCGAAAGAAAAGTTCTGCACCCGCCAGGCGCCAGCCCACAAAACCAAGCGCTGGTTAAGGCAGAGTCATAGAGAAACCATCATGCCCATCGACGAAGGCGTCAATATCGACCTGCAGTTCCTGATCCTTGAGGTCAAGAAGCAGGCCCGCGCGTCTCTGTCCTGCATCGAGAAGCCGAGTGCCAACAAGATCAGGAAAATCACGGTACGAGAAGATTACGTCGACAATCTCAAGAACACGCTCGAAAACAAAAGCTACTTCAATATCCACCAGCATGCTGAAGGCGACCGGCAGCTCAATTATTTTCGTGCGCTGATTACCATCAGTTCAAACCTGGAGCGCTGCGCAGACTTTTTTGAGAACATCGCCAAGGAAATGCACTATGTTGAAGACCCTGCCGTCTTCGCTGACTTTGACCTGCGCAGATACTATGCAACCCTGTATCGTGCACTCGACCTGATCTACCCGGCCTTCACCAACAACGATCTTGACCAGGCGCAGCGGATCTGTGACTACGAACAGGACATTGACGACTACTACGAGGCGTCCTACACCCAGATTCGACGCAATCTGAAGCAGCGGCGCCGGGTAGATGACATGCTGTCGTTGCTGACTATCGTGCGCTACCTCGAACGGGTAGGAGACTCACTGCTGAACATCGGGGAAGCCATCCTCGACATCCACGTCGGCGAAAAAATGGGCGTCAAGCAGTTCCGTTATCTGAGACGAGGATTGGACAGCCAGGGCATCGACATTGGTCGTTCCGATGTCATGTTCAAACCGATCATGAACACCCGCTCAGGTAGCCGGGTCGCACAGATTGTTGATCCCGATGGAAAGCGCGTGTTCTACAAGGAGGGTCCCAAGAATAAAATCGGCGAAGAGGTTGCCGGCCTCGAACTCTGGCGTAAGGAATTTCCAGGCTGGACGCCTGAGGTGCTCTGGCACAACAGCCGTCGCAATCATGCCACCCTGCTGCTCGAACACATTGAAGGCACGGATCTGCTGGAACTGTTGATCAATTCCCCAGGTAAGCTGGACGCCGCTCTCAGACTGCTGGAGACCAACCTGGTTACCGTGTGGAACAAAACCCGCAAGAAAAAATCCGTCAAAGCGGACTACATTAGCCAGTTGGTCCGACGGAAAAGCGATATCCAGTCGATGCACGCCAACCTGTTTGAACTGGAACCAGAACTCGAAAAACTGCTCGACGGCGCACGCAAGGCGGAGAAAGACTATAAGTCGCCTTTCTCCACGCTGATTCACGGAGACTTCAACGTCGACAATATACTCTTCAGCCTCTCGCAAGACCGGATGTACTACGTGGACGTGCATCGAAGCGGGCAGGGCGACTATGTCCAGGATATTGCTGTCTTCCTGGTCTCCAATTTTCGAATCCCGGTCTTTTCAACGGATGTTCGCACACGGCTGAACGATACTAATCGTCGAATTTACGCCTGTGCAGCCGCCTATGCGGAAGCCAACGGTGATATTCATTTCAATACCAGGCTCGCTCTGGGGCTGTTTCGTTCACTGATCACCTCAACACGATTTATGTTCGACAAGAATTTTTCGAGAGAGATGTTTGATCGAGCCATATTGCTGATCCGGGATCTTCTCGCCCACCACAATCGCCAGAAACGGAAACCATTCAAGCTGCGCGAAGACTATTTCCTATACGGGTAATCGGATGAATATAGGTGTCATTGGTATCAGGGGCGGCTGGTCCACGGAGTCCCTCAGTGAGCAACTCAAGCGCAAAGGCGCTGGTGGTGAAATCATTGAGCTGCATGAGATCAGCTGCGATCTTGATGAGGTACGGTTTTATCACCATCAACACCAGTTGAGTGACTTTGACGGATTCATCCTGAAAAAAATGGGTGCTGAATATGCGCCGTCATTGCTCGACGAACTTGAGCTGCTGGAACTGATGGAACGGCGTGGCTTCCGCTTCTTTTCTTCACCGGCGCGCATTCGCCGCATGATCTCCCGCCTGTCTTGTACCATCAACCTGCGGGAAAACGATATCCCGATGCCACCTGTGTTTATCACCGAGGAAGTGGAAGAGGCGGTTGCCTGGGCTGCCACCAATGCACCGGTTGTCCTGAAACCTCTGTACAGCACAAAGGCACGAGGCATGGCGCTCATCGAGGACGAACCTTCTGCGCGGGAGGCCATCACCGGGCTGCAAAGTCGTGGTGAAAAAATTTTCTATCTTCAGAAAAAGTATGACCTGAATGGCAGCGACTACGGCCTCATTTTTCTTGGCGGCAAGTATATCGGTGCCTATGCGAGGATCAGTGATGGCTCAACCTGGCACACGACAACCCGCGAAGGTGGCAAATATGGGTCTTTTATCCCGCCACAAGATTACATTGATCTGGCTGAACGGGCACAGCGGCCCTTTGGACTTGATTTTACCTGCGTCGATGTCGCCGACACCGTGGAGGCTGGCCCCATCGTATTCGAAGTATCCGCATTTGGCGGTTACAAGGGCCTGTACCAGAGCGCCGGCATCGATGCCTCCGATCTGCTGACTGACTACGCCATACGGAAACTGACCTCATGAACTCTACTGCCAGCTACCTCGACCGCGCAACCGAAGCCAGCGAATCCCTGACACTCGACTTTGATGGCTACCTGATCCGCTTTGTCTCCAATTCGCCCGTGTTAAACCAGGCATTGTCAGAGTACTACCAGCATTTCCTGGCCGTTCCACATCAACACATTGATTGCCTGGTGGAAGGCCTGCAGTGTGAGACGCCCGACATTGAGGGTGACTGGGAGGTGAAGCAGCCGGACCCCGGTAAATCCAGGATCAAGGAGCATATCCTTTCGCTGGAAGACGGCAAGGTGGTCAGAAAGGTATTGACCGGCGTGCACCTCTTTTTCGCCGGACAGCGTCGGGTCTGTGCCGGTCCGCTCGAAGACAACCCCAACCAGGTGGTTAACTTCATCAACAACATGTTCCTGGACTATCTGCTGGCACCGCGTGGTGAGCTCTTTCATGCTGCCGGCGTGTGTCAGGGCGATCTAGGGATAGGTATGGCAGGGCAGTCTGGCAAGGGTAAATCCACACTCGCGCTGCGGCTCCTCCAGCGCGGCATGGACCTCGTCAGCAATGATCGGCTGGTGGTCTTCAATGAAGGCCGTGATCGACTGCACATGCATGGCATCCCCAAGTACCCGAGGATCAACCCGGGCACCGTCATCCACCAGCCGGAACTTCGGCATATTGCGAGCCCAGAAAACCTGGCACGCTACGAGGCCATGCCCCGTGATGAACTTTGGGACCTTGAAGAAAAATATGATGCGTTTGTTGAAGATGCCTTTGGTGTGAAGTTCCAGCTTGGTTCGACCATGAAGATGTTTATTGCACTGGACTGGGACCGCAACCTGAATGCCCCGGCTGTCCTCGAACAGCGAGACCCTGCAAGCTGCCCGGACCTGGTCAGAACCATCATGAAGTCACCCGGCGTCATGTTACCGGGCGCAGCTGCGCGGACGGATGGCAGGGACCTGGCGCCTTACCTCACACTGCTGAAGCACTGCGACTTCTATGCGCTCACCGGCGGCGTTGATTTTGACGAAGCGGCTGACCAGGTGATGGCTCTGCTCTGAGGTACGCCCGGTGCTCATTGCACCGGGCGACAATCAACTCAGACATTGCAGAAATCGCCGCCGTTCCATTAGGCCGTTTTTTGTCGGCTCCGGTCAAACGGCGATTCTTCGACGGCTACTCGAATTCGTTCAAATCAAGATTCATCGTCAGTGTGACGGTTCGAGGTGCACCAATCCAGGCACCCTGACCTGCAAGGCCCGCCAGTTAATCCTTGTCGCTGAGCCCATCACTGTGAGCACAATCTGCGCCAACAATAGCCAGCGTCTTATCTGCATGGGAACGCGCTAAACCTGGTTGAAAACGGGTTTGCGTTTTTCCATGAATGCGCGCATCCCTTCCATCGAATCTGCAGTGCCGCGATTAGCTGCAGCAGCACGCATCTCGTCCGCCATGGACTCGTCCAGCGTCCTGGTCTCATAGCCGACGACCGTGTTCAGCATTGATTTCACCGCCAAACGCGGTTGCGCGGCGAGTTCCTCACCAAGCGCCTGTGCACACTGCTTGATCTGCGACACCGGCACGAGCTCGGTGACAAGACCGATACGGTATGCCTCTTCACCGTCGATCTTTCGCCCCCGCAGGATCATATCCAGTGCGTAGGTCCTGCCGACTGCACGAGGCAGACGTGCCGAACCACCCCAGGCCGGCACGCTGCCGAGATCCATTTCCGGCAGTCCAATCTGTGCGCCCTTATCCGCTGCTATCCGGAAGTGACATGCAAGTGGCAGTTCAAGCCCGCCACCCAGGCAGAATCCGAACAAGGTGGCAATCGTCGGGGTGCCACCACCTTCAATCATGTCGAGCACCCGGTGGCGCTGGCCAAAAAACGCTTCCGGACTCCCTGCACGTTTTACGCCCTCCGGAATCTGCTTCAGGTTCATACCCGCTGAAAAATGATCGAGCCCTTCCCCGGTGAAGACGATCGCCCGCACCTGGTCATCTTCCATAGCTTCCGGCAACTGTTCTTCAAGGCGATCAATGTATTCAAGGCTCATGAGATTATATGGCGCGTCATTAATGCTGAAGGTCGCCACGTGATTGTTGACGGCGTAGAGGTAGGGATCTGGCATTGGAAAACCTGCTATAATCTGTATTGTTAATGTATTACATTAGTATTCCATCAGGGGGGGAGCCATGGCAAACGAGGAAGTTCAGGCACCACAACGTAATAAAAAAGCGGGTACATACCTTGGATTTGCAGCGCTCGTCATTGCCATCGTGACGACAGCACTCTGGGTTCGCCAGATCAATATGGTCGCCATCCCGGAGGACAAGACACTTTTTATCGCGAGTTTCCTGACCGCTGTGGTTCTTGGCGTGGCCTCGTTCATCATCGGCACCCGCTGGTTTGCGGGTATCGCCGCAGTACCTGCCATTGTGATCAGCCTGATACTGCCGTACACCATCTACATCAGCCCCCAACAGGTATCAGACAACCCCATTAAAGTGGGTGACACGATTCCGCAGTTTGTCGCCATCGACGATGAAGGCAACCGGTTCTTCTCGGACTCCCTTGAAGGCAGCACCGTCCTGATCAAGTTTTTCCGGGCGCACTGGTGACCTTACTGTGTCGCCGAGTTGCGGCGATGGGAAGAGGAGTTACGGCCTGAGTTAGATCGGCGGGGTATCCCGATTGTGACGCTCAGCACTGATTTGCCTGAAGTGATCCATCAGCGCCGAGGCGCTCACAGGTTGCAGGCAACCATGTTGTCAGACCGCGACCTGCGTGTGACTGATGCCTTCGGGCTACGCAATCAGCTCGCTCATTCAGCGCTTCCTGGCGAGGGTCCTGAAGCGTTACCTGTACCTGCAACACTGCTGGTTGATGGCGCCGGCAAGGTGCTGTGGATGGATGTCACCGATGACTACCAGCGCCGTTCAGGCCCGGAGGTCGTGCTCGCTGCTGTGCAGGCACACGTCGATTAGACCTGGGTCATCAAGTGGGCGTATTCATCTGGATGAACATCTTGATCATCGCGGTCACTGCCTCTGGTGCGTCCTCTTGCAGAAAGTGGCCGACGCCTGGCAGCCTCACGACAGGCCTGCCTGGCCAGAAGCGTTTGAACCCTTCTACGGCCGCATCAACGGGAATGGCGCGATCTTCCTCACCGTGGATGCACATCGCCGGTAGCGCCTGGAACTTCGCGATGCTGTGCTGTTCGGCGAGCTCCATGAAAAACGCCCCGGTTTCAGGGTTCGCAATGTTCCGCGGAAACTGCAACGCACCGCGACAGGACTCAACTGTTGGGAACGGACTGGAATAAGCCCTGATCCACGTTTCATCCACGTGATCTGTGCGTTCAAAACCGATCCGCTTGATGACACTCAGCGCTGTTGCCCCAAGGTGGGTAATGGTTGGTTCAAACTCCTCGGTGTTAACCCACTTGAACCATGGATACTCAAGGACCGTGGGCACACCGTCTACCGGGCCGACCCATGGCACAGCCGTGTTACAGACAGCAAGGCACTTGATCCGATCAGGGTGACGCATCGCAAAACTGCAACCGATTGGTCCACCCCAGTCCTGCATGACCAGCGTCACATTCTGCACATCAAGTGATAACAACAGATTTTCAAGGTTATCGGCATGCTCACGGATACTGTAGGCGCGATCCTGCGGTGTTTCACTTTTACCGAACCCCATGTTGTCTGGAACGATGACGCGGCCGTGTTCGACCAGTCGCGGAATAAAGTGCCGGTAAAGGTAACCCCACATGGGCTCACCGTGCAGACACACGATCGCATCACCCTCGCCTTCGTCTACGTAGTGCTGCCGGAAGCCGTTGCCGTCAAAGAAATGCGGTTTAAACGGCCAGGTGCCATGAAAGTTTTCATCTGCTGGAATCATTGGATTCTCCTTCTCTGCCTGGTGGACTGCGATCAGCTGATATCCTACTGCCTGGCAGCCTAGGCGTGTTGATGAAAGTGGCGATCCAGTGGATGAAGATCACCAGTATCAGGTTTTCCTGCTCTGCGAACTGCCGGCTGAGCGCCATCCCGCCAATAAAGGCAGCCAGGCACCACTGCCACTTCCAGCGCAACGTGAAGTAGTGCGCCAGCGCAAATACCAGATTACTGGCGATCACGGCGGCCAGGAGTGATACGCCCATGCTCTCGGCATAGTAGGGAAGCGCCAGGCGAAACACCCATTCTTCCCAGGCGGATACCGCGCCGAGGTAGATGACCCAACCCGCCTTCCGGGCGTTCCAGGACCGATCCAGGTACCACGCATAAAGATTGAGGCAGGCGAAGATCACAAGTGCCACCATAAGCAGCCGGACCGGGTTGTCGGCAGCCTGGGTCAAACCGGCTTGCAGCAGTTCCCTTGTCTGTGGCAACGCGAGACACGCCAGGCCCAGCAGGGCACCGGGTAACCCATGGCGCAGCGCCACCTCGCGAAAAGACGACAGCCTTTGCCCCGTAAAATCCGGTTCGCGCTGCAACCGCCGCTGGCCCGGCGCCAGGCTCGTTGTATCGCCTTCAGTCACGCCGAATGAAGCCCGTGTTTTTGAGCAGCGAGTCTGTCCCGACTCATGCAGCAAACGCCTTCGCACACGCCGGCCGTGCCAGCAATCGCTCTGCATAGGCCTTGAGATTCGGCATGTCATCCGTGACCACACCGAGCCGGTTCGACATGATGCAGGAGTGACCCAACATGACATCGGCAGCAGAGAAGTTACCGATGATGTAGTCCTTGCCTTCAAGAGCCTCTTCGACAGGCTGCAAGGCTTTGCCAAGCAGGCGCTGCGCCTGGGCGAGGGCGGTCTCGTCGCGCCGATCCGGCGGCAGCAGAAGCGTCTGTACAACGATCGTATTGACCGGCGGCATCACCATGCCCTCACAATAGTGGAACCATTGCAGGTAAGCGGGGAATTCCGGCGCATCGACCGCAGGCTTCAGGCCGCCATTCCTGTGGCGCTCAATGATGTACTCAACGATCGCACCTGACTCGAAAATGCGGACATCGCCATCATCCAGTACAGGCACGCGCCCCAGTGGATGCCGTGACCTGTGCTCATCCGACTTCAGGTCCTTCGGATGAAAATCCATCCGGTTCAGTTCATACGGCAGTTCGAGCTCCTCGAGCAGCCAGAGTATTCGTCCGGCACGAGAGTTGGGGGCGAAGTGTAGTGTCAGCATGATTGGCTTCCTTCTGGTTTGTGGTGGTTTTATGTATTTAGTAGAAACGCGTAAGCAGATGCTCGCGTTCGTATTCAGGCAGGTTGTTTAACCTAATCACCTGGCCGCTGCAGGGTCTGTTCCAGCGTTTTAGCCAGGTAGTCGGTAAACACCGGTCGTTCGGCGAGAGCACGAAGGTGGGCAGCAACCGCCGGGTAGTCCTGCTCCAGATTCGCACTGATTGGCGTAAACCCCGACCGTGCCAGGCGATCTGCCATCAGACGCTCGCGAAGGAACTGCGCGACATCACAGGCAATCCCGATGTCTGCAATTGTGAGTGCTTCGCCCGCAATAAAATCTGTCGTTTTGAGCGCCTGTTCAACGCCGCTCAGGAAAAACTCGTAAGCCGCCGCCATGCGGTCAATCGTGGCCGCATCCATCTTCTCTGCAGCGAGCAGGTAGACCTGCGCTTCGCGTGCGAACACCAGTGATGCATCAAGAAAGCTGTCGATACGCGATGCCGCA
This sequence comes from Candidatus Azotimanducaceae bacterium, assembly GCA_965662805.1. GTDB lineage: Bacteria > Pseudomonadota > Gammaproteobacteria > Pseudomonadales > Azotimanducaceae > UBA9659. The sequence continues at coordinate 17,234 of CBFIJB010000021.1, read as the reverse complement.
TAGTGGTCATGGCCATACAGGCCATGTTCTTCTCGTGAGGCTCGAACAACCGCACGCAGGATACTGTTCGATTCAAAGATGCCAACAGTACCATCGCCGCTGAAGGCTGCCGGGACAGTCCCAAACGGGTGCGCCTGAATAAACTCGTCAGTTTTGTACAGGGTTCCGGAAAACCCTCGACGACTGGCCCGCGCAAATGCACTGCCATCATTTCGTTCCGTCTCCGGCAGCTCACGTGCATCGAAATCCCAGAGCCATGATGCAAGCGCCGCAGGCTTGTCCCCCACGACTTCCACATCCACGCCGCACAGCTCTGCTGCAATCAGAGCCTTCCATACGCGAGGGTTCGGCAGGTAGGAGAAAATCCGAATCTCGGACATTACCAGTTCTCGCTAAAGGGGCGGATCACCATTTCCGAGGCCCAGGCACTGCGCGGCTGGTGCGCAAGGTCATAGCAGGCGGCAGCAATATCATTCGGCTGACAGAAAAATTCATCGGGTTTGTCTTTGAAAAACTCACGGGTCCAGGGCAGGTCGATGACAGCATCAATGGCCAGGTAGGCCGCGTGAATGCCTTTTGGGCCCGCCTCACGGGCAATGCTCTCCAGCAGAATCCGCTGGGCGGCTTTCGAGGGTGCAAAGCCGGCAAAGGCCGGTTTGCCGCGATAGGCTGATGTATTGCCGGTACAGATGATGGCCCCGCCACCTGCCTCGATCATGTCTGGCGTCGCCAGGCGCGCAATGTGCAGCAGCGCCATCGTGTTGATCTCAAACGCCCTGCGCAGTCCGGCAGGATCGATATCCATATAAGTACCACGTTCTGCACCGACCGCATTGTGAATAATCACGGTGGGCGCACCGAGCGCTGACCGGATGGCTGCGAAGGCTGCTGCTAAAGCCGCCTCATCGCTGACATCACAGGCGTAGGGATGCACATTGTTCTGCTCACCTGCCAGTGCTTCGAGACGCTGCAGCGTTCTTGCCAGCATGGCGACCTGGTAGCCGCCAGCAGCAAAACGCCGCACAAGGGCGCTGCCCGTTCCCGGGCCAACACCTGTGATCAGGCATATCTTCTTCACGCCGTGAGGTCCATTTTTTCAGGCAGGATCTGGCCCAGCATCTTGCCGCAGACCGCAAGATTCGCCTGGAAGTCCTCCCGGGCTTTCATGGCCTGAGTATGCTTCACGAGCGCCGGCCACTTCGCCGCATCCGGCAGACCTGCCACCAGGTCCAGTTGCGTCATCTGCGATCCGACGGCGATATCGGCCATCGAAAAGCTGTCGCCGACGAAGAAGTCACGTCCGTCCAGGGCCTTCTCAAGGTAATCGAACCTTGGCGGCAGGATCTCGTTCCAGCCCTTTTTCGCGGTTTCAACATCAGATTCCTTGCCCTGGAATCTGGGGAACATGATGGGGCGAAAGATATTCATCCCGAGCGGCATCGCGACTTCGGTATCTGCGTACTCTTCGAGGAACGCGCAGCGTCCTGCATCGAAGTCCGTGTCACCATAGAGTCCGGCGTTCAGCTTGCGATCGAGATAAAGACAGATGGCGGATGAATCGGCGATCGTCCCCGGGATGCCTTCTTCTCCCACTGTTCGATCCCGCAGTACCGGGATGCGGCGTGCGGGGCTGATCTCGATGAACCAGTCCGGCATGGCCATGATGTTCACATTCTCGAAGTCGTACTCGACGCCCTGGTGGTTCAGTACGACTTCCACCTTGCGAACAAAGGGTGATAGCGGTGAGCCGTATACAACGTAATCTGACACTTGGGTTCTCCTTACCTGAAACAATGTGTAGTCAGTCGATCAGTATCTCATCGCCAGCCGCGGGTAATGTGAACCACATGCCATCCTCGGTCAGCAGCATGTTGCCTTCAAGCTCACGCCTGAAGATGTTTTCCATCACCGTATTCCTCGGCCCTGGCACCATGTGATACAGCGCAGTCATACCGACACCTGTTGATCGCGTCAGCTCTGCAATGTCAGTCACTGAGGCATGGTAATCCTGGATGTCCTTAAGAACATGTACAAGGCGCGGTTGGCCACCGTTCTCAGCGGCAACCTCCATGGCTCTGACGATTGGCAGGGACAGCGCATCCGAGAACAGCAGATCTGCATCGTCAATCACCTCGCGCAAACGGTCGGTCACGATCGTGTCCCCGGAGATAACAACTGACCGGCCCTTGTAGTCAAAGCGGTAGCCAACCGCTGGCTTGATTGGAGAGTGATCGACGACAAAAGAGGTGATACGCAGCTCTCCAAACTCGACAGTGGTTTCCTGCGGAAACGACACCGCCTCGAGCACACCCGATTCTATCGGCATGAAGTCATGACCATGGTGGTCTGTTCGATAGCGCCGATCAAGCGAATACGCCGCGTTGAACCCATCCACCACACGTTCAACACCAGGTGGTCCATAAATCCTGAGCGGGCCCTGCCTGCCGCCTGCCCATGAGAGGACGTTAATCGTCGGGATGTCCGTAATATGATCCGAGTGATAGTGCGTCAGCAGGATGCCATCCAGGTTTTCGTTCGGGAGTCTCGCGAGTCCGAGGTTGTTGGCAGAGCCTGAACCCGCATCGATAACAAAGTAATGCTCCGGCGTCAGCACCGCGAGGCAGGCCTGGGCGCGTCCGACGGTGGGTAGCGGAGCTGCACTGCCGCAGACGAGCACCCGCAGACCATCAGGCGGTGGCGCGTTCTGCCCAGCCATGACATTGGCAGCACGGGAGAGCAGAAAGTCCTGTCCTGCTGTCGTGTTCACCGCGAGAGAGTAGGTAAGCGCTGTGATCGCAACGACAACCGCCAGCGAGATAAAAAGTATCTTTCTCATTCGCCATGCCCCTGGGCTGCCCGGCCCGCTAGAATTTCTGACCATGCCACAACGCCATCATCGTTTTGATCCGCGGTGTTGAATGCTCTCCCATAGGCGCCGAAGCGCTTCACCATCGCAGCGCGCCCGATATCGCGCGCGGCATTGGCATCAATCAGGGCAGGGAATTCCGTGCGATCCAGCTGTCCGTCGCCGTTAGCATCTGCGGCATGGAAATGGTCCTCGACGATCAACATTACGTCCGTTGTTTCCGCGATAGCCCATCCTGATATGAGCAGCAGTACGACCCCCAGGGTGTTTTCAATAAACCTGTTCATTATCGTGCCAACCCGTACTGTTCAAGACGCCAACGCAGCGTCTCGATGCGATCCTGGCCAAAGAATGGTTCATAGCGAACAACCATCGTCGGCACGCCCCATTGACCCGATGCAGATAGCGCTTCCTGGTTGCGCAGGACTTCATCCAGCTGATCACCTCCTTCGGTCGCCGCATCCAGCTCGGCAAGGTCCAGCCCCGCCCGGGCAACAGCTTTCTCCAGGTGGTCACCCTGGTCCCAGCCTTCTGTTCCGCCGAAGATCAGTGCGGATACCTCCGTGACATACTCAACGCCCTGGCCGCGACGGGCTGCTTCCACGCCGAGCGCACTCAGCCGGTGAATGTACGGCTGCTCCTCGGCGACTTTCATCGTGCCAGGTTCCTGTACGATCGGGTCAGGTCGCGCCGGCACAACCATAGGCATGCCCAGGAACTCCGCACGTCTGCGCGAGTCCATGACGATGTACATGGGCTTCTTCGGATTAGAAGGATCAAAAACCAGCGATGGGTCACGGATCGCTATCGGGTAGACAATCCGCATCTGCACGTCCACGTCAAAATCCTGCTGGAGGCGCACCAGATCCGGTGTCACGAGGTAGGAATAGGGGCTTCGGAACGACCAGTAAACGTCAATGGTTTCAGTCATCAGATTTCTCTCCGCTGGTTTTGAACTTCATGTAGAGGACAAAAGGAATCAGAAGGACTACAGCAAGCAGAAACACCAGTATGGTAGTGCCCGCCCGGTCCCGCAGCATGTTGATCATCAGCTGCCTTCTCTGGTTATAACCCGGTGGAATGGGTAGGACCTGGTTTTCAGTCTCGAAGCTCGCGTATGCCTGCAGCATCTCATCGAAACGATCCGGCAGCTCGTCTTTGAGATCCTGCACTTCTCCTGGATCAGTAACGATATTATAGAGTCGCCACTGCCCGTCTCCGAGTGGCGGCAGATTTCGGGAGATCTTGAAGTCACCCTGGAACAGGGCAGCATGCCCGGTCAGTTCGTAACCGATCGTCTCACTGTCATCGTAAACTCTCTCGACTTCCCCGCGTACAACGGGTGTCAGATCCTTGCCGGTGATCGGCAGCACGGGTCTGCCCCCGTAACGTCCTGCGGGTGCATCGACGCCGGCGAAGGACAGGATGGTCGCCGCAATATCTGTTGCCCAGGCAAAGGCATTGGTCTGTGGCTGGATATTTTTGATAGGGCTGCCGGCAATAATCAGCGGGACCCTGAGACCGCCTTCGCCCGTGTAAAACTTGTAAAAGGAAAGCGGGCTGACCGCGGCGCTGGTGAACGCCGGGTTGATTGAACCGTAACTGCCTTTAAGCCCCAGTGTTTCGTAGTCGACGCTGTAACCGACACTCGCGGGAATCCTGTTCGCGGGAAACGCGGTGGGATCATCAGACCCGCTGCCCTCTGCGCCATTGTCGGATGTAAAGATGAAGATGGTGTTGTCGAGCTGCCCCGTTTTCTCCAGGTAATCCAAAAGCCGGCCAATGTGGGCATCCATCGCCTCAATCATCCCGGCATACACCGCCATGCGCTTTGCTTCGTACAGTTTGCGCTCCGGGCTGAGTGCATCCCAGTCGCCGGTCGATGACATGCGGGCCATGGGGACCGGCTTATCCAGGATGCCAAGCTCCACCGCCCGGTCATGGCGGGACTGCCGCAGCTGATCCCAACCCGCGTCATACATGCCCATGTAGCGGTCAATGTATTCCTGCGGCGCCTGCACAGGCAGGTGCACGGCCTGGAACGGCACGTAGGCAAAAAACGGCTGGCCGTCACCCAGGTTGCTGTCAATAAACTCGATGATCTTATCGACCAGGAACCGGGAGGAGTAAAAATCTTCCGGTAACGTATAGCGCTGCCCATCCGCAAACCAGCTTGCCTCATCATAAATGGGCAGGTAGGGGCGCTGTTCCCAGTTGTCTGCACCGGAATCCATCAGCGCAACGGTGCGTTCGAATCCACGCTGGCTTGGCAGTTTCCCGGGCGTCGCACCCAGGTGCCACTTGCCCGCCATGTAAGTGTGGTAGCCCGCACCTTCCAGCAGCGTTGCGATAGTGACGACGTTATCACCCAGTACACCCTGGTAGTTTTCGTGCAGCGTCTGCTCCGGCGCCAGCATCTCCGGGATATTCGGCACACCCGCCAGGTGATTGCTGACACCAGTCAGCAGCATGGCACGCGAAGGCGCGCAGTTGGCAGCTGTATGATAATTCGTGAATTTGATGCCTTGCTCCGCCAATCGGGACAGCGCCGGCGTGCTCACCTCGCTGCCATAAGGTGCAATATCGGTATAGCCCAGATCGTCAGCTAACAGGAAGACGATGTTGGGGCGCTCGCTCGCGAATACTGCCGGAACGAACAGGCATAGCAATAAAACAAGCGCAATTCTCACTTCTAGTCCTTTACAGGCAGGTAGCGAGATGCAGTGAGCAACAGCAAGGCGATCGCAATCTCAAAGATGATGATCTGCGGTGCTAACGCAGCCCCATGCGCGACCCATGCCACTATCCTGCCTGTCACCGCGATCAAGAGTAGCATCGCAGGTGGGTAAAACCAGGTGCGTCTGCCGGTTACAAGCGCGATCAGAATCGACAGGCCCGCCACCAGGAAAAAGGCAGACAGGTCCCCCACCTGGCTGCTGAGCCCGAGACCGGATTCTGTTGCCAGTCCGTGCGGTATCGCTGCACCGACGGGGTCCACCAGCCACCTCAAACCCATGAACACAAACAGGAGCCCCGGCAATGCCGTGGCCACGGTCAGCAGACGACGTGCCCAGATGTTCATGATGTTGCCCCCTCATTGGTGCGTGTACCTGCAAGACGCCAGCTTACGAGGCTGCCAACGAGGGCAAGAAAGAGGGCAAGCAGAATGCGTGGATCACCCAGGTGAAACCAGGGATCGAGAGGATAGGCAAACGTTTTCTCCATCGCGGCAATCTTGAATTCGTGTGAGCCTCTGAAGGCAGGGTTGGTCGCTATCTCGAACAGGTCCCGGCGGGAGCGATAGCGCATTCCTGCGCCACTCGTCCAGTTTTCCATGCCCGGAGCGTTCATCAGGTCCATGGCATCAGCGGCTGCATTGCCAAACAGGACCGGGTGACAGGCGCGTGAGAAAAGCGCGGGATACATGTAGGCCATGTACTTACTAAGAACTTCATCACTTGAATCTTCGGGTGAGACGCCTTCCACCTGCAGGGGCGTCTCGTACATGTCGATCACATTGAGCATAACGAAGTCATCTCCCGTGTCTCCTTCCATGAATCCTCTGATCCTCGCCATGGCTTCCGGCCCTGCATCGGAGTTACTCTCGGAAAACAGCGCCATGTAGCGATCAATCTCTTCGGTCGTCAGCGGTCCGCCAAACGATGTGTACCAGGAGAAGAAACTGGCATAAATCACCGCGAGTAAAAGCCAGGTCCAGGCTATTTTGGTCATTCCTAATTACTCCAGTAAGCAAACTCATCATCCGGCTCATCCGGCTCTGACAGGTCGCGGTCAACATTAATCGGGGTGGTCAATGCCCATGACCATCGCGGTTCCGCCTGCTCAGCATTGTGTGTTTCAAGTGCGTTACGCAGCCTCGATGCGATGGCGGGATATTCATCGAAGAGATTCTCCTGTTCCGGTTCTGCACTCCTGAGATCAAACAGCCACTCTTTCTTTGCGCCCTCAGGGGGTGCGCTGATTATCAGCTTCCAATGCGTATCGCGTACCGCCTGCGCGGCGCCGCTCCTGAAGAACAGATACTCATGCGGTGTCTCGCCACCCTCACGCATTGCCCCTGTCAGATACGGCACAAGATCAACGCCGTCTATAGTCCTGTCAGCCGGCAAGGCCGCACCTGCAGCTGCGGCAGCCGTCGCGTACATATCGAAATGGTGGACAGGCGCATCAAAGGTGCTGCCGGCCTCTATACGGGCTGGCCAACGGACAAGGAAAGGCGCGCGAATACCGCCTTCAAACAATGTGATCTTCCATCCTCGGTATGGATCATTCACATCCGGCAGACCGATGTAGCCGGCGCCGCCATTGTCAGTGGTGAACATCACGAGCGTGTTGTCTTCCAGCGCGTGTTCGGCCAGTGCGTCCATCACCCGTCCGACGCCACGATCGAGGGAACGGATCATTGCCGCATAGACCCGTTCACGATGCAGTGAAATATGATCCAGAGCCTCATAGTCCTGCCGCGTCGCCTGTAAGGGCGTATGCGGTGCCCAATGGGCAAGATATAAGAAGAAAGGGCGCTCCTTGTTAGCGGCAATGACCTTGACCGCCTCATCGGTGTAGTAGTCGGTCAGGTACTTTGGCGGTTCGAACATAGGTCCGCCGTTAAAGCTCGCTGCAAATCTGAGTGCGGACCAGAGAAAGCGATCAATGGGATCAAACTCCTGGCGAGCCTCGACGACATCGGGATCATCGAGATGCCCGTAGAGTCCGCTTGCCATCAGGAGACTTTCATCAAAACCCTGGTCATGGGCCGCCATGCCATTGGTTCGCCCGAGATGCCACTTGCCGATGTGCACGGTGTGATAACCCTTGTCTGCTAGCAATTCCGCGAGCGTAATTTCCGATGGTGGCATGCCCATGTCCGCATAGTCCAAGGCAGTTCCTTCTTCATTGCGAAATGAGCTCGGGGACAGCGGTCGCTCCATCCTGCCTGCCATAAGCCCTAGCAATGTATTCATACCGGGTGGCGTTGGTGTGAACTCAAAGCCAAAGCGTGTGCCGTAACGGCCGGACATCAGGGCCGCTCTGGATGGCGCACAGGTGCCATTGGCCGCATAGCCTTGTGTAAAGGTCGCGCCTTCCGCGGCAATGGCATCGATATTAGGTGTCTGGGTAGTAGCACCGGAGCCACCGTTCATGCTGAGGTCATTCCATCCAAGGTCGTCGGCGAGAATCAGCACAATATTGGGGGGCGCTCTTCTGGTGCCCGACCTTTCGGATCAGGCCCGGTAGCCCAGTCAATCTGCGTCGTTGGCCCAATCTCTGACCGGGATGCGATCATCTTCTCAATCGCAAAGAGTGCAATCTCTACCCGTAAAATCCACGCGGTTGCCCCGGTGAGCACCACGACAACCAGTATCCCTTGTATCCATTTCGCCACAGAACAACCTTCTTTCTTGTTGTTGATATCCTGGTTTATTGAGCTTTCACGGGCCCGGTGAGTAAACCAACCACTGCATCGATCAGGCTTTCAATAAAGTCGTCCGACTGTTTGCCGCGAAACGCGTTTCTTTTCTTTGCGTGCGAGGACATTGCTGATGCACAGAGCCGAACCGAAAAGTCCATCCGCTGCCTGAACGTTCTGTTGTTCAATTGCGGCAGTGCTTGCTTGAGCAGCCTCGCAAGTTCGACACCACTTTGTCCGCCGCCGCCCTGACTGAAGGCCTTCTCTGCAGCCGAATCTTCAAGCGTCAGCTGGTGGCTGAAAGCCTTGATGTAATGCCGATAGCCGGCATCCGACCGGGCGAGCTCGAAGGCTGGTCTGATCATCAGTTCGCAGAGTGCTCGAAGGTCCGGATCATTGTTGCCGGACAGTAGCGGTTCCATCATTGCCGCGCGTTTCATCCGTGTTTCTTCTGCACGTTCATCCAGGATCGCGGTAATCAATCCCTGCAGATTGCCGAAGTGGTACTGCAGGGCAGATGTATTGTTTTGCCTCGCTTCGCTCAGGATTTCCCGGATGGAAACCTGGCCCAGCCCCTTGTCTGCGATCAGTTTCTCTGCCGCCCGCATGAGCAGGTGTCGAGTCTGCTGTCCGCGCTGTACGCGATTGTCGATAGGCAAATCAGTTTGAGGTCTCAATATGGGTTACCTAATGCAAAAGGTTAATATAATGTTATACATTAGTATAAATAATTGCGATACAGGAAGCAGAAAATGTCAACAAGCCTGATAGGAAAAATCCTTGGTGCCATCGTCGGGCTCTTCATCGTTTTCGTGCTTTTATTTGAGGTCGTGTTCCTGGGTTACATGCAGCCTGAGCTTGAGTCCACCGGCATCCCGATGCTGGTGATCTCGACGACCGACGAAACCGGGCAGACAACCCCGCGTCGCCTCGCGCGCCTGCAGAAAGACGGCACGGTTTACGTTTCCGCGCATCACTGGACGCGAGGCTGGTACCATGAGGCAGTCGCAAACCCGAATGTGCAGGTAGACATCGATGGGGTCACAGCCGACTACACCGCTGTACCCGTGACGGGTGATGAATTTCAGCGGGTTAAAGAAACTTTCCCGATTCCGTTCCGCGTCTGGATGATGATGGGTTTTCCCCCCGAGATTCCGAGATTCAGAGATTGGACCTGGCACTTGGTCCTGTCCCCCGAGATTCCGCGGCCTTAGCCTGCCTCACGAATTAGATCCGTAACGCCATCCCAGTTTTCATGGTCCCGGCGCAACCCATCAAACATTTCCCGAATGACCGGCGCATCACCATGCAATTCGACATAACAGCCCATATCGCTGCGACAGTCCATATAGGAAACGTAGTCTCCGCCCCACAAGGTACAGGCGTTTTCATACCCGGCTTCTTCAAAGCGGCGAATTTCCCCCTGTACATCGTTGACCAGCAGCCCAATGTGATGAAAGCCGTTTTCGCCTTTTTTGTACATTTCGCGATAGATAGAAGGGGTATCATCATGTTGCGCAATAAACTGGATATGGGCCGGGCCTGCCTGTCCAAATGCGTAGGAGACATCTGCCTCCACATGCTCACCCCGATACAGGAAATTTTCTGCAATGTGGTGCCGCACCACACGAAATGGGCCCGCACCCACCATCTTGTTCCATTTGACACAGGCTTCATCGATGTCATCAACAAAATACGCATACTGCCAGATCGGATGTCGTATGAGGCTCATATTGCTCCCGCTTTTTTTATTGTTCTTGAGTGAATCGCAAAGATAGCAGATAAAGTTCTGTTACGACCAGCAGGGTGACGCTTGCGGCGAGACCACGGGGCAGTGTTAGACTTGCGAGCAATCACCGCAAAGAACAGTGAAGGGGAATACGATGTCCATCGAAAACGGCGAACGCATGATACGCATGCTCAAAGAAAACGAAACGCTCCGCAGCGCCATCAAAGAGCGGGGGCAGACCGAATTCGAGACGGTCTCCGCCGAAGCCGGAGCATCAGCCACCGCTTTTGACGTGGTGGCGGCTTTCATCCGCAGTATCGAAAATGATGAATATCTTAAATAGCCTTTTGGTTTCGGCGGCGAAGAAACACGGTCTGTGTGGACCTCAATAGGGCCAGCCGCCACAATCTCTTGAATACTAATCGTCCGGCATCAGTGTGATGCCGGCTGACGGCATTCGTCAGCTAACCTGGTTGGACCGTATGTTATGAGTGAATCAACAGCCTCAGCCGAGCTTCCCTGGCCCCGCCCCGCGTATGCCTGGTATGTGGTTTCGGTTTTGTATATCGCCAGCATTTTTTCTTTCCTGGACCGCCAGATAATCTCCTTGATGGTTGATGACATCAAACTGGATCTCGGGTTGAACGACTTTGAGATTGGTCTGTTGCAAGGTCCGCCATTTGGTATTTTTTACGCCATCATGTCGATTCCGATAGCCATGGCCGCCGATCGTTCAAACCGCCGTAACATCATCATTGCCGGTGTGACATTCTGGTCTTTGGCGACCGCAGCCTGCGGTCTGGCCAGTAACTTCTGGCATCTGTTTCTGGCCCGCGTTGGTGTTGGTGCAGGCGAAGCGACACTCTCGCCTTGCTCCTATTCTCTAATCAGCGATTATTTCCGGCGAGAATGGCTGCCCGTGGCCATGAGCATTTTCACCATGGGCAACCTCACTGGTGTAGGCCTTGCGATGATTCTTGGCGGTGCGGTGATTCGTTATGCCAAGGAAATGGGTGAGATATCCATCGCTGGGATTGGCGTGCTGGCCCCGTGGCAATTCTCCTTCATTGTGATTGGCTTACCTGGCGTTCTACTGGCGTTGCTGATCCTGACCATCAGGGAGCCGCTGCGTCGTGGCCAGGATGCCGCTCAAACCGAATCAGCATCAGAGCAGGAGGACAGTACATCCTTAACTGCATTTTTCAAGTTTGTCCGATCCCACGCGCGCACCTTTTCCACCCTGTTTATCAGTTTCACCCTGCTGGTGCTCGTCGCCTACGGCCAGTTTGCCTGGGTGCCAAGTTTCTTCATTCGCCATTTTGGCCTGACTCAGGCCGAAGCTGGTGCAACCTACGGCGTACTGGTGCTGGTATTCGGCACCAGTGGCGCATTTTTTGGAGGCTGGTTTGCCAGCCTCCTGTATCGTCGCGGATTTACCGATGCGCCTTATCGCGCCACCATGATTCTTTCTATTCCCATGGTGCCGCTCTCAGTCGCCATTTTTTATCTGGCACCTGATGCCACATGGTCGGCCATCTGGCTTGCACCCTATCAGTTTTGTAGTGCGGTACCGGCAGGTCTTGCCGCCACGGCCATGATGTCGATCACACCAAACGAGATGCGCGCCAAGATATCGTCTGTTTATCTATTTGTCAGTTCGCTGATTGGTTTATCGCTTGGCACGACAACCGTAGGGTTTTTGACCCATATAGTGTTTGCCGATGATGGTCAGGTTGGCATGTCTCTGATGGTCGTGAACCTGGTTGCCATTCCGTTAGCAATTATCGCCATTGCCTATGGCATGAAACCCTATCGCGAGGCGCTGGCTGAACTGGAACACTGATCCTGCAATTCGAACATGGTATCCGGATTCCACTGACTATCGTTTTAGGCAGTCGCTATCGCTCCCTCACTTCGTTTGACGTGGCTGTCGCTGGTGTTCGGTGATCAAAAGCTTTTCGAGTCTGGGAAATGAGCATCTTTTGGAATGGTCAGCTGCCTACCCGTCAACTAGCCGTCTATAATCCGTTACTCATCTGTATAGACCGGAAAAGACATGCTTAACCCCCTAGCCGCGCAAACTGTGATAGACCATGGCGTCAGCCTTGGTGCTGATTTCGCCGAATTGTTCGTGGAACGCAGCCAGACCAATACCATCAGCACCCTGAGTCAACAGGTCCAATCCGTCGAATCCGGGATTGATTTCGGTATTGGCGTTCGCCTGGTTTATGGCACAAAAGTGCTTTACGGGTACACCAACAAGACAGACGAGGAAGAACTGAAGCGAATCATGAGCGAACTGGCGGCTAAGAATCTGCGCGACCCTCGCTCAACCTCACAGAGCTTTGACTATCGGGGTGCAGTAGAGCATCACCCTGCCAGCCGGATTCTCTCGTCAGATGCAGAAGTGGACAGCAAGGTGGCTTACCTTCTTAAAGCAGATACCGCTGCACGCGCTGCCAGTAACCTGATCTCCCAGACTCGTGGGGCCTGTCGACAGAAAGAACAGAAAGTAGAAATCTTCAACAGCGAAGGGCTGCACACCAGCGACTTAAGAAACTACATCCGTGCGACGCTCACTTCGATTGCATCAGACGGTAAAGAACAAGCTACCGGCATGAAGAGTGACGGAGGGCTGCTCGGCTGGGAGATCAGCGAAGCGCTCGATCCTGAGCTAACCGGGACTGAAGCATCACGCCAGGCACTGGTCAATCTCGGCGCAAAGCCTTGCCCTTCAGGCAGGATGCCCGTCGTTATCGGTAACGGTTTTGGCGGAGTGATCTTTCACGAGGCCTGCGGGCACCTGCTCGAAACCACTTCTGTGGCTAAGAAGGCATCGGTATTCCACGACAAAATGGGTGAGATGATCGCCAATCCGGCTGTCAGCGCAGTTGATGACGGCACCATGACCAACGAGTGGGGCTCAATCAATATAGACGATGAAGGCATGACCACCCAGCACACCCAGTTGATCAAGGACGGAAAACTCACGAGCTTTCTGGTCGATCGAATTGGTTCGGAACAAACGGGTCTTGAACGTACAGGATCTGGCCGAAGGGAATCCTACAAGTACGCACCGACGTCACGGATGCGTAACACCTTTATCGAAGCGGGTGACGCGAAACTCGACGATATGATCGGCTCTATTGATAAGGGCATTTATGCCGCACAGATGGGTGGAGGCTCAGTTCAGCCCGGGACGGGTGAGTTCAATTTCGCCGTCACCGAGGGCTACTATGTCGAAGATGGCAAAGTTCAGTACCCCGTAAAAGCGGCTACCCTGATTAGCACCGGCCCGGCTGTGTTGAAAGAAATCTCAATGGTGGGTAACGACTTCTCGCTCGCGTGCGGTATGTGCGGGTCAGTTTCCGGCGCCGTGCCGACCTCTGTTGGCCAGGCAACCCTGAAAGTCGACGACATCCTGGTAGGGGGTAACGCCTGATGGGTATTGCACAACAGGCAGAAAGTATTCTGGCCAGGGTAAAAGACGCCGGTGCTGCTGGCGACCTGATTATCGATGCCGGTGAAGCATTGTCACTGAAGGCACTTGATGGTGAGCTTGAAGAACACAAAGTCACCTCCAGCCAGGTCTTTGGACTCAGGGTCATTAAGGATGACAGGGTAGGTACCGCTTACAGTGAAGCTGCAGATGACGAGGCGCTGGCCTCACTGGTTGAACAGGCATTGGTGAATGCCAGCTACGCTGCACCAGAGATCCATGAAAAGATACTGTCGAACAGCAGTGATCTATCAACGGACGACCAGCTGCTATGCCCCGAAGAACAGATTGCTATCGAACAGAAGATCGACCTGGCGCTGCAGCTTGAAGCCGGACTCAAGTCGAAAGAAAAGGTCAAAAATGTTCCCTATAACGGCGTTCAGGACGGTACCGGAGAGCGGCACATCTTCTCTACCGCCGGTTTACATGCGGTATCCAAAAGCAGGATGTGTTCTGCGTATGCCTATGCACTCATAGAAGAAAGTGACAAGAATGCCATGGAAGGTGTTGGGCAGGCCGCGCGCCTGTTCAGGGATCTTGATCCCGGCAGGCTGATTGAGGACGCTTACAAAAACACGATCGATATTCTTGATGGGACATCTGTACCTTCCGCGCACTACGACGTGATCTTTGACGAGGAAACGCAACCATCACTCTTTAGCGTGTTCAGCATGATGTTTTCCGGCAAGTCGGCCAAAGATGGCGTGAACCCCATGCGGGACAAACTGGGTCAGGTAATTGCGGATGCGCGCTTCACCGTGTTTGACCAACCTGAAAACACCGATGGTTTCGGATACAGCCTGTTTGATGACGAGGGCACGCCTGCCAAAAAATTGGCCTTGGTGTCTGACGGAACCCTGTGCTCCCTGATTCACAACAGTATGACCGCGGCCCACTTTGATACCAACACGACTGGCCACGCCACCAGGGGACCACGTTCTACACTCGGTGTCGGTCTGCATCAGTTAGAGATCGCCTCTGGCAGCGCAACTTCAAATGAGCTGTTAGCGAACAAGTATCTCGTGCTGACCGACCTGACCGGCTTGCACTCTGGCGCCAACCCAATATCCGGCGACTTCAGTTTTGGTGCATCAGGGTATCTATGCCAGAACGGGGAACGAATCCAGCCTGTTCGTGGCATCACGGTGGCTGGCAATTTCTATGAGATGTTGAAGAAGATTCAGCTCATTGGTGACAAGCAGCGCTGGAATTGGCAGAGGACGAGCCTGATGCCTGCCATTCGTTTCGCCGACGTCGCGATCTCTGGCTAAGGAGGATCTTGGGACAGGCCCAAGTGCGAGGATCTGAGGATCTGGGACAGGAGGATCTGGGACAGGACCAAGTGCCAGGTCCAAATGCCAGGTCCAAATGCCAGGTCTAAGGATCTTGGGACAAGGATCTTGGGACCAGGTCCCAGAGCCAGGTCCAAGTGCCAGGTCCCAGAGCCAGGTCCAAGTGCCAGGTCCAAGTGCCAGGTCCGTGTGCCAGGTCCAAGTGCCACTAAAGGTTAAGATATGTCCTTTCATGAACCCCGATAATAAGTAGGAAGTCGAGCCATGGATATCACTACAACAGACAAACTACTCACGACGACCCGAGCCGTTCGTCGCCGCATGGACCTCGAACGCCCAGTACCGAGAGAACTCATGGAAGAATGTCTGCGCATCGCAATACAGGCACCAACAGGTGGTAACAGCCAGGGCTGGCGATGGATCGTCGTGACCGACGCAGACATTCGTTTCAAGCTTGCAGAGATCTATCGCTCACAGGCGGGTATTCTTAAGCAAATGCTGCAGCATGCAAAAGACAACGGTGATCGAGCCACAGAACGGGTGTATCAGTCTGCAATTGACTTTGCTGAAGTTCTGCACAAGGTTCCTGTACTCCTCATACCCTGCATACAAGGTCGGGTAAACAACGCCTCTAACCCAGAAGTCGCTGGTCTGTACGGTTCGATCATACCTGCAGCCTGGAGCTTTATGCTTGCTGCCCGCTCCCGAGGGCTTGGTACAGTCTGGACGTCGATACACCTGGCGAAAGAAGAAGAAACTGCCGAATTGCTGGGCATACCTGACGACTTTATTCAGGTGGCCTTAATTCCCGTCGCATATACCAAAGGCACTGATTTCAAACCTGCGAAACGAACGCCGATGGAGGAAGTTACTTTCTGGGATCACTGGGGAAATAGCTAAACCTTTCTTCCGCAAACCGCAGGGCATTTGTCGAGATAAGCTGAGAGGTGCTGGCTAACGCCTTTTCTTTTTCGAAGATGGACGTTTCTTCTTTGGCTTTTTCTTGCGGTTTTCTTTTCGATCGTTCTTCAGTTTTTCATTCACGACGGCCTTAAACTGCTTCTGAATTTTCTTCAGACGCGCATCCTTTTTGGCCTCTCTCAGAGGGTCAGCCTTCGAAAAGGAAATGATATCGGCGGGGCCATCGTCTGACATAGGTGATTGTCTAATTGGCAATACATTACGAGGAGTATTCTGCACTAATCATTGCTGATAACCCAATTTTGAAGCGCGAACTCGTAAAGGTGCGTGAGCTCTATGGTTGCTTCAGAATGTTGGTGGGCATAGGTGGAATCGAACCTGAGGGACGCTTTCGCACTTGATGGCTTTGAGGCTCACAACGTTTGGCTTCGCTGGGCCGCTGTGTTGCCAGTCACGCGCTACTGTGCACAGCAGTCGGGCCGCGCTCGGACGCAACCGTGTCCCGCAAAACTCCCGCATTATCTGCAATAGCACCACCTGATTTTGCTATTCTTGACTGCTCGCGAGAAGAAGAATAACAACTCTGGACAACATACCACTACTCAAACAAATCGATCGCACGGGTATCAGTACTGCGCGGTTCATAATTCCCATGAGCGCTGGAACGCTTTGTTTGGCATCCCTTTTGGGCTATTTCGGGTTATTGACACCAGCTACCCCCGGGTTTGATCCCATTCTTCTTCCAGCGATTATCTTCGTCATTACGTGCATCGGTGGTGCCTTGTTCTGTCTGGCGCTTTACTTTCTGCGCAGCAGCTCGGCAGATATTCATGGGCTGACAACTGACTATGCCGACTTAAAGGGCAGAGTGAATTCGATGGTGATCACCCCTCGCTGGCAATGGTTCTTACTGCTTGTCATGGCCGGTATTTACTACGGCGCACTCATCTCTGCTGAGTTCAGTATGTTCCCCGAACGCAGCGTGATTGAAAGGTGGGATGTCATCACCGGAACGCCCATCCCCATTATCCTGTACTTTGTGGCGACGCCATTCTTAACCCTGGGCGCCTGGTTATTCACGATCGTCTACTGGCAGCAGCTGGCAATAATGACGCACCTTTCCAGAAATCTACCCATTCAGATTAGCCAGCTGATCAGGTACCAGCAGATTTCCAATCCATTCGTGCGTCTCGTGACCGTTTTCAGTTTCCTGTCTACCCTGTTTCCGATTGCGCTCCTCGTTCCTGATGCGGTGCCAGAAGAAGCTGTCATTTTGACATCCATCACCATCGGTGCCTTTCTCACAGTCTGCGCTCTATACCTTATTCCGGTCACTATCCTGAGAAACCGGATACTGTAGTGGTTCAATAAAACCGGACACCAATCTAGGTGATATTATCACCGCCAGTGAGGTGTCCAATGAGAGAAGGCAACGACGAAACTACACTCCCGAGTTCAGACGCGAAGCAGCGTGTTTGATTCTTGATCAAGGCTATACC
>CBFIJB010000020.1:0-62428 GCA_965662805.1 Candidatus Azotimanducaceae bacterium | reverse complement strand
GTGGATGGGATGGCATTATCAATCGTGTTTAGGGAGTTTAATGAATTGCCCCATCCCCCGTTAAGTGGGTAGAGCCGGATGGGATGGCATTATCAATCGTGTTTAGGGAGTTTAATGAATTGCCCCATCCCCCGTTAAGTGGGTAGAGCCGTAGAGCCGGATAGTTGGTGCTTCGAGATGGCGCAGGGCAGAGCCCTATATTTATGGTAGCTACGGGTGGACTTGAACCACCGACCCCAGCATTATGAATGCTGTGCTCTAACCAGCTGAGCTACGTAGCCACAGTGATGCAGGGCGCGAATTGTCCTGATTTGCGGTTTTTATGTCAAGGCAGCTTCAGGCGCCAAGCAAGGGCAGGTGTTTTACCTTGTGATAGGTGAGCGCCAGGGTCAGGCAATGTCTCAGGGGACCCTCAGGCAGTTTTCCCTTTAAAGGAAGGTGAAGCGCGCGTTTGCCTTCATATTCGAAGATGTCCGGATAGATTTCCCGGTAAGTCTCAATGAGGCGTGTCTGGCAATGCACAAAAATCGTGCAGGCCTCTGGATTAGCGGCTTTCCAGGCCAGTCTGACGGTACTGCCGCCCTCCGACAGATAGCTGGGTTCTCCCCATTTCAGGGTTTCTTCGATGTGGATATCCAGTTCCCGGGCGATCTCGAAGATCATGCCGCGAACGTCCATCAGCCGCGTCTGTGCGGGTTTGGGATAGGTCCGAAGGACCGATTCAACGCTCTGTTCGAGAGATTGGACTGACATGTGCGTTAGCATAGCATTCAGATATTCCGCATTCAGATAGACCGCATTCAGAATACCTCCAGGAGCACGTAGATGACCGAAGAAGCCATTATCGATCCGGAACGGCCAATCATTGATCCGCACCATCACCTCTGGCGTGGTAGCCGATTGGGTGGTGATTACCTGCTTGAAGATCTCCATGCCGATACCGGTTCAGGACACAATGTAGTTAAAACGGTGTTTGTTGAGTGTGGTGCGGAGTATCGGCAAGACGGACCTGAACCGATGCGACCTCTGGGCGAAACGGAGTTTGTTGTTGCGCAGGCGAAGCTCAGCGAGGATGCCGAAGGTGCGGTCATTGCCGGTATCGTCGGGAGAGCTGATCTTCAGCTCGGCGATGTTGTTCGTGATGTGCTTGAGGCGCATGTGGAGTTAGGCGATGGTCGTTTTCGGGGTATCCGTCATGCGGGTGCGCGAGACCCTCATCCGGAAGCTCTGCTCATTGCCGGGCGCGCTCCGGAAGGTCTTTATGCTGATTCAGGATATCGACAGGGTATGGAAGTCCTGGGGGAGATGGGTCTGACCTTTGATACCTGGCACTACCACCACCAGAATCCGGCGTTTGCAGAGCTCGCCAGGGCCTGTCCGGGTACCCAGATGATCCTGGATCACTTCGGTACACCGTTAGGTGTTGGTCCCTATGCGGGCAAACGCGAGGAGATATTCGAGCAGTGGAAGAAGCACATTGCCGACATCGCCGCCTGTGACAACGTGGTTGCAAAGATTGGCGGCATGGCGATGCCAGATAATGGTTTCGGCTGGCATGAGCGTGATGAACCAGTTTCTTCAGACGAATTTGCAGAGGCGCAGCGCCGGTACTACCTGCATGCCATTGAATGTTTTGGCGTTGACCGCTGCATGATGGAAAGCAACTTTCCGGTAGACAAGCTGTCGATTGGGTACTCCACGCTTTACAACGGACTCAAGAAAATCGTGGCTGACTTTTCGGAGGATGAGAAGCACGCGCTGTTTTACGGTACCGCAGAGCGAGTCTATCAGCTGGGTTAGTGTGCGGTTACCTGTTCGAACACGCGCATAAAATTGTCTCCCAGAATTTTTCTGATCTCAGCTTGGGTATACCCCTGTCGGTGAAGTTCGTGCGTGATGTTTCGCATCTCGCCAACGTGGGAGAGCCCTTTCGGTGGAATACCGAGACCATCGAAATCTGAACCTAATCCAACGTAATCAACACCGACGAGTTTCACGATATGGTTGATGTGTTCGACGACATCGGAAACTGTCGGTGGTTCGAGTTGTCGTTCGATATGTTTTTCCAATGACCATAGCTCGGCATCCAGTTGAATCGGGTCATCGCGATACTTTTCCTCCAGTTCGTCAAACCTGGGCTGGGCCTCTGCCAGCGCGGCATCCAGTGCTTTTGCGAATCTTTCGGAGACATGCTTTGCGTAAAAAGACATATGGATAACGCCACCATTGTTTGCAACTGCACGTATCATATCGTCGCTCATGTTGTGGGGTGTGTTCCTGATGGCTCGAACCAGAGAGTGCGAGGCGATGACGGGGGCAGTGGTTGTTTCCATGACTTCCCAGAAGGTGTCATCGGAAATGTGGCTGATATCAATCATCATGCCCAACCGATTCATTTCCCGGATAACCTGAACACCAAAATCGTTCAGGCCTCCCCACTTGGATGCATCCTCTGCAGCGTCGGCCCAGGTATTGGTGTTGTCCCAGGTGAGTGTCATGTACCGTACACCCAGGCGATGGTAGGTTCGCAGCAGCGCCAGATTATGTTCGATGCTGTGACCACCCTCGATACCCATCAGCGCAGCAACTTTTCCGGTCGCAGCGATGCGCCTGATATCGGCTGGTGAATAAGCCATTTCAATAGCGGTGTGATTCTCCGCGACCTCCAGCGCCAGCCGGTCCATCAGCTCGAACGTCCTTTTGGCAAAACCGTATTGTTCGAAAGCCGGGGGTACGAAAACTGAGAAGAACTGGGCGTCGATGTTGCCCTGCTGAAGTGTCGACAGGGTGGTTTGTGCGAAAGGCGGGTCCTCGTTCAGGCGGCTGCCATCGATGGCGCTTCGGTCGAGAAAGTCGGAATGCGCGTCGATGACGATCGCAGAATCATGCAGGTCGTCGATGCTGTTGTCTGCGAGCGCAGCTGCCGATACACCAAAGGCCATGAGCAGTAGCGTAGTAAATCTCATATCAGCTTGGGCAGAAAGACAGCCAGCCACGCCAGGAGCAGCAGGCCGCCAAAAAACTGGTGCGCCCGGATGGCCTGCGTTAAATGCAGGATTCTTTCGGGGTCCTGGGTATCAGACCGCCACAGGGAACTCATCATGGTGTCGAGGCCAATGACGATCACAATGATGGGGGCGGAAGCCGGAAGGATGCCGCTGAAGAACAGGTTCCAGGAGTCTGAATTCCCCGGTCCCGTGGCGAATGGCATGAGCAGCGTGAACAGTAAAGCCGTACCGTGAAGCAGGTTCCGTAGAAAACCCATACGGCGCAGGTTGGTGAGTATTTGATTCATGATGTCTATTATACGAGCTAAGAGACCATAGAAAGAGAGTGACATGGCAAAAATTACCTGGAAAGAAGTTGGCGATGCTCTGGTTGCTGATCTGCTGTTCAAGGATTTCGTGGATGCGTTTGCGTTTATGACGGAGGTGGCAGCGTTAGCAGAGCAACACCAGCATCATCCGGAATGGTCTAACGTCTACAACCGGGTTTCTATCCGTCTGACGACCCATGACGCTGGTGACACCATCACGGACAAAGACCGTAAGCTCGCCGACGCGATTTCAAGTGTTCCTGCTGCGGATCTGGTAACCAGTTAGTCTGCCTGCCTCGGGCCGATGATATCCAGCACGAACTGTTTCAGCTCGGCTGCGAGATACGGTTTCTTCAGAAAGGCGGAGCGCGTTTTTGGCGGCAGTTGATCCAGGGCTTCGCTCTCGTTAAAGCCGCTTGAAAAAACCACAGGCACACTCCTGTCGATATCCGCGATGTCCAGATAGGCTTCAAGACCTGTTTTTACTGGCATCATCAGATCAAGAATCACCAGGTGCAGTTCTTCCTGATGCTGCCGGAACAGATCTACAGCATCCTGGTCATTTTCTGCTTCAATAATTCCGTAGCCTGCCTCTTCTAAAACGACCCTCGCCAGTTGTCGAATATCGGCTTCATCGTCTGCGAATAGAATAAGGCCTGACCCATGTGGCACTGCTGGCAGATCGTGGCTCAGGCTCTGTCCGGTGGGTCGTGACTCGCTCTAAGGTAGCAGCACTGTGGCCGTCGTGCCCCCTCCAGGCGTGGAGCTGATCTCAATCGTTCCGTCGTGACCTTTGATGATGCCGAGCACCGCAGAAAGTCCGAGACCGTGACCGGTTTCCTTGGTGCTATAGAAGGGGCCGAACATGCGCTGCATGGTCTTAGCATTCATGCCGTGACCATTGTCCTTGACGGTGACTGATACGAAGTGACCCGGTTCAACCTGTTCTATAAAACCTCGGGACTTCAGGGTGTCTTCGTCATAGTAGCGGCTGGCGACGTCGACATTGATCTGTCCATCTCTCGGGTCTACGG
This sequence comes from Candidatus Azotimanducaceae bacterium, assembly GCA_965662805.1. Classification (GTDB taxonomy): domain Bacteria; phylum Pseudomonadota; class Gammaproteobacteria; order Pseudomonadales; family Azotimanducaceae; genus UBA9659. The sequence continues at coordinate 58,078 of CBFIJB010000020.1, read as the reverse complement.
CTTCTCCGGCATTGGTGATCAGGTTCATGAGAACCTGTCTGATCTGGGTGATGTCTCCCTGCACGATGGTGTCAGTGCCATCATTCGATGTTGAAACGCTCACGCCTTTTGGGATGGATATATCCAGGAGCGACTGCATCTCGTTGACAAGGTGCTCCATGCTGAATGGCTCTATTACGAACTGTCCTCTCCCCGAATAGGCGAGCAGCTCCGAGCAGAGCTCTGCGGCTCTCTCAACCGTGGTCATAAGACGATCCATGGCGACTGCCGGTTTCGAATCCGATGCGAGTGCCTGGCGCGTCAGGTCAGCATTGAGCATGATGACGTGCAGCAGGTTGTTGAAGTCGTGTGCGATTGCGCCGGCCAGCATTCCCAGGCTTTCCAGGCGCTGGGATTCATGCGCTTTGCTGTCTTCTGCGAACTGTCGTTGCTGTTCCAGCATGCGTGTGGTCACGTCAACCACAACACCTTGCAGAAACTTCTGTTCTGCCACGATGGCGCCCGGCTCGAGCATGAACATCCAGTAGGTGGTGTTCCTGGTAGCAATCCTGAAGTCACCCTCGATGCGCTCGTTTTCGCCGGTTTCCGCATTCGCTAACAATTCAAATCTGTCGCGGTCGCTGCTGTGAATGATTTTGTAAAGCTCTTCAATACTGGTGGGAGGTGCAAAACCATAGCGATCGAAGAAATCGAGGGATGCCTCGACGGTGCCTGACGTCAGGTTGACGCTCAGTGTCCCTGCACCTGCCACCTCGAGAGCTAGGCGACCCTGTTTCTCCAGATGATTTGAAACGATCTCGGCGTGAATCTTTTCTGAGACAGCCACGCCCAGATCCTCGTCCAACTGCGTCAATCGTTCCTCTGCTGCTTCAATCTGTACCAACTGATTCACGGTGGTATGGATACTGTCGCGGTAGGAGCTCGATAGTGAATCGATGATCAGCGCCAGCAGAGTGAGCAGCATGCCGAGAGTGACAAAGGAGCGATTCTCCAAGTCTATCTGTTTGATCTCCAGCAGCATCCATGCGGTGAACAGCATCAGGATCATGTTGAAACCGTAAACAAACCAGAATTGTTTTCGACTCGGCAGAAATCCGGCGATACACGTGGGAAACATAATCAGTGCCAGCATCTGCATGTTTCCTGGACTTTCCTGATAGATGGTGTAGCTCGCGATTGCAGCGACGGCGATGATGGTGCCGATAATGCTCGCCAGAACAAATCCTTTTTCAAGGATGACGTAGAGCCCGCCGATAACCAGCAGGCAAACGACATTTCTAAGAAACGGTTCGAGGATATCTTCTGCGGTTGCAAAACCAGGCAGAAAAACGATCAGTAGGATGGCAACGGACGTCAGAAGACCGACAAGCTTGAAAAAGCCACGTAGCAGGTCTGCCTGTTTTGCCAGGATCAGTTGTTCAGGAAGAAGGCGACTCCTGTCATCCATGAAAGTTGGTTCACTTTGACAACGCTCAGGTCCTTCAAATTACCACTTTGCCTCAGTACGTGCCATGAAGGTCTACCGTGCTTCGTGTTGAGACATGTAAACGAGCTTGCCTTGATTGGGATCTTCCGTGTTTCCTTCTATGTGTTTGTAGGCAACGAAAGCCAGAAGGACCAGGCTCCATTGCAGGAACTTTCTGATGTACATGTCATTACCTGCCACTGAATGAGTAGACAGATTAGACAAATTTGGCTTTTCAGGTTTTGAAGTACGTCACAGATTGATTAACCGTTCATCGCTTTTTCTGACCAGTTCTCCAGAGCGGGACGGATGGCAGCGCGAAGAACGGGTCGAAGAACGGGTCGATGAACGGGTCGATGAGCGGGTCGATGAGCGGTCAATGGTGTCGGGTGATTACCCCAGCGCGAGAATCAGCAGCAGCGGAATCACCGGAATCATTTAGGTATAGCCTCGATTGGCGTAGGCCCTGGCGAACGCTGGCTCGATATCTGTCGCGGCTTCGAAATCACGAATCGCCAGAAAATCCGTGCCTGCCTTGCGATACAGGAGTCCGCGATTGTAGTAGGCCCTGGCGTGTTGATCATTCAATTCAATGGTTCTCGAGTAATCGGCGATTGCCGCATCGTGATCCTTGCGTTGATGATGCAGCAATGCCCGTGAGTAGTAGTAGTCTGCATGCTCAGGTCTGAGAGCAATAGCTTCTCCGTAGTCGGCATAGGCATCGTCATAGAGTTTCAGCTCTTTGTTGGCGCGGCCACGGCTGTAATAGATTGACGCCATTTCATTGGAATCCGTTGTCAGACTCAGCGCCGTGCTGAAATCATCGACCGCACGGCGATGATTGCCTTGCTTCTGGTGAGCGAAGGCACGGAAGTAGTACGCCTGCATGTAATCAGGATCCAGCTCGATGGCTGAGTCAAAGTCCTCCAGTGCATTCTCGTAGTCGCCATTCATGGAATAGCTGAGCCCTCGGTTGGCATAGGCGGTGACATAGTTCGGTGCGAATTCGATGGCCTTGGAGTAGTTGGCAATGGCTTTGCGCTGTTCACCTGAATCGTAGTGAGTCAGACCGAGAAGCAGGTAGGTTCGTGCGACGCGACTGAGTTCTTCTGACAGACAATCATCCAGCACATCAATCGCTTCATCGAGGCGATCAGACATACGAATTTCGTTGGCTCGATCATTACAGTCTATGTCCTGCGCCAGTGTGATCATCGGCAGGGTCAGGAGAAAGGTTATCAGCAGCGTCTTCATATCGGTTATCGCACTACAGGGTGATGATGTATCGAGACTTTACACCAATCACCCGGTCGGGTCAGTTCTTTGGCGCAAACCTGGCCGCCAGGCCACCAAGACCGCGGACCAGCCAGCGAGGTTGATGCTGCGCCCAGGTCAGGGCCAGCTGATTGGCCGGGCCGGGTACACGAATCACTTCCCGGTTCATGACAGCGTCAAAGGTTTCTCTCGCAACTTCTTCCGCGGTGGACATAATAAATGGCGGCAGCGTCGCCGCCATACTCTGATCCACCATTTCTGTTTTGGTCAGACCAGGACATACCGTCGTCACGCTGACACCGGAGCTGCGAAGGTTTTCTGCCAGGGACTCGGAAAGGGACAGGACATAGGCCTTGGTGGCGGCATAGAGGTCCATGCCGGGAACGGGATGAAAGGCGGCAACTGAGGCGATATTCACGATTCTGCCGTGTCCGCGGGACTGCATGGCACGGGCAAAGAATTGTGTGATTCGTGTCAGTGCCGTGATGTTCAGGCCGATAGTCTGCGTCAGATCGTCTTCTGAAAGCTCCGTAAAGCTGCCTTCCACCATCATTCCAGCGTTGTTGATCACAATGTCGATGCCATCCGCGTGTTCTGAAAGTTGGTCGAGGAGGGCGGTTATACCGGGCTGTGTCGAGAGATCAGATGCAATAACAGTGACAGTTTGAGCTGAAAGTTCAGATTTAAGCGCTGCCAGCCTGTCTTCCCGTCGCGCGGTGATGATCAGGTCAAAGCCTTCGTCGTGGAACTTGCGCGCCAGCGCCTCGCCAATACCCGACGACGCGCCGGTAATGAGCACGGTTCCGCGGCTCATTCTTTGCTGTCCTTAGATGGCGCTTCTTCGGAACCGCCTTCAGACCGGTTTCCGCTCATCATGCGCTGTAACCATTGCTGGTAAGCCAGCATGGGCTGAACAGCGCCGGTAATCATGTCGTTGAACATGGTCTGGCCGGATTCTGCCATCTGTTTCTGTGCAGCCTTCAGCATTTCTTCCTGCAGGCCCTCCACATTTGGCAGCCCGAGAAATTTGCGCAGTTCTTCGGGCGTGACGTCGAAATCTATCGTGATTTTCATAGTTAGGTTCCCTCATTGGCAGATGCGATTGAAATACGAATGCTGCAGTGCAACATTAGCAGTATGCGCCTGTTATTTGCAACTTTGGCAGAAAGTGGCGAAACTCTATTGTTCATTGCACAAAAACCGCTAAGGGTGATCATGCGAGCATTTAAGAAGTATCCGAACCGTCGACTCTACGATATCGAAGAAAGTAAGTATGTCACTGTTGAGGACATTCGGAAGCTCATCCTGAAAGGCGAGTCTATTACTGTCGTCGACTCCAAAACGGAGAAAGATCTCACGCGAACGGTTCTGATGCAGATTATCTCCGAGCAGGAAGGTGAGGGGCACGAGCCCATCCTGACCAACCGTGTGCTCGAGCAGCTTATCCGGTTCTATGGCTCTGCGATGCAGAGCATCGTCGGCCGATATATTGAACAGAGCATTACGACGTTCCTTGAGCATCAGGATCGATATCAGAGAAGTGTGCGCGATCTGACCAGTGGCGATCCCCTGAAACTGATGCGAACTGCCATGGAACAGAACATGGAATTCTGGAACCGGATGGCAACGACCAGCATGCGTCCCGAACAACGCGCTCAGCAGGAGCGTCCAGCCAGAGACACGGCCTCAGACAGCGACTAGTCTGTCAGTAATTGCCGGTAGTCGGAGACAATGACATCGGCCTCGGCAAGATCTTCCGGCGTCGTATAAGGGCTCTCGATCGCAACCACGGTCATACCGGCAGCTTTTGCTGCGAGCACACCATTTCTTGAGTCTTCGAAGGCTACCGTGCGGGAGGGGTCAACACCCATGCGTTCTGCACAAAGCAGGAATATGTCGGGTTCGGGTTTACCGCGCTGGAGTGCCTGATCATTGCCACAGACAATCGTCGAGAGCAGCTCAGTCCAGGATCGATGGCCTATCTTCAGTTCACACAGATGGCTGTGCGAACTGGTTGCGATGCCTGCTGGTATTCCCTGCCTGACCAGGCTTTCGATGAATCGACCCGCGCCATCAATTTCCGGCGCATGCGGAAACAACTTTGCCAGATGCACCTCTCTTGCAGCGAGCAGCTCTTCCGGGGTCATGGGCAGATCAAACTCTTCAATCGTCAGCTGTGCGCTGCGGCGTGAATCACCGCCCATGACCTTTCGCTTCAGGGCCATCGTGTAGGTCGCCCCGTATGGATCCAGCACTTTCTGTGTCGCCTGTGTGTAGAGCGGCTCGGTGTCGAGCAGGGTGCCATCGAGATCAAAAATAGCAGCGACAGGATCGTTGAGGAGCTGAATACTCAAGGGTTGCTCTCCAGAAATTCGGCTGCCAGTGCTTCGATCACCTCATGGGGGATGATGCCTTCGGACTCAGATATCTGATCCACGGCGCGCCTGGCCAGGTTGTTGAGGTTGAACAGGGTGAGCTGGTCCAGCGTAATGGTTTGGCCTCTTTCGACAACGATATGCGTGAGCAGGAAGTTCAGAGCTTCTTCCTTGGTAATGCGTTCTTTGCGCAGGCTGTTCATGGCGGGCGATATTGGCAAGAACCGGTCATGATCTCAACCATGAAATTGTCATGGTTCTGACACTCTGCATGGTTCTGACACGATAAATGGAGAGAGCATCCGTGACGTGGCGGGCCACGTTGTTTCAAGACTCCGGGGCCTCAAGCGAAAAGCCGCGCCAGCGGCGCAAAGAAAGCTAAAGTAGAGCCCGTAGCGTGCTGTCCCCCCCGGGCAGCGGCCGTCTGGAGGTGCCGGCCAACCGCTACAGACTCATTCCCCCCAAAGAGATGTGTCCCAAGTGAGTTCCCGCGATTGTCAAAAACGTTCAAGGGAGAAAATCTTTAAAGTTGTGGTCTATCCATCAGGGTTTTACTATGCCGGTCGTTTTACGGAGTCGATAACAAGAGGTAAAGGACTTCATGATTGAAGTAAGTCATCTGTCGAAACACTACGGTGACTTCATCGCGGTAGAAGACCTGAGTTTCAAACTCGTTCCGGGCGAAATACTGGGATTCCTCGGGCCGAACGGCGCCGGGAAATCCACGACCATGAAAATGCTCACGGGTTTCCTCAGACCTACCACCGGTGAAGTCAGAATATGGGGCAGTGATGTCTGGACAGACACCTTGGCTGCCCAGTCGCATATCGGGTATCTGCCTGAGGGCGCCCCCGCCTATGAAGAAATGACACCCCTGGGTTTTCTGCGTTTTATCGCTGAAGCGCGGGGGATTTCCGGTGCTGACCGGGAAAAGGCGGTTCACACAGCGGTGGCAACCATGTCGCTGGAAAGTGTGTTGCATCAGAAGATAGAAACGCTTTCCAAAGGCTTTAAAAGAAGAGTCGGCATGGCGCAGGCGATTCTGCACGACCCGGATGTGCTGATACTGGATGAACCCACAGATGGTCTTGACCCGAACCAGAAACATGAAGTCCGGGAGATGATCAAAAGCCTGTCCCAGGAGAAGATCGTGATTGTCTCAACCCACATTCTTGAGGAGGTGACTGCGGTCTGTAACCGGGTCATGGTGCTTGCAGGCGGATCGATTGTCTCTGACGGCGCACCGGAAGATCTCCTGGCGCTGAGTCGTCACCACGGTGCCGTGACCATAGAGCTGGCTGACATGTCTGATGAGGTGCTGGCCTTACTGCAGAATCTGTCTGGCGTCGCTGCTGTGGAGCAGGACGGCAATTCCTGCACGCTCATTCCCGATGCCGGTGTTGATGATCTGTTCCCGCGTGTGATGGGTCTTGTGCGTGACACGGATATGCAGGTCAGTGCTGCATATCTGGAGAAAGGTCGTCTGGATGATGTGTTCCGCAAATTGACGGAAGGGGAGAGCCAATGAATATCGGTGTCGTCCTGAAACGAGAGCTGGCCGGGTACTTTGCGACACCGGTCGCTTATGTCTTTATCTTTATATTCCTGGTGCTTGCCGGTGTGTTTACCTTTTACGTCGGTAATTTCTATGAACGCCAGCAGGCCGACCTGGTGCCATTCTTCAGTTTTCATCCGTGGCTTTACCTGTTCCTGATTCCTGCGATCTCCATGAGACTATGGTCGGAAGAGCGGAAATCCGGGACGCTGGAGCTTCTGATGACGCTGCCGCTTTCCCGCTGGGACATTGTTCTCGGCAAATTCCTGGCGGCCTGGCTGTTTGCCGGTGTCGCTTTGCTTCTGACCTTTCCGATCTGGATAACGGTGAACTTTCTGGGAGACCCTGATAACGGCGTCATTCTGGCCAGCTATATCGGCAGCTGGCTCATGGCAGGCGGTTTTCTGGCCATTGGTTCGTGCATGTCCGCACTGACGCGCTCTCAGGTAGTGGCTTTTGTGCTGTGTGGGTTTGTGACCCTCCTGTTCGTCATGGCGGGCTTTCCTTTGGTGCTGGATGTGATCCGGGGCTGGGTTCCACTCAGTCTTGTGGACATGGTGGCCTCACTGAGTTTTCTCACACACTTCAATGCCATTTCTCGCGGCGTGCTCAGTCTGCAGGATTTTTTCTACTTTCTGTCAATGATTGTGGTTTGGCTCTTTGCCACATCCATTGTGCTTGATGTGAAGAAAGGGGGTTGATGATGAAACTGAATGCAACCTTGTCATTGGCGCTTGTCGTAATCAGCTTTCTGCTTTTCACACTGGTTAATAACTTTCTGTTCAGCAGCGTCAGAATCGATCTGACCGAAAACAACCTGTACACGGTTTCGGACGGCACCCGTGAAATCATCAGTGAGCTGGAGGAGCCGATAAATCTGTACTTCTTTTTCTCGAACAAGGTCAGTGAAGATCTGGCTTCGCTTCGGGCCTATGCGGGTCGTGTTCAGGAGATGTTGGAGGAGTATGAGCTGATCGCCGATGGCAACATTCGACTGACCGTCATAGATCCGGAGCCATTTTCGGAGAACGAAGACCAGGCTGCCGCTTTCGGCCTGCAAAGTGTCCCCGTTAACCAGGCCGGAGACGAACTCTACTTCGGGCTCGCCGGTACCAATGCGATTGATGGCGAAGAGATCATTGCCTTCTTTCAGCCGGACAGAGAAGAGTTTCTGGAGTACGAACTCACCAAGTTGATTTACGCGCTTGGGTCGGACAACAGGCCAGGTATGGGTATCTATTCGGGGCTCGCGGTGGAATCAAGCGTCGACCCTCGAACTTTTCAACAGATCCCCGGCTGGGTTTTCAGGGAGCAGCTGGATGAGCTTTTCCAGATTGAGACTTTGGAAAACCTTGATTCAGAGGCGCTGACATCCCTGGAAGTGTTGGTGCTGGTTCATCCGAAATCGTTGTCGGAGTCTGATCTCTACGCGCTCGATCAATTCGTGATGAGAGGGGGTAAGCTGATCGCCTTTGTCGATCCGTTAGCTGAAATGGATCAGCCGGAGAATCCGGGAATGCAGGTGCCGGGTTCTGGAAGTTCTGATCTGAACAGGCTGACACAGGCGTGGGGTGTTTCCATGCGCGAAGGCAAGGTTCTGGGTGATCCGCAGGTTGCGCTTCTGGTGAGCGGAGCCGACGGCAGGCCGGTGCGGCACCTTGGTATTCTCGGGTTTACGCCCGAGCACCTGTCACGCAACGATATCGTGACTGCCAATCTCGAGATCATCAATATGTCGACTGTGGGTGTTCTGGATGTCGATGAGATGCAGGATGTTCAGGCTGAGCCTCTGATCGTCTCCAGCGAGCAGGCCGGCCCACTTGATGCTTTTCAGTTCCAGTTTCTGCAGAACCCTGAAGACCTGCTGGCAGGTTTGTCTTCAGCCGGTGAGCCCCTGATTGCGGCCGTCCGTTTATCCGGCAAAGCGCAGAGTGCCTTCCCCGATGGCCCGGTGGGTGATTCGACGCAGCAAACCCATCGGGAGATGACCGAAGCGCTTCAGGTGGCCATTGTGGCAGATACCGATATCCTGTCAGACCGGCTCTGGGTTCAGGTGCAGAATTTCTTCGGGCAGCAGATCGCCAGTGCCTTTGCGGATAACGGCAGCTTCATCACAAATCTCGTGGATAATCTTTCCGGCAGCAGTGCCTTGATTAATGTCCGGTCGCGCGGACAGTACACACGGCCATTTGAAGTGGTGGAAAAACTGAGGCGTGAGGCGGAAGCGCAATACCTGCAGAGTGCTGAAGATTTGCAGGCACAACTGGCTGAGACTGAGCGGCAACTGACAGAGTTGGAATCCGGCCGGGTGGATGATGGTCTGTTGACCCTGACCCCGGAAGAAGAAGCCGCGCTTGTACGCTTTCAGGACGAGAAGCTTAGGATTCGCAAGGAGCTTCGGGACGTTCGTCATCAATTGGACAAGGACATTGAACAGCTGGGCAGCATGCTCAAGGTGATGAATATTCTGATCCTGCCATTTTTGCTGACGGCTCTTCTGCTGGGTATTCGAATTCTCGGGCTGAACCGCCGGGGAGGTCAGCCATGATGCAGAATCAGAAGCTCCTTGTTGGGCTGACGGTACTTGCGATTGCGCTCACCGGGTTGATGCTGCAAATGCCGGAGCAGAATGAGTCGGGAGGGCAGAATAAAGCCCTGCCTGATCTGGTTCTGGACGAAGTAACCGGTGTCGAGCTGGTAGCTGATGGGGCTACTGTGTCCCTGAAGCGAACTGAGTCTGGCTGGGTGGTTGAGGAAAAATCAGCTTATCCCGCCAGCTTTGAAGCCCTCTCAGAGCTTCTGCTGCAGCTGGCTGATCTGACGATAGCTGAAGAAAAGACCAAGAAACCCGAGAACCACGCCCGTCTCGGAGTAGCTGATTCCGGTGAGGGAGCAGGTGCGCGGTTAACGCTGAATCCGGGCGGTCAACAGTTGATTGTCGGTGAGTCTTCCGCGAGTCGGGGCAGCTATTTTCGATTTGCGGGCGAAGCGCAGGTATACCTGAGCGAGCAACCCCTGCTGCTGGAGACAGACATTCTGTCCTGGCTCGATACCGTTATTGTGAATGTAGATGCGGAGTCTGTCCGCGTGGTATCCATTGCCACCGAAGGTGCGCAGTATCTGAGCGCCGGTTGGGACGAAGCATCTGCTGCGCTGCAGGTAAACAATGTGCCTGAGGGGCGTGAACTTCAGTACGATGGTATCGCGGACACTCTTGGCAGATTGCTCGTTAACCTCCGTTTGCTTGACGTGGAACCTTACCAGGAAGGATTTTTCATTGATCCGACGGTGACCAGGGTGACTCTGGATAATGGCGAGACGATTGAGGTGCAGAGCGTGCAGTCCGGCGAAGAATATTGGGTAACGACGAATACTGAGGCGAATGCCGGATGGCAGTTTCGTGTCAGCGAGTTTACTTACCGTGAGCTGAACAAAAGCCTGGAAGATCTGCTCAAGCCACTTGAGGAAGCGTCATGAGTTACCGGTACCTTGAAGTCGAGCGTGATGGACACATTGCTACCATCACTCTGAATCGGCCGGATGAGTTCAATGCATTGAGTGCGTCACTGATGGCTGAAATTGAACAGGTTTCCCGTGGTTTCCTGGAAGATGAGCAGTCCCGTGTCGTGATCTTTAAGGGTGCCGGGAAGCATTTCAGTGCGGGCGCAGACCTGAAAGAAAAGACACCAGTACGCAATCTGGTGATGCAGCGCCGTTCAGCCGGGCTTGGCGGGCGAATGATCAAAGCGATTCTGGGCATTCCACAGGTCACCATCGCTTCGGTTCATGGCGCTGCCCTGGGTGGCGGCGCCTGCATACCCACGGCCTGTGACTTCCGGATAGCATCCGATGATGCCTTCTGCGGTTATCCCGAGGTTAATCTTGGGATTAATCTGCAGTGGTTGTCACTGCCGCTTTGCGTTCGCCTCATAGGGCCTGCCAGGGCCAAGCGGATGATCATGCTGGGTGACCGTGAGAAGGCTCAAACATTGCTTGAATGGGGTTTCTTTGATGAAGTCGTTGCAGCAGAAGATTTGAATTCAACGACGATAGAGATGGCGCAGCGCTATGCCGCGCAGCCGCCGATTCCAACGCAGATGATCAAGCAGAGTATCAATGCGGTCAGCAATGCGCTTGATCAGGCCATCATGCATATGGATACCGATCAGTTCCTGTTGACCACGGGTACTGAGGATCGGCGGGAAGGCACCCGGGCCTTTTTTGAAAAACGAGACCCGAAATTTGAAGGCAACTAGCCTTTCTTCAGGTCTCAATGACAGCGACGATCTGATCCTCGTCGACACTGTCTTCTTCCTTCACAAGAATTTCTACCAGTCTTCCCGCCGTCGGTGCTTCGATGGGGATTTCCATCTTCATGGATTCAAGAATCATGATGACGTCGTCTGCAGCCAGTGTGTCACCCACACTGGCTGATATTTTCCAGACGTTTCCAGTGACCTCAGACGGGACTTCTATCCTGGGCATTTATTGGTCAGCCACTTACTGATCGAACATGATGACGTGACGTGCATCCTGGCCTGTCTTGAGAGCCTGTAATGCGTCGTTAACGTCTGCCAGTTTGATGTGCTTGGAGATCATCTGGTCCAGGTGGAGTTTGCCGTCCAGGTAGAAGTCCACGAAACGCGGCATATCGACTCGAAAGCGGTTCGATCCCATGTTCGATCCCTGGATCTTTTTCTCCGCCAGAAAATCGACGCCGTGCAGTTCAACCATGGTGCCCACCGGGATCATGCCGATGACCGTGGCTGTGCCGCCAGGTCTCAGCATCTGCCAGGCCTGTTCTGTCGTGGCCTTCAAACCGATGGCTTCAAAAGTGTAATGACAACCACCCTGGGTAAGTTCTTTTACCTCACCAACGGCATCGCACTTGCCCGGGTTCACGGTATGTGTCGCGCCAAGAGACTTGGCTATTTCTAACTTGGAGTCGACCATGTCCACCGCAATGATCATGCCGGCACCGGCAATGGCTGCGCCATTAATCGCTGCCAGGCCAACACCACCACAACCGATGACAGCGACGGTGGAGCCAGGTTCAACTCCAGCGGTGTGGAATACAGCGCCGACGCCGGTGGTTGTGGAGCAGCCGATCAGGGCCGCACGGTCCATGGGCATGTCTTCGCGAACTTTCACCAGGGCATGTTCGTGTATCAGCATCAGCTCAGCAAAAGAAGACAGATTCAGAAACTGGTGAATGGTTTCATCACCTTTGTGCAGTCGGGGCGTATCATCCGGTGCTCGACCTACTTCAGGACTTGCGCACAGTGACAGGTGTCCAGTGATACATTGATCGCAATGACCGCAGAATGCAGACAGGCAGGTAATAACATGATCGCCTTTCTTGACGTAAGTCACGTCTGAGCCGACCTCTTCGACGATACCTGCACTTTCGTGACCAAGAATCGTCGGCAGCGCGTAAGGATACGAACCATCGAGAAAGTGAAGATCACTGTGACAGACGCCCGCGGCGACCGGTCTTACCAGAACCTCTCGCGGACCCGGCTTTGAAATAGATACTTCCTCGATCTCAAGGGGCTTATTTGCTTCACGTAGAACAGCTGCCTTCATTTAATTCCTCACATGCTGATTTTTGAAAGCGGTAAAACTATCATGATTGTGAAGCGTATTGCTATTTCAGGAGCCTGTTCGAAAATTGGCTGACAGGGTTTACATCGGGCTGGGTTCCAACCTTGGCGACACCGCCGCTAATCTGGTGAGCTGCGCCGAGGCTGTTGCCGGGCTGGCGTCTGGCTCAGTGGCGGGGTCATCGATCTGGGCCAGTCGACCTGAAGGGTTCAGTGAAGAGGCACCAGATTTCGCCAATGCTGTGATCAGTATGGAGGTGGCGATTGAACCGGAGACTTTGCTGGCGCGCCTTGTTGCACTGGAAAACGAATACGGACGGGAGCGTGCTGCCAGCGGCGGATATCGGTCAAGGACGCTGGATCTGGATATTATCGACTTCGACGGTCGAGTCTATGCGTCGGCTGACCTGGTGCTTCCGCATCCAAGGGCCCATCTCAGGAAGTTCGTATTACTGCCGCTGCAGGAACTGCAGCCGGATTTCAGGTTCCCGAATCAACAGCGCTGCCTGGAAGAACTTATTGAGAACGCACCTGAAAACCCGATGCGGAAACTTACTCCCCTGTTCCCTTGGGGTTGAAGGCCGGCGTGGGGAAAAGTGAAACATTGTCGCCCGCTGTTGCCTCTGTGATCGTGCCGATACCTTCTTTAGCGACTTCATCAATGCGCACAATCGCATGCATGGGAATGTAGCTTCGATTCACGCCTTCGAATTCGGACTTCAGCTTCTCTTCACTCGGATCAACCAGAACCCCGGACCGTTCGCCAAACACCAGCTCTTCAACCTCAATAAAGCCATAGAGATCTGATTGGTAGATCTGGCGGGCGTAGATCTCGTAGATCTGCCCCTGATTGAAGAAGATGATCTTGTAGATGGGTGTCTGAGTCATAAGTCGTATCCGAAGGAACGGTGCAGTGTTGGTATTTAGATCAGTATTGTCAATCCTGTGCAGGGTAAATTGGGGTTTTCATGCGCGTTTTCAAGGCTATAATGGCGCGCCTCACGCATACCCCCTAAAGCAACGGAATTCATGGCCAAGGTTTTTATCAAAACACACGGTTGCCAGATGAATGAATATGATTCATCGAAGATGCTGGATATTCTCAGTGCCGCTCAAGGTTATGAGCTGACTGAGGACGAGTCGCAGGCAGACCTGCTTTTGCTAAACACCTGTTCTGTAAGGGAAAAAGCTCAGGAAAAGGTGTTTCACCAGCTCGGCCGCTGGCGTCAGCTCAAGGTCGAGCGACCCGAGCTGCAGATCGGCGTTGGTGGGTGCGTGGCCAGCCAGGAAGGTGAGGCGATCAGTAAAAGGGCGCCTTATGTAGATGTGATCTTCGGCCCGCAAACCCTGCACCGTCTGCCGGAAATGATCGATGAGGCCCGCTCCAGCACGCGTACCCAGGTGGATATCAGTTTCCCCGAGATCGAAAAATTCGACCGCCTGCCAGAGCCCAGGGTCGAGGGTCCCAGCGCATTTGTCTCCATTATGGAAGGCTGCAGCAAGTACTGCAGTTTCTGCGTCGTGCCCTACACCCGAGGTGAGGAAGTCAGTCGCCCGCTCATGGATGTGCTGCGAGAGATATACCGGCTCGCGGAAAAAGGCGTTCGAGAGGTCAATTTGCTGGGTCAAAACGTGAATGCGTATCGAGGCCCACTTGAAGACGGTCAGGTAGCCGATCTGGCTTACCTGGTCTCAATGGTATCCGCCATCGACGGTATTGACCGGGTTCGCTACACCACCTCGCATCCCATGGAGTTCAGTGATTCATTGATCGATGTCTACGCTGAAGTTCCTGAGCTTGTTGATCATCTGCATCTGCCGGTACAGAGCGGATCGGATCGAATTCTGGCGAAAATGAAGCGTGGCTATACGGCGCTTGAGTATAAATCGCGTATTCGGAGATTGCGCAAGATTCGCCCCAATATCAGCCTCTCCAGTGACTTTATTATCGGTTTTCCCGGAGAAACTGACGCGGATTTTGAAGCGACCATGAATCTGATTGATGAGGTGGGTTTCGATCACTCGTTCAGCTTTATTTACAGTGCGCGGCCCGGTACACCCGCGGCGGACCTGCCTGATGAAACGCCCATGTCTGTGAAGAAAGAGCGGTTGGCGATCTTGCAGGGTCGTATTCAGGGTCAGGCCATGCGAATCAGTGAATCCATGGTCGGCCAGACGCACCGGATACTGGTCACCGGACCTTCAAAGAAAGATCCGGGTCAATTGCAGGGCAGGACTGAAAATAACCGTGTGGTGAATTTCAGTTGCGCTGATACAGCACTCATTGGGCAGTTCGCCGATGTCGAAATAGGGGAGGCTCTGCCTAACTCCCTGCGTGGACGGCTCCTGGATGCCAGCTGAAAGCGAGCATTTTGACAATCTTTTCCTGCCCTGATTGAAGGGTTATCCTTAACTTCCCATAGTCACCAGACAATGAATTTGCAAACTACAGCGCCGCACCAGGTCGTCCTGGAGCCGAACGACAGCCATCAACTTGCCATGCTATGTGGTCCGTTTGATGCCCACCTCAAGCAGATTGAACGCCGCCTCGGAATCACGATAAATAATCGCGGGAACGATTTTGAACTCATCGGTGATAATACGGTGGTGCGTGCTGCCGGCGAGCTCTTGGGCCATCTTTATCGAGAGGTTAACGGCGGTACAGATCTCACTTCCGAACTGGTGCACCTGTTCCTGCAGGAGTCCGGTGTTGAGGCATTGATGGCTGGTGTCGAGGTGGATGAGTGTCTCATTCATACCCGGAAAAAGAGCATCAAACCCAGGGGTGCTAACCAGATACGTTACGTTAACGCGATCCGTAGCAACGATATTAATTTCGGCATTGGCCCTGCAGGTACCGGTAAAACTTACCTGGCTGTGGCCTGTGCCGTTGAAGCCATGGAACAGGAGCGCATTCGGCGAATATTGCTGGTGCGTCCTGCAGTAGAAGCAGGCGAGAAGCTGGGTTTTCTACCGGGAGATCTCAGCCAGAAAATCGACCCTTACCTGCGCCCGCTCTACGACGCGCTCTACGAGCTGCTTGGCTTTGAACGTGTCGAGAAACTGATCGAAAGGAATGTGATTGAGGTGGCTCCACTGGCTTATATGCGCGGCCGCACCCTGAATGATTCCTTCATTATTCTCGATGAGAGTCAGAATACGACAGCTGAGCAGATGAAAATGTTTCTGACGCGCATCGGGTTTGGTTCAACCGTGGTTGTCACCGGTGACATTACGCAGATCGACCTGCCATCCAAAACCCTCTCGGGTCTCAAGCATGTCCTGAAAGTGCTCTCCGAGGTCAAGGGTATTTCGTTTACGCACTTCGGCGCGAAAGACGTGGTGCGGCATCCTCTGGTCCAGCGAATTGTTGAAGCGTATGGTAAGGCAGAAGCTCAAGATGACCGTGGCTGACGTGACGCATCAGGTGGAAATCGCCAGAGCTGTTGAGCCGCTGGAGGGTGAGCCTGACGAGCCTGCGATAAGACAGGCCGTCGAGTATGTTCTGGATGCGCTCGATCGGCCGAACTCAGAAGTATCCATCCGTCTGGTTTCCGTACAGGAAATCAGCGAACTGAACGAAACCTATCGCGCTAAAACCGGCGCGACCAATGTGCTGTCATTTCCGGCAGACCTGCATATCGAAGATCTCAGCGTTCTTGGCGACATCGTCGTCTGCACGCGTGTGGTTGCCGATGAAGCTGCCACCTTTGGCAAAACCTACCCCGACCGATTCAGACACATGCTTGTTCATGGTGTCCTGCATCTGCTCGGTTATGATCATTTGAAAGTTGAGGAACGTGAGGCAATGGAATCCCTGGAGATTAGTCTTTTATCCCAGTTAGGTGTCGAGAACCCCTATGAGTGAACAGGAAGAATCGAAAACCTGGCTCGAGAAGCTGTCTCTTGCGTTGAGTGGCGAGCCAAGCTCCCGTGCTGAACTGCTGGAACTGTTACGTTCGGCTGAACAGCGGGCGCTGCTGGATGGCGAGGCGCTCTCTATTATCGAGGGTGCCCTGACGGTTTCCGATATGCAGGTGAGAGAGATCATGATTCCCCGGTCTCAGGTCGTTTTTGTGCGTATCGATCAGGAACCCTCGGAGTTTCTGCCCATTGTGATAGGCAGTGGGCACTCCCGGTTCCCGGTGCTCGGAGAAAATCAGGATGAGGTGGTTGGTATTCTGCTGGCGAAAGACCTGCTGACGCTGGCGCATAAAGAACGAAAACAGAAGTTTAACCTTCGAGCCAGCCTGCGTCCCTGCACCGCAATACCGGAGAGCAAGCGCCTCGATGTCCTGCTGCAGGAGTTTCGCGCAACCAGAAATCACCTGGCGGTAGTCTATGATGAGTATGGCGGCATCAGTGGCATCGTTACCATCGAGGATGTGCTCGAGCAGATTGTTGGTGACATTGAAGATGAGTACGACTTCGAAGAAGAAGGCTTTATCAACAAACATGTGGATGGCTCCTTCACCATCAAGGCATTGACGCCCATTGAAGACTTCAATGAATACTTCGAACAGGAGTTCAGCGAAGAGGAGTTCGATACCATTGGCGGCCTGGTTACCAGTTGCTTCGGCCATCTTCCCAAGCGGGATGAACAGGTAACAATCGAAGACTTTCGATTCAAGGTGCTGAATGCCGATGGTCGTCGTGTGCATCTGCTCCAGATGAATATTGCCGAGTGATCCAGAAGACTGGCCTCCGACTCCCGGAGCGGCTGGCCGATGTTGCGGCTTTCCTTTCAGGGGCCACGTTTCCATTCAGTCTGGCGCCGTTTAACTGGTGGCCCCTTGCGTTGATCGCGCCGGTGATGCTGTTTGTCATCGCTCGGCAGGGCAGTATCTGGCGAACAACATTACGCTTCTATCTGTTCAACCTCGGCATGTTCGTGGTTGGCGTTTCATGGATCTACGTATCCATCCATACCTATGGCGGTGCTTCCGTGCCGCTGGCGGCCAGTCTTGTTGGTGCGTTTGTCGCCGCCTACGCAGCGGTCTCCATTCCGCTGGCTTATGTTTACGCCCGTTTTTTCAGAGGTAGTGACTTACAGCAGATTCTCGGGTTTGTCGGCCTCTGGGTTCTGCAGGAATGGTTCCGTGGCTGGTTCCTGACCGGATTCCCCTGGTTGTTCCTGGGTTACGGCGTGATGGGAACGCCGTTCGAAAACTTTGCGCCCTATCTGGGTGTGTTCGGGGTTGCCCTGGTTGCGATGATTGCCATCCTGTCGTTATGGGCTGCGCTGGAACGACGGCAGGCGCGCTGGGTGCTGCCGTTTATGTTGATTCTGTCCCTCGGGTATGGGCTGGATCGGCACGAGCTGACAGCCCCGGATGGCAGGATCTCGGTCTCTCTCGTTCAGGGCAATATCGATCAGCATGTGAAATGGGCCCCAGAAAACCGGCTGGCTATTCTGGAACGCTATCTGGATGCCAGTCGTGATGAATGGGGCAGGGACCTGATAGTCTGGCCCGAGGCCGCCATTACCATTTTCAGAGAGTCTGCCGGTGACTATCTGGATCAGCTTGACCGACTGGGAGAGGAACGTGGCACCACACTTATTCTCGGTATACCGGATAGAGATGATGACGGCCGGTTTCAGAATACGATTCTCGCCCTGGGAGAAGGGGAAGGGCAATACATCAAACGTCGGCTGGTGCCGTTTGGTGAGTATGTGCCGCTTGAGAACCATCTGCGTGGCGTTATCAGGTTTTTTGACCTGCCCATGTCGCGCAATCGTTCCGGGCCTGCTGACCAGAAGCCTCTGGTTGTTGCCGGCCACGTGGTGTCCTCCTCCATCTGTTACGAGGTGGTTTATCCCGAACTGGTCCGCCAGGCAGCGCATTCACCAGCACTGCTTCTGACCGTAAGCAATGACACCTGGTTCGGGTCGTCCATGGGGCCCTGGCAACATCTGCAGATGGCGCAGATGCGTGCGCTGGAGAATGGCCGAAGTATGGTGCGCGCTACCAATAATGGCGTGACTGCTGTTATCAACCATCGTGGCAGGCTTGTCGCGAGTCTGCCGCAGTTCGAGGCAGGCATATTGAGGCAGGATGTTGAGCTTCGCACCGGCGAAACACCCTTTCATCGATTCGGCAGCTGGCCCGCCCTGGTGGCCGCCATATTGATGCTGATATTTGCGCGAGGATATGTGCTGTTGCGCCGCATCATGTAGAATTGCGGCTTTTCCAGCCGTACCGAAAAAACATGAGTGATAAGAGCGACAGCAGCGCCGTCTACCGCCACGAATCTGTGGAGAAAGAGGCTCAGGCTTTCTGGAAGGAAAACCGAAGTTTCGAGGTTTCCGAGAACAGCGACAAACCCAAGTTCTATTGCCTGTCGATGTTTCCCTATCCCAGTGGTCAGCTGCACATGGGGCACGTGCGTAACTATACGCTCGGTGATGTCATTGGTAGATTCCAACGACTGAAAGGCAAGAATGTTCTTCAGCCCATGGGCTGGGATGCCTTTGGTCTGCCCGCGGAAAATGCAGCAATCAAACGCAATATCCCGCCTGCCAAGTGGACCTATCAGAACATCGACAATATGCGTACCCAGTTACAGGCACTCGGTTTTGCCTTTGACTGGAGCCGGGAACTCGCGACATGTGACCCGGATTATTATCGGTGGGAACAATGGTTCTTCACTCGACTGTTTCGAAAAGGGCTGGTTTACAAGAAAGCGGCCTGGGTGAACTGGGACCCGGTGGATCAGACCGTGCTTGCAAACGAGCAGGTTATTGACGGTCGTGGCTGGCGATCTGACGCACTGGTGGAGCGGCGTGAGCTGGCGCAGTGGTTCGTGAAGATTACCGATTACGCTGAAGAGCTTCTGGAAAATCTCGACAAACTGCCCGGCTGGCCTGAGAAAGTTAAAACCATGCAGCGTAACTGGATCGGTCGCTCCGAAGGCATCGAGATCAGTTTCCCGTCAGCGGACGGCAGCCCTCTGACGGTATACACGACCAGACCGGATACCCTGATGGGAGTGACTTACCTCGCGGTCGCGCCACAGCATCCGCTGGCGGCAGAGGCAGCGAAGGATAACGCTGAGCTCGCCGGTTTTATCGAGGCGTGTAACCGCACAAAAGTGGCCGAAGCCGAGATGGCCAAAATGGAAAAGCTTGGAATGGCGACGGGGTTGTCTGTGACTCATCCGCTGACCGGCGATTCTGTGCCTGTCTGGGTCGCGAACTTTGTGCTGATGGAATATGGCTCAGGTGCTGTCATGTCCGTGCCCGGGCACGACCAGCGGGACTGGGAGTTTGCCCGCAAGTATGGTCTTCCCATCAAGCAGGTGATTGAGCCTGCCAATAGTGAAGACGCCACCTGTGATCTTGAGACTGCCGCTTATACGGCAAAGGGTAGCCTGATTAATTCCGGGGAGTTCGATGGTCTTGGCTTTGAGGCAGCTTTCGATGCCATCGCCGAGGCGCTGGGCAGCAAACAATTGGGGGAGCGTCAGGTTAACTATCGACTGCGCGACTGGGGCGTTTCAAGGCAGCGTTACTGGGGTTGTCCGATCCCGATCATTAACTGCGAACAGTGTGGCGCGGTGCCGGTACCCGATGAGGATTTGCCGGTAGTCCTGCCGACGGATGTTGAGTTTGAAGGCGTTGGTTCGCCGATTAAGAAGATGCCTTCATGGTATGAGACGAGCTGCCCGGAATGCAGTGGTCCCGCGGAACGCGAGACAGATACCTTTGATACGTTTATGGAATCCTCCTGGTACTACGCGCGTTTCGCCAGCAGCAATACACCGGATGCCATGGTCGATGAGCGAGTCAAATACTGGAACTCCGTGGATCACTATGTGGGCGGAGAAGAGCACGCCATTCTGCACCTTCTTTATGCGCGCTTTTTCCACAAGGTGATGCGTGACGAAGGTCTGGTTGAGTCGGATGAGCCGTTTGAGAAACTCCTGGCTCTTGGCATGGTGCTCCATGGTGGTACCAAGATGTCGAAGTCCGCGGGTGATGCCGGAGACCCTCAGGTCCTGATGGATACCCATGGCGCTGATGCGGTCCGTATGGCCATGATGTTTGCGGCACCGCCGGAACAGTCTTTCGAATGGTCAGAAAATACAGTTGAGTCCTCGAATCGCTGGCTCCGAACCCGCCTCTGGAATCCTGTCATGGAACATAAGGCTGGCGGTGATGTCGTAGATATAGATGCCAACGCGCTTACTGAGGCTCAGAAGGACCTCAGGCGCATGACCCACGAAACGCTGAAGAAGTGCGAAGATGATTATGACAGGCGTCTGGCATTCAACACGGTTGTCGCGGCGGTGATGTCCCTGCAGAACCAGGTCCTCAAGTTTGAAGATGATTCAGAGCAGGGGCGGGCGGTGAAGCGCGAGGCGCTCAAGGCCGCGGTTCTGATTATGTCGCCCATTACACCTCACGTCTGTCACGTCTTGTGGCAGGCGCTGGGTATGGGCGAGATAGAGGACGCAGCGTGGATGGCGGTCGATGAAGATGCTCTCGAGAAGTCTTCTGTTGAACTTGTTGTTCAGGTTGGTGGCAAGGTTCGCGGCAAAATTGACGTGCCGGTTGATGCGGAAGAAGATGTGGTAGTTTCGCTTGCCAGAGAGCAGGAGAATGTTGAGAAGTTTATCGATGGCAAAACGATCAGGAAGATCATTTATGTACCCAACAAGATTCTCAATTTTGTCGTCTCTTAATCGCCTTTCCCTTATCGGTCTGCTGGTCCTGCTGGTTTCAGGTTGTGGATATCAGCTTCGTGGCAGCGATCTTGGCGACCTGTTGTCCATCAGTTTCACCGGAACTCGTGAGGCCCCGGTCACGTTTCGGGCGATCCGCGACTCCCTGGAAGAAAGCAAAGTGACCATCGTTTCGCCCGCTGTTGATGTGATGGCGGTACATATTCTGGATGAGCGTTCCATGCGTCGCTCCGTCGCGACGACCAATGTGATTGATGCGGCGGAGTACGAGCTCAGGCTCGAGCTGGACGTTTCCATCACGCGCAATGAAGAAACTCTCCTGGAGCGTTCGACTCTGATTGCCGAGCGCGTTTACGCGATCGATTCAGCCAATCTATCCGGCAGCTACGAAGAGCAGACACTGCTTATGGATGAAATGCGGGCTGAGCTGGCACGAAAACTGACGCGACGTATTGAATTGGTAAACGGTAGCTCCTGATACTTGAAAGTCTATCCGAACAAGCTTGCCGAACTTCTCCGCAAAGGCGGTCAGCAGGTATTTATTGTCAGTGGTGACGAACCTCTCCTGGTGCAGGAATCCTGTGATCTGATCCGAAGTGAGCTGAAAAAACAGGGTTTCTCCGAGCGAGAAGTGTTTCATGCGGAATCAGGCTTTGACTGGAACAGCCTGCTTTACAGTGGTAACAGCATGTCGCTGTTTGCCGAAAAGAAACTCATGGAAATCAGGTTGCCGACGGGTAAGCCCGGCGACGCAGGTGGCAAGGCGTTGACAGAACTGATCACCCAGCGCAATGACGATACGGCGATTCTTCTGGTTCTTCCGAGAGCCGATCAGTCCACTCAGAGAACCAAGTGGTTTAAAACTTTGGAATCTGCTGCTGCCTTTGTCCAGATCTGGCCGATTGAGTCCAAGGATCTTCCAAGGTGGCTGGAAGGCAGATTCCGACAGGCAGGTCTGCGAGTCGAAAGAGATGCTGTGCGTGCCATGACAGAGCGTATTGAAGGCAATCTGCTGGCTGCCATACAGGAAATCGAGCGCCTTAAGCTTATTGTTGGAGATCGCGCCGTCCACGTTGATGATGTGCTTGAGGGCGTCGCTGACAGCGCGCGTTATGATGTATTCAAGATGATTGATGCCGCCCTGTTGGGCGATGTGTCGCGTTGCGTACGGATGACCGATGGCCTCAGAGCCGAAGGTGTGGAGACTCTTTTCGTCGTAAATATGCTCGCCAGAGAGCTGAGATCCCTTGAGTCCATAAAAACGGATCTCTCCAACGGTATGAATCAGCGCGAGGTCTTTCGCAAGGCCAGAGTCTGGGACAAACGGGTTCCCGTGGTGTCTCGCTGCCTGGACCGACATAACGTCAGTTCGCTTCGATCGCTGCAGGTATCCCTCGGCACCATTGATCGCATGGTCAAGGGGCTTGTTCAGGGAGATCCATGGCGATCCCTTCAGGAAGTTGCCTTGTCGCTGGCGGGTGCCAGACAGTTCTCCTGATTGTCAGTGTGACCGTCAGTTAACCCGGGTGACCGCTTCTTCGCCACGCGACACCAGATAGAGCTTTTCACCGTCAGTGGTTAACTCGGTTACCGAGGTGTTGTCGGGTCGAAATATGGAAACGGCATCCAGACCCTCTGCACTGCCGACGGCAGTATTGATAGCAACATAGTGTGAGAACAGAACGCAGTCTTCTTTTTGCCCAACGAGGCAGTCGATCAGTGCCTGCCGCCATGATTGCAGTTCGGCAGATTGCTCGGACCAGTTTCCGGTCATCACCTGCTGGAGCCATGGACCGCGTTCTTCGATGGACAAGCCTGTGGAAGGGATCTCGCTGATTCGTTCATCGATGAGGATCTGATCCTTTCTGGTATCACGATTGTCATCACGTGCCTGCAGCGCCTTCTGCCGCGTATCGAGAGGCTGAGCTGTCTCGAAGGCGCGTTTAAGCGGGCTGGAACATATCTTGAGACGTAGTTCAGCTTCGAGCCTTTCTGCAACGCTGAGCGCCTGCTTACGACCCAGATCACTTAAGCCGGGGTCGGCATCGTCCGTAAAAGTCGCGGCTGCCTACCCGTGCCTTACCATTAGAATCCTGACCATATATCCTCATTTCCTGCTGCCCTGTGCGGCGACTGTGAATAGCATTTTCCAACTATAAAAGCTATTCTAGCGGGCCCGCGCTGTCTCGATATTTTCCTGTCTGCTAGATCGAGTCATTTAACCTGAGTTTACTCTTGGGATCTGACCGACGGGCAGGTATTTTCCTGAAGTGCGTTACGAATTGAAGAGAACTTAGGTATGGCAGTAATGGCAGAAAAACTCGGTGCGTTGGAGGGTGATGGGATCCCTGATACGGAGATTGACGTAAGGGAAGTCTTTGGTCTGGATGTGGACATGAAAGTCCCGGCCTTTTCAGAAGCTTCCGAACATGTACCTGCAATCGATGACAGCTATCTGTTTGATCGGGAGACAACCCTGGCGATTCTTGCGGGATTCGCCTTTAACAGGCGCTGCATGATTCAGGGTTTTCACGGCACGGGTAAATCCACGCACGTGGAGCAGGTCGCCGCCAGGCTGAACTGGCCCTGTATTCGGATCAACCTGGACTCTCACGTGAGCAGAATTGATCTCGTGGGAAAAGATGCCATTGTCCTCCAGGACGGCAAGCAGATTACCGAATTCAAGGAAGGTCTGCTTCCCTGGGCACTGCAGCGAGCTTGTGCGATTGTCTTCGATGAATATGATGCCGGTCGTCCGGACGTCATGTTTGTGATTCAGCGCGTGCTGGAAGTGGAAGGCAAACTGACGCTGCTTGACCAGAGCAAAGTCATCAGCCCGCACCAGTCTTTCAGAATGTTCGCGACGACGAATACCATCGGTCTGGGCGACCCGACCGGTCTTTACCACGGCACGCAGCAGATTAACCAGGGTCAGATGGACCGCTGGAATATCGTGACCACGCTTAATTATCTCGAGCGGGAAAAAGAAACCGACATCATCGTGTCGAAGCTTCCTGAAATGGATCGCAAAACGGTCGCCAATATGGTGTCGGTTGCGAACCTGACCAGACAGGGATTCATGAACGGTGATATTTCCATTGTCATGTCTCCTCGAACGGTCATCATGTGGTCAGAGAATGCCAGGATCTTTGGTGATTACGGCTTTGCGTTCCGCCTGACATTTCTGAACAAGTGTGATGAGACTGAGCGCGCGATTGTTGCTGAATACTATCAGCGGTGTATGGGCGAAGAACTGCCTGAATCCAGCGCTAACGTGGTTCTGGCCTAGTTCAGGCCTGAATTCAGATAGAGGCTGGTTGTGATTTCCGATGACTCAACGGAGTTGTTCAAGCAGGCAGTAACCTCAACCATGAGAGCGATCTCTGGAAATGAGGAACTGCAGGTGAGTTTCGGCCGTGGGAAACCCTACCTGCAGGGCAGTCGGGCACGTATCCCTCTACCGGACGCTGGGCTGACGCCCGAACAACTTGCATCGCTGCGTGGCAGTGCTGACAAGTTTGCGCTGCGCCACCGATTTCATGATGACAGCACGCATAGTGCAACCCGTCCCACTGCTGGCGTTGCACAGGAAGTTTATGACTGCGTCGAAGATGCTCGTATCGCCTGCATAGGCTCCTACCTGATGAAAGGCGTGGGCGAAAACCTGCATGCGCAATTGCTGGAGCATTGCACCACTCACGGATACCAGCAGATTGAGAGCCAGAGTCAGGCTCCGCTGGGAGAAGCGCTGGGTATGCTTATCCGGGAGAAGCTAACCGGGAAAAAGCCGCCTGTAGGCGGCGATGTGGTTGTCGATCTCTGGCGCGATCAGCTGGAACATGCTCTCGCTGATGATTTCGACGCCATGGAAGAGCTGCTTTTTGATCAGGAAGCTTTCACGAATCTTGCTCGCAAAATGATTTCTGATCTTGGTCTCTCCGACGATTATGGTGAGGAAGGTTCCGACGGAGAATCAGAGGATCAGGAAGATCAGGAAGAAGAACTGGAATCGGAATCCGGAGATGAGGCATCGGAACAGGATATGAGCGGTGACTCCGATCTTGCTGATGCGATCGAAGGCGAGGTGCCGGTAGACATGGATGCCATGGAAATGGCTGAAATGGAAGGTGACGAAGATGAAGCCGGTGCACCACCGGACGTTTCCGGTGACAAGAACTGGCTGCGGCCGAAAGAGAATACCTATAAAGCCTTCACGACCCAGTTCGATGAAACGATCATGGCAGACGAACTCTGCGACCCGGTTGAGCTGGAGCGACTGCGGGGCGTTCTGGACAAAAACCTGCAAAGCTCTCAGGTCATTATCAGCAAACTGGCCAACCGGCTTCAGCGAAAGCTGATGGCACAACAGAATCGAACCTGGGAGTTCGATCTTGAAGAAGGCATGCTGGATACCTCACGGCTGACCAGTGTCGTCATGGATCCTTTCCATCCGCTGGCATTCAAGCAGGAAAAGGATATGAATTTCCGGGATACCGTGGTGTCGCTGTTGATCGACAGCTCCGGCTCCATGCGCGGTCGTTCGATTACCATTGCCGCCATGTGTGCCGATATTCTTGGACGTACCCTTGAGCGCTGTTCCGTCAAAGTCGAGATCCTTGGCTTCACGACCCGGGCCTGGCGCGGCGGTCAATCCCGTGAACTCTGGCTGCAACAGGGTAAAGTCGCCCAGCCCGGTCGCCTGAATGATCTGAGGCACATCATCTATAAAGCCGCTGATATGCCCTGGCGTCGGGCACGAACGAATATCGGTCTCATGATGCGCGAGGAACTGCTTAAAGAGAACATTGATGGTGAAGCGCTGCTCTGGGCACACAATCGTATTGTCGGTCGCCCGGAAGACAGAAAGATTCTCATGGTGATTTCCGACGGTCTGCCGGTCGACAATTCCACGCTGCTCGTAAACCCCAGCAATTATCTTGAGCAGCATCTCAAGTACGCCATTGACCAGATTGAAAATCAGTCGCCGGTAGAGCTGGTGGCGATTGGTATCGGACATGATGTAACCCATCACTATCGACGCGCGGTAACGATCACCGATGCAGAGCAACTCGGTGATGCCATGACAGAGCAGCTGGTGGATCTCTTTGATGAGGAGTCCAACAAGAAAATGAGACCTGTTCCGTCAAATGTCGCCTGATGATCAAAGGCAACCTCTGCTGAAGCTTCTTTGCGATTATGCCGATCGCTGGCCCGATGAGGCTGATATGGTTCAACGTTACATAGCGTTCGTTGAGTCTAATGAAGACTGTTTTGAGCGCTCGCTTTTGACAGGTCACGTAACCGGGTCGGCGTTTCTGCTGGACTCAGCCTGCGAAAGAGTTCTGTTTACCCACCATGCGAAGCTGGATCGCTGGCTCCAGCCTGGCGGTCATGCGGATGGCGAGAGCCGTGTTGCCAGCGTCGCCTTGCAGGAAGCATGTGAAGAATCCGGATTACCCGATATCGAGTTCGTGACCCGGGAATTGCTGGACGTTGATATACATGCGATTCCTGCGCGAAAAAACGAACCGGAACACTTTCACTACGACTGTCGCTTTCTTCTGAAGTCGGCAGGGTCTGATGAGTTCACGGTAAGTGACGAGTCCCACGATCTTGCGTGGGCACGTTTTGATCAGGTGGCGGACTATACCGACGAAGTGTCCATCCTCAGAATGCTCGAAAAAACGCAAAGCATTCTGAAGCGGGTCTAGCAGACAGACGACATATCAGTCGAACAGGTGGCAGGCGACCTGACGATTTTCTGAAGTAGCGATCAGATGCGGTGTTTCGTTGCGACAGCGATCCATCACTTCAGGGCAGCGGTCCGCGAACCGACAACCAGGCTGCACGTTAACCGGAGAAGTAACTTCACCAACAATGGGTTTGTGTGCCCGACCTCTCTCTGTGTCGGGATCCGGCTCAGGATTGGATTCAATCAGGAACTGTGTGTAAGGGTGCTGCGGATCGAAAAACAGATCGTTGGAAGGACCTACTTCTGCCAGTGCGCCAAGGTACATGACGGCCATTCGGTCAGAGACATAACGAACCATCGACAGGTCATGGGCGATAAACAGCAGCGTCAGCCCCATGGATTGCTTGAGTTCATCCAGGAGATTGATTACCTGCGCCTGAACGGAAACATCCAGTGCTGAGATAGGTTCGTCGCAGACGACAAACTTCGGCTCGATGATCATGGCACGCGCGATACCGATTCTCTGTCTTTGCCCACCGGAAAACTCATGTGGGTATCGGGACATGTGATCCGGGTGCAGTCCGACTCGCTGCAGCCAGAAGGCCACCTTGTCGCGAACACTCTTGTTTGTGTCCTGTCCCTGCAATCTCAGACCTTCACCGATGATGTCGAGAACTGTCATCCGTGGGTTAAGGGAAGAGTAGGGGTCCTGGAAAATCATCTGCATTTCCCGGGAGTAACGCAGGTGATCCGAGGTGCTGAAATGCTGAGGCAGAGGCTCATCCCTGAAGAAAGCCTCACCGGACGTTCTCTGGTGCAGCCCAATCAACGTTTTACCGAAGGTGGACTTTCCTGAACCACTTTCGCCGACAAGCCCCAGAATTTCGTTCTCTTCGATGTTGAGCGAAATGCCATCAACCGCGTGCAGGGTCTGACCACGACCAATATTAAAATGCTTTTCCAGTTTTTCTGTTCGTACCAGCATGCTCAGCCACCTGCCTGATAGAGTTCTTCGACAGAGGGCGCAGATTCATGCTGCAGCCAGCAGCGCGAGTAGTGATCGTCTCCGACGGCTACAAGTTCGGGCAGATGATCGGCACAGACCTTCATTGCGTGAGGGCAGCGAGCGCAGTAACCACAACCTTCAGGTGGCTTAAACAGATCTGGCGGGCTTCCCATAATCGGCGTCAGTGACTTGTCTCGATCATGGGTATTGGATGGCATCGCCGCCTTCAGACCCAGTGTGTAAGGGTGAGAAGAGCGATAAAAGATGTCGTCCACGGATCCTGATTCGACAATCTGGCCGGCGTACATAACGGCCACCCGATCAGCAGTGCAGGCCACGACAGCAAGGTCATGGGTAATGAGAATGATCGACATACCTTCAGTGCGTTGCAGTTCGAGCATCAGCTCCAGTATCTGCGCCTGAATCGTCACGTCCAGGGCAGTTGTGGGTTCATCTGCGATCAGAATCGAAGGATTGCAGGCAAGGCTCTGGGCAATCATCGCTCGTTGCAACATCCCTCCGGAAAATTCGAAAGGGTACTGACTTGCCCGCTTCGCCGCTTCAGGGATGTGTGTTTTCTCAAGCAGTTCAATCGCGATGTTGAAAGCTTCCTGGTGCGACTCGCCCCGGTGTACCTTCAATGTTTCTGCGATCTGATCGCCAATGGTCATGGTCGGGTTGAGAGACGACATCGGGTCCTGGAAGATCATGCCGATTTCCACACCGCGAAACTTGTTGGCTTCTTCTGGAGGCAGGCCAAGAATATTCTTACCCCGGAGTTCCGCCGCGCCGCCTGTAATTCTTCCCGGGGGCATCGGGATGAGCCCCATCAGAGTCTGGACGGTGACCGATTTGCCGCAACCGGATTCACCAACGATAGCCAGCGTCTCTCCTTTGATGAGATCAAAGCCGACACCGCGGACTGCTTTAACGGTACCGCCGTATGTGTCGAACTCGACTTCCATATCGCGGACTGAAAGTAAGGGTTCGCTCATCAGTCTCGAGACCTCATTTTTGAATCCAGTGCCTCAGTCAGGCCATCGCCCAGCAGGTTGAAGGCCAGCACGGTAATGCTGATCAGCAATGCCGGAAAGAAAAGCTCATGCGGGTGACTGAGCATGGTTTTAACGCCCTCGTTACACATGGAGCCCCAGGATGGTGTGGGTGGCGCTACGCCCATGCCGATGAAGGAAAGAAATGCCTCTGTGAAGATGGCGGCAGGTACGGCAAATGTCAGGGTGACGAGGATGACCCCCATCGTGTTGGGGATGATGTGGCGCACTATCAGGTAATGATTCTTTGCGCCCAGCAGTCGGGCCGCCTCGATGTAGCCTTGTTCCCGAATCTGGAGCACCTGCCCGCGCACCAGTCTTGCGGTGGACGGCCACATAAGAAGCACAAGAGCGATCAGCATGGGCATGATGCCGCTTTCCCCTGGTCCGATACCGAATGCAATCTTGAACAGGATCATGAAAAGCAGGAACGGCAGGGCAACCACAAAGTCGGCAAAACGCATCAGCAGGGCATCAAATCGTCCACCTATGTATCCGGCGAAACCGCCGTAGATGATACCCACCAGGACATAGAGCAATGGTGCGAAAATGCCAATGAACAAAGAAACCCGGGCACCCTCCATCAGGCGCGCCAGCATGTCCCGGCCCAGGTAGTCTGTGCCCAGTGGATGAAACTCAATGGTGATCTCGTCGCCCACGGAAATCGCATCAAGGCTGTCGATCAGTTTTCGTTCCAGCGCCTCTTCCCGGGTAATCGCGAGCTGCGGCGTGACCACGAGCTGGGTGAAGATTTCATACTCATCCAGACCATCTGTCGGCACGATGGAGTAATAGTAGTCGCGGGCCTCGAGAGACAGTCGATCTTCGTAACTCAGTTCATCACCGTACGTTGCGCCAAGGGGCAGGCCAAGGTCGGCGAAACTCGAAGGCTGCCTGACATTGCGATATACATTGTAACCATCAGCACCGGGAACCTGATCCCAGACAATCCGGACCACCTGGGTGCTTGCCACACCCTCTGTTCTGACGTTGGTGGGTGCCGGAACAGAGTCAGGGTAATCAACTGGCGGCTCATAGTTGTCGATCACAACGCCCTGCCAGCCTCTGTAGGCATCGACTACCTGAGCGGTCTTGGGCAGTGAGGGTGACTGAGACACCTGATTCAGGTCCTGCAGCGCCGGGTCCACCTGCCACACCAGTGGACCGATCAGCGTGAAAATGGCGAGCAGGATGATAATGTTGAGAGAGATGATTGCCCGCGTATTCTTTTTCAGTCTTACCCAGGCGTCCTGCCAGTAAGACAGTGAAGGCCGGGCAATAACGTCTGCGGTGTCCTGGGTTTCCAGGCGTTCGAACATATCTGTTGACGGCTGGAACAGGCTCATGACAGACGCACCCTTGGGTCAATGAATCCATAGAGGATGTCCACAACGATCACCATGAACACAAGAAAAGCTCCGTAGAAAACTGTCGTTCCCATGATCACGGTGTAATCCAGCTGCTGCACCGCCTGAACAAAATAGCGCCCCAGGCCGGGGATTGCGAAGACAAGCTCAACGACGAAGCCACCAGTTGTAATGGCCGCGATCTGAGGACCCAGAACCGTAATCACCGGCAGTATTGCGTTTCGCAGTTGATGCCGGAAAAAAATCCGTGTTGGCGAAAGTCCTTTCGCCTTTGCTGTTTTGATGTAGTCCTCGTTCACCACCTCCAGCATCGATGAACGCATCAGTCTTGTCAGCAGTGCCATCGTGGTGAGGCCCAGAACCAGGGAGGGCATCAGCATGTGCCAGATGGTGCCCCAGCCGGCCACAGGAATCACGGAGTAACCGAAGAAACTGTTGATGTTGACGAGCAGCAACTGACCGAGCGCGGCAAAGACAAAAGACGGCACAGAGATGCCCAGAATCACAAGGAACATGATAACGACATCCGGCATTCTGTTCCTGTAAACCGCGGTCAATGCCCCGAACAGGACACCGCCGGTCGCGGCAAAGAAAATCGCCAGAATTCCGAGCGTCGCTGAAACGGGGAAGTGATCCCGAATGATGTCGTTAACCTTTCTGTTCTGCTGCGTGAACGAGATACCGAAGTCACCTTTCAGCATGTTGGTGAGAAAGATGACGTATTGAGTAGAGACCGGTTTATCGAGACCGTATTTGGCTTCCAGGTTAGCGCGGATTTCCGCGGAGACTGCCTTGTCGTTCATCAGCGGGTCACCAGGGACCTGGTGCATCGCGATAAAGGTGGCAGTGGCTATAAACCACACAGTAACCACGCCTGCGAGAAGACGCTTCAGGGTGTACATCAACATGTTTACGGAATGACCTTGGCGTGCGTGTAGTCCGGATCCGCACCGACAACCCGGCGCACGACACCCTTAACCCTGGGGTGCAACAGGTAGATGATTCCCTGTTCGTACTGGGGCAGGAGCGCTGCATCGTCAAACAGGATCTGCTGTGCCTGCCCCATGGCATCCATGCGGGTCTTCGGATCTGTGCTGTTCATGGCAATCTCCACCAGTCGATCGTAGGCAGGGTTGTTGTAGCGACCACGGTTGTTGAGGTTCCACGATGCCATCAGATCGCCAAAGGTCATGATGTCGTCGAAGTCTGGTCCCCAGCCGGCACCGACCAGATCGAATTCACCCGAGGTCATCTTGGCCAGGCGTTGCTTGAAAGTCTGCACATCGATTTTGACTTCCAGCCCCAGCTTGTTCAGCAGCAGACCCTGCATGTACTCACCCTGCTTTGTCGCGGTCGGACTGTCACCGACGAGAAGCACAAGTGGCGGAATCTCTCCAAGTTCATTTCTGGCTTTCTCGAGATACTGTTTGGCCGTCGCGACGCTGTAGCTGGCCATAGGTGCCGGGTACTCCCTGCGGAACTTGTCCTCGACACCGTTCAACCAGACAGGAAAGAGACTTTCACCACGCAGGTTGCCCGGTACGGCCAGCACACGGTTCACCATCTCGTCAGGGTCGAAGACGTGTTGGATGGCCTTGCGCAGATTCAGGTTGGCAGTGGGTCTGCCCGGACGGTGGTTGTACTCAATAAAAAATACGGAGCCGGTCGTGAAGCGTCGGATGCGGAATTTCTGGCTGAGTGCATCCTTATAGGTTTCTCCGTCAAGACGGGTAAAGGCGATTTTGCCATCCGTGTACAGGTTCAGGCGAGCTCGCGTGTCAGCGGTAATATAGTCAACGTTGATGGCATTGAGTGAGATGGCGTCTTTGTTCCAGTAGTTCTGGTTCTTCTCCATTTTCAGAGAAGCGCTGTGTGTCCACTCGGTCATGACAAACGCGCCGTTGTACAAAATGTCGTCAGCATTGGCGGCGTAACCATCACCTTTCAATTCGTAGAAGTCTTCCCGGATTGGAAAAAACGTGTTGAATGCTGTCAGCTTGATGAAGTACGCCGTTGGGCGTTCCAGGGTGACCTCGAGTGTGTAGTCATCCAGTGCGACTGCACCCAGCTGTTCGGCTGGAAGATTACCGTTGTTGATCTCCCTGGCGTTTTTGATTGGAAAAAAGATAAAAGAGTACTCGGAAGCGGTTTCCGGCTTCAGTGATGTTTGCCAGGCGAACACGAAATCATGTGCCGTCACCGGTTTACCATCACTCCACAAAGCATCTTTTCGCAGGTAGAAAGTGGCTTTCTGGTCATTCATCTCCCAGCGTTCGGCGACGCCGGGTTCAACCCGTCCGCGACGATCATAGCGAACCAGTCCCTCCATCAGGTGACCCAGAACCAGACCGCTCACCTGATCGGTGGCCTTGGCGCTATTCATTTGGGGGGGTTCCTGAGTGATGGCAACCGTGATGGTCTGGTTTTCGAAATCTACGGGGGAGGCTGCTGCGAGCAGACTTGTGAACTGAAAAAACAGACAGGTCAGAAATACAGTGAAGTGTCTCACTTAAGCTCCATCATTCGGGGTATCGGCCAGGTTAAGGAATTGTATCAGTATGTTGCAGCGCAGTGTTTTGGTTAAAGCTCGGTTAACTTTCAGTTAATAAAGTTTGGCTAAATGAAGGTCTTCGCGCCAATGCGCGTTTCATATTACCAGTAATGTCAGAGATTCCAATTTGGAATAGAAAGGTGCGGTATCTTAGGCCACGAAAAAATGCGACGACACGACCTTGAATGCGTCGCAGATCTGGTCAGTGTGGCAAGTAATTTCAGTTGCTTATATCAGGATACTAAACAATCTTATTAAGTTTTGTAGTTGGATACAGAAGCCATTTTTATGAGAAAAGCTCATCTATTTTCTCGAGAACATGAGGTTTGTTGGATAAAACCTGCATTTTCTCCAGAAAAACTCACTTTTGTGGCAAATATTCCTTCATTTTGGTCGTTCGCTCCTTCATCATTGCGCCCGGAGAATTAAAGTCTCAAGGCCAATCTGTGGCGTTTCGCCGTTCGGCAGGGCACGTGGTTGGACATTTTACTTAACATTGGGGGAAAAATTGATGTCTATTTTTTCTAAGCGAAAGCTAGGACTGCTTGTTGCTGCGGCAACATTGAGTGCTGGTTCTTTTTCTGCTCCTGTCTACGCTGAAGACGAAGAAGCGATTGAAGAAGTCGTTGTCACAGGTTCTCGAATTCCGAGAACTGGTTTTGACACGATGCTTCCCGCTAACGTTCTCAGCTCAGAATTCATGGAGCGTCGAGGCTACACAAACATTGCAGATGCACTGAACGAAGTAACAAGCTTCGGTTCACCGGGCAGCAGCCCGGGTATCAGTGGAGCTAACGATTCAGACCAGAGTACTTATTCCGTTGGTCAGAACTTCGTTAACTTTTTCGGTATGGGTTCACAGCGAACTCTGACACTGGTTAACGGAAAACGATTTGTATCGTCTTCTGCACCCAGCATCTTCACTAACCAGGCACCTGGTCTTCAGGTTGACCTGAACGCAATTCCAAGTTCCATGGTTGAGCGTGTTGAAACGATTTCTGTCGGTGGTGCGCCTATTTATGGTGCCGACGCGATAGCCGGTACCGTCAACGTAATCCTCAAGGATGACTTTGAAGGTCTGGAAATCAGCTCCAGCTATGGTGAAACCATGGATGAAGGTGATATCGAGGAAACCACGTTTGAACTGTTGTACGGCGGCAGCTTCG
Organism: Candidatus Azotimanducaceae bacterium; assembly: GCA_965662805.1. GTDB lineage: Bacteria > Pseudomonadota > Gammaproteobacteria > Pseudomonadales > Azotimanducaceae > UBA9659. The sequence goes on along the minus strand of CBFIJB010000020.1, from coordinate 24,286 downwards.
ATAACGGCCGCGGTAAACTGGTAGTTGGTCTTGAAGTAAATGACCGCACCGGTGCAACCCGAGCAGACAGGGATCACCTGGCTGCAGGTTGGCAGTGGCGTACATCAGACGGCACGACCGGTTTCGATCGTCAGCTGATTCCCGAGGGAACAGCAAACATCGTTGCTAACGGTGGTGTTATTACGCCAGTGGGTACCCCCATGCTGCCAAACTTTGGCCTGGGTTCGGTAACTGCAGATGGCGGTTATCTTTCGTTCCAGCCTGATGGTTCTCTCGGTCCCTACAATGTAGGTAGCCCGACACCTGACGCGGTATGGTCGATCGGTGGTGACGGTATCTTCTTCCCGGCACTGAACTCTCTTTACACGCCGATTAACAGAAAGATTGCGACGGTTTTTGCTAACTATGAGCTGACAGACAACATCGAAGCTTATGGTGAGTTGTACTACATCAATACTGAAGGTACCGAGCTGGTTAACCAGCCTGCTTACCAGTCAGGTTTCTTTGGTGAAGAAAGCTTCGCACTGACATTTGATGCCACGCATCCGCTGCTGACGCAGACGGCTCGCGATCAGCTTGCTGCTGTCGGTCTCAGTTCATTTGACGTGCACCGCGCATCCATTGACCTGGGTGACGGCCGCATCGAAAACGAAGGTGAGATCTGGCGAATTGTTGCTGGTTTGAAGGGTACGCTCGAGTTCGCAGACCGTGAACTGGCCTGGGATTTTGCCTGGGTTAAAGGTGAATCCAAGACAATTACCAAGCAGAACGAAACGATCAACGATCGCTTCTTCTATGCACTGGATGTTGTTGATGTAGGTAACGGACCTCAATGTCGCGTGGTTGCAGATCCAACCAGTCGACCAAATGATCCTGCTGCTCCTCTGGGTGCCACGCTGCGAACCAATACGTTCGACACCTGTGTACCACTTGACCTGTTCGGCGAAGGCCGACCAAGCCAGGAAGCGATCAAGTACATCAGTGCTCTGGCAACGGCTGAGTCTCTCCTTGAACAGGAAGTGATCTCTCTGAACGCCAACATGGGTCTGTTTGATCTGCCAGCTGGTGAATTCGCCGTTGCTCTTGGTTTTGAGCATCGTGAAGAATCAGCGTTCTTCGGAACAGACGGTGTGACCAGCCTTGGTCTTGGCCGAAGTGTTCCAGTGGACTCAACTTCAGGTAAGTACGACACTGACGAATGGTACGCAGAAATTTATGCGCCGATCGTTTCTCCTGACATGGACATCCCGCTGGTTTACAGCGCGTCTATTGAAGGTGCGTTCCGCCAGGTTGATAACAGTCTCGCTGGTAAAGATGATGTACATACGATTGGCGGCCGTTGGGCACCGATCGCAGACATCGAGTTCCGTGGTAACGTGACTCGCTCTGTACGTGCACCGTCCATCACTGAGCTGTTCCTGCCTCTGTCAGGTACCACCAGCTTTGCTAACGATCCCTGTGACCAGGCGAACGTTGACAGTGGTCCTTCACCTGCCAATCGACGTGCAAACTGTACTGCTGCCGGTATTGACGTAGAGACTTTCTCTTCCAACGTCCGTAACGCTTCCGTACAGGGCCGTACAGGTGGTAACACGGCTCTTGCCAACGAGATTGCAGACTCTTTCACCTACGGTGTTATTCTGCGTCCTCGCTGGGTTGAAGACCTGACGGTTGCCATTGACTACGTGGACATCGAGATTGAAGAATCTATCGAGGACTTCACGCTGACTCAGATCATGGAAAGCTGTTACGACGCTGCTGGTTTCCCCAACACCTTCTGTAACCAGTTCACTCGTGGTCCAGATGGTCAGCTGCCTCCTGTTGATGCTTTCCAGTCTGGTTACGTCAATGCTGGTATCCGAACCATGCGTGGTACGACGGTTGAGTTCGACTGGTTCTCTGACCTGAGCACCTGGCCTGGCTTCAAGAACCTGGACAATCCTGGTTCTCTGAGCATTGCCGGTAACATGTTCTTCCCGACGGAAAACGAGTCACTGGTTCTGGGTTCTGTGAACGACAACCTTAATCTGCCATCCTTTGCGGAAGAGCAGGTGCAGGTCAACTTCACTTACTTCTGGAATAACCTGACGGTTCTCTGGCAGACCCGTTACATCGGCGAAACGGTTGTTGAAACCGATATTTCTCCGACTCGTTACCCGGATGACACGCTGGATGCAGTATTCCTGCACAACATGGGTGTGAACTATCAGTTCAACGAGATGGTTACGGTAAGCCTCAACATCAACAACGTGTTTGATGAGGAGCCGGAAAAATCTGCGATTGCTCGTGGTTACGACGTCCAGTATGACAACATCGGTCGTTACGTCCGAGCAGGTGTGAAGATTTCTCTGTAAATCTGAACATCCTGTAGTCATAAAAAGCCCCGGCATCGTCCGGGGCTTTTTTTTGGCTGTTGTTTATGAACTTCCGCTCAGGACCGAAGCACCGAAGCGGAGAGATCTCTTGTGGTAATCTACGCAGGTTTGATTCTTCCGGAAATGACTATGAAAAACCTTGTGCTTGTTCCGCTGCTTTTCCTTACTTTCTCTACGTTCGCTGCAGATTCTTCTGTGCTGAAAGAGATCATGGGCGAGTCAGTGTACGAACGCTCTGGGATTGGTGATCTGAATGAAGAGCAGATCAAGGTGCTTGAAGGCTGGATCCTGAATAACGCCGTAGAGAAGCGTGTTGTCACCAAACCAAAGCAAAAGCCCAAGGCAAAATCTAAACCGCAGGTTCAGGCAGAGCAGGCTGGCGCTGTTAGCGAAGTGGCAGAAGCATCTGCAGAACCGGAGAAAAATGACTTGCCGGAAACTCAGGCAGAGGATCACTCACCGCGTTATGTAAGGCTCGCTGAACCTGAGGCGAGTAAAGAGACTGCGGAAGACGAGCCGGTAACCCAGAAATATGTGCTGGTTGATTCGCTTGAGGAACGGGATCGAGAACTCGTGGAACCTGACCTGATCCGTTCGCGAATTGATGGTCCCTTTAAAGGCTGGAAGAACAACAAGACGCGCTTCAGACTGGAGAATGGTGAGGTCTGGGAGCAACGTCAATCCAGTACCTACATTACAAATCTGGATTCACCTGAAGTGATTATCAGGAAGAGGCGCTTTGGTTACACCATGGAAGTGCCCGCTGTTGGCCGCCGCGTGCACGTTAAACGGATTCGCTGAGGGCTCTCAGCGCGCGACGCGCAGCAGATTCGCCACCACACGTTCCAGATGTGCCAGTGAATTACACACCTCTGCCTGATGACAGCAGGGCGCATACTTCTTCATTTCTGCATCGCCCACTGTCCAGCTGGATTTCGGCTCCGGGTTTAACCAGATAACGCGTTGTGCCTTGTCGTACATTTCACGCAGAATTTCCGCTCTTGGATCACCATAGTTATTCCTGGCGTCACCCAGAATGATGATCGTGGTTTTTGAATCGACATCTTTCATGCAGTGACTGCGGAAGTCCTCGAGCATCTGACCATAGTCTGTTGAACCGTTGCCGTAATCGCGCATGGTTTTCGCCATGGCATCCTCAAGATTGTTCTGATCGAACAGCCGGGTGACTTCTCCCAGATCACTGGAGAACGCAAAGGAACGGACCTTGGGCAGAATTTCTGCCAGGCTGTACAGGAACATGAGCAGGAATCTGGAGTAGTTGCTGACGGAACCGCTGACATCACAGATACACATGACCTTTGGGCGATCCACTTTCTGCGACTTCCACTTGATATCAAACAGCATGCCGTCGTACTGCATGTTGTTTCGTAATGTCTTGCGAATATCCAGCTGTCCGCGCTTGAAGGTTTTGCGTCGTTTCGAGTGAATGGCGATGAGTTTCTTCGCCATCTTGATGACGATTTCCTGCACATCCTTGAAGTTGCGTTTTTCAAGGTTCGATAGCTTGACCTTCTTTAGCAGTTCCTCGCGCAACTGCTTACCCGATTCATCTGCGTGCAGCAGAAACTGCTTTTCAACATAGTCCCTGACCGCCTCGCGGAGTTGATCGCGTGCTTTCTTCAGTCGGCCAGCAAGATGACCTTCTGGTTTGCCGCCTTGTTCCTGCAATTCACCGATTTCTTCCTGAAGACCTTTCAGGCCCATGGCGTCCATGATTTTTCGCGTGTACAGGCCTTTCTGGGTGAACACAACGATCTGATTAACGTCTACCTGGCGGCCGGATTCTGCAATCTTCACCATAATATCGGAGCGAGAACCTTCGAGCAGCAGTTTGCCGAGTTCGGAGCTGGGCGACATTGCCTCAACGTCATCTTCCTCAATTTCGCCGCCGCCTTGGCCACCGCCCATACCGCTGCCCTTGCCGCCGGGTTGCCCCTGTTGGCTGCTGTCAGGGTCAAAATCACCGTCGTCATCAAAACTATCGTCGTTAGCCGGAGCTTCTTCGGGTTCGGATGGATGCAGCTTGTCGAAAGTGAAATAGCGATCGAAGCAATCATTGAAAGCTTCTTTCTCTTCGGGGTTCTTGGAGAGCACCAGAGACAGAGAGTTTTTCAGAAACTCTCTGTCCTCGACACCGACGATATCCAGAGTGTGCATGGCATCAAGTGTTTCAGCGGGAGAAACCTTGATCTCAGCTGTCCGGAGCACTTTGACAAAGTCGACGAGGGTGTCGTGTATCTCGCTCATGCGGGTATGAGTCCGGTTTTCAGCTTGAGGCTTTAAGCGCCCGGCTGGTGACGGCCTGAAGTTCGGCCTGAACAGTTTCCACATCTTCCTGGAACTTCAGGATGACATTCAGTGTCTGCTTGACCAGGTCCGCGTCCAGCGATTCCGTGTGCAGCAATATGAGCGTTCTTGCCCAGTCGATGGTCTCGGAAATTGCAGGGACTTTCTTCAGATCCATTTCCCTGAGTTCCTGGATAAACGCGACAAGCTGGTCATTCAGCCTTGGTGGGATATCCGGAACCCTGGCTCTTACGATCTGTTTTTCCAGGTCTGCGTCCGGGAATGGAATATAAAGGTGCAGGCAGCGGCGCTTCAGAGCGTCGCTGATTTCCCGTGTGTTGTTGCTGGTAAGAAAAACCAGTGGTTTCTTGTCAGGATGGGCTTTGACCGTCCCGATCTCCGGTATCGACAATTGATAATCTGACAGCATCTCGAGCAGCAGGGATTCAAACTCGTGGTCTGATTTGTCCACCTCATCGATGAGCAGCACGCAGCTGTCTTCTTCTTTCAGGGCTTTAAGCAGAGGCCTTGGTTCGAGAAACTCTTCGGAAAAAAAGATGTCACCGAAGTCATGAAGCTTCTGGACGGATTCAGAGAGTCCCTTGGCACCATCCAGAATCTCACCCAGGGTCTCTTTCAGGACCTGTGTATAGAGCAACTGCTTGCCGTACTTCCATTCGTAAATGGCCTTGGACTCATCCAGACCTTCATAGCACTGCAGTCGCACACAGGACAGATCGAGCATCTCGGCGGTGGTCTTTGCGAGCTCGGTTTTACCAACACCTGGAGGACCTTCAATCAGAACAGGTTTTTCCAGGTGATAAGCCAGGAATACCGCTGTCGCGATCTCAATTGAGCAAATGTAATCCAGGGACTCGAAGTGACCTTGAATTGCTTCAATGTCCTTGAGCTTGTCATCGTTTTTTATCGCCACTGCTTATCCTTTTGTAGACCTGCTGAAACACCGCACAGGCTGCCGGTATCTTTGTGGTCGTCGTGGGAAGGTCGCCCATTATCGGGACACACCAGGTTATTGTACAGGGAGGTCAGACGGTATGGCCCCAGGAAGCGACAGGGAATCTCTCAATATAACAACGGCTTATGCGGCTAACGAGTCAGGCCCCTGGCCTTGTTTTCCCCCCGTCTGCGGCGGTTTTCCTCACCCATTTTCAACAGAGTTTCACGGTTGCTGTCATCTACCCGGTTGTATACAGATTTCCAGTCGGCATTGCCGGGCCAATCCAGGTTGGAGATTTCTATGTGAGGCTCGATGGCGGTTTCCGCGATTCGCAGCGCCTTCATGACGGATGCCTGATGCGCTTGCCGGTCGTTGGGTGGTCCTAACGGATTTCCCAGGGGGAGGTCGTTGTGCAGGTAACGAGGCACCCTGCAGTGAGTCACGATATCCATAGCGCTGCCGATGACGACCGTGACAATACCCTGCGACTCAAGTTCACGAGCAGTCAGACTGATGCTCTGGTGACAGACAGGTCATATAGGGACGAGCAGGGCTATATCAACGTTGTCATCCAGGCATGCCTTTGCGATAGCAGGTGCGTCTTCGGATGTGGTGGCCCGGTGACTGTATTGCGTTGGTACAAAGTGAAAGCGATTCGCGAGGGCGCCGATAACGCCTTCTGCCTCCATGGCTCGCAGAGATTCAATGGGGAAGTAGGACTCCCGGTCATTCGTGTGAGTCGTCTCCCTGTCCCATGACAGTTCATCGGTCAGAAAACTTTCAGGCACTTCCGAGAAGGGAATGCTCTCAGCGGCGCGAACAGGCTTTGGTATTTCCGGGTGCGCGACAGCAGTCGTGACCAGCGTGATGATGCTCTCGGCCAGTGGTTTTTTGAGAGGTGTAAACGGCGTTTCATCATGAGAGGCCCATACATAGTCCTGATCAAAACCCTGTGCACGATAGTACAAGCGGGTTCGTTCCATATATGGAAGAAAGGTCGGGAGAGAATCTGCGGCCATGGCCGCAGCATCTCTTAACTTGTCTTGCGGTGCAACCGGATGAGGCCTTCCTGTGTTGCGGATGCAACCAGTTTGCCATCCTCTGTATAGAAGCTGCCGCGGTTGAATCCGCGGGCGCCGCCGGAGAAAGGGCTGTCCTGCTGGTACAGCAGCCATTGATCCGTCTTGAACGGTTGATGGAACCACATGGAGTGGTCCAGGCTGGCGACCTGAAAATCCTGGTCTGTCCAGCCGATGCCGTGAGGTCGGTAGCAGGTATCCAGCAGCGTCATATCGGACGCGTACGCCAGGAAACACTGATTCAGGCGAATGTCGTCGGGCATGGTGTCAGTCGCTTTGATCCATACGTGCTGATAAGGCGGCATCGGTTCGGGTTCAAAGTCGTTGATTGGCTCCATGTAACGCATTTCGATTGGACGAGGCCGTTCGAAGGCTTCCCGGTATTCCTCGGGAATCTTGTCGATATAGGCTTCTCGCAGTTCTTCCTGGCTCGCGCAGTCTTCCGGCGCTTTGATGTTCTCGGGCATATCGATCTGGTGGTGCAGCCCTTCCTCCATCACCTGGAAAGAGACAGACATGCTGAAGATCGGTTCGCCTCGCTGTACCGCAATCACCCGCCGTGTATTAAAGCTGCGACCATCTCTGATCCGATCAACTGAATAGAGAATTGGAATGGTGGTATCACCTGGTCTCAGAAAGTATCCATGTAGAGAGTGCGCCACCCGGCTTTCATCTTCTACGGTACGCGATGCGGCTACCAGTGCCTGACCTATGACCTGTCCGCCATAAACCCGCTGCCAACCCTCGGCAGGGCTGACGCCCCTGAACATGTTGACCTCGATCTGCTCCAGGTCGAGCAGATCGAGTAAGTCTGACAATTCTTTCTTCATGAGATCAGTACTTGTAGGTTTCCGGTTTGAACGGACCTTCTTCAGGAACGTTGATGTAGTCGGCCTGACCCTTGGTCAGTCGTGTCATGACGCCGCCGAAACCCTGCACCATGTAACCGGCAACTTCTTCGTCCAGAGCCTTTGGCAGAACCTCGACGGTGACGTCCTGACGCTGTTTGAGATCATGATCAGCCCAGGCGCGTTCATACAGGTACATCTGTGCCAGAACCTGGTTGGCGAATGAACCGTCCATAATGCGGGAAGGATGGCCGGTGGCGTTGCCCAGATTCACGAGCCTGCCTTCCGAGAGAAGAATCACGTAGTCCTTAGGATCATCGCTGCGGTAGATCTTGTCGACCTGTGGTTTAACTTCTTCCCACTTCCAGTTTTCTCGCATAAACGCGGTATCGATCTCTGTGTCGAAGTGGCCGATGTTGCACACGATCGCATTGGAAGCCACGGTTCGCAGCATGTTGCTGTCACAGACGTTAACGTTTCCGGTGCAGGTACAGATCAGATCAGTTTTCTGCATCAGTTCCGTATCGATGTCTTCGAGTTTGCCGGTATTGATGCCGTTCTTGTAGGGGGAAACCACCTCATAGCCATCCATGCACGCCTGCATGGCGCAGATGGGATCAACCTCGACGACCCGTACGATCATACCTTCCTGTCGCAGGCTCTGTGCTGAACCTTTACCAACGTCGCCGTAACCGATCACAAGGGCGCGTTTACCGGCCATCAGCATATCCGTGGCGCGCTTGATGGCATCGTTCAGGCTGTGACGACAGCCATACTTGTTGTCGTTCTTCGATTTTGTGACGGAGTCGTTCACGTTGATGGCAGGCACTTTCAATTCACCTTTCTCCATCATCTCGATCAGTCGATGAACGCCGGTGGTGGTTTCTTCCGTAATGCCGTGAATCTTGTCGAGAAGTGCCGGATACTTGTTGTGTACCATTTCGGTCAGGTCGCCGCCGTCATCCAGAATCATGTTGGCGTCCCAGGGCTCGCCATCTTTCAGAATGGTTTGCTCGATGCACCAGAAGAACTCCTCTTCTGTCTCTCCTTTCCACGCATAAACCGGGATGCCTTTCGCGGCGATTGCGGCGGCCGCATGATCCTGTGTGGAGAAGATATTGCAGGAAGACCAGCGAACGTCGGCGCCCAGATCTACCAGGGTTTCAATGAGTACCGCTGTCTGGATGGTCATATGAATACACCCGAGGATTTTCGCGCCAGCCAATGGCTGGTCCTCACGATACTTGTCTCGCAATGCCATCAGTGCAGGCATTTCTGATTCCGCCAGATCGATTTCCGCGCGACCATAGTCCGCAAGGCCAATGTCGGCAATTTTGTAGTCAGTCATGTAGTTCTCCTTCGGGTGTTGATTTATAAGTTTTGACCAGTACCTGAAAGCCGTTTTTCAGGCCCAGATACTGGCTTTGTCCAATAAGGAAGCCGGCCGAAATAGCCCAACTGTCCATTTCTTCAGAATGAAAGCCAAGCCACAGGTCGCCGCAGGCCTTACGTGTCCAGGTCTGGTCATGAGAGCAGAGGTCCGCGATCAGCAGGGTGCCGCCGGGCTTCAGGTGCATTCTCGCCTGCCGGAACAAGCCCGGGGGTGATGCGAGATGATGCAGAACCATATTGAGGACCAGTAGATCAGATACCTGTTTGCAATCCTGCAACTCGCCCTCGAAACAGATGATGTTCTTAAGGTTGGAGCCTGCGGCTTTAGCGCGGGTCTTCTCGAGCATGTCGCGGTTGTTGTCGACGGCAACAACCTGGTGAAACCGGTTCGCGAGGTTAAGAATCAGATCACTTTCACCCGGACCGATTTCGATGACACGACTCTGCGGGTTCAGCTGCTCATTGCTCAAAACCCGCTCTATACAGTCCTGATAATGATCGTAGTGCGCAATCAGGTCCTGGTCGTGCTGGAAGCGCTGGGCGTTCCGCTCAAAGAAACTTCGAGCCTGTTCGTGGCGGTTGTGATGAATCTTCCGGATACCCTCTGACAGCTCCTCTTCCAGCTCAGTGGCATCAATGGCATCGAGCAGACTCAATCTAAGCGTTTTTAGAGGGTCGTCCTCCTGCACCAGCGCTCGCCTGTAGTAGATGGTGGTGCCTTCTCTTCGCGTTTCAACGAGGCCGGCGTTGTTCAGAATTTTCAGATGGTGGCTCAATGCGGGCTGGGCGTTGTTAAGGATCTCACAAAGTTCCGTGACCCCGAATGACTCTCTGGACAGCACTCGCAGGATCTGAAGACGCAGAGGATCTGCGGCAGCTTTGCAGTAGCTACTGAGGGCGGTAATGTCGATGGGGTTCTCTGGGCTGCTATATCAAAAAGTTTCGATATATTAGTCTATATCAAATTATATTGATATATGATTCTCGCTCTGTAAGTGGCATATACTCTGGTTATGAGTTCTATTCAGCAGCTTCAAATGAGTTACTCCGCTGAGGAAGATCGCGTACTTTTGCGCATCAATACAACGGAGCATGAAGAATTTCGGTTCTGGCTGACGCGCCGTTATTGCCAGTTGGTTATCCAGACACTGAATGCGCACCGTTCGGCGGATCCTGATGTCTCTGCGCAGACCACACCCGTGGCGAAACAGGCTGTGCAGGAGTTCAAACAGGAGGCGGCAAACGCGGAGGGTAACTTCGAACAGGCATTTCAGGATGCCAGCACCTTCCCTCTGGGAGAATCAACTGTTTTGGCTCATAAGCTTAAATATAATATCGATAACGGTGTGTTAGCGCTTACTATCGAGCCTAAAACGGGTAACGGGAGTACCATCAAGCTGGACTCCAAGCTGAATTTCAATATCACGAAGCTGCTGCAGGCCGCGATTAAAGCGGGTGATTGGCGACTTGAAGTTGGTCAGGGTGCCCCGGGCGCTTCAGAAGGGCCAGGACAGACAGTTATCAACTAGCTGTCAACGATATCTCACTGACACTCCATTCTGTCTCCATCCTTGATTGCTAGCATCTAAGACTCACACCTCCCCCCAAAGCACATTCTGAGTGTGTGTAAAGCTCTAACACCTCTCCCCCGACATTGTGTTAGAGCTTTTTTTTGTTTGGGGTTCTACTGCATTGTTATCCTGCGAATGCTTTCTGGAGACCTTCAGCTTCACGGTAGATGGGCAGGGTGACCTTGATGCTCACGCCTTTGCCGTCGTAAAGGTTCGTTGCTTTGACGGCACCGCGATGATGCTCGGCGATGATGCGCACGACGTAAAGTCCCATGCCAAAGTGCAATCGGTTGTCCGGGTTGGATTCGCGTACGGAAACCATGGAATCGAAAATGTTCTCGATCTGATCTTCCGGAATGGTCGGCCCGCTGTTTGTCACAAACAGTGTCAGGTTCTTCGCGTCAGCATTGATGCCAACGGTGATGGTAGAGCCAGGCTCAGAGAAGTCCATCGCGTTGTCGATGAGCTTGTCCAGTAGCTGCTCGATACGGAAGTCGGATACATCGGTCTGGATGGTCTCGCTGATACCCTGATACTGGAATTCCCGGTCGGTGTGGATGTTCCGGCAGTTTTGCAGGTAGTTCTGCACAAGCTGGTAGAGGTTCACGATTTCGGTTTCTTCCGCGTCCAGCGCGTCTTCAAGACTCGCGGCATCCGCCAGATTCTGAACGATCATGCCGATTCGGGTAACCCCGCGTTTTGCGGCTTCAAGATACTTATAACGGGCTTCCGGAGAATCATCAGCCTCCAGGTTCTGCAGGGAGGTCGACAGGGTATTCAATGGATTGTTGATCTCGTGCCGGAGTGTACGCGGCATATTCTCGAGGAACTGATTGTGTTGATGCAGGCGTGCCAGCATGCCGGAAATACTGCGGGCAAGATCTCCGATTTCGTCGCCGGATTGAGTCTCAGCCGTCAGCTGGTTGGTTTTCAGACGACCGTAAATATCGATGGCGTTGTTGGCTTCTGCGCCCAGACGCCGGATTCGACCTGCAAGCCGCAGCGAGAAAACAAGTATCAGCGCAACGAAAATCAGCAGCGAAATGACCGAGAAGTTTATGATCCTCTGCAGGGCATCCCGTCTCAATTCGAGTATGCGGTTGGTATTCTGTTTAAGCAGCACAGTACCAATGATTTCGTTCTGGGCGATGATGGGATGCGCGGCAATGATGACCTCACCGTCCTCGTCGGAATAGGTGCGCTGGTAAGTGGGCTTGCCCGCAAGCGAAGCCTTAATCACTTCATCATCCACCAGAGCTGATGCGCGCAGATTGGACTCGATTATCTGGTACAGGGGTTCCATCAGCAGACCGACAAAGGCAAACCACGTATCCGTCCAGCTATCGCCCGGTGTTGATTCCTGCTTGGGCGCAGACTGGTTGCTGCCGACTTCTGCTCGTACCCGCCTCTGTGCGTCGATGACCTGAATATTTGCGCCGGAGTAACCGAGTCCTTCGATGATTCTCAACACTTCCGGTGATTTCAGCAGAACCAGACCATAGGCATCCCGGCCCGCTGACGGCAAAGTGCCGGTAATAGATTCAATCTCTCTGGTTTCCGCATCACCGACGTCCACCACAGCAAGACCAAACTGGCGGGTTGAACCCAGCAGTTCCAGGGGGATTCGGAACTCAATGGCGTAGCCGTCGTCTGTGAGGCTCATAAACCCCGGGATACGATTCTCAGGTTCGCCCTGAATCGCATATCGCCAGTCGTTGTCGATCAGATAGGCCGTCGTGACACCGGGTTCCGTCATGGTCAGAACGACCTTCTTTATGGTTTCATCCTGACCGGTGAAGGTGATTCGCAGATGGTCTGACAGATCGAGGCGCAGGATATTGCGATCTCGAAAGACGAGCGCATCGTCTTTGATGGTTACCAGGGCGTATATCTGATCGTTATGTTCGCCAAGCGCGAGATAGAACTGGTTCAGGTTTAGCGCAGAGTCTTCATCTACATCAACATTGCCAAAACCGATGTTGTACTCCAGCACTTCTTCCCAGTCGTTGTCCCTGCCGTCAATCCGAATCGGATTCTGCAGAGGGTGAGCGTAAAGCTGTTCGTAGCCTTCCGGGGAAAGTGGCAGTTCATAAAACAGATCAGACCGGCCGTTAAGCAGCGTGGAGATTCCCTCTGCGGTCAGCAGCTGCGCGTTGGCCTGGCTGTCCACGAGAAAGTCCTCCATTTCGGAGACATACAGATAGCTGAACCATGGGATAACGACGAGCGCGAAGCTCATCAGGATCAACAGCTTGGTACCTAGTCTGGGTCCCCTGATGCGTGATGCGGCCAACTTTGAAAACGCTCTCTACTTGGCAGACCACCGATAACCGTAACCGTATTCACTTTTGATACAGTCAAAGTCCGGGTCGATGCTTTCAAACTTCTTTCTGATGTTACGCATGTGCGTGTTAATGGTATTGTTGGTCACTAACGACTGCATAGTGGCGTTCATCAGCGTATCGTATGATACCGCGTGGCCCGGCACCCGAACCAGTTTTGCCAGCATGCGAAACTCCGTGCCGGAAAGATTGATCGGATGGTCTTTCCATGACACGAGCAGCGCTTCCTGGTCGATAGACATGTCACCAACCATCTTGGCACTCGAGGCATTGCCATCAGATTCCACGCGTGCGGTGTTGATTCTCAGCAATGAACTGATTCTTTCCGCCAGGTAGTTCAGCGAGATGGGTTTCGGCAGGTAATCCCATGCGCCAAGACGAAGTCCGGAAATCTTATCAATTTCGGTAATTCGTTCGGTCAAGAAAATCACGGGAAGTGATGGGGACCGCATCAGCAGATCGCGACAGATTTCAAAGCCGGCATCGACCTCGTCGCCCAGGATGATATCCAGTATAGCGAGATCAGGCAGTTCTCTTTCAAACCCCGCGAGGGCTTCATCTCTGCTGCTGTAGGCGACAACGTCGTAGCCTTTTTTAGTGATCGCGTCGACGTAGTTACTACGCTGATCCGGGTCGTCTTCTACGATGGCAATACTCTTTGCCATGTTTACTCCTGTCTTGATTTGAGCGATTGATGGATGTGAATGTTATTGAGACAGCAAAATCGCAGAATTATCCAACTCAACCCACTGATTTACGTAAAATTTTAGCCGATTCATCGTTTCTCCACATTAGTTCAGGGAACTTTCACTTTCCTTCAACACACCGTTGCTGATTGTAGGGTCAAATGGTACCCGTTACTCAGTCTTTGCTGTGTGCCAGCGCAGATAGGCTGCGGGGTGAAAATGAGGGAATCCATGAAAGTATTTATACCTATGTCTGATGCCACTCTGGGATTAAACGGAGAAGTGTGTCAGCGTCTTGTGCCATTTGATCCGTCCTATCTGGCGGTTTCAGAAACAATCAGTGAAGGTCGAAAGCCCAGCAACTGGGTGAGTGACTGCAACTACGAACAGGCCAGGGAGCGATTGTACGCTACCGAAGCCTGATTCCTGCGCTTTAAACCCAATATTCCTCTAAAACCGCGTTTTTTCGTGGCTGATAGCGCTCTTTCGCCGTTCAGCTTTAAAGATAAGCCTTTGGGGCGCTTTATTCACGTGGTGTCATAACACTTTAAGTTAACAGACTGATTTTTATTGAAATACCCTTTCTCATCTTCTAAAGTTTACGCGTCTAATAACGACTAAATCCTGACCTAGGGTTCTGCCCAGAGCGGGTTGCCAGAGGAGCTCCAATGCACATCGATTCCCTTTCGAGAACTTTTCTTGTTTGCCTTCTCTCACTAGTGCTGACCGCCTGCGGCGGCGGCGGAGGTGGCGGTGGCGGTGACCTTATCATCGGCGGAGGTGGCACCGGGGGCGGTGATGGTGGCACTGGCGGTGATGGTTCCGCGAGTACCGGAACCATAACGCTGGTCATTGCTGGCATGGTGGATGAAAACGGCGATCCGGACAATGTTCTGGCAGGAAACGAAATAGCGACCCTGACAGCAAACGTTACCGAGAATAATGATCCGGCAGATGTGGTTGTGCTGTTCGAAACAGACATCGGCCTCTTGCTCCAGGATAGTGCACAGGCAACCAACGGCGAGGCGTCGGTTCAGATCACCGGTGATGGAACCGCGGGTGCGGCGAATGTAAAAGCTTCTGCAACCCTGTCTGACGGCACCGCGATTGAAACCACACTGGTTGTGCAGACAAGTTCCGATAAACCGAACCTCGAGTTGCTCAATGCAGCTGGCGAGCCTGCCACTTCTATCTAACTCAGAGCTGCTGAAACAGCGACTGTCACGGCCAGGGTTCTGGACTGGGATGGTGGTGTCCTGTCCGGTGTGAATATTAGTTTCGCGTCTTCGGCATTGACCATTGATGCCAGCAGCGGCACCACGGATGCAAACGGACTTGTGTCGGTGACCTTAACCGGGACATCTGAACAGGCGCAGGGCACGCTGAGCGCATCAGCGACTTTCGGGGCATTTACGTTAAGTGACCAGATTACGGCGAACAGCCTTGGTGTGAATACTGAAGAGAACAAGCTCGTCATAAACTCACTGGATGCTGGGGATGGTCTTGACGGAAATGAGCGACTGAACTGCTCGGTCACTGTCACGGAAGATGGCGCGGCAAAAAGACGGCATTTCGGTGTCATTCGCGGCAACCGGCGGTACGCTTTCGCCAACCAGTGCAACGACCGCTGGTGGTGGCATTGCGAGTTCGACGATCATCGGAGATGGTATCGCAGGCTCCCTTCAGATCACCGCTTCCGCAACGCTCTCTAATGGTATTGCAGTCTCTGACACCGTTCTGGTCCAGACCACAGCGAAAGCTCCCACAATTGATCTCGTGATCAGAAACAAGGCGGGCGTTGATATACATGACCCGAGTATCGGTGGCCAGTTTGGTGCCGCTCAGGATTTGACGCTTGAGGCAACCGTCCGAGATTTTGATGGCTCGGAGCTTTCTGATGAAGATGCAGGTGTCACGGTGACATTCGAGGTCGGCGGCCTGGGTGAGGTGACCAATACATCGGATGTCACAGAGCGGCAGGTGTGTCCTGTCAACGGCGTGAAACAGGATACGGATTGTGCCTTCGTCGTATTTACGTCAAACGCGATCGAAGCAGTCGGCACCATATCAGCGACGGCGACGATTAACGGCATTGTGATTACTGATGACCTGACAGTGACCAACACAGGTGAAAACAGCGGTCGTGCTGACCAGAACAGCTTCACCATTACCCGGATTGTCGGTGGCACAGCAGCGGCCACGAGCGATACCGTGGCACTGGAAGGGGATCTTTACAATACCCAGGAGGCGTCGATACAGGTCGACCTGGCAGATTTCTTCAACCGACCGGTTCCAGACGGCACGCTCGTTGAATTTACTGCCGAGCTGGGCGATATCGACGGTAACTGCCAGACGGTAAACGGTAACTGTTCCGTGGTCTTTACGACGACAGAACCCAAGTCTCCTAACAACACGGAAGTGAGATTCAGGACGCTGGATGCGGACAACTGCCCAAGCGAGATTATCTACAACGAAGCATCAACGGTCAGTAGCGGTGTTGCACTCACGGATTACCGCGTTAAGGAAATCCTCACAGTTTATGATGGCGCGACACCCCTTGTTGAAGGTGTTGGCTACAATGAATTGTCCAACGGCATTGACCGTATTACCTGTGTCAACGGTGATGCTCTGAGCATCTCGTATCGTCGACTCTGGCTGGATGAAGAAGATGACGGTACTTCAAGCTATGTCATCCTGAATCCGGGTGTCGCCACAGAGCCGTTCCTGGATGTTCAGGGAACACCTTGTCTGGCGCCGGCGCGTGACAATGTTGAACAGATCTCGGGATCCATCAATCCTGACGGAACGACCAAGGTCGCGGGCGTTGGCACGCGATTCCTGGAACAGCTGGCAGTGGGCGATCGCCTCAAGGTACATCGCGAAGTTCGCACGGTCAGCGCGATTGCCTCAAATACCTCTCTGACGGTGAACCAGGCTTTCTCTGATGTTGGCAATGACGTTTCTCCGGAGCGTATCGCGGCACCGGCTTATCTTGGTGGCATGGGTCAACCCTATGGTGCTCGATCTACGATCCTGGCTTATGCGCGTGGCGAGGAAAGCTTCATCGATGTGAACGGTAATGATGAGTATGACTTCGGTGAAGAATTTGTTGATCTGACGGAAGTTGTGTTCGACAAAAACGAAGACAATGTGCGCGGTGACGTGAATGGTGAGTCGTCCACGGCGGGTACGGTAGGTCCTTATCGCGATGCAGGTCTCGGTACAGATGCGCCACTGGAAGCGCGTGAAAAGAGTAATCCCTACTGTTACGGACCTCAGACGATCGTCGGCGAATCTGGCGATGGAGACGACTCCACTGAGGCGGAAACCTATTGTTACCAGGACGGCGGTGAGGAAGACCTTTTCATCGACTTCGATGATGACAAGGTGCTGGATGTGGGTAATGGCATTTACGACGGCAGTCGTTGTCTGACGCCCCTGCAGGACCACGACAACGATCCTGCGACCGCTGACATCGTGGTTTGTACCACAGATACGTTGAACATCAGCGCGTCGGTCCAGATTCTGCTTGCCGGCAGCTTTGCGGAAACCGATTTCAGAGGTCCGACCGGTGGTACCTTCGGCTATGGTGAGATCATTCAGGGCATCGCCAACCAGGGCGGTAATGCCATTACCGAGACGGTTGCGGCGCCGGAAGACTGGACAGCAATCACTGCTAACGCAGTGGAGCTGGACAATACTGTCGGTGCGCGAATTGATACATCCGTACTTGACGCGACACCTGGAACAACGGACCAGGAAGAAGATGTGTCCCTGTTCAGTATCCCGAGCCCGTTCTCAACGAGTGAGGCAGAATATGACATCAGTTTTGATGTCAGTAACTATACAACGGGTGCCGTCGAGATCTTTGTCGGTGGCACGCAGATAGCTCTCGATGCTGCCTGCGATGGTCCTGTTACCTGTACCGCATCTGACGTAACCCTGTCTTTCACGACGGATCTGATTTTCGCCGTAGCAGAAAGTCCGGCCGGTAATCACAGGCTTCAGGCCACGATCAGTAATGTTGCAATCACGGGTGTGTCGACAGGTATCAGCGGTGAATACCGGGCGAATATCAACGTAGAAGAGAATGACGGAACGTCAGTGACAGACTTTACCGTGGGAACCGGTGCTAACCAGGTACTCCCAGGCGTATCTGAGCGAGCGATTGCTGGCACGGTGCCAACACTGACCACGACTTATACATCAGGTACGTTCTGGTTTACCGACAAGTACAACGGTCAGTTGCCGGACGGCACAACGGTTGAGATCGAATCTGATAACAGGTCCGGCTGCTCTCTGGTCTCGGTGGGCGGTATTGCGGTTGATTTCCCCGACCCAGGGCCGACGACCGGTGGTGTTCACTCAGGTACGGTCACGGTTGGATCAACCGCCACTACATTAACCTCCTTCTCGGTAATTCCGGGTGCTGGTGGCGGTGGGACAATCACCGGGCGGGTCACGACGCCGATCGGCAACCAGACCGTAGATTCTATCTCCTGTAATCTGCTGTTCTAGCGCTGGCCCTGCCAGTCAGGCTGGGCTTATGCCAACCTCGGTTCTATCGGGAATCGAGGTTGCAGCGCCTTTGCGAGTCACACTGACGGCCGCTGCCTGACAGGCGATTTCCAGAGCTTCCCTCATCGGCGTGTCTCTGGCGTATTCCGCAATCAGATAACCGGTAAACGTGTCTCCTGCGCCGGTGGTATCCAATACATCTACCTGTGGTGCTGCGACGCGGATCATCTGGCTGGCGTCCGAATAGACCACACCCTCTGAACCCAGGGTCAGTACGAGCTTCAGTTCCGGGAACTGACCACGCAGGGTTGCCATAATCGTGTCAGGTTCGCTGGCAGAGGCCAGCGCCTCGCCCTCGATCTCGTTGATGATGAGCATATCGATCTGATGGAGCGGGTATCTCAGAACATCAACTGTCATGGGCGCAGCATTGAAAATGATGCGCATTCCTTTCTCGAACCCGGCGTTCATGGCGAAGTCGGTGCCGCTGATCTCGTTCTGTAGCACCAGAATGTCCCGCTCAACACAGTCTTTGAGTGTGTCGTCTATTTCTTCCGCGGTGATCTGTCGGTTGCTGCCACCATAGAGAACAATAGAGTTCTCTCCACCGGGATCAACCTGGATGATCGCGTGACCTGTTTTCGCTTCAGAATCCACAATCAGCCTCGAAGTATCTGCCCCGGAATCGTCCAGTACCTGCTTGAGCAGCAGTCCATCAGAACCGATTTTGCCCGCGTGTATTGGCGATTCACCGGCTCGAGCAATGGCGATGGATTGATTGAGACCTTTGCCTCCCGGATGAATATCGTAGTGGTGACAGAGCAGTGTCTCGCCGGGTTGAACGAAGTGATCCACTTCGTAGACATGATCAATGCAGCATGATCCGAGGTTAATAATCTTCATGGGTCAACTCACAGCGGGATGACGGCTTCCGGTCCAAGCCAGTTAATGACGTTCACGTGCCACTGGCGGTTGACGTCGATGGACCAACGGCTGGAAGGATTCCAGTCATCGGACAGGGGTCGTACATTGGCGACATCCGCCTCGTACATTGTCTCGTTGATCCTCGATCTGAAACGCTTATTCCGAGGTGCCGTTTGAGAGGAAAACACCACCATATTGGTCAGATGGTTGTCCGGTTCCTCGGGGAAACAATCAAATGCTCGCACGACCGGGAATACTTTCTGCAATGCCGCCAATGAATGCAGGGCCAGCTGGTTATTGGACGGCGCCAGGGTCAGCAGTTGATTGGTCACCAGCACACCGTCATCCGACAGCAGCTTCGATATCGCCTGAAAAGCCTGAAGATTAAACAGGTGATTCGGCTGGCTGCCGCCACCGCTGATATCGAGGATAATCACCCCGTATTTCCTGTTCTCACTAACGGCTTCTTCGAGGTAGGTTCTGCCGTCCTGCACATGTACGGGCAGTTCCCGCGGAAACTGAAAGAATTCCTGGGCGACCTCAACGATTTTCCTGTCGATCTCAACGCTGTCTACCTCAAAGCCACGATGGATCAGGTCACGGGTAAAAGCCCCGGCGCCGAGCCCAAGCACAAGCGCGCGTCTGTTGGCGATGTCGTACTGATCGAGCTGACCATTAATAACCACATTGTGTTCAAACAGGCTTTGCCCAAAGTCTTCACCTCCAAGCCAGTTTTGCGTGGTGCCATCCAGCAGAAGGATACGGCTGCCGTCTGTCTTGTTTTCCACGACGGCGACTTCGCCATACTGTGAGGATGTCTTGTAAATAAACTGGAATGGTTCTCGCAATCCCTCGCCTGAGCTGGGATCGCTCATGAACTGAGCAAGGGCGACGATAATCACGAGGTTCGTGGTTGTGCGCAGATAGATGCCCCGGAAAACATAGGGGGCGATGGTTGCGAACAGGATCACCGAGAGAATGAAGAAAGTTGCTCTTAAACCGAATTCAGGAATAAGAAAGTAGGCAGTAAACAGTGCGCCCGCAACGGAGCCGAGTGTACTTATTGCGAACAGGTCACCAATCGTTTTTGACGCGCCTTCCTCGTCGTGGTCTTCCCGGAGGTTGCTGGCAAAAGCGATCGGCGTGGCTGTGGCGAGCAGTAAGACAGGTAATGCAAAAAGAAACAGGAAAGCAACAAGTGGCCCCATCATCGGGCCGGCCCATAGCGCAAGTTCCGCTACCGGTCTGTGAACAAAAGGCAGCACGCCCACCCAGGTGGCAGAGATCGCAGCAAAGAGCATAAGAGTCTTTATGGGTTCCGGTCTATTCGAACCGATTCGCCCACCCAGGCTGTATCCGGCAGACAGGCAGATCAGCGTGATGGATAGAATCGCCCCCCAGATGTACAGACTTGAACCAAACATGGGTGACATGTAACGGCTTGCAGCCAGTTCGATACCCAGAATCGTTGCGCCGGTCATGAATATCAGTGCGGAGTGTTTTGGAATCCCTGCCATGAGCTCTGTTACTTGAGATTTGAAAGTGTGTTCAGTGCCTCTTCGGGCGTCATTGCCGGCAGCACCGCTTCTTCGTACAGCATCCGGACCAGCATACGATCAAGGTTGCTCAGTTTAGACACATAGTGGTCCTGCTCATCATTAAATATGCTGTCCTTGTAGCGGTCCGATGTGTTCATCAAACCGAGGGACTGTACGATCTCTTCCTTGATCAAACCATTTCTATCCTGCTGGTTCGTGGTCTGTGTATCAATAAATACCTGGGCGGCATAGATCTCGTCTTCAATCCAGCGAACCCTGAAGTAGCCCAGATTGTATCCCTGATAATTGGCGTTTATAGATTTGAATGTGCTCTCTGGTTGGAAATAGATGATGAGGTCGGTTTCGAAATAGCCGATCTCCATGTGGATAGCACTCTGCAGTGAATTTATCTCCTCAAGTGTCTGTTTTAACGCCAGCAGGTCTTCGCTTGTCGGGTTACCCTCGATTCTTACGCTGATGTCGTCTGTCCACTTTCTAATCCTGGGTTCGAGCGCCTGGTGTTCCGATTGAAAGGCGATCTCCGCAAAATAGTCCATGGCGGGCTGCGGGTATCTTGAGTTTTCTGTTACCTGAGGTGTTACCAGCACGTCCTGATGCGTCAGCACGGGTGCCGGCAAAGAGGTCGAATCAGATGCTGGAGGGACAGAGGAAGGCGCAGGTTCTATCGTGCTGTCTCGATTAATCTGTACGAAGAATACGAAAAGCAGGAATGCGATCGCACCCGAGAAGAAAAGTCTGTCAATGTAGGCCTTCTTTTGTCTGCTTTCCGGGTTCTTTTTTTCCGCATTCATGGTCTGAATCCCGCTTCAGATCTAACCGACCAGATAAATCCGTCCCACCAGAAGTGCATGAGCGCACAGGTAACCAACAGCGATCTGGCCAGATGGGAGTCTACAGAAACCAGAATAAGCCCAAGCGCAATGGGTACGAGCAGAAACAGCAGGAATCTGGGAATACGGTGTAAAGGTAAAGTTCTTCTCAGTGTTTTGTCCTCCAGCCACCAGACCAGAGCGAAATACTGAATCGCATGAAAGACATTCGCAATAAGATAGCCCATGGCGAAACTGTTAAAGCCCCAGGCTGCGATACAGGCGACCATTGTCGTCAGGAACAGGGCGAGTTTTTGTGGTGGCAGCCGATAGCCACGCTTTGTTGCCTGATAGGTGCTTATCACGAACGCAGTCACACCAATCACGCCTGCAGCAATCATCATGTTTGAGATCAATGTCTGGTAAGGCGCAATGATCCCAGGAACAGAAGCCAGTAATTGTCCGTCAAACGTCATGCTTAGAAGGTTGATTACTTCGACCTGATCAAATTCCGAAAAGGCCGCCAGATGAGACGCGATGAGGGCGCCTCCCAGTACCGGGCCGGCGTACATAACGACGCAAAGGAGGTAGTCGGCATAGCGTCCCTGGCTGGGATCATTGCCTGCTTTTCGGTCGTAAATCCTGCCGAGGCCGAAAACCTGTAGTGATGAGTGGTACACGTCCCAGAACACCATCAGAACGAAAAGACCAGCGAATGCCCAATGACTGGAGTAGGCCGCGGCAAAGATAAGAATGGGTGCAAGTGTAAAGCGCCAGTAGAATCGATCAAAGACCTCGTGATTAAAGTGCGTCCTTGCTACGGTAATCAGCAGATGACCCTGCGTGAGGGCCATATAAAAGAAAAAAGCACCAGTCTCGGTAACATCGAAGACACGGATCGTCTCCTGGAAAAGCCACCGGGACATCAGCCATCCCAGGGCGATGGCCCAAAGAGGTGACAAAATGATCCAGAACCAATCGGATGCGGGACTGGCGATGTACTGCGACTCTCCCCAGAGGCTGGTGGACCGGGATATCATGCGAAAAGTATGTCTAACAGATCGCTAAATACAATCGTTTTCTGGCTGGTACTGTTGCCCGCGGTGTCCGGCTTCGCTGCGCCTGAATTGACCGCGCCACCAATGATAACTTCAGAAGCGTGGGGGATAGGCAACGAACAGGGCGAGTTGCTTGCAGGGCATGGGGTCACTCAATCTCATGAGATAGCGAGCCTTTCTAAAGTCATGACGCTGTGGGTTGCGCGAGAGCTTCTCGATGATGCGTCTCTCGACTCGCAGGTCTCAGTATCCAGGCGGGCATCAGAGGAACCTGGGACCTCGGCTTTACTTGAAGTTGGCGACAGACTCACTGAAAGACAGTTGCTTCATGCAATGATGCTGCCTTCAGGTAATGATGCCGCCTGGGCATTGGCAGAGCACGCGGGTCGGCGTTTGCCCAAGGATGGTTCAACACCCTCTGCAAGGTTCGTGAAGCGAATGAATGAGGCGGCGATAACACTCGGCATGTCCGGAACGACTTTCGTTGACCCCATGGGAACCGGCGAAAACGTATCGACTGTTGCAGACCTGCTCATCCTCACTCGCAGGGTGATGCAGGATGACCTGGTCAGGACGATCGTCTTTACGCCTTCCATTGAAGTGAACATCCAGGCGATGGAAGGGTATTCAAAATCCGTGGTCTGGAACAATACCAATCAGCTTCTGGGGGATTTCTCTGGAGTGAAAACCGGTTACACCAACCGGGCCGGTGGCTGTCTGATACTCAGCGCGGCGGTAAACAACGTCGAACACTATGTCATCGTCCTTGGCTCGGCCAATGAGAGGTCAAGATTTTCGGATGCCTATAATCTGTTTCAATGGTGGCGATTGAAGCGTCGGTTAGAGAAGAAATAGCCGGAATATCTGTTAAAATGCGCAGCCTTGCAGGTCACCTGCAGGCGTGTCGGGGTGTAGCTCAGCCTGGTAGAGCACTGCCTTCGGGAGGCAGGGGTCAGAGGTTCAAATCCTCTCATCCCGACCATAATTTTCAATAACTTACCCAGTCTTCACCTGTCTGAATCCAGACCCTTTGCCATTTTAAGTCCGCAATAAGTCCATCTTTACTACTGAGTACCTCGAAAATTACTTTGCGTTGGTGAAGCTGATCATTGGGTTCACTCTCGTCCCACCCCCCCCGGGGGGCTACTAGCTGCTCTGCTTATTTGTAGTAACAGCCCAGATACATCAGAAGCCAATTTAAAAAAGAGCTGGTTGCTAGTATCTCTGCAAAGTGGGGTCGTAGGCGAGCCTATAACTCATCGAGCGACTGTTGCAGATCCTCTTTACGATTGGTCTCTCGCCTCTTTAAGTGCTCGGTATCAAAATACCGAAGGCTGCACAGATCATGTGACAAAATGCCTGACGAGAACGACAAGATATCTGACGAGATTGGCAAACTGTCTGACGAGAACACTAATTTGGTCTTTGAACCTTTCCAACTCAGGTTCGAGGTCGTGATACCCAAAACCTCCCAGACAGGCCTCTGGGTAGGTTTGCCAAACTTCGTTTCGACCAGCTCGTAGATTGCGTCACAATTTCGAGAAAAATGAAGTGCACCGGAAACTAATCCCCATTTTCTATGGAAATCGTAAATAACACTAACTATAGGGAACCGTCCCAACGAGAGCTTCTCATGCGGATTTTCGAAGTATTCTATATCCTCGTCTAAGAACGATTCCGTGGGATTGAGAAAAAAATCGCCAGGTGGGCGACTATTCCAAGTCAGTCCCCGAAAGCCATCAGGCTCATTATCGTATTGTCCGAGAACACTCGAAGGTGCAAGAAACAAAATCAGGAGATGCCACTTGCCGATTCTCATAAATCACACTCCGCATCGTAGAATATCCGGAACCAATTTTG
>CBFIJB010000019.1:26708-63122 GCA_965662805.1 Candidatus Azotimanducaceae bacterium | reverse complement strand
TGGATGGGATGGCATTATCAATCGTGTTTAGGGAGTTTAATGAATTGCCCCATCCCCCGTTAAGTGGGTAGAGCCGGTATCCCCCGTTAATCGGGTAGATCCAAATATCACCACGATCACGACGCGAAATTATGGTGGGCCCACCAGGACTCGAACCTGGGACCAAGAGATTATGAGTCTCCTGCTCTAACCAACTGAGCTATAGGCCCAACGTATGGATGTTGCGCGCGCGAATAATAGCAGAAGCTAGTCAGTCGCGAAAACAAACAACAGATCGGTCAGTACATCAACGCCTCGTTCCAGGTTGGCGATGGAAATTCTCTCGTTGTTGCCGTGCACACCCGTTCTCTCACCGGGCAGAAAGAAAAAGGGCGCGAAGCCGTAACTGACGATACCCCTGTCTCGAAAGAAGTGACTGTCTGTAAATCCAGTCGAGACACTGGGGATAATGACCGAATTCTCAAAGTTCATGGCGACCGTCGTTTCAATGGCTCTGAACAGTGGTGTGTCGGTGTCGCTACTCGCGGGTGTGAAACTGAGGATGCGCGTGATCTGTATCTGGTCGTCGTTAATGATGGTTTCCAGCTTTGCGACAAACTCATCTGGATTCTGGTCGGGGAGCAGGCGACAGTCCAGTTCCAGAGAGGCCGTTGGCGGCACGACATTGATCTTGTTTGAGCCTTCCAGAGTTGTCAGAGAGCAGGTGTTACCCAACAGTGCTGCCCGCCATGGCTCATCCAGCTGGAGCGCGAGCATGAAACCCTCATTGTCCAGTGCTTTGCTGATGTCTGACATGAGTTGCTGTCGTTCGCCCTGTTGATAAGGGGCCAGTGCAGCAAAGTAGGTCTGAACCTCTGGGATGACTCGCCGCTCAAACGTGGTTTCCGAGACTCTCTGGCCTGCACGAATAATTCGTCTCACTGAGCTGGTGACACGGGGCGAACTCCCATGGCCGGGTTCATCCGTCGCGGTAAGTCTGAGCCAGAGCGGAACCTTCTGGGTGACTTCGATATTGAAAGCGGCATCCTCGTGCAGCATCGTACCGCTGCCACCTTCATTGAGCAGGAAACCTGCGTTTTCGAATATCTCCGGTCTGTTGTCGAGGAGCCAGCCAGCGCCAAAAAGACCGCCGGCTTCCTCGTCTGCGGTGGCCATGAATATCACGTCACGGTTGAGCGCTCTGCCGCTTTTCTTCAGGGCGATAAATGCTTGAAGTTGCGCCATGCCAAGGCCTTTGGTGTCGATGGCACCGCGACCATAGATGTAGCCCTCATGGATATGCCCGGACAACGGAGGGAAATCCCAATAAGCCTCTTCTGCAGGTACGACATCGATATGGTGTAGCAGGATCAGAGCGGGTTCGTCGCCGCCTTCAAGGCGTGCCCAGATGTTACCCCGACCGGGTGCCGATTCAGCGGTCTCATACGAAATGCCCGCCTCTTCCAGTAAACCGGCGAGGTAAGTGACACCCCGGCTTTCGTTCCCCGGTGGATTGACCGTATCAATACGCAGGTATTCCTGCAGTCGTTTGGTGATATCTTCAGCGTAAACCGGCGTGCTCAATAGACCCAGGCACAGCAGGGCAGAGAAAATAGTGTGATATTTCATGGGGTTACCGCGGCAGAAATGTTGCAGAAAACCATGAATGGTCAGGCCAGTCAAACCCCCGGCGCTTTTTCTCTTTGATCGTACTTTCTGGACACTGTTTTTCTTTTTTTCTATAGTTCTGGCCGTCGGCGTTGATCCTTCTCTTGTGAAGGACAGGGACCGGCAAAGTCAAAACTACAAACTAAACCATTAACAGGTTGGACTTGATCCAAAAGGACAGGTACCCATGAGCATGAGTAAGTGCCAGCATTCGCGTCCCGCGAACGTTTTATCCCTTAAACAGCAGAAGCAGTCCGGCAGTCCCATTTCAATGGTGACCTGTTATGACGCGTGGTCTGCAAAAATTCTTAATGAGTCACCCGTTGACTGTATTCTCGTAGGCGATTCGTTAGCTGTCGTGATGCACGGTTTTGAATCTACCGTCCATGCGACGGTGGAGATGATGACTTTGCATACTGCCGCGGTCGCCCGAGGCGCACCTGACAAGTTTATTGTCGCGGACATGCCGTTCCTGACCTGTTCGCGAGGCATCGATGCGGCCATGGATGCGGTTCAGTCGCTGATGCAGGCGGGTGCCAATGCCGTCAAGATTGAAGGTGCTGACCATCAGCTGCCGATCATCAGACAGATCGTCGAAGCCGGGGTCCCGGTCATGGGACATCTCGGGCTGACGCCTCAGTCCATTCATAATCTTGGCGGTCATCGGGTGCAGGGTAAAGATGAAGCCAGCACGAACAAGATACTCGAAGACGCAGCAAAACTTGAAGAAGCCGGATGCTTTGCGATTGTGCTTGAGTGTGTTCCGAACAAACTGGGTGACTGTCTGACGCGTCGAGTTAATGTCCCAACCATTGGTATTGGAGCGGGTCCCTACACTGACGGTCAGGTGCTGGTTCTGCATGATCTGCTTGGCACAGACCCCGGGTTCTCACCCAAATTCCTGCGCCGTTATGCGAATGTGCACGATGTGGTCAGTCAGGCTCTTAATAACTACCACAACGACGTTTCTGACAAGGCTTTCCCGTCACCAGAGGAAACCTACGGATGAAACTGCTGAAATCGATTGGCGAGCTCAAGGCTTACCGAGAGACTCTAAGTGGCAGCGTCGGTTTTGTGCCCACCATGGGTGCGCTACATGATGGTCATCTGTCGCTGGTCTATGCTTCCAATTTGGAGGTAGAGACGACAATCGTCAGCATCTACGTTAACCCCACACAATTTAACAATGCTAATGACCTTGATAACTATCCGGATACTCTGGATTCAGATCTGGATAAGCTTGAAGCCGCAGGTGTGGCTGCGGTTTACCTGCCGGATTATGACCAGATGTATCCGGATGACTTCTCATACGAAGTAGACGAGAAAGTCCTTTCCGGTGAATTGTGCGGAGAGCATCGGCCAGGACACTTCACGGGTGTTCTGACAGTGGTCATGAAGCTCCTGAAT
Source organism: Candidatus Azotimanducaceae bacterium (assembly GCA_965662805.1). Lineage (GTDB taxonomy): Bacteria > Pseudomonadota > Gammaproteobacteria > Pseudomonadales > Azotimanducaceae > UBA9659. The sequence goes on along the minus strand of CBFIJB010000019.1, from coordinate 60,068 downwards.
CTGGTGCGACCGGACAAAGCCTACTTTGGTGAAAAAGACTATCAGCAGCTGGAGTTGATTCGCGGCATGGTCGACGCTTTCTTTATGGACGTTGAGATTGTCGGCTGTCCGATTGTTCGTGAAGCCGATGGTCTGGCAATGAGTTCTCGTAACCTTAATCTGTCGGCGTGTGACAGGAGCCGGTCCCCGAAGTTCCACCGAATACTGTCTCTGGGTGGTGATGATGAAAGTATTGCTGCTGAGTTGCGTGGTGCTGGTTTCGAAGTGGATTATGTGACCACAAGGGCAGGTCGTCGATTCGGGGCGGTACTCATGGGAACACAATCCAATCCCGTTCGCCTGATTGATAACGTACCGGTGAGATAGCTCATGCTGCTTTGTCTTGATGTTGGTAACAGTCAGGTATTCGGTGGCGTTTTTGACGGAGATGACCTGGCTTTTCAGTTCCGTCGTACTTCGCAGTTGCGTTCATCGTCTGATGAACTCGGAGTGTTTTTCAGGTCAGTGCTTCGTGAAAACAACGTGGACCCTGATAAAGTGACTCAGGTCGCCATCTGCTGCGTAGTGCCAGACCTGCTTTATTCTCTTCGTGCCAGTTGTCAGAAATACTTTTCTCTGGATCCGCTGGTGCTGAGGCCAGGCATTAAAACCGGGCTGAAGATTCAGTACCGGGACCCCAAAGAAGTAGGTGCCGATAGAATTGCCGATGCCGTTGGTGCGGTAACCATGTTCCCTAATCGTAACCTGATTGTGGCGGACTTTGGGACAGCCACGACGCTTTGCGCTATCAGCAAAAACAAGCAGTTCATGGGCGGCAACATCATCCCGGGGGTACGCCTTGCCATGGAGGCTCTGGAAGAAAGAACGGCTCAGTTACCTGCTGTGGAGATCCTGCCGCCGCGTACAGCTCTGGGTCGCACCACCATCGAAAGTATCCAGTCAGGTCTTTACTGGTCGAACGTAGGCATGGTGCGTGAGTTGACAAAACGGATCTCGGACGAAGAATTTCCCGATGACCCGCCGCTCATTGTTGGTACAGGCGGTTTTGCACAGTTGTTCAATCGCGAAAAGCTGTTTGATGAAGTCGTACCAGATCTTATTCTCACCGGGCTCCAGGAAATCGTAAGACTAAACAGCTGATTCAGAACTTCTTGGCAGGGTGGGAACATGGGTATCATGTTGCCATGATCAGGGATCAATCCTTCCAGCAGTCTGTCGGTGTCTTTTCCGTATTCGGGATAACGCTGTTCTGTTATCTCGTTACCCTGCCAAATTCTATAACCCTGGAAGACGCCGGACTGTTTCAGATGGTCTGCCACAATGGTGGTATCGGTCATCCGCCAGGATATCCGTTGTTTGTGCTCGCGTGTCAGCAGTTTGTGGCGCTACCGCTATTCGGGTCGGGTGTCTTTGCCGCGAACTTTCTGTCGGCTTTGTCTGCGAGCGCCGCTTGCGCACTTCTCTTTCTGGTTGCCCGTCAACTCCTTCGCGACACGATAATATCCGTCACAGTGGCGGTTTGCTTCGGTCTTTCCCTGACGTTCTGGTCACAGGCAATTATCGTTGAAGTCTATTCACTTACGGTTCTGATGTTCCTTGCGTGTACATTCTTTGCCATCCGATTCAGGGAAAGCGGGCAGTATTCAGACCTTCTGTGCTTGTCGGTGGTTTATGGCCTGGCACTCTCCAATCACTGGCCGTTGCATCTTCTGGCAACACCCGGGCTTTTTGCCATCATCTTCCCGAGGTGGAAGCTTCTGATTGAAGTGATCCGCCAGCCGATCAGGCTGGCTGGACTTTTCCTCGGATTGTCAGTCGGGTTATTACCCTATCTGTCTCTGTTTCAGGATATGCCAGCGTTTGCGGTGTATGGCGCTGTTGATTCTCTCGATGAGTTTCTGAAGTATGTCTCCCGAGCTGCCTACAATGATCAAAGTGAGCTGGCTGGGTTGAGTGACAGGTTGCACTATCAGTCCTGGCTTCTGATTCAGTCAGCTAACGAGCTGCATCCTCTTCTGGGCGCTCTGGCATTGGCTGGTCTGCTCCGAAGCTTTCGAGTTCAACCCGTGTCGGTCTCCGTAGCGCTCGTTCTGATTTACCTGAGTGGTACCACGCTGCTGAATCTCCTGCTCGGTTTTGAGTTCAATGAATTCAGGGTTGCGATTTTTGCTCCCTATCCCGTCGTCGCTTACCTGGCCCTCGCGCTCTGGATGGGTATTGGGTTGCAGTGGCTCCTTTCATCCCTCGAAACCCTGGCAGCATGGTCACGAGCTGTTCTTCCTGCTGTCGCCTGCGGACTTACCTTCATAGGTAGTTATCCTTCCATCGCCACTACGCAAAACAGTTTTGCAGAACGCTATGGCGAGATGGTCCTGCGCCAGGTACCTCGCGACTCTGTGCTGTTTGTGGAAGGTGATAGTGGGGTCGGACTGATAGGGTACCTGCACTATGTCCGGGGTGACCGTACCGATCTGGAGCTCAGAAGCTGGAACAATCTGGTGTTTCCCAACCGTCTGATCTCACCTTTTGCACCCCGAGCAAGGCAGGACCAGCTGAGAAGCGACTTCATTCGGGCGTCAGATGAGCCCGTTTACAGCACGACCCATGGTGCACTGACGCTGAATCGAGGGCTGGTCTACGAGCATAATGTACCCGCAGATTTTGCCTGCGATGGTGAGATGCATGGCTATATCGAATACCTGGTGCAATTGGATAGCAGCGATACTCTGCGCAATGGTCACGAAAGAGACTTGCTGTTTCAACAGTTGTCTGTGTTGACCCGGCAGCATGTTGGTCTGCAGTTGTTCAGTAACCCCGTGCAGCTGGAAGAAACTCGCATCCTGAATCTTTTACAGACAACGCTGGCAGGCAAGTTGGTTATCCTGGAAATCATGGGCCAAATCACAAATGACGAAGCAGGGAAGCAACATTTGCGCAACATCGGAGAACAGGCAGAGCAAATGGTTTCGAGCCAGGCTCCGAGAAAAATCAGGGCGCTGATTTCCGCCTACCGCGGGCAGATTGAACTGTTGGATGAAGCCGACTACAGGGCAGCCAGAGGACATCTTGAATCGTCTATCGCTTTGTATCCCCATCCGGATAACCCCGCAGCCTGTCTGTTGCAGTCGACCTATGATCAATTAGGGTTACAATCTGACCTCGATCAACGGATTAAGACGGCTCTCACCTGCGAATGAAACTGTCATGTTGAGTATCGTCGTCCCGACCTACCGAGAAGCGGGTAATATCACCCTGCTGGCTGAACGGCTGCATGATGTCATGGTAGACGCCGGTATTGACTATGAGTTGTTGATCTCAGATGACAACTCGCCGGACGATACCGTCCAGATTGTCAGCGATCTTGCTGAAAAACTCCCGATTCGGCTGTTGCAGCCGGCAGGCAGAGACAAGGATCTCTCCCTCAGCGTTATTGATGGAATCAAAGCGGCTGCTAATGATCTGGTCGTGGTCATGGATGCAGATCTGTCACATCCACCGGAGATGGTTCCCCAGATGTTGAAGGCACTGCAGCAGGATGGAGAGGTCTTCGTTCTGGGCAGCCGTTATGTGCCGGGAGGAAGTTTTGATCGGGACTGGAGTTTGTATCGCTTTCTGAATTCCCATGTGGCAACGCTTATTACCCGGCCTCTTGTTGCCTGCCAGGATCCGATGTCGGGGTTCTTTGCGCTTAACCGAAAGTGTATTAGTGACTACGAGCGACTCAATCCGATTGGTTACAAGATTGGCCTGGAACTGATGGTTCGCGGCAGCTTTTCACGAATCGTAGAAGTGCCGATTCGCTTTGTGGATCGTGAGATCGGAGAGAGTAAACTCAACCTGGCGCAGCAGCTTAAGTTTCTTCGTCATCTGAGGCGGCTTTATACGGCGCGCTTCGGTACGTCGGGTGAGTTCTTCAGCTACGGTCTGGTTGGAGCCAGTGGCTTTATCGTTGACCTGTTCTTTTATTATCTCTTCCAAATGATGGGCGCGCCTCACCAGGTTGCGCGAGGGTTGTCTTTCTGGCCGGCAGTCAGCTGGAACTGGCTTCTGAACAGGATAACGACCTTTGGTGAAAGAAAACGCAGGCCCCAGGGAAAGCAGTGGGTTGAGTTTGTTCTGGCCAGCCTTTTTGGTTTTTCCATCAACTGGGGTGTCTACTATCTGCTCACCTCCCATGTGCTGTTCTTTGACGAGCATCGATTGGTTGCGCTGATAACTGGTGTTGGCATTGCGAGTGTTTTCAACTTTGTGATGTCATCACTCTATGTTTATAACGAGAAACGACAATAGTCCATAAAGAGAAACGACAACCATGCGCTACAGGAATTTGCAGTACTGGGACGGTCTTGGTGACTCGCTGACATCAGGCGATCTGTGCGTAACGGATGGTCTGTTTTCAGACAGCACCAACTCAGACAGCCGTGACTTTTCTGGCTGTTATGCCATTCCAGGTCTCATTGATGCGCACATTCATCTTTGTCTGGACCCTGCCGTCAGGAATCCAGACGACCAGACTCTGCCGGGGCGTGACCAGTTACTTGCCGACATGCGTCAACGTGCTGAATCCATGCTGCGTGCAGGAATAACAACAGCAAGAGACCTCGGTGGTGGTCAGTATCTTGAACTGGAGATTCGTGACGAGATTGCCCGTGGAGAGGTGACAGGTCCCAGACTTATCTGTGCCGGCCAGCCGATTACGTCAGTAGGCGGGCACTGCCATTTCTGGGGCGGCGAGGCCGGCTCAACGGAGCAGGCACTGGAAGTCCTGGATCGTCAGGACAAGCAGGGTGTTGATCTGATCAAGGTCATGGTGACGGGCGGGAACATTACGCCAGGTTCCGCGCCGAAAGACAGCCAGTTCGAAGATGAAACGGTCCGCGAAATCGTCAAGGAAGCGAGTGCTCGCAATTATCACGTAGCCGCGCACTGTCATGGCACAAACGGGATTCGTCAGGCGGCTGAGGCAGGCGTCACCACGGTCGAGCATTGTTCCTGGGTCGGAGATCAAGGCTGGGGAAAACAGTTTGAGCAGAGTGTCGTGGATGAACTGGCGAAAAACAACGTATGGGTGTCGCCGACGATCAATTCTGGATGGAAGAGATTCAAGCAGGAAGCATTTGTAAAAATGGTTGGCGGCAATTACGACAGGATGAAGTCGGCAGGTGTCCGCCTGATTGCCTCAACCGATGCGGGTATCCCGAATGTCTATCACCATGACCTCCCGTCGGCATTGCCCGTGTTTGCCGCCTTCGCTGGTTTGTCTCCGGTGGAAGTTTTGCGCAGTGCAACGTCCGATTGTGCCTCTGCCATAGGGCTCGAAGAAGTTACCGGTGCGATCAGGAACGGTTTGTCTGCCGATTTTGTTGTCTATAACGCTAACCCGCTGGAAGACCTGTCTGTGCTTGAGCATCCGGCAATGGTGGTCAGCAGAGGTGTTGTGACAGAGATCAGTTGATCTCGGTTATTCGTACCAAACGGAAACCACATAGCCAGGCTGTCCATTCTCACTGTTATCCGTCAGATACGCGGATTGTTCGATGAACTTAACGGTAATGCTGTCTCCCATTTCATCCAGCCATTCGTTGATCTCTGTTTCACTCTCGTGGACCTGCGAGACCCGTTGTCTAAAGATACGAACTTTCATCCTGTTTCTCCTGTGAATGCTGCTCCGGTGGAGTAGAGAGCAATAATATCGTGACCACCCCCCCCGATTGACAGTCGAAGGTCCAGTCGGTAGTTTCCGCCGATTCTATATCTTTTGCGGGAATACCCATGGAAAACCTTTTTGATCTGTCTGGCAAAGTCGCCGTGGTTACCGGCTCGACGAAGGGCATTGGCCGTGCCATCGCTGAGCAGATGGCGCTTCACGGCGCCGACGTTGTGATTTCGAGCAGGAAGGAAGATGCCTGCCGTGAGGTCGCCGATGCAATTAACGCTGATCTGGATGGACAGGGTGGATCTGCGACCCCGATAGCCTGCCACATCGGCTATAAGGAACAGATGGAGAATCTGGTTAATGAGACTCGCTCTGCGCTGGGCAAAATTGACATACTCGTCTGTAACGCCGCAGTGAATCCTTTTTATGGTTCCATGCTGGATATTCCGGATACCGCTTTCGAGAAGATTCTCGATTCAAACGTAAAGTCCAATCACTGGCTTTGCCAGATGGTGATCCCGGAAATGGTGGAGCGCAAGGATGGTGTCATCCTCATCGTTTCCAGTATTGGTGGGTTGAATGGCAGTCCTGTGTTGGGTACCTATGCGGTGTCCAAGGCCGCTGATATGGCGCTGGCGCGCAATATTGCGACGGAATTCGGGCCGCACAACATACGAGCCAATGCGCTGGCACCGGGCCTGATTCGCACGGATTTTGCCAAGGCGCTCTGGGAAGATCCGGAAACCCTGAAAAATGCTACCGCCAACAGCAATCTTCGCAGAATTGGTGAGCCAGAAGAGATTGCAGGGGCAGCAGTTTTCCTAGCTTCAAAGGCTGGCAGCTTTATGACCGGACAAACGGTCGTTATTGATGGCGGGCGTTAGAGACTTCGTCAAATCTCAACGCTAAGCTACTGCTTTAGTAGAAAATTAGTGGCTGAGTGGGTACCATGAGTCGCCTCAGGAATAGTCCTTCAGGACGAGTCACGTAAGGGATTTCAGGTTGTGGAACGAAGAGATTTTCTAAAGATCTTTTCCATTGGTACGGTGGCCGCGATGAGCGGCCAGATCGCTCATCGCACGGTCAGTAAGCCGGAAGCATATCCGTTCGAAGGGTATCTGGAGGATGTGAATACCAGCGTCCAGGAACTGGCCAGTTCTATCGAGTACATGTCCACGCCTGCTCCCAGGGCATCAGATTTTCTAAGTGCATTTACCGGCCAATCTCCAGAAGCGCCAATCCTTGCCACAACAGCGAGTCCCGACTGGAATCACTATCTCGATAATTACCTCGCCAAGATGGCTGATTATGAGAATGCATACCAGGAAGATGTCTATCTGGAGCGTGATCGCTACCCGGTTCTTATTTCGACTTTCAAGCGCCTCGATCGCGTACAGAATCTGGTTGGTCACGGCAATTTTAATGTCGTCAGTTTTGATGAGATGCTGAAGTACGGAAAGCGTTATAGCAGTGTCGGTAAATTCACTTCTACGGAAACGGACTTTCTTGAAGAGCTCTTTTTTGCCAATGCCCGACAGTATGGGTTTCTTGGGGATAAGGTTATTACGGAAATCTCTGCGCCTATCCCTGAACGGGAACGGACGAAAGTTGCCCGAACAGGCCACTTCCTCTACCGGGGAGGTTCCGAGGCCATTTACGATCAGCTTCAGAAAGATCTGGGCTCCAGTATTGTGCTCACCTCTGGTATTCGCAGTGTCGTCAAACAGTCACATCTGTTCCTGGCGAAGACGATTCAGTCGAAAGGAAACCTCTCCAAGGCTTCTCGCAGCCTTGCGCCACCGGGACATTCTTACCACGGTATCGGCGACTTCGATGTAGGCAAAGTCGGTTTTGGCAGAAAGAATTTTACCGAGGCGTTCGCATCCACAGATGAGTTCAAGCGACTGGTTGATCTGGGTTATGTGGATATACGGTATCCCAAAGATAATATGTTCGGTGTTCGATACGAGCCCTGGCATATCAAGGTTGTCTGAGTCTTTTACAGGCTCACACCATTTGTCAGGTCACGCCGTGCCTCATATAGCTGAATCTGAGCCTGCCCTGATCCTCGTCCGATAGCATTGTCACGAAAGCGGTACCGCTTTTCAGCCACTCCCTTGCCGCTATTGTGGCAACCACCAGACTCCAGACTGTGAATATTTCCTCGAGCCACCCTGGCGAGTTATAGAGCACCAGTGCGGCTATCGCGAATAATGGCAGCATCAGCAGGCTGGCATCATAGAATAGCCTGGCTTTCTCAAGCTGTTTGATCGATTTGTCAGCAATAAAAATCCGAATCATCAGCATGGGTGCATACATCTGCCATGCGATAGCAAGACAGTAGCCGATGAACAGGGTGGTAGCGGTCAGTGTTGTGTTGAAAGCATCACTGAAGCTAATAAACCGGCTTGAAATCATAAGTCCTGCAAGAATCAGGATTCCGCTTGCTGCGAGGAGCAAGGCTATCTTAAATGCCCAGCTGGTTTCGCCGGGATAGTGCCGTATTGCGGCAATAGCGATATCCCCGGTGGCGCTGAAACCACCCAGTAATATCAGGGCGAGGGCAAGATTGTAATACCCAGCCGGAGGAACAAACGGTTCGTTTACAAGCTCGTTGAACCCCAGGATGATCAACCAGACAGATGCCAGAGCCATCAGTCCCATTGGCCAGAGGGTCGGTGTCCTCAGTGTTTCTGTCTCCCATGAAATCTCACTGGCCATTTGCTCCGCGGCTTTCAGGCTAAGACCTGTGGCGGCCGCCAGATCAAATGTGTTGCGAATGAGTGCTATCTCCTGCCGGTAGCGACAGATGTATGATGCACGCTTGGGTCCAATACCTTTGAGTATCTGCAGCTCGTCGACAGTTGCCTCGTTTATTCTAATCGGCGAAGATGCCATAACTTTGCTCTCGATACGTCGCTTTCAATTGAAAAGGCTGAGTTGCTCAGTATTAAAACTCACATTCCTAAAACGGGAACAGGAGGGAGACCTTGGAACGGCTTAAACTGTCAACGCGTGCTTTACTGGTTTGCTCAATAGTAGCGCTCGTTATTCTGCTGACGGGACCACTTGGTTACAAGTTTTCTATAGTGCCACTTGAACCTTCGCTGATCAGTCTTCTGATTGCCATGGCTGGTGGTCTGCTGGTATTTGTTGTCGGGCTGGTCTACCTGGTGATCGCGATTCGAAACGGCCAGGGGGCTGACAGGAACCTTGTCATCATCGCCCTGATTATCAGTCTGATACCTGCAGGTGTGATTGCGCCGCAGATGGGGAAAGCACGAGAAGTGCCGCAGATTCACGACATTACGACGGACACCACCAATCCGCCTGCGTTTATCAAGCTGTTGCCTGTTCGCAAGCAGTCTCCCAATGGGTTTGAGTATGGGTCCGAAGATATGCCGGCAGAGGAGCTCGCTGCGCTGACAATGGAAGCCTATCCTGAAGTGAAACCGATCATCTCTGACCTTTCTGTCGCTGAAGCCGTCGAAAAGGCGGCTGCGACGCTGGAAGCCATGGGTATGAAAGTGGCGGAAGTCGACGTGGAAGCCGGGCGTGTTGAGGCGACAGCGACAACCTTCTGGTTTGGTTTCAAGGATGACGTAATCGTGCGCGTGGTTGCAGAGGGTGATGGTTCGAAAATCGATCTGAGATCCATGTCTCGGGTAGGTAGAAGCGACATCGGTGTCAACGCTGCCCGCATTATGGCGATTAAAGAACAGTTTTAGTTAAGATCAGGCCTGGTTTATTCCGGCCTGATTTATTCAACCCAGTTTTGTTCTGACCAGTTCGTTGACCTGTTGTGGATTGGCTTTTCCGCCTGTTTCCTTCATGACCTGCCCAACGAAGAAGCCCAGCAGTTTGGTTTTTCCGTTCCGGTATTGCTCTGCCTGTTTGGGATTGTCTTCGATGATCCTGTCAATGACAGGTTCCAGTTCTCCTGAATCAGATACCTGCACCAGGCCTTCCCTGTCGATATATTCATCTGCGGAAGCAGCTTCTCCTTCCCAGAGTGCGGCAAAAACCGTCTTCGCGATTTTGCCGGATATCGTGCCATCCTTGATCCGCTGAATAATATTTCCAAGTTCCTGGGCAGATAGTGGGCAAGCCTCGATATCTAGTTCATCCCGATTCAGATTACCCAGCAGATCTCCGCGAACCCAGTTTGCCGCCAGGATCGGTTCTTCGCAGGTTTTAACGCAGGCTTCATAGTAGTTGGCCAGCCCCAGGTCCGAGGACAGAAGTGCTGCATCGTCGTCCGGTAGTTGCCAGTCCTCGATGTAACGTTTTCTTTTCTGTGCCGGCAGTTCCGGCATCTGATCCCTTACGGAACTTATATACGCTTCATCGATGATGACCGGCAGCAGATCGGGCTCAGGAAAATAACGGTAGTCTGTAGCGGTTTCCTTGCTTCGCATGGGACGGGTTTCATCCTTGTCCGGGTCATACAGGCGGGTTTCCTGCGCGACACGACCACCGGATTCAAGGATCTCTCGTTGGCGTCTGATCTCGTGCCTGATGGCCTGCTCCAGGAAGCGGAAAGAGTTGACGTTTTTGGTTTCCGTTCTGGTGCCCAGTTTATCTTCACCCTTCTTGCGCAGTGAAACGTTGGCATCACAGCGTAACGATCCCTGAGACATGTCACCATCGGATACCGAAAGATAGGTGACCAGCTGGTGGATTGTGCGAGCGTATGCGACTGCCTCTTCAGCGCTGCGCATGTCGGGTTCGGAAACGATTTCCAGCAGGGGCGTGCCTGCGCGATTCAGGTCGATACCTGTCATTCCATGGAAGTCCTCATGCAGCGACTTACCGGCATCTTCCTCAAGGTGTGCGCGTGTCACGCGAACAGTTTTGGTGGAACCATCCTTGAGAGTGATGTCCACGCTGCCACCCATGACGATGGGTTCATCCATTTGGGTGATCTGGTAACCCTTGGGCAGGTCGGGGTAGAAGTAATTTTTTCGATCAAAGCATGATCTCTGCCCGATTGTGGCTCCGATAGCGAGACCAAAGGCAACCGCCTTGGGGAACACGGCTTCGTTAACCACCGGCAGTACGCCGGGCAACCCAAGGTCAACAGCACTCGCCTGGGTGTTCGGTTCTGCCCCGAAGGCCGTGCTGGCACCGGAAAAAATCTTGGACCGGGTAGAAAGCTGAACGTGTATCTCAAGCCCGATCACAGTTTCCCACTCATGACTCATAGTGCAGCCTCCGGACGACGTTTGTGCCAATCGGTCACCTGCTGATACTGATGCGCAGCATTCAGAATTTTCGCTTCAGAGAAGTAGTTTCCGATCAGCTGAGCACCGATGGGCATCAAAGAGCCTTCCTCTGCGGCTTTGAAGCCCGCGGGCATCGAAAGGGCAGGTAGTCCGGCAAGGTTTGCCGAAATGGTGTAGATGTCCTGCAGGTACATGGCTTTGGGATCGTCTACTTTTTCACCGATCCGAAAAGCGGGTCCCGGGGTGGTTGGCCCAAGAATCATATCAACTTCGGAGAAGACCTGTTCAAAGTCCTGCTTGATAAGCCGCCGTATCTGCTGGGCCTTACGATAGTAAGCATCGTAGTATCCAGCCGAGAGGGCAAAGGCGCCGACCATGATCCTGTTTTTGACTTCTCTGCCAAAACTCTCGCTGCGGGAGCGCTTATAGAGGTCTTCAAGGTTTTCAGGGTTATCACATCTGTAGCCGAACCTGACGCCGTCGAAACGCGACAGGTTAGCGGAACACTCAGCTGGCGCGATGATGTAGTAAGCAGGTATCGCCAGATGTGAGTTAGGCAGTGATACTTCCTTGAACTCTGCGCCCAGCTCGCCGAGCACGGTTCTGCTTGCATCGAGAATATCGGCGATTTCTGTGTCCAGGCCATCCATGAACTCTTTGCAGATACCGATTTTCATTCCGGAAACTGCTGATTCAAGCGCGCCAGCATAGTCTTCTGCAGCTACTGACGAGGATGTAGAGTCTCGCTGGTCCTGTTCGGCCATATGGGTCAGAAGAACGGCGCAGTCCTCGGCCGTCCTTGCCATGGGACCTGCCTGATCCAGGCTTGATGCGTAGGCGATCATCCCCCAGCGCGAAACGCGACCATAGGTTGGTTTCAACCCGGTGATCCCGCAAAAAGATGCCGGCTGTCGAATGCTCCCACCGGTATCCGTTCCCGTTGCCGCGCTACATAATCCGGCGGCAACAGCAGCAGCGGATCCGCCAGAGGAGCCTCCGGGCACACGCAGCGCATCCCATGGGTTTTTAACCGGGCCATAGAAACTGGCCTCGTTCGAAGAACCCATGGCGAACTCGTCCATGTTGGTTTTCCCGAGTGAAATGACACCGGCATCCCGCAGTTTGCTGACCACGGTGGCATCATAAGGTGATATGAAATTGTCGAGCATGTGTGAGCCGGCAGACGTTCTTACACCTTTCTCGCAGAAAATGTCCTTATGTGCGATCGGTACGCCGAGCAGTGGTTCGTCGCTTCCCTGTGCCCGGCGCTCATCTGCTGACGAAGCGGCTTCGAGAGCCTGTTCGCCACATACTGTGATAAAGGCGTTCAGGGCCTTCGATGATTCGATCCGTGCAAGGAAAGCTTCAGTGAGTTCCCGGGATGAGTATTCGCCTGTCTTCAGATCCTTAATCTGCTCAGACAGCGACCGTTCAGTAATTCCTGTGCTCACTCGACCACCCTCGGGACCAGATACAAACCGCCTTCCGTGTCGGGAGCGATGGACTGGTACAAGCTGCGTTGATCGGTTTCGGTGACCTCATCGTTGCGCAGGCGCTGGGTGGCATCGAGTGGGTTGGAAACGGGGTTGACGCCGGAGGTGTCAACCGATTGCATCTGGGCTGCCAGATCAAGGATGTTTCGCATGCCCGCTGAAAGTGCCGCCAGATCTTCATCGGGAACTTTCAGTTGGGCCAGTTCTGCGACTTCTCTCACGACTTCCTCAGTGACTATTTCATCATCTGCCACGATATCTCCCGGGTATGTTTTTCGGCGCTCTGATAAGGCGTGGAATGCTAATGAGGTTTTGAAAAATACGCAAACTTATCAGTGATTTAGGGGTCAGGTGTCGCCTGTTCCTGCTCTGGTTCATGAAAATGGAAGCTTATCCATTATTCATGCCTCGGAAGGCGTCAAAAAGTGCTCAGAGTATCTATATAAAACTGACCCTAAATGATACAGTTACGAAAGTTTTTGAATCTAAAAGATAAGGTCAAAATGACCGGATTTTCACCCAGTCTGCCTGCGCTGCAAGCAAACTCACCGCGAGGTTCTCGCTAGATGTTCAAGCGCCTTAGAGGCATGTTTTCCAATGATCTGTCGATCGATCTCGGCACAGCTAACACGCTGATTTACGTGCGTGAGCAGGGCATTGTCCTGAACGAGCCGTCCGTGGTTGCCATTCGGAATAACAACAACCAGAAAAATGTCGCTGCTGTCGGAATTGACGCAAAGCGAATGCTCGGGCGTACACCAGGAAATATCACGGCGATCAGGCCGCTGAAAGATGGTGTGATCGCTGATTTTCAGGTGACGGAGCGGATGCTTCAGCACTTCATAAAAAAGGTTCATGAAAACAGCTTCATCCGACCAAGCCCTCGAGTGCTTGTCTGCGTGCCTTGCCAATCAACCGAAGTAGAGCGGCGCGCAATCAGGGAATCTGTTGTCAGCGCTGGAGCCAGAGACGTCCGTCTGATTGAAGAACCCATGGCTGCAGCGATCGGCGCAGGACTCCCCGTTCACGAAGCTGTTGGAACCATGGTTGTCGACATCGGTGGCGGGACTACTGAAATTGCTGTCATCTCTCTTAATGGTGTTGTGTACGCGCAGTCCGTCAGAGTCGGTGGCGACAGGTTTGATGAAGCGATAACGACCTATGTGCGTCGCACGCAGGGTAGCCTGATTGGTGATGCGACCGCGGAAAGAATTAAGCAAGAAATTGGTATGGCATTCCCTTGTAACGAAGTTCGGGAGATTGATGTTAGAGGCAGAAACCTGGCGGAAGGTGTGCCACGTAGTTTTACGCTGAACAGCAATGAGATTCTGGAAGCACTTCAGGAGCCTTTGTCTGTAATCGTTCAGGCGGTTAAAGGTGCGCTGGAACAGACACCTCCTGAGCTGGCATCGGACATCGCGGAGAGTGGTCTAGTGTTGACCGGAGGCGGTTCGCTTCTGAGAGAACTTGATCGATTGTTGTCCAGCGAAACCGGCCTGCCGGTGATCGTGGCGGAAGATCCTCTGACCTGCGTGGCGCGTGGCGGTGGTCGTGCTCTTGAACTGATGGACGACCGGGTAGACAGCGACGTTCTATCTATTCAGTAGTCAACTCTATTTCCGCCCGGTTTACGGAGTAGCCCTATCGATTTGGTGTTTAACTTCTGATTGCGCAAGCAGGAGGTAACCAAATCAAAGCCCTGTTCCTTGAAGAAACGACTGTCGGATATCAGATGGCTGGCCTTGCCGTGCTGTCTGTACTTCTCATGTTCGTAGATCACGTCACGGACTGGCTCGATGAATCTCGGGCAGCCATGACCATCGCTGTCACGCCTGTTGTTGTTCTCGCTGATCTTCCAAACCGCAGTGCCCGCGGGCTGACGCTTATGTTGAGTTCGAGAGATGACTTAAGGCGTCGGATCACTGAACTGGAAAACGAACTGACGCTGCTTAAGGTCAAGACCGAGAAGATGGCTGCACTGACGGCAGAGAATAATCGTCTTCGAGATCTGCTCGGTTCTGCGGCCAAGCTTCAGGATAACGTGTTGGTTGCCGAACTCATCGGCGTCAATCCCGATCCGGAAGAACAGGAGGTCGTGGTTGATAAGGGTGCCGTAGACAAGGTGTTTGTGGGCCAGCCGGTTCTGGACTCACAGGGCCTTATGGGCCAGGTCGTGGAGGTCAGTCGCTATACAAGTCGGGTATTGCTGATCAGTGATCAGGCACATTCAGTACCGGTACAGGTGCTTAGAAGTAACCTGAGACTGATTGCGCAGGGCACAGGTATCGACCAGAAACTTGAGTTGCGACACGTGAATTCTACTGCAGACATACGCGTTGGTGATCAGCTTTTATCTTCAGGTCTGGGTAACCGGTTCCCGGTGGGTTATCCGGTTGGTGTTGTCGATCGTGTCGTCTATGAGCCCGGAAAACCTTTTGCTGAAGTCACTGCTTCACCCAGCGCACAACTGGATCGATCCCGCCACGTGTTGCTCGTGTTTACAGAGAGCAGATCACCGAATCAGACATCTGCAGGCAACTCAGATAACCCGGATGGCAACAGTGGCAGATAATCAGGTGGGTGGGATGATAGTGATCATCGTGACACTGCTTGCGGGCATGGTGCTTGCGGTGGTGCCTCTGCCTGAATCGGTGCCACCTCAACTGAGCTTTCTTCGACCCGACTGGGTCGTGATGATACTTGTCTATTGGCTGATTGCTCTTCCTCACAGGGTGGGGATTGTCAGCGCATGGATAACAGGGATCGCGATGGATGTGCTGCTCGGCAGTCTTCTGGGGCAGCATGCGCTGACTTATGTTGTGATCGCTTATATAGCCTTGAATCTTTACCAGAGACTTCGGATGTTCACAGTATGGCAGCAGGCGCTGGTACTGTTTGCTTTGCTTGGATTGAACCAGTTGATCGGTTTCTGGGTAGAGAATATTGCCAGTGATGCAGACTGGAGCATGTGGTATTTGATGCCGGCCCTGTCGGGTGCCTTCCTCTGGCCCTGGGTGTTCCTGTTCCTGCGGTCCCTCCGCCGGAGGCTCGGCGTAACATGAACAGACGGCTGATACTCGCCAGTGCTTCGCCGAGACGAAAACAACTCCTGACACAGTTAGGTCTGAATTTCGATATCGTGGTTTCCAATATTGATGAAACACCGATTGCCGGGGAATCTGCCAGAAATTATGTGGAGCGACTCGCCCGTGAAAAAGCGGCAAGTGTTGCCGCGGCAGAGGACAGTGAAGCGATAGTACTGGCGGCAGACACGACGGTAGTGCTGGATGGGAACATCCTGGGAAAACCGGAATCTAAAGAACATGGATTCAATATGCTGATGGCGCTTTCGGGTAATGTTCACAAGGTGCTGACGGGTGTTTCAGCAACCCTGCAAGATAACAGTCAAACCTTCTCGGTAGAAACCGAGGTGCGCTTTCGCGCACTGACCATGGATGAAGTGCTCTGGTACTGGAATACAGGCGAGCCACAGGATAAAGCCGGTAGTTATGGGCTACAGGGAATAGGTGCGGCGTTTGTAAAAGAATTGAACGGTAGTTACAGCAACGTCATTGGCCTTCCGTTAAGTGAAACCGTCGATCTATTGCGGACCTTTGGCTTGTCATGTCTGGGCAAGTCAGATGAAGGTGTCGGGCGAAAAAAATTCGAAGTAGATGTAAGGCAGTCGAATGGCTGAAGAAATTTTCATAAACGTGACGCGAAACGAAACCCGTGTTGGTGTCGTGGAACAGGGTTTGCTGCAGGAGGTTTTTATTGAGCGTGGGGACGCGCCGAGTACCGTAGGTAACATGTACAGGGGCAAGGTTGTTCGTATCCTACCAGGCATGCAAAGTGCCTTTCTCGATATAGGTCATGAGAAGGCTGCTTTTATGCATGTTACTGACCTCATTGATGGCCACGAGGTTTTTGAGAAAGCGCCCAATGATGAGTATCCGGCGATACGGGAACTCTTGCGTGACGGCCAGGAGCTGATGGTCCAGGTCACTAAAGAACCGATTGGCACAAAAGGCGCCAGAATCACGAGCAATATGTCGATGGCCAGCCGCTATCTAGTGTATCTGCCTGGCAGCACTCATATCGGGATCTCACAGAAGATTGAGGGTGACGAGGAGCGCGCCAGACTGAGAGCTATTCTGGAGGCTGTGTGCCGGTCTCAAGAGGGCTTTATTGTCAGGACTGCGGCAGAGAATGCCTCTGAAGAAGATATCGTAAGAGATGCGGGATATCTTCGGGCCAAATGGCATTCAGTGCAGAATGAAGGTGGTCAGGCCGCTAGCCCCAGCCTGGTTTACGAAGACCTGCCGCTGCCTCTGCGGGTCATGCGCGACATTATTAACAATGAGACAACAAGTATCCGGGTCGACGACAAGGATACGCATGCCATCATGCAGCGTTTCCTTACAGACTATATACCCGAGAAAGCCGCCTGCCTTTCCATGGCTGCGCCTGGTGAGAATCTGTTTGACCTGTATCAGCTTGATGACCAGATTGAAGCTGCTCTGGATAGGAAGGTGCCTTTGAAGTCGGGTGGCTATCTGATTGTCGATCAGACAGAAGCGATGACAACTGTCGATGTCAATACTGGCGCCTTCGTTGGCAGAAAGGATCTGGAAGAAACAATTTATCGAACCAATCTGGAAGCAGCAGCGGCGATTCCAAGGCAGCTAAGGCTCAGGAACATCGGTGGCATTGTCATTATCGACTTCATTGACATGATCAACGATGAACACAAGCGGCAGGTTCTCAGGATGCTTGAAAAGGGACTGGCTTCGGATCGCGTTAAGTGCAATGTCACACAGATCTCGGAGTTAGGGTTGGTCGAAATGATACGGAAACGTTCTTACGGAAGTTTGCTCAAGATGCTGTGTGAGCCCTGCGAGGTTTGCGATGGTCGTGGTTTCATCAAATCTGCCGAGTCAGTATGCATGGAAATCTTCAAAGAAATACAACGAATGGCGGACGAGGTTGTCGGCAAAAAATGCCTCATCATGGCGTCACAGGCAGTGGTCGACAGGCTGATTGATGAGCAGGCAGAAGATGTCCGTGAGCTCGCGAAACTGCTTGAGACCTCGATTGCATACCAGGTTGAACCGGGCTATACCCAGGAGCAATACGATATTGTGCTTTCGATCGCTGAACGGGCCCAGGCGAGATAAGTGATCATCCGAATCACACGGGGATTCTTCCGGAGTGCCTGGTGGTGTGCATTGCTTGTGCTGGTACTTCTTGCACTTTATCTGTCACTCGGCAGGCTCGTCACCCTGTCGGCTTCAAGTTATCAAAATCAGATTGAGCGATTTCTGCAGGAGAACGGACTGCAGTACGTCAACATTGGTGGGTTAACTGGCGGCTGGCGGGTTCACGACCCCAGCCTCGAGATCGTTGATCTGGTGGTTCAGCCAGATGATGAGCCAGCCATTGAGATATCTAAACTGACACTGCGCCTGGATTCACTGCGTAGCCTTCTGAAGCAGCGACCCATAGTAAGAGAGATCGATATTTCCGGACTGCGACTGACTGTTGAACGGGATGACGAGCGACTCTGGGTACATGGTTTCGAGAGCGGCGGCGGTGATTTCGATCTGGCCTACATTCTTGATTCTGTTCCGCACCTGGAGCGATTAAGTCTGGACGAGCTCCATATAGATTTCATCGGCCCGACAAGGACCATCCAGCTTATCTCTGAGCCAGGCAGCCCATGGATTATCAGTGCCGAAGAAGATCTGAACCGACTGGCGTTGCCCCTGTTGCTTGAGCGGTCTTTACCCGATGGTGGTGTTCAATCCAGTCGGGTCAGTGTTGCGGGCTTTTACCAGGGTGACATGAGAGATCCCTCCTTCCGCGCGGAACTTTTTTTGGATGTCCCTAACATTGATCTTGAGGATTTCCTGCCGGTAATCACTATTGGTGAGAAAACTCTTTCGACAGCAGTCCTCGATGGTCAGGTGTGGTTGAAGCTGCAGCCAGGGGTGGTGGACGTCATCGGTGATATCAGTATTCGAGATGTCAATTTGACTGAATCCGGTATGGATCAGGAACTCTTTGATGAACTATCTGGCTTGTTTCGATTCTCGGGTGCGGATCTGACTACAGGTGTTATCAGCCTCCCTGAACTGCGTCTTATCCAGGACGATTATGAGTTCAGTTTGAAAGATATCGATATGGCTGTGGATTTTTCAGCAGATGGCCTGGTGGCGGCTCACATCCCTGTGCTGGATGTGGTTGAAGTTACAACATTCCTGTCTTTTCTTGCAGAACGGACAGTTGTTCCTGATCGACTGGGAAGTGCGCTTTCTGCCGTTTCTCCGAAAGGTGAGTTGGGCGACCTTCTTTTCTTCGCTGACCTTGAGCGCGACAGACCGAAACTTGTGAGTCAGTTGCGGGACTTTTCAATGGATGCGTTTCGTGGTGTGCCTGCGATAGACAGTGTCCAGGGTTTTCTGTCGGCGGAACCTGATCGGGGTTATCTCGATATTGATAACGATGCGTTCGAAATGAATTTTTCGAATCTTTTTTCCGAGGGCTGGCAGTTCGATTCAGGGCGGGGACGCGTTGCTTACCGGGTAGTCGATGGCAAGTTTAAAGTCACCAGCGGACTGATCGAGTTATTGTATGGAGAGCTGGCCGCGTTTGGAAAACTATCGCTGAATCTATCTGGACCACATGAAGAACATACGTGGGGACTGACGATTGGTATCAGGGATGCTGGTCTACTGGATGCTTCCCGATACATTCCGAATACGATTCCAGATGATCTCCTGGGCTGGTTGAATCGGTCGATACTCGGTGGTGTTGGCAGGGAAAGTGGTGTCACTATCCACGGCGCACTGGCAAAACGTGCCCCGGGAGTCTGGAAAGCTCATGATCTGTTTTTCGCTGTGGAAGACACGGCAATCTCCTATGATCCGCAGTGGCCGGAGATCCATCAGCTTCTGGGGGTCGTCCATGTAAACAACCACTTTGTTCAGGCCGAGAATGTTGTTGGGCATGTGTACGACACGAGCGTTTCCCAGGCTGATGTTTTCGTGCCTATCGATGCGAATGGTAAAGCAGACACGATATTTGTCAGCGCGTTGGCGCAGGGTTCTTTCTCTGACGGTATTCGAACGCTCAATGAGACACCGCTTTCTGAGCTTACCTCAGGAATGGCACAATCCTGGTCTGGTACCGGCCGGATCGACGCTGGTCTCACGCTAGATGTGCCTCTGGGGGATCGTTCTGGCGAAGATGTTGAGGTCGATCTCAGGGTAAACCTGCTCGGTAATGATCTGGACATGTCTGACTTTGACCTGCGGGTCCTCGATCTGACGGGTGAACTTACCTATCGCAATGAGCATGGTCTGCAATCCGAATCTTTCACAGGGTTCATATTCAGCGAACCCGTGAAGGGTCAAATTGCCAGTTCAGTGAATGACAACAGCGGAGAGGTGGTCATTTCTGTTGCCGGTCATGTGGCTGCAACAGATCTGTATGGCTGGTCGGATCAGCTGCTGTTATCCAGAGCCGATGGCAGGCTTGCCTATAGTACCGAAGTGCATGTCCCCTATGGTGGTGAGAAAGACGAGATATATGTGGAGGCGGTCTCCGATCTTTCTGGTATCACCATTGATTTGCCGGAACCTCTGGCAAAACCGGAACTAGAATCTGCGCACAGTTTTCGATATGTGCAGACTTTTACGGATGACGGCTTTCGCATTGCAGCCGAACTGGATGACAGACTCAGTGCGTCCTTAAAGATCACAGATAGGCTCGTGGTAGGTGGTCGTATTCACTTCGGTGACGAAGCTTTTGGCGCGATCACGTATGACGCTATTCGCATGACGGGTCAGATACCATATCTCTCATTCGAGGACTGGGTGCGTACAACTGAAGAGCTGGCCGCTATGACGGAAGTGTCTCTGGAGGATGAGATTTCCGAGCACGTGGCATCCGTCACCCTGAAGATCGATGAGTTTATGGTGTTTGATCTTCCTCTGGAACAGGTGGATATCGTTATGACCCGTGAGGAGGCCTTGTGGAAGGCTCATCTTCAAAACGACATGCTGGATGGCGAGGTTCGGATACTCGATAGCGATGAGGAGCCTCTGGAAATTCACCTGAATCGGTTGAGCTTTGAGGGAGAGGGCGAAGCGGAAGATCCGTTCTTTGACGTTAACCCACTTGAACTCACCGACGTCAATTTCAGCACACGCCAGTTGCTACTCGATGGAGAAGACTATGGCAGTTGGGCGTTTCATTTCAGAACCGACGACGAAGTGGGTAGATTTGAATCCCTTGAAGCATCCGCTCTTGGTGTCGATGTGGTATCCGGGTCTGAAGTGGTATGGCGCTATGATGAAAACGGACATGAAAGTCGCTTTACAGGTGATTTACAGATAGATGACCTGGCTGAAGCGCTACGGCGTTTCGGGTTCGCATCGAGTATCGAAGGGGAAGGGCTGAAGGTGTCATCTGATGTGGCCTGGAAAGGCTCCCCGGCAATGGTGGATATCAGTACCATCATTGGTACGGTTGAGGTGCTGGAAGGTAACGGGCGTTTCGTTCAGGCAGAAACGGGTGGCGCTTTGAAACTGCTCGGAGTATTTGATTTCGCCTCTTTGTCTCGGCGTTTCCGTCTGGATTTCTCCGATGTGGTGGACAAGGGTTTCGAGTTTTCGGATATCAGTGGCGTGACCTCATTCGATCGTGGCGAGATCGATGTCAAAGAACCGATCATCATCGACGGTAGCAGCGGAAAGTTTAAAGTCGGTGGCAGTATGAGCCTCAACAGCGGTACGCTCGATAACGATATGATTGTGACCCTTCCTGTTGGTAACACCTTGCCCTGGTACGCAGCCTACAGCGCTATTGCGACAGGACCTCTGGCAGGTGCGACTGTCATGCTTGCGCAGAAAGTATTTGAAGATCAGATTGATCAGTTCAGCAGTGCGAAGTACAAGATTACCGGCACCATTGAACAGCCGGAGATCGAGTTCGTGTCGATCTTCAACGATGAAGTGCGGGAAAATCAGGCGCCAGAGGAGCCAGTCCCTGCTTTACCTGAGGCTGCGCCTGGTGAGTAAGACTCGTATTGCGCTGGTGCAGCTGGTCAGCAGTCAGTCAGTTGAACGCAATCTGCCACGAGTCGCATCGCTGGTGAAGGAGGCTGCTGAAGAGGGCGCAGAAGCGGTTTTTCTTCCTGAAAACTTCGCAGCTCTGGCACATTCTGATCCAAGGATAATCGGTGAGGCAGAATCTTCTGCTTCCGGTCCTGTCCGCAGATTTATCTCTGCACTAGCAGAGGAGCATGGTTGCTGGATTTTTGCGGGTACGCTTCCCGTGGCAGTGACGCCGTCGGGGCAGCCGGTCGGCGACGGGCGTGTCCGGGCTGCTTCACTTGTATTCGATGCCGGTGGCGTCGAGATCGCCCGTTACGACAAGATGCACATGTTCGATGTTGATGTCGCCGATAATCAGCGATCTTACCGCGAGTCAGACACCTTCGAGCCGGGAACATCTGTTGTTTCCCTGGAATCTCCCTTAGGCAAAGTCGGTCTTTCTGTCTGCTATGACATTCGGTTTCCGGAATTGTATCGGCAGCTGTTTCTTGATGATGTGGATTTGATTGCCGTACCGTCAGCTTTTACGACGACAACCGGTCAGGCACATTTTCGCTTGTTGATGAGAGCGCGGGCTGTGGAGAACTGTTGCTTCACAGTTGCCGCCTGCCAGGGAGGCTCCCATGATTCCGGTCGACAGACCTTCGGCCATTCCATGGTCTGCGATCCCTGGGGTGAAGTTGTTGGCGAGCTGCAGCAGGGTGAGGGCTTATTGGTCGTCGATATTGATAAAGCTCTGCAGGAAAAGCTGCGTGAGGAAATGCCTTTTCGTCAGCAGCTCAGGATTCTGAGACGTCCTTAAGAAATTGAAACAACTTCCTGAACTGAATTTTCTGATCTGGTTTGTTTGCAGCTTCCTGCTGAGCGAGTCGAACAAGCTGACGTAGCTGCTGCCTGTCCGTGTCCGGATAGACGGCAAGCAGCTCATTCATCGCATCCTGATTACCTTCAATAAGCTGTTCTCGCCAGACTTCCAGCTGGTGGAACTTCTGAATATGAGCAGCGCTGCTGGCATCCAGTTCATCGACGATAGATTGGATCGCAGTGATGTCGGTTTTGGACATAAGCTTGGCGGCATACTGCAACTGCCGTTTTTTTGCGTTGCCTTTGGTGATTTTCTTCGCTGCAAGAATTGCTTCGCGAATATCATTGCTCTCTATCGCTGCCAGTTGCTCGAGAGATAATTCAGACAGCCGCTGTGCCAGACCCTTGAGCGCCTGCATGTCACGCTTGCGTTGTGACTTGCTCGGTCCTGAAAATTCTTCTTCTTCGGTCATGCGTAAAAGATCGTGGCCAGGCCAAGGAATGAGAGGAATCCGACGACATCAGTTATGGTCGTCAAAACAACCGTTCCGGCGATAGCCGGATCAATGCCGAAAGATCTCAATATGGAGGGCAGCAAAGCGCCGGACAATGCAGCAACAAACAGGTTGATGACCAGTGCGGCCGCGATAATCAGCCCGAGTTGTGAATCCTGGAACACAAAGGTTGCGGCGAGAGCAACAATCACCGCCCATAGGCATCCGTTGATCAGACCAACGGCGACTTCCCGACGTGTTAACCATGCCAGGTTGTTTTCGAACAGTTCATCCTGGGCGATGTTTCGAATGACCAGCGTCAGCGTCTGACTGCCTGCAACACCACCCATGCTCGCTACGATCGGCATCAACACCGCCAGTGCGACAACCTTTTCGATCGTATCTTTGAACAGATCGATGACGGCTGCGGCAATAAATGCGGTGATCAGGTTCGCGCCTAACCAGATTGCACGACTGCGCGCGGTCCGCCAGATTGGTGCAAACGTATCTTCATCTTCAGTCAATCCCGCCATGCCGAGTATCGAGTGGTCGGCTTCATCGATGATCACGTCAACCACGTCATCGATTGTGATTCGCCCAAGCAGCTTGTTGTTTTCGTCAACAACCGGGGCAGAGACCAGGTCATAGCGCTCAAAAGTTGCGGCGACATCGTGTTCTGACATCTGCGCGCCGAGGGCTTCTGTTTCTGTGATCATCATTTCACGGACAGTAAGAGATGGGTCAGAAACCAGTAGCGTTGACAGCGGTAGCAGGCCGACAAATTCATCGCTCGTGTTAACCACATAAATACTGTCTGTCATAGGCGGCAGGTCAGCGTGGCGCCTCAGATATCGCATGACAACATCAAGCGTAATGTCGGCCCGCACGGAAATCGTGTCGGTATCCATCATGCCGCCGGCAGTATCCCCGGGATAGGATAATAATTGCTCGACCCTTGCCCGATCCTGGGCATCCATCGCCTCGAGGGTGTCCTGAATGAGATCTGCAGGAAGTTGTTGCAGGATATCGACACTGTTGTCATCGTCGACTTTGACGAGAACCGTGGCGATTTCCTCTCCGGATTTGTTACCCAGCAGTGAGTGAACAATATCCTCGTCGACATGCTGGATAATGTCGCTCTGATGATCCTCTTCGAACAGATTCCAAAGTTCTTCGCGTTGCGGTGGTGGTGAAGACTCCAGGATGTCGGCCAGGTCTTCCGGTCGCAGATCCTCGATCAGACTGCCGATATCCTGCTGGGTCCCACTTTCCAGAATTTCCTTGATCTGGGTAACGGCGGTCAGTCTTTCGCTGGAGGGTGTGGTGGCTTCCTCTATCTCGCTCACTCGCCCTCTCCGAATTTGTCATCGATCAGGTGTTCAATGGCTTCCATTGCTGCGGTTTCGTCCTGCCCCTCAATCTCCACTTCAACTTCAGAGCCCAGTGCAGCTTCCAGCATCATCATAGACATAATACTCTTGCCATTGGCTTCCTTCTGAGGACTTCGGACGACGATTTTCGATCCAAAGGCACTGGCTGTTTTCACGAACAACGAGGCGGCTCTGGCATGTAAGCCCAGTTTGTTCTGAATCGTCAGGGTTTTGGTAATCAAGTCGGCGACCTGCTAGCTTTTCAGCCTCGAGTTCAACTCCCTATGGCGAAGTTGAACATTGGAAAATTCGGGTTTGAACTGGTCATAGAGTTTCTTGCACATGAATACCGAGCGATGCTGACCCCCGGTGCAACCGATGGCCACGGTCAGGTAGCTTCTGTTGTTGGCTTCGAATTTCGGTAGCCATCGATCAAGGTAACCCCTGATGTCTGAATACATCTCCATGAACTCTTCCTGCCCCTCGAGAAATGTCTGAACAGGTCCATCGATGCCTGTGAGCTCCCGCAGACCAGTTTCCCAGTGCGGATTTGGCAGGCAGCGCACATCGAATACGAGATCAGCATCGACCGGTACGCCACGCTTGTAGGCGAAAGAAAGGAACAGCAAGGCGAATTCGTGAGTCTCGCGGGCGACTCGAGTGCGTATCTGGTCCCGTAGTTCATGAATCGTCAGACTGGTCGTATCGATTGATAGTGCTGCCATATCAGAGATTGGATCCAGCAGCTCGCTCTCCAGTTCCAGCGCTTCCCGCAGATCCCGCTCGTGTGTGCTCAGAGGATGCTTGCGTCGCGTTTCACTGAACCTTTTCACCAGCGCCGGGCTTGCTGAGTCCAGAAAAATGATAGTTGAATTCACTTCGGAGGTGTTGAAACCCTGCAGTACCGTTGGAAACAGCGCAAGATCATCAGCGATGTTTCTTGCATCGATACTGACGGCTACCTTGTTGATGTCCTTATCTGAAGACAGTCGTTCGACAAGTGGTGACAGCAGGGTGACAGGCAGGTTATCAATGCAGTAATACCCCATGTCCTCGAGAACATTGAGGGCAGTACTTTTGCCTGATCCTGATCTGCCGCTGATAATGACAAGAGAGATCATTGGCCACCACTGGAGTTTGCCCTGGTCTGATCCAGTTCCTGGGTGGCGCACGCGTACAGTGAATCGTTATCTTTGGCGTGGATCAGTCGTTTCCTGTAGCTCTCCAGCTGCAGTTTTTCTGCAAGCATCGCCAGTGTAGGCAGGTGCTCTGAAGTTTCTGATTCCGGAACCAGCAGCACGAACATGATTCTGACGGGCTCATCGTCCGGAGACACGAAATCCACGCCTTCATCGAAGATGAACAGGCTGCCAACAATTTTCTGGCAGGATGCCAGTCGACAATGTGGAATGGCGACGCCATCCCCAAGGCCTGTGGAACCGATTTTCTCCCGTTCAATCAGGCCGCGGTAGAGCTCACCAACATCCAGCTGGGGCAGAGCTTCTCCAATCTTACGGGCCGCGTACTCGATCGCGCGTTTTTTGCTGCTCGCTTGGATTCCGGAAAAAACCCTGTCCGGTGCGAGAATAGACTCAATGTTCATGTGTTGCGGCCAACTCAGACGTTGACCGCATTATAGCAACCGCAGCGCTTACCTCGTAGCGGCGCGGTGCTTGTGATCTTTCTGTTTTTCCTTTTTCTTGATCAGCTGTCGATCCAGCTTGTCAGCCAGCATATCGATAGCCGCATAAAGGTCATCGTGTTCTGCATCAGCGTAAATTTCGCCACCAGAAACATGAATCGTGGATTCCGCTTTCTGACGCTGTTTTTCCACTGAGAGTATGACATTCATGTTAGTGATTCGGTCAAAATGCCGTTCCAGCCGTTCCAGTTTTGTAGAGACATAGGATCGAAGGGATTCGGTAACTTCTACATGGTGGCCACTAACATTCAATTGCATAAAGCATCTCCAAGCATGTGTATTGATACGAACTTCAAGGTTCGTGTTAAGACTATAACACTACCTTTATAAAAAGTTTGACCTCGATCAGTCAGGTTGGCTCGATCCTAAAAAACTTTTTAAATCAGTTGCTTACGCTCATTGGAGGGCGGAATGTGGAGTAGTTCCCGGTACTTCGCGATGGTACGCCGGGCAACGTTGATATTCTGTTCCTCCAGCAGTTTCGCTATCTTGCTGTCGCTCAGAGGTTTGCGGGGGTTTTCTTCGGCGACCAGCTGCTTGATCAGCGCCCGGATGGCTGTGGATGATACTTCTCCGCCGGAGCTGGTTGATACGTGGCTGGAAAAAAAGTACTTCAACTCGAACACGCCAGCGGGCGTCAGCATGTATTTCTGTGTGGTGACCCGGCTGATGGTTGATTCATGAAGTTCTACCGCCTCAGCAATATCATGCAGTACCAGAGGTTTCATGGCCTGCTCGCCGTACTCAAAGAAACCTCTTTGAAATTCCACGATCTTTGATGATACGCGCAGCAGTGTGTCGTTCCTCTGCTGCAGACTTTTGATGAACCACTTGGCTTCCTGAAGTTGATTTTTCATGTTTGTAGCGTCATCACTGGTGTCGCCACGCTTGATGAGTGACGTATACTCAGGATTCACCCGGATTCTGGGCGCAGACTTCGGATTGAGTTCAACCGTCCAGCGACCATTCTGCTTTGAAACGAATACATCAGGTTCTATATAGTCAATTTTGTCCTCAACGATCGAAGCACCAGGTCTCGGGTTCAGCGTCTGGATCAGTGAGATAACGTCTTTTAACTCAGGTTCTTTGACCCTAAGCTTTCTGGCCAGTTGAACGTAATCTCTATTGGCCAGCAGGGCAATATGGTGCTCCACCAGAATCAGAGCAACCGCTTTGCCCATCGTATCGTCGGGTAGCTCTTTGAGCTGAATGATCAGACATTCCTGAAGTGATCGGGCAGCGATCCCGACTGGATCCAGATGCTGAATCAGGTGCAGGACGGCTTCCACTTCTTCTATTTCTATTTCCCATTCGGGTGGCGCGCTCTCTACGATTTCTTCGAGTTCAATCTGCAGTACACCTTCATCATCCAGTCCATCGAGGATAGACGCGGCAATAAAGAGGTCCGACTCGGTCAGGTTAAGGAGATTCAGCTGTTCTGCCAGATGGCTTTGAACGGATGCGCTACTTGCGTTACGCGTTTCAAGAAAGTTTTCGTCACTCGCATCTCCGCCTCCGGATGACGCGACGTAATTGTCTTCGTATACCTCGTCCCAGGAGGTGTCCACGGGCAGGTCGACGGCTATGGATTCAGCATCGACTTCATCTCTCGAGTCAGTGATCTGATCGCCGTCTATCTCGGGATCTGGGATGGGTTCTCCACTGTCTGTGTCTTCACCTGTTAAATTGTCTTCCGTGCCGGATTTCGAGTCCGAGTCACTCTGACTATCGGCTTCCTGGGTACTGCCATCTGGTGAGTCCAGCGAGGTTTCATCGCCTGATTCTCCACCCTCTGGACTAATCTCTTCCAGCATGAAGTTGCTGTCCAGCGCTTCCTGGATCTCCATTTCGAGATCAATGCTCGAAAGTTGCAGCAGCCGAATCGCCTGCTGCAACTGCGGTGTCATTCGCAGTTGCTGGCCGAGTTTCAGGGATATGGACGGTTTGAGTGACACGTTACATCCTGAAATTCTGTCCGAGGTAGACGTCCTTGACCTGTTCATTGGCCAGTACCTCGGTTGCTGTTCCCTCAGCAATAATCTGACCGTCGCTGACAATATATGCGGTCTCGCAGATGTCCAGCGTCTCTCGGACATTGTGGTCAGTGATGAGTACTCCGATACCCCGTTCTGAAAGTTGGGTAACGATGTCCTTGATATCGCTGACAGAAATCGGGTCAACCCCCGCAAAGGGTTCGTCCAGCAGGATGAACTCCGGCTCGTTGGCCAGTGCCCTGGCTATCTCTACCCGGCGGCGTTCCCCGCCCGATAATGAGATACCCAGATTGTTTCGGATGTGGCTGATCCGGAACTCCTCCATCAGGCGCTCAGCAGTATCTTTCTGTTCATCTGCCCCAAGTTCCTTGCGGGTTTCCAGGATCGCCATCAGATTATCCTGGACGGAGAGCTTACGGAATACGGAAGCCTCCTGCGGCAGGTAACCGATTCCCCTGCGGGCACGTTCATGGACCGCAAGACTGGTGATGTCCTCATCGTCGATACAGATACGACCCTGATCATGAGAAATGGAGCCCACAATCATGTAAAAGCAGGTGGTTTTTCCAGCGCCGTTGGGTCCGAGAAGACCAACGACCTGGCCGCTGCTGACAGACAAGGAGACATCCCGAACAACCGGGTGCCCTCGATAACTCTTGGCCAGGCTTTCTGCGCTCAATCTGGGCATTGGTTTTTATCTGCTACTGTTGTTCTGTTTACTGTTTCTTTGGGGTGATGGTCATGTTGACCCTGTCGGAACCGCCGGTAGAGCTGAGGTTTACGATACGTCTAGCCAGATCGTAGTAGAGGAGTTCGCCGGTAAACACATCCTCTACCTGCTGCAGTCTCGCATCTCCGGCAAGATGCAGCCGTTCTTCCTGGACCAGATAGGTGATTTTCTTCGCGTCGGCGTAGACCATCTCCTCTGCTTCATTGATCTGTTGTCGGTACTGCGCAAGGTCGTCAGAGTTCTTGTCGACTTTGGCGATGATCTGAATCACCGTGTTATCGGCCGTAAAAATTTCCACCTCATCCGCGGTAACTTCCAGCGTTCCCTGGGTGATGATGACATTGCCCCTGTATACGGAGGCTCCCTGGTTCTCGTCTACCATCGCTGCATCCGCCTGAATCCTGATGGGCTGTTCCCGGTCGGACTCCAGTGCCTGAAGCTCAGACCCCATAAGGAGTAACGCAGGCAGTATGGAAGACTTCAATAATTGTATGAATGGAAGTTGTCGCATGTCACTGATTCTAGCGTAAAGCCGGCTGCTAGTTTGGAAGAAATATCGTTGTTACGCGATCGCTGCTGCTTGAAAAGAACATGAATCTACCAGCATCCAGAAAGGCCTTCATGCCTGCAGCGGTTGTACGCCCCGTTTCATTGTCGATAAACACCTTTGTGTCGGTTTCAAGGTAATCCCGCTCCGGGTAGATGGTCAGACTGTCTGTCTGGATATTGACGAATCTGCCTAGTCTTCCGGTCTTTGCAGCGAGTACGTTATCCCAGAGTTCCACAACTTCCTCGCGGTATTCCGAACCCGGCAGTATTCGACCTTCCTGCGCGGTGATGTTCCAGGGTGCTTGATCATTGGCGTTTGCCAGAGCCATGGTCGGGGACTTCATGGTGGTGAGGTCTGTCATCGGGAAGTGAGTGAACCGGTTTGCCTCTATCCTGTGTTGTAGTGAGCCGTTTTTGTCGAACTGTTCAATGGTTGCATTGAGCATATAGAGATCGGGCTCGTTGCCGGGCGCGCGGTCTTCCGGATCTTCTGATTCCTCCAGAACCCAGTTGATGGAAAGTGACAAGGCGAGCAGCAGGGTGCTGAGCACGACGATTCGATTGATCATGAGGCTTATGCTACCAGACTTGGTTCAGGTCAGAGGCGAACGTTGGACCCGTCCATAGCAGAGAAGTACAGGACAATGAGATAACCAATCCAGATCGAAACCATCAAAAAACCCTTGATACGAGTCAGGCTGCCCGAACCGGTATAGGCAAAGCAGACCAGAAGCATGGTCAGACCAAGCATCAGGATGTAATCGCGCCACAGTAACTCGAACTGAATGGCAGTGGGCGAGATGATGCAGGGTATAGAGAGCACCGCCAGAATATTGAAGATGTTTGAACCAACGATATTGCCGATAGCCATATCGGTTTGGTCGCGCAGAGCGCTGGTAACAGAAACCACCAGTTCCGGAAGGCTGGTGCCGACAGCGATGACCGTCAGGCCTATGATCAGTTCGCTGACCCCGAGCCTTTCAGCAATATTGGCGACAGCCCAGACCAGTAGTTCCGAACTGAGCAGTAGAAATACCAGTGCAAATCCAAAGGTGAGCAGGGCCCGAAGATTTGACATCTCTGGAATCTCACCCAGCTCCTGTATCTCTGCAGCGAACTCGAGTTGAGAGGACTTCCGGTGCTCGACTGCCAGACGAAAAAGAAAAAGTGCCAGTCCCGCAAACAGCAAGATGCCATCCCAGAAACCAAGTCGATAATCAATCAAAGTCGCGCCAGCGCATAGCGTGACGAAGACCATGATTGGCATGTCGTTGCGTAAAATGTCGACGCGAAATTTCAGCGGCACCATGATTGCGGTTATACCAAGCACCATACCGATATTGGCGATGTTGGAGCCTATTGCATTGCCGACCGCGAGTTCGGGCTGGTTTTGCAGGGAGGATATCCCTGAAACGAAAATCTCAGGTGCAGAAGTTCCCAGTGCAACAATGGTCAGTCCAATGATCATCGGGGAGATGTTGAAGTTGCGGGCCGTCGCAACAGAGCCGATGACGAACTGATCAGCGCTTTTGAAAAGAACCAGGAATCCGACGAGGAGCGCCGCGCTGTAGTAGATCATCCGTGGAATAGGGGTGAGGGAGCAGACAAGCTGGCATTAAATGGTTTCTGATTCGTCATTGCAAGGTGAGAGTGCACGTAAAGTGAGCTGGCAGCCAGACTCAGTGACGTTAAGGCGTTGTAGCGGTTTTCCCGACAGGATGTTAGCTTCACTGTCTAGTACCCTTTTTCCTGATACATGCTATGACCGAAGATCTGGTAGTTCTCGAAAACGTTGTTTACCGGCGCGGTCGAAAACGCATATTCGACGATCTGTCTTTGCGTGTTCAGGCAGGTAAAACTGTAGCGATCATGGGCCCCAGTGGCACAGGAAAAACGACTCTCCTGAGGTTGATTGGTGGCCAGATCCAGCCGGATCGCGGCGCTGTTTATGTCAGGGGGCGTAACGTTGCCAGGCTGAATCGTCAGGAGTTGTTTGAGCTGCGACGTGATATGGGAATGCTGTTCCAAAGTGGTGCGTTGTTCTCCGACCTGACGGTTTTCGAGAATGTTGCCTTCCCGCTGAAAGTACACACGAACCTGATGGATGACATGGTTCGAGATCTTGTGCTGATCAAACTCCAGGCCGTTGGGCTTCGTGGTGCATCCAGCCTTTTTCCGAGTGAACTGTCCGGTGGCATGCAGCGCCGCGTTGCCCTGGCGCGCGCCATGGCGCTTGACCCGTCTCTGGTGATGTACGATGAGCCTTTTACTGGGCTGGATCCCATCGCCATGGGCGTGATCGTCAAGCTGATCAGGGAAATGTCGCAGGTCTATGAGACCACCAACATTGTTGTGTCCCACGATATCAGGGAAGCAGCCAGTATCTCTGATTACATGTATGTGCTGGCTGATGGCCGGCTTATAGGTGAAGGAGCGCCAGAGGATATAGAAAAGAATGATTCTCCCCGTCTGCGCCAGTTCATGGATGGTCTTCCTGATGGACCAGTACCATTTCATTACCCTGCGCCCAGCTATGAAGAAGAACTTCTTACCGCTGACCGAAAAGTCGGCTGGTTCAGTTTTGACTGAAGCATCATGTTTGCACGTTTGAGAACGCTTGGTCGTCAGACCCTTCGACTGTTTTCGACCATGGGGCGGGCAGGTCGTCTCTGGTGGATGGCGATCGTTCAGAAGCCAGACCCCGCCAATTTCCCGCTGGTGATAAAGCAGATCTATCATCTTGGCGTATTGTCGGTGGTCATAACCGTGATGTCCGGGTTTTCCATCGGTGCTGTTCTGGCACTGCAGGGTTATAACCAATTGGTTCGATACGGATCGGAAAGTGCACTGGGTCTGGGTGTTGCGCTTGTTCTGGTCATGGAGATCGGTCCGGTGGTATCAGCGTTGTTGTTTGCCGGCCGAGCGGGGTCCGCAGTCACTGCCGAAATTGGCTTGATGAAGGCAACGGAGCAGTTGACGAGTATGGAAATGATGGGTGTTGACCCGCTTCGGCGAATAGTTGCTCCAAGACTCTGGGCCGGCTTTATTTCCATGCCCTTACTGGCGATGATGTTCAGCGTTGTCGGTATCTGGGGAGCAGCATTGGTTGGTGTCGACTGGCTTGGTGTTTATGAAGGCGCCTTCTGGTCTACCATGTCAGAAGGCGTGGATTTTGTCCGGCATGTGCTGAAGGGCATCATCAAGTCAGTTTGCTTCGGCCTGGTTGTCACCTGGATCGCGGTATTCCAGGGTTATGACTCGGAACCAACCAGTGAAGGCATATCGGATGCGACTACCAGGACCGTGGTATTCTCAAGTGTCTCAGTACTCGTGCTGGATTTTTTCCTTACCCTGATGATGTTTAATTTTTAAGGATCACTCATGCAGATGCGCACAATTGAAATCGTGGTTGGTGCCTTCATGCTGGCAGGCCTGATTTCGCTGGGGATACTGGCCACAAGGATCAGCGGATTCAATGTTGACGGCGAGACAGACAGCTACACGGTTTATGCCAGCTTCGAAAACGTCGGTGGTCTCGCGGTTCGCTCCAAGGTGAGTATTGCCGGAGTAGAGGTCGGCCAGGTAGCGGCGATCGAGTACGACCGGGAACGATACGATGCGAGAGTTCGAATGGAGATCGACAGCCAGGTAAACAACATCAGCATTGATTCGACGGCATCGATCCTGACAGAGGGCCTGCTTGGCGGGAAATACATTGGTCTTTCTATTGGTGCCGAAGAAGAGTTCCTGGTAGACGGTAGTGAAATATCGGACACGCAGTCGGCGATCATTCTGGAAGAACTGATCGGCCAGTTTCTGCTGAATCAGTTTTAGAGGTCTTTATGAAAGGTTTTGCCGCATTTCTTATTGTTTTGTCGATCGCAGGGCTGGGTTCCCGTGATGCTTCTGCTCAGTCGGCCTCCGAGAGTGTCAGCGAATCGACAGCTCTGTTGCTGGATAGACTGGTTGAGGTGCAGCCACTTTATGAGGAAAACCCTGAGCAGTTTTTCGCGGCAGTACAGGATGCTCTTACTCCCTATATTGACTTCGAAGGTTTCGCCAAGCGGGTGATGGCCAAACACTATCGTTCGGCCACTGAAGCGCAGAGGGAGGCATTTCTCGCTCGCTTCCAGGCGTCGCTCATTCGTACTTACGCAACCGCTTTGCTTGAGTTCGATAACCAGAAAGTGATTGTCGTTGAACCGACAACGCCCCAGAAGACGG
>CBFIJB010000019.1:12642-26612 GCA_965662805.1 Candidatus Azotimanducaceae bacterium | reverse complement strand
TTCGTACTTACGCAACCGCTTTGCTTGAGTTCGATAACCAGAAAGTGATTGTCGTTGAACCGACAACGCCCCAGAAGGCGGATGACAAGGCTGTCATACTGATAGAGATTTACTCTGCTTCAGGCACCTTGTACCCGGTGCATTACCAGCTGGGTCTGGAGGAAGATGGCCGCTGGCTGCTGCGAAATGTCATTATTAACGGCATCAATATCGGTCTGCAGTTTCGCTCACAGTTCAACGCCTATATGCAGAAGTACAGACAGGATATCGATCAGGTTATCGAGAACTGGGAAGTTGAAGTCGATGATGCGTCTTGAAAAGGACGTCTTGTATCTGTCTGGAGATTTGAATCTGGATACTCTGATGGACTATCGTCACGAGATTGAGCAGCAACTGCCCGAATTCTCCAGCCTGACGATTGATCTCTCGGATTTGGTTGTCCACGGATCAGCAGTCCTTTCATTGCTTGTGTTTGTGCGCCGCCGGGTCCTGGCTGCAGGCGGTGAAGTGCACTTTACCGCCTGCAGTGAGGTGCTTCGTCAGATGGTCAGAGTTGCCGAACTGGAGGACCTTCTGGGCCTGCCGGTTTGAGAGTCCGCGTGATAAGATGTCGCGCCTTTATTTAACCCTTTCGAGTCAAATTTCATGGATGTGTCGTCAATTGAAGCGACACTGCGAGATGCTTTTCCGCAGTGCGAGCTGGAACTTCAGGCCGAAGGCAACAAGCTGGGTCTGAAAATTGTTTCTGAAGCGTTTGCTGGTTTGAATCGAGTCAAACGCCAGCAGAAGATTTACGCCGTGCTGGATGATCGTATCAAGTCTGGTGAAATTCATGCAGTCTCGATGGTCACGCAGACTCCAGAAGAGGCAGGCTGACTATGGATCGTCTGATGATTAATGGCGGTGTGGTGCTCAATGGAGAACTGCGCGCTTCCGGTGCAAAAAACTCGGCATTGAAAATGTTTGCCGCGGCGCTGCTGGCAGACGAGCCGGTGACGATTTCCAATGTCCCGCATCTTCGCGACATCACCACCATGATAGAACTGCTTGTGTCTCTCGGCGTAGAAGTGGTGATTGACGAAAAGATGAATGTCGAGATCCACGCCAATACCATCAAGAGCTTCAAGGCACCTTACGAACTGGTAAAAACCATGCGTGCCTCGTTCAACGTGCTTGGTCCTCTGCTGGCACATTATGGACAGGCAGAAGTCTCACTTCCCGGGGGCTGTGCGATTGGTCCTCGTCCAGTGGATCAGCATCTGCGTGGTCTTGAAGCCCTTGGCGCCCAGATTGAGATGGTGGATGGCTACGTCAAGGCGACGACCAACGGCGGCCTCAAAGGGGGGCACGTCTATTTTGATTTCTGCACTGTCGGCGGTACAGAGCACATCATGATGGCCGCCTGCCTTGCGGAAGGCGAAACCATCATGGAGAACTGCGCCCGTGAACCCGAGATCATCGATCTCGCAGATTTCCTCAACAAGATGGGTGCAAGGGTAGAAGGTGCTGGTACAGATACCATACGTATTACCGGTGTACCGTCTATGTCGGGTTGCTCACATCGCGTGATCTCGGATCGAGTTGAAACCGGTACCTATCTGATTGCTGCTGCAGCAACCGGAGGGCGGATCAAGATTCGAGATACCAATCCGGAACACCTGGAAGTTGTTATCAGCAAATTGAGAGAAGCAGGGGCAAAAGTCACCCATGATGATTCAACGATTGAGCTCGACATGGAAGGTCGTCGACCACAGGCTGTGAGTCTCGTCACAGCGCCTTATCCGGCCTATCCGACCGATCTTCAGGCACAGATTATGGCGATGAACTGTGTTGCGGAAGGAACAGGTACGATCAAGGAAACTATCTTCGAGAACCGTTTCATGCACGTACATGAAATGAACAGGATGGGTGCCCGTATCCGTCTTGAGGGAAACAATACAACAGCTATTATTCAGGGCGTTCCGAGGCTGAAAGGCGCGCCGGTCATGGCGAATGACCTTCGTGCCTCGGTCTCGCTGGTCATTGCCGGGCTGGTTGCTGATGGAGATACGATCGTTGATCGCATCTACCATATTGATCGCGGTTACGAGCAGGTAGAGGAAAAGCTGCAGAATCTCGGCGCGAGCATTCGCCGGATAGCTACGGAGTAACAGATGTCAGGCAGTTTGGCGGGCAAGGTGGTCATAGCGCTGACCAAGGGACGTATTCTGGATGCGGAACTGGATCTTTTGGCCAGTATCGATATCGTGCCTGGAGAAGATCCGCGTCAGTCGCGAAAGCTCGTTTTTGCCACCAATCGACCCGATGTCGACATTATGATTCTGCGTGGTGCGGATGTCGCCACTTATGTAGAGCACGGCATCGCTGACATGGGCATGTCGGGCAAGGATGTCCTGCTCGAACACGGCGGATCAGGTTTTTATGAACCCCTGGATCTTGGCCTTGGGAAGTGTCGCATCATGGTTGCTGGTCTGAAGGAGGAGCCGCCTCTGCCCTCCAGGCTGAAAATAGCCACCAAATTTACCAACACGGCAAAGCGGTTCTATGCCTCTCGCGGCGTTCAGGTGGACATCATCAAACTCTATGGTGCCATGGAACTGGCGCCGGTTACCGGGCTCGCGCATCGTATCGTCGACATCGTGGAGACTGGAAATACACTAAAAGCGAATGGCCTCGTACCTATGGAGCTGATTACTGAAATCAGCACGCGACTTATCGTGAACGAGTCTTCCTACAAGACCAAATTCAATGCGATCAGGAGCATTATAGACTCCCTGGAGGCGACTCTGTGATAACCAGCCTCGATACTGCATCACCGGACTTCTCCCGCCAATTGACGGAGCTGCTTGCCTTTGCGGAGGATGATCAGGCCGAGGTTCGTTCAGCCGTTGAGGGCATTATTCGGGATGTCCGGGCGCGAGGAGATGCGGCGGTTCTGGAGCTGACCAATCGCTTTGACCGTCAAAGTGTTGCAACCATGGGTGAACTGACGCTTGATGCGGCAGATCTTAAAGACGCTTACGATTCTCTGGATGGTCTGATCCGTGATGCGCTCGATGAGTCCGCTGCCAGAGTTCGCACCTATCATGAGGCGCAGCTGGCGGCGATGGGCAGTGGCGATCACTGGCAGTACAAGGATGAACTGGGCAACCAGCTGGGTCAGCGTGTTAATGCCATGGCGCGGGTTGGTATCTATGCACCCGGCGGTAAGGCAGCTTATCCGTCGACCATTATCATGACGGCGGTACCCGCACGGGTTGCCGGTGTCGATGAAGTGATTCTTTGTGTGCCGACGCCAGGTGGCGAAGTCAATCCAGTACTGCTGGCAGCGGCTCATCTGAGCGGCGTAGACCGCGTCTATTCCATTGGCGGTGCCCAGGCTATTGCTGCCATGGCCTATGGCACGGATTCGATACCCCGTGTCGACAAGATTGTCGGACCCGGAAACATTTACGTCGCCACCGCAAAAGAAATGGTGTTCGGCGATGTTGGCATCGATATGATTGCCGGGCCATCAGAAGTTGTTATCGTCGCGGACGATACTGTGGATCCAGATTGGGTGATTCAGGATATGTTCGCCCAGGCGGAACACGATGAGTTGGCCCAGGCGATTGTGATCAGCCACAGCAAGGCTTTGTTACAGAAAATTCTGGAAAGACTTCCTGAGATGCTTTCTCGCCAGACCCGGGGTGACATTATTACGGCTGCTATCAGGGACAGGGGCGCCGTGATTCAGGTTGC
This sequence comes from Candidatus Azotimanducaceae bacterium, assembly GCA_965662805.1. Lineage (GTDB taxonomy): Bacteria > Pseudomonadota > Gammaproteobacteria > Pseudomonadales > Azotimanducaceae > UBA9659. The sequence continues at coordinate 22,871 of CBFIJB010000019.1, read as the reverse complement.
TGATCTTGATGAAGCGTTCCGTGTGGTCAACCGTATTGCTCCTGAGCATCTGCAGCTGGCTTTTGAACATGCGGCTGATTACCTCGGAGCGGTGCGTCATGCCGGTGCGATTTTTCTGGGTGTTGATACGACCGAAGTTGTTGGGGATTATACGGCGGGCCCCAGTCACGTTTTGCCAACCAGTGGCACTGCCAGATTCGCTTCGCCCCTGGGTGTTTATGACTTTCAGACCAGGACTTCGGTCATCCAGTGCTCCCGTGAAGGGTCTGTGCGGTTAAATCGCGCAGCTGCGATCATTGCTGCGGAAGAAGGCCTTGACGCTCATGCTGAATCGGCGCGCTTCCGAGTGAAAGGTTAAAGACTTCCCCTGCCATGTCTGGACCTCTGGAACGATATGATGCGGGTGTTCGTGACGGCGAGTTCCAGTTTGACGAAGCCCAGCATCAGGCTCTGGTCATGCTTCAGGCGCTTTACGAAGATCTGGTGCGTGCGCAAAAGCATCGTCCTGTAGAAAAATCAGGTCTGTTCTCGCGTTTGATGGGTCGAAGCCAGGAGCCCGAGGCTCTGGTAAAAGGGATCTACTTCTGGGGTGGTGTCGGACGGGGCAAGACCTTCCTGATGGATCTTTTTTACGAGTCTCTGCCGTTCAGGGAAAAGAAACGGCTGCATTTCCATCGTTTCATGCGAGAGGTGCATCAGCAGTTACGCAATTTCCAGGGGGAGGCTAACCCACTTAAACTTGTGGCGGCTCGCTTTGCCAATCAGACACGCATTCTTTGTTTTGATGAATTTTTTGTCAGTGATATCACCGATGCCATGCTTCTGGCGGGCCTTCTCGACGAGATGTTCAGGCTTGGCATAACACTCGTGGCCACCTCTAATGTGGAGCCAGATCATCTTTATGAGAATGGCCTGCAGCGAAGCAAGTTTCTTCCTGCGATCGACTTGCTGAACACCCACACTCGGGTGCACAACATGAACGGCGGCATTGACTACCGGTTGCGGGCTCTCGAGTCGGCAGAAATTTATCACCATCCGCTGGATGATCAGGCGGAAGCGGGCCTTGAAGCGGCATTTTTCAGCATCTCCCCGGATGAGGGTAGAGCAAATGTCGTTTTACCGATTGAAGGGCGGGATATATCAACGCGCCGATGTGGTGATGGTGTCGCCTGGTTTGAGTTTCTCGAGCTCTGTGACGGACCCAGGAGTCAGAATGACTATATTGAGCTCGCGCGCCTTTTTCAGACGGTTCTGATAGGAAATGTCCCGGTTTTTGATGAAAAAAGGGAAGATCAGGCTCGGCGGTTTATCAGCCTGGTTGATGAATTTTATGATCGCAGTGTGAAACTGATTATTTCTGCCGAAGCGCCCATTCTGGAGCTTTACCGGGGCAGCCGACTGACCTTCGAATTTCAGCGCACCGAGAGCCGTCTCCAGGAAATGCAGTCCAAGGAATACCTGGGTCAGGAGCATCGGGCCTGAGTTCTTCTTGTTTGCAAGAAAACCAAGAAAAATCAGAGATTTACAGAAAATTTGGACTGCCTTGGGTTTTTTTAGCCCTTCGTTGCATCTTTTCTTGCAAGGGGGCAGTCGCTTGGGTAATATTCGCGCTCCCAAATTCCACGCTCTCCCTGCAGCTTAACTCTCAGCTGACACCAGCTGGTTACTGGCAGGTGGTAGGGCGAAATTAGATTATAAGTGTTTGATAATGAAGACTTTTAGTGCCAAGAAAGAAGAAGTGAAGCGCAGCTGGTATGTCGTGGACGCTACCGATAAGACTCTCGGGCGCCTCAGCACTGAGATTGCCAATCGCCTGCGCGGCAAGCATAAGCCAGAGTTCACACCACATGTGGACACCGGCGACTATGTCATTGTTGTTAACGCCGAAAAGATCGTTGTGACCGGCAATAAGACGACTGACAAGCTTTACCATCACCACACCGGTTACCCCGGTGGTATTAAATCCATCACTTTTGACAAGCTGATTGATAAAGCACCCGAAAGGATTATCGAGAAAGCGGTCAAAGGTATGATGCCAAAGAACAAGCTCAGCCGGGCCATGCTGTCCAAGCTGAAGGTCTATGCGGGCAACGAACATCCTCATTCCGCACAGCAACCCACTCCTCTGGAGATTTAATCGAACATGACCACCCAGTATTACGGAACCGGACGAAGAAAATCAGCAAAAGCCAGGGTGTTTATGACCCCGGGTACCGGCAACATCAGCGTTAATAAGCGCAGCCTGGACGAATACTTTGGCCGCCAGACAGCACGTATGATTGTCAGGCAGCCGCTGGACGTTGTCGAGATGGGTGACAAGTTCGATTTCCACATAACCGTCGCTGGCGGTGGTGGTTTCGGTCAGGCTGGAGCGATCCGCCATGGCATTACCCGTGCTCTGATCGAGTACGATGAGACCTTGCGTCCCACTCTGCGTGTTGCTGGTTTTGTAACCCGAGATGCCCGATCCGTCGAGCGTAAAAAGGTTGGTCTGCGCAAGGCGCGAAAGAAGCCGCAATTCTCGAAACGCTAGGTTTCTCCGGCCCAAGGCTGTTTCATTTTTCTCTGGCTCAGGGCTGCATCGACGCAACATTTTCCCTGCCAGTTGTGGTAGAATCCGCTCGGCCAATTTAGGGCCGAGTCCGCCCGTATATTCCCCTGGGTGGCAGTAGTTTCGGTAAGGGAGATTCAAAGTGAGTGAAAAGAGCGTCAACACAGGACGCCGCAATTTTTTGATTGGGGCGACGTCCGTGGTTGGGGCCGCTGGTGTTGTTGGAGCCGCCGTACCATTCGTCGGATCCTGGAACCCCAGCGCCAAGGCATTGGCTGCAGGAGCACCAATAAAAGTAGATATCAGTAAGATTGCGGAAGGCGAGATTCTTGGACCGATTCCGGCCTGGAGAGACAAGCCTATATTCGTGGTCAAGCGGACGCAGGATGTCCTGGAAAAATTGAATTCCAGAAACTCTCGTCTGGCGGACCCTGAATCGGAACGCGAGCAGCAACCCGAGTATGCGAAGAATGAAACGCGCTCGATTAGACCTGATGTGCTTGTGCTGGTCGGCATTTGCACACACCTGGGTTGTTCACCACAGTTCAAGCCGGTGGTGCGCGCTGAGACTTTTGACAGTGAATGGATCGGCGGTTTTTTCTGCGCCTGCCATGGATCCAAGTTCGATCTGGCTGGAAGGGTCTATACAGGTGTACCTGCCCCTGCGAACCTGGAGGTCCCACCTCACTATTACGAAAGTGACACCGTGATTGTTATCGGTGAAGATGAGGGGATTGCCTGATGTCAGCACTAGAACAGTCTTTTAAGAATATTGTCAGTTGGCTGGATGCGCGACTTCCGGTCACGGAAACCTACGAAAAGCATCTTTCCAAGTACTACGCGCCCAAGAATTTCAATTTCTGGTATCTCTTTGGTGTTCTCTCTGTGGTTGTGCTGGTCAATCAGCTTCTGACAGGTATCTGGCTCACAATGAGCTATGTGCCAAGTGGCGATGCCGCGTTTGCCTCCCTTGAGTACATCATGCGGGATGTAGAGTACGGCTGGATGCTCAGATATATGCATTCCACCGGTGCTTCTGCGTTTTTCCTTGTGGTTTATCTTCATATGTTCCGTGGACTGATGTACGGGTCATACCAGAAGCCAAGAGAACTGATCTGGATTCTGGGCATGTTGATCTATGTTGCATTGATGGCTGAAGGCTTCTTCGGTTACCTGCTGCCATGGGGCAATATGTCTTTCTGGGCAGGGCAGGTGATTGTCTCACTGGCGGGTGCGATTCCTGTTGTTGGCGATTCGCTGGCTACCTGGGTCAGAGGCGACTTCAATATCTCCGGGATCACGCTCAATCGTTTTTTTGCGCTGCACGTCGTGCTGATTCCTCTGGTACTGATTGTCCTCGTTTTCCTGCACATTCTTGCGCTGCACGAAGTGGGTTCCAATAACCCGGACGGTGTTGATATCAAGAAGAACCTTGACGAAGACGGCAAGCCCGTGGATGGCATTCCTTTCCATCCCGCTTACACGATTGGTCATGACCTGCCGGCGATTGTCGCATTTTTGTTCTTCTTCAGTATTGTGATGTTCTATTTCCCGGATGGCGGCGGATACCTGATTGAGGCACCGAACTACGAGCCGGCAGATCCGCTGAAAACGCCAAGCCTTATTGCGCCGGTCTGGTACTACACGCCGTTCTATTCAATGCTTCGAGCAGCAACATTCCCGCTGTTTGGGCTTGATGCGAAGTTCTGGGGCCTGGTGGTTATGGCTGGGGCTATTGCTCTGCCGGCTGTACTTCCTTGGCTCGACAAATCGCCGGTCAAATCCATCCGTTACAAGGGGCTGGCCAGCAAGATTTTCCTGGGAATTTTCGTTATTGCGTTTTTCATCCTCGGCTATCTCGGCGTCCAGCATCCGACACCCGGACGCACTTTGCTGGCGCAGGTGTGTACCGCGATTTACTTCGGGTATTTCCTTTTGATGCCCTGGTACACGAGTGTCGAAAAGACCAAGCCAGTTCCTGAAAGGGTGACGATGCGATGAATATGGCGGAGATGATTAAGTTGGCAACGAAAACCATGAGGAATTGGTTGGCAGTGTTGTTTTTCCTTCCGGCAGTGGCTTTTGCGGCCGGTGGCGATGCTCCCATCCCGCTGGATCACATGGAACCGAACCTGGAAGATCAGGCGTCGTTGCAGCGTGGTGCACGAACTTTCATGAACTACTGCATGGGTTGTCACAGCCTGCAGTATCAGCGTTACAAGCGTACAGCGGAGGATCTGGGTATCCCGCAGGATCTCATGACCACGCACCTGATATTTGATCCGAGTTCGAAATACGGATCTTTGATGACCAATAACCTTTCAGCGAAGGATGCCAAACAGTTCTTTGGTTCCTCACCACCTGATCTGACGCTCTACACGAAGCTGAAACGTGGCCCGGAGTATCTTTACACCTATATGCGCACGTTTTACGAAGATGAGACCAGGCCTTTCGGGATGAATAATCTTCTTTTCGAGAACGTCGGCATGCCGCACGTTCTTGTAGACCTGCAAGGCGTTCAGAGAATGGTTTGCAAACAGATCCCGAAACTGGCGGCCAACGGCGGTGAAATGCGTGACCCGCTGTCTGGTGAGCCTATCACTGAAGAGAAGTGCGGTGATGACCTGATTGACCGTGGTTTCAGCCCCCTGGAGCTGGTCGATGGTACCGGTACGCTATCACCGAAAGAATATGATCAGGTTATTTATGACCTTGCCAATTTCCTGACCTACACAGCGGACCCAAGTCGGCTGGAACGTGAACGCATTGGTGTTTACGTCCTGTTGTTCCTGGCATTTTTCTTCATATTCACCTTGCTTCTGGGGCGAGAGTACACGAAAGAGTTCCACTAGATTCGGTGCCCGACCCTGACCGGGTCGGGTAACCATCAACTGAAATAACCAAGAGGTGAAGAATGGGCGTTGTAGCCAAGCATTCCTCAATGATCTTTTATTCCGACGGCAATGACCACTATAGTCAGCGCGTCCGCCTTGTTCTCGCTGAAAAAGGTGTAGCCGTAGAGATCGTCGACGTAGAACCCGGCAGCATGCCGGAAGACCTGGCCGGTCTGAATCCTTATAACAGTCTGCCAACTCTCGTAGATCGCGATCTTGTCCTGTATGAGTCGCAGGTGATAATGGAGTACCTGGATGAGCGGTTTCCGCATCCTCCTCTTCTTCCGGTTTACCCGGTAGCACGCGCACAGAGCCGGTTGTTTGTATACCGAATTCAGCGTGACTGGTGCGGCTATGTAGATACGATTGTGGCTGGTCGATCCAAGGACACGGTTATTGATCGGGCACGTAAGGAATTACGTGAAAGCCTGATCGCCATCGCGCCGATTTTTGGTGAGAAGCCTTTCTTCATGAGTGACGAATTCACTCTCGTTGACTGTTGTGTTGCTCCGATTCTCTGGAGACTGCCGGAGCTTGGTATCGAATTGCCACCCAAGCATGGTAAGCCGATTCATGATTATATGGATCGTATTTTCCAGAGGGATGCCTTCCAGTCTTCACTCAGTGAAGCTGAACTCGATATGCGGGATTAATAGCCGGGCTTCGGCCCGGTCCTGACCGTGTGATGAACTCTTCTGTTCCTTATCTGATTCGAGCCATCAATGAATGGATACTCGATAACGACTGCACACCCTATCTGATCGTTGATGCGACCATGGACGACGTCTCTGTGCCTATGGAGTACGTCAAAGATGGTCAAATCGTTCTTAACATCAGTCCGTCTGCAATACGTAACCTGTCGATCTCATCAGAGTTCGTGATGTTCAGCGGACGCTTCTCTGGTATTGCGCACGAGATCTACGCGCCTATTGGCGCTGTGATGGGAATTATTGCGAAGGAAAACGGGGAGGGAATGTGGTTCCCGCGTGAGGAAACAGATCCGTCAGATACGCCGCCTGAAGGCCAGCCACCAAGTCCCCCTTCAGAGCCACCCTCTGAAAAAGGACCGCCAACACTGAAAGTGGTCAAGTAGCCGTTAATGCATCAATTGATGTACTCAAACACCTTGACGATTTTCTGCACACCCTGAACATCTCTGGTCACCGTCACGGCCGCATCAGCCTCTGCACGGGTTAGTCTGCCCAGCAGATAGACCACGCTGTTTTCCGTTACGACCTTGATGCGCGTGGCATCAGTATCCTCGTTGGCAGCCAGTGAAGATTTAACCTTTGTCGTGAGCCATGAATCATTAGTGCGGGAAAGCATCGATGTTTTCCCTGCAACCTGGAGCTCGTTGTGTACTTTGCGGACATTTCGCAGAGGCTCGACTTCAGCCGTAGCAATCGGAATCAGATCTGCAGAAGGAACCTGACCGGTTATCAGGACGATGCCATCGAAACTCGTGACTGAGATGTTGGCGTCTTTCAGCGCCGGGTTCGCGTTCTGAATCCGCTTGCTGGCCAGAGACTCGTTACGTGAATCATCGAAAGCCTTGCTGGGTGACTTTGTCGTGCAACCCGAAAGGAGCAGCACACACATCAAAAGGTTAAACAGTGTACGCATAGTCATGGGACGCTAGTCTAGTGTAAAGGCGCCCGGTATCCAATCAATGCTGGTGCCAATTGAGACCACATCAAAGCGATACTGTTCCCAGATGTTTGGATGTTTTTGTAGAAACATCTGGGCGGTCCTGATGATTTTTCGTTGCTTTGAAACTGATACGGATTCCGCACCGGTGCCGAACTGTGGATTAGCGCGATATCGAACCTCGACGAAAATAGCCAGGTTGCCTTTAGTCATGATCAGGTCAATCTCGCCAGTACGGGTACGGAAGTTTCGCTGTAACAGGCTGAAGCCCTGCTGCGCGAGAAAATATTCGGCGGCAGCTTCTGCCTGTCTACCGGTTTCGGCCGTGTTCATGGCTAATAGCTAAAGGCCAAAAATCATGGGTACCGCTTTGACCTCTCCCTCCTGGAACTGCGCCCACATCAGCGTTCGTGTGACGACATTTTCTTCGTTGAGCGCCAGCATGCCGGTTGAACCGTAGATTCGTTCGTTCGGATATTCCTTCAACTGCTGAAGTCTTGGGTACAGGCGGTGTACGTCAACACCGAGCGCGTAAAAGGGGGCAAGCTGTGAACTCGCGGCATCCCAGGTACTGCTGATGACCTGTTGTACATCATCATCCATCGTGAGTTTCCAGGGGATATCACAGAAACGTATACCATTGAGATCTATTGCATCTATTCTTGAATCCGAAGCAACGTGCACGTGAGATGTTGAATAGACAGGCAGGTCCTCTGCATAGAAAAAAGCCAGAGTAGGCTTGATTCCCCTGGCCTGTGTCGTGTTTGCCAACAGGAAGACAAAATCGATGTCTTGCCGGCGTCTGGCAGAAAACTCAAATCTTTCACCGGTGATTCTGCGAAGATTCGCGGCCCGCTCTTCGCTTGAATCCACGTTGAGAAAAGACTTCACCATATCGGAGTAGTCGCGCTGGTTTTCGTAGCGAACGGTATCGACCACCACGCCGCCCAGTTCTGTATAGCGTTTAGCAAAGGCATCGAAATTCCGATCACCCCATTCCGTATCTGGTGCTATGACCAGGCCGTTCAGGAAACCTTCTCGAATCACCTGGTCTGCAACCTGGGCTGATTCGTCTTCCGGTGCAAGACCGAACTGATACAGGTTCGGGTTTATCTCACCGTCTACAGTTCTGTTGAGTGCGATAACGGGTATGCTAAGGGGTTGTCTGGCAATCTGGCTGACCTTGTCTCTGTCGAGAGGGCCAATGACAATTTCAGCGCCATCGCTGATGGCTCTTGAAAGTGTCTCAAGAATATCGTCCTGGCTGGAATCGTAGATTCTGAGGTTGGAGTCGGGGGTCAGCTGATAGTGTGCAGCTATATAGGCATCGCGTATGACGCGGCCGATAGCACCCAGGTTGCCCTTGAGTGGCAGCAATAAGGCGATGTTCTCTGGTCTCTCTGCGACGATCTTCGATAGCATCTGTAAAGAAGCGGGCACGACAATGGCTGCGGAGTGGTTTGGCCATGCTGTCCGCCATTTTTTAAGTGCGTTCAACTGGCGCAAGGGGTCATTCTGAAAACGCCGGGTTAGTGCGGCCAGTGATAACCAGCCGCGAATCTCGCTGGTAATGCTCTGTTCGGCCTGTTGCTGAAGCGTCTCCTCATCGAGCATGAGCAGGGTGGAAAAAATCGCTTCGTGGTTCTGCTGACGCTCTTCAGCGGCAAGCAGTCGATTGATGTAGATCAGCTCCCTGGCGCTGGCAAGATAGCTGCGGCCAAGTTTGTAGGCTCTGGCGCGAAGACGCCCTGCCGTAATCTGCGTAGGGGTGTCCAGACGGATGCTTTGCATTCTTCGGTCATCAAGGATTCTGATCGCCTGACGAGGGTCATCATCGTAAAGGGCCAGTTCTGCAGCAAGGAATGAATACCGGCGAGTCGTCAAAGTTGTGACATATGGGGATTCCACCGAGCTCAGTATCCTGCGCAGCAATTTGGCATCACCCCGCTCAAGGGCGAGTTCGGCGGCTTCGAGTCGCAGTTCAGTAGCTCTGGGTGGGACGGTCCGGCCTGCCTCAAGAAGTAACCGGTCAATGCCCAGATGCGGAGTCAGAATTTTCTCAGATTCAGACTCTGTGCTTTGCTTACTCACGGTTGTTGTTTCGCAACCGCTCAGTGTGGCGATCAGGAGTATTGTCAGGATGGCGACTACTAACTTGTTCATTCGAACTCAGCTACACGTTTTTCAGCTAGACTAGGCAAAGAATTATCCCACAACTTTCCGGAACCTGGTGTAGTCAATTGTCCACTCTTTATGTCGTCGCTACGCCCATCGGCAATCCTGAGGACCTGACACCCCGTGCCAGGCAGGTTCTCGCTGCTGTGGATACCATTGCGGCAGAAGATACGAGACGCACGGGATTGCTTCTTGCCCAGATTGGTATCGCGGGCAATCTGATACCTCTGCATGATCACAACGAGACGGCGTCAACAGAGCGGGTTCTGTCATTGTTGCGCAATGATAAAGATGTCGCGGTGGTTTCAGATGCAGGCACACCCCTGATCTCGGATCCTGGCTACCAGCTTGTTCGTGCCTGTCATGAAGCCTCGATCACTGTGGTGCCTGTCGTCGGTGCGAGTGCAGTTGCTGCTGCACTCAGTGTGGCGGGCTTACCGACGGACCGGTTTGCCTTTGAGGGATTTCTCCCCGCGAAGAAACAGGGTAGAGAGGCGAGACTCCAGATCCTTGAAAGCAGCGATATGACCGTCGTTTTCTTCGAGGCGCCACATCGCATCCAGCAGTGTATTCAGTCCGTTGTCGATATCATGGGGGAGGGCAGGGAGCTTTCCATCTGCCGTGAGTTGACGAAGACCTATGAACAGATTGTTACCGGGAGATCGGGCGATCTGCTGTCTCAGTTGAAATCGGGAAAGATTCCGGCAAAAGGTGAGTTTGTTGTGGTTCTGCGCGGTAGTGAGTCCTCACATGACTCGCTGGACGTGGATGGGCTGATAGCCGCTCTGCTGGAAGAGCTCTCGCCGTCCAGAGCCGCCGTTGTAGCGGCAAAAATAACAAGCTACTCCCGAAAGGCGCTATACGAACGCGCCTTGCAGTTAAAGGAACAGCCCTGAGCTGTCTTTTGTAAACAGCCCTGAGCTGTCTTTTGTAAACAGCCCTGAGCTGTCTTTTGTAAACAG
>CBFIJB010000019.1:0-12542 GCA_965662805.1 Candidatus Azotimanducaceae bacterium | reverse complement strand
CAGCCCTGAGCTGTCTTTTGTAAACAGCCCTGAGCTGTCTTTTGTAAACAGCCCTGAGCTGTCTTTTGTAAACAGCCCTGAGCTGTCTTTTGTAAACAGCCTTGAGCTGAGTCTGTAAAAAAGCCCTGAGCTGAGTCTTTAAAAAAGCCCTGAGCTGTGCCGGTACAACAGCCCTGAATAGTTGGAGTCGGCCGATAAGCCGGGTTCTGTCATGGACAATCATTCATCTGTGATACCTGTCGCCAGGTACCTATAGCGACCTACCCGAATCCCATCGCGGGTCACGATTAACGGATTCCTATTTGGTCTTGCTCCGAGTGGGGTTTACACTGCCACGCCCGTTGCCGGCCGCGCGGTGCGCTCTTACCGCACCATTTCACCCTTACCTGTCCCTCACGAATGAAGAGCAGGCGGTATATTTTCTGCTGCACTTTCCGTAGGCTCGCGCCCCCCAGGCGTTACCTGGCACCCTACCCTGTGGAGCCCGGACTTTCCTCCCCGACGAATCGGAGCGATTGCCTGGCCAACTCCAGCGCGAAGCCTAAACCCTGTATTCCTGCGACTCAAGCGTTGTTGGGGACCTTGCAGCGCTATATATCTCTTAATGGACTATAAAATTTACTTATTATGACAAATACATCTTAAAAACCAACACTTCACAACTTACTTTAAGTTGGAGTTGTATCTGGCTGTAATCTATTGCTTTCTGTCCCCGCCCCTGCCAACTGGTGATAAAAGTGAGCTAAGTTATTGTGTTTTAAGGACTATTTGCTGTTGTTGCCGCTTGACACATTGTCTCCCCCTTCTTAATGTTCACAGTGAAGAAAAGTGGGTAAAAGTGTCATTTTGTGGGGCAATCTAGAAAAAGATGGAGCGTCAGCCCTCAATAAGCACATTTGTCCCATTTTGCAGTTAATGGGGTGAGTTAAAAGTCATGTTTCGGGGCGTGAATAATGTAAACGTGGATGCGAAAGGTCGTATCGCTATTCCTGCGCGCTATCGCGACCAGCTCCTGAATCACTGCAATGGTGAGATGGTTGTTACCATCGATACAGAAGAGCGTTGTCTTCTTATCTACCCCCAACCCGACTGGGATGACATTCAGCGAAAAGTTGAGGCACTCCCCAGTTTCAATGTTGCGGCTAGACGCGTTCAGCGCCTGTTGATTGGACACGCGACCGATATCCAGATGGACAACAGTGGCAGAATTCTCCTGACGCCACCTCTGCGCGAATATGCTGATCTGGAGAAGAAAGGTGTTCTGCTGGGGCAGGGTAAGAAACTGGAACTCTGGAATGAGAGTTCCTGGGTCGAGCGCAGGGATTCCTGGCTGGAAGATCCCGCCAGTCTGGAGTTGCCTGATGAACTCCAATCCTTGTCACTGTAGGGGGCGCCATGACGAATGCTCCTCATCAGACGGTCTTGCTTGAAGAGGCTGTCCACGCCCTTATTACAAACCGCAGCGGTACTTATGTTGATTGCACCTACGGTCGTGGTGGACACAGCCAGGCCATCGCAGATTCTCTGGACGAGGATGGGCGTTTGCTTGTCATTGACCGTGACGAGTCTGCTGTGGCACACGCAACCAGCCGCTTTAAAGATGACAGGCGAGTGGTCATCGAACATGGGTCCTTTTCGCAGTTGAAAGAATTTGTTGACCGACACCGCTACGGTGGCGTCGATGGCGTATTGATGGACCTCGGTGTGTCTTCACCGCAGCTTGACGAAGCGGACCGGGGTTTTTCTTTCCGGCAGGCAGGTCCTCTGGATATGCGCATGAACCAGTCTGAAGGACCGACTGCAGCGCAGTGGCTCGCGGATGCGTCTGAGCAGGAGATTACGGATGTGTTGCGTCGATATGGTGAAGAACGCTTCGCCAGGCGTATTGCCAGGAAGATTGTGGAAACTCGAGTTGATACCCCCATCGATTCCACAGACAAGCTGGTAGAGATTGTGGAAACGTCTATCCCAAGACGAGAGAAACACAAACATCCGGCAACACGAACGTTCCAGGCGATCCGTATTCAGGTAAATCGAGAGCTGGAAGAGCTGGAATCCTGCCTTTCCGATGTAATCGAACTTTTGAATTCTGGTGGTCGACTGGTTGTGATCAGTTTCCATTCTCTTGAAGACAGAATTGTTAAACGGTTCTTCCGGCGAATGGCCAAAGGTGAAGAGTTGCCATCGCGCCTTCCGATCCGGGATGCGGAGATTCTCCGCCATGTCAGAATTCTTGGTAAACCGGTCAAGCCATCAGAGGGAGAAGTTGCAGGTAATCGCCGTGCCCGGAGTTCAATCATGCGTATTGCGGAGAAACTGTGATGCCCATGATTATCCGTCTCCTGTTCGGCTGGTTTCTTTCGCCTAAACCCATCCTGGGCGCCTTGCTGACGTCATTGTTTGTGGTCTCTGCTGTTGGGGTTGCTTTTTCCGCGCATGAAGCCCGGAACATGTACCGGGATCTGCAACGACTGGAAAAAAGTCACGATGATCTCGAGCATGAGTATGAAAAGCTTCTGCTGGAGCAGAGTGCCTGGGCGGACTATACAAGGCTGAATGAGCTGGCGGTAGGTGAGCTTGAGATGCAGCCGCCCGCGACTGAAGAGATGGTGGTGCTGAGGTGATGCTGCCAAGAGTTTACCTCGTCGGCATGATAGTGCTGCTGCTTGCGGCAGGCATGCTTGGCCGGCTCTGGTATCTGCAGATTGTTGACAGGGATTTTCTCCAGGATCAGGGGGATGCGCGAACCATTCGCATGGAGCGAATTAATGCACACCGGGGCATCATCCAGGACAGGTCAGGTAAGCCGCTGGCTGTCAGTACACCGGTGCTGTCTCTCTGGGCGAATCCATCGGAAGTGCTCGACAATGATCAGAATCTGACGGCGCTCACGGACTATCTTGATGTGGATCCGAAGACTTTCGAGAAGAAGCTGGAGAGTAATCAGCGCAGAAACTTCGTATACCTGAGGCGTCATCTGCCCCCGGCAGAAGCCAGGGGTATTCTCGAGCTGGGCATTCGTGGCGTATACGCCGAGCGTGAGTATCATCGTTTCTATCCCGCTGGAGAAGTCGCTTCTCATATCGTTGGATTTACCAACATTGATGATGCCGGGCAGGAAGGTCTTGAGCTGTCCTTTGACAAGTGGCTGGCCGGTACTCCGGGAAAGAAGAAAGTCCTGAAAAACCTCTATGGTGAAATCGTTCGTGATGTGAAGCCTGTTGCGGAAGCTAAGCCAGGCAAGTCCCTGTCGCTAACGATTGATTTAAGGCTGCAGTACCTGGCATACAGGGAGCTGAAATCTGCGGTTCAGCATTACCAGGCAAAGTCGGGGTCGGTTGTCGTTCTGGATGTTGAAACCGGGAGGGTTCTGGCTATGGTGAACCAGCCTTCCTATAACCCCAATAATCGTATCGACCTCGATCTGGCTGCCGTTCGTAACCGCGCACTGACAGATGTGTTTGAGCCTGGTTCCACGGTCAAACCCTTCACGGTTGGTGTGGCATTGCAGTCCGGGCGTTATTCTCCGGAATCCACCATCGATACATCCCCCGGTTTTGTGCGGGTAGGCAGCTTCACGGTTCGTGATCCTAGAGACCGCGGTGTTCTTGATCTCGGTGAAATCATTGCACATTCCAGTCAGGTTGGTATTTCCCGGCTGGCGCTGGATCTTAATGAATATGAGGTCTGGGGTATGTTCGAAAAGCTGGGCTTTGGTCGGGATGTCGGTAGCGGCTTCCCGGGAGAAAGTACCGGCTATCTACCAAATCATCGACGCTGGAAGGATATTGATCGTGCGACTTTTGCCTATGGTTATGGGCTGACAGTGACCCCGGTCCAACTGGCTGCGGCATACCTCACCATCGCCAGTGGTGGTATCAAGCGTGATATCAGTCTTATTGAAGGTGTGCCGACTCAGGAGAAACGGGTGTTCCCGTCTGAGATAGCGGATCAGTTAAAGGTCATGCTTGCGAGCGTCGTTACAGAAGGTACTGCATCTCGTGCTGCCATCAGCGGCTACGAAGTCGCTGGCAAGACGGGTACCGTGCGCAAGATTGGTGAAGGCGGCTATCAGGATACCCAGCATCTCGCATTCTTTGCCGGTATGGCACCGGTAGATAATCCCAGACTGGTGGGCGTCGTTCTGATCAACGAACCACAGATGGAAGAGTCTGGCGGTGGCGCCATTGCGGCTCCAGTGTTCTCTCGCGTGATTCAAAGTGCCCTGAGAATTCTTAACGTTCCTCCTAAGTTTCAGGAGGCCGTGTAGTGATGATGCTGGGTCAGATCGTTAAGGAGCAGTTGGTCCCCGACGTGGAAATTCTGGGGATTACCGATGACAGCCGCCAGGTTGCTGGTGGGTATCTTTTCCTCGCTGTTCCGGGAGAAAAATTTGACGGCAGGGATTACCTTCAGGATGCCATAGAAAAAGGTGCTGTTGCGGCGGTCTGTGAAGCGCCTGCGCCTGAGATCAATGACATTCCCGTGATCCCTCTGGAAAAACTTGCTTCTCGGGCCGGCGTACTTGCTTCCAGATTTTATGGCGAGCCAAGTGAACAGATGACGATCGTCGCAGTAACCGGCACGAATGGAAAAACGTCATTTACGCACCTGCTGACGGATGCGCTTAACTCCAGAAGCATCAACTGTGGGCTGATTGGCACCATGGGGCATGGTCGACCCGGATCTTTGAAAGAGCCGGGGCTGACAACACCACCTGCGGTCGACCTGCAAAGACGACTTAAAGAACTGCTTAACGAGGCTTGTGATGTAACGGTGCTCGAGGCCTCATCCCACGGCATCGTTCAGCACAGGCTGGCAGGCTGCCATGTAGATATCGCTGTGTTAACCAACATTACCCACGACCATCTTGATTATCACAAGACAATGGACGCTTATCGTTCTGCCAAGGAAAAGTTGTTTCATCTGCCAGGCCTGAGTTGCGCAGTGATCAATCGTGATGATGAGTTTGCTCAGGAGCTGATTAAAAGGCTGCCGGAGTCGGTTGACTGCATTGATTACAGTATGAACACCAAGGATGATTCTGGTGAGGCTAACGTCTCGCTGAGCTCTGTGGTGATGCATGAACGTGGCATGAGCATTTCCCTGGTATGTCAGGGCGAGAAGATTCAGGCCGATCTTCCACTTTTCGGTTCGTTCAATGTGCAGAACATTCTCGCGGTTGCTGCCACGCTGGTTGCGATGAAATGGCAAGGTCGGGATATAGAGCAGGCGTTAAAATCCCTGCGCCCGGTCCCCGGCAGAATGGAAGTGCTGCGCCGCGATGGGAAGTCTACGATCGTCGTTGACTATGCGCATACACCTGATTCGCTGGAAAAGATACTCGTGGCTGTTCGCGAGCATTACCCTGGCGGCCAGGTGTCCTGCATTTTTGGCTGCGGCGGCGACCGCGATGCTGCAAAGAGACCACTCATGGGTGAGATCGCCTCAAGACTTGCTGATCGAGTTCTCGTTACCAGTGACAACCCAAGGAGCGAGGATCCCGCGGAGATAATCAATGAGATAGTTGCCGGCATCAAAGGTGAATACTCCGTCGAGCCGGATCGAGCGATTGCGATCAGTACACTTCTTGAGGCTGCCGGTGAGCAGGACATTGTGCTCATTGCTGGCAAAGGGCATGAGACTTATCAGGAAATTGCGACAGGGCGAATCCCGTACAGTGATTTCGATGTCATTAATAAAGCGTTGTCCGACATGCCCTCTGTTGCAATCGTAGGGGTTGGCGCGACCGGGCTCAGCTATGCCAGATATCTGCAGGGCGCGAATCAGGCTTTCAGCGTATTCGACGATAATCCGTCTGAACATGCGATTGCGCAGCTTGAGGAAATTGTTGGGGAGAGTGTTTCCGTCCAGCCCCTCAGAGAGCTTAATGCCGGGTCTGTATCTGAAATTTACCTGAGCCCTGGTGTACCCCTGGCTCAAGCTGACGTTTCAGCGGCGAGGGGGCGGGGCGTTCGCATTCATGGTGATGTCGCCATGTTAGGAGATCTGGCAAACGCTCCTGTTATTGTAATAACAGGCACCAACGGTAAGTCAACGGTTGCGCACCTCGTTCATGCGCTGATTGCAGGGCAAGGTCGTAATGCTGTACTTGCTGGAAATGTTGGCACCCCTGTACTTGATGTGTTGTCCGATGAAGCGGACTGCTATGTTCTTGAAGCGTCCAGTTATCAGCTTGAACTGGCTGACAAACTTCCTTCAGAAGTCGCGGTTGTGCTCAATCTTGCGCCGGATCATATGGACCGATACCCGGATCTGGATACTTACTATCGAACCAAGCTTGCTGTTTATGACCATTGTGGCGCCGCCGTAATCAACCGTGCACTTCAGAGTCAGGTAACGTGTTCGGCAGAGCACAGAGCAACGTTTGGCACTGACTGTGGTGCAGGGCTCGGTCACTTCGGTCTCGTTGAAGAGGATGGCGAGTACCTTCTGCTTAATGGCAGTGAGGTGCTGATCTCATCCGCAGAATTACAGTTGTCCGGAACCCACAATCTGGAGAATGCACTGGCCGCACTTGCTATTGGCTGGTTGCTGAAGCTCGACATGCCGCGAATGCTGGAGACACTTCGGGACTTTTCTGGTCTGCCTCATCGAGGCGAAGTGGTGGCAATCATTGACGGTGTGAAATACATCAATGATTCAAAGGCAACGAACCCTGGCGCCATGGTTTCGGCCGTCCAGGGTTGTGCTGGCGATGTACACCTGATTGCAGGTGGTGACACCAAGGGTCTGGATTTTGTTGGTGCCGTTAGCAGCATCGGACATTTGATCGATTCTCTGGTCGTGATAGGGGCAAAGAGAGATCATCTGGCTCGGGAATTGTCCGAGCTTGATGCGCTTGCCTGCGACAACATGATCGATGCTGTTCGGGCAGCTTCTGAAAAATCAAGAAGCGGAGACGTCGTACTGCTGTCCCCGGGTTGTGCCAGCCTTGATCAGTATCGTAACTACGAGGAGCGCGGTGACGCCTTTCGGGATGCGATCGGGAGGCTCTCAATATGAGTATGGCGAGGAAGTCTCCTGCTGTTTTTCAACAGTCTCAGTTGTCGACGACAAGTCAGTGTCCAGTAGATCCTGTTGTCGCTGGCATCGCTGTATTCCTGCTGCTTTACGGACTGGTCATGGTGGGCTCAGCGTCCATGGAAGTCGGTGCCAAAACTTATAGCAATGCATTTCATCTGCTGACCAGACACTCTGTTTATCTGGTTTTGAGCGGCTTTGCCGCGGTGATTGCGATCAGTGTGCCGATTCGGGTCTGGCAGCGCTTTGACGCCGGATTGCTTGGATGCGCCTTCCTGCTGCTGGTTGTTGTTCTGCTACCGGGAATCGGTAAGGAAGTGAACGGCTCAACCCGCTGGATAGCGCTCGGCCCTTTCAGTCTCCAGGGTTCCGAATTCGTGAAGCTGTTTGTCATGATTTATATGGCCGGATACCTCGTGCGTCGCGCCGAGGAGATTCAAACATCACTCAGTGGGTTTGCAAAACCTCTGGTGGTGCTGACGTTCATCGTCCTGTTGCTGCTTGGTCAACCGGACTTCGGTGCAGCGATAGTGATTATCAGTGCGGCGATAGGCATGATTTTTCTGGCAGGTGTGCCTTACAGGTTCTTTCTTCCACTGGTGGCCCTGTGTGTGTCAGCTGTTGCGCTGATTGCGACACTGCAACCTTATCGTCTGGCCAGACTCACGGCGTTTGCGGACCCCTGGCAGCATCAGTTCGGCAGTGGTTACCAGCTGACGCAGGCGCTCATTGCATTTGGTCGAGGTGAGTGGGTGGGGCTCGGGCTTGGGAACAGTATTCAGAAACTCTTTTTCCTGCCTGAAGCACATACCGATTTCCTGTTTTCCATTATTGCTGAAGAGCTGGGCATTGTGGGTGCCGGTCTGGTCATTGTTCTTTTCGCAGCGTTGATTGTTCGTGGGCTGGCGATAGGAAACGAAGCCAGAAATAAGGATCTGATGTTTCATGCGTATCTGGCTTACGGTTTGGCATTGATCATTGGTATCCAGGCGAGCGTTAATCTGGGCGTTAATCTCGGAGTCCTGCCGACGAAAGGATTGACACTGCCGCTGATGAGCTATGGTGGCAACAGTCTGATCGTCAGTTGCATGATGATAGCGATCCTGTTGCGAATCGACTTTGAAACCAGACAGGCGAGCGCCTCGGAACCAAAGAAGGGGCGTGGCAATGGCTAGTGCATTTACTGCAGAAGTCCCTGAGATGCGTCGTATTAAGCGTATTCATTTTGTTGGAATTGGTGGCGCAGGTATGTGCGGCATAGCTGAGGTGTTGCTCAATCAGGGCTATGACATCTCCGGATCTGATATTCAGGTTTCTCCGGTGACAGAGAGACTCGCCGCCATGGGCGTCGACGTCAAGATTGGTCACAGCAAGCGCAATGTGCAGGACTCTGACGTTATAGTGACATCAAGTGCTATCAGTGCTGAGAACCCTGAGCTGGCTGCGGCGAACGAGGCCCGAATACCGGTGGTGCGTAGAGCGGAGATGCTGGGCGAACTGATGCGTTATCGGCACGGGATAGCAGTTGCGGGCACGCACGGTAAGACGACAACAACCAGTCTGATTGCTTCGGTTTTCAGAGAGGCCGCTCTGGATCCCACCTTTGTGATAGGCGGCCTGCTGAACAGTGCCGCCAGTAATGCTCAATTGGGTGCTTCCAGATACATGATCGCCGAAGCCGATGAAAGTGATGCTTCGTTTCTGCATCTTCAGCCGATGATTTCTGTGCTGACGAATGTAGATAAGGATCACCTGGCGAACTACGAAGGCAGTTTCGAGAAACTGAAATCTGCCTTTGTTGAGTTTGTTCACAACCTGCCGTTCTACGGTCTGGTGGTCGCATGTATTGATGACCCGGTTGTGAAATCGCTGCTGCCAAGATTGCAGAGACCCGTGCTGACTTACGGTTTTGATGAAACAGCAGCATTTCGTGCCGAAATCCGTCAGCAAAAAGGTCTGGTTTCCCGGTTTGTGGTTTACCGCGGTGAGCATGGTAACGACCTTGAAGTCACACTGAATATGCCCGGGCGCGTCAACATACTCAATGCCCTGGCGGCGATTGCCATTGCAACCGATGAAGGGATTGAGGACGAAAAAATTGTTGCTGGCCTGGAAAACTTTGAGGGTGTCTCGAGGCGGTTTCAGGTGCATGGCAACTTCAAGATCGATGATGGCACTTTCCAGCTGGTCGATGATTATGGGCATCACCCCAATGAAGTCAGGGCGATGATTGAAGCCGTTAGAAAAGGCTGGCCTGATTCTCGTCTCGTCATGGTTTATCAGCCTCACCGCTATACGCGCACAATGGAATTGTTTGACCAGTTTGTGGATGTGCTTGGGCAGGTTGATCAACTGTTGCTGCTCGAGACTTATGCGGCGGGAGAGGAGCCTATCGTGGGTGCAGCTGGGTCAGACCTCTATCAACAGTTGAAGCTCAGAACTGAAACGCCAGTAGCTTTTGTTCAAACTATCCAGGATGTGCCCGATGTGCTTGAGTCAATGGTCCAGCCTGGCGACCTGGTGATGACACAGGGTGCCGGCGAAACCGCCATACTCGCGAAAAATCTGACTGAACGCTGGGCTGACAGGAGGATGACATGAACCTGATGTCGGGGACAGCCTTTGTTGTGGCTACTCTGGTGATTGTGAGCTTGTTGTCTTTTGCAGTGGTATCGATTGATCGATCTGCTATCGAACAGGTTGCGATTGTCGGAGATCTCTCTCCTGAACAACTTGCTTCATTGAAGTCTCTCCTGGACGAAATTGACCTGTCAGATGCAGAGCCGGAAAAAATTCGCGCACAAGTCACTGATCTCGAATGGGTAAACCGGGTGAATTTCAGAAAGGGCTGGCCATCGGTTATAGACCTTGAGGTGCATGTGGAGCAGGTCATTGCCTACTGGAATGACAATGGTTTTATCAATGAAGAAGGCGGCTCGCTTTATTCAGACCTTATTGTCGGAGGTGATTTGCCGCACCTCTACGGGCCTGTTGGCACTGAGCAGGAAGTTATGGAGCAGTACCAGCAGCTGAGCGGAATGCTCAACAACTATGGTCATGAGATTAAGGCTTTGTCAGTTACCGAGAGAGGTTCTTGGGCAATCGAAACACAGGAAGGTGTTGAGGTGTTACTCGGCAAAGAAGATCTCAAGGCCAGAATGAAGAGATTTCTTGTGGTGAGTGAGCGCCTGCGTTCGCAGAATAATTCGCCCGAGATCGATCGCATGGATGCGCGATACATCAACGGCGTTGCCGTTGAGTTTGCAGATAATAATCAAATGAAACTTGCAGAAGTAAACAACAGTGTAGGGGAACATAGCTTATGACTAGTTCAACAGGTGGTCGCATGATTGTCGGCCTGGACATAGGGACCTCGAAAGTGGTCGCTATCGTCGCAGAGGTTGGTCTGGATGGTGAGATTGAAATTGTCGGTATCGGCAGTCACCCGTCCCGGGGTTTGAAGAAGGGCGTGGTGGTGAACATCGAATCCACCGTTCAATCGATCCAACGGGCCGTGGAAGAAGCTGAGCTTATGGCGGGGTGTCAGATACATTCTGTATACGCCGGCATTGCCGGGAATCACATTCGAAGCCTCAACTCGCACGGTATCGTGGCGATCAGGGATAAAGAAGTGTTTCAGCCGGACATTGACCGGGTGATTGACGCGGCGCAGGCAGTCGCGATCCCCGCTGATCAGAAGATCCTGCACATACTCCCGCAGGAGTATGTGATCGATAATCAGGAAGGGGTTAAAGAGCCTCTCGGCATGTCAGGCGTGAGGCTGGAAGCCAAAGTGCACCTCGTGACCTGCGCGGTAAATGCTGCGCAGAACATTGAGAAGTGCATTCGTAAATGTGGTCTGCATGTTGAAGACATTATTCTCGAGCAACTGGCTTCCGGATACGCCGTATTGACGGAAGACGAGAAAGAGCTGGGTGTCTGTATCGTCGATATAGGCGGAGGTACGACGGATATCGCCGTGTTTGTCGATGGTGCTATTCGCCACACCGCGGTTATACCTATCGCGGGAGATCAGGTAACTAACGATATCGCCATGGCGTTGCGAACCCCTACACCGCACGCTGAAGAAATCAAGATCAAGTATGCCTGTGCACTCGCAAGTCTTGCTGGTGAGAATGAAACTGTGAAAGTGCCAAGTGTTGGCGATCGGCAGGATCGTGATTTGTCACGCCAGGCACTGGCAGAAGTTGTAGAGCCGAGATACGACGAACTGTTCACTCTGGTTCAGGCGGAGTTGCGTCGAAGTGGCTTCGAAGATCTGGTCCCTGCAGGGATTGTGATTACAGGTGGCACCTCAAAGATTGAAGGTGCGGTAGAGCTCGCTGAAGAGATCTTCCATATGCCTGTCAGTCTGGGTAAGCCGAAGAACGTGTCGGGTCTGGCTGACATTGTGAAGAACCCGATTTACTCAACTGCTGTCGGGCTCCTGCAATACGGTGCCAAGCAGCAAACAGATGAAGTCGTTGTACCGGCTGCAGCGGGAATGGACGGAATGATGGGCCGGGTTAAAAGCTGGTTCATGGGTAATTACTAAAACAAAACGATCTTAACCTGAGGAGGTTAATTATGTTTGAAATCGTTGATAGCGCACCGCAGAACGCCGTCATTAAGGTGATCGGTGTTGGGGGTGGCGGCGGCAACGCCGTTGAACATATGGTCAGTCAGGACATTCAGGGTGTGGAGTTTATCTGCGCCAACACGGATGCCCAGGCGCTGAAGAATCTGGGCGCTCGAACGCTGCTGCAACTTGGCAGCAATGTGACTCGTGGTCTGGGTGCAGGTGCTAACCCAAATATGGGTAAGGATGCAGCACTCGAAGATCGCGATCGAATCGCAGAAGGTCTCGCAGGTGCGGATATGGTGTTTGTGACCGCAGGAATGGGTGGTGGTACCGGTACCGGTGCTGCGCCTATCGTTGCGGAAATTGCCAAGGAACTTGGCATTCTGACTGTTGCGGTTGTGACCAAACCTTTTGTCTTCGAAGGCAAAAAGCGCATGAAGATTGCCGAGGAGGGTATTGTCGAACTCTCCAAGCATGTTGATTCGCTGATCACTATTCCCAACGAGAAGCTTTTGACTATTCTTGGGGAGAATACTCCACTGCTGGAGGCGTTTGGTTCCGTGGATGACGTTCTTTCCGGTGCGGTCCAGGGTATTGCTGATCTGATTATCCGTCCGGGCATGATCAATGTGGACTTTGCTGATGTTCGTACTGTCATGTCAGAGATGGGCATGGCGATGATGGGCAGTGGTTTTGCCAGCGGTGAAGGTCGGGCACGTGAGGCGGCAGAATCTGCGATTCGCAGTCCGCTGCTTGAGGATGTTGATTTCAATGGTGCTCGCGGCGTACTCGTTAACATAGCGGCGGGTAGTGATATTTCCCTTGGTGAGTTCTCTGAAGTGGGTGCCACCGTTGAAGAATTCGCCTCTGAAAACGCCACAGTGGTTGTCGGTACAGTCATCGATGAAACGATGGG
>CBFIJB010000018.1:0-63285 GCA_965662805.1 Candidatus Azotimanducaceae bacterium | reverse complement strand
GGATTTACCCCAAAACAGATGCTTGAGAAAGCAGCATAGTCCTAGTTTTGAGAAGGATTATTAATGGGGGGATTACCCATGACGCTTGAACAGCGTGTCCATGATCATCCACTCTGGGACAAGCTCTCCCGACAGCTCTTCCGCGCTATTACTCAGGCTCACGCCATTGGATGCGGCTGCAATATAACCCTGGTCACCAAGCAAAGCATCCGGATTCGCAGTGAAACCACGTGCAGCAAGGAATGCGCAGTTCACACCGTTTTCAGCAGCCCGCCCGGCATGGAAGGGCTTCGTCATGGTGCCAAAATTGGCTTTAACACCACTGGCATGCGAAGCAGCAAGTCCAATAGCCACCCCATAAGCAGCATCATCGAGCTGCAGCAGATGGGCCACGGCGGCAGTGGCGCCGAAGGTTCCATAGGTCGCTGTCGTATGCCAGCCACGCGCATAGTGATCACTTCCCATGGCCTGGTGGATTCGACGCTGGACCTCCACACCGACAACGAAAGCCGCAATCATATCGCTGCCCGTGGCATTCATCTCCTCCGCGGCCGCAAGCACAGCGGGCAGCACTGAGGCCGTCGAATGGCAGGTCATCAGAAGACCTGTATCGTCATAATCTAACGCATGGCCGCTGGCACCATTGAGCAGCGCAGACGTCGCTGCATCCAGACTGACATCCGCACCAATTACCGTACAGCGCCCCTTTCGATGCCCAAACTGCTTAATAAGAATACCTGCGAGGGGTTCCCTGCTCCCGGCAACCGCACAGCCAAACCAGTCCAGCATGCACTGTTCAGCCACCTTCGCAACATCGTCAGGAAGGTCCTGACGCGTCAGGCCACGAAGCTTTGCCCAGACATCCAGATGATTCAAATCTGTGCCATCAGGAAAACGTCTCAAGGAGAGGCAGCAGATATGCCTTGAACGCCTGGGGATTTTCACACATGGGGAAATGTCCCACGCCCTTCATTTCCTGAAATGTGGAGCCGGCAATCGCATCATGCGCTTCTCGCCCCAGCTCCACCGTACCGCTGCAGTCATACTCTCCAGAAAGGATGTGCACTCCTACCCTGCTGGTATCAATCTCTGCGGCAACGCCACGAAGATTGAACTCTTCCAGGTAGTAGTAAAGATCACCAAGAAATACCGGTGGCCAGCCACTGGCATACACAAACCCGGTCTCTTTGCGATAACGCTTCGGGGACGATGGCGACATCAATGCATCCATCATGCGTGCCTTGTATTCATTACTGACCTGGGGATGCCACAACTCACCGCTATGTTCCGTGCTCCCGGGAATCTCCAGCGCACCTTCCAGCGAGATCACCGCGCGAAACTCATCGGCATGTTTGTGGGCAAGGTCCAAAGCCATCAGGCCACCTACCGAGCAACCCATAAAAATGGGGTCCTTCAGATCAAGCACCCTGCTTAACTGGAGCGGGACCGATCTCAGAAACTCTCCCTCCAGCAGGTACTGTTCAGCCCACCAGTCTTTTTCAACCGGCGGAACGGATTTACCGTGATAAGGCAGATCGTATGCAATCAGCCGGAAACGGCTCGTGATTTCCGGCATCTCAAACAGATGTCGCCACTGCGTCCCAGAACAACCAGCCGTGTGCTGCAGAATCAGCGGTATACCCTCACCGGCTTCTTCGAAATAGACCCGGTGCTTGACGCCACCGAGCTCCAGCATGACATAGCGACCAACTGGCGCACTGAAGGTACCCTGCTCCGCCAGATCGTGCGCCATAGCCTCACCTTCAGGCGCGGCCGGTCGAAGTAGCTCGACAGCTCTCGCCATGGCCGGAAAATACTGGGCAAACTCAACGGGATCTGCTCGATGCTTCAGCCCCTGCTCCTGCATCATGTTCGCCATCAGATCGTTGTTAAATCGCTCAGGTACCGCTTCAAGGACTTTGCGCCAGGTTGCTTCACTACCTGAAAACTCAATGAGCTGACCGGTGTTGTCGTTCGACACTACCGGTCTGCCATTTATTACCGGCAACCGGAGTGTCTCTTCCCCGATATTGATCTGCAGCCCACCATTCCAGTGTCTTGCTGCCAGCAGGAATTCGCCATCCTGTTCACATCGCTGCACCCATTGCTGTGTTGTTGGTAACGCCATGTCCATGACTATCTCCTTAGAGGAACTGAGCCCAGCTTTCCAATGGCTCTCGATCTGACACCAGTGAATTAACCGGCTCACTCTCATCTCCGTAACCGACGGCCATACCACAGAACAGCATGAGTTCATCGTCATACTGAACAAATGACTTAACCGCTTCCGATCTGGCCGCCCAGGCTTCCTGGGCACAAGTGGACAAACCGGCCTCTTTAGCCAGCAGCATGAAAGTCTGCAGAAACATGCCCAGATCAGACCATTGCGGCAATCCCATACATTTGTCGACACAACAGAAAAAGCCTGCGGTCGCTCCAAAGAACTCATAGTTCTTCGCCAGATTCGCCAGCCGAGCCGCCTTGTCATCACGAGGTATTCCCAGGAGCGCATACATATCCTCACCCACCTTGAATCGGGAATCGCGGTAAGGTGACTTCAGGTTCGCCGGGTAAATGTCGTACTCAGGTGATTTCTGGAATTCGGAACTTCGGACATGGTCAAGAAAGGCCGGCATGGTTTCCGAGGTGATGACAAACACGCGCCACGGTTGCAGGTTACCGCCTGATGGGGCCCGTGCGGACTTTTCAAGCAGTTGCTCCAGACGTTCTTTTGCCACCGGTTTGTCTTTGAATCGTCGAATTGATCGTCGTGCGGCAACTGCCTCAGTAACATTCATAGGTTTTCCTTATGCGTTCGTCATCTGTGGTTAATCATCCTGCAGATAATATCCTGCAGATGCAGCAGAGATCGACAAGACTAAATGGCGCCTTGCAATGATCGGTTTAGAACCCAAAGGAGACAGAAGCCGTGGGTCCTTGATGTGTGAACTTCAAAGAGCCTGTGTGATCATTGGCCTCTGAATCAATATTCATCATGTAGTAGTTATAACCAACGCCAAGCTCTGCAATGCCAAAACGGTAGAGCAGTGCAAGCCTTGCAAAGATCATCGAGCCATCATATCGGTCGAGCTCCATGCCAAAGTATTGAACATCAGCTTCAACTCTCGCCCTCTCACCGAGCGCGACAGACCCGAAAACACCAACAGTGGGCAAAGTCGGGTCAGGATCACTGATCTCGCGCAAACTGCCATCAGCCAGAATCAGTTCCGTTTGAAACGCTGTTCTGTGCAAGCCCACGCTTAACCCCAGCTCCTTCTGGTCATCGCGTATCAACGAATATCCATAGCTGAACCTGAAAGTATCCAGCTCAAGAGAAGTCTTAACTTCCGATCCGGTGTCATAGGTGGTGTCGCCGTAGGCAAAAGACCGCGATATGTTCTTGGTCGCTGACCGGGATGTTTCCGCGTACGAGACCTCTACTCGATGATAGTAATGAAAGCGATAAACACCATCGATCTGATAAACAGTCTCCTGATCAGACAAACCCAACAGATCTTCCATATCAACTCGCGCACCGGGAGTGCCATCGGTTGCATCACGCACGTACTCGGTGTTGATCCGGCTTTGCAGAGTCGTCAGCCTTAACTTCAGCCGATCGTCGTGACGCGCCGGGTTTCCAGCACTTGGCCTGAAAAAATCTGCGTTATAGGCCAGCCCCACACTCAGCGACCAGTCGGCATCTCGATCTACCAACGGACTGTCAACAACGACATCATCCAGCCACCCCCAAACCGCTCTGCCAGAAACTATCCAGTGATCAGAAAGATAGTAGGCCCAGGTTAATTTCAAACTGGTATTAAGCGCACTGTCTGTTTCATAAACCGGAAGCGGTGCAGATGCTTCTGCCGGTGTAACACCGAAATAGTAATCGGTGTAATCAGCGCTCTGGTATTCGAATTCAATCGCAGGTGTCAGATAACCCCAGGGATGCTGAGTTGGATAGGAGAATTCCAGCTGGGAAACGTAGCCACTATGCCGATCTGTCACCTCGAAGTAGGGTTTAAAAGTCATCTTCACCGGCAGCTTTCTGAACTGCAGAACCGGAGCCATTTCCAGCGCCCATTTGCGCTGATTGATACCGCTCAGTTCTTTACTCTTGTCAAAACCCAGCGTCTGAACTATCCCCACGGCACCGAAGGTCCAGTCTCCTTGAACATACCTGAAACCCACATCTCCCTCGCCCACTAGAAACCAGTCATCCGTAAGATCCTGTTCCTGAACACTTGTCAGATAGGGATAGAGCAAATAGGAATCATCTGCCCCCTTGTAAAGGGAGGGCGACGTACTGAACGTTGCACCAAACGCATAGTCATTCAGATCATAAGCTCTGATCTGCTCCAGAAGGGATTCTGCAAGAAGAACTGGACTCTGCAGACACAATAACAATAAGACAGGAACTCTCATTCCCAGACCTTATTCACTAACCATGCACTCATCAACCAATACTTACACAACTGTAGACACACCTGTAGAACTCACCGGCCATTCCTGAGACGATGCTGAAAAAAGAACAAGGAGTTCCAATGAAACTGGGTTTGATGCTGGGCTATTCCGGCGGCGATCTTCGCCTTCCTGTTGAGAAAGTACAACTCGCAGAGCGCCTCGGCTATGACACGGTGTGGACCGCCGAGGCTTATGGCTCCGACGCCCTATCACCACTCGCATTCCTCGCCGCCAAAACCGAACGGATACGCCTGGGTACCGCCGTCATTCAACTGGCGGGGAGAACACCCGCGAATGCCGCCATGACAGTGGCGACCATCGACGCACTGGCCGGCGGCAATCGGGTCATCTGCGGCATTGGAGTCTCGGGACCACAGATCGTCGAAGGATGGTACGGGCAGCCCTGGGGTAAACCCTATTACCGGATAAAAGACTACGTAACGATCATGAAGAAGATCTTCCGTCGCGAGGAACCGGTGGTGCATGAAGGACGGGAAATCAGCCTCCCCTTTACCGGCGAAGGTGCTATGGGTGTCGGCAAACCACTCAAGGCGATACTTCACATGAACCCCGATATTCCCGTCTGGCTGGGCACGGGCATGGAATCCACTGTGAAGCTCACGGCCGAGATCGCAGATGGCTGGTTGCCTCTGGGACTGGTCCCGGAGACCGTCGACACGTACAAACCGTGGATACAAGCCGGCCTGGAAAAGGCAGGCAAAACTGGTGACAGTTTTGAAATTCAGAGTGGCACGCAGGTGATCGTCACCGACGATGTCAAAACTGCGCTCGGAAAACTGAAACCCAATATCGCGCTTTATGTTGGCGGCATGGGACACAAGAACAAAAACTTTCACAAGGAGATGATGATCCGCCGCGGCTTTGTCGATGCAGCAGAACGCATCCAGGAACTGTATCTCGCGAAACGCAAAGATGAAGCGACAGAGGCTGTACCAGATGAGTTTGTAGATCAGGGCGCATTGATCGGTGATCGTGAACGCATTCAGAAACGCTTTCGCGATTGGGAAGACAGCGGCATCACAGGACTGACCATTGGCGGTGATGAACAGGCCCTGCGCATGATGGCAGATCTGGCCAGGTTGAACGTGGAACCTGGCAGCTGAATCTAATCACGCGCTGGCAGAGTTTCAGCAGGTGCATTCAGACCGTTGAATGATCGTGCAATGTAAAGAGCTGTCTGAGTCAAAGAATTTCGACGGCAGGTACTGATGCACTAGAACCATGCATACAGCTTCACCCTGGCAGCACCGTCTGCACTGTAAGTGGGCAAAGCCCTCCAGAAACAGCGATTTTGCGCTGCACAAAACTGGTATGGCTCTTGCTGCACGTCTCGTGTCTCAACACTGAGAAGCGAGCCATGAATATTTACAAACTTTTATCGGGAATCATCGTACTGGGCATTTGCCTGGGCGCCCGGTCAGCCAATGCTGACGAAAACTTTCTTTCTCTGATGACGGAAGAAAAGAGACTTCTGCAGCTTATCTCCGAACAGGAAGTGCAGGACGGTCTGTACTCCCCAGGCCTGTACAAACCGCTGAAGGCGCTTGGCACACTGCTGGATGCTTCAGGCAGACATAATGAAGCCATCAGCACCTTCCGCAGAATGCAGCATCTGGTACACCGTCACTATGGTGTGCTGGATGAAAAACAGATCGAAAGTGTCGACTTCATGATTAACAGCTACGCGCAGCTGGGCGACTTCAAAAGTGTCGACACTCAGCAGCACTATCGGTTTCACATCGCAGAGAAATCCTACACAGATCCAGATCCCGATATGACAGCCGCCCGCCTGAAAATCGCTGACTGGTATCGCGCCAGCGGTCGTTTCAGCCAGGCACTTGCCTGGTACGAGGAAAGCCTCGCCCTTGCCGATGATCTTGGACCCGATGCACAGATTCGCATCCTGAGATCTGAAGCACTGACACAGTACCTGGCTGGCAAGTGCTGCGCATCTGAAGCACTACTTGAAGCATTGGAAATCGCAGGCAGTCATCCTGAAGCCACTTCGGATATCAGCCAGTCACTGAATGACCTTCTGAATATGCTGACACTTGAGCAGGGGCGCATTGAATCAGACATGCTGAGAACCGATGAGCCGCCGCAATACCTCGGGTTCGCACGAAGCAAAGACATACTCAGGATGATGATCCCCTATAGGGATCGAGGACCCGACTCAGAACTCTATATTGATTTCGGTGAACGCGAGCCAGGTGAACCGGGCGTGGCTACCGTGGGACATCCCATCGCCATGTGCGGAACAACCCTGAATCGACTGACGAGAAGCAGAATGCCCGCGGAGCTCACCATCGAGTTGACCGTCAATGACAAGGGACAACCACACAACATAGAAATCAACGGAGAAGTTCCAATCAAACTCAAGCGTTACTTGAAAGAATCTCTGAAGCGCGGTCTGTTTCGCTCAGCAACTAATGAGAACGGCAGCCTGGTCAGCGGGACACTCAGCTTCACGCAGAACTTCGACACTCATCGCCAGGGTGTTACGAGCAGCGATGACGTCTCGCTCTGGAATCATATGCTGGTGGCGCAAACCTGTCAGGTGCAGGGTCTGCAGAGAATCTAATTCCGGGCGGAAAGCGCATGATGTTCAAATTGATGCATCATGGCGTCAGCAATCGTCTTGAGTATGCCAAACAGGAGAACGCCACCGGCGCCAAGGACAGATCCGAAGATGATCGTCATATGCATGGGGATCACTCGTGCATAGGGCGTGAACATCAAAGTACCGATATTAGGTTTTCCGCTTCGATCCGAAGCAACATGGTATTGGTAGGAGTACCAGTGATTCACCGCAAAAGCACCGGCACAGATGAGGAGATCCGGCCCTAATCGTGGATCTCCAAATTCACCGCTCATCAGGAAAAAGAAATACACCAGATGGGAGCCACCGAAGTGCAAAGCAAAAAAGCCCGCGACGGAGCGCTTCGTCTCAGGCGTAGGCTCTACAGCCCGATTATTCATGGTGAACTCATCCGTAGAAAACTCATCCAGACTGAGCATACGGAAGACATTGGCAATACCGATCACAACGCTCTGCAACCAGTACACCAGCATCATGTCGATTAACCGCCAGCCGAGCAGCATAGCCAGAATCAACACAAAGATATTGGTGCCTATCAGAGCAAAGACCGAACCATCAGATCGCATAGGCTCCCTGCTCTGGCGGGCTTTCCTCGGTTCAACGATCCCTTTAACCCGGTTCAGATAGGCTTCGTACTTGTGATAGGCGATGCCGCAGCCGGGGCATTGCCAGTCTGGCGCATCGTCCCGGGGGGAGCGAATGTAGGCGCATTTAGGGCACTGCTGAGTCATGTCAGTGTCAGGAAAAGACGTCGGTAAACCTGATGTTGTTCTTGCGAAGTCCTTCTTCAATAACAGAAATTCCACCGGACTTGATCATCCACTCAAGACGGTGATCCCGATACTCTCGCTTGAATGCACCAGACGCTACCGCATCCTGGAGCGCCTGAATATCCGAATTTGGCCCATCGAACCTGACTTCATGCGCGGCCTCACGAACCCTGGACACACTGGCTCGATCGTTAACACGCTCCAGCCACTCCAGCAGTTTTCCTTCCGGCTCGAACCCGAACCACCGGGTACCATTCAAGTGCGGCACAACACTCAGGTCACCCCAGCCGAACGCTTCACCGTTAAACCAGGCACGCCCTTCCAGCTGCCTGGTCAACCAGGCAAACCAGCCCCGGATCTGTTTTTCCGCTTCCGCCTCAATGGCATGAGCAAGATCCCCTGAAGCACGGCCAAAAAATCTGATTTCCTGAATGCCCCAGTTGATGGCTTCGTAGTGTGTATCCATCGCATCTTCAAGCATGCGAACTCTGGCCCGATCCAGAGAGGACGCCGGAAGCAGAGCAGGCTCCGGCCAGCGTTCCTCAATATACTCAAGGATGACACTGGAATCGAAGATACGTACATCGGTCCCTTCGACCAGCGCAGGAACTTCCCCCCGCGGGCTGGCCTTCAAAAAGTCGTCTATAGAACTGCCAGCGCCGATGCCATCAGGCATCGGCGCTTCGAAGGAGACATTCTTTTCCAGAAGGGCAATTTTTACCTTCTGACCGTAGGGTGAAAGCGGGTGATCGTAAACGATCACCGGCATCAGGACTTCTGTGCCTGTTTCATCACCCTGAGAAGACCGGACATTTCCTCCGCACCGCTCATATCGAGCAGTTGATCCTTTTTCTCGAGCAGATCTTCATAGGTTGCATCCGCACCGATCTTGATATGCTCGTTAGAGAAGATTGCACTGCTGTAAAACTCTCCGCTTCCTGCATGGATTATCCGGTTCGTTGGCGCATCATCAGCGCACATCAACAGAACAGCAGGCGTTACCAGTTTCGGGTGGAATTCCGGAGACGGATCGTCCGGATTCACATCGCGACCCGGGATCGTTCCGATGAGACGTGTTTCGGCAGCAGGGGCCAGCGTATTCACACGAATATTCTTGGACAGACCTTCAATCGATAAGACATTCATCATGCCGACCATGCCCATCTTGGCCGCGCCATAGTTGGCTTGTCCGAAGTTACCGTAAATACCTGAAACAGAACTGGTCAACACAATGCGACCATAGTTCTTCTCGTACATGATTGGCCAGGCAGCCTTGGTGACATACGCAGAGCCGTTCAGGTGAACGTCCATGACGATATCCCAATCGTTCATGTCCATGTTCTTAAAGCTTTTGTCGCGAAGAATACCCGCATTGTTGACAAGAATATCCACGGTTCCGAATGCACTGACGGCATCGTCGATGATGGACTGAGCGCCGGCCTTGTCAGAGACACTGGCTTTATTGGCAATGGCTTCACCACCCGCCGCCTTGATCTCATCGACTACCAGGTCAGCCGCGTCACTGGTGCCGGTACCGTCGCCGGAACCACCCAGATCGTTGACCACAACCTTTGCACCACGGCTCGCAAACTCCAGCGCATGGGCCTTACCCAGGCCGCCACCAGCGCCGGTGATAACAACTACCTTGCCTTCAAAATCACTCATTTCTCAACTCCACTCATTCCATTTAATGATTTCGCTTACGGGCTTACGTGTGGTCGGCCCGAAATTGGCATCAGGATACCCGATTGGGATCAGCGCTGCAGGGTAAGCGTCATCAGGGATATGACAGGCCTCACGCAGCGCATCATTAATCAACACATGCGCGGTTGTCATGACAGTTCCCAGTCCCAGGGACCTGGCAGACAGCATCAGGTTCTGAACCGCCATGTAGATGGAACTACCTGCTTCCAGAGATCCCGGGTCCGGCGTCGGGGAAGACAGCTTGTAGAGGCACGGAACGATAATCGCCGGTGCCTTACCCAGTTTAGAGAAGAAGGACTGGGCACCCGTCAGCATGAGCCTTTGCGTCTTGTCGTCTGACTTCTGTCCTTCGGCAATCATCTCTTTCAGAGGACCGCTTTCGTAAACGGCATTCAATGCATCGCCGATCTGTTTGCGCTGCTCATCTCCATCAATAACGACGAAGATCCAGGGTTGGGTGTTGCTGCCACTGGGCGCCTTGGATGCCGCCTCGATTACCTTCTCAATCAAATCACGCGGCACAGGTTTTTCTTCCCAGTACCGGATCGCCCGCTGGGTATACATGGCATCCCAGATGTTATCTGTCCCTTCTTTTCCATGAGGCAAGTCAGACATGTTGCTCTCCCAATTCCTTTGTTATCGATAGTTTGCTGATTCGACGATAGAAGTCTCTAAGCATCCCACGCGACAGGGAGCTTTCTTATTCCCTGAAGTACCGGCATGCGTTTTTCCATCTCGACATCGCCGTTCAGGCGCAGGTTCTTGAGGCGTTCAAAGACGATTTTCAGAACAACCTCACCCTCGAGCCGGGCAAGCGGCGCACCGCGGCAGAAATGCGTACCATAACCGAATGCCAGATGACGACGAACCCTGGCGAGGTCACGATCAAGATCAAACTTCATCGGATTATCAAAGACTTCCGGATCCAGATTACCCGCCGCCCAGAGCAGCATGACTTTCGTGTCTTTATCTACCTTGACACCGCCCAGCTCCACTTCCTTGTCATTCGTTCGAAACAGGCCATGAACCGGTGCATCCAGTCGCAGGGTTTCTTCAATAGCAATGGGAATCAGATCCCGGTTCCGGTAAACCTTTTCCCAGGCACCCTCTTCCGTCAGCAACCGGAAGATGATGTTGGAGATCATGATCGTTGTCGTGGCACTGCCAGCCGTCAGCAGAAACCCCATAAAACCAAGAATTTTTTCATCTGACAGATAGCTGCCATCCGGTCCCGGGGTGGTGAGGAAACGAGTCACCAGATTCTCCTCACCCTGCCATTCACCTGACGCCAGCTTCTCCTTTGACTGCGCGAGTTGTTTATGGAACAACTGATTAGTTTGACCCAGAGCCTGCATGCGAACCTGCTCGATATTGCCACTTTCGATCATGGCAGCGGCTTCCTCAGGTGGCACCATCATCAGGCCTACCGAAGCAATGATGCCTTCGCGAACCCAGTCAAACCGGTCTGTACCGTCCTCGTCATAACGATCAAACCCCAGCAGCTTGAAGATCACGAACAAGGGAAGCTGGATCGATATCAGATCATGGAGGTCGACTTCTCCCTTTCCGTAAACTTTATCGATCTGTTCATCGACAAAGGCTGCCATTTCCGGGGCCATAGCATCGAAGACTTCCTTGGAAAACGAACTCGAAACAATACGCACTTCGAATGTATGTTCGGGCGGATCAACACTGACGAGTACACCGGGAGATTCGAGGTAGTTCAGCCCCGGGCCAAACTTGGCTTTCCAGACATCGTAGGTCTTGAGGATTTCCATGATCTTCGCATGAGACCCTACCGCGTAATGATCACCTCTTGATGAATGCGCAAAGGGGCAGCCACTTGAATGCATCTGCGCGTAAACGTTCTTGAATTCCGAGAGGAAAGGTTCCGAATTGAAATCCACCTCGGCAAAACCTTTCTGGGGTTTCGTCCTTTTGTCACTCATAAAAAACCTCTATCTGGATTCATTTTGAACAACAACAAAATCACCCGCCAGGTCATCGTCAGCAATAATATCCAGCACGACCTGCCCGATATCTTCGGGGGTAAGGACCTTGATGTTCTCCATGATCGGGCCAAGCCATTCAGGACGCTTTCCACCACCGGTCTTATCAAGAATGGGCGTCTCCGTGACACCGGGGCACACTGCGTTCACTCGGATACCACATTGCTCATGCAGTTCCGCACAGGAGCGCGAGAACATGATGACGCCTGCCTTGGCGGCCGCGTAAGGTGCATCTGACAGATATGGGGTCAACCCTCCCGTCGAAGCCGTATTAATAATGACGCCGCCACCGTTCTCGCGCATGTACTGGATCGCGAGCGCACTGCTCTGTATGACACTGGTCAGGTCAATGTCCACCACCTGCTTCATGCGAGCAAGATCCGTATCGGGAAATGGCGGCGGTCCGGAGACGATGCCGGCATTGTTGAATACAATATCCAGCTGCCCGAATTTCTCAGTGACCTGTTGGTAAAGAGATGCCAGCGCCGACTGATCCGTGACGTCGCATTGAATGGCGATGGTTTGCGCAGTCATCCCTTCTGTCGTTTCGGCAAGCCCCTCCCCATCCATGTCTACCAGTGCGAGGCCAAGTGCGCCGGCCTCTGACAGCATTCGTGCCGCAGCACGTCCGATCCCGGATGCCGCACCAGTGACGAGTGCCACCCTGTTGTTCATGTCCATGCCATCACTCCTTTAAGCAGAATCATAATCCCACAATTAGCTTATAATTGGAACGCGTTACAATTATTTGAATAACCCCACTTGATGTCCCGTTTTCCGACCTCTGCAATTGGGATAGAATCGCCCCTTTCCAGTTATTGACTCACCACTTAAAGAATAGGCCGTATCGGCTGTCGAGGTAACACCATGAACGAAGAGCCACAGGACATGAAAATGCCATCCAGTTTTATGGATGAGAAGTTGTTCAAGTCCCGATCCATCTCCATCTTTGGACAGATCAACGAACGTATCGCTCGCACGGTGACCGAACAGCTCCTGGCACTGGCTGCAGAGAGTAATGAGCCGATCACGATCTACGTCAGCTCACCCGGTGGTCACGTTGAAAGCGGTGATGTCATCTACGACATGATCAAGTTCATCAAGCCGGAAGTTCGTGTGGTCGGAACAGGCTGGGTGGCCAGTGCCGCTACCAATATCTATCTTGCCGCAAAGAAGGAAAACAGATATTCACTGCCAAACACACGCTATCTTGTGCACCAGCCAAGTGGCGGGTCCCGCGGCGATGCCACCGATATTGCCATTCAGGCGGAACAGATCCTGAAGACAAAGGCCCGAATCAACAAGATTATTTCTGAAGAAACCGGCCGTCCTCTGGAACAGGTTGAAAAGGACACCGATCGCGACTACTGGATGTCTGTCGATGAAGCGATAGATTACGGCATCGTCAGCAAGGTCATCACATCCGTTGACGAAATCGGATAAGTGCCGGGCCGAAAACGCCTGTGCGTTTATTGTGGCTCAAGCCCGGGCAACCACGCGGCTTTCCTGGATGGCGCCAATCGCCTGGGCGCAGCTCTGGCACAACACGAGTTTGACCTCGTTTACGGCGGCGCCAGCATCGGCCTGATGGGTGCCGTCGCCAATGCTGCGCTTGAAAACGGCGCTGCTGTTTACGGCGTTATGCCGCAATCGCTTGCAGACAAGGAAATCGCTCACGATGGTCTGACCGAACTCTTTATCACGTCTTCCATGCATGATCGAAAAGAAAAAATGGCGGACCTGAGCGACGGATTCATCGCCATGCCCGGCGGCCTCGGTACCCTGGAAGAACTGTTCGAAATATGGACCTGGGCACAACTCGGGTTTCACAACAAACCCGTGGGCCTGCTGAACATAGAAGGCTTTTACGACGCGCTGATACAGTTTCTGGGACAGACAACGAAGGCAGGGTTTGTGCGTACCGCCCACCACGACATTCTTCAGGTAGATTCAGACCCGTCCGGGCTTATCGAACGCATGCGTTCATACAAACCCACCGCCGTAAGCAAGGTGATGCGCCCCCCTTCCCAGCGTTGATAAGCTGACGTCAGAAGTGCTCTGTTGCGTCTTGCGACCTTAAAAACCTGCAACGCATCGATCAGAGGTAGTAGACCAGCGTATAGGAAGACAGCAGGATCGATATCCATAACGCGGTTGTACCAATTGACCAGGACCGTCCGAACACACTCTTCTCCAACCTGTCTTCTGCATGAGGATTTCCCAGGTAGCGGTGCGCCAGGTATCTTCCAAACCGGGCGCTTCTAAATCGCCCTCGTTCCAGGTAACCCGCAACGGTGACGCCAATGGCCTCCAGCGCCAGCTGGACAGCCTTGAACAGTCTTCGCCATAACCAGTCGGTGTCCAGACTGATGGTCAATGTACGCTTCATCAAAGGCAGCAGAAGGAAGAAGGCCAGCCCTGAGAACAGCAACAGCTGCAGATAAAAAACCACCTTGTATGAGCTGTAGGCAACGTAATCCACCGGGTATGGCAACAGTCCATAGATCAGTTGCGGCGCAACACCGAGCAGGATACAGATAAACGCACAACCGGCCATGGCCAACGCCATATTCCAGGGTGCATCCTTGGGCCTTAGCCCCGAATCTTTCTGGAAGAAAACGAACCAGGGAAACTTGATACCTGCATGAAGGAACACACCTGCTGATGCCGCAGTCAGCAGCATATAAACCACGAACAGATTCTCATTAACGGCCGCCTGGGAAATCAGGGTTTTCGTGGTGAACCCTGAGGTCAGCGGAAAGCTTGAAATAGACAGAGCACCGATGATGCCCATACAGGTTGTGAATGGCATGGTCCTGAAAAGCCCGCCAAGATCAGTACAGAGTGATTTGCCCGTTCGATAAAGCACAACACCTGCGGCCATGAACAACAGCGCCTTGTAGATAATATGCGCGAACGCATGTGCCGCGGCACCATTGAGCGCCATCTCTGTGCCAATACCCACGGCACAGACCATGAATCCCACCTGATTAACGATGGAGTAAGCAAGAATTCTTCTGGCATCATTCTCAAGCAACGCATAGATAATGCCGTACATGATCATGTAAAGACCGACTCCGATGAGAACCGGCTCACCCGGAAACAGTAAAATCAGCGCCAGCACCGCGGTCTTCGTCGTAAAAGCGGAAAGGAAAACCGAACCGGTGGGGCTCGCCTCAGGATAGGCATCAGCAAGCCATGCGGAAACCGGGGGTGCGGCAGCATTGATAAGAATGCCAAGCAGGATCATCCAGGTACTGAAATCAGTGGCCAGCATGGGTACGATCTGCACTGACCCGGTTGCGAACACAACACCCTCAATACCCACTTTGAGAATGACCCCACCTAGCAGATGCATGATGGCATAGCGAATGCCTGCCGCTCTCGCGCCGGGTGTACCGCCACACCAGACGATAATCGTTGAAAATAGCGCCATCAGTTCCCAGTAAAGGAACAAGGTAATCAGGTCCCCGGCGAAACAGACACCGATCGCCCCTGCCGCATAGGCGTAGGCAGCCGCCAGTTCGTACCAGCGCGCTGTCTTAAAGGCAAACAGGCTGCCCAGAAAAACCATGATTGAGAAGACTGTCGCAAAGAGACGCCTGACCGGGCTGCCTTCGACCGGTTCAATGGCATATTCAAGGAACGTGATGCTGCCCGCGACACCATCGGCAACCTGCCAGACTGCCCACAGCGTGAATAGTGGAAACGTGAGCAGCACGCCGGTTCGAAGATGTCCGCGTGTCAGGGGGATCAAAAGCGCCCCCAACACCAGTATCAATGCGGGTGAGATTAACTCAGTCATCACCAGCCTCTTCGAGTTTGTAATAGTCCTGGTCTCGTTTCAGAATCCAGCCCAGTACTTTAGCGACCAGAACCATAATCAGACAGGACACAAAACCATAGGCGGCGCCAAATCCGAAGAAACCGTCCACGGAAAAGTATCCCTTCACCGGAAACACCAATTGCAAAGCCACCGTCAGTCCGAGCAGAGCGATTCCACCAACCCAGAGTAATCGAATGGTCTTTTCACGCACCAGCCAATGTTGTGGTTCCTGGTTCATATCAGGGCATACCCTCCGCAACCTGTCGCTCAAGTTCTATCAACGGCCCATTGAACAGGAACATGGCGATTGTCAGTGTCGCAGTAATCATTAATGCGATCACTGCAGCGACCGGCGCCTCGCCATGATCGTTAGATTTCAGATTTTCAGGTTCTGATGCAAACCAGGCCATAAAAATGATCGGCAGAAAATAGGCAGCATTAAGGACTGTACTGGCGACAATCGTAAAAATGGCAATATAGCTTTCGGCCTCAAAGGCACCAGCCAGGATGAACCACTTGGATACGAAGCCTGCTGTTGGTGGAACGCCAATCATCGATAATGCACCGATGGTGAATGCTGTCATTGTCCAGGGCATCCGGCGACCAATACCACGCAATTGAATCAGCTCCGTCTTTTTCGAAGCCACATATATCGCACCTGCCGCAAAGAAAAGAGTAATCTTGCCAAAAGCATGAGCAACCATATGCACGGCCGCGCCGATTTCAGCTAACGGTTTCAGTATGGCAGCCGCCATAATCACATAAGACAACTGAGCGATCGTCGAATACGCCAACAGTCGCTTAATATTCTGCTGGCGCAGCGCCACCAGACTCGCTGCAACGATGGTGAATGAGGCGAGATAGAGCAACCAGCCGCTTTCCGGCGTTGCGAACAGAAAGTCCACACCGAAGATATAGACGATGACCTTGGTCACCGTAAACACACCAGCTTTTACAACAGCAACCGCGTGCAAGAGAGCACTGACCGGCGTCGGGGCAACCATGGCGGCAGGAAGCCAGCGATGCACCGGCATGACAGCCGCTTTCCCGACGCCAAACACAAAAAGCGCCAGCAGCAACCCGACAGCAGGGCCGCTGACATGACCGGCAAGAATCCCCCCCATGACAAAGTCCAGGGTACCGGCCGACTGATAAGTCCAGATGATGGCCGGAAGCAGAAAACCAATCGACGTGAGCAGCAGTATCCCGAGATAGACTCGGGCAGATTCAATCGTCGCTCGATCACCTTTATGGGAAACCAGAGGAAATGTGGAGAGCGTCAGCATTTCGTAGAAAAGAAACAGCGTCAGCAGGTTGCCGGCAAAAGCGATACCCATGGTGACTGTCAGCGACAGCGCAAAACAGGCATAGAATCTGGTCTGATTTTTCTCCTTGTTGCCCCTCATATAGCCAATGGAATAGATCGAATTGACGATCCAAAGACCCGACGCGAGTGCGGCAAACATCATACCCAGGGGTTCAACCCGGAATGCGATATCCAGACCCGGCAAGAGCGTAAAGCCGTGCAACGAAGGCCGTTCTCCCTGCATAACCTCGGGCAGAATACTCCACACGACAAAGGCCAGCGCCACCGCGGTTACCAGAGTGACCGCCTCGCGCAGGTTTTCGTGGACCTGACCCGCGGCGATAATCAGGAATACCGCCGAAAACGGCACCAGCAGACTCAGTCCGATGAGCAGTTCGCTATCTATGGCGCACCTCCCATCAATACCCGCGCGGCCTGTTCAGAAAGCTGCAGCGGGACATCGGGCATCAGACCGAAGAAAATATTCAACAACGCAAGCGTACCCGCCACCAACAACATAAGAGGCGGCGCTTCGGAGAAACTGACGGCGGCGTTGGGTTCAGGCTCTTTGAAATAGAGGGCTTCCACCGTCCGCCAGATATAGATCAGCGCCATCAGTGAGCTGATGAGCACAAGCACAACCATCAAAACGCCCCGATCTCCCTGCTCCAGTAAAGCACTGATCAATATCCACTTGCTGATAAACCCAGCGGTACCGGGTATGCCAATCAGTGACAGGCCACCAATCACGAAAATCGCCGAGGTAACCGGCATCTGTCGGGCAGCCCCGGCCAGCGCATCTATACGCAGATCGAGGTAGCGCATACCCAGACAGGCAACAGAGAGAAACAGCACACCTTTGGCAAGGGCATGATTAAACATATGAATCATGCTCGCCGTCAGGCCATCCTGAGTGAGCAGACTCGCACCCAGAAGTATGTAACTGATCTGGGCAACCGAAGAGAACGCCAGCATCCGTTTCAGCTGACCTTCAAACATGGCAACCGCAGAGGCAACAACAATTCCAAGGAGCGCAAGCGGCATGAGGAACAGGGAAAAATGAATGGGGTGATCAGCGACAGCTGACTGAAACACCAGAAAGTCTATTCTCAGCAATACATAGATCGCCACTTTGGTACCACAGGCAGCGAGAAATACCGTGACCGCATGCGGCGCATGCATGTACGCATTTGGCAACCAGACATGAAGTGGAAAAAGCGCAGCTTTTAACCCGAGGCCAACGGTAATAAAGCCGGCGGCCACAAGAATCGGGCGTCGCTCACTGACTTCCGGAACGAGTCTCGCCATATCCTCAAGATTGAGTGTACCGGTCATCATGTAAATCAGACCAACACCAATCAGATAAAAAGTCGCGCCAATCGTACCGATAATCAGGTACTTGAAGACGGCAAGGAGCGCACGCCGATCCGGTCCACCCGCAATGAGGATGTATGCCGCTAGAGACGTTATCTCCATAAACACGAAAATATTGAACGCATCGGCCGAAACCAGCATCCCTGAAAGCCCTGCCAGGAGCAGCAGCCAGGCAGCAAAGAACAGAGGATGTCGTCGCGATTCAATCTGGACCTCCAGACTTTCGCGACAACCCAGAGTCGCAAAAGTCGCCGCACCACTGACAACCAGCAGAAGCAGAGCATTAACGGCATCAACCTTCAGACCGATGCCATAGGGCACCGCCCATCCACCAACTTCGTAAACCAGCGGATCTCCATAGAGCACCCTGGAAGCCATCTCTATGGAGATAAGCAGGGAAAGCAGGCAAACCGCGACCGTAGCAGCCCAAGCAAGGTTTCTGGGATGCAACAACACGACAAGTGGTGCGGTCAGCAAAGGTACGATGACCTGCAGGACAGGCAGGTGTTGAGAGATATCCATACCAGTCAATCCGCGTTGAGCAATTCGTGCTCTTCAATCGTGCCGTAGCGCTCATGAATGCGGACGACAATTGCAAGACCGAGGGCCAGTGTCGCCACCCCCACCACGATGGCAGTAAGAATCAGAACCTGTGGCAGAGGGTTCGAATAAATCTGACCGACGACCTCAGGCTGAAGAATCGGTCCCGTGCCACCTTCGACCTTGTCCATCGAGATATACATAAGGAACACAGCCGACTGAAACAGTGAGAGACCGATAAGCTTCTTGATCAGATTGCCTTTGGAGATGATCGCATAGAAGCCAATCATCAGTAGCACGAAGAAAACCCAGTAGTTGTAGTGGCCAAGAAACTCAAACAGACTCATTCGCCACCCTCCACCGGTCTTCTTGCCGCGAAGGCATGGTAGATAGAAAGCAGCGCGCCACAAACAGCAAGCCCGACACCGGCTTCAATGGCGATGATTCCAATCTGCCTGGCCTTTACCGGGTGTTCAAGTAGAACGGAGTAGTCGAGAAAGCTCCCGCCCATCGCTAAGCAAAGCACCCCGACAAAACCGAAGAGACTGGCCCCGCCAACAACCATGGCCAGCTGCGCTGAACGAGGCACCGCCCTGAGCGCTGCTTTTTCGCCTTCGAGGAGAGAGTAAAGAATCAGCGCAGTCGCCACGATCGCCCCGGCCTGAAAACCGCCGCCGGGTCCATATTCACCATGAAACTGGACATAAAAACCAAACAGCAGCACGAAAGGCACAAGCAGACCGCCCACCGCTTTCGGAATCAGATGATGCTTCAGGCCAAACTCTTCAGACTCATATTCCGCATCAGCCCCATTTCTTGCATCCAGTATGAAAAGCACGCCAATGGCCGCGGCAAAAACCACGAACACCTCACCCAGTGTGTCATAGCCCCGAAAACTACTCAGTACCGCCGTGACAACATTCGGGAAGCCCATCAGTTCGTAGGTATTCTCCAGATAATACGGCGCAACATGCACATGAATCGGGGCATTGGGATCACCGATTCGAGGCTTGTCAAAAGTTGCTCCCAGGAGCAGTAAAGTTGTAATCAACACCACACCCAGTGCGAGCAGACTCGCTGCAGCACCCTCACGCTTCTCCCGTCTCGCCGTCAACCTGAGTGCCGCCAGAAAAATGACGGTGGTTACACCAGCGCCTACTGCGGCTTCCGTCAGCGCGACATCAGCCGCGTCGAGGATGAAAAAGTTCGATGCCATTAAAAGACTGAAGATAGAAAGGAGCATCACGGCAACAAAAAGATTGCGCGTATGGACAATCGCCACAGCGGTAATCACCAGAAGCGTGAGCAGAAAAAGAGAGAAGATAATAGTCATTAAGACGTCTCCGCCTCCGGGTCATCTGCCATACCGGGAGGATTGACGCCCGTACCGAGTGCAGAGTTGGCCAGTGCATAGGTCGCAGTGGGACCAGTCAGCAGAAGAAAGGCCATAATCGCGAACAACTTAAATGTCACCAGACTGAAGCCGCTCTGCAGCATCATTCCTGAAAAGAGTGCCAGTGTCGCCATCGTGTCCGTCAGACTCGCCGCATGCATACGGGTATACAGCTCTGGCATCCGGATGATGCCAATACCTCCAATCAGGACACAGACCGCACCCACTATTAAAAGCCCGTTACTGAGCAATCCATGGATCACCAGGAGTACTTCACTCATCAGCACTACCCCGCTCGGCACTGAGCCTGCTCTCGAAAAACTCCAGCACCGCAAGCACCCCGACAAGGTTGATGAGTGCATAAGCCAGCGCAAGATCAAGAAAGTCAGATCTACCGAACAAAAAAGACAGGACGGCCAGCAGCAGCGCTGTCTTGGTACCAAACATATTGGCAGCAAGAACCCTGTCGTAGATGGAGGGGC
This sequence comes from Candidatus Azotimanducaceae bacterium, assembly GCA_965662805.1. GTDB lineage: Bacteria > Pseudomonadota > Gammaproteobacteria > Pseudomonadales > Azotimanducaceae > UBA9659. The sequence goes on along the minus strand of CBFIJB010000018.1, from coordinate 42,797 downwards.
CTTTGATCGCACGTATCACCGCAAGCACCATCGTTGACAGGATGGCAAGCGCGACACCCATATAAATCATGTTACCGTCGTTCAAGCTGATCCACCTTTTTCAGATATTCGCCTTCTTTCAGGTCGGCGGCAGTAGCATCACTGATGCAGTGAACCAGGATATCGGAACCATCTATATCGATAGTAATCGTGCCCGGGGAAAGCGTAATGGAATTCCCGAGAATAACCTGAGGCAGTTCTTCGGAATTTTTGCTGGTAATGCTGACAATCTTCGGGCTGATGGGCAGCGAAGGAGAAAGCACGATACGAGCGACCTCGATACTCGATTTCACAATTTCCTTGAGCAGCCAGGCCCAGTACAGGGGCAGACGCAGAGCCATAAACTGCAGACCACCCGTGTGTGCAAAAAAATTCATCCTGACAGCCAGATAGGTAGTAACGGCGATAGAAAATACACCGAGACCCAGGATCATTGGCTTATAGATCCCCGACCACAACAGCCAGGCAATCGTGAGCACCACGACCAGAGCGATAACGCCGGGTATGGATGTTTGTCCTTGTAGATGACGTCGGTTCTTCAAAAGGCTTCTCAAAAATCGCAGAACGAGATTTTACGCGACGTAAAACTCAAAAGACACTCAACTCAGGCCAGCATCGTTTCCACCTGACTAAGAGTCAACCGATGCAGGTCAACAGGAAAAACGTATTGAAAAACACTCTCGGAGCCACAATATACCTCCTACAGATGCAGCTTTAAGAGAGCAACAATGACCAGAATATTCCTGTTTCTTGCCACAAACATCGCTGTGATTGCGCTGATCAGCATTACCTTTCAGATACTGGGTATCGAAGGTCTGTTGATGCAGAACGGTGTTGATCTGAACCTGCAGGCACTGCTGGTGATGTCCGCCGTGATCGGATTCGGTGGCTCGTTTATTTCACTGGCCATCTCCAAGTGGTCGGCTAAACGTTCCATGGGTGTCCATGTGATCGAAAATCCAACACATCCCCAGGAAAAATGGCTGGTTGAAACCGTAGCAAGGCAGGCTGAAGCAGCCGGCATTGGTATGCCCGAAGTCGGAATCTTTCAAACAGATGTGGTGAACGCATTTGCAACAGGAATGAGTCGAAACAATGCGCTCGTGGCGGTATCGACAGGGCTCTTGCAACAAATGACCGCAGATGAGGCTGAAGCCGTCCTGGGTCATGAGGTCGCCCACGTGGCGAATGGCGACATGGTCACCATGGGGCTGATTCAGGGTGTCGTGAACACCTTCGTGATATTCCTGTCGCGCATCGTCGGCTTCTTCGTCGACCGGGTGATCCTGAAGAATGAGCGCGGACTGGGCATCGGATATTTTATCTCCTCGATTCTTGCGCAGGTTGTACTGTCCGTTTTCGCAACCATGATTGTGATGTGGTTCAGTCGACATCGTGAGTTCAGAGCTGATGAAGGCGGCGCCAGCCTGGCGGGTAAACAGAAGATGATTAATGCCCTGAAACGTCTACAGGGCGATCAGGCAGAAGATCTGCCAGGTGAGTTTGCCGCATTTGGCATCAATGGCGGCAAACCCACAGGTATCAAGGCTCTGTTTATGAGTCACCCGCCGCTAGAAGATCGCATTGCGGCGCTTGAGAGATCTGTCAGCTAGCGCAGAAGGTTTTAGATAATACTGAAATGATTTGTTGACTTGGACGCATCCAGTCCGTATGTTGCGCAGCAAGCTGAGTCATTAAGCTGTCTTTGCACCTTCATTTCGTTTATCAACGTCCTGCAGTTTCAATTTTAGTTTCTTTCCTCGCTCGAACCGCGCAGACATGCTGTGCACTATTAAAAATATCTACAGGACAAATAAACATGTCAGATACAGTTACAGGAACCGTTAAGTGGTTCAACGAATCTAAAGGCTACGGCTTTATCGCTCAGGAATCAGGTCCGGATGTGTTCGCACACCACAGCGCCATTCAAAGCGCCGGCTTCCGTACACTTGAAGAAGGCCAGAAGGTCGAATTCAACGTGACTCAGGGCGCTAAAGGCCCACAGGCTGAGAACATCGTAGCCGCCTAGTATCTTATCGTGTCCTTGTAGTACCAACGGGTACTACGATACGAAAAGTACAGCTTTCGGACCGGCTTCTTGCCGGTCCGTTCGTTTCCAGCCCACCAAATCCACCAGCGACAATATTTGCTGTCCGCCTGGGTATAGAATCTCAGTGCGACACTCTACAACCCATTGCCATTCAGTCAGGCAATCCAAGAACACGCTTGGCAATGATATTTGCCTGAACCTCATTGGTGCCACCATAAATCGTAACAGCCCGACTCGCGAGCCAGGATCTGGCAGCACCGGATTCGTCATCTTTGAAGGCATCACCTTCCCAGCCCACACCCTGATGACCCATCAGGTCAACAATAAGATCCTGCAGGTCTCTTGCCAGAGTCGACCCGTAAAGCTTGAAAACGGACGTGGCTTCACCGGGCGTTTTTCCATCCCGTGCCTCTTCTCCAGCTCGATTCTGGGTAAGCCGGAAAGCTGACGAGCGCATTTTCCATTGAATGACTCGGTCACGCAGTTCTGGAGTAATGGCGGGATCCTGAACATACTCATTGAGCACATCGACAACATCGAGATCGATCGTCACGCCAACAGGTCTGGAGCGCTGAGCACCAGCCGCAAGACCACCCTGACCTGATCGCTCATGCTGGAGGAGTCGTTTACCCACCGTCCAGCCCTCATTCAGAGTACCCACCAGATCACGTTTTTCTGCCACAGCATCATCGAGAAATGTCTCGCAGAAAGGTGAGCTACCGGAAATCAGCTCAATAGGTTTCACAGTGACACCCTCCTGATCCATGGGCAGCAGGACAAAGCTGATGCCATTGTGCTTGGATGCCTCAAAATCCGTCCGCACAAGGCAGAACATCCAGTCGGCATACTGTGCACCCGACGTCCATATCTTCTGACCATTGATCAGGAAGTAATCTCCCTTGTCATCAGCACGACAGCGAAGACTCGCCAGGTCCGAGCCTGCTCCGGGTTCGCTGTAACCCTGACACCAGGCAGCACCGCCTTGTGCAATCACTGTCAGGTGACGCTTTTTCTGATCTTCTGTACCAAACTCAAGAAGGGTAGGACCGAACATCCGAGTACCCATGTTGACCAGTGGTGCGCGGGCACCAATGGCGCGCATCTCTTCATACAGAATCAGGCTTTCTTCCGTGGACAGACCACCACCATATTCTTTCGGCCAGCCGGGTACGGTCCAGCCGCGCTCGGCCATGGTTTCCATCCAGCGCTGCGTATCCGCAGAGAAGGTAATCTTCGTCGACCCGGTGTGAACCTCACCAGGCCCTCTGGCACCTGCGGGACAATTCTCGGACAGCCATGCCCGGGTCTCTTCACGAAACTCTGCTAGTTCAGTGATGTTGTTCCCTCAGTTTCTCTTTATATCTCGGAAAGGACCCGTGTCCATCCTCTGTTCTTTGGGCATGCCCAGTACACGCTCAGAAATAATATTTCGCTGTATTTCGTCGGTACCACCGGCAATGGAAATGGCGGGTACGGAGATGAGGGTTTCAGCAATCACACCTTCCTCAGCTGAATCAGGCCCGCTCAGCATGGCGTCGGAACCGGAAATCATCGTATGTACATGCGCCGCCTGCCGGGCAATCACACTGGCACCCAGTTTTCCGATCGACCCCGCTGGCACAACCTCATTGCTTCCTGCCTTTCTCCTGGCCGCTGCACTTGCCGCCGCCAGCTGAGAGGCTCGAGCCATACAAAGGAGTTTCGCCATTTCCTGTCGGATCGCGGGATCCCTGATCGCGCCCGTATCCCTGGCGCGTTTCATCACAAGGTCAACCCGCCCTTCTCGCTGTGGGTACCAGGTGTAGGGTTCATTGGCGATTTCCAGCTCCCTCGCAAACTCTTCATAGATACGGCCCTCCCTGACATCACGGGGTGGCTTCTGATTCCGGCCTCGCGCAAAACCCTGGCGTTCAATAGACAGCGTTGTCGTGGCGATGGCCCAGCCCTGCCCTTCGTCACCGAGCATATCTTCAGCAGCGACTTCAGCGTCCGTCATGAAAACTTCATTAAATGAAGCATGACCGTTCATTTGCTTAAGCGGCCGAACTTCAATGCCGGGCTGACGCATATTGATCAGAAAATAGGATAAACCCTGGTGCTTTGGCAGGTCCCAGTCTGTTCTCGCAACGAGTATTCCCCAATCAGCGTGGTGGGCACTTGTATTCCAGACCTTCTGTCCGTTGATTACCCACCTGCCTTCAATCATCTCTGCGCGGGTACTCGCACCAGCGAGATCTGAACCACTTCCGGGTTCACTGAACAACTGACACCAGGCATGCTCACCCTTGAGTATGGGCGGCAGGAAACGCTGCTTCTGGTCATGGTTACCATGAACAAGAATGGTTTCAGCTGCCAGCTTGCGCGGTCCTGCCTGGGCTGAACCAACGGCGCCTTTTTCAGCAAACACCTCATCGACAACCGCAACCTGTTCGGCATCAAAACCTCTACCAAAACTGTCTTCAGGCCACCCGGGGGCAGCCCAGCCACCCTCGAGAAGCAACCGACGCCAATCACCTAAAGATCGATTCGCATCCCAGTTGTTATCCAGCCAGTCACCGACTTCCTGCCTGATTTCATCAAGGTTCATGATGCCTCCTCCATCAGCGACAACATTCGTTCCCGGTGCAGATGAGGTGCACCCATAAATACCTCAGACGCTTTGGCTCGTTTGAACCAGAGATGCGTATCCTCTTCCCAGGTAAATCCGATACCACCACGCAGCTGAACAGCCGTTCGCGCTGCCTCCATATACATATCACTTGCCATGGCTTTTGCCATGCAGGCTGCTTCCGGCTCGTTACCACTGACCAGACAGAACGCCGCATGGCGCGTGGCAGCCTTTGCCAGCTCAAGATCAAGAAGCAAATCGGCACAACGATGTTTCAGAGCCTGAAAAGAGCCAATGGGGCGACCAAACTGGACTCGAACCTTCGTATACTCAATCGTTGAATCGAACAGGTGCTGTGCCCCGCCAATCATTTCGTGCGCCAGAGCGACCGATATCTGATCCCAGGTTTTGTACAGAGACGACTCCGACAGATGGCCGATCTTCTTGACCGAGGCACCCGAAAAAGAAACACGACTCAACTTCCTCGTTGGGTCCAAAGCGTCCTGAAGTGTGACTACAACACCATCCGCGTCGGGGCGGACAAGGTAAAGACCCAACCCATCATCACCGGAAGCCACAACGACAAAAAGGTCCGCAATGTGCGCATCGGTCACAATCGGGGCAACACCATCGAGCAGATCACCGGTCACCCGAAGTTGTCTGCCCACATTCTCGGGATGGCTTACGGAATCCAGAACCAGTGTGGCAATCTGTTCGCCTGAGGCAATGCCAGGCAGCAGCTTTTCCCTATTCGCTTCGCTCGCGCCATTCAACAGGGCATAGCCAGCCATCACAGACGAAGAAAAGAAAGGCCCACAATAGAGATAGCGTCCCATCTCCTCTGCAGCAATACCCAGTTCCACGGGACCGAATCCAAATCCACCGTATTCTTCCGGGATATGAGTTCCGGCGAGACCTATCTCCTGGCAGAGCTGGCGCCATACTCCCCTGTCGTAGCCTTCGTCTGCCTCCATCAGGCGACGAACATCACCTGGCGTGGAACGAGCCTGCAGAAACTTTGCGACAACGTCGCGGAACGCTTCCTGATCTTCTGTGTATTCACTCATACCATCGACTGTATTATTGTTCCTCAACAACATCAACTCGGGAATTGATCATGGGATATCACCATCTCGCACTCGCTGCGAAAGACATGAAGGCTATTCATGAATTCTACGAGGGCATCATGGATTTCAAACTGGTCAAGGTCGAAGTTGGTCCATCACCAGAGGGCGGCTGGGCGAAGCATTTCTTCTACAGAATGGAAGATGACTCAAAGTTCATAGCATTCTGGGAGATGCATGACATGCCGGGTGTCGGTAGTGATTTCGAAACGAATATTTCAAAGTCGGCCGGGCTGCCGGATCACATCAATCATATTTCGTTCGATGTCACAGACGCTGAAGAACTCAGTCGACGCAAGCAGCAGTGGCTGGATGGCGGTTGTGACGTGATGGAAATCGATCACAACTGGTGCTACTCAATCTACACCAAGGACCCCAACGACAACCTCGTTGAATTCTGCCTGACAACCGGAGAGTTCAACGAGACTGATCGCGAGTTTGCGCTGAAACAACTTGAAACGACCGAGCCTGAGTTCTCCAAACCTCCGGCAAAGATCAAAGTACACAAGGCGGGATGATGAAAGTAAGAAAGTGGTCTGCGATTTTCCTCGGCGTAGTAGCGATATTCCTGGCGCTCGCTATACTGACTTTTCGCTTTGTCGTAAACCCGGCTGTCATGGGAGAAATCCGCACGAACCCGAATGGTGATGAAGCAAAGGAGGCCATGCTCATAACCTTCGATGGGCAAACCCTTCCCGTCAATTATCTCAGGGAAGGAAACCAGGTGTTTATGGGTGTGGATGGCCGCTGGTGGCGCTCATTTCAGGGCGAGGGTCTTCCGGTAACCATGTTGATCCAGGGTGAGACACTCAAAGGTCACGGTGTTGTTATCGAAGATGACCCAGCCTACGTGGAAGACGTTTTCTCGCGCTTACGCCCTACGGCACCGGAATGGTTGCCTGCCTGGCTGAACGGAAAGCTGGTTGTCATCACCCTGTCAGAACCCGGCTAGCGTCGCCTTCAGCGTTTTAAGTGCCGTGATATTGGCATTCCGGATCGTATCCATATCCGGCGCCTGCTCGCTAATGTCTCCCATTTCTGCCAGTACAACATGCACTTCGTCATGACCTGGCACCTGGGTCATATCGTTCAGCCAGCGACAGACATTCGGGAAACCGGACATATCAAACACATTGGTAAACTCGGGTCGTAACTGACCGATTTCCACATAAGCCGCCAGATCCGCCAGACTCACCGAATCACCCATCAGAAACTTGTTTTCTGCAAGAAAGCTTCGTTCCAGCGTGTTCAGCGCGCCGATCAGATTTCGTTTGGCTGATGCCTGCAGCGCCTCAGGTATATCCAGATCCTTGCGGATCATCGGGGCGACCAACCCAATAGAGGCCTCACGAACATTGCGATGATGGTAGTGCAGATAGGCATCAATCCTGGCACGGACTCGCTCATCATCAGGATAGACGTCCGTCCAGCCATTCGTGCGCGCCAGATAGGTCATGATGGCGTGCGCCTCACCGAGGGTGAAGCCCGTGTCGGGTTCTTCGAGACAGGGAATCGTCCCACCGGGACACTTGGCCAGATAATCAGGATGACGTGAACCATTGTCCCCTTTCGAACCGGGATTGGTGAGGACCAGTTCAAATGGTGCCCTGTGCATGATGAACAGCCACATGACCGCGCGAACTGGCTGGGAAAAAGGTACGCCATAGAGAATTGGTGTCGACATCGTGTTTCCTTAAGGGGGCAATTTGTTTTACAGGTTTAATGATTAAACTATATTATCCTCTAGCTGGACAGTTCCAGCATCCGCGCCCATTTCACCTTTCGAGGAATCGCTCATGACCAAACCTGTTTGTCTCGTTATTGGTGCCGGTGCCGGCATCGGTGGCAACGTCGCCAAGAAATTCGCACTGGAAGGTTATCACGCCGTGCTGGCAAGGCGCAGTGATGAGGCTGGCCTGCACAATCTGGTTTCCCAGATCACAGAAGCTGGCGGGTCAGCATCAGGGCAGTTGCTCAACGCCACCGAAGACGGCGCTATTGAGGATTTCGTCACGCAAATCGAAAAGGATGTAGGTCCCATCGAGGTAGCGGTGTATAACCTGGGTGCCCAGATCGGTAACCGCGCGCTCGCCGACACTCCGCACAAAACCTTTGAACTAGGCTGGCGAATGGGATGCTTTGGCCTCTATCGACTGGCGTACATACTCACACCACTGATGGAACAACGAGGCCAGGGGACCATCCTGGTGACCTCGGCCACTTCTGCAATGCGTGGCAACAAAGGACAGCACTCTCATGCGGCCGCCATGGGCGGACGTCGCATGTTGTGCCAGAGCCTGAACGCGGAATTCGCACCGAAGGGAATCCATGTCGCACATATCCTGATCGATGGTGCCGTGGATGCACCGGACACACTTGGCAAGATGCTGGGTGAAGAAATGTTTCAAAAACTACGCGAAACCCGAGGCGGAGATCACGATGGCCTGATGCTGCCGGAAAAAATTGCAGAGACCTACTATCATATTGCACAACAACATCGCTCCGTCTGGACGCATGAGCTGGATCTTCGATCTTTCAGCGATACTGCGTGGTGGAATCACGGCTAAAATTTTTATTTGGGGACAATTTTGAAAGTCGACAACGAATGGGATTTCAATGCAGACCCATTTCACCAGTACCTTGGGTTAACCCTGGAAGAAGCCAACGAGGACTACGCTCGAATCCGCCTGACTATCCATGAAAGCACACCTACCGGCATCGGAGGCAGTGTCAATGGTGGCGGACTGGCCACCATGATCGATATGGCAGCGGTACCCGCTGTATTCACAAACCTGGGCGATGGCACGCAGCCGGCTGGTACCGCAGACCTGCAGATCACCTATCTGAGACAGGCCCATGGCAAGTGGATAGATGCCGAGGCTAAAGTCATCAAGCGTGGCCGTCAGCTTTGTACCATCCATGTCGATATACGCAATGATGACGGCAAGCTTTGCGCCACCGGCCGTGTTCTTTATGCACTCCGCGCCTGACTATCTAATTCTCGATGTCGATGGCGTACTGATCGGCGGTGTTGCCCACAGTCGTTGGGATGCCAACATAGAGACAGACCTTGGCATTCGACCAAAGTTGCTCCAGGAGAAGTTTTTCGAGAAGCACTGGCAGGCAATCATGCGGGGCCACGAGCCTATTGAGCCTGCCTTAACAGAGTTTCTTGAAACACACTATCCGGAGGTCAGCATCAAGATGTTTCTGGAGTACTGGCATGGTAACGATGCTGCTGTGGCGCATCACGTACTGGATGCAGCACGTAACTGGAAGCACAGGACCGGCAATCAGTTAGCGCTGGCAACGAACCAGGAACAGACGCGGGCCAGATTTATCAGTGAAGATCTGGGATTCTCGAACCTGTTCGAGACACTGATCGTCTCCTGCAACATTGGTCACGCGAAACCAGAACCTGAATACTATGCTCAGGGTGATCTGCTACTGGGCCGAACGCCGGACCAGAAGGCACTCTTCCTCGACGATATGCTCGAACATGTTGAAGCTGCTATCGACCATGGCTGGCAGGCAATACATGTCGAAAGCGTCGACCATGCGGCCGCGATTATTCAGTCTCTTTAGCCTCTAGCCTCTAGCCTCATGCACGCTGATTGGCTCGCAAAGACCATTCTCCACCCCTGCGATCGGCACAATGATCCTCATGAAAACAGTGGATCGCGCCATGCAATACCATCAACTGGAAATCGGCACTCAGTTCACTCTCAGCGTTGCTCTTGATGCACCGATCATGAAGAAAGTTCGCAAGAGTACCTATCAGGATCCCGCCGGCCTGACTTACGTCGTTCGCTCAGAGTACATGAGTGTTTACCCTCTGAAGCGTCTGGCTAAAGCCTGAGCTCTAATTGCCAGATAGTATCCAGTGACTAACCTAGCACCTGATATCCACGGGACTTCAGACATGGATACATCACTTTCTCTTTCCGATGCTCCGCTTTGCTGAATCCCTTGGTGCCACCAGCGACAGCGCCGATACCGGCACCCTTCTCTACATCACGACTGTTACCAATAATGGCTCCAACAGAGGCACCAATGGCCGCACCGATGGCTCCGGCTTTCGCGGTCTCACCGGCCGTATCCACCTGGCTGGCATAGGACCTGCATCCCGCCAGGTCAGCCTCGTAAGTTGCTTCATCTATGCCTCTACGATCAACGATAGGCTCATTCGCACATCCTGACAGGACGAGCATGGACGCAACGCCAATAAAGGCAATTAACCTGTCTGCTTTCATGGTTCTCACTCAGCGAAAAACATGACTTCAACGTTAATCGGGGGTACCTGAATCTGGAGTGAATCCCAGCTGAACGGAACCGAATCAGTCTTCTCGACTGCGGCTTGCCAGCTCGCGCATGATCTCCTCATGGCGCTTTCTATCAATGCGATAACGCAGATAAAGCACCAGGCCGATCATGGTAAAAATCGACGTCGCGGGTCCTGCAATGAATCCCAGCTGCCAGGCCGTTTCTTCCGACACGGACCCCAGCGCCGCACCCCGCGGAAATTCAATGTAGTCAATCAACATCCCACCAAAAACAAGGCCAGCCGAGGCAGTTGCCTTGTTGGCAAAGGAGCGCGCGGCGAACAGCACCCCCTCCCGTCTCTCACCTACTTCCAGCTCATGTTCATCCGCGATATCGGCAAACATACTGTTGATCGTTGCGAAGATAACCGGAGCAAGCAGCGTGGTGATGCCATGGGTGACGATCAGTATCACGAGCAGGGTTGTTGACCCGGGCTCAGGGAACCAGTCAAGGTCAAGCAGCATAAGAATAATCGGTGTATTGATGTTGATGATCGTGACCACCGCGCAGCCAATCAGCGTTGGTTTTTTGTCGAAGCGGCGGGTAAGAATCGGTACCAGTAACACAGAGAGACACAGACCCGAAAGCTGCCCGATCGGAATATACGTCAACTGTTCCGTTGTCATACCCCAGAAATGGAAGTTCATATAGGGACCAAACACGGCCTCAATTGAAATGATAAACATGCTGAGAATCATCCCGAAAAACAGCGCCTGAAATGACTTGTTACTGAATGCTTCAAACAGTTCCTTCAACAGTCGACGCGCGCCGAATCGCTCGTTCGATATTCCGTGTTGCTCGCGAAGCCTGGGTATCTCATGGCGGGTTCCGAAGACACAGATCGCGATGGCGACAATCATCACCAGACCGCCAAAGGCAGCCCAGGGCCCATAGGCCGCCTGATTGAGAAGCGCCGGGTTAAATGCTTCGGTCGTTGGAAAGAACAGACGATAAGACAAGGGAACGAAAACAACCGCGCCCATAAAGGCAAAAAAAGTATTGAGCGCATAAAGCGTGGAACGTTGCTCGTAGTTATCGGTGAGCTCCGCCCCCAGGGCCAGGTGCGGTACGTGATAAAAGGTCATTGACCCGCGCACAAGGACAGCAAACGTTGTCAGCCAGAGGATGTAACCAAACTCACTCAGTCCATCGGGTGGATTGAACAGAAAGTAGAAGGCTATTGCCAGAGGAAAGGCAGCAAGCAGGATAAACGGATGTCTTCGCCCCCAGCGACTGCGCAGCTTGTCTGAGAGGCTGCCGGCGATAGGATCCGTCAACGCATCAAAAATCAGTGCTATGGCCAGCGCAATGCTCGTTCCGGTCGCTGACACATGCAGCACCTGGTTGTAATAGAACAGGAGAAAAATATTGAACCCCTGATTCTTAACCGATTCTGACACCTGACCGAACCCGTACGAGATCATCGTCGGCAGGCTTAAACGATGCGCCATTAACTGCTGTCGCTAACCATATCGAGCGGCATAAAAGCATGAGTCATGAGCAGGCGCAATGAATCGTTTAGAATGTCCAGCTCAACTGGAGAACTATCATGGCTGAGTTTTTCGACGCTTTAACGCAGGAACACATCGAATTTATCGGTAAACAGCATATGTTCTTTGTCGGAACCGCGGCTGATGAAGGCCGTGTCAATGTTTCACCAAAAGGTATGGATTCATTCAGGGTTCTCAATAACAGCCAGGTGGTTTGGCTGAACCTGACTGGAAGCGGCAACGAAACCGCAGCCCATATCCTGGATAACAACCGAATGACAGTCATGTTCTGTTCGTTCGACAAGCAGCCGCTGATCCTTCGTCTCTATGGAAAATCGTCCATGGTGTATCCCCGTGATGAACGAAAATTTCAGGAATATGCCTCGCTGTTCAACCATCAGCCCGGCACACGGCAGTTTTTTGAGATGCAGGTGGAATCCGTACAGACATCCTGTGGCTTTGCTGTCCCAAGATACGAACTTCAGAGCGAGCGGGACACATTGAAGAAATGGGCTGAAGGCAAAGGCGACGACGGTATCAGGGAATACTGGGAGAACAGAAACCAGGTTTCTATTGATGGCAGACCGACGGAGATCATCAGGTAAAGCCTCTATCAGAAACAGGGTTCTCCGATCTCACTAGACAATCGATGCGACGACGGGCTAAATGCCCCGCTGTTCCGGCTTCTAAAACACAAACAACAGGTATGACATGAAAGATCTATTTTCCATCGAGGGCAAAGTTGCTCTCGTGACAGGCGGCTCTCGTGGTATCGGCGAGATGATCGCGGCAGGGTTCCTCGCCAATGGCGCCAAGGTTTACATCAGCTCGCGTAAGGCAGAAGTCTGTGATGAAACCGCAAAGCGTCTTCAGTCCGACTTTGGCGGTGAATGCATATCCGTACCTGCAGATCTTTCCAACATCGAAGGTTGTGAGGCACTCGCCGGCGAACTCGCCAGACGGGAAAAGAAGATAGATATCCTGGTCAACAATGCTGGTGTCTCCTGGGGCGCACCTATTGAAGACTTTCCCGAAATTGGCTGGGATAAGGTTTTCGACACCAATGTGAAAGGTGTCTTCTTTCTGACGCAGAAGCTGCTGCCGTTATTGCGCGCCTCGGGCTCCGCCGAAGACCCTGCCCGCGTCATCAATATCGGTTCTATCGACGGCATCAAGAATCCAATTTTTGAAACCTTCTCCTATGGACCGTCAAAAGCAGCACTGCACCACCTGACCAGAGGTCTGGCACTGCATCTCACGAAAGAAAACATCATCGTCAATTCAATCGCACCGGGTCCTTTCCCAACCTGGATGCTTTCCACAGGTGTTGGCGGCGGTGGCGATACTGATATTGACTGGAGTGCTGTCGCCAAGGGCAACCCTCGGGGTCGTGTTGGTACGCCGGAAGATATCGCCGGTCTTGCGATATTCCTGAGTTCGAGAGCTGGCGCATATGTCGTCGGGGAAACCATTACCTGTGATGGTGGTTCTGCCTATGCCACTTAGGAGCACGGGATGTCACAACTGATTCCCAACAACATCTCCAGTGTGACTGAAGTCGGAAAACCGTGACAGAAAAATTCAGCGTTAACGGAGCAACCCTGAGTGGCGCGATGCGACACGACGTCGCGGCGCTGCTGGCAGAAGCCTTTCACGAAGACGAAGCCATGATCAGCCTGCTGGGTGAACGGAGATGGCATAAAAACGCCTATCGTTACTTCGAGTTACAACTTGATCATTCCGATCATATCGTTATTGAAGAACAAAGTGGCGTACTGTGCGGCGCGCTGCTGGCTCGGTCACCCGATGCGGTAATGTCCCCAAAGGTCATCTGGCAATTTCTGAGAATGATCTGGTTACTGGGCCTCGAGTATCCTCACAGCCAACGTATCGCCCAGGCTATCTCAGAGGCACTGCCCGCCCCACCCTATTGGTACATCAATCAGATCGCGGTGAAACCAGATATGCAAAAGCGCGGCATGGGTGCGCAATTGCTGAGCCAGCTGATGAAGTTTGTTGGTGATGAAGTCGTGTATGTCGACTGTGAGACAGAGCTGGACTACTTTTACCAGTCACAGGGGTTCACGACTGTGGAAACCTTCCCCGCTTTTAATCTTCAGCTGATGACAAATCATTCCTGATCCAGTCAAGGATCACGTCATAGACCTCTTCGGCAGCCTGTTCAGAGAACAGCACATCGAGGTGGCCATAATTTTCAAGCACATTGATCGTGACATCCTGATCACCCAGCAGCTTTGCCGAGTAGATACCATGCATAAGATTATCTGCACCGGCACGCCCACTGCCGAAATACAGAACCGGAACCTGTTTCTTGCCCAGATGGTCGTCGACGTAGGTATTGGGGTCATCTATCTGGCTGGATATTGAGCGAGCGTCGATCGACTGAATACTGGGGTAGTACCAGTCATAAGCACGCATTTCCGTTGCCAGAATCGAAAGTGGCGATATCGCATCCTCGGTATTGGCGAGCACGCCGGGTCCCCAGGCGCGATGCAGACTCGCGGCTAACTCTGCTCCAGCAGAGTCAAACCGGTTATCTGCCGGTAGCGCATCAGGTTCATCGATCGCCCGCCTCATCAGCTCATCACGTCCACGGTAACCGCGGCGCGAAAGTACTGTGGAATAAACCGCTTCTGCATCGTATTGCTGAAGCGCGCCGGCAAGATCAAAAGGCGTCTGCGCATAACGTTTTATGTATCCATCCAGTGCAATCAGACCCGCCACCTCAACCTGTCCCGTCAGTGCATAGGCAAACATAGCCCCTCGACTGAAACCGGCAACGTAAAGCGGTGTATCGGGCTGTTGCTCAAGCACCTTATTGGCGGCGCCCGCGGCATCTTCCACAAACAGGTCGATAGTCCACTCCCTCATGAAATCCAGATCACCATCGAAATCGTGAGGAACGAAATGGGTTCTATAATCCACGGAATAGACCGTGACACCGCGACCCGCCAGGTATAACCAGAGGTTGTAGCGCTCATCGGAGACTTTCAAAGCGCCGTTCATATTGGTGCCAGGCAGATAGAGCAGACTCGCCACCGCTTGGCCCGGCGCAGCGTAACGATGCAGACCAACAGACTGCCCTGATGGATGCGTCAGTTTCCAGGTGGTCTCTGTGATAACTTGAGCATTCGCCCGGGCAACCGGTTTCGCTTCCTCCAGCGTAAACTGTGCAAGGCTTTCGGCATGCACTGGCAGCACGAATATAAGAAGCAGAGATACAATGAACTGGATTCTGGTCACAAGCGACATGCTAACACTCCACAGACAAAAACTGGGTTCAAAACTGGTCAGAGTTTGGGCGCTCGCAACTGCAGCCATCATGGCAATATTGCTGACGGGATGTCAGTCACCATTTCTGGTTTTTCCAGGCAAAGCGCTTGAGGGAACCGTCAGCAACACGGAAAGTTTCGCGTTCGCTGAATCACATAGACTCCTCGCGCTCGAAGTAAACCCGGATCAGCCTTACTCGGTGATTCTAAGAACCGTCGTTATCGACGGTGAACTCTATCTCGATGCGGCACCGGCAAGACAATGGGGCAAGCTGATCGAAGAAGACCCGAGAGTCAGGGTAAAACTGGACGACACACTTTATCGAGCGACCGCAGTGACTAACACCGACACATCGATAACAAACAGATTCAGGAACGGCAGGCTGATCTACCGGCTTGAGCCCGGCTGGTCCGTCAGGTCACCAGCATCGCAAGAATAATCAACGCGACCGTTAGCAGGGCAAAACCGGCTGCGGTGTATCCGATAGATTTTACCGTCCTGGAATCTTCTTCACTGAATACAGACATTGATGGCTCTCTCACTAGACTTCAAGGTCCAATCAGCTTACTGCATAACCTGCCACCGTGGTACCATCCTGCTGAACCAGAGGGTGATCGGATACAGAACTTGAATCCCAAAGATTTCAAAACCATTCACGAGATTGTCAAAGCTGCCCGCCTCAATCTTGATCCAACTTACTGGGACTATTTGATTGGCGGTGCTGAGACGGAAACCACGCTGCGTCGCAATCGCCTCGCCATTGACAGGCTGGGACTGCTGCCCCACGTTCTGAACGATGTATCCGATGTAGACACCAGCGGCAAGTTACTCGGCCGCAAACTTTCGCTGCCGGTTATCCTGGCGCCGATAGGCTCACTGCAGGTCATTGAATCCGGCGGCGGTGCCACCGCGGCAAAATCAGCCGCCGAAACCGGCGTCATGGCGATGGCAAGTTCCGTTTGCGAACCAGGCATAGAAGAAATCGGCGCAGCGTCCGATGCCGCAAAGGTTTACCAGCTTTATGCACGGGGCGATGACGAATGGATGGATGCCATTATTGAGCGTGTTATCGCCAGTGGTTATGACGGATTCTGCCTGACCGTCGATACCGCTGTCGTTTCCAGAAGAGAGAGAGACATCGCCAAGCGGGTTGTCCCTACCTCGCAGTCGGTCGCAATAGCTGGCGATATGACTTACCAAGCTCGCTTGAGCTGGGCAACAGTCGCACGCGTTAAGAAAGAATATGATATTCCACTCATCCTGAAAGGGATCAGCCGAACCGATGACGCACTCAAGGCCCTGGATCATGGCGTGGATGTTATCTATGTTTCCAATCACGGTGGCCGCCAGCTGGATCAGTCAGTAGGCAGCATCGCTGTTCTGCCAGACATCATCGCGGCCGTAGACGGCAAAGCGCAGATCGTCGTCGACGGGGGTTTCTATCGAGGTTCCGACATCGTCAAAGCTTATGCTCTGGGCGCCGATGCCGTGGGTCTCGGCCGTCTTGAAGGCTGGGCGATGGCCGCGGGTGGGCAAGCTGTCCTGACCCGCTGCATCCAGTTATTGCAACGGGAAGTCGAGATGACCATGGCACTTTGCGGAGTAACATCCATCGACGAACTCGACCCTTCATTTGTGACTGAAGCAGATGTGGTGACTGAACCTTCCGTATTCAGTGCGTTCCCGCTGATCGACCAGGGTTACTGACCTACATGTATGACACTGAGGATGCGCTGATCCAGGGTATGATCGACGGCGAAGATGCCGCTTTCCGCTAGGCAATCAAGCAATACCAGGTGTCCATGCTCTATGTGGCCCGAAGTCTGGTTGGCGAGAAGATCGCCGATGAAGTCGTTCAGGAAGCCTGGTTTTCCACCATGAAAGCCATCGCGAAATTCGAGAAACGCAGCAGCCTGAAAACCTGGCTGCTGCGCATCGTCGCCAACGAGGCGAAATCACGACTGAGAAAAGAGAATCGTTTGACCAGCCTCGAAGCGTTAACCGAACCAGACTCGGCGTTCACCAATCGCTTCGACAGTACCGGACATTGGGAACCAGCACCGACCCAATGGGATGTGGACAGCCCGGACGCGCTGATGACCCGTGATGAGCTCAAGGCTTGCATGGATCAGCTGATCGAGGCGCTGCCGGATATGCAGGGCGCAACGCTGCATCTGCGGGAAAGTCAGGGCTATTCACTGAAGGAAATCTGTAACATTCTCGATGTCAGTGAGTCCAACGTCAGGGTGTTGTTACATCGCGCCAGAATGCGCCTGTTCAAATGTATCGAGCACTTCGAAGACACCGGTGACTGCTGCACCAGCTGATCCGGAGACGGCCGAAGTAAGAGAAAGCATCAGGAAAGAACCATGTTGAGTTGCAAGGATGTCAGTGAAAATGTGACGGACCATCTGGAAGGAACGAGTTCCTTTCTGGATCGTATACTGCTGCGCCTGCATCTGCTGTTATGCCAACACTGCCGTCGCTTTGTCCGTCAGTTTAAAATCGCTGTCAGCGTATCTGGCAGGATAGGCAAAACAGTTGACGAACCCAGCGACGAAGACATTGACGATCTGCTCAGGAAGCTCAAAACACGCAACTGACCGCGCTCACCCGCGTCTCCAGGCGTGAAATTTCTCGGCAATTTCAAGCGCCCATTCCGGCTTATGATCCTTACGCCATTCACTGGCCGCGAACTTGTTCATTTCGAGCATCGTCGGATAGATATGAATAGTGCCCAGTATCTTGTTTAGACCGATACCATGCTTCATGGCCAGCACATACTCGCCAATGAGATCACCCGCATGTTCTGCCGCGATGGTCACACCAATCACTTTATCTTTTCCCTTGACCGTCAGAACTTTCACCAGGCCATGGGCCTGTTCATCGGCAATGGCCCGATCAAGATCTGCCACATCGTAGGTCGCAACGTCATATTCAATACCCTGCTCCAGGGCTTCGGTCTCATTAAGACCGACCCTCGCAACTTCCGGTGAGCAGAAGGTTGCCCACGGGATCACACTGTAGTCGACCTTGAATTTTCGAAACATGCCGAACAGAGCGTTGACCGAGGCATACCAGGCCATATGGGATGCCGTATGCGTAAACTGGTAGGGACCTGCCGCATCACCGATGGCATAAATGTTCGGGAAATTGGTGCGCAGATAGTCGTCAACAGCGACCGTGCCATTCTGATTCAGCTCAATACCCAGTTCCTCCAGACCAAAACCGGAGGTATTGGCGCGCCGGCCTACGGCGACCAGCAGTCGATCGAAAGGAATAAACTTCTCACCGCCATCCTGATCACTGACCCGAAGCATCGATTCACCGTTCTCGACAACAACTTCCTCCGCCCGATGGCCCGTCAACACTGTCACACCCTCCAGCTCCAGTTGCATTTGAACCATGGCGGAGAACTCTTCATCTTCCCTGGGGATGATATTCGGTAACAGTTCAACCTGAGTGACCTTACTCCCCAACCGTGCGAACGCCTGCGTCAGCTCTGTGCCAATAGGTCCGCCGCCCAGCACGACTAGACGCTCCGGGCGCTCTTCAAGCTGCCACAGGTTGTCCGACGTCAGATATTCAACCTTCTCGATGCCTTTGATCGGCGGGACAAATGGTTCCGCGCCAGTTGCGATGACAATATTTCGTGTCGACAGTGTCTTTCCATTTACTTTGACGTGCCAGGGCGAAACGATTTCGCCAAATCCCTCTTCCACGTCCACACCCAGACCTTCATAGCGCTCCACAGAATCGTGCGGTTCAATCTCGGCAATGGCACGATGCACGCGCGCCATAATGCTTTTAAAGTCCACCTGCAGCTCCTGGTCAACAAACCCAAGCTGCTCGCCCCGACGATTGTCGTAGGCATGTCGCGCCGACCTGATCAGTGCTTTGCTGGGTACACACCCGGTGTTCAGGCAATCACCACCCATCCTGTTCTTTTCAATCAGAGTCACTTTTGCCTTTACGGTCGCGGCAATCAGCGCTGCCACGAGTCCGCCGGAACCAGCGCCGATCACCACCATGTCCCTGTCAAAAGTGTTTGGCCTGCTATATCCGCGATACACCCGGCGGGCCTTGACCCAGTCTGTAAATCGCTTCGCCAGAAGCGGAAAAATACCCAGGAGCACAAACGAGCCGATGAGTTCAGGAGACAGAATGCCGCCCAGGGTTTCCAACTGGCCAAGCTGCGTACCGGCATTCACATAAACGGCTGTACCTGCAAGCATGCCTGTCTGAGATACGAGGTAAAAAACCACCACCGGCATCCTGGTCAGCGCCATGGCCAGATTAATCGCAAAAAATGGAAACACCGGCACCAGACGAAGCGTAAAAAGATAGAAAGCGCCCTCTTTATCAATACCCCGGTTAATCGTTTCAAGCTGGCGCCTGAAGCGCTGCTCCACCTGCTCTTTGAACAACCAGCGTGCCAGCACCATAGCCAGGGTTGCGCCAATACTGGAAGCAAAGGAAACCAGCAACAGCCCCCACCAGAACCCGAAAATAGCGCCGGCGACAAGCGTCATGGCGGCGGCGCCCGGGATGGACAGCGCGGTGATGGCGACATAAACCGCAAAGAACCCGGCTGAAAACTGCAGTGGATAGGTTTCCAGCAGATCCTCCAGTCCCTGCTGTTCTGCCTTGATGTTCTCAAGGGTCAGATAGGCACCCAGATCAAAATAGATAAACGAACCGATCAGGGTAAGTACCAGTACCAGTACGATCCACCGGGAAAATGTCATTGTGATTCCTTAATAAAGCACGCTGAGAACGTGTTGTTGATGCAAAAGGATGGATATTGTTACACGGAATCTGGGAGAACCGATAACCGGTGGACTGAGAAGTCAGCTCAAACACTGAGTAACCAGGAGAACTCGACCAAAGTTAACCCGGACAGATTGATTGAACAGACTGAAGACAGCGCTGTTGATCAATACGATAAAAACGTCACAATAGATATCTCACTGATCAAGTCACCTGCAGCAAATAGGTAATCTCATATGGCAAACGAAGGCTATCACGAACCCATCAATGAACTGAGCGATGATACGCGGGACATGCACCGCGCGATCACATCACTCATGGAAGAACTTGAAGCCGTGGACTGGTAAAACCAGAGAGTCGATGCCTGCAAGGATGATGACCTGAAGGCGATTCTTATCCATAACCGCGATGAAGAAAAAGAACACGCCGCCATGGTACTTGAGTGGATTCGTCGCAAGGATCCAACATTCGATGCCGAACTGAAGGACTACCTTTTTACAGACAAGCCCATCGCCCACAAGTAACACATCCAGGTTCAGCGGCTTGTGAAACCCGTCGATTCCAGCTCTCGCAAACTGATGCTGTCCCAGCAGGGATTCACGGACTCAATCATCTGATTCAACCGGGAACGCGGAGCTCGTTTCAGTTCAATCTCACGACCCACTGCTTCATCAAGATCTGAAATTGACTCGATATAAACTAGTTTCTGCAGAACCCGCTTTTTCTTCAGTCGCCGGTTAACCAGGGCACGCTGGGAACGCACACCGTGACAAAGATCTGCGGTCACACCAATATTGAGGTGCCTGTGATGTCGATTGGACAAGACGTATAAGAAGTAATTAGCCATGTCACGAAGTCTGACTTTCCCGGCCATCTCGCCCAAGGCGACTATCACGCCGGAATGTGTAGGAGTATCATCACACTATGATTAATACATCTCCGGAATGGCGCCACCTGCAATCTCTTGCCGAAGGCTGGAACCAGATCAACATCGCAGAACTGGTCTCCGAAAAGGCGCGTCTCAAGCAATTCAGCATGAATGAAGCAGGTCTGTTCCTGGACTGCTCCAGGCACCTGGTGACTTCCGAAATACTCCAGGCACTCATTGCTCTGGCAGAATCACGGGATCTCAAGACCAAGATCGAAGCACTGATGTCCGGCGAAACCGTCAATGTCAGTGAGGGCCGTGCCGCATTGCACACCGCAATGCGCAACCCCGGCACAGAACTGCCCGATGGTTTCGCAGATCACGTCCTTGCCGAGCGCAGGAAACTTGAACACCTGTCTGAAGAAATTCGTAGCGGCAACTGGACAGGACACACAGGCAAACCAGTCACCGATGTCGTCAACATCGGGATAGGCGGTTCTGATCTTGGTCCGAAGATGATGACGGAGGCACTGCGCGAGTTTCATGATGGTCCACGAATCCACTTCATCTCCAATGTCGATGGTGCGGAAATTCTGTCTTTGTTGCCCAGGCTGAATCCGGAGCAAACCCTGATCAGCATCTGCAGCAAAACCTTCACCACACAGGAAACCATGCTGAACGCAGCTACCGCACTTTCCTGGTTGGGTGACGCGTTGAATATTGAGAATCCCGCTGCTTCCCGACATTGCGTTGGCATTACCGGCAGCCCTGACAAAGCCGTTGAATTCGGCATCCCGGAAAATCAGCTACTGACGTTCAAAGACGCCATTGGCGGTCGCTATTCCAGTTGGTCTTCCATTGGCTTCCCTGCCTGCCTGGCGGTCGGCTATCAAAGGTTTTCTGAATTCCTGGAAGGTGGTGCTGTCATGGACAGGCACTTCAGAGAAACGGAGTTCGACCGAAACATGCCGGTGGTCATGGCCCTGCTCGGCATCTGGTACAACAACTTCCTCGGCGCCCAGAGCCATGCGGTGATTCCCTACTGCCAGAGACTACGCCTGTTCGTCGATCATCTGCAGCAACTGGATATGGAGAGTAACGGCAAGTCGGCAACCATGGACAACGAGCCTGCATCAGTAGATACAGGCCCCATCATCTGGGGACAGACCGGCACCAATGGACAGCATGCATTCTTTCAGCTGCTGCATCAGGGAACCAAACTGGTACCTGTGGATTTTATCGGCGTGGTCGAAGATAAACTCAGCAACGAAAGTCATCACAGAGTGCTTATGGCCAATATGATTGCTCAGGCACAGGCTTTGATGACCGGCAAGTCCGGTGAGGATGCGCACCGCTTTTATCCTGGGAATCGGCCCAGTTCGGTGCTGTTGGTGGATCAGCTGACCCCGCACAATCTGGGTATGCTTCTCGCGCTCTATGAACACAAGGTATACGTTCAGTCTGTAATCTGGTCCATCAATGCCTTCGACCAGTGGGGTGTCGAGCTCGGCAAGCAGCTGGCAAACCATATCCTGGACGGCAGCGGTGAACCTGACCCATCGACCCGCGCGCTTCTCGAAAAGACGGGTCTCCGCGGCTGACTTGGCAGTCATCTATTCCAAAAGAATCGGTGGGACTCACTACGAGGTGCGAACCGCTGGGGCAACACGTCGCCTGTATACAAACGGCGCTTTCCATACGCAGTTCAGTACGAAGCATCTTTTTACCGGCGCGGTCTGGGACCTGCTCACTTTGCCGGTACTGTGCCGGGAGAGGCCACCGCGTAAGGTTCTGATTCTGGGTGTTGCCGGCGGCACAGCCATTCACCAACTGCAGGTGCTCAGTGACGCACCCGAAATGACGGGTATTGAACTCGACAAGATGCACATACAACTTGCCCGTTCGCACTTTAGTTTATCCTACCCGAATCTCACCCTCGTCCATGCCGACGCGAAGCAGTGGTTACAACAGGTGGATGAGGAGTTTGACTGCATCATTGATGACATCTTCCTTCATGGAGAGCTGGACCCGGAACGCCCGGTCGCACTCGACCAGAACTGGTTTCGCCTGTTGAAAGCCCACCTGAAAAAGGATGGCCTGCTGATTCAGAATCACATTGACCTACAGAGTGCGAAACGCGCCGCGGGTCACATGAAGCAAGGCACCATACTGGGGCTGGAAACCCAGAAATACGAAAATCTCGTGCTGGGCTGGTTTAGAAAAGGTCCGCCAGCAAAAGATCTGACGGCAGAAATGAACCGGAAACTGGATGCCATGCCATCCAGACACACATCGCGATTACGCTCGACTGTTTACAAGTTCAGTGCATGATCTCGTTTTGCCGCACGAGCACGGCAGCTGCGAGTAACGCCACGAGAAACGCCAGACATATCTGGGCCGCCGCGTTATAGGAACCCAGATAATCGACCGCAATTGAGAATGCGAAGGGTCCTACGGCACTGGCAAAGACCGAGATTGAGGTATTGAAGCCGCTGACTTCGCCAAGATGCAGCGGACCAAAAAAACGAATGAAAGCCAGGTTTGAGGTTACACCCCATAACCCACCGCCAGTACCAAACCCGAAGGCCAGCATCCAGTATCCCCACGGCTGATCGAGGTTAATCAGACCGAGGGCTCCGATAATGAAACCAACCAGCATAATAATCAGGAAAGGTTTCAGCGGATATTTGTCCACCAGGTAACTGCAGATCAGGTTGGACGCTGTGGCAAACACGGCACTCGGAAAAAAGTAACCAAATGCCACATCCCGCGAAAGTCCGGCTTCGGCGAAGATCGCAACAACATGGAAAGTCAGGGCTGTGCCGAACAGTGCGTGCATAGCAAGGCTCATGGCATATATCCAGAACACAGGCGTTCTCTGGGCTTCTGCCAGTGTCATGGACGGTGCCTCTTTCGGCGCCTCATAGTCATCACTGGGCTCGCCGCCATCCGGCAGCAGACCACAGGATGCCGGATTGTCACGCACGAAAATCAACGCCAGTAACGCAAACACCACACCAACTGCCAGCGCCATGCTCCAGAGCGCACCACGCCAGCCGAAAAACGTAATCAACATCGCAATGCCAAGGGGTGCGAGGGAAAAACCAAAGCTGGTGAAGACACTCCTGACGCCACTGACCAGGCCACGACGCTTCACGAACCAGAGCATCAGCACATTACGCGAACAGCTCGTCAGAACGCCCTGACCAAAAAACCGAACACCGAAAAAACCAAGCAGAATCAGTACAAACGTGACCAGTGTGTGACCACCGAGGAACTCGCTGATCAGATCAACAAAGCTGATATAAACAACCATGGCACCCAGTGCAAAAGACGATAATGCGATCATGATGCGACCACCGAAACGGTCGTACCAACGTCCCGCCTGGGTCAGAAACAGCGACGAACCAATGGTGCCAAACAGGTAGGCCATGGACAGTTGTGTTCGTGTCAGACCAAAGACTTCAATAAAGGGGTCAGTGAAGACCGCCATTCCCATGGTCTGCCCGGGAATGCTCATCAGAAATCCTAACGTCGAGAACAGCCATACGACCCAACCATAGAACACGGGGGAGCGCTTCGGATCGAAGGGCCAGGCGACCGGTATAGGACGTGATGAGTTCAATGCAGACAGCAGCTCAAAAAAGCGCGCAGCATAGCACGCCTCATTGACGCAACCTCGTCATCAGCCTAGATTTAGACGAATTCTTTACAGTCAGGGCTCTGTGTTTGAATCAGCAGGCAAAGAACGTTCTATTCATTACGGCAGACCAGTGGCGCGCTGAGTGTCTGTCAGGCCTTGGTCATCAGGTTCAGACACCAAATCTGGACGCGCTCGCAAAGGACGGTGTCCTTTTTAAGAAGCACTATGCGAACGCGGTACCCTGCGGCCCTTCAAGGGCCAGCCTGCATACGGGCATGTACCTGCAGAACCACCGCTCCGGTACCAATGGCACGCCTCTGGATGCGCGACACACCAACTGGGCTCTCGAAGCCCGACGCCATGGGTTCGACCCTGCCCTGTTCGGATACACAGATACGGCAAACGATCCGCGCTATTTCGATCCGGATCATGAGTTTATGAAAACCTATGAAGGTCCACTTCCCGGCATCAAGGCTGTCGTCATGATGGGTACCTATCCTGATGCCTGGGCTGAATGGCTCGGACAACAGGGATACGACATTCCCGATCCCAATTGGAAATTCTATACAGACAAAAAGAATGTTACGGAATTCGAAAAAGGCGGCACAGGACCAGCCCCACTTGCGATTCCAAAAGAACACCACGATACCCACTACATGGTGGATCGAACCATCGAATACATCGATGAACAGGATGCACCCTGGATGGTGCACCTGTCGCTGTTACGACCGCATCCGCCATGGGTTGCGCCGGAACCCTACAACGAACTGTACCCACCCGAAACGCTGATGGATTTTGTTCGCCAACCTGACAGGGAAACCGAGGCGCAGCAGCACCCTTTTGTCAGCGCCTACCTCAACAAAGCGCACTATGGTGCACCATCAGACGATCGAAAAACTGCAAGACTGAAAGCGTCCTACTATGGTTTGATGACCGAGGTCGACGACAATCTGGGCAGGCTGTTTGACTACCTCAAGATGTCGGGACAATGGGAGAACACGCTTATCGTCTTTACATCAGATCATGGTGAACAAATCGGTGATCACTGGCTGATCGGGAAGCTCGGCTATTTCGACGCCAGTTATCACATTCCACTGATCATACGGGACCCTTCTGCCAACCAGACGAGGGGAACTGTTATCGACGCATTTACCGAGAATGTCGATATCATGCCTACGATGCTGGACTGGCTGGAGATCGATATTCCGCACCAGTGTGACGGCAAATCACTGTTATCGATTCTTCGCAGTGGCGCCATTCCTGCCAACTGGCGCGACGCCGCTCACTGGGAATTCGATTTCCGCGACGTTCCCGAAGGCGAGCAACTGGAATCAGAACTGGGTCTGACACAGCACCAGTGCACACTGAATGTGATCCGCGACGAATACTATAAGTACGTGCACTTTACGAATCTGCCGCCGCTGTTTTTCGATCTCAAGAATGATCCGGATGAACTTAACAATGTTGCCGAAGATCCGGTTTACATGCCGCGCGTGCTGGAATACGCACAGAAGATGTTGTCATGGCGCATGAATCACGATGAGCAGACCCTGACACACATCGCCCTGACAGAGGATGGAGTTGTAGAACGACAGGCTGAGCGTTACTGAACTGTCCCGTAACGCGCCTGCAGTTCAGCAATTACAGACTCCGCTTCTGCGTAGCCAACATAATCGTGATGTTCAGTCACCCGATCGTTTTCGATCCTGATGAGTGAAACAACCTTTCCCGGCATCAAAATCTCGTCCTTGTTCACGTTCCAGTACCTGCCAGCAACCCGAATCGCAATATCAATGTTCACCATGTGATAACCGGCTGTCTCAAAGCAGGCAGTGATCGTATATCCGATATCGCTGGTACCCGAATCTTCCGATGACGAACGCCAGAACTCGACAATCTCATCGCGACCCGTCAGGTCTATGGCCGGTCGATCGTAGTAGACCATGGTGGGATCCGTGTAGTGCGCCTGCTCTGCGAGCATGGCGGCCATCTCTGGCCGGTTCATATCGTCTATTGCTCCAAGATAGCGCACCGCGACACCGTCATCTTCGCATGCCACTGAGTACGGGGCAGCCATCAGACCAGTGAATAGCCAACCACACACATAGCGAGTCATCTTATTCATGCCGCTATTATAAGTGTGGATAGACAGCTTGGCACACTGGGCTTATGGTGGAACAAAAGAAACAAGGCGGCAGCATGGAAAAACTGACGGAAGGTTATGGCCTCGTGGAAGGCCCTGTCTGGTTACCCGGGCAAGGCTTGATATTCAGCGATGCGTCACATGGCGGTGCATTCCTGATCAATCCCGACGGAAAGGTGGATACCGTATTCGCTCACCGGCGCGGGATGGGTGGGATGGCGGCCCATGAATCCGGAGGCATGGTGGTATCCGGTCGCAATATTTCCTGGAAGTCTGTACCTGAGGGAGAAACCAAATCCATATTTGAACCTGATACCTCCAGAGGCATGATCGGTTTCAACGACATCACGACAGACAGTGCTGGTCGAATCTATGCCGGATCTCTCGGCTCCGACCCGCTGGACGGCAGCGAGCAGACACAGACCGGCAGCCTTTACATGATCGATCTGGATGGCAGCGCTCATGAGGTCGCAACGGAAATACTGCTCACCAATGGCCTGGGTTTCTCTCCCGATGGCGACACGCTATACCATTCCGATTCTGCACGCAGTCATGTCAACAGCTACGCGGTGAAATCAGACGGCCTTCTGGGTCCAAAGCAGGTATTCGCAACGACCGAAGGTGGCGCACCGGACGGCCTCGCGGTTTCTGAAGATGGACGAATCTGGGTTGCGCTGGCCGGCGGCGGTGGCGTCGCCGTATACCAACCTGATGGCCGCTTTGAGCAACTGGTAGAGATCCCGCAACCCATGTGCACCAGTGTCTGCTTCGGTGGTGATGATCTTAAGGATCTGTACGTTGTGTGTGGTTCAAACGGTATGGATTCAGACCGTGCCGGTGCAGTGTATCGGACGCGAGTTGATATCGCCGGCTTGCCTGTCCATCCAGCCCGGGTCACCCTGCCCTGACCATGCTGAAATTTGCAGTGATCGGTACCGGCATGATGGGTTGCGAACATATCCGCAATCTAGCCCACATCCCGGACGTCGATCTGCTCGCCATCGCCGACCCTAATGAAAAACCCCGGTCATGGGCACGTAAAGCCTGCGGCGAGCGTTTCCAACCCGAGGTTTTCGACGATTACCGGCAACTCAAAACCATGGACCTGGACGCTGTGATTATTGCCTCTCCCAATCACACACATATTGAGGTCGTCCGTGATCTCGCGGACACACCTTTTCACCTGTTGCTGGAAAAACCTATGTGCACCACACTCGCGGATGCACGGGAGTTGATTGCCCTCGACGATACCAGGCAGGCAATGATCTGGGTGGCCCTGGAGTATCGCTACATGTCTGCAACGAGCCACTTCCTGCAACGCCTGCCGGAGGTGGGAGAAATGAAGATGTTCTTCATCCGCGAACATCGGGGCCCCTTCCTGAAAAAGGTCAATAACTGGAACCGTTTCAACAGGAATTCCGGTGGCACGCTGGTCGAGAAATGCTGTCACTTCTTTGATCTGATGAATCTGGTCACCGGCGCGACGCCTGTTTGCGCCATGGCTTCCGGCAGCCAGGCTGTGAATCACCTGGATGAAATCTATAACGGTCAGCCCCCGGATATTATCGATAATGCTTTCGCCATCATCGACTTCGACAACGGCATGCGCGCGGCATTGGACCTCTGCATGTTTGCCGAGGGCAGTCGCAACGAGCAGGAACTCACCGCAACCGGCAGCATCGGCAAGCTGGAAGTCCATATTCCGGACAATCAGCTGGCGTTCTCACCACGTTCGGGCAAGCAGGAAAGTTACGAAGTACCTCATGATCCGGAAATCGCCTTTATGGGGCTGCATCACGGCGCCAGCTACCTGGAACAGAGAGCCTTTATCGAAACAATCAGGTCGGGTACCGGGCCCGCAGTAAGTACCAGGGATGGATTTCGTTCCGTGGCCATGGGCATCGCCGCACAGCAATCTATCGAATCCGGTCTGGCAATCCGAATCGAGTCGCTATAACCGGGTTCACTGTTCATCGTTCGCGACTATTCATCGTTCGCGGCATTGGCGAATTCAGCGCAGAGCGCACCCATGCGCAGTTCACCTTCTCTGGTCTGCAGCCCCATCTCCATGGCTTTACGCATGTTTGACTGAGCCCCGCTGGTTCGTAGCGTTTCTTGAAACAGGTAGGCCTCTTCAAGCAGACCTGATTCCCAGGGCATTTCCGCATTATTGATAGAAGCTTTACACATGGCGATGGCTTCCGCAGGCCATGAAGCGATTCGTCTTGCAAGGTTATCGACGAACTCATCGAGCTCCCTGGAACTCTCGAATATCCGGTTCAGGTAGCCCCATTGTTCGGCCGTTTCCGCATCAATATCGTCACTGCCAAGACAGATCTCCATAGCGCGTCCCCGTCCCACCAGTCTGGGTAATCTCTGCGTACCCGTGCCGCCGGGTAGAATACCCAGGGCAACCTCCATCTGGTTGATCACAGTTTTACCCTTAAGGCCAAATCGCATATCGCAGGACGAAGCAAACTCATTGCCGCCACCTCCCGCACGACCGGCCATCTTGACGATGGTCGCCTTGGGCATGGTTCGCACGCGCTCGCACATCAAGTGAAATGCAGAGAGCTCCGGGCTTTTTTCCGCAGGCGTGTCGATAGGGAACTGGAGAATGGCCTCCACATCGAAATGAGCGATAAAGAAATCCGGGTCAGCACTCTGAAACACCACGGCTTTGATCTGGTCGTCCGTCTCGACCTCAGTGGTCAACGCCACCAGATCCATAAAAAGCGGGAACGTCATCACATTAACCGGCGGATTATTAATGGTAGCGGTCAGCACCGCACCGCTTACAGATACATCGATCGTTTCATATTCATAAGCCATGGCAATTTCTCCCTGCGTCTAACGCGATTCTGTTTGTTCTTAAGGGTACTGTGCGGTATCTCATCAAGAAGGTAAACTGCCTGTTCATCCGTCTCCCCAGGCTCCTTTACCGTGCGCTACATTATTTACCTGCTGTTGATACTGCCTTCTCTTGGTCTGGCGGAGCAGAATCTGCGGATTCTGCTGACCAACGATGATGGATACGAATCACCGGGTCTGCAAATACTGAGAACTGCACTCATCGATGCGGGTCACGATGTTTATGTCATTGCGCCAGCGACGCAGCAGAGCGGCGCCTCGGCGTCCGTGACTGGTCGTGGTGTCGACGTTACCCCCTATCCGGATCAGGTCTGGGCGGTACACGGAAAGCCTGCAGATGCTGTCCGCGTCGGACTTGGCAATATCATGTTCAATGAGCCACCGGACCTGGTTGTATCAGGGGCTAACCTTGGGCAGAACACAGGTAGAGACGTCAATATTTCAGGCACCGTGGGTGCCGCGGTCACTGCCTTTCATCTTGGAGTACCCGCTATCGCCATATCCGTCGAGATCAAACTGGATGAAATGGACAAAGGATTTCCCAGTACCGTCGGCGCGTTCAAAGGCGCCGCCACGTTGATGACCCGACTCATCGATAATCTCAAGCTCCAGGATATGACAGCGGTGCTTAACGTCAACTACCCCGCAAGACTACCTCTGGATGTGCGCGGTGTTCGCTGGTCATCGCTGTCTGATCATTCCCTGTTCGCAAAACGCTACAACATCAACCCAGAGGGGAAGTATGTGCCTGAACTGCAATCACCTCACAGGAATGCCCGCGCGCATGATGCAGAATCTCTCGCAGAGGGCTTTGTAACGCTGACTTTTCTGGATGGAGACATGTCCACCAGTGTACGCCGTGGGCAAAGGTATCTGGACAGGCACCTGCTGGACCGCACCTACGAACCCACTGCCCGCCCGGTCAGGAAAGCGCCTGCGGCGAAACCATCAGAGCCCGCGGCGAGGACTATAGCGCCCGCGGCGGGTCGAAAAGAGCCCGCGGCAAGCCCGGAGCCAGTCAAAGACCCCAGTCCGGAACCGAGCGTGCTGAATGAGCGCAAACCGGTTGAACCTGTGATTCAACTGCCTGTTACGCATGCCTCGGACATTCAGGATGAACCCCTCAGTGAAGATGCACCTGCAGAAGTTCAACAGGCGGATGAAGGGCAGGCTGAGCCGAAAAAGAAACCAGATTCCTGGTTACGCAGGATGTTCGACCCAAAGAGCTGGGGTAACTAATCAGGCGTCAGATCGTCGAAACGGTCGTACACTTTCCGGGAACGATAGTTCGCGGTCACAATGCCTGACAGTACGAGCGCCAGCCCGAGCGCCAGGGACAAGGTCATGGGTTCTGATAGAACCAGAACACCGAGAATGGCTGCCGTCAGAGGATTCAGGCCCAGACAGACTGAAACCAGTGTCGCCTCTATGTGGCCAAGCGCCCAGTTGAACAGAAAAATAGGCAAGGCCCCACCCAACGTGCCGATAAACAGAAGCACCCACCAGGTCTCCACAGGGGGCATGGTGAATTTCAGAGCGCCACTACTCAAAGTCACCATAAACATGGCCAGCCAGCCACAGGTCATGAACCAGGTGGTAGCCTGCAACTGGCTATAGGTCTGAAGATAAGGACGGGCCAGCAGATTAAATGCAGCGCCAATCACGGCCATACCAAACATGATCGCGTTCCCCAGCATGGCCCCTGCCGTCGCATTCTCACCAACTTCGACCACAAGTGCGACCCCTGAAAACACCAGGATGGCACCGACAATTTTGACTGGCGTAATCACCTCCTGGCGAAACAACGCCGCGAGAAGCATGGTCAGAATCGGCATCACAGACAGTACCAGAGCACCCTGGGCCGCGGTTGTATATTTCAGAGCCAGCGAGAAACCAATGGGAAAGACGCTGAAAAACATGATTCCGATCAGCGCCATGGGCAGGTAGTGACGTCGGGCAAATTTCATCCGCCCCATCCACAATGCGCCTGCAAGCAGGCAAAGGACGGCGATACCGTAACGGATAACGCCGAGCAACACGGGATCAACCGTATCCACCACTGCTCTGGTGGCGACCGCCACAGTCCCCCCCAGCGCCGTGGAAGTACATGCCGCCAGGATGGGCAGGTAAGGATTCAACCGCTACTCCAAAAAAAAGGCGTGAGTATACCGGCATAATGAATATACTTGCGTGCATGAATATCGATGCTATCCCTGCAGGCAACAATCCACCGAACGACGTCAACGTAGTGATCGAGATACCGGTGGGTGGTGAGCCTATTAAATATGAACTGGACAAGGCCTCCGGTGCCCTGTTCGTAGACAGATTCCTGTATACACCGATGCGCTATCCGGGCAACTATGGCTTCGTGCCTCACACCCTGTCCGGTGATGGTGACCCGGTAGATGTCCTGGTTGCGACCACGCGGCCTCTTGTTCCGGGTTCCGTCGTGAACTGCAATCCTATCGGGGTTCTGTTCATGAAGGACGAAGCCGGAATGGACGAGAAAGTCATCGCGATACCCAATCAAAAATTGACGCGACGTTACGAGAATGTGAAGAATTTTGATCAGCTCCCGAAGATCACGCTGGAACAGATCAAGCATTTCTTCATGCATTACAAGGATCTCGAAACCGACAAATGGGTCGAGTTCGAGCGCTGGGGTAATGCCGATGAAGCTCGCCAGTCGATCAATGAGGCTATTGATCGGGCGCGCTAGAGCGCCATAACCTCTGCCTAGAACGACGCTTTACCCGATTCCCCGAGATGGGGAACCGGGTAAAGGTGATACACTCGCAGGCTATGCTCAACCTGTTCCAATCGAACCAGATGACGGCACTGGCGGGCGCTTTCTGCGATCGCAACGATACTGTCAGTGCAGACCCTTTCGTTCCGATGACTGTCATCGTGCAGAGCTTCGGTCTGGGACAATGGCTGAAACTGCAACTCGCCGAGCATCACGGCATTGCCGCGAATATTGACTGCAAACTGCCGGCAACATTTCTCTGGCAACTTTACCAGTGCCTGATGCCCGAGCTTAAGCATCTGCGGGAATCCCCCTACGAACGGCATCGGCTGATCTGGCGCATCATGCGACTCCTGCGCAGCAATCCCGGTCTGTCGGGGGCGGTTAAATCCTATCTTGATGCGCCCGGGGATGCAGACCTGCGTCTGTATCAGCTTGCCAGCGAACTGACCCTGCTGCTGGACGAGTACCTGATGTACCGTCCGGACTGGGTTCATCAGTGGACATCCGGAGCAGGTGAAGCCCTCGGGCATGAGCAGTGGCAGAGAGACCTGTGGAATCTCGTACAAACAGACCTTCGGGATTCAAACTACCTGCATCGCGCCGAGTTGCACCAGCGGGCTATAAGCTGTCTTGCCGGAGATGTCGAGTTACCGTGGCAACGTCTCAGCATATTCGGCCTTTCCACCATGCCGCCACTGCAACTGGAAACCTTCAGAGCAATCTCGCACCTCTGTGAGGTGGACATCTATTTCCTGAACCCCTGTGAACACTACTGGGGAGACATTGTTTCACCAAAGGATCTGGCGAGGCGCTCCATCAGAGGTCTGATCGCCACTGATGAAACCATCACCGACGAGGACTACCTGGAAATCGGCAACCCCCTGCTCTCTTCTCTCGGCAAGCAGGGGCGGGAAATGCTGGAAATGCTGCTGGAAACACCTGAGTTTCAGTCCCACGAACTGTTCACGCCCTCGGATACAGATACCGCACTCGGTTTCGTTAAAAACGACGTACTGGCACTGACATTTGGTGGTGAATTCGGCTTCGGTGAGATGCCACCTGAACGGCCTCAGCCGGATGACAGCCTGCAGGTCCATATCTGCCACAGCAGAATGCGTGAGGTTGAGGTTCTGAAGGATCAGTTGTTGAGGCAGATTCGGAAAGACCCCTCGATCAGGCTCAGCGATATTCTGGTGATGGTGCCGGACATCAGTGAATATGCCCCCTACGTCCATTCTGTTTTTTCGCGTGAACTGACCTATCGACTGGCGGACACCAGCACGATCGATCAATCGACAGTGCTGACAACGTTCCTTACATTGATGAAACTGCCTGAGAGCCGATTCAGCGGTCCTCAGGTCATGGATCTTCTGGAAGTACCGGCGATTATGCGAAAACTGGAGCTGCTTCCGGAGGATCTTGAAACCATCTCCTACTGGATCAACGGCGCGGGGATTCGCTGGGAATTGGACGGTGCCAGCAAGGCAGAGTTCTGGTCACTGCCAACTGAAGAACAGAACAGCTGGCGATTCGGGCTGGACCGGCTGTTACTGGGGTTCGCCCTAGATGAGCAGGAAGATGCCTGGCAGAACATACTGCCTTTCAACATAGAACCATCGGAGACATTCCTGCTCGGCAGACTTTGCGACTTCATTGATCTGTTGGCCAGCTACCGGGAAAAGCTTAACGTCTCTCACACTGCCACTGAGTGGCTCTCCCTGATCACCGATCTCACAGCAGATTTCTTCGCGCCGGACGGCAACGAAAACCTGGATGTCAGCCAATTGCTCGAGGTCACCGAAGGGCTCGTGGGGCGAGCAGAATCTTCCGGATACGATCAACCTCTCTCGCGCCAGCTTGTTATTCACGCCATTGAAAAAACATTGACGGGCACAGATCAACGGGCTGGATTCATCAGTGGTGGCATCACCTTCGCGACACTGGTGCCCATGCGTAGCATTCCGTTTCGCGTCATTTGTCTGCTCGGCATGAACGATGGTGAGTATCCCAGGGATATCAGGCCGCATTCATTCGATCTAATCGCCGGGTCCCCGCACCGCAAGGGAGACCGTTCAAAAAAGCTGGATGACCGGTATCTCTTTCTGGAGTCTCTACTTTCCGCTGAAGATCTGTTTTATGTCAGCTATGTTGGACGAGGTATCCGGGACGATAAAGAGCGCCCACCCTCTGTCGTAGTCCAGGAATGGCTGGATTACCTGAATGCTGTCTTTGATCAGCCACATATCATTCAGCATGCACTGCAACCCTACAATGTCAGGTACTTCAAAGGAGATCATCTGCAGAGCTTTAATGAACAGTGGTTCCGCGCATTATCTGCTGACAGGGACCCGACGGACGTTGCGTTTCTGGGCCGCCCATTGCCTGCAGATGAGACAACGCAACTGGTCTCCATATCTCAGCTGGGTAATTTTTACAGCCATCCTGCGAGGTACTTTTTGCAAAGGCGCCTGGGAGTTTATCTCGACACCGAAAGCCTGGAACTCGCCGATACGGAGTCTTTTGAACTGGACCATCTGGAGCGATTTCAACTCGCTGATGCAGCCCTCAGGCACCTGGTAGACGGCAATGACCCCATTGATTTCCAGGAACGTATTCTTCGCTCTGGCCGGGTACTGCCCGGCGAAGTCGGACGTCAACACCTGGAGAGAGAGATGCAGAGAGCCCGAAATGTCATGGAAGAAGTCTCTCCCTATCTTACTGGAGAACGTCGACAGCTTAACCTCGACA
This sequence comes from Candidatus Azotimanducaceae bacterium, assembly GCA_965662805.1. GTDB lineage: Bacteria > Pseudomonadota > Gammaproteobacteria > Pseudomonadales > Azotimanducaceae > UBA9659. The sequence continues at coordinate 8,077 of CBFIJB010000018.1, read as the reverse complement.
TCAAGGTCGCTGCAGACCGGCTGAAATTCAGCCCGCCGAACCTTTATGGCGATCACCTGGTGCACTATCGGGCAGGCAAGTTGCGAGCCAGACAGAGGATGGAGGGCTGGGTTTCGCATCTCGCCATGAACATTGCAGAGCCCGGAACTCGCTCGGTGTTCATATTCCGAGGAGACAAGGATGAGGCCGCCACAGAACATCTGGCTCCTATGGAGCGGGATGTGGCCGAAGCATTGCTGACCAGACTTGCGGACGGTTACCACACAGGCATTGTCACACCACCTTTCGCACCAGCTGAAGCCTGCTACGACTATACAACGACTCTCATGAAGTACGGCGACCCAAACCGCGCCCTACAAAAGACCCGGGGGAACTGGGAACGCGACCAGCCGGGTGCCGAGGGGGGAGATCGGTACTGGCAGAGACTGTTTAGAACACCGGAAGCATTCGATGACAGATTCGCAGAATCAGCCGTTGATCTGTGGCAACCCATTCTGGAGCGCATCAGCCATGAGTGAGCTGGCATCATCGATCGCCGGGAAGCTGCCGTTCCATGGCCAACAGCTGATTGAAGCCAGTGCAGGTACGGGCAAGACCTACACCATCTCAAACCTGTGCCTGCGATTACTGCTGGGCCGGGACGTTCCCTGGCATCGACCCCTCATGATCAGCGAAATACTGATACTGACATTCACCATTGCCGCGACCGATGAATTGAAACAGCGAATTGCCGGCAGAATACGAGAGGCCAGAACAGCATTTCGTACTGGCGAGCCAGGTGAAGACGAGTTTCTGAAGTACCTGATTGATTCTTCTGAAGACCCGAGCCGTGAGCTTAAGCTGCTGGCCGCTGCGGGACAGATGATGGATGAGGCAAGAATTTTTACCATCCATGGTTTCTGCGCCCGGGTTCTGGGTGAACAGGCATTTGAATCCGGCGCCCTGTTTAATCTGCAAATGAACGCAGAACGGGATCATCTTCTGAAAGTTGCCAGTGAGGATGTTTTCCGCCAGAGAATTCTCTCATTGCCCACGGAGATTCGTGAACACGCCATGACCATCTGGCCGAATCCCGAGAGACTGGCTGATCGTCTGAAACAGTTTCTGTTTCGCGGCGCCCTGGACTTTTTACCTGGCTATTCGCCACTGGATACAGACGAACTTATCCGAAGCGCACGAGTAGCAAAACAGGATTGGCTGGGTAGCAGCCTCACACAGCTTATTCGAAGTTCCGACCTCAAAGGGAACAGCAAACCCGTTAACCGACTCGAGCAAATGAGTCAGTTCTGCCGCGAACCGGGTACAAATCTTCAACACGAATTGTGGGAGATCTACTCGAGTGGATCACTGGAGTACTCACTGAAGAAGAACGGCACCCCGCTGGAGCATCCGGTGCTGAACCAGATCAACGAGGTGTATGAAAATACCAGGCAGTTAACGGGCAACCTGTGGCATGAGCTTTTTCATGAAGTCGGCACGGTCATGACCATGATCAAACAGGATACAAACCAGCTGACCGTGGACGACCTGCTGACAACCCTGGCTGCCGCGGTGAAACAGGACAGTGCATCACTGGCCGAGTCCCTGCGACAGCGCTGGCCTGTCGCCATGATCGATGAGTTCCAGGATACCGATGACATCCAGAACAGCATTTTTGAACGAATCTACACGGCTTCAGAGGAAACCGATAACAGCGTCATGCTGATGATCGGAGATCCCAAGCAGGCGATCTATAACTTTCGCGGCGCTGATATCTATACCTATATCAATGCCCGACGGCAGGCGACATATGTATCCAGCCTGGACGCGAACTGGCGTTCAACCCCTGACATGGTTGAAGCCACCAACTTCCTTTTCGACAAACCGGAAATCTTCGGGAATGACAGGGACATTCCTTTTCACAGGGTCCGAGCAGCGCGAGAAGGCATGCACATTAAGGACGGTGACAGGGTTGTGCGCCCCTATCAGATCATTGTGGCCGAGGAAGATGGTGCAACCAGTGGCAACCTCGTACCGATCACTGAGCGATTAATGGCATCCGCTGCAGAAGAAACTGTCAGGCTGCTGACCAGTACACGCATGACCATCGACGACCAACCCATTACTGCGGGTCAGATTGCATTTCTGGTGAGAAGCCGCAGGCATGCCGCTGCCGCGCAGCGTGCGCTTCGAGCCCGTAACATTCAAAGTGTCTATCTAACGCTCGATAGTGTTTTTCTGCAGGATACCGCCGAGGACCTGAAGCTGATCCTCGAGGCGATCCTCGAGCCAACGAGTGAACGGGCCATTCGAGCGGCGCTGGGCTCTCGTCTCATGCTCTGCACAGCGGCAGACATCGAACGACTGACACAGGACGTCGAATACCAGCAGGCAATACTCGCGGAGTTCCGCGATTACCACGAAATGTGGCTCGAGCAGGATATCTCGCCGATGCTGAATGCACTGATGCAACGCCGGCAACTGGCAGAGAAATGGCTGAAGCAGCCTGATGGCGACCGACAGCTGACAAACCTTCGCCACCTGACCGAAATACTGCAGGCCAGGGCGGCAATCGCGCCGGGTATGTTTCAGCTCATTAAGTGGTTCGGGCATGAACAGAAAGAAGCCGAGAGCGTCAGCAATGAAGCGCGCCAGTTGCGCCTCGAGAGCGATGAAAATCTGGTCAAGATCGTCACGATGCATGCTGCCAAGGGGCTGGAATATGACGTTGTTATGCTTCCGATGCCAGTATTCGGTGCAGTGCCAAAGAAACCTTACTCACCGGCTATGTATCACGATGAAAGCAACGGGCATTTCAGCAGCGTCATTGACCTCGTACCTGACGCGGACAGCGAACAAAAACAGAGTCAGGAGGAATTCGATGAAGAGATGCGCCTGCTCTACGTTGCACTGACCAGAGCAAAGTATCGCTGCGTGATCGGCCTTCCCGGCGTCTCCCAGCTACCGAAGGCGGCAATTGCACGCCTGACAGGACTCTCCAGCATCAAGAAGACTGATCACCTTGAAACAAGAGTCCGCGAAGCGTTACCCGATAAGCTGTTCGATATTCAGGTTGCACAAACCGGGCTGTCTCTGCATGAAAACACACGATCCAGTGAACAGACGCTGATTGAGCCATTCAGCTACCCTCATCTGGAGGATCAGTGGCGGATTCACAGTTATACCGGCGTTTCTGCCCGCCTCTCGGCAACCCAGGAACTACACGCCATCAGCGGATTCGCAGATGACGATACTTCTGAGGGGGCATCCGACCTCCCTGAGCCGACAGAGACCAGGCACAGTTTCCCTCGTGGCGCCCGCGTCGGTGTCGCTCTGCACAGCCTGATGGAGAATATCGATTTCACCCGTTCAGATCATGAAGAAGAATGTCTGCGCACCTGTCGCAGGCTCGGTCTGAAAGAAAACTGGCTGCCCGTCCTGACAACATGGTTGGATGACATTCTTAATGCCCCGTTGGGCACCAGCCGGTTACGCGATGTCCATCATAAGGATCGAATTGATGAGATGGAGTTTCACTTTCCACTGTCTGCGCGCAAAGAACTGATCGGTTTTTTGCAGGATACGGGATACATTAATCCAACCCGGCTGGACACACTGAATCTGGAAGGCATGATGACCGGCATGATTGACCTGATTTATCGGCACAAGGGTCAATACTTTATCGTCGACTACAAGAGTAACTACCTGGGTCGCAGCCTGGATCACTACAGTGCGGACAAGCTGGCAGAGGCGATGCATCACCACCAATACCGGCTTCAGTACCTGATCTACACCGTCGCTGTTCACCGATTGTTATCCAGAAGGCTGCCCGATTACGACTACGAGAGAGACCTGGGTGGTGCTTACTACCTGTTTCTGCGCGGTATGACGCCGGATTCCACCAGCGGTGTTTATCGTGACCGTCCTGCGCTGGAGGATGTCGAAACCATGAACCGACTGTTGTCTGCTCATGAGTGATAGCAGCAACAATTTCGATCAGCACTTTCTGAGGTTGATCTCTCGACGCACTGACGGCCTCTCCCCCGAGATGCGATCGCTCATCAGCCGATTGATACAGGCAACAGTTAATCAGCATTCCTGCCTGGACCTGAGAGAGGAATCCGAGGCTGTCATCGACCAGATGCAGCAGCACCCTGCCTTCGGCACCCCGGACGCGGAAACACCTTTTGTCTTTACTACCGACCGACTCTATCTCCGCAGATACTATCGCTACGAAAAAGAAGTGGCCTCCATGATCGTCCAGCGCAATGTGGCGCTACCGGTTCCTGATGCTGAGATCCTGCAGACGAAACTGAATGAACATTTCGGCCCCGGACCGGAGAATCGTCAGAAGCTTGCCGCCCTGCTGGCGATTTCTCGCAGGCTCGCCATCGTGACAGGTGGGCCCGGCACCGGCAAGACCAGCACCGTCGTTAAAATGCTGGATATCCTGCTGGAGGAAACGCCCGACATTCAGGTGCGCCTTGCGGCACCCACGGGCAAGGCGGCAACCCGCCTTAATGACTCCATTCGAACCTGGGCCGAGGATCACGAGCAGAATGTTGAGGTAAAGACGCTGCACAGACTGTTAGGCGTGCGGCGTGATGGCCGAACCTGGCGCCACGGGCCAGGTAACCCGGTGGATGCCGATCTTCTTATTATCGATGAAGCCTCCATGATTGATCTGCCGATGATGCATCGCCTGCTGGCTGCCCTGCGGGAAGACACACGGCTGATCCTGCTGGGAGACCCGAATCAGTTACCTTCCGTAGACACCGGCAATGTACTGGCAGATCTTTGTGCCGGCAGTGTCGGTTTCTCAGAAGAATTTTCGAGTTTTGCGGCCCCCTATGTCGGCAGCGTGCAGGTTACCGGGAACGCACATCGTCTCACCAATGCGATCTGTACCCTCGAGAGAAGCTATCGCTTTCACGAGGACAGCGCCATTGGCCGACTTGCCCTTTCCATCAAGGAATCCGGAGTACGCATTGACACCGGTGATGACAGTGTCAGCTGGACGCCTGCAGCAGACAGCAGAAAACTTCTGGGTCATTGGACAAGTTATCTCGATGCGCTTCGATCCGGAAACACCACAGACGTTTCCGAACTGCTGACCAGCTTCGAGCAGGCCCGCATACTCTGCAGCAGACGAGGCGGCGAATGGGGTGTTACTGATTTGAACAGATCAATTGAAGGGCTTCTCGAAGCTGAAGGTCTGAAAAATGCAGATGAGCCCTTCTATCCCGGACGCCCTGTACTGGTCACACGCAATGACTACAACCTTGGCATCTTCAACGGAGATATCGGTGTCTGCACACCCCTGGGAGACACCGATTATCTGGTTCACTTCCCAGGCAGGCAGGCAGGCATTCTCGCATCGCGGCTGCCGGAACATGAAACCTGTTTCGCCATGACCGTACACCAGGCGCAAGGGTCAGAGTTCGACCATGTCATGCTGGTCCTGGGTTTGGAAAACTCAGAAGAAGCCAGCAGTCTGATGACCCGTGAGCTCATCTACACAGCCGTCACCCGGGCGCGCAGATCCATCAGCATTCATGCTTCCGAAGAAACCTGGGTCAGGGCTCTAGGTCGCCATGCCACACGTATCAGCGGCATGACAAGTTTTCTTTCGGGCCAGTACGATCTATCCTGACGACACTATGAAATCGATATTCCAACACCTCTACAGTCTGTTATCGGCCCTGGTTGTCATTGCTAACCTTGGCTTCTGGATGCCCTTTATCTTCTTACTCGCCCTGTTAAAACTGCTACTGGGAAAGATTCCGGCTGCCCTGGAGATTATTAACTTTCTAACAGACCGTGTTTACAGGACTGCCGCAAACATCGACAGCCTCTGGATGATTAAGATTGTGGGCGTAAAGTTTGAGGTTGTCGGCGACCTGCCCGATCACCCGGCACCCATTATCGTCGTCAACCACCAGACCTGGTTCGATATTCCGATACTGCACTATGTCGTCAGCTGGCAAGGACCGATACTCAAGTTCCTGATCAAGCGGCAGCTGGTCTGGGTCCCCATCGTCGGCTGGATCTGTTATGCGTTGAACTTTCCACGTCTGAACCGCGGAGGTAGCGCTGAGGCGCGGCAAAAGGACTATGCCGCCATTGAATCTGCTTCAAGCACACTCACGCGGGAACCCGGAGCACTGCTGATTTTTGCGGAAGGCACCCGGTTTACCGCAGAGAAACATGACAACCAGGAATCTCCCTACAAACATCTTCTGAAGCCACGCCCGGGAGGATTGAAGATCGCTCTATCCAACGCGCCAGCAGATACCCCGGTTGTCGATATCACCATTGACTACGGTGGCGGCGAAACCAACTTCTGGCATTGCCTGCACGGCGCCAACCGAAACATCCGCATTGTCATCAGACAGCATCTGGCCGGAGACATCACTGATGCGAGACTATGGCTGGAAGATCGCTGGCGTGAGAAGGATGAGATACTTGGCGGCTAAATGACGTCGGCGACGTCTGCGTGGACATAAAGGTCGATGACGCCGTTGGTCAACTTCAAATAGCTGCCGGAACCAACGCCAAAATATTCGATCTCATTTGTCCCGTTAGTACCATCAAGAGTCCACCCGCCTAAAAGCGAACCTGCCGACATACCGTGAATCGCGTTACCATCCAGGAACAGCTGGTCACCAATATCTCCTTCGACAACCATCTTGACCCGTCCATCAGTCAACAGACTATCCAGGCCATTATCTCCCACCCAGCCGGTGAGAATATCAGTGATACCCAGAGTCAGTGAGTCATTTACCTGCAGATCATCCGGGTTGCTGGCATCCCTCATATCCAGTGTTTCCATATTCACGAGATTGGAGACACCCGTTAAATCAATGGAGGCGCCGTCCAGTAGCAAACCATCTATACCAGTACCACCATCAATATTCTGAGTATCCAGAGGGTCATAAACAATAAAGTCATTGCCACTACCTCCGATCAGGTGATCGTCGCCAGAACCACCATCGATTAAATCATCGCCGGCGCCACCATCAATGAAATCATCCCCTGCATCACCATAGAGGTCGTCAGCACCACCGATACCCACAATGTGATCGTTCTGAATACCCCCGGCCAAGCTATCAGCACCACCGGTGCCGATTAGATCGTGAGGCAGATCCACGATCGTGGTCATCGTGCCATCGATGAACTGGAGCTTCTCTATATCCTGCAGGGTATCCGTACCGTCAGGGCCCGTGACGGTTACCGTCGTCATCGTTCCTGTACCCGTCCCCTCGGGATCATAGGTAAAGGATGCCGGATTTCCGAAGTAGAGAACTGTATCAATAAAGGAGTCGCCAAGATCATTGGCCACACTGTTACCATCGATGATGTCGTTGCCCGGACCGCCCTCAAACACATCCGCGCCATTTCCACCTGCGAGCGTATCTGCACCGGTGCCTCCTTCGAGATAATCATTGCCACTGTCACCATTTATCTGATCGTCCCCGGCAAAACCCTTCAGAGTATCGTCACCCCCAAGCCCGACGATGATATCGTTACCCTCGAAGCCAAAGATGGAGTCCGGACCACCAGTACCTGTCAGGGACACAGGCCCGGCAAACTGCCCATCAGCAAACTGTATCGACTCAACATCGATGAGTGTGTCTGTGCCGCCAGAGCCGACAGTGTCCGTTAGCGTAATCGTGAGAGAACCACCACTGAACGTGGAGGTATAGGTATAGTCAGACTGATTCCCACTGTAGAGAATCTCATCGTAACCATCCGCACCGTCAATCGTGTCGTTGCCGTCAGAACCGAGGAACAGGTCGTCACCCGCCGTACCTGTGACAGAACCCGGTGTGTTCTGTACGATCAGTGAAAAGCTTTCAGTCGCGGTAAAGCCACCATCTGATGCGGTTATGGTAATTGCACTGGTGCCTGTGGCTGCCAATCCTGCTATTTGGTAGTCGGCAGGCGTACTGACGAGCGTCTGGGTCGCTGTGCTGGTCACCCAGGCAGGCAGGCCTGTCGCGGAGACCGTCAGCGTATCACCGTCCAGATCATCAAAACCGGTTGGATGGAGGATTGAATCTCCGGCGTTGACAATGACCGCATTGAAATCCGGTGA
>CBFIJB010000017.1:0-65424 GCA_965662805.1 Candidatus Azotimanducaceae bacterium | reverse complement strand
AGTTTTCCGTCTCTGTTGCCTGTCTTTGACGCCAGGCTCTGTTGGAATGGGAAGTTCTGTCAGTCAGTCAAAATTACCAGGCAGCCAGAACGACTGTTTGGTTGTTCCAGAAAAGCATTGCAGATCCGCTGTGCACTCTGCTGGTCTGCAAATGGACCGATCTGAACCCGCCAGACAGGGGTGCCCTGTGAAGTGCCAGGTCGGAATACTGGTTCGTAGTTACGAAGCAGATTGTCATTGTCGCGTTGTACCAGTTGCCACAGCTCTTGGGCAGAACTGAGACTGCTCATCGCACCCAGCTGAATCCGGTATACCTTCAGAGATTCGTCCTGTAGGTCAGTTTCTCCAAACCGGATCTGGTTTGGCAGGCGCAGGTTCCAGTTCTGTGACCAGGGTACAGGGTCTTTTGAAAGGTAAGCGAGGTGCACGTCGCCACGAATCTCGGCAAGTTTGTCCAGAGCGCGCTCAAAGCCTGCATCAGCCGCTTTTTGCAGCCATTCAGATGCCTTGCTGGCATCAGCCTCAACGCCGGAACCGTCAGCAAGCATGGCACCGACATTGTACTGAGCAGGAGGGTAACCCTGTTCTGCGGCTTTGAGATACCACTCAAAAGCCTTTTCGAAGTCTACAGGTACACTTTCGCCATATTTGTACATGATCGCCAGCACTGTCTGGGAGCGGGCATCACCGGATTGGGCCAGGCTCGAAAATTCCTGGAATGCGGCGCGGTAGTCCTGTCTCTGGTAGGACTCGGAAGCGGACTCGAAATCGGCCGATAGCGAGAGCGGGAAAAAGAGCAGCAGGATTGGTATTCGTATGTCCATCAATCCGAAAGTATCCTAGCATGAGTTTTTGAACTATTTGCTAACAGATGAAGACTAACCTGGTACATGTCGATTCATGAACTGACAACAAACCGCGGTCCTGAGGATGCCGAGAACCTTAAGCTGCTGCAACGTGTAGCGGTGAAAGATCGTGCCGCCTTTGAATTGCTGTATCGAAAGTTCTATCCGCAACTGACCAGATACCTGATACGTATCATAAGGCGACCGCAACTGGTTGAGGAGGTTGTTTCTGACACCCTGTTTGTTGTCTGGGAGAAAGCGTCGCAATTTCAGGGGCGCGCAAAGGTTTCAACATGGATCATTGGAATTGCATATCTGAAAGGCATCAAGGCGCTGGATAGACTAAAGACCATGCCTGAACAGCAGGCGGAGGAGTTGATCGATCATGACACCGTAGATGATGCGGATCTTATCAGCCGGATTGGTTTGCAGGAATGGTTGCGGAGTGGTCTTGAGCAGATTTCCGCTGATCAACGGTCAGTTGTGGAGTTAACCTATTTTTCAGGCTACTCCTATCAGGAGATTGCTGACATCATGGGCTGTCCTGTGAATACCGTAAAGACCAGGATGTTTCATGCTCGAAAGAGACTGGCGAGCCTTCTGCCATCACTGGCGTCTGCTGACGCCAGGACCGGTGAGTTGGATGTGCTGGGGGAAGCAGATCGGGGTGAATCATTGGGGGAAAAAGAGAACCTTGAGGAAGAATAGAATGCACAAACAGACCATGGAAGTTTTGCCCTGGTTTGTAAATGACACCCTGGAAGGAAAAGAGCGGGAGCAGGTGCTCAAGCACCTTGCCGAGTGCGAGGAATGTCGATGGGAGCGGGACCGGTTAACGGAGCTGCAGGAGATGATCAGGGAAGGTGAGATCGTCGACGTCGATGTTGAGTTCTCGGTAAAGCGCGCTATGAAACGCGTCGAGGAAGCAGAGCGTAATCGTCGAAGCGTGGAAGAAACCCATCAAAGCATCAGCCGGTCCAGATTCCTGATCGCCATGCCCATCGCCGCAGCGATTGGTCTCTTCCTGGTCGGTGCGGCTGTATATCTGGAGCAATCGAGGGTCAACCTGCCGGCGTCCAGTGAATATCAGACGTTGACTGCCGGGCAACCGGGCGGAAGTACGCAAGGCGCAGTCCATCAGATAGAGATTGGTTTTTCTGATCCGATACCCGCAGCCACACTTCGCCAGGCGTTGATAGAAACCCGCTCGAACATCGTCAGTGGACCTGACGACAGAGGGATGTATGTGGTCGAAGTTGTTGTACCCGGAGAAGAAGGTAGAAACCTGTTCCTGAACCGTATGCGTGGCATTGAAGGCGTCAGGCATGCTGCCTTTCTTAACAAATGATGATCCAGACTGATTCCATGCGTCATTTTTCGTATGTGGCTTTGGTGGTGCTCCTGCTGCTGGCAGGTTGTGCCAGTCAACCGGAGGTCTTGTCTCCGGAAGAAGCCTACACCCGTAATGTCATGTTTACCGTTCCGGTAGGTATCCCGGGTGGAAGTTCGCCCACAGTGGCATCGTCTTTCGCCGGCGCGGATCTGAACAGAGGCGCCCAGAATTTGATTCAGGCGGTGCTGAAATTTCATGGTTTGACCAAGGTTTCGCAGTTTTCACTGCAGACACTGAATGTCGAAGCGGTGGTCGCGGACATAGGCCCCGAAAAAGAGCTGGAAGACGTGGTTAACGCCCTGTCGCGGGACCAGAGAGTTGAAACCGTGCAGACGGTCAAACCCTTCAAGCTTCTGGCCTACAACGATCCCTACTTTGAGCTTCAGGCCACCGTAAACGCAGACAGAATTGACACGATCCATCAGTGGTCGACAGGTAAAAATGTCACAGTGGGTATTCTTGATACCGGCGTAGATCGTGAGCATCCCGAGTTGGCCGAGCGCATCGTTTACACGCGTAACCTGGTGAGTCACGACCAGCACGCCTTTGATCTGGATGAGCACGGAACGGCGGTCGCCGGGATCATTGCTTCAGCGGCGAACAATGACGTAGGCATTGTCGGGGTGGCACCTGATGTTCGCCTGATGGTATTCAAAGCCTGTCATCAGCAGGCTTCCACGCGCAATACCAGTTGCGATTCGGTCTCAATTATCAAGGCGCTGAACGATGTGCTCGTGCAGCAGCCTGACATTCTTAACATGAGCCTCTCCGGACCTGCGGACGCTGTCATTGCCCGCCTTCTGCGTCGTGCTTCAGAGCGCGGTATGATCCTTGTCGCAGCGGTAGATGAAGCGGTCGGCGAACAGGGTTCTTTCCCTGCTAATCTGCCGGAGGTTATCCCGGTGAGTACCGCGGTCGGTGAACTGGCAGAGCTTGGCTGGGTGCTTAGAGCACCCGGAACCGACATGCTGACAACAGCGCCGGGTTCGACCTATGGTTTCAAATCAGGCAGTTCCATCGCTTCAGCCTATGTTTCGGGGATCATCGCCCTGATGAAAGAGCGTGATCCGGCGCTCACAGGTGATCAGGCGCGCGGTTATCTGAAAGCCACCAGTCGGTCCGCCAAGGGAAATTCTCCGGTCGTTGATATGTGTGCTGCACTTCAGGAAATGCCCGGTGCTAACGTGCATTGCGAAGCAGTCCCTGTCATTGCCGCAACGGTTGAAACCCCGACTGCTCAGCCTGCACCATAAGTAGATGATAGCGAACTGACCGTTTCGAAAAACTCGTCACGGGTTTCCTGAAGGATTTCACTGACAGGTTTAACGGAATCGATGCGGCCGGCAACCTGGCCGGACAAGGGAATCGCCGCTTCCATATCACCGCCGAAATACAAGTCCAGTGCCGTGCCGAAGTCCGTCATCGCATTGGTTTCGGGATCACGTTCCAGGCGAGTTGTGCGCTCGGTTCTTAGCGCACGGAGTGCCGGTGAGTGGAATCTGTTGAGAAACACAGTGCCGGTTTCCTTGGCATCTACAATGGCAGTTTTCCAGTTTTCATGGACTGGAGATTCTGCGGCTGAGACCATGCGGGTCCCCATCTGGATGCCTTCAGCACCCAGAGAAAATGCGGCTGCCATGGTTCTGCCATCGACAAAACCACCGGCTGCAACGATAGGCACATCGACTTTCGAGCGAACCAGCGGCAGTAAAACCATGGAAGCAATGTCATTTGGGTTCTTGAAACCGCCGCCCTCGCCACCTTCGACAATAAGTCCGTCAACACCTGCATCCACTGCTTTCAGTGCCGCATCCAGGGTTGGAACAACATGAAAGACAGTGAGTCCACCAGCCTTTAGAACTTCTGTGTATTTGGTCGGACTCCCCGCTGAGGTAGTGACAAACTTGACGCCCTGATTGACAACGAACTGGGCAATATTCGGATCCCTGACGAATGCCTGGGCGATGTTCACGCCGAAAGGCTTGTCGGTGAGATCACGCATTTTACGAATCTCATCTTTGATGACATCCAGTTCTCCTGACGAGGTCTCAATGATGCCCATGCCGCCGGCATTGCTGACGGCTGATGCCAGCTGAGATCGAGCAATCCACCCCATGGGTGCCTGGATGATTGGCAGCTCAACACCGAGCATTCTGGTTACGCGATTATTGAATTCCATGGCATCCCCTCAGAGTGATTTATCAGCTTCGTTCGTAGTAACGGTAAGTATAGTCAATATTGGATTCGTAGAGCGTTTCCTGCTGCAGCAGGAAATCGCCCGGTACTTCCGGAAAGTAAACGCTGCCCTCTACGTCGGTATGAATCGTCGTCAGGTGCAGCGCGTCGGCAATGGATATTGCCTGGGCATAGAGTTCTCCACCGCCAGCAACAAAAGTTGGTTTGCCCAGAGCCTTTGCCATCTCGATGGCCTGTTCGAGCGAGTTCGCGGTCTCGCAATCCGGCACCTTATATTCAGGGTTCCTGGTGACGATGATGGTTGTGCGACCTGGTAATGGTCGGCCGATAGATTCAAAGGTTTTGCGCCCCATGATCAGGGTGCCATCCATCGTCAGTTCTTTGAAAAGCGCCTGTTCTCCTTTCACTTTCCAGGGGATATCGGGACCGTTACCGATGATCCGGTTTTCAGACTGGGCGGCAATCAATGCCAGCTTCACATCTGCTCCACGGTATTGATGCCCAGCAGACCAAGCCCGTGCTTCAGGGTTCGAGCACTGAGGTCACACAGCCTGAGTCTTGACTCTCTGGTGGTCTCATCAGCTTTCAGTACCGGACATGACTCATAGAACGACATGAACAGCTGGGACAGTTCGAACAGATAGTTGCACAGGATGTTTGCCTGGTAATCCTCGACAACAGATTCCAGCGTCTCTGGATATTGGACAAGTTTCAGTGCAAGAGATGTTTCCGCGGGTTCTTCCAGAGCAAACGGCTGCTCGAGACTGGTAGTGTCGATATTTGCGCGACGGAAAATGCTCTTGATACGGGTATAGGCGTACTGCAGGTAAGGGGCTGTGTTTCCTTCGAAGGACAGCATGGTGTCCCAGTCGAAAATATAGTCCGTGGTCCTGTTCTTGCTCAGTTCTGCGTACTTGATCGCTCCGATGCCGACAATCCTGGCAATGTTCTGCTTCTCACTCTCTGTCAGGTCCGGGTTCTTGTCACCGATCAGTGATAGTGCTCGGCTGACCGCCTCACCGGCGACATCTGCAAGTTTGACGGCACCGCCATCTCGGGTTTTGAATGGTTTGCCTTCCTTGTTCAGAATGGTACCGAAGGGGATATGGCGGAAGCTTTGGTTGCTCTCGATGAATCCGGCTTTTCGCGAGATGGCGTACAGCTGGTTCAGATGCAGAGATTGTCTGCCATCGACGAAGTACAGTGCCTGATTCACCTTTAATTCCTGGCCTCGATACCTGGCAGCCGCCAGATCCGTTGCCATATACGGATAGCCACCATCTGATTTTTGCACGATCGCCGGGATCAGTTCTCCTTCCTTGCCAACGAACTCTTCCAGGAACACACACCTGGCGCCATCGGAAACTGTGACCAGGCCCTTTTCACCAAGTTCGGCCAGAGTCGTATCGAGCATATCGTTGTAGGCACTCTCGGCCCTCACATCTTCTGGTGTCAGCGAGATATCGAGCAGATCGTAAATTGCCTGACAGTGCTTGATGGACTCGTCGATAAATCGCCTCCAGAGTTCCAGACACTTCTTGTCGCCGGACTGAAGTCTGACCACAAACTCCCGCGCTCTTGCAGCAAAGGCTTCATCGGACTTGAACAGGGTAGAGGCGCTCTGGTAGAAGACTTCGAGATCCCTCAATTCCGTTGCAAGCGCTACACCTTCTGATTCCAGTTTGTCCATGTAAGCCAGCAGGCTGCCGAATTGTGCACCCCAGTCGCCAACATGATTGGCTCTTACGACCTCGTGCCCGAGGAATTCAAGGACACGCACGGCAGCATCGCCGATCGCGGTGGAACGCAGATGTCCGATATGCATTTCCTTGGCAAGATTCGGTGACGAGTAGTCCACCAGGATTTTCTCGGGCTCGAATACGGAGACACCGAGGCGAACATCGCGGCTCATGTTTTCAAGTTCATCGCACAGAAAGCGATTGCTCAGGCTGATATTGATAAACCCCGGTCCGGCAATTTCGAGCTCAATGCTATCTTTCAGTGCACCTTGCTGCACGGCATCAACGACTCGTTGCGCGAGTTCGCGAGGGTTTGTCTTCGCTTTCTTTGCCGCGCCCATGATGCCGTTGGCCTGATAGTGACCAAACTCTGGTCTCGAGGCCTGTTTGACGACAGCGGGCGCATCTTCGTGACCAAGCGCAGCGAGAGAGCGCTCGAATTCAGTGTCGAGATGTTTCTTAAGATTCATGATTGATCAGGGACTCGCGAGAGGTCGCACATGTTAGCCAAAATCCCTTGGCAGGTCTAACGAGAACCTTCAACGACGATAGCGTCATCTCGGCTACGGCTGGACTTCACCTCATCCAGAATCGCTCTGACCTGGGCGCGCAGCATGTCAGTCCCGTAGGGTTTGGGGATAAGTGGCAGGTTAAACTCGCTGATGAACTTCGTCTGTGGACTGTCTATGGTGTAACCACTTGTGAAGACAATGTTGGCTTCCGGATGCTTTGCCTGAATCTGCCCGGCGGCATCGCGACCTCCGAGCTTCGGCATGACGACATCCATAATCACAAGATCAATGTCTGCGGCATGCTCGTTGTACAAGCTGATACCTTCCACGCCGTTAGTCGCTTCCAGAACCTGGTAGCCGGCGCCTGTCAGAATAAGACTGGCCAGATCTCTGACCTGTTCGTTGTCTTCGACGATCAGAATGGTTTCTCTGCCTCCAGATGTCACCAGCTGTTTACGATCGTCAGTGGAACTACTCGCACTGGCTGTTGGCAGAAAAATCTGAAATCGGGTACCCGTGCCCAACGTGGATTCGACTTTAATGAATCCGTGGTGCTGTTCCACGATGCCAAACACAACGGCGAGCCCGAGGCCGGTGCCGCTGCCTTCGGGTTTCGTGGTGTAGAAGGGCTCAAAAATATGAGCGAGCACTTCGTCATCCATGCCGGTGCCGGTGTCGCTGACTTCAATGACCAGCAGGTCAGATTGTGCATCTTCAACTGTACGCAACTGCACAGAGAACCTGCCGCCGGATACCATGGCATCTCGGGCATTAACCGCCAGGTTAATGAGAACCTGTTCCAGCTGCGTCGGGTCCGCATTGAGATAGGTGTCGGTAACGGTGCTGCTGAATTCGATTTCGATATTGCCTGGCAGCAGGCGCGTGATCATTTCACGAACACCATGGATCAGTTCGTTCGCCTCGATGAGCTTGGGTTCAATCACCTTGCGGCGACTGAAAGTTAAAAGTTTCTGCGTCATTTCGGTACCGCGCTCACCGGCCTTCTTGATTTCTGACAGATAACTGGCAAGTTTTTCCTGATTTGCAGCCTGCATTGCAAGGTCGGCATAACCAAGAATTGCGATCAGCAGATTATTGAAGTCATGGGCGATACCACCGGACAGTTGTCCAATGGATTCCATTTTCTGTGATGCCTGAAGTTGTACTTCCAGAGCTTTCCGTTCTTTCTCAATGCGGCGACGGAAGCTGATGTCCCGGATGATGCAGGTTGTATGACTTTTGCTCCTGACCTGGTGAGTTGAGATGGAGACTTCGAGTGGAATGAGGCTTCTGTCTCTTCGAATACCCTGCACATCCATCCCTGAAACAACCTTGTTACTTCCTCTGCGATGATAGATATCCCGCAGCTGGTTAGTACCCAGTGTCTCAGGGATGAGATCTTTAATGCTGGTACCGATGAGGTCGGGGAGGCTGTAGCCAAACACTTCTGACGACTCAGGATTTGCGTAGGTTATTCGAAATTCTTCGTCGAACGTCAATATGGCATCCGGCGCGGAATCTGTCATCGTTTGAAAACTGGTCATTTGCTCTGTGAGTTCTTCTTCGAGCCTTCGTTGATCAGAAATGTCAGTACCTATACAGATGACGACATTCTGTTCTCCGAGCTGGCTGAGCACTGGCTGAATATTCAAGTCCACGGTACTCTGGTCTGCACCGGGCAGAGTGATAGAGAATGCTTGAGCCTTGGATGCCTGCCGGGTGATCAGCCCATTGACGGATTCCTGAAGGTTCTTGAAGTCATCTGTCGAAAGCAGTGCCTTGAAATCAATCTTGTCACCATCCTGTCCCAGGATCTTCTTACACGCCGGGCTGGTATACACGATCTTGCCATGTTCGTTCACCACCCATATGACGTCAGAAATATGCTCGGCGATCATGGCTGAATTCTGCAGAAGTCCGTCCCTCTCGCTGCCGACGTCTGCTTTGGACATCTTCATCCTGGCGTTCTGTCTCCGCAGATCATCGAATTGCTTCTGCATGGCTGCGAATTCCCGGGTGATAATGAAGTAGCTTTTCCACCAGTTCCAGACTCGCCTGCCGGTGGTGATCGGCCATCCGCTTTCCTGATATTTCACGGAATACAGTGCACCATTCGGGATGGACTGCATGGTCACTTCTGCCCGTGGCAGTCCAAGGGCCTCAGTGAGACCTTCCATCTGTCCGGACAGAATAGACAGGTATGGATAGCAGGGCTGTAAACCTTCCTTTATCGTGACCCTGACTGTCAGGCGACCCTGTTCCTTGAAGTCCACTTCAGATAAAAACGGAAATTCGCGGCTGCACAGACCCGAGTAGCCCCAGGTAGCAAGAAACTGTTCCCTGACACCAAATGTAACTTGACCAATACTGGCTTGTAACCTGAACACACCGGCATTCCAGAATGATCTGCCGATTGATCGGAGATCATATTCATCAAGAAACTTGCCCAGGTTGGAAACGACGTCAGCAAAGTCGTTCCAGTGCAGGAACTCCTCGGAATCAGAGAGATCTGCATCCTCGATTCTTGTTCCTCTCAGAACCTGACGGATCTGGATTTTCCGCGTCTGGCAGAGCGGGAAAATCCAGGCGAGATGCGCACAGGATATGTAATTGTTGTCGGCAGCCATTCTTGTCGTCTAACGGACCTCTTGGGCAGAGTCCTTGCTCAGGCAGTTTTTCGAGTATTTAAGAACGAGGACTATGGGTCAAGTTCGGCCAGAAGCTGCCGGGCAAGCTGGTTTAACTCCGGATAGTCACTGATTTCTTCGCGTCCTGTGCGGGAGAGGTCATAGACACCGCGGGATTCCCGTATGAACCAGCCATAGATATTCCTGGAAAGAATAGACTGGGTTTTGTCCCCGACGAGCCTTTTCAGCTCTGCGACCCTGGTGGGCCCGTTGATCAGCAGCAGATTGGCCAGGGTAACGGCACTTTCCCGGTAGGCTGTATAGACAGGTATACCTGTCGCACCGCCGATATTGCGCTGCAGAGAGCGGCCCGCTATTTCCTTCAGTATTCGCTCGCGCCTTCGTTTGTTGGTGCGACCCTGGTGGTCCGGTTCCAGACGAACTTTGACTGCGTATCGCAGCGGGCTCTGGTAGACGGTGAGGAAACCAAGTCCCAGGCGTTTGACGACCTTCTCCTGTGCTCTGAATCTGCGGTTAACACTCTTGGGTTCCGGTATGGCGATGTAGACGTTGTTCGTCAGAGCCTGTCGGTCAACTGCCTGAGTCAGTAGCGTCATATTGAGAGAACGTTTGAGTTCTATGATGATCAGGTCGTCATCTTTGAGAGCGACGACATCACAGTGATGAACCTCGGCGGCAACTTCATACCCCGATGATTCGAAATGTTCCCTTATGGGATTAAACAGCTCCGTTTCTTTCAATCGTTTGTCTGACAATCTGGATCTGATCAGGATATGGCTGGTGATTGCAGGCGCTCGATCAGCGTGCGGTGAAAACCCATGAAAGAGCCATTACTCATAATCACGATATGCAGGTTTCCCTCGTTATTCTTAACTTCATCCATGACATGGCTGAGTAAATCGTCCAGGTTTGAGGCCAGGTGAGATTTATCGGTGTCGAGTGCGTTCATGTCCCATTTCACGTTAGCACCCTGGTACCAGAACACAGTGTCTGCTGCGCTGGCGCTGGCAAAAAGCGTGTCCTCGTGTATGCCCAGTTTCATTGTGTGAGAGGCCGGCTCGATGATGGCAATGATTCGATCGTTTCCGGATTTACTTCTGAGACCGGCCAAAGTCGTCGCAATCGCGGTCGGGTGATGGGCGAAATCATCGTATACGGTCAGACCCGCTTGGTCGAAGATGACTTCCATCCGGCGTTTGACGCCCTGAAATTCTGACAGGGCTTCGCAGGATACCTCGACCGAAACTCCGGCATGTCTGGCGGCGGCAATCGCAGACAGCGCATTATGTATGTTGTGCTCCCCAGTCAGGTTCCAGGCGACCTGACCTTTGCTGATGCCGTCTAAAATGACGTCAAAGGTACTTTCGTCTTTTTTGTCCGCACGTAATTGCCTGCTTCCTACTGCAAGGGTCGGTGTCCAGCATCCCTGGCGGAGGACATCTGCCAGGTTTTCGTCATCGGAAGGATGAATCACCAGGCCCTCTCCGGGGATGGATCGAAGTAGCAGGTGGAACTGGGATTTAATCGCGTCCAGGTCTGGAAAGATGTCCGCGTGATCAAACTCAAGATTGTTCATGACCAGGGTTCGCGGGCGGTAGTGCAGAAACTTTGAGCGGCGATCAAAATAGGATGTGTCGTATTCATCGGCTTCTATGACGAAGAAGGGTGTATCTCCCAGCCGTGAAGAGCGTTCGAAGTTGTGCGGTATGCCACCGATCAGAAAGCCCGGTTTCAGTCCCGCGTACTCCAGGATCCAGCTGATCATGGAGGCGGTGGTTGTTTTGCCGTGTGTGCCTGATACCGCAATGACCCAACGCTCCGGTAGCAGATAACGACCGAGCCATTCTGCCCCGGACGTATACGGCAGTCCGCGATTCATAACGGCTTCCAGAGCGGGGTTTCCTCTGGGCAGATTGGCATTGCCTACGATCACCAGTTCCGTATCCTTCGGTACACAATCAGCGGTGTAGCCGGAACTCAGTTCTATACCGGCTTCTTCCAGCTGCGTGCTCATGGGCGGATAAACATTCTCATCGGTGCCGGTCACGTTGTGACCAAGTTCCCGCGCCAGTAATGCAATGCTCCCCATGAGGGTTCCGCAGATTCCCAGAATATGTACGCGCATGTCAGCCAGCCACCAGATTAACGGCGGCAATGACGCCCATCAGTTCAACCAGAAATGCGATACAGGATCCCTGGAGGACGCTGATATCTCCAGCCTTGTGATAGATGTAGCCAGCGATGGCGAGCCACCAACCCAGACAGACCCAGGTTGCTGAATCTGCAAAGGTAACCAGTGCCGCATTCTCGGATTGCAGGAGGATAAAGTTAAATGGCAACAGGATGATGAGCATGACGGCATTGGCACCGAGAAGGGTCGACCAGGTTGCTGGAAAGCGTGCTGTCCGGTCCTTGTATTGCAGGAGGCACCAGGTAACCAGTCCCTGTATGAAAACGCCGATTGTGATTGTCGCTATTACCTCGAAGAGTGACAGGTTCGGGCGAGTCAGACTGACAGCGATCAATGCGATCGCAAGATAAATGGTCAGTACAGCGGCGGTGGCGAACCGGGAAGACGGGAACTGTGCCGGAGAAGAACGCAGCAGGCACAGTCGCCAGAAAAAATTCACAATCTGCAGCACGTCAGGTATATCCCTGGTTAATCTCTCTTATTCTTGGCATTAAGGCTCCAAGTAACAGGGTGCTGAAGCAAAGAATCAGTCCGCTGGTTACCAGGCCAGCCTGAATACTCACGGTCTCGGCAATGTAACCGATGGGAAGAACACCAAGTGGCATGAGACCATGAGACATCATATCGATGCTCATTATCCTGCCTCGCATGTGTTGTTCAACTTGCAACTGTGTCAGAGAACGATTCATCGACATATTCACTGCAGAGATAAAGCCGATCAGTGCGATGACCATCGTGGCACTGATGAACTGCTCGGTCAGTGCGAAAGCGGAAACCAGCAGACCCCACAGGGCACCGGAACCCAGCAGCCAGTAACCTTTGTGAGAAAAGTTGCCCATTTTCGCCAGGGCCAGTGAACCAATAACGGCACCTGCCCCCAGGCCTGTCATCAGAAAGCCAAGATCATCCGGGCCACCTTTGAGAACATCCCTAGAGAAGGCGGGGAGTAGTGTATTGATGGTTAACCCGAACAGAAAAGGCAGAATCGACAGCAGGATCAGTCCGCCCACAACCGGCGAATTGAACACGTAGTTCAGACCCTCCATGGTATCCGCCAGTGGGCTCTGTCCTTTGCCAGGTGTTGGTTTACCCTCGTGCCTGATGAAAATCACCGTCACTGCAGAAACCAGGTAAAGCACGGATAAAACGTAGTAGACCAGTCCGACTCCGAAGGTGGAAGATGTATCGCCTCCGGCGAACATCGCGATCATGAAACCTGCGAGGGCGGGACCGAGGATTCTGGAAAGATTCCAGGAAGCCGTGTTAAAGGCCATGGCGTTGAACATAAGTTTCTCGCCGACAATCTCTGGTATCAGTGCCGTGCGCGCTGGTATGGAAAGAGACAATACCGTGCCGTTGAGTACGCCCACCCAGATAAAGTCCCAGAAAGTGACTTCTCCAAACATGATAATCCTGGCCATGGCAGCAGTTGCCAGGCCATTTATGACGGGTGTCCAGCCGATGATGGGTTTTTTGGCGACACGATCCGCAAGCACGCCACCAGCCAGTGAGAACACCACCTGGGGCACCATGAATGCCATGGTGACAAGCGTGAGGTTGATGGCGGACCCGGTCATTTCGTAAACCAGCCAACCCTGGGCCACCAGTTGCATGTTCAGTGCGAAAGCAGACGAGAGCATGCCTGCCCACAGGTAGCGGTAATCCCTCACCTTAAGAGAGGCGAGCATGCTTTTGTCTTCCGTGGGCGTCAGGCCCGAAGCAAGGTCGTTCAAAAAGCCCTCAGCTAGCCAGCGATGAATGGGTTCAGCGATAAATTGCGGCGGGTTGATGTGCAGCGCAGTTCTTTGAGTATACCGCTTTAGTGGGTGTTCAGTCGGCTGGTTATCTCGGTAATGAGGTAGTCGGCAGTGGCGTAGCCGCCGCAGATGAGTTTTGGACCATCCCCCATGTCCAGAAAGATCGTTGGTAGTGCCTGGGTGCCACGCTGCCCACACCAGTCAAACTCTGCCCTTGTGGATTCTGTGATGGCTTTGCTGCGTATGGCTTCTTCGAATTCAATTCTGGATAGGCCGGTGTTACCGGACAGTCGGAAAAGTACGTCCAGGTCCCCAAGATTTTCACACTCAACATAGAAGGCACGCTGCATGTTATGGAATTCCTCCCAGGGTTCGCGACCAAGTTCACTGCGGCTGATCTGCAGCGTTCGGCAGGCAAGCTCACTGTGATAAATGAAAGCCACATCAGTCGGGAGAGAAAAAGCGAACCGCTGTCCTGTGGTTTCCGCGACGGATTGCCACAGTCTCATCAAATCGTTGATGTGTGCTTGTGTCAGTGGTTTCATGCTGCCGACCTGCAGTCCAGCACACCGAAGTTTGAACTCCAGGCGTTCGCCGAGTACTTCTCGCAGCTTCATGACCTCAGGCAGTGTTCCCCAGCACCAGGAGCAGATGGGGTCCGTCATGAACAGAAGTGTCCCTTCATAGTTAGTCATTCCCATAGCGGACACTCTATGTTTTTCGTTTGGAAAGAACTACTCCATAGGCGTCAGAACGACACCGGTAACGTTGCGGGGCAGGCGCTTCTCGGCTTCCTGGCTGAGTTCCTCAACCAGCGGCCAGATCTCCATCCGTTCAGTGCCAACAGGTGTTGTTGCCACTGCGAACCTGGTGTCGCCATCAACCTCAATCTCAACGATGGGTTCTTCCTTCAGGTTCAGGTACCACTCCGGCTTGTAGGTTTCAGTTTCATTCACAGCGGCAACGATCAATCGTTCGCCGTCGCGTCGAAAGAACAACGGATGGGTTATCAACTTTCCGCTATAGCGATCAAAGGTCTTCAGGAAAAGAATCTGCTCAGCACTTATCCGGGTCAGCATGACAATTACTCGCAACTGGCAACATGGTGTTCAGGGTAATCTGCCGCTGCGGGAATTCAGGATGTGGTGCGCTGAAATGATAAAAACCGGGATCAGATGGTCATCCGGATCCCGGTTTTGTGATGGAGTTCGCGTTTCAGTCGGGCAGCCCGAGAACGCGTTTTGAGATGATGTTCATCTGCACTTCGTTTGTTCCACCGTAGATGGTGACAGCGCGGGAATTCAACCAGAGACGTGTACTTTCCAGTTCATGGTCTGTAAAGCCTTCACCCTCCCAGCCAATACCCTGTGAACCCATCAGCTCCGATTTCAGCTCGGTGCCATTTCTGGCCAGGTTTGCTCCCACCAGCTTGAAGATCGAAGTCACATCGCCGGGCGTCTTGCCTGACTGGCTTTCCTGGGCAACTCTTCGGGCCGTTAACTGAAAGGCACGCTCGCGCATGGAGTGATCCAGTACCTTTTGCCGGGTACCCTGGTCTGCGATCCTGCCGTCCTCTACGCCGGTGTATTTCTTGGCGAGATCGGCGATTTCGTTCGGCTTTTTCGGCTGATCCTTCTTCTTGGAAGCACCAGCGAGACCACCGATACCAGAGCGTTCGAACTGCAGCAGACGTTTGCCCACAGTCCAGCCCTTATTCAGCTCACCGACCAGGTCATCGCGCCGGGCGATGGCGTTGTCGAGGAAGGTCTCACAGAAGGGTGAGGAGCCTGATATCAGCGAAATTGGTTTGATGGTGACACCATCCTGATGCATATCCAGGAGTACGAAACTGATACCTTCATGTTTCGGTGCACTTGGATCTGTTCTGACCAGGGCAAACATCCAGTCAGCGTACTGTGCGCCTGATGTCCATATTTTCTGACCATTGATCACAAAGTGGTCGCCTTCAAGTACGGCTTTGCACTGCAATGCAGCGAGATCTGACCCCGCGCCTGGCTCGCTGTAGCCCTGGCACCATCGAATCGTGCCATCACAGATGCTTGGTATATGACGTTGTTTCTGTTCTTCGGTACCGAATTCGAGCAGGGTCGGGCCAATCATGGTCAGCCCCATGCCGGAAGATGGCGGTGTTGCGGCAATGCGCTTCATTTCCTCGTTGAGAATGGCCGCCCGTTCAGGATCAAGACCGCCACCGCCGTATTCGCTGGGCCAGGTCGGTGCAACCCAGCCGCGTTCGGCCATACGCTCCAGCCAGACTTTTGCTTCGGGTCTGGAATAGATCTGGTGAGCATCTTCCCAATGGAACGATAGATTGCGCATTTCCTGGGGGCAGTTTTCCTCCAGCCATGCACGGGTTTCTTCTTGAAAGGCTTGTAGGTCCGTCATTTATGCACTCCGAAATTCAGGTGCGTAGACTGCCACAACGTGGCTTTGTGTGCCACGTCCGGCTGATGACAATTCTTATCAGCTGATGGATTTTCCCGCTACGGTTGGCTGCGGATAAACCAGCGAATATCGTCGAGATTAACGGGAGGTGTCAGGTAAACAACGCCGGACTCGGCGAAAAATTCATCTGCCGGAAGCTGCTCTACGATGGCCAGCACCCGCGTGGTTACCGACAGGCTGGAAAGCAGTGCCTTCAGTTCAGGATTTCCGACGATCCCGGTC
This sequence comes from Candidatus Azotimanducaceae bacterium, assembly GCA_965662805.1. Lineage (GTDB taxonomy): Bacteria > Pseudomonadota > Gammaproteobacteria > Pseudomonadales > Azotimanducaceae > UBA9659. Next base: position 49,455 of record CBFIJB010000017.1, on the reverse strand, counting down.
TTATTCCAGGGTACTCGACCGTCATAGATTACGGCGTCGATATCAAGATCTTCCAGCTGATTCATGGCGCCTCTAAGGCAGTCTGTCCATATGAGTTTGCTTTCACTGGCAAGCTGGTTTTCTACCTGTTGCCTGACTTCCGGTGAGCTGATGATCATGGTTTGCATGGACTCTATTACACTCCGTTGTCGGAGGCGATTCTTTGACATATGTCAGTGATCGACGATTAGGTTCTTTGCAAACTAGGCCTCACCAAGTAAATGGTTGTTGGATAAACAGGAGAACGGATTATGGTCTTTCAACATGCAGAAGATGCGGCAACGTTAAAAAAGGTCGGAATCAACGTGGCTATACTGGTTGGCGTGATGCTGACGCTGATCCTGGTTTCGGTGCTGATCGGCTAGCTTTCAGTCTTTAAATGGGCGACGTCACAAAGTGAGTGTCGATCGAGGATTTCTATTTCCTTACCCTCAACCTTGAGAACGCCCATTGTCTGAAGTCTTGTAAACACCCGGGAAACAGTTTCCACGGCCAGACCCAGATAATTCGCGATGTCGGAACGTGCCATCGGCAGGCGGAATCGCGTCGCGGAGAGTCTTCTCTGCTCGTAGCGCATGGACAGGTTCATCAGAAATGCGCCAATACGTTCCTCAGATGTCTTCTTCGCCAGCAGCATCTGCAGTTCCTGGTCGATTCGGATTTCCCTCGATAAGAGCCGGTACATATGTATCTGAAGATTCTGTATGTTTGCAGACAGCTTCTCCACATCCTGATAGGGAATCTCGCACACGGATGATGTTTCGAGCGCCTTGGCCGCACTGATGTGCCTGGCTGAGTCTATGGCGTCCATCGCAAGAATTTCACCAGGCAGATAGAACGCAATGACCTGTTCCTCACCCTCATCATCGATCGAGAATACTTTCAGCGAACCGGACCTGACGGCATAAAGCGAAGTAAACTGATCGCCTGCATGATAGAGGTATTCCCCTCTCTGTATGGGTTTGCCGCGTTTCACGATGCGATCCACTTCATCCATTTCATCATTGGACAGCGCGTGGGGCAGACACAGCTCGTTTAGACCACAATTCTGGCAGGAGACGGTAAATTTACTGTTGCCGTTTTTGGCATTTGCATTCATTAGTCGAAGATCCCCTGGCCGCTATGCTCTGGTCAAATGTCAAAGGGAAAGTGTACTGCATTTCAGCCGGCATGTGGCATCCGCCAGTGCTCACCGCTAAACTCCCCGGGTCGTGGCGTCGACTGTCGCCTTTTTGTCTAACCTATTGTCTATGCAGGAAAATATGAACTCAGAAGCGCAACAACCGTTGCATTTGGTGATCTGGCTGGCGCTGGTTTGTGGCGTGATCTATCTAATGATCGTTGTTGGTGGAGTAACCCGCCTGACGCAGAGTGGTCTTTCGATGGTCGATTGGCAGCCGATCATGGGTATTGTGCCCCCTCTATCTACCGAGGAGTGGCAGGAGGCGTTTACGGCCTATAAGCAATATCCTGAGTACCAGAAGATCAATCGAGGTATGAGCCTGGATGAGTTCAAGCAGATTTTCTTCTGGGAATATGGTCATCGGGTACTCGGCAGAATCATTGGCATGATCTACTTTGTGCCCTTTGTGGTGTTTCTGGCTCTGGGTCGGGTTGAGAGGCGTTGGCAACCACGTCTGTGGATTGCCTTCGTGCTTGGCGGGCTGCAGGGCCTGATGGGCTGGTATATGGTCAAGAGCGGGCTGGTCGATGTGCCCTATGTCAGTCACTACCGGCTTGCTGCCCACATGATGCTGGCAATGGTGATTCTTGGGTTCCTGTTCTGGCTGATTCTGGACATGCTTGCCGTTAACCGCTGTCAGGTATCACGGGGACTGCGATCCGGCAGTTTCTGGTTGCTGATCCTGCTCGCAGTGCAGCTTGTGCTCGGTGCGTTCACTGCCGGTCTGGATGCAGGTTACGGATTCAACACCTGGCCTTTAATGCATGGTCAGTTTCTTGCGGATGCTGCGCTGATGATGACACCTTTCTGGCACAACTTTGTCGAAAACGGGGTCATGATTCAGTTTTTGCATCGTTGGCTGGGTGCGTTGTTGCTGTTGGGCGTGGTGGTACTTGCCTGGCGTTCCATAGGAACGGGGCTGTCCGGGGCAGCTTTGATTCTTGTTGGCGTGACTTTTGTTCAGTTTGCCCTGGGTGTGACCACACTGCTTTATCGAGTGCCGGTATTGCTGGGCAGTCTCCATCAGGCAGTTGCCTGTCTGATGCTGTTATCCCTGATTTACGTTGTCTATCTTTCCCGGGATCGTGCGCCGTGAAAGTCTGTCTTGGACAGGTAAATACGACACCGGGGGACTTCGATCAGAATTTCGCCCGCATCAGCGAAGGCATGGCCGCTGCCAGCAGAGAAGGCGCTGACCTGGTTGTCTTTCCAGAACTGACCATACCCGGCTATCTGAGCCAGGATCTTCTTTATAACCCAGATTTCATCGACAGGAATCTGGCGGTGCTCGATCAGGTCCTGGAGGAATCCCGGAAATACCCGGGATTGCACACAGTGGTAGGTTACATCGGTCGCAATTCAGGTATTGGTAAACCATTCACGAATCTCGCCGGCGTTATCGCTGATGGGATGCTCGTGGCTGAGTATCAGAAGCAACTGCTGCCGTTCTACGATGTTTTCGATGAGCTGCGTTACTTTGAACCTGGTGAGCAGATCTGCATTTTCGAGCTTTGTGGTCAGCGTATTGGCGTCGCGATCTGTGAAGACCTCTGGAATGACAAGGGCGCCGATAACTATAACTACGAAAACAATCCACTGGAGCAATACCAGCAGGCTGGGGTAGATCTTGTCGTCTCGCTGAACAGTTCGCCCTATGTTCAAGGCAAGTGTCTCCAGCGGATGTCAAATATCACGCCGGCGACGGCGACGGGTTTGACGATTGTTTATGTGAATCAGGTAGGTGGTCAGGATGAGCTTGTCTTTGATGGTCAGAGTTTCGTTGCAACGGATCAGAAGATACTGTTTCTCAGCGATGTGATTTTTGAAGACTCCTATCCGGTTGTCGATCTGCAACAGGCCCGGAATTTGCCTGTCGATGACGCCATCGAGAAGTTCAACGTTCCATTGAAGGACCTGCTGGTTCTTTGTCTTCGGGACTACACGATAAAATCTGGTTTCGAGCAGGTTGTTCTGGCTTCAAGCGGGGGTGTAGACAGCGCCGTTGTCTGTCTGCTGGCCTGCGAAGCGCTGGGTTCCGAGAATGTGCATGCTGTCCGACTGCCATCCGTATTCAGTAGTGAGCATTCCCGAGACGATGCCAGATTGCTTCATGAACGACTGGGTTGCTGGGATTACGAGATGCCGGTTAATCACGAGGACACAGTTTCCTCTCTGAATGCGGCTTATCAGATCTTTGACAACCCTGGAAATCTTGTTCACAAAAAGGTCAGTGCCGGTCAATACAGTCATGTGGCTGATGAGAATATCCAGGCGAGACTCCGTGATGTCTATGTCATGCATTTTAGTAACGCTTATGGCGCCATGCCGCTGTCTACTGGTAACAAAACTGAATCCGGTTGTGGCTACTACACGCACTTTGACATGAACTTCTCTTTTGCGCCGATCAAAGACCTTTATAAATTTCAGGTCGTTGACCTGGCTAAAAGTGATGACCGAGTTCCAGAAAATATCTGGAAGAAACCGCCATCAGCCGAGCTTGCGGAAGGGCAGACCGATGAGGATAGCCTGATGCCCTATGCGATCCTCGACCCGATCGTCATGGCCTATGTGGAAGAGTATGTCACGACTTTTACGCGTTTTCGGGACTGGGCCAGGTCGTTGAACTGCCATGGGATAACAGGAGACGCGGATGTGTTGCGCGACTGGCTTTCATATGCTGATGCGGAACAGGATTACCGTCGCATTGTTTCCTTGATCGGTAAGATGGAATACAAGCGGCGACAAACCTGTCCGGGGACCAAAGTGTCCAAGGTGGCATTCGGAATCGGCCGGCGAATTCCGATTGTTGAGAAATGGTCATAGCGAGCGATATCGCTCGCTATGAAAGTACCCGTGGTCAGTTAACAGATACGATGCGCGGCTGCGCCTTTTCTGATTTCGGCAGTTCAATGCTCAGTACACCGCGCTTGTAGTTAGCGCTTGTGCGGTTTTCATCAACCTCCACAGGCAACGGGAAGGTTCGCTCAAACCGACCGTACGCTCGCTCGGTGATGTGGTAGTGACCATCTTTGCGCTCCCGGCTGGCCTGTCTGGTGCCACGTACAACGAGGGTCTGTCCAGAGACAAAGATTGTGAAGTCGTCCTTGCCAATACCTGGAGCTTCGATTTCGACCGATACGCCATCCGAAGTCTCGTGGAGCTCTGCGCTTAGCAGTCCCCAGCGATTGCCAAAGGCCTGATCGTTTTCATTGGCAGGCGTGAAAGCTGTGATGGCGTGGCGCGCCTTGTTCCAGAGATCCTGCCAGCCTTCGGCCAGTGTTTCCCAGGATTCTTTGACGGTATCGCCAAGTTTGTTGAATGTACTCATATGACTTTCCTCTTTAGTCTTCTCCGATGACCGAGATACTGATCGGCCTGGCTTTCTGCGCCTTCGGAATCGTGATCTCGAGAACGCCGTTGTTGGACTTTGCGGAAACCGTTTCCTCGTCTGCCGTCTCAGGCAGGTTGAACTGTCGGTAGAAGGTGCCGCGAATTCTCTCTCTCCGAGTAAAGTTGGATTCGGTGACCTCGCTGTCGGTATTTCGTTTGCCCCGGATTGTCAGCACGCCCTGATGCAGGCTGATTTCCATGTCTTCGGGTTTAACGCCGGGCATATCCGCGGTGACAACAAAGGATTGTTCAGTTTCAGAGATATCGACCTGGGGTGACCAGTTTGCACCGTCCGCCAGATGTCCTGCCGGACGATCGTCAAAAAAACGGTTCAATTCGCGATTAATCTGGTTCAGGGCATTAAATGGTGAAACGAGATGGTTCATGTGTCATTTCCTTCCTTTAGGGATATCTGGCTTTTGTTAACCCTGGAGTAAGGTCGTTGACGGGATGTTCAAGAGGATCTTCTCTAAAAAAATGTGGGTCAGCGCCGGCGTTTGAAACATTGATCCGGGTCATTGCCTCTGTACGCTGCGAATCCTATAGTGAGATCAGAGAGTGAGAGAGGAGGTAGAGTTGTGAATGACATCAAACGTGTTGTCGCAATCGTTGAGCCTGGTGCGGAACGGCAGCCGGCTCTGGAGCGAGTGAAGTACCTGTCAGGTCATATGGAGTTCGAGCTCAAGCTGATCGCGTGTGACTACAGCCAGTACCTCGTGGAGGGTTATTACTTCTCGGAAGCTGAACTGCCGGGTTTGCGCAAGGAATACCTGGAGGAGCGCAGGGAACTGCTCGAAGTATTGGCGCAGCCATTGCGGGAAGCAGGTATGACTGTGACAACGGAGGCGATCTGGTCGCATCCCAGATATCAGGCGATCGTTGATGTGGTTGAAAGCTTTCAACCGGATCTTGTCGTTCATCATGCAAAGAAGCATGCGGCCTTGTCACGGGCGATACTCACGAATGATGACTGGCAGCTGGCTCGACATTGCACAGCGCCACTGCTGGTTGTGAAAGAAAAACCCTGGAAGAATCACCCTGTGATTCTCGCTGCTGTTGATCCCATGCATGGTCGTCACAAGCCCAGTGGTCTTGATCACCGCATACTGGATACCAGCAAAAGCCTTGCGGATAAGACCGGTGGCGACGTCTATGCCGCCCATGCCTATGGCCAGTTTCCGCTATCAGGGGTTTATCCTGCAGATGCCGAAAAACAGCATCAGGAAGCATTCCGGGAATTGACGCAGGAGTATGGTCTCGAAGATACCCATGCGCTTCTGATCGATGAGGCGCCGGAGTACGCGATGAAGAAGCTCGAGGAAGATCTGGACGCTGATCTCGTGGTTGTCGGTGCCATCTCTCGCAGTATTGTTACGGATGTTCTGATCGGCAGCGTTACAGAGAAAGTGCTGGATTTCCTTGAGTGCGATGCACTGTTGCTGCGTCCTGAGAACTAAACCAATCGAGAGGTGAATATGTCAAAGCGATACAAAAAGATTCTACTGGCAGTGGATTTTCATGAGGACAATAAGGCAGTTGTCGAGATCGCCAGTGACATTCAGGAGCTGTACGGAGCGGAACTTCATATTGTGCATGTGAATGAACCTCTGGGTATGGCCTATGCGGCCGATGGTGTCAGCTGGGGTGACCAGATTTATGCACTGGAAGCCAGTATCCGCAAGGAAAGTGTCAAGAAGATGAATGAGCAGGCGGCTGCCCTGAATCTTAAAGAGGAACAGTGCCATCTGCTGGAAGGCCGTCCTGCAACTCGAATTCACGAGTTGGTAGATGAGCAGAACTTTGACCTGATCGTCCTGGGTACCCATGGTCAGTCAGGCCTGCAGTTGCTGCTTGGCTCTACCGCGAACTCTGTTTTGCACGGATCATCCTGTGATGTCCTCGCGGTACGGATCAGAGAGGATTGAAGTAGAGCAGGCAGTCCGTATTCGCCACGACCGGATCGGTCGTGGCCATGAAAATGGTCATGGGTGCCTGGGTTTTAAGCAGGCTCCCCTGCTGGTCGAAATAGTGGGCATATTGATCCTTGCCCTCAGCATCCCGGGCAACCAGGTCGCCATGATGGCTGTTGCCAAACCAGCCAAGGATCTGGCCTGGCTCGAGAGTCCGGAAATTGAACTGATCGATGCTGTTGATCATCGTCAGATCAGCACTCTCATCGATGGAACTTGAATAGGTGACGGTCAGATGTCGCTCGGTTTCGAGCCGCAGTGGCGAGTCAAGCAGGTTCAGGGGAAATGGGGCTTCGTGATCCAGGTGTTCCATCATCACGAATCTGTGAAGGGTTTCTCTTGCCAGCCAGTCAGCGTCGGGGTCCATGAATGCGCCGAATTCAACGGTCACAGTAGGTATGTCTGGAGGCGCATATTCCAGCAGGGTGCCAAGTTTCTGATGAATGATGATGATGTGGTCCGTAAACAGGCTCGCCAGATGCCGGGTCTTATCATCCCCCCGGACTGCGACACAGAAAGGCTCGCTGTGTGATGAGGTGTTGTGTGTGTCAACGATGGCTTCAGGATGATAGGCGCTGAGCGTTTCCAGGATGTTGGCAGCAAGTGTGGCCTGATGACTGCCATCTTTCAGTCCGAAGCATCGGTTAAGGTCTCGTTCCCCTGGTATGTATCGATGTGAAAGCAGAGGTGTGTGCAGAGCGGCGTCGACCGAAGCGATCAGAATCCCCAGATTCGTTGCAGGGATAATTTTTTCCTTTAGCAGGTGGTGAATCGCCTTCAGACCAGATGGCTCATTGCCATGCAGCAGTGTCACGATCGCGCGGCGTCGTTCCGGATTTCGCCCCGGTATCTCGAACCAGGTTGGACCGGCCAGGTTCTGCAGAAACTCTCCAGGATCGCCGCCGAGAACATGTTCATCCGGGGTGCCCGGCTTATTGATGGAGGGTTGTGTATATACCAACTGTGATCGCAACTTAATGTGGAAAGGGCGTTATTATATCCCCCATGGACATTCGTGAACCTGCTTTTACCCTCGGTGTTGAGGAAGAATATCTACTCGTTGACCTTGAGTCTCGAGATCTCGTCAGCGATCCACCACCGCAGTTAATGCAGGAATGCGCCCGGCTTCTGCAGGAGCATGTCAGCCCTGAACTTATGAGGGCGCAGATAGAAGTCGGCACGCCCGTCTGCCATTCGCTCGCAGACGTCCGTGAGAACCTGAAACGATTGCGGGGCACCATTGCTGAAGTCAGCAGTCGATTTGGCTGTACACCTATTGCTGTATCGACGCATCCCTTTGCCCGATGGCTTGAACAGAAACAGACCGCGAAACAACGATACCTTGAACTGACCGATTAGATGCAGCTGGCGGCGAGACGATTGCTGATCTGCGGGATGCATGTGCATGTGGGTATCGATGATGATGAATTGCGTATCGACCTGATGAACCAGATGAGCTATTTCCTGCCTCATCTGCTGGCAATGAGTGCTTCTTCTCCATTCTGGGAGGGAGAAGAAACAGGACTGAAATCCTATCGGCTCACTGTTTTTGACGCACTTCCGCGTACCGGGCTGCCTGAGCAGTTTGCCAGCTACGCTGAGTATGAGCGGCACGTCCGTGTACTGATTAATGCCGGTCTGGTAGAGGACGCCAGCATGATCTGGTGGGACCTGCGTCCCAGCGCATCCTTTCCGACGTTGGAAACACGCATCATGGATGTGGTCACCAATCTCGAACATGCCTTGAGTCTGGTTGCACTTACCGTCTGCCTGATGAGGATGCTCTATCGAACACGCCTTCGAAATCAGCGGTGGCGGGTTTACGCGGGTATGTTGATCAACGAGAATCGCTGGCGTGCCATGAGGTACTCTTTCGATGAAGGTTTAATAGACCTCGCTAAAGGAGAGGTTCTGCCGTTTCCTGATTTATTGGACGAACTGATGATGTTTGTCGAAGAAGACGCCGATCACCTGGGATGTCAGGATGAGATCATGGGGCTTCGCGATATTCTGGTGAATGGCACCAGTGCGCACAACCAGACCAATATTTATCACAAGGCAATGGATCAGGGCGTCGATTCGAATAAAGCGCTCCGGCAGGTGGTGGACTGGTTGATCGATCAGACCGTAAAGGATTTGTAGTTAAACATTAAGAAAACAGGAGCGAGCAATCTTGCCCAAGAACATTTTTTACGCCCAGTCGGGTGGTGTAACGGCCGTCATAAATGCCACAGCCTGTGGTGTGATCGAGACAGCGAGGAAATCCCGCAAGCTGGGTAAAGTCTATGCCGGGAAAAACGGAATCATTGGCGCGCTTCGAGAAGAGCTAATTGATACTTCTCTGGAATCGCCTAAATCCATCGCGGCGTTGCGACATACACCCAGTGGTGCCTTTGGTTCCTGTCGCTATAAATTGAAGTCTCTTCAGGAAAACGAAGCGGAATACCATCGTCTTGTTGACGTGTTCAAGGCTCATGATATCGGCTACTTCTTTTACAACGGCGGCGGTGACAGCCAGGATACGGCGAATAAGGTTTCGCAGCTGAGCCTGAGCATGGGGCATCCTATTACCTGTATTGGTATCCCGAAAACGGTGGATAACGATTTGCCTATCACGGATACCTGCCCCGGGTTTGGTTCCGTTGCAAAGTATGTGGCTGTCTCAACCATGGAGGCCGGGCTGGATGTGGCGTCAATGGCGGAGTCTTCCACCAAGGTATTTGTGCTTGAAGTCATGGGTCGTCATGCAGGCTGGATTGCTGCTGCGGCGGGGCTGGCAAAGACCAGTGCAGGTGCCCCGCCTCATGTGATCCTGTTCCCTGAAGTGGCTTTCGATAAAACAAAGTTTCTTGCAAAGGTTCGTGATTCCGTAGACCGCTATGGTTTCTGCGTGGTTGTTGCGAGCGAAGGTGCACAGTATTCGGATGGCACTTTTCTGGCGGATGCCGGCGCAAAAGATGCCTTCGGCCATACCCAGCTGGGCGGCGTTGCGCCAACCCTGGTGGATATGATCAAGGCAGAGCATGGCTACAAATGCCATTGGTCTGTTGCCGATTACCTGCAGAGAGCCGCTCGACACATAGCATCTGCAACCGATGTTGAGCAGGCTTATGCCGTTGGTGCTGCTGCCGTGCAGTTTGCGCTCGAAGGTAAGAATGCCGTTATGCCGGTTATCAGACGCAGAAACACAAAAAGATACAGCTGGGAGATTGATGAGGCGCCCCTGTCAAAGGTAGCCAACGTCGAGAAGATGATGCCGAAGTCCTTTATCACGAAAGATGGTTTCGGTATCACTGGAAAGGCAAAGGCGTATCTCTCTCCGTTGATCCAGGGAGAAGATTACCCGCCTTACAAAGATGGTTTGCCGCAGTACGTTCAACTGCAGCGTAAACTGGTACGAAAGAAGCTGCCGCCTTTTGAACCTTCCTGAGTTGCAAACGCCAAATTCCGGGCATAAAAAAAGGCGGGTTAGTCCCGCCTTTTTTGTGCCTGATTGTCTGAGATCAGAATGACAGCAGGGGTGCAATCACCAGGCTGACAATAGCCATCACGTTGATCAGGATGTTCATGGATGGGCCAGATGTGTCCTTGAATGGATCACCAACCGTATCACCCACAACCGCCGCAGCGTGAACCTCTGAGCCTTTGCCGCCCAGATTACCCTTTTCTACGTACTTCTTGGCGTTGTCCCAGGCACCACCGGCGTTTGCCATCATCAGTGCCATCAGTACACAACCGAGGAGCGCGCCCGCGAGCATGCCGCCCAGTGTCTGTGCGCCCAGGCTGAAGCCAACCACTGGAGGCATTGCTACAGCGATAACGCCGGGAAGAATCATCTTCTTCAAGGCAGCCTTGGTGGCGATATCAATGCAGCGGGCATGGTCAGGTTCTGCAGTCCCTTCCATCAGTCCGGGAATTTCACGGAATTGACGGCGGATTTCTTCGATCATTTCCATAGCAGCATCGCCAACGGAAGTCATCGTAATCGATGCGATCAGGAATGGCAGGACACCACCAATGAAGATGCCTGTCAGGACCTTGGGATTGGAAAGTTCCAGTGAGAAGCCGGGATTGTTCGCGCTGATGGTTTCCACGAAGGCGGCAATAATAGCCAAAGCTGCCAGTGCAGCAGCGCCAATGGCAAAGCCTTTACCGATTGCTGCAGTGGTGTTTCCAACTTCGTCCAGGCCATCAGTGATTTCCCTGACATCTTCACCCAGGCCGCCCATTTCAGCGATACCGCCTGCGTTGTCAGCAACGGGGCCGTAGGCGTCGAGCGCCATGGTAATACCAACGGTAGCCAGCATGCCGACAGCAGCAATGCCCACACCATAAAGCCCCGCCAGACCGGTAGAGACAAAAATAATCGCAGCCAGCGCCAGGATGGGAACCACAACGGATTCCATGCCTACGGCAAGTCCAGTAATCATGACGGTTGCTGTACCGGTTTTTCCGGCTTCAGCAATTTTCACAACGGGTCCCTTGGATGTGTAGTAAGAGGTCACCACGCCAATGAGAATGCCACCAACGGTACCGGCGACAATAGCCCACCATACGTCACGCGAGATGCCCAGCATATCGACCAGGAAGTATCCGGCAATAATCAGCAGAACAGCTGCAATCTGGTGACCCATTTCCAGCGCCCTTTCAGGTCCGAGACCTGACAGCACATTGACCATAATAATGCCGATCACAGAGCAGACCAGACCTAACCCAGCCAGCAGAAGTGGCAGAGCCAGAAGTGCTTCTCGTCCACCTTCCGGTGCCAGTGCAGCGACGCCGAAGGCGGCTGTCATGGTCATGGTGGAAGCGATCGCGATGGTGGCGATCATGGAGCCACAGTAAGACTCGAAAATATCAGAGCCCATGCCGGCGACGTCTCCGACGTTATCACCGACGTTGTCTGCGATGACACCAGGGTTTCTGGGATCATCTTCCGGAATCCCGGCTTCGACTTTACCAACCAGATCCGCGCCAACATCGGCACTTTTGGTGTAGATACCACCACCGACCCTGGAGAACAGCGCAACAGTGGAGCCGCCCATACCGAAACCATGAATGGCGTGTGCGGTTTCAGGATCTCCACCGAACCACCAGTAGAGCGCGCCCAGTCCGAGCAGTCCCAGTGATGCAACACACAGACCCATAACTGAGCCGCCATAGAACGCAACGCTCAATGCTCCGCCAGCACCGACATTCTGTGCCGCGGCTGTCGTGCGTACATTCGCTTTGGTTGCGGCGAACATGCCCAGATAGCCCGCTGCTGCAGAACAAATAGCGCCTACAGCAAAAGCGATGGCAGTTTTTGTTCCCAGCCCCGGTGTGAAGAAGATAAGCAGAAATAGAGGGACGGCGAACATGGCCAGCATGAGGTATTCCCGATGCAGAAAGACCATCGCGCCCTCGTGGATGGCAGCGGCAATCTTTTTGATTTTCTCGTCACCTTCCGGGTACCTGACCATCATGAGGTAGATGATCAATGCGCAGATAAGACCAAGCACACCCATAATGGGCGGCAAGCTGTTTAAGGTTTCCATAAGCGATTCCGATTGGATTTATAATTCTTGTTTGCCTAACACCCTCGCGTTCAGGGCGGGCTAATGGTACAAAAACGGCGGCGAAGTTTGAACCGTAAAGTTGCGTGGTGTTTTGCGGTTAGCCGTCTTCCAGCAGCCGCCGCAGGTCGATAATCGCGGCATTCGCGCGGGAAATGTGCGAACCCATGACAAGAGAATGATTCGCCAGCATGCCAAAACCGCTGCCGTTCAGGATGACGGGGCTCCAGAGTGTGTCCTGGGTTGGCTCCAGATCACGGATAATCTGTTGCAGGCTGACCAGTGCATTCTTTTTCTGCAGCACATCATGGAAATCCACCTCGATGGCCCGTAACAGATGAATCAGGGCCCAGGTTGTGCCCCGTGCTTCATAGAAGACGTCGTCCAGCTCCATCCAGGCAGTCTTAACCTGTTGTTCCGGTGACGTGCTGGTTGACTGTGAGGCCGCTGAGTCTCCGGCCAGCGAAGTATCCAGTTGCCGCTTACCGACGCTGGCAGAGAGACGCTGTGACAGGCTGCCAAGCCTGGTTTCCACTTCCGAGAGCCAGGTCCGTAAATTATCGGCCCGAGCATAAAACTGTGCATTCTGCTGGTTTTCGTCACCCAGCCGAACGACATAGTTCTCCAGCGCCTGGGTCCCTTTCTCATACTCCGCCTCGGTTTCAGGCAACATCCAGGAATTATTATCGAAGTAAAACTGCCCTTCGGCACGAACCAGATCGGCGTCTTCGGTGGACTGGGATTGTGAACGGCTCAGGTTATTTCTCAGCGTTCTTGCCATGTCCCGTATCTGCACCAGTACGCCAAACTCCCAATTGGGTATGTTATCCATCATGACACTGGGTGGCATGATGTCGTTGTACAGGTAGCCGCCGCGTTTGTAGAGCACCGTGTCAGTCATGGTGATCATGGTTGCCACGGTTGTGGTACCCAGAACCTTTCTGGTTCCCAGCTCCGCAGTGACCTCGCTGGTTGCGGTGTGAACGTCGAACAGATCGGGTTCGTCATCCCAATAGAAGCCCAGCAGGCTGATCGCGATAATGAGAATCAGCAGGGCGATGCCGATGCTGCGCAGGATCGTCTGGGATGCGCCGTCAGTCTCCAGACTGTCAGAAACCTGTTCTTTAACCTGTTCGATGCTGTCTTCTATTGCACTCAAGAGAGTTCCTTTATATCCGGCTCAAGGCTGTCGTCCTATGGTAACCCTTATCGCAATAAGGGTGTACACGGACTGAGGTAGCTGGTGGTCTGAACAGGATCGATTAACGGGTTAGCACGATGGATGGAGTGCTTGTGATATTGAATGCAGCTTCAACCCGGAAAGAAACCCGCTTGTTCAGTTCCTGGTAGAGCCAGCGACCGCTGGCGTCATCTGGCGCCCTGATAGTGACAAAAGCCTGTTTTTGAACAATCGCTCGAGCGATGCTTTCGAAATCGATACGCTTTGCATTGCGTCTGAGCACGGCTTGTCTATCGAGGGTAAACATCATGGTCTTCAGATCTTCCCGATCGTTGATCAGATTGACGACCGGCACGATGTTGGGGTGGGTCGCATCAACAGACTCAGCCCTTGAGACGTACACTCTGGCTTTCGACAGGTTGCCGCTTTCTGCATGATCCCTCGCCCAGGCGAGGTACTTTTCTACGATTCGGTTGATGCCATCCTGGGCAATGACATTGCCAGGGTCCAGGGCGAGGACGGCCTGGAACTTCAGCAAAGCATTGTCATCGCTTGGAGTGGTCAGCTGATTATTGCGATAATTCAGTTCGGCCTGCCCCAGTAGCGGATCAACGGGGGACTCAATAGGTCTGGTGGGCGTTCGCTGACCGGGTTGACTCTCGCAGCCGGAAATAATGACCAGCAGGATCAAACTTAAGAAGGAAAAACGGGTCACAGTGATACAGTGAGCTTAATTGTAGTTGCTGAATCCTTTTATTGAATCATGAGCGTTCTATGAAACAAACCTGTGCTGCATCTATCCTGCTGATTACTGCCCTGTTGCCTATGGAAATGCAGGCAGACGGACTGTTCGAGCCGGGCATACTGCCGGGAAGCACACCGGTGAATGAAGTGGTTGCCGAGATATTACCAGCGAGCGAGGCCTTTCGATTTGGCAGCTACGAAGAATCTGGCTCTATCCGGGTCTTCTGGCAGGTTCATCCCGGACATTATCTTTATCGTGACAAATTCCGGTTTGAACAGTCAGGAAAAGAGCTGATGGTGGATCTGCCGCGTGGACAGTTACGTCAGGATGAGATTTTTGGCGAGGTGGAAGTACTGACGGGTCTGGTTGAGGTGTCCATTCCTGCAGTCATGCCGATTCAGATCTATTATCAGGGTTGTGCAGAGCGAGGATATTGCTATCCTCCTGAGAAAAAGCTGCTATCTTCGGCGAAATAGCCTATAAAATCAGAAATAGTCGGGATTTCCTGATATTTTGTAGCTAAGCAGCGCCAATAGTTTCCTGCAGGGAGACAAATGTAGCAAAAAAACATCTAATTTCTTGAAATATCTTTAAATTCCTTAAAAATAGTCAGTTCCAGGCGCAAATACGCGAGGTCGAGCGCAATGTCGGAAATATTAGTTCTTAATGGTCCCAACCTGAATCTGCTGGGTACACGCGAGCCTGAAATCTACGGATCTGACACGCTTGCTGATATTGATGCGCGGGTTCGTTCGATCGTGGAATCCGGCGGGTACAGCTACGATGCTTTACAGAGTAATGCGGAGCATCAGTTGATTGAAAGACTTCATAGTGCGCGCGGAACCGCGGGCTTTGTGATTATTAATCCTGGTGCTTTTACGCATACCAGTATTGCGCTTCGAGATGCATTCCTCAGCGTTTCCATTCCCTTCCTCGAAGTGCACCTCTCTAACGTTTTCAGCCGCGAGGAGTTTCGTAAACACTCCTATCTGTCGGATATCGCCGTTGGCTGCATTACCGGACTTGGCTCGATGGGCTACTCATTCGCAGCGGAATATGCGGTTCGGTATCTGGATCAGGAGGCTGGCTGAATGGATATCAGAAAGGTAAAGAAGCTGATCGAAATGATGGAAGAATCTGATATTTCTGAGATCGAGATTAAGGAAGGAGAAGATTCGGTTCGCATTACCCGCGGCGGTGCGGTTGTACTCCTGAGGGCGCCTTTCACGGCAGCAGCACCCGCAGCGCAAGCATCACCGCCAGTAGTACCTGTTTCACCGGAAGGAACTTCTATTTCTGCGGGTGCGCATCTTGTGCGTGCACCGATGGTGGGAACCTGCTACCGTGCACCATCTCCATCTTCCCCGCCGTTTGTTGAAATCGGGGACCATGTCAAAGAAGGCGATACGCTTTGCATCATTGAATCCATGAAGATGATGAATCATATCAAGGCTGAACAGTCTGGCCGGCTGGAAGCTATTCTGGTGAACAATGAGGAGCCGGTCGAATTTGATCAACTGCTCTTTACGTTGAACGACTGAGCAGACGCCACTCATGAAAAGGCTGCTGATTGCCAATCGCGGTGAGATTGCACTGCGCATCGTCAGAGCCTGCAGGCAGTCTTCGATTGGCGTTGTGGCCGCCTTCACCCGGGCAGACAAAGATCTGCGGCATCTGACCCTTGCGGATGACACCGTGTGTATTGGCAGAGAGTCCTACATGGATGCTGATCAACTGCTTGCAGCGGCGCTGAGTCGAGGTTGTGATGCGGTTCACCCGGGCTATGGTTTCCTGTCGGAGAACGCGGGGTTTGCGGAGCTGAGCGAATCTGAAGGGCTGACTTTTATTGGTCCAACGGCTGCACAGATCAAAGCTATGGGTAACAAATCTGAAGCCCGGCGATTGCTGGCCACTCGGGGTGTGCCAGTGCTTCCAGGTAGTGTGACGCCAACCAACGATATCAGTGAGGTGCAAAAGGTCGCCGCGGAAGTTGGCTATCCTGTCATGCTCAAGGCGAGTCACGGCGGTGGTGGGCGTGGAATCACGATGGTGTCTGATTCGTCAGAAATTGAGACTGCATTTATAGAGACACGGAACCAGGCACTTGCTCTTTTTGGAGATGGGGAACTTTACGTCGAGAAGTTTCTTGCCGGTGCCCGACACGTGGAAATTCAGATTGCGGGTGATGGCCAGGGCAAAGTTATTTCCATGGGAGCTCGTGATTGTTCTGTGCAGCGGCGTAACCAGAAGTTAATTGAGGAAGCGCCACCCCCGGGTATCGATGCTTCCAGCCTCGAATCGCTGGCTGAAATCTGTTGTTCTGCGCTGGCAGATCTTAGGTACAGAAATCTCGGAACCCTCGAGTTTCTCTACCACAGCGGGAATTTCTACTTTATTGAAATGAACACCAGGCTGCAGGTTGAGCACCCGGTTACTGAGGCTGTCACGGGTCTGGATCTGGTCACCCTGCAACTGGAAATTGCCCGAACCGGATCGCTGCCGTTTGATCAGTCTCAGGTCGCGATTACAGGTCATGCCATTGAATGTCGTATCAATGCGGAAGATGAGGATTTCAGACCGTCCCCTGGAATTGTCTCCGAGTTAATCTGGCCTGGCGGTCCCGGCGTGCGTATCGACAGTCATCTTTATGCTGGTTACAGGATACCGCACCAGTATGATTCCCTCGTGGGCAAGCTGATCTGTAGTGGCAGCGATCGGAATATGGCGTTATCCAGAATGGACGGTGCTTTATCCGAGACAAGGATCAGTCCTGTTGTTACGAATCTCGGCGTTCACCGGAAAGTTCTGGCCAACGATCTCTTTCGCTCGGGCGCTGTCTCGACCGCTTTTCTCTCGGAGAATCCGCTATGAGTCTGCATTGGTTCAATCTCATTGCTGCTTCCGATAAGAGTCGTCTGGTAGAGCTGGAAAGCTGGTTCTGGGATCAGGGGGCAGTGTCTGTAACGGTTGAAGATGCCCAGGATGTTCCAATTTTCGAACCACCGCCGGGAGAACAGCCGGTCTGGGATCAGGTTCTGGTGACGGGGCTTTTCGAGTCGGATGCCTCTATCGATCAGCTAACGGAACAGCTAAGTCATGCAGGGTTCACGTTACAAGGTGTTGATGAATTAGAGGATCGTGCCTGGGAGCGAGAGTGGCTGAATCGATTCGAACCCATGTGTTTTGGTGACCGGATCTGGATCTGCCCAACGGGTTATGAAATTGAACGGAAAGGGAAGGTCGTCATTGATCTGGATCCGGGGTTGGCATTTGGCACAGGGACCCACGAAACAACACGACTGTGCCTGGAGTTTCTGGATGGTGCGGATGTCAGGCAGGCGCAGGTTATTGACTACGGATGTGGTTCGGGAATTCTGGGTATAGCTGCAGCAAAGCTTGGAGCGAAAAACGTCTGTTGTATCGATAACGACCCTCAGGCACTGACTGCGACACTGGATAATGCGAGCCGCAATCAGGTCGAGGTAGAGACTCACATGCCTGGAATAACCCTGGTTCCAGCGCAACTGATTCTGGCGAATATACTCGCTCAGCCTTTGGTCGAGCTTTCTGACCTGTTACTTGATGCGACTGAGCAGGGCGGGATTCTGGTGCTTTCAGGCATCATGAAAAGTCAGGCCGACTGGGTCATAGAGGCATACACAGAACGCGCAGAGCTGGTGTCACACACGATGTTGAATGATTGGGTGCGACTGGTCTGGAGAAAATATTGATCGAAGCCATTACCCAGTGTCCTGAATGCGCAACTAAGTTTCTGGTCGGGGAGGCTCAACTGCGTATCGCCGAGGGTTCTGTTCGTTGTGGTGCCTGTATGCATGTATTTCTGGCGGAAGACTATTTCCTGTCGCCGCTGCTCGATGTGACAGAACGACTCGCTATCGAACGGGACTACTGGGCTGACTTTGATCGGTATATTGAGCAGGTTTCGCCTTCGGCGACGGCCGATGAACCCGAAGTCGAGGATCCCTTACCTCAGCCTGCGCCGAATTCAGAGCCGCTGCCGCAGATTCTGTCCGAGTCCAGGGAAGACAGTGACGACGTCATGGCTTTCTATCTGTCTTACCTCCAAACCCATCCTGGGAAAGAGCCCTCAGCGGGGAAAGAGCCCTCCGCGGAAGAAGAGCCTTCAGCGGTTTTTTATAAAGAGCCTTCAGCGGTTTTTTATAAAGAGCCTTCAGCGGTTTTTTATAAAGAGCCTTCAGCGGTTTTTTATAAAGAGCCCTCAGCGGATTTAGATAAAGAGCCCTCAGCGGAAGAAGAGCCTTCAGCGGTTTTTTATAAAGAGCCCTCAGCGGGTAAAGAGCCCTCAGCGGGTAAAGAGCCCTCAGCGGGTAAAGAGCCCTCAGCGGGTAAAGAGCCCTCAGCGGTTTTTAGTAAAGAACCCTCAGCAGAACACTCTGACCCCTTGTTCGATTTTCAATTCGAACATGACCCGGAACATCTGCTGCAGGATCATCGTAGATTTTTCCCGCTGGCATCTCTGAAATGGCTGCCGGGTATATTGATACTCTGTCTGATGCTCGGCGTTCAATGGGTCTACTACAACCTGCCCACCTACGCGCAGGATGAGAGGTACAGGGAGCGTCTCCAGACGATCTGTCGGGCCGCAGGCTGTAAGGTGCCGGACTATGTCAACCTTCAGGTCCTGAAGACCCGGGAGCTGATCATCCGCTCCCACCCAGAGGAATCCCGCGCATTGATGGTTGATGTGCTTCTGCGTAACGGTGGTCAGTTCCGACAGCAGTTTCCTGGCTTGCGGCTGGAGTTTATGGATGTTCGTGGCAATATCGTGGCCAGCCGCGTTTTTCGTGCGCAGGAGTACCTCGGTGGGGAGATGCGCGGGCTGAAATACATTCCCGCATTGACTGAGGTTCGCCTGTCGCTGGAAATCGCCGATCCCGGTGAAAATGCGCTTGGTTACCAGATGGAGGTGGTGCGAATTTAGTCGGCTTTGCTATCATTAGGCCTCGCTTTCGCCATTTACCAGCTCTCCCTCCATTCATGCTATCGATAGGAACATTCTCGCATCCCAGCCGGGTGATCGTTGCGCCCATGGCGGGAGTAACAGACAGACCCTTCCGAGACCTGTGTCGATCATTCGGTGCTTATTGGGCGGTGTCCGAGATGGTAACGTCTGACCCGGGTCTCTGGCATACGGGTAAGTCTCGGCGACGCCTTGCACATGCCTCGGAAGCCGGACCTCGCTGGGTTCAGCTGGCGGGTAATGAACCGGAACAGATTTCCCTGGCCGCGCAGCTCAATGTCGACCTTGGCGCCGATATCATAGATATCAATATGGGTTGTCCCGCACGAAAAGTCTGCAATAAAGCCGCAGGCTCATCTCTTCTCAGAGACGAGAAACTGGTAGAGGAAATTCTGAAATCGGTGGTTGCAGCGGTTTCCGTACCCGTGACTTTGAAGATCCGACTCGGCTGGTCAAGGGAAGAAATCAACGCTCCGACGATCGCGGGCATTGCCCAGGAGGCAGGTATTCAACTACTGACCGTCCACGGCAGAAGCCGCGCATGCAGATTTAATGGTCATGCGGACTATGCCTCTATTCGACGTGTTAAAGACAGCGTGGACATCCCGGTTGTTGCGAATGGTGACATAGATTCTGCTGTTAAAGCCGCCCGGGCCCTGGATGAGACGGGTTGCGACGGTGTGATGGTGGGTCGAGCTGCGCAGGGAAAACCCTGGCTGGTTGGTGAGATTGATACTTACCTGCGTGAAGGTCAGCAAGGGAGCGCGCCGGATCTGGCTGCTCTTAGATTGATGTTACTCGACCATATCCGGGCGCTGCATAAGTTTTACGGTGAGTATCAGGGCCTCCGAATTGCGCGCAAGCATGTCGGCTGGACTCTGGATGAGATCAGCGGCGCCGGAGAGATGAAAAAAAGATTCAACAGGCTGGAGTCGGCCACTGAACAGCTGGACCTGATCGCATCACTGGATCAACTGGACAGAGCTGCGTGAAGAAAACAATTAACAAAGCAGTGCAAGACGCTGTGGACGAGTACCTGAATATGATGCATGACGAGCAGGTCATTGATCTCTATGAAATGGTGCTTTCCGAGGTGGAAGCGCCCCTGCTCCGCTCTGTATTGAGCCACACAAACCAGAACCAGAGTAAAGCCGCTGCAGCACTGGGTCTGAACCGAGCCACGCTGAGGAAGAAGCTGCGTAAGTATCGCCTGCTGTAGCTATCCTCTACAGTAGCCATCCTTGGCAGTCGCTATAGTCTGCTGGAATCAATGGCAAGAAAAACAAGAGTAAAAACATGACCGATGTTCGCGTGAGAACCGCCCTGTTGTCAGTCTCTGACAAAACCCATCTGACAAAGCTTGCAGGTACATTGCAGGCGCATGAAATCAGTATGATGTCGACCGGTGGTACTTTCCGAGAGTTGTCTGAAGCGGGGTTTGCTGTCAGGGAAGTTTCTGAGTACACGGGGTTCCCCGAGATGATGGATGGCCGTGTTAAAACACTGCATCCCAGGGTTCATGGTGGGCTGCTTGGCAGGCGAGGTACCGATGATGAAGTCATGAATCAGCATGACATAGAGGGTATCGATCTGCTTGTGGTGAATCTCTACCCGTTTGAGGAAACCGTTGCCCGGGATCCGACCAATACGCCCGATATCATTGAGAATATCGATATCGGCGGACCCGCGATGTTGCGATCGGCCGCAAAAAACTTTGCATCGGTCGCTGTCGTGGTCGATCCTGAAGATTATGAGGCCTTGCTGGTTGAGCTTGATGCCACCGGTGGTAGCCTGTCTCTTGATACTCGCTTCCGACTGGCTGTGAAAGCCTTTGAAATGGTCGCTCGTTATGACGCTGCTATTGCCAATCATCTTTCGGCACTGACGTCACCGGACGACAAGGGCGAACCCTCAAACTATTCGGGCTCAATCACTTTACAGTTCGCACGCCAGCAGAGTCTGCGCTACGGAGAGAATCCACACCAGACGGCAGCATTTTATGTAGAGAAGAATGCGCCATCAGGATCGATTGCTACCGCGGTTCAACATCAGGGTAAGGAGCTTTCCTACAACAACATTGCGGATACCGATGCAGCGCTGCAATGTGTTCAGTCCTTTGATGAATCAGCCTGTGTGATCGTGAAGCACGCCAACCCCTGTGGCGTTGCTCAGGCAGAGGACGCTTCTGCAGCGTATGATCGTGCTTTCAAAACTGATCCTACTTCAGCATTCGGCGGCATCATTGCCTTCAACAGGGAGGTGGATGACAGCCTGGCCAGTCAAATCACGGAGCGACAGTTCAGTGAGGTGATTGCCGCGCCTGCCTTTTCTAAGGGAGCACTCGACGTATTCAAGAGCAAAAAGAATGTGCGCGTACTCCAGGTATCTGCATCGACTGACACGTCCGCCGCTACAAACCCCATGGACTACAAAAGAGTGGCCGGTGGCCTGCTGGTGCAGGATGGTGATCTGCGCCTGCTTGATGAGTCAAGCCTGCGGGTTGTGAGTAAAAGAGAACCTTATGAAAAGGAGTTTCAGGACCTGATGTTCGCCTGGAAAGTGGCGAAGTTCGTCAAGTCCAATGCCATTGTCTATGCGCGTGATCTTATGACGATTGGGGTGGGTGCAGGGCAGATGTCCCGGGTTATCAGTGCGCGGATTGCCGGTCTGAAGGCTGAGGAAGAAGGTCTTGAAGTGCCGGGCTCGGTCATGGCATCCGATGCTTTCTTTCCTTTCCGTGATGGTATCGATGCGGCTGCGCAGGTAGGAATCGCGGCCATTATCCAGCCCGGTGGCTCCATGCGGGACCAGGAAGTTATTGATGCCGCCGACGAGGCGGGCATGGCGATGGTGTTTACTGGGATGCGTCACTTCCGGCACTAGACCTCAGGCAGGAATCTCCATAAAACTGCCTCCAGAAAAAAGGCGAGCTCTATATGAATCAATTGAAGTTATTGGTGATAGGCAGTGGTGGCCGCGAACATGCGCTGGCCTGGAAGCTGGCCGCATCTGACCGTGTTGCCGAGGTGTTTGTCGCCCCGGGAAACGCTGGCACTGCCCTGGAAGACAAGCTGCACAATATTGATATCGATCCAATGGACTTTGATGCGCTGATCACCTTTGCCAGAGAACAAGCCATTGATTTTACGGTTGTGGGTCCGGAAGACCCCCTGGTCGCCGGCATTGTCGACAGGTTTTCGGATGAAGGTATGCGTTGTTACGGACCAGGTCGCGGTGCGGCGCAGTTGGAAGGGTCGAAGAGCTTCACCAAGGATTTCCTTGAGCGGCATAACATTCCAACTGCTGGCTATGAAGTTTTCGATGATCTGCAGAAGGCAACGGCACATGTTCGAACTCTGACACCACCCATTGTGATCAAGGCTGATGGTCTTGCCGCTGGCAAAGGTGTTGTGTTGGCAGATTCAGTGGATGAAGCCATAGAAACACTGGAACAGATGCTCACAGGTCAGATGTTGGCGGGGGCAGGGTCTTCGGTTGTTATCGAAGATTTTCTTGAAGGGGAAGAGGCCAGCTTTATTGTCATGGCTGATGGAGAAAACTATCTTTCGTTTGCAACATCGCAGGACCACAAAGCGGCCTACGATGGAGACAAGGGGCCAAACACTGGCGGCATGGGTGCTTATTCGCCGGCACCTGTGGTCAGTGAGGAAGTTCACCAGAGAATACTCGAGCTTGTCATTGAGCCTGCGTTGAAGGGTATGCGCAGCGAAGGCAATGCCTATTGTGGATTCCTTTATGCCGGTCTCATGATCGACAACAAGGGTTATCCGAGTGTGGTCGAGTTCAACTGTCGATTTGGTGACCCGGAAACGCAACCCATCATGAGCAGGCTGGAAACGGATTTACCCGCGCTCATAGAGGCGGCGCTCGATGGTCGGTTATCCGAAGAGCACATCACCTTCGATCCCCGTCCAGCCATCACGGTTGTTATGGCATCTGGCGGCTATCCCGGTTCGTACGAGAAAGGGAAAAAAATCGAGGGGCTGGACCTTGTTAAAGGCGCCAGGGTATTTCATGCGGGAACGAGTCTCATTGAGGGTGACGTGGTCACCAACGGTGGCCGAGTACTGGGTGTGACGGCGCTTGGAGCCACCGTGGCCGAGGCGCAGAAACAGGCTTACGAGGCTGTGAACCAGATCAGTTTCGAGCAGGCTGAATATCGCAGTGATATCGGCTATCGGGCCATTGCCCGTGAATCAGGCGATTGACTGACCGCCATCGACAGTTATGATCTGACCCGTGACGAAGTCTGCCTCTTCGGCCAGAAACAGAACGGCTCTGGCAATATCGTCAGGTTCTCCCAACGAACCCATGGGTATACCGTCCAGTAAGTTTGCTTTGTCGTTTTCGGACATTTCAGCCAGATCTTCAGGCCAGAGAATCGCGCCGGGAGAAACACCGTTAACGCGAATGTCAGGAGCCAGCTCCAGAGCAAGAGCGCGGGTCAGCATTTGCAAAGCGGCTTTCGAAATGCTGTAGGTCAGGTAACCCTTAAGGGGGCGTTCACCATAAATATCGACGATATTGATAATCACCCCATCGGACATGAGCTGGGCGGCTGACTGCGCCAGCAGTATTGGCGCTTTGAGATTGATATCCAGAATCTGGTCAATGGTCGAAAGATCCAGTTGGTCCAGCGGAGTGGGGTAGAAGACCGACGCATTGTTAACCAGGCAGTCCAGCCTTCCGAATGTTTCTGCTGCGCGTTCCATGAGCTTGCCAAGGTCTTTGGATTGTCCAAGGTCCTGCGCAAGTACCGCCGCCGAGTCGGGTTTTTTCAAGTTCAGTTCGTCAGCAAGTGTATTTGCTGCATCTAACGAGTCACGGCAGTGAATCAGGACACGATAGCCCTTCTGATGAAATCGCTGCACGATTCGCGCTCCGATTCTTCGAGCTCCGCCGGTAACCAGGACGACTTTGCTGCTATCTGTCATTCAGTGTATCCCTGATCACCTTGATCTGGGCTGCACGAACGGCTTCTCCCACCGCGGGACCGGTCAAGCCCTGTGCGACATCCCGGGCTCTGACCTGACGTGCCCGTCGGGCGAGTGCGAGCCAACGGGAGGCGAAACTCTTGTGTGAAATTGCATCTGCGCTGTGACAAAAGTGTTCAAACCTTTCCTGTTTGCGCAGAGCATCCAGTTTGTGCAGGAACTCAACCACACTGGCCGCATCCATCGCAGGCAATCGGGACCAGTGCTCCAGTTTTGTGGCAAGCAGCACACTCAATTCCCGACGCTGATTGGTGCATTTCAGACGCTGGCAAAACTTCGTGATCTGCGCTTCGTCCAGATCCAGGACAAGGGCTGCGAATCGTGTTTCCCGTTCGCTTGAATCGATGTCCCTGAGTCTCTGAATAGCGTTTGTATCGATCTCCGGCCAGAGATCTTTTGTGGCGCCAATCTCGTTCAGATAAGTGAAAAATACGTCCGGGCTTTCAGTAGTCAGTGCCTTGTTGACTTCCAGCAGAACTCGTTCCGGTGTCAGCTCTTTCAATTGACCTTCGTTCACCATCTGTTTAAGCAACTGTGTGGTATTCGTATCTACACGGAATCCGAATCCAGACAGATAAGCCAGAAACCGGGCAACACGCAGAATGCGCAAAGGGTCTTCCGTAAATGCGTCTGAGACGTGCCTCAGGATGCGGTTGTCCAGATCCTGTTTGCCATGAAATGGATCCGTGAGCGAGCCATCTGTGTTCCTGGCAATGGCGTTGATGGTCAGATCACGGCGTTCAAGGTCTTCTTCAAGCTTCACCTCGGGAGAGGCGTGACATTCAAATCCCTGGTGTCCCGGTCCGGTTTTACGTTCCGTTCGCGCCAGAGCATATTCCTCCTGGGTTTCAGGATGCAGAAATACCGGGAAATCCCTGCCTACAGAGCGAAAACCGGCTGCACGCATCTCCTCCTCTGTGCTGCCTACAACGACATAGTCCCGTTCACGGACAGGCAGGCCCAGAAGTTCGTCCCTTACCGCACCACCGACCAGATAGGTTTCCATCAGTGCTTCTTCCTCGCACTCTTGCGGACAGCTTTGACAGAAATCAAGGTGTTATCTTCCACGCGCAGCGCGGTGAGCTTTCTACCCCAGACACAGCCTGTATCCAGCGCGACTGCGAACTCGGTATCCACTTTGCCCTCCAAGGCTGCCCAGTGACCAAACAGAATGCGGGTGTCGTCCGGGCGTGGGAAGCTGAACCAGGGATGAAAGCCTTTTGGTGCAACGTCGGTTTTGTGCAGCAGTTCAATTTCACCGTCTGCTTTACAGAAACGCAGCCGCGTAAAATAGTTGGTGATCAGCCTGAGTCGGTCCATGCCAGTCAGGTTCTCCTGCCAGCAGGCAGGCTCATTGCCGTACATGGCCGTGAGGAAACTTGTGAAGCTGTCCGATCGAATGGTCTTTTCCACCTCTGATGCCAGCTCAAGGCAGCGGGCAATATCGAGATGGGGCGGTAAACCCGCGTGAACCATCGCAATGTCCCTGCCTGCATCGAAATGTATCAGCGAAAGTTCTCTAAGGTAGCCAATGTAATTGTCCAGATGCGGGCTGCCGAGCAGATCATTCAGAGTATCACCCCGTTTTTTGGTCTGGCTGCCCATGGCCACGGCAAGAAAGTGCAAGTCGTGATTACCCAGTACGCAGGTGACATTCGGTAGCTGCATCAGCAGGTCAAGAACACCGGCGTTGTCAGGTCCGCGATTAATCAGATCTCCTGCAAACCAGAGATGATCTGTGGACTGTTGATAACCGATTTTCTCAAGGAGAAGTTCAAGTTCGATCCGACAACCCTGAATGTCACCAATCGCGTAGGTGCTCATGAACGGGCCCCCACCAGGTGACTGCACGCAATGTAATCATCTACTGTCAGGTTCTCTGGCCGGAGTGTTGGCGATAAACCCAGAGATTCCAGTTCCGCTTCGCTGATAAGGCCCTTCAGGCCATTGCGAATGGTTTTTCGGCGTGAGGAGAATGCCTGGATCAGGATACGCTCGATAACCTCAACATCGACCTGCACGGGTATTCTCCTCGGCAGCAGTCGGATGATGGCAGACTGTACCTTGGGCCTGGGGTTGAAGGCTTCCGGAGGTACTTCAAACAGCTTGTCGGCCTCGCAATACAGTTGGGTCATGACAGAGAGTCTGCCGTAAGCTCGTGTCGACGGTTCAGCGGTCATCCGGTTAACCACTTCGAGCTGCAGCATGAAATGCATATCCTGGATCAGGTCCAGATGATGAAACAGTTTGAACAACAGTGGCGTCGAGATGTTGTAGGGCAGATTCCCGATGACTCGAACCGGCGCTTCGGTGATCAGCGCAGGCAGGTCAGCTTTCAGGATGTCTTCGTTGATCAGCCGAGCCGACGGATACTGTTCTGAAAGAATCGCAGCCAGATCACGATCGATCTCCACGAGTGCGAGATCACAACCACTGTTAGCAAGGCGCTCTGTCAAAGCCCCCTGACCGGGACCTATTTCAACCACCCGGTCGTCCGGGCGGGCATCGAAGCTGCGAATGATCCTGCTGATCAGCACCTGGTCTACCAGGAAATTCTGGCCAAAGCGTTTGCGGGCTTTGATCACACGGTTTCCCGTGAGGTTGTCAGCCTCGAAACTGCCAGTGAATGTGCTGCACTCATGGCAGCGATCATGCTGGATGGATCGGCTTTGCCTGTGCCGGCCATATCCAGAGCGGTACCGTGATCCACTGAGGTTCTGATGATTGGCAGTCCCAGAGTAATGTTAACGGCCTCACCAAAACTCGCGTATTTCAGTACAGGCAAACCCTGATCGTGGAACATGGCAAGTACGGCATCCATGTTTTCGAGTCGCGCCGGGTTGAAGGCGGTATCTGCTGGAAGCGGGCCGGTCAATCGCATACCCTCTGCCCGCAGTTCCTCCAGAACCGGCGTAATGACCTCAATTTCTTCACGACCCAGATGGCCGCCTTCGCCGGCATGTGGATTCAGACCGCAGACTAGGATGTTCGGTGTCTGAATACCGAACTTGCTGACCAGATCCGCATGAAGGATGTTAAGAGTGTTTTTCAGCGAGTCCCGCGTAATGGCACGACTTACCTCAGCGAGCGGCAGATGTGTTGTTGCCAGCGCGACTCTCAGTTTTCCTGATGCAAGCATCATCACCACCTGAGAGGTCCCCGTTCGATCAGCCAGCCATTCCGTATGACCTGTGAAGGGTATGCCTGCTTCGTTAATGACGCTTTTCTGGATCGGGCCGGTCACCATCGCATCGATTTCATGCTGTTCACAGGCCAGCACCGCTTCCTCCAGACATTGCAGTGTGTAGATGCTATTTGCCGGATCACACAAGCCCGCTTGAACCGGTGTATGGAGCGAGACTGGATGCACATTCAAGGCACCTTTCAGGTGCTCGTTGCTGGCAAGGTTGTTGACCACGATGTCGAGACCCAGTTGGCGGGCACGATCACCCATCAGGTCAGGATCGGCGAAATAGACTATCCTGCAATCCGGTGAAGATCGATATGATTTCAGACAGATATCAGGCCCGATTCCCGCGGGTTCACCGGGTGTGACGCCCAGTGTGATTTCAGATTTTGATTTCGACGAACGCTTCATCACGAATTTCACGGAGCCAGCTATCAAGTTCTTCGTCGAATTTCTGGTTTCTCAGGTAGTTCTCTGCCTGTCCCATTCTGAAACGTTCAGAGAAATCTTCGACACGCCGGCCGGTAACCTCAAGGAAGTGATAACCATGCGAGCTTCTGAAGACCTCGCTGACTTCGTTAATCTCGCTGTCGTTCATCGTTTGCTCAAACTCCGGCACGAAAACGCCCTGGCGCGTCCATCCAAGGTCGCCTCCACTGAGTGCTGAGCCGGGATCATCCGAGTAAAGTTTTGCGACCTCCTCGAAATCTCTACCGTTGATGATTTCTTCGCGGAGTGTTTTTGCCAGATCTTCCGCTTCGCGGTCGGATCTGATCTCATTGGGTTGCACAAGCACGTGTCGAACCTGGGTCTGTTCGATCTTTCCCTCGGACGTGGCACCGCGTTTCTCGGTGAGCTTGATCAGGTGGAATCCTCGACCGCTCTTGATGGGACCTCTGATGTCGCCTACCGCCATTTCTTCGACGAGATCGGAAAAGATGCTTGGCAGCTGCACAGGCTTACGCCATCCCATATCGCCGCCGCTCAGCGCATTCTGTCCTGAGGACCATTCGATCGCCAGGCTCGCAAAATCTTCTCCAGCCAGCAACTGTTCATGTAGGTTCTCAGCGCGTGACTTGACGCGCCTGATGTCCTCCGCGCCGGGATTGTCGGGCA
Source organism: Candidatus Azotimanducaceae bacterium (assembly GCA_965662805.1). Lineage (GTDB taxonomy): Bacteria > Pseudomonadota > Gammaproteobacteria > Pseudomonadales > Azotimanducaceae > UBA9659. Next base: position 21,073 of record CBFIJB010000017.1, on the reverse strand, counting down.
GTGCGAGTAGAATATGACCAAGCCGATACTGATCCGCGGTCAGTGAAGCGCCCAGGTCTGATGCGAGAAAGTTTTTCACTTCCTGCTCGCTCACCTGAATGCGACGGCGCATGATTCCCTGTTGAACCCGACTGATTGCAAACTCCCGGCGTACCTGTTCGCGCATGGCGGACCAGCTCATGCCGTCGTTGGCCAGCGCGATTCGAAACTGATCCAGTGACAGGTTGTTTTGCGCGGCGATGCTGGACAACGCCTCATTAAGCTCCGCATCGCTGATTCGGATTCCGGCGCGATCAGCCATCTGAAGTTGCAGGTTTTCAATAATGAGCCGCTCGATCACCTGATTCTGCAGCACATCGTCCGCTGGAACCCTCGTGTTCGGCTGAGCTGCAAACTGAGCCTTGATAGCGCGGATTCGCTCGTCGATCTCCGACTGCATGATGACATCCTGATCGACAACGACCGCAATGCGGTCGATGAGAACCAGAGCAGCGTGATTCTTGGTTGAAAAGGTGCCGATAGCCAGCAGAGTAATCAGGATAACTAGTTGTTTGTGCATCATCATGTTTCTATCTTTCCGGTAAAAAACCGGGTATGGAATTGCTCAATAAATTGTCCAGCCGGCCGCCCAGCGACGCCAGACCTTTCAACTGAAATTCAAAGTAGATGCCGCTGTCAGCGCGACGGTCTACGACGAATTGAGGCGGTGCGCCAGGTGTCGTTATCACGATACCTCTTGGTCTCTCAAGGTTGCGTCGGAAAACCACCCTGGTAGCCCAGCAGCAGTCATTGTATTCGAGACCCACCAAAGACTCTATGGTCTGGTCCGTATCCCAGCCGTAATTCCAGCGACCGATCAGACTCCAACGGTTGCTTTTCCCAAGCGGCCAGTAGAAGGATGCATCCGTTTCTTCGCTCTGCCGGGGTCTGATGCCTCTCTGCTGGGTGTCGCGAGTCATGGCATAGTTGAAATTGAACACAGCGTTGTTTGAACTTCGATATGAGGTGGAAATGTATCCCCTGTTGGAAACATTGTCGTCCGTATCATGCTCGTAGGTTCCTGAGAAGCGCCAGCCTCCGATGTATGTTGTGATCGACATGAAGACAGGGGAGATGTCTGACGTGGGATCATTTCCAGCAAACTCACCATCCAGAACTTCTCTGTCTTCGAAGTGATAGATCTGCCCGATGCTGGCGGTCAGCAACGCCTTGCTATCTGACAGGCGATAGTAGCTGCTGCTGATACCCAGGGCGATACGGTTAGCATCACCAATACGATCGTACCCGGCGTAGCGGTTCTGGCGGAAAAGTTCATTGTAGGAAGGCGTCAATCGCGTAGTGTCAAAAAATGGCAGATCGTCCTGGAATTCCTGCTCTACGTAAAGGTAATACAGTCTTGGTTCGAGGGTCTGTGTTGCTTCAGCACCAAACCAGGTAGCACTTCTCTCGAAAGTGATGCCGGTGTCCAGAGAGGCGATGGCTGTTCCAATACTGGCGTCGTCCCGAGCCCCGGGGAGTGTTTCGTCAAGATTGTAATCGCGATGCACGTATCTGACGGTGGGCCGTATAAACCCCCAGCGGTTACTGAATGAAGTGCTTGCAGAAACATCTGCAACCAGGCGAGTACCTTCAGGGTCAATATCATCGGCCTTGTTAAACACCGTTGCCTGCAGCAACCCTTCTGTGTGCAGCCAGCCAAACTTCCTGTTGCCTTTCAATGTGAGCCTGGGCAGTGTCTCGTATTGTCTGGTCTGGGCCTGGTTAAGCGACTGAAAATTTCGCAGTTCCAGGTTGGAACTCCAGTTTTTGGTGCTGTAGGTCAGGCGGCCTCTGCGAACCAGTGCCGGTGAGTCACTTCTATCCAGCGCACGATCGAAGTCTGAGTCAGTACTGGTAAACCCTCCCAGATCTTCAAGGTAATCGATGTCTGAGACGCTGGTGTAGTTGATCATGGACGACCAGGGTCCCCGGCGACCCTTGTGGCTGACGTGAGCCATCCACCTGTCCTGTTTGTCAAAATCCGGGTTCGTGGAATCGATGACAGTACGGTCGTCAAACTCGTCGTCGGAAGGCAGGAATGTACCTGCGATTGTGTTCATGGAATAAGAGTTCAGGTACCTGAACTCACCTTCGTGAAGGACGCCTCGTTTCCAGATACTTCGCAAGGTATACGTCGCGTCATACTCAGGTGCCAGATTTAAGTAGTAAGGGATCGCGATGTCTGTTCCGCCCTTGCTGTCGTGTCCAACCGAGGGCCAAAGAAAGCCAGTCTGGCGATTCTCACCAAGAGGAAAGCGAAAGTATGGGAAATAGGCAACAGGGACGTCCCTGATCTTGAGTTTCATGTCTCGAGCAATGCCGTAACCCTGCTCGGTTCTGAGATCGATCTCCCGACCACTGACTGCCCAGGTGTTGTCACCGGGTTCACAGGTGGTGAATTCACCATCGCTGATGTAAAGATTCCTGGTTGTCCGACGGATGGACTGCGCTGAACCGCGCAGTCTGTTCTGGTGCATCAGGAAACTGGCGCTGTCGATGGAGGCCGTGTCTGAAATCAGGTTGCCGGTAAATTTCGTGCCACGTAACAGGAGACCATCCTGTCTCAGACCGACGTTGCCCTCGGCTGTGTATGTGTCGGTTGCGGCGTCCAGTGTGGCGAAGTCGCTCGTAAGTTCGCGCCCGTTCTGTCGAATCCTGATGTTGCCGGTAAATGTACTTGAATGGTCTGCAACGTGCAGGATGCCGTCAGCGGTGGCATCAATCTGATCAATGACCTGCGCAGGTACTTCTGCCTGGATATAGCTGCCTCGGCACTGATTTCCTGAACCGGAGGCTTGCCAGTCTGTTTCCGCTGCGGTTGCCGCAAAACCACTATGCATCTGGCTAACAGTGAACAGTAACAGCGGGAGACGGCAAAGCTTCGCAAATCGCAGGAAGGCCGGTAATTTTGTCGATCGAAGCATTGCGGGGATAATAAAGCATTCAATATGTTTGGTCAGTCAGTTTTCATGAAAGATGTCAGAGCCGAGGCCCTCGCAGTATGGGCAAGATCCCTGGAGACTGCGGTTAACCAGGGTGTCGGGATACCGGAAAATGCTGTACTGCTGCCAGTGTCGGATGACGCCAGTTTCAGGCGCTACTTTCGATTTCATGGCGCTCCCGTCGAGGGGAGTGATGACCAAACCACTCAGCTGGACCTGGGCCTGGTGTTTATCGATGCCCCGCCGGAACATGAGGACAATGAAAGCTTTCTGAAAATATCAAACGCACTGACGTCTGCGGGACTTCACTGTCCTCGTGTGGTCGCTCATGATCTGCAGCAGGGATTCCTCGCTGTGACGGACCTGGGTGACAGGCTTTATCTGGACGTCATGACAACAGAGCCCGCTCGCATCTCGCAGCTCTACGAGGATGCCGCCGCCGGAATCCTGCGGATGATGAGGGTAGATTGTGATCTGCCCGCCTATGATTCAAACAAGCTGCATGACGAGATGTCTCTGTTTGATGAATGGTTCCTTGCCCGGCAGCTGCAGCTCGATGTATCCGTTGATGAGAGGGCTATGCTGGCGAATGTGTATGCTTACCTGTCGAGCCGAGCACTTGAACAGCCGGTCGCTTTTGTCCATCGAGATTATCACTGCCGGAATTTGATGGTGGTGACAGACAATCCTCCCGGAGTTATTGATTTCCAGGACGCCGTGATCGGTCCGGTTACCTATGATCTGGTGTCACTCTACAAGGATTGTTACTACCGTTTTGACCGGGCAGATGTTGAGCGCGCAGTCGAAAACTTTCACAGGGGACTTGTTGCGGAAGGAGTCGTTGATGCCGAAGCCCCTGTGTTGGAATGGTTCGACCTGATGGGCGTGCAAAGACACTTGAAGTGCGCCGGCATATTCAGTCGGCTCAATCTGCGAGACGGCAAACCCGGTTATCTGAAAGATGTTCCTCTCGTTATTTACTACCTCTGCGAGGCAGCGGAGATGTATCCCGCGCTGGCAGAGCTTTCGGATTTTCTAAAGGCACAGGTTGTGCCTGCTCTGGTCAGATCCGGGTTCATCCGTCGATGAAAGCGATGGTGCTTGCAGCGGGGTTTGGCACACGCCTCAGGCCTTTGACGCTGGAAACGCCAAAGCCCCTGCTGCAGGCCGGTGGACGGCCTCTGGTTGAATATCAGCTGGACAAGCTTCGCGACGCAGGCGTTAAAGAGGTTGTGGTGAATGTTCATCACCTTGGAAAAAAAATCGAGCAAACACTGGGTGATGGTTCCCGTTTTGGTCTGCGCATCAGCTATTCCCGAGAATCTGAACTGCTGGAAACCGGTGGAGGCATTGTCAAAGCATTACCTCTGCTGGCGGAGCAGGGTGATGAACCGTTTCTCTGCATAAGTGGAGATACCTACTCGGAGTTTGATTTTGGGGCTCTGCCTGATTCTTTGCCTGACGGATGTCTGGGAGTGATGGTAATGACAGACAATCCTCTGCATCATTCTTCCGGCGATTTTCGACTCACTGAAAAAGGCCTGCTCGCGCTCGCAGATTCCGAGGATGGCAGTGCTGCGCTGACCTACACGGGTATTGCGATGCTATCTCCTGGTCTCTTCACGGGAGAGCAGGAGAGAGCGTTCCCGCTGCGCCGGGTGTTTGATAAACATATTGCTGCGGGCATGATTCGGGGAATACATTTTGAGGGTTACTGGTGTGATGTTGGTACCATCGAGCGTCTCGATGAACTTCGAAACCGTCTTGAGGCCTGATCGGGCAGAAGGATTCCTTTACAATAACCGCTCTTTTCGGGAGACATCACATTGAGCGAACTTATAGCACCTTCAATACTTTCAGCAGACTTCGCCCGACTGGGTGAAGAAGTCCAGCAGGTGCTGGAAGCTGGCGCTGACATCATTCACTTTGATGTCATGGATAATCACTATGTGCCGGTCCTGACCTTTGGCCCGAAAATCTGCAGTGATTTACGTAAGTTCGGCATAGATGCGCCTATTGATGTTCACTTGATGGTGAAGCCTGTGGATGGATTGATTCAGGCGTTTGCTGATGCTGGCGCGACCTATATCACCTTCCATCCTGAAGGCTCGGAGCACATTGATCGTTCGTTGCAGCTGATCCGTGGAAATGGCTGTAAGAGCGGGCTGGTGTTCAATCCAGCAACGCCACTCAGTTATCTGGATCATGTGATGGACAAGGTAGACATGATACTCATCATGTCGGTAAACCCTGGATTTGGCGGTCAGTCGTTCATACCGGCGGCTCTGGACAAGCTGCGTGAGGCTCGTCGCAGGATCGAGGCTTCCGGACGAGATATCCGGCTGGAAATAGATGGTGGCGTCAAGGTCGATAATATCCGGGAAATTGCCGATGCCGGGGCCGATACTTTTGTCGCGGGTTCTGCGATTTTTGACAGTGCGGATTACAGCGCGACCATCTCTTCCATGCGCGACGCGCTTGCGTCGTAAGTTGCCTATCATTTAAGCTTCGCTGCGCTAATTAGAGATTTCTTATGACACCTTTTTTCAGGCACCAATCCGGCAGCGAACGGCCGGCTCTCTCCTGGCGAAGCTAACGCAGTTTCGCCCCGGGACTTCCGTCCCTGCCTTTCAAACATAGATCTAAAATTTGGTAGAGAGTCATGACGCCTGAACAATTTGCGCAACTTGGAGAAGAAGGTTACAACCACATCCCTGTGGTCCGGCAGCTGTTTGCAGACATGGAGACGCCGCTTTCCTGTTATGTGAAAGTCGCCAGAGGTCCCTACAGCTACCTACTGGAATCAGCGAACCAGGGCGGGGAGAAGTGGTCGCGCTACTCGGTGGTTGGTCTGCCGTCCAGTTATATCGTCAAAATTCACGGGCACCAGGTGTCTGTCCATGAGCATGGACAGCTCACCGAGCAATTCGATTGCGACGATCCGCTCGACTATGTTGAGAAGCTGCAGGCCAGGTTTTCCTATCCCGAGCTTGAGAACCTGCCGGTCTATACCGGTGGTCTGGTGGGTTACTTCGGCTATGACACAATCCGCTACGTTGAGAAGAAAATCAGCAATACCGCGCCGCCGGATAATCTGCAGACGCCTGATATCCTGTTGATGGTTTCCAACGAGGTGATCATTTTCGACAATATTCTTGGCAGAGTGCATCTGATTACCCATGCGGATCCTGCGGAGACCGGCAGCTATGAAGGTGCGCAATCCCGTCTGGATGATATGGAAAACCGTTTGCGCAATGAGATTCCTGATGGATTGAGGCAACCTGTTAGTGGGCCAGACCTTCATGAGGCTGACTTTGTGTCCAGCTACGGCGAAGAAAAATTCAAGAATGACGTTGAACGCATCAGGGAATACATCGTTGAAGGCGATGTGATGCAGGTAGTTCTGGCACAACGTATGTCGGTGTCTTTCGAAAGTGATCCGCTGAATCTGTATCGTGCGCTCAGGTCTTTGAATCCGTCTCCATACATGTACTTTCTGGATCTCGATGATTTCCAGATTGTCAGTTCATCTCCAGAGATTCTTGCCCGTCTGGACCATGGGGAAGTGACTGTGCGCCCGCTGGCTGGAACTCGTCGGCGCGGTGAAACAGAAGAAGAGGATGTTGCGCTGGAGGAAGAGCTCCTGGCAGATCCCAAGGAGATCGCCGAACACCTGATGCTTATTGATCTTGGCCGCAATGATATTGGCAAGGTTTGTCAGACCGGTAGCGTTGAAGTGAGCGAAATGATGATTGTAGAGCGCTATGCCCATGTCATGCATATCGCCTCCAATGTTCGTGGTCAGGTCAGGCCGGAGATTGGTGCGGTGGATGTCCTGAGAGCCACGCTGCCTGTTGGTACTCTCAGCGGAGCCCCGAAAGTGCGAGCAATGGAAATTATCGATGAACTCGAGCCGGAGAAGCGCGGCATTTTCGGCGGTGCTGTCGGTTACCTGTCCTGGAACGGCAATATGGATACCGCCATTGCGATTCGAACAGCCATTGTTCGGGATAATCGCCTTTATATTCAGGCAGGTGCCGGTGTCGTGGCGGATTCTGTTCCCCGACTCGAATGGAAAGAAACCATTAACAAGGCGCGATCCATCTTTCAGGCGGCGGCCATGGCGGAATCCGGGCTCGATTTGAGTGGTATTGCGGCAGAGAACCAGCGTGGAGCTGATCCTGCTGCGTCGAGACCCGTGATCGGTCAGGGGGGTAAGTAGATGTTGCTGATGATCGATAACTACGATTCTTTCACGTTTAACGTTGTGCAGTATCTGAGTGAACTGGGTGCCGACGTTCAGGTGTTCCGCAATGACGAGGTAACGATTGAACAGATCTCTGAAAAGGATCCGGAAGCGATCGTGATTTCTCCTGGTCCATGCACACCCAATGAAGCCGGAATCTCCATGGAGGTGATCAGATCTTTCGCGGGCAAGGTCCCTATCCTGGGCATCTGCCTTGGTCATCAGAGTATCGGCCAGGTTTACGGTGGAAGAATCGTCAAGGCAGGCAAGGTGATGCATGGTAAAACCTCTCGTATCCACCACCAGAATACCGGTCTTTTTTCCGGGCTTGAGAATCTTTTTGTCGCCACGAGATATCATTCTCTTGTGATAGAGCCTGCCTCCCTGCCGGATTGCCTCGAGGTGACAGCCTGGACCGAAACCGATGACGGTGAGATAGAAGAAATCATGGGTGTCAGACACCGGGACCTGCCAGTGGTGGGTGTTCAGTTTCACCCTGAGTCGATACTGACTGAACATGGTCATGATCTGCTTGAAAACTTCCTTAAGGGAGCGCACTGATATGGATTTACCAACAGCCATCGCGACAGTGATTGAAGGCCGTAATCTGTCGAAAGAGGATATGAATTCGGTCATGAAAAAAATCATGACCGGTGATGCGACAGATGCTCAGATTGGCGGTTTCCTGGTGGGGCTGCGCATCAAGGGCGAAACTGTGGAAGAGATTGTTGGTGCCGCGGAAGTCATGCGGGCGCTGGCAACCCCGGTTTCGGTAGATAAGGATGGCCTCGTTGATACCTGTGGCACAGGTGGCAGCGGATCCAACAAATTTAATGTGTCTACGGCAAGTGCTTTCGTTGCCGCGGCAGCGGGTGCAAGAGTTGCCAAACATGGCAATCGATCAGCGTCATCGAAGAGTGGCAGCGCGGATTTGCTCGAGGCGGCGGGTGCTGAAATCATGCTGTCTCCTGAGCAGGTTGCCCGCTGCATAGATGCCGTTGGTGTCGGTTTTCTTTTTGCGTTAAGTCATCACAGCGCCATGAAGCATGCCATTGGTCCGAGACGCGAGATGACTGTCAGGACAATCTTCAACATGCTGGGTCCGTTGACGAATCCGGCTGGTGCGCGCAGGCAACTGCTTGGCGTTTACGATGCTCGTCTTGTTAGACCGATAGCGGAAGTTCTTGGCAACCTTGGCAGTGATCATGTCATGGTCGTCCACTCCGAGGATGGCCTCGACGAAATCAGCATCGCCGCGAAGACCCATGTCGCTGAATTGAAGAACGGGGAGATCAGTGAGTACGATGTATCACCCGAAGACTTTGGTATGAATCTGGCGTCGCTCGATCCGTTGAGGGTTGAGGACAGCGGCGAAAGTCTGGCGCTGGTGAAGCAGGCCCTCGATGGAACCATGGAATCCGCTTCAGATATGGTGGTCCTGAATGCCGGAGCGGCAATTTATGTATCCGGTCATGCATTGAGCCTGTCTGATGGTGTGATCATGGCACAGGATGCCATAGGCAGTGGACTTGCCAGTGAGAAGATGAAAGAGTTCGCTAACTTTACTCAGCAACTGAAAGACAGCTGAACATGAGCGATGACATTCTGACGAAGATCGTTGCGCGTAAGCACGAAGAAGTTGCTGCGCGCAGGCTGCACACAACAGTCAGTGACCTGAAAAATCAGATCAGGCGTCAGCACCGGCCCAGAGGGTTTGTCGACGCTATCCGAAAACGTATTGGCAGACGTCAGGCAGCCATTATAGCGGAGATCAAAAAGGCCTCTCCCTCAAAGGGCGTTATTCGTGAAGACTTTGACCCGGTCGCCATCGCTGAAAGCTATGAACAATCCGGGGCCGCCTGTCTGTCAGTTTTGACAGATGTGCACTTTTTTCAGGGTTCAGATGAGTACCTGCAGTTGGCCAAGGCCCATGCGGCATTACCTGTGCTGCGCAAGGACTTTATCGTAGAGCCCTACCAGATCTACGAGTCTCGGGCGATTGGTGCAGACTGTATCCTGTTGATTGCCGCTGTGCTCGATCTCGAGACCCTGCATACATACTATGACCTTGCGCAGAGTCTTGATCTGGATGTGCTGGTCGAAGTTCATAATCAGGAGGAACTTGCCAACGCCCTGACGCTTTCTCCAAAACTTCTGGGTATCAACAACCGCAATCTGAAGACGTTTGAAGTCTCCCTGAACACTACTCTGGATTTGCTCTCGGAAATCCCCAAGGGTGTCACCGTGGTGACGGAAAGCGGTATTCATCAGAGAGCGGATGTCGCGCAAATGATCAGTAACGATGTATACGGTTTTCTTGTCGGTGAGGCTTTTATGAAAGAGCGGGATCCTGGTCAGGCTCTGGAGTTTCTATTCTCCTGACAGATTCGCCAGTGGTTTAGCGCGTACCAAACACCACCATAGTCTTGCCTTTGACGGAAACGAGTCCCTGGTCTTCCAGCGTTTTCAAGACTCGCCCGCCCATCTCTCTTGAGCAGCCGACAATGCGGCCGATTTCCTGGCGGGTAATTTTAATCTGCATACCATCGGGGTGCGTCATGGCATCGGGTTCGTTGCACAGATCCAGCAGGGTTCTTGCGACGCGGCCTGTAACGTCCAGGAAAGCCAGATCACCAACTTTCTTGGTGGTTTTGCCCAGACGGTCTGCGAGCTGGGTGGCCAGTTCGTTCAGCATGCCAGTGTCTCGCTGACTCAGTTCTACGAACTTGTCGTAGCCAAGTTCAGCCACTTCACATTCGGTTTTGGCTTTGATCCATGCGGTGCGCCGGCCCTCTCCAAACATGGCCATTTCGCCGAAGAAATCGCCTTCATTCAGATAAGCAACAATAATCTCTCGGCCGTTGTCGTCTTCAATGATCACCGTGACTGAACCCTTGGTGATATAGAAGATGGAATCGCTTTCCTCGCCTGCAAAAATAATGGTGCTGCCGCGTGGGTAACGTCGTTTGTGGGCGACGTCCAGGAACTCGTCCATGTTGTTCAGCGCAGGGCTGTTCAAAGTAAGGCTGACCATGGTTATAGGTTACGACTCGCTTCAGGGCTTTACAAGCATAGGGACAGAGCCCCTGTGATATGCTTGTGGCCCTTTCAACAAGTCAGAATAGTGGTTATGAAGGCGACAGTAAGGTGGGTGGATGACGTGATGTTCCTGGCGGAATCTGGCAGTGGACACACGGTGACGATTGACGGTCCTGAAACTGAGGGCGGACGAAACATTGGTGTTCGTCCCATGGAACTCATGTTGATGGGTATGGGGGGCTGTACGAGTTTTGATGTCATGAAGATTCTGCGCAAATCTCGCCAGCCGGTTGAAGATTGTATCGCCCAGGTTGAAGCGAAACGGGCCGATGAAGTACCCAGTGTATTTACGGATATCCATATACATTTTGTCGTGAAGGGGAGCGGTGTGAAAGAAGCGCAGGTGAAGCGCGCGATTGAACTTTCTGCAGAGAAGTATTGTTCAGCATCCATCATGCTCGGCAGGGGTGGCGTCAATATCACCCATGACTACGAGATTGTTGAATCATGAATCGCCCCGGTCGGACTGATGGGATGCGCCATGTGGCGCTGTTCGTTGACAGGCTTGAAGCCTGTGAGCACTTTTATACTGAGCTGCTGGGCATGGAGGTCGAGTGGCGACCGGATCCTGATAACGTGTATTTGAGCAGTGGCAACGATAATCTTGCGCTGCATCGGGTGCCGGAAGTCAGAGAGTCGGGCAAGCTTGATCACATCGGTTTCTTTATCAACGACATAGAGAAAATCGATGAATGGTTTGAGTTTCTGAAGAGTCACGGTGTTGAAATGCTGACTGAACCACGTACGCACAGGGACGGGGCCCGAAGTTTTTATTGTAAGGATCCGTCAGGTGTCCGCGTTCAGGTTATCTACCACATACCTATCGTGGAGAACGATCGAGGCTAGATCCAGTAGGTGCTTCTGGTCATGACCCGACTTAAGGTGGTCATCAGTTTTTTAACGGGCCGGGGAAAGTCCGTGCCACCATGCTCGAGGGCCGTGGTGCGATGATGGTCTTCATCGCGCTTCATCTGCGAAAGGATTTCTCTTGAACGCGTATCGTTCTCCGGAAGGCGATCGATGTGTTCTTCCAGATGTCTGACAACCTGTTCTTCTGTTGCGGCGACAAAACCAAGGTTAACCTTGTTGCCGAGCAGTCCCGAAACCGCGCCACCGGTAAAACTCAGCGCATAGAATAAGGGGTTAAGGTAGCTGGTACGTGTACCCAGTTCATCCAGGCGCTCTTCACACCAGGCGAGATGGTCGATTTCTTCCTGTGCCGCCTGTTCCATGGACGCCTTGACGCGTCGGTCGCGGCTGGTCAGTCCCTGACCCTGGTATAAAGCCTGGGCACAGATTTCACCGCAGTGATTCACACGCATCAGTCGGCCTGCAGTGGTGCGCTGTTGTTCTGTGAGTTCTGTATCAGGAAATTCGCCGGCAGGCGTAGGTCTTTTATTGCGTGCAATGCCATTCAGCACACGCAGAGCCCGGTCGACCTGACCTATAACCTCGTCGGTAACTGTCTTCTGTGGTGTCACGGTAGCGGTTTATCGTTTCAGAACGTAGGCGGAATAGCCTTCTTCTTTCAGCTGGTAGGCGCCCAGTTCCGAGCGTTTGCCGCCGTCACAGACCATGACGTAGACGGCATCTTCTTTCAGTTTGCTGAGATTTTTCCTGAGCAGGAGCAGAGGTACATTCAAGCTGCCAGGGACCTTGTCATCTTCTACTTCTTTCGGTGTGCGCACATCAATGATGTAGGTTTTAGGGTCTCCTTCCTGAATCATTTCCTGCACTTCTTCCATGGTGACCGTTTCAATGACGGGACTCATGAGGAGAGCCTGGAAATCCGGTTCAGCAAGACGCATCAGCGTGCCGTTAGATGTCATGGTGACAGTGGCGTTTCTCGGAGTGTCACTGACAAGCGCATCCTGGCCAAAGTTGTCTCCAGCTTTCAGCTCAGCCAGCACTGCAGTTTTTTCACCGGCAGTGCGTTCCACCTTGGCCTTGCCTGCCTGAATGACATAGAAGTAGTCGCCTTTCTCACCCTGCTTGATGACCGCATCGCCCGTTGAGTATTTCACTTCCTCAAATTTGCTGAACAGCGTTTGTATGTTGGAGGGCGGTATGAATTCAAACAGTGGTGAGCTGAGCAGTGTGGACATCCAGTCGACACCTTCATCCTCGTCTTCTTCTATGGCAGCACTTGCCGGACCGCCACCCATATGAATAGAAATGGTGCCCCGATCGCAGACCAGGATTTTGGCTTCATCGGTTGTTACCGCGGTCATTCGATGTGGAGAATTATTGTCTATCGGGTTCTTTGTGACTTCTTCGCCTGCAGCACGATTTTTCGCTTCAAATTTTTCGTCGAGCAGATCGACACCGCCGGACAGGAGCCAATAGACCTTGCTGTCCTCTTCGGCGCGCTTGAAGATCATCTTTCCTTTCGGCAGTTTCTGTATTTCAGACTGATCAAGTACAGCCTTCAAGTCTCCTTCACTCATATGATTGAAGGGGATTAAGGCTTTGATCAGTTCAATATCAGCAGCGTCCACTAGATTCCTCTGACTACCGCGTATCCGGCAATTTGATTCGAGCCAGGTATTATAAAGAAGTCGTGTTCAATTCTCCTAACCTTCATGAGCCCTGGGTCCCGCCGTTAACACGCTGTCGATGAAAATACTGGAGATTATTTTCTTGCAGTTTTTCTACCGCGACCCGGTGATCCTGATCATCCAGTGGGCCCAGGACAACCGCGTACTGCACTGAATCGGTGTTTACGCGTTTTTCGATATGTGGCGCCAGGCCCAGACCGGTTAGTTCAGTTTGATGACTCTCGGCACCCTCCAGTCGCTCGAACAAGCCAAGTTGAAGAACCTCGCCGGTGATTGAAAATTCGATCTCGGGCAGTTCTCGCTTCACGGGCATCACAGGTGCCGTGTCTTCAGCCAGGAAGTTCTTGGAAAGGGCTGTTTCGGGTTCGCCAGTCTCTGGTGTACTGCTTCCTATCAGATAGACCGCGATCATCAGAAAACAGGCAGCGGCTGCCAGCGCGTTGCCGGCCGGATATTTTGACATCCCGGAGGTTTCCCGAGTGTCCGGGAGTTGGAGGAATTCGGCTGTTTCCACTTCCGCCTCTACCTTCTCTTCGGAGAGAACAGGCTCTTCGGAGAGAACAGGTTGTTCAGAGACGGCAGGGGTTTCATCGATGCTGAGACCAAGTTGAACCGGGGAGCTGGCCTGTGATCGTTCCTGGGAGCCATCCATGCTGGGGACGTAGGTGTCGTCTCCACTTGGGACGTGCGTATCATCGCCGCCAGGCACGTGGGTATCTGTATCGACCGCCTTTGTGGTTGTTGGAGCAGACACCACGATAACGGTGACATTGTCTTTGCCGCCACCTTCCAGTGCGGCCTCAATCAGTTTGTCTACAAGGTCCTGGTCGCTGCCTTCATGTCCCATGATGGCCTCGATGTCCTGATCAGAGACACAATCAGTAAGGCCGTCGCTGCAAAGCAGAATTTTCTGGCCAGGTTTCCATCGCTCGCTGATGCTGTCTGCCCTGACGGTCTCCAGTTCCTGCACACCCAGCGCTCTAGTCACGGCATTTTTGCGGGGATCGGAGCTGGCCTGTTCTCGGGTGAGTTCACCCTGATCGATCAGAGACTGAACCAGGGAATGGTCGATCGTAATCTGTTTGAGACCATTGTTGTCGAAGAGGTACGCGCGGGAGTCACCCACCCAGAAGACGTTGTAAAGACTGCCATGGGAAAGAAGTAGCACGATCGTGGTGCCCATATTGGTTCCCAGACCATCGGACTCCGCGTATTCCTTTATTTTTCGGTGAGCAACCTCAATGGCCTGGTTGATTCCATGACCTTCCCGAACCATTTTGGTGACAACGTAATTCGTGATCGCACTGGCAACTTCTCCGAACCCAAGGCCGCCCATGCCATCGGCGACGATCCAAAGGTCTTTTTCGTCGTCGCAGACATAGCTGTCTTCATTATTGTCCCGTACATTACCTACGTTTGTACCGGCGCCGTAGTGATACAAAGAGGACTCCTAGGAGTTCATGGTTCTGGCAGTTGAAGGAAATTACTCTCCCCGAATTCAATAGATAATACCACTATCGGCCACTCCTGAGTGGGCTTGTTCCAAAGGGACGTTAACGGGGCTGTGCATGACAAAACAGGTAGAAGACGTGTCCAGCCCGGTCACTATCGATAACCTGTTCTTTACCCAGAATCTGCAGACATCTTTCAATGCCTCAGCCAGCGCCGGTCAGACAAACGCGGCATCCAGTTCGCGGTCCACGGCAGCATCTCAGGGGGATGACGAGGAAGAAGTTGCAGAAGTAGATGAAGTCGCATTCCAGAACCTGAAGAACTATGACGAAAATCCGCAGGGTATCCTTCTGCCGGAAGATCAGAACTTTGCTTACGACGACGAAGGCAATATTTACCTGATTGTCACTTTGCAGGGTCAAATCCACAGTGCACCGCCTCAGGCGTTCACGGTGTTCAAGGTAGAGATGGATCTGGAGAGTGAGTTCACAGAAAGTAAGCAGGCTGATGAGGACCTGGCCTACGGTTATCGTATGGAGTTCCTGTCTCTCGGATCGGCCAGCGGCGAAGACTAACCAGCGGTGCGCGTTATCCTGATGCCGACGGCATCAGCGATGGCAACGGCGCCGGGTTTCGTGATGCGAATGCTGATTTCCTGGATGTCGAACTCTGCCAGCAGCAGGTTCGCCAGTGCTTCTGCGACAGCCTCCAGAAGATAGTAATTTGTGCTTTGGACGAACTCGAGAGTCCTGCGTGATATGGCGTCATAGTCGAGCGCGTCTTCGAAACGATCAGAGGCGCCAGCTTGGCGCGTATCGCAACCCAGTTCCAGATCGATAATCAGATCCTGGATGATGTTTCTTTCGTGATCATAAACGCCAATGGTTGTGCTGACCCTGATGCCGTTGATAAATACTGTATCCATCAGCCTGCGCTGGTCTCAGTGTTCAACTCTGTCATGGGCCATCTTGGTCTGACATGAATGTCCAGATCTTCAGAGTGACCATGTTTCAATCGCAAATAGCCGGTGTAGGCGATCATGGCGCCATTGTCGGTGCAGAGCCTGAGCGGAGGATAAAAAACCTGGCGCTGGTGTCTGGCAGCAGATTCATCCAGGCGCTTGCGTAGTTCGACATTTGCGCTCACGCCTCCGGCTATGACCAGCCGTTGCAGACCTGTAGCGTCCAGGGCACGTTCACACTTGATTCTAATCGTATCCACCACCGCCTCCTGAAACGCGGCGGCGATATCAGCCCGATCCTGCTCGGTCATGTCTCCAAGATCCTGGACGGTGTTCAACGTAAAAGTCTTTAACCCGCTGAAACTGAAGTCCAGTCCTGGTTTGTTGGTCATGGGGCGGGGGAAAGTGAATCGACTTGTGTCGCCCTTCAGAGCCAGTTCTGCGATTGCCGGTCCTCCGGGATAAGGCAGATCGAGCATCTTTGCGACCTTGTCGAAGGCTTCGCCAGCAGCATCATCCTGGGATTCCCCCAGTAGTTCATATTCATGGGGCTGAAAGCAGGCCATGAGTTGTGAGTGACCACCGGATACCAGCAGGGCGACGAAGGGATAGTCAGGGGCTTCTTCGGCAAGTTGAGCAGCGAGCAGATGACCTTCCATGTGATGCACGCCGATCGCTGGAACCCGCCAGGCAAATGCCAGGGATTTTGCCACCGATGCCCCGACCAGCAGAGCACCGACCAGTCCGGGACCCGCCGTATACGCAATCGCGTCAATGTCCTTTGAATCGCAGCCTGCTTCCTGCAGAACTTGATCGATCATGGGAAGTGTCCGCCGTATATGGTCTCGTGATGCCAGCTCGGGAACCACACCACCATACTCCCGGTGGAGATCAATCTGGCTGAATAACTGGTTTGCGATGATGCCCTGGCCCTCGCGATATACCGCGACACCGGTCTCGTCACAGGAAGTTTCTATACCGAGTACGTTCAACGGGAATTTCCATGCATCAGGGAGGCTGTATATTACTGATTTTGCAGGAGAAAATCTCGTGCTCAGGATGCTTCGCGGATATTCTGGGCTCTTTGCATTTATCCGGGTTTGTCGCTAGAATGCGCGACCTTTAACTACCTCATTGGAAAACAGACTTAATGCCATACGTTAAAGTCAAAGAAAACGAACCTTTTGACGTTGCTCTGCGTCGCTTCAAGCGCTCCTGTGAGAAGGCAGGTATCCTCGCTGAAGTTCGTCGTCGTGAGTTCTATGAGAAGCCGACTGCGGTTCGCAAGAGAAAAGCTGCAGCAGCGGTTAAGCGTCATGCCAAGAAGGTTCAGCGCGAAACGCGTCGCATGGAGCGACTGTACTAGCCGAATGGCTGACTCTATCTATCAGCAGGTTTCTGCTGAAGTCAAAACAGCAATGAAAGCTCGAGAAAAGGACCGCCTTGCGGCCCTTCGTCTCATCATGTCTGAATTCAAGAAAGTCGAGGTTGATGAACGCATCGAACTGGATGACGATCGCATCCTGCAGATCCTCGACAAGATGACAAAACAGAGAAAAGATTCCCATCAGCAGTATGCTGACGCCGGACGAGATGATCTTGCGGATAAAGAGGCGATGGAAATCGCGATTATTGCTGAGTTTCTTCCATCCCAGCTGTCCGATGACGAGTTGACTCAGATCGTTGATGATGCGATTGCCGAAACCGGTGCGGCTTCCATGCAGGATATGGGCAAGGTCATGGGCATTGTTAAACCGAAAGTTCAGGGCAGGGCTGATATGGGTGCTGTCTCGGGGCTGGTTAAAGCAAAACTCAGCTGAGTCGCCCGGTCTTTCTGCGATCCTTGCACTCTTAATTACGGAGTGCCATTCTTTTCTCCCCAACTCAATGCGACCAGCCGGTGATTCCACAGGAATTTATTGATGAAGTTCTGTCCCGTACAGACATCGTTGAGATCATCGAACCTCGTGTCGCGCTGAAAAAGTCCGGGCAGAACTACACCGGACTCTGTCCGTTCCACAACGAAAAATCACCTTCCTTTTCTGTCAGCCAGGACAAGCAGTTCTATTACTGTTTTGGATGCCAGGCGAGTGGCAGCGCGCTCAAGTTTCTGATGGAGTTCGACAGGATGGGCTTTGTGTCTGCCGTGGAACTTCTTGCCCAGCGCGTCGCGATGGAGGTGCCTAACGAGAGGCAGGTTGACCGTGGTGCCACGGAACGACGTAAATCGATTTATGATGTGCTGGAGAAATCCGCGGAATTCTTCCGTGATCAGTTAAAGCATCATGAGAAGCGTGGACGCGCCGTGGATTATCTGAAAGGCAGGGGGCTGACCGGAGAAATCGCCCGCGACTTTGGTCTGGGCTATGCGCCACCTGGCTGGGACAATCTCATGAAAAAGCTGGCGACGACGAATGCCGATCGGCAGCTTCTCATTGACTCGGGGATGCTGTCGGATAATCCGGAAGAAGATAAAACCTACGATCGCTTTCGAGATCGCATCATGTTCCCCATACGAGATCTTCGTGGTCGAACGATTGCCTTTGGTGGTCGCGTGCTGGATGCCGACGCCAAACCCAAGTATCTCAACTCGCCGGAAACACCGGTGTTTCATAAAGGGCGAGAACTTTACGGATTGTACGAAGCCCGTAAGCGGGTGCGGCGTCTTGAGCGTCTCGTGGTGGTAGAAGGCTACATGGACGTCGTTGCGCTTGCTCAGCATGGCGTTGGATACTGTGTAGCGACGCTGGGTACAGCGACCAGCACAGAACATGTGGAGCGAATGTTTCGGATCGTACCCCAGGTCGTGTTCTGTTTTGATGGAGACACGGCAGGTGCCAATGCCGCATGGAAGGCACTGTTGAACACATTGCCGGCGATGGAAGATGGTTGCACCGCCCGATTCATGTTTGTTCCAGAGGGCGATGATCCAGACTCACTGATCAGAAGAGAAGGGCAGGAGAAGTTTGAAGCAAGGCTCTCTGCTGCCATGGGTCTGACAGAGTTTTTCTTCAAGCATCTCTCGGAAGGCTTGAATCTGGAGGCCGCAGAAGACCGAGCGGCACTCTCCAAGAAAGCGGTCCCGCTGATCACCACGATCCGTGAAGGTGTGTTCAAGGAACTGCTGATCAATGAACTGTCTGAAAAGACCGGCCTGGATACTCAGAGGCTCGTTGGAGCGACCGGTCTGGATCGTGAAGCCCCGCCACCGCCCCTGGGACCAGAAGACTATGGCGCGGAACCCAGTGCGCCAGAAAACCCCCAGAGACGTCTGAAGCTCTCTCGCCTGGGGGAACATGCAACCTCTATCCTCCTGCGGCAGCCGGATGTGGCTAATCTGTTGGACGACTCAGATCTGGCCAAGCTGGATGGCGTGTCAGAGTGGCAGATGCTTGTCGAACTGGTCCGGTGGGTGCATCAGGCCCAGGACACGTCCCCCATGCTGCTCCTGGCAAACTACCAGGAGACCCCTTATTTTGGGGACTTATGCAGACTGGCGGAACAGGATCCCATGCTTTCCCAGGATCAGCTTGCAGAAGAGTTTCTTGAGACCCTGAGAAAGATGCTGCGCGACAGTGATCTCCAGAAAAAACAACAGGTTATCGAGCTGCTGACCCGAAAGCCCTTGTCCGAACTCTCGCCGGAAGAACGACAGATGCTCGTCAGTTATCGTCGGGAAACGCCCAAAAACTGAAGATTCGTCCATTATTCGCATGAATAGTTGGTGCCTTCCTTCATTCAAATGTGGAAGTGAGGGGGGGCCATGATTATAATGTCCGGCTCTGTCTATTTCTCAAATCCAAGAGGGCCTATGTCTAGTAGTGGTCTTGCACAACAGCAGTCACGTCTGAAAGAACTGATCAGTCGTGGTAGAGAGCAGGGTTACCTCACCTATGGCGAGGTAAACGACCATTTGCCCGATGAAATCACTGATCCGGAACAGATTGAAGACATCATCGGCATGATCAATGACATGGGCATTGCTGTCCATGAGACTGCACCCGACAGTGACGATCTCCTTGCCGAAGGCGATTCTACTGACGAGCTGGCTGCAGAAGAAGCGGCAGCTGTTCTGGTTGCTGTGGAAAACGAAGCAGGCAGAACCACCGACCCCGTACGCATGTATATGCGTGAAATGGGTACCGTTGAGCTGCTCACCCGTGAAGGCGAAATTGTCATCGCCAAACGCATCGAAGAAGGTATCAGGGACGTGCTGCACGCAGTTGCACAGTTTCCCGGACCTGTTGCGTTCACGCTGAACGAATACGCGGCAACCCAGGAAGAAGAGGGCAAGCTGGCTGATCTCCTGATCGGTTTCCTTGATCCTGCAGAGTACGTTGCACCGGCTGCTCAGGTTGTACCCGGCCAGAAGAAAGAAGAAGACGACGACGCTTCGGAAGATGATAAGGGTGCCGATCCTGAACTTGCGGCAGAGCGTTTCGAGAAACTGGAGAAGCAGTTCAAGAAAGCGCAGCGCTCTATCAATCGTAATGGTCGTGATTCGAATCCGGGCAAGAAGGAACTTGAAGCGCTGGGTGAAGCGTTCCAGTTCTTCAAGTTTGTCCCCAAGCATTATGATGTTCTGGTAGAGATGGCCCGTGAGCCACACAACCAGATCCGGCGGCAGGAACGCCACATCATGAACACCTGCGTGCGCCGAGCAAAGATGCCACGAAAGATCTTCCTGGAGAAATTCACTGGGAATGAAACTGATCTGAAGTGGGTGCAGAAACAGATCAAGGCTGGCCATGACAAGCTGAAGAAATTTGAAGACGATATTGTTCGTGCCCAGAAGCGCATCAAGCAGGCTTCCGAGGGCTGTGGTCTCGAAGTCTCTGAGATCAAGGACATCAATCGCCGTATGTCTATCGGTGAGGCTAAAGCACGTCGTGCGAAGAAAGACATGGTTGAAGCTAACCTGCGTCTGGTGATTTCGATCGCGAAGAAGTACACCAACCGAGGTCTGCAGTTCCTTGACCTGATTCAGGAAGGCAACATCGGTCTGATGAAGGCTGTGGACAAGTTTGAATACCGACGCGGTTATAAATTTTCAACTTACGCCACCTGGTGGATTCGGCAGGCGATTACCCGATCGATAGCTGACCAGGCGCGCACCATCCGTATCCCTGTCCACATGATTGAGACCATTAACAAGCTGTCTCGAATCAGTCGTCAGATGCTTCAGGAAATGGGTCGTGAGCCTACACCGGAAGAGCTGGGCGAGCGAATGGAAATGCCGGAAGACAAAGTTCGACGCGTCCTGAAAATCGCGAAAGAGCCGATTTCTATGGAAACCCCGATCGGTGACGATGAAGATTCGCATCTTGGTGATTTCCTGGATTCGGATTCCAATCTCGGAGAAGGCGCATCGGTTGGTTCGCCGGTTGATACGGCGACTGAGGAAGGTCTGCAGGAAGCAACCCGCGGCGTCTTGTCTGGACTTACCGCAAGGGAAGCGAAGGTACTTCGTATGCGATTCGGTATTGATATGAATACTGACCATACGCTGGAAGAGGTCGGCAAGCAGTTTGATGTAACGCGTGAGCGCATACGTCAGATTGAAGCCAAGGCGCTGCGCAAGCTGCGTCACCCGTCCAGGTCTGATCATCTGAAGAGTTTCCTGGATTAGCATCAAGATGACTAGTATCAAGATAAGGAAACAAGTGCACACAAAAAAGCCCGCTTTAAGCGGGCTTTTTGGTTCTTCATCATTAACGGGGGACACCGGCATTCATTAAACTGATTTTACGAAGATCATTTAATGGAGATAACACCG
>CBFIJB010000016.1:0-66543 GCA_965662805.1 Candidatus Azotimanducaceae bacterium | reverse complement strand
CCATAAAATTGCCCACAGCGCGGGCACTTACCATCAGTAGCGACCATCTGACCCACTGCCCGCGAAACCCTTTGTAATCCCAGAACCCATAAAATTGCCCACAGCGCGGGCACTTACCATCAGTAGCGACCATCTGACCCACTGCCCGCGAAACCCTTTGTAAACCCAGAACCCATAAAATTGCCCACAGCGCGGGCACTTACCATCAGTAGCGACCATCTGACCCACTGCCCGCGAAACCCTTTGTAAGCCCAGAACCCATAAAAAGTTACAAAACTGTTACACCTATGTAGAACTCCAGCGCCTAAAATCTGCGCTTTCCAACCGGTTTCAAGCCGTTCGGACCTCATATGGCCATCATTGACGACTTCAATATGCAGCAAAAGGCGCGGATATTTCGCGTTGCGACGCTGGGTGCAGGGATCTTTGTCCATCTGATGGTTTGCTGGACCGTGCTGTCTATTGGCTACATGAGCATCAGCGCGATTGAACTGTTCGCGCTCTCGTCGCTTGCCATTGCAGGTTTCGTCTTCCTGGCATTGCTGGTCGGTGTTGAATGGAATCTGAACCTGGAAGACCCGGACATGGCGGTCGCTCAGATGATCTGGGCGCTGACCGTTGTGGTCATTACCTCGCACTTTGCTATCGAGCTGAAGGCTGTTGTCCTGCTGTCCGGTCTCGCCATGGTGGTTACGGGTGCAAATCGACTGTCTAGATCACAACAGATTTTCGTTGCCTGTTGTGGGCTTCTGATCTACATGTTGAGCGTGGTGTATCTGACGAATGTTGATGCCCTGGGTTGGGTCACCGAGATGGTTCTGGTGATCGCTTTTGCCCTGGTGCTGGTTTTTGGCCCAGCGCTTTATCAGTTTGAACGCAATGTGATCGAGACGGTCATCACTGACAAGAATGAGGAGCTCGGGAAAGCCCTTGAGCAGATCAAGGAACTGGCGGTTCGCGATGAGCTGACGGGCGTCTACAACCGACGTCATCTCGTAGAGGTATTGAATCGCGAAAAGGCCATGGCTGAGCGCAAGAACTATACCTTCTCGGTTTGCTACGTAGACCTCGACTATTTTAAGAAGGTCAATGACCGATTCGGTCATTCCACTGGTGATGATGTTTTGCGCAGTTTTGCCCGTGTTGCCGAGCATGTCGTTCGAGAGATCGACTGCGTTGCCAGAATCGGTGGGGAAGAGTTTGTCCTGGTCTTTCCGGGCACGCATGAAAAAGATGCGGTCCGTGGTGCTGAACGTCTGGCTGCAGGTCTTCGTGATATGCATGTTACGCGCGAGGAGCCCCGTTACCGGGTGACGGCATCCGTTGGCATTACAGAGTACCGGCAGGGGGATACCGCGCAGCAGATTCTGGACCGTGCTGACCGTGCCCTTTACGATGCTAAAAGAACTGGACGAAACCGTATAGTAGTCGCCAACGGCCGTTAACAAGATTCGCCGCAGCAGTCTCATTCATACCCGCCCATCCTGTTGTCCCCTTTCAGAACAACACTATTCACTGGTCACTGGCTCTTGGTATCACAAGGCTCCTTTAGTCTCTAGATAGTATGGATAAGCGCGCCAGTACCAGATATGCCATCAGTCTGAACGCCCTGGTTCATCCCCAGGTCGGTCGGTCATGGCTTTGTCAGATCCAGGATTTCTGTGATGGCGGTATGCTATTGGTCGAGCAAAATGGTCGGCCACGACGAAATCTGCCCGGCATAAACCAGGGAGAGACAGTCGGTATTCATTTCAGTGTTCCCGGCGACGGCAAAGACAAGCATTTTCGCCTGTAAGGAAAGATCGTCAGGGTGATGGATACCGGTGTAGGTATCAACTTCCCGAATGGTATGGATGAGGAAGCGCTGGATACTCTGAGCGAGCATTCCGGGGGCAAGCCTGTCGAACCTGATGCGCCTGCCGGCAAAGAAACCGCTTCATCGGATAACAGTGCTGAAAAGAAAGCACCTGCCAGCACTTCAACTGCTTCATCCCCGTTTCTCAGTGGTGGCCTCAAGCCTGATGACGCTCAGAAAATCGTTGCGCAATCGCGTAAGGAAGCGGCACAGATAATCCCCGAGATGGTTAACGGGATTTTCTCGTACATGGATACCGAGTTGCTGGAACTCGCCAAGAACGCCAAGTCGAATGCAGAGCAGAGCGAATACTTCGCGGCTATGTCGACACTGGAAAAAGCCAAGAAGCAGGTTGGGCAGGATTTCGGCAAGGAGATCCTTAACCAGTTTGATGATCCGAGGGATCTTAACTCTCTGCTGGAAGCCCGCCGTAAGGCCAACGAAGAACGTAAGGCGCAATCTCAGGAACGCGTCAAACTGTCATTGATCAATACAGACGAGTTTGAAGACTGGCTCGCTGTCGCCAACATCATCTCGCGCAGCGAGCGAAGCTATGAGAAGTTTCTGAATGAACTTCTGCAGCGTATGGGCATGATCGTGGACAGCTGGGGGCATGCTGAAGCTAACCCACTCGGGACGGCGGTATTTACGCATGCCTTCGATGAGGCTATGCAGAAGGTCGATCTGAACAAGGAAGTTCGACAGAAGGTCTACACGGGCTATGAAAATAATATCTTGCCGCTGTTTCGTAAGCTTTATATGTCTGCCACCAAGCTTCTGGAAGATTCCGGTCTGTTTCCGGAGCTGGATGACGATTACATCACACCTTCGGAAAGCGCCAAACCCAAACAGGAAGAAGCCGGAAAGGAAGCTGTAGAAGAAGAGCCGGAAGCGATAGAAGAAGATGAGCCGGATGAGGATGATGACGAGCTTGAAGAGGAGCTTGAAGAGGAGCTTGAAGAGGAGAAACCTCGGCGTCGTCGAAGAAGGCAGGAACAAACACAACCACAGCCACAGAGTTCACGTCGTCGACGTAGACGTCGAAGAGACGAGGATGACGAAGAGCCCGAACAGGAGCGTTTCCAGGAACCGCAAAAACCAAAACGAAGTCGAACTGATGATGTCGGCGAAGCCATTCGCAATATTTACAGCTCTGTCCGTGAACTGATTGGCGCGAAGGGCGGTATCGAAGACGAAAATGACTACGACGACGATACGGACTTCTTTGAAGTCGACGAAGTTCAGGATCTGCTCAGTACTCTGGAAGACGAACTGATCGAGAATTCCGGGCGGCGAATGCCGGTCGTGAAGTGCCCGAGGTGCTCTACAAACTGTTGATGCCGGGCTGGCGAAACCTGCTGGTAAACACTCATCTGCGTGAAGGTTCCGACAGCAGCAGCTGGCAAAGACATGTGCAGGCTCTGGATCAGGTATTCAAGCACCTGGACGGGGATAGTGATCCTTCCGCGTCTCCTGACTATATGCCGCCGGAAGAATTGCTGAGCCACATCGAGGAAGGTCTCGACTCAATCTCCTATGAACCGGGTCAGCGAATCCCTCTGATTAACTCCCTGCGCCAGGTGATTTCCGGTGATGTTTCGGTTGAAGACTTGCCGAAGATCGCCCTTAAGCAGGAAACGAGCGCCGAAAATCTCGGTTTTACAGATCTCACAGAGCAGGAAGCCGAGCGCGAACGTTTACGGACCGAGAACGAAGGCGATAGTCTCTGGCAGCGTTGTTACGACCGTGCGCAGCGTCTGCATGTTGGGGCCTGGATCGAATTCCTGAAGCAGAACGAGATATCCATTGTTGCCTGGGCGAATGAAGATGCTACCCGCTTTGTCTTCGTAAACCGTCGAGGGGTAAAAACGCACGATATTTCCGTCGAAGAACTGGCAACCAAGATTCATCGGAATGAGGTTCGAATTCTTGAAGAATCAGATATTCCGGTCACCGAACGTGCCTCTCATCGCATGCTGCAGAACATGCATAACCAGTTAACTCATCAGGCAACCCATGATGATCTCACCGGGCTTCTGAACCGTAAGGAGTTCGAGCGTGAGCTTGAAAAGGCACTTGAGTCGGCCAAGCTTGATGAGCTTACCCATCTTTGCGCCTATCTGGATCTTGACCAGTTTAAGGTGATTAACAATACCAGTGGACACTCAGCCGGTGACCAGTTGCTCGTTAACGTTGCCAGATTGCTGGAACAGAATCTTGAGCACATGGATGCCCAGATAGCGCGACTCGGCGGTGATGAATTTGGTGTGCTCGTCAATCGTTGTGATCAGGAGTTAGGCCAGTCGCTGATGCGAAAGATCAGCGAACAGGTCAAAGCCATGCGTTTCGAATGGGAAGGTGATGTTTATTCACTGACGACCAGCTGTGGCTTGTACTTCATGCACCAGGAAACGGAAGGTGTTGCGAGAGTCATGCGAAGTGCTGATGCAGCCTGTATTGCAGCCAAAGAAGCAGGCCGTGACCGTATCCACGAGTACAAAGAAGATGATACCGAGATGGAACATCGTCTTGATATCATGGAGTTTGTATCACATATCGACAAGGCGCTTGATCAGAATCGGTTCGAGCTTAACTGTCAGATGATCAAGCCGATTGATCCGGATAATCCCGATGTGCATTACGAGATTCTTCTTACCGTTCTGGACGAAGATGACAAACCGTTGCCGCCCCAGGGCTTCATCGTTGCCGCAGAGAAATTCAATCGAATGGGGGGGTTGATCGGTGGGTCATCAGAAATGCTTTTGATTTTATCTCCAGCAATATATTGAAACTCGATCACCTTGTGGCTTTTTCAATCAACATCTCGGGTAACTCGTTGACCGAAGATGACTTCATGGAATTCGTGCTGGAACAGTTTGATCGAACAAAACTCCCAACTTCCAAGGTCTGCTTTGAAATCACGGAGACCGCCGCGATCGGCAGTCTCGATGATGTCTTTGATTTCATGGAAAGGATGAAGGTTATCGGTGTGAACTTCTCTCTGGATGATTTCGGTACCGGCTTGTCGTCTTACTCTTATCTCAAAACACTGCCTGTGGACTATCTCAAGATTGATGGCATTTTCGTCAAGGACATCAAAGATAATCCAAGTGACTACGCCGTTGTGAAATCGATCAACGAGATCGGTCATTTCATGGGTAAGAAAACGATCGCGGAATACGTGGAAGATGAGGAGATCCTCGAAATTCTGCGTGAGATCGGCGTCGACTACGCCCAGGGCTGGGGAATCGGCAAGAAGCTGCCGATCACCACCTTGCTCGATTAAACAGCTTCCACCAGTTCGCTCACCATATCGCAGATCTGGTCTGCTTCTTCGTCAGTGATGATCAGTGGAGGCAGTAATCTGATGACTTTGTCCACGGTGACATTGATCAGGATGCCTTTATCCAGTGCTCTGGCCACCATGTCTGCACAGGGTGAGTCCAGTTCAATGCCGATCATCAGCCCCTTGCCGCGGATATCCTTTACGTTGTTGAGGTGTCCCAGCCTTTCCTGAAACCTGGCTCGCATCCGATCACCAAGTTCCCTGGCGCGATCGGCCAGGTTTTTGTCTTCGATCTCCTGAATAACCGTCAGACCCACTGCACAGGAAAGCGGATTACCGCCGAAAGTAGATCCGTGATTACCCGGTTGCAGTACATGGGCAGCCTTGCCCCTGGCCAGACAGATACCAATGGGCATGCCATTACCAAGTCCCTTAGCAGTTGTCACGACGTCCGGCATGATGTCGTAGCCCTGATAGGCAAAGTAAGTTCCGGTTCTCGCGTTTCCTGTCTGAACTTCATCCAGAATCAACAGCCACTCGTTTGCATCGCAGATTTCTCTCAAACCACTCAGGTAGTCGTCATCAGGAACCTGGATACCACCCTCGCCCTGGATAGGCTCTACCATGACGGCAACCACTTCTTTTTGATGTTCAGCAATCTGGCGTACTGCGTCCAGATCGTTGAACGGGACGCGAATGAAACCCTTAACAAGGGGTTCAAAGCCGGCCTGCACCTTGCGGTTGCCGGTTGCTGTTAGTGTGGCCAGTGTTCGGCCGTGAAAACTCGCATCGACAACAATGATGTTGGGGTTATCGATTTCCTTTTTGTGCCCGTACAGGCGGGCGAGTTTAATGGCGCATTCATTGGCCTCAGCGCCGGAATTGGCAAAAAACATGTTGTCCATGCCTGAGATCTGCTGCAGTTTGTCTGCCAGTGCTTCCTGATTCGGTATTCGATACAGGTTGGAGGTGTGCAGCAGTGAGCCAGACTGTTCGCTGATGGTCCTGGTGACGGCTTCGTTTGCGTGACCAAGCCCGACCACAGCCAGTCCGGAGAGCGCATCCAGATACCGTTTGCCGTTCTCATCGGTCAGCCAGGCACCTTCGCCCTTGGTAAAGGCGACGTCCATTCTTCCGTAGGTCGGCATGATTGCATCTGTCATTGGGAATCTCTCCTGATTAAGACCTGCAGAATAAGGCCTATAGCAATATCGCTGCAAAAGGAGGCGATGATAAACACTCCGTAATCAGGGTACAATGCGCGCCAAATTTGAAAGTCACGGAAGCACCAATGGAAATCCATGAAACCATTCGCGAGCAGATCGCCAGTAATCCCATCCTTATTTACATGAAGGGTTCACCGGACCAGCCACAGTGCGGTTTTTCTTCGCAGGCCATACAGGTTCTGATGGCCTGTGGTGAACGTTTTGCCTACATCGATATTCTTTCCAATCCGGAGATCCGCAGCAATCTGCCACAGGTATCCGATTGGCCGACCTTCCCGCAACTGTTTATCGACGGTGAACTGGTTGGTGGCTGCGACATCATTGTCGAAATGTATCAGAGCGGTGAACTTCAGCCGATGATCAAGCAGGCTGCTGAAGCGGCATCCAGCTGAGGGCTCTTTATTAGCTGAGGGCTCTTTATTAGCTGAGGGCTCTTTATTAGCTGAGGGCTCTTTATTAGCTGAAGGCTCTTTGTTGGCTGAGGGCTCTTTATCCGCTGAAGGCTCTTTATTAGCTGAAGGCTCTTTTTGAGCTGAGGGCTCTTAATTAGCTGAAGGCTCTTCAGCGTGGTTGTCTTAGGCGGAAGTCCGCCTTTATACTGGCGCCTCAATCACAATCAACGCTTTGCGAGGAAAGATCATGAGCTTGAAAGGTAGTCAAACCGAACAGAATCTGAAGGACGCTTTTGCCGGTGAATCTCAGGCAAACCGCCGTTACCTGTACTTCGCAGCCAAAGCTGATGTTGAAGGCTATAACGATGTTTCGGCCGTTTTCAGATCGACTGCTGAAGGTGAAACCGGTCACGCACACGGACACCTTGAGTATCTGGAAGAAACTGGTGATCCTGCTACCGGTCTGCCCATTGGCTCGACATCTGACAACCTGGCGGCTGCTATTGCCGGTGAAACCCACGAGTACACAGACATGTACCCGGGCATGGCTAAAACAGCTCGCGACGAGGGTTTTGACGAAATTGCTGACTGGATGGAAACGCTGGCCAAGGCTGAGCGGTCTCACGCCAACCGATTCCAGAAAGCGCTGGATGGCCTCGACGGGTAATCCCTTTCTGGTCCAAAAAAAGCCCGCTTTTAGCGGGCTTTTTTATGGGTTCGTGTCAGTAAACTTATTCCTCAAGACCACCCAGTTGTCGCCACCGGTTGACGATGTGGCAGAAGACCTCAGCGGTCTTGTCGCAGTCATACTTGGCTGAATGGGCTTCTTCACTGTCGAACTCGATCCCTGCTGCCTGGCAGGCTCGTGCCAGCACAGTCTGACCAAAAGCCAGTCCACACAGGGTTGCGGTGTCGAAAGCAGAAAAAGGATGGAATGGATTGCGTTTAATACCACAACGTTCCACTGCCTGGTTCAGGAACCCCTGGTCGAAGCTGGCATTGTGGGCGACGATGATTGCCCGATTGCATCCCGTCCTTCTCACTTCGGCACGCACGGCCTTGAAGGTTTCTGCCAGTGCTTCCTGTTCCGGCACGGCCATGCGGAAAGGGTGATCCGGATCAATTCCGGTAAACTCCAGCGCGGATGGCTCAATATTGGCACCTTCAAAGGGTTCGATATTGAAAAAGACCCGTTCACCCGGCATCAGGAAACCATCGTCGTCCATCTCGGGAATGACAATCGCGCTTTCCAGAAGTGCATCCGTCTTTGAATTAAAGCCGCCAGTCTCCAGGTCCATCACCACCGGCAGAAAACCGCGGAATCGATGGGCGATGGGTAATTTTTTTCGGTCCGATGATTCGGTCAAGAGTTGCTCTATTAGGGGTATCTTGCCCCGGTTGTTACCCGCCAGGCGATGGTTTCGCCGCTGCGAGTAGGTATAAGTTCATCATCGCCGAAGGTCAGCGACGCGTCGACTTGCCAGGTCTCTGAAGAAAGTTGAATCGTATCTTTGTTGTGCTCGTAGCCGTAGAAATCAGCGCCGTACTCACTGGCGAATCCTTCAAGCTGTTCCAATGCATTTTCAGCGGCAAAAACTTCTGCATAAAGCTCGATTGCCGCATGAGCGGTATAGCAACCTGCAGCGCAACCGCAGGCATTTTCTTTGGCATGTCTGGGATGGGGGGCAGAGTCGGTACCGAGGAAAAAGCTGTTGTCTCCCGAAACGGCGGCAGTGATCAACGCCTGTTGATGGATATCCCGCTTTAGAATCGGCAGACAGTAGTGAATGGGCTTCACCCCTCCCACCAGCATGTCATTGCGATTAAACAGTAGATGATGTGCCGTAATTGTCGCTGCCACCTTGTCACTGGATTCGGCAACAAATTGCGCTGCTTCCCTGGTGGTGATGTGCTCCAGTACAACGCGTAATTCCGGAAACTCCTTCACAATCCGTGTCAGCATCTCTTCGATGAATACTGCTTCACGATCGAAAATATCCACGGCAGGGTCTGTCACCTCTCCATGGATAGACAGTACGACATTGTGTTTCTGCATCGCCTCGAATATCGGGAACAGCGCTTCAATGGCATTGACGCCAAAGGCGGAGTTCGTTGTCGCGCCTGCCGGGTAAAGTTTGAACGCCGGAACGAAGCCGGATTGAGCGGCGGCGACCACGGTGTCGGTACTCGTCTCGTCCGTCAGATAAAGGGTCATAACCGGAGTAAAGCCGTCCGGGGCATGAGCCAGTATTCGATCGCGATAGTTCTTTGCCAGACTGACATCGGTGACCGGTGGCACCAGGTTTGGCATCACCAGTACCCGCCCGAAGTACCGGGCAGCGTCTTTGACGGTTCTTTCAAGATACGTGTCGTCCCGCAGGTGGATATGCCAGTCGTCGGGACGTTTTAATGTAATGGTCTGCATGTATAGGCCGGATGCGTGATGGGCCGAATTGTACCACGCTGAAAACCGTGTAATATGGCGCCTCTTTGAAAAATGGGAAATACAGGAAAAGGTCGATGGCAGAATTCGACAAGGTAGTGCTCTCCTATTCAGGAGGTCTGGATACCTCGGTAATCCTGAAATGGCTTCAGGAAACCTATGGTTGTGAGGTGGTGACCTATACCGCAGACCTGGGGCAGGGTGAAGAGCTTGCGCCTGCCCGCGAGAAGGCGGCAAGTATGGGCGTCAAGGAAATCTTTATCGATGATGTGCGTGAAGAGTTTGTCCGGGACTTTGTTTTTCCCATGTTTCGCGCCAATACCATCTATGAAGGTGAGTACCTGCTGGGCACAAGCATCGCCCGGCCTCTGATTGCCAAGCGGCTGGTGGATATTGCGAATGAAACCGGCGCACAGGCGATTGCCCACGGAGCTACCGGCAAGGGGAACGACCAGGTTCGATTTGAGCTGGGTGTCTACGGTCTGAAGCCGGATGTTACGGTCATTGCGCCCTGGCGCGACTGGGACCTGAATTCCCGCGAAGCACTGATGGATTTCTGTGAGAAGCACCAGATCAAGGTGGATCAGAAGCACGAGGGTGAAAAGTCACCTTATTCCATGGACGCCAATCTTCTTCATATCTCCTATGAGGGCGGTATTCTTGAAGACCCCGCTGCAGAGCCGGAAGAACCGATGTGGCTCTGGAGTGTTTCGCCGGAAGAAGCACCGGATGCGCCGACTTATATCGAGCTGGGTTATGTGAAGGGCGACGTCGTGTCGATAGATGGCAACACCATGTCGCCCGCCGAGATTCTTGCATACCTGAACAAGGTCGGAGGTGAAAACGGCATTGGTCGCGTAGATATTGTGGAGAACCGTTACGTCGGCATGAAAGCCCGCGGCTGTTACGAAACGCCGGGTGGAACGATTCTGCTCAAAGGTCATCGCGCGATTGAATCAATCACGCTGGATCGTGAGCTTGCTCACCTGAAGGATGAGTTGATGCCACGTTATGCGAGCCTGATTTACAACGGCTACTGGTGGTCTCCCGAACGCAAGGCGTTGCAGGCACTGATTGACCAATCGCAGGAGCACGTCAACGGGAAGGTTCGCCTGAAGCTTTACAAGGGTAACGTCATGGTCGTGGGCCGTGAGTCAGCAGCCGACAGCTTATACGATGCGGACATCGTCACCTTTGAGGATGATGCGGGCGCCTATGATCAGTCCGATGCCGGCGGCTTTATCAAGCTGAACGCGTTGCGCCTGAAGCTGGCAACAAAACTTGGGCGAAAGCTTAACTAGCGGTTCTAAAGAATCTCAACATTCAGGTTTGCGGCGACAATGTCCGCTTGTAGGTTTCCTGAATGATGAGCGCGTCGTAGCTGGCGCGGTGGCGCTTCAGCTCCATATCCTCGATGACCTTGTCCTTGGTGTCGTGCCAGACTTCCATCTGCTCCGGTGAGAGGATCATTTCGAGAGAACTGACCGTGAAATCCATATCAACGCCGGCGGCGTGGAACAGTCGGGTCAACCAGGGTTTGTCGACCACCCAGCCATCTGTATACACCGTCTTGCCAGCGAGAATGTCATTCAGAAAAAGCGCAACCTCGCGCATGGGTTTGCCGTAGGTTTCCAGTATATCTCGAGATATACGATGCACTGTTTGTGCGTCATCATCCCAGTGCGTCCAGTCCGGGGCGGGAGAAATCAGGGTGCAGAACTTGCTGCCATCCTGCAGGGCAAGGCCTATCTCTATGGGGTAGCTGTCGCCTCCAAAACCTGAGGCTTCAACGTCGACAATCAGCGGTTCCTGGGGTTGCGGCATATTGATCTGTTCTCAGAGCTTTCAGAGATCATAGAGTGACTGAGCCTCTCAATCCAGTTCAGTCTTATCCTTGTACTCACACAGGTCATAAATCACGCAGGCTCCGCATCTTGGATTGCGTGCCGTACAAATGTACCTGCCATGAAGTATCAGCCAGTGATGTGAATCTCGGATGAACTCATCAGGGATGACTTTCAGAAGCTTCTTCTCTACCTGAAGAACATTCTTGCCGGGGGCGAACTTCGTCCGGTTGGAGAACCGGAAGATATGCGTGTCTACGGCCATGGTGGGTTCCCCGTATGCCGTGTTCAGAACTACATTGGCGGTTTTGCGGCCGACTCCGGGCAGGGCCTCCAGCTCTTCCCGCGTTCTTGGTACCTGCGAGTTGTAGTCTTTAGCGAGAATCTGACAGGTTTTGATGATGTTCTCTGCCTTGGCGTTGTAGAGGCCAATGGTTTTTATATAGCTCTTCAGCTTGCGCAGCCCGAGGGCAGCTATGGCTTCAGGAGTGTTGGCCACCGGGTAAAGCTTCTCCGTCGCCTTGTTAACGCTGACGTCTGTTGCCTGAGCGGAAAGAATGACAGCAATGAGTAACTCAAAATCTGAGTCATATCTGAGTTCTGTGGTGGGATTGGGGTTCTCTGCTCTAAGGCGTGCAAGAATCTCGTAGCGTTTTTCGGCGTTCAACGAACAGCTCCATCGATGACGTTTTTCAGCGCGATCAGGCAACCTAGTGTCAGAAAGGCGCCCGGTGGCAGTATCAGCAGCAGGAAGCCTGAGTCTGCGACATGAATCGTAGCATCCGGCAGGCCGGTGAGCAGATGCAGATTGGCAAACATAGTTCCCTGTCCCAGTAACTCTCTGACCGAACCCATGACCAGCAGCACTAGCAGGAATCCCAGACCCATCATGAGTCCATCCAGTAATGCGTTCTGTATAGGGTTCCTTGATGCGAACGCTTCCGCGCGCCCCAGAAGTGTGCAGTTCGTGACAATCAATGCGACGAACAGACCGATGCGCTGGTGCAGTTCAAAAAACGCGTACTGTAGTAGCAGGTCGGCCATCGTCACAAAGGTCGCGATCACCATAATCTGGACTGGCAGGCGCGTCTCCTCATCCAGCAGATGGCGAATCAGGCTGATGACCAGGTTTGAAAGCACCAGTACAACCAGGGTTGTCACGCCAAGCCCGAGGCTTGTTGCGACGCTGTTTGAAACGGCCAGCAGTGGGCAGAGTCCCAGCATCTGTACCAGGGCAGGGTTATTGGACCATAGCCCCTGTCGACTGATGTCTTTGCGCGTGGTCGGGATCGTGTTCATGGCGTCAGTGCCTCACTGACTGCCTGGGATACGGCTCTGGATGTGATGGTGGCACCGGTGATACCGTCGATATCGCCATCGGGTACCAGGGAGAAGTCTGACTCCGGGGTTCGTCCACGGAACTGTGTCATCCAGTCAGAGATATTGATATCGATCTTGTCACCGATACCAGGGGTTTCCTGGTGACTGGTCGTGCGGACACTCAGAACCTTGCTGTCAGGTGTACGTGCAACCAGCAGAGAGATATCGCCGTTGTAGCCCTTGCTCGTCGATACACGGGTAATCAGTGCGACGAGATTACCCTCATCCAGAACCTCGTAGCCCTCAATCGTCTCTTTCAATTGCGGGTTGGCGGTGACTTCTGCAACCATCAGCCGCAGTTGCTGCTGTTCGAAATACTTCTGGTTGTCAGCAATGACGCCGCGTGTCTGCCCGTTCAGGCCAGCCAGGAGCAGCGCGCAGGTGAGCGCAAGCGCGACAGGTTTAAGCAGCTTCATTGGTGATCTCCCTGGTCTGGAAGAACTGGTCGATGACGGGTGCAGTGGCATTCATCAGCAATACAGCGAATGCGACGCCCTCCGGGTAACCGCCAATGGTTCTGATAATGAAAGTGATCAACGCGACTCCCACGGCGAAAACCAGAATACCCCGGGGATAGGTTGGCCGACTCACCGGATCGGTAATGATAAAGAATGCCGCCAGCATTGTAGCGCCTGTCATCAGGTGAAAGGCCGGTGACCCGAGGCTGGCGGAAGACCCCCCATCGTAGAAAACGACAGCCAGCAGTACCAAGGTGCCGAGAAACGCTGCCGGTCCCTGCCAGGAGATGACCTTCAGGTAAATCAACATCAGTCCACCGAGTAAAAAGGCCGCATTGATCCAGACCCATTTCATGAAATTGTCCTGGGCAGCGGCTGTGAAATATTCCTGATTTGTCGTCGCCTCTCGGAACTTGTAGTCATCAAGGGGGGTTGCCGAAGTGACACCGTCAAAAATTGCCTTGCCTGGGAGCTCCTGAGTCAATGCACCTTTGATCTCGAGCAGGCTTGCCGGATCATGGATTGCCGTTGCCGGCCAGAAAGACATGGCCAACGGGAAGGAGACGATCAGCATGGCATACCCGACCATAGCCGGATTGAAAACATTGTGGCCGGTACCGCCATACATGTGCTTGCCGAAAAGAAGGGCAAACACGGTTGCCAGCGCAGCCATCCATAAGGGTAACAGCGGCGGCAGGCAGAGCCCGAGCAGCAGGGCGGTCACCAGGCTGGCGTGGTCCAGGTGCCATTTTCTGCCGCGCAGTTTCAAGACGACATAGTCAGTTATCATCGCCGTGGCAGCGCAGATCAGAAGATTCAGCAGGATGCCGGTGCCGAAATGCCAGGCGTACATGCCTGTGCCAGGCAGCAAAGCCAGCAGCGTCAGGTTCATGATCTGGCTGGTCTTCAAGTGTCTTCCTTGAGCGAGGCGAGCAGTGCCTGCCGGTCATCCAGTGATGGTCTTTTGACTACCTGGGTTTCTTTTGTTGAAAGCCTGTCTTCGCGTGCGAGATATCTTGCCTCGGCAGCCTCGGCTGATTGTTTTGCCTGGTCTTCTGATCGTGTGATTGTCTTGGTGACGCGAAAGATATCCGTCAGTGGGATATCGCTGGGACACACTCGATCACAACGCCGGCACTCAATACATAGATCCAGCTCCAGCGCCCTGGCGCGTTCAGTATCGTTTCTGTGCCAGAGAAGCAGCTGAGGTTGCAGGGCTTTCGGACAGGCAACGGCACAATCACCACAGTTGATGCAGGGCGTTTTGATATCCGGAAAGTCGGGTACGGCGGTCTCCGGCTGAAATACCAGATCAATGCAGTCCACCGGGCAGGGTTCGCGACAGAGGTCACAGCCGGTGCAGACAGACTCGATAACCGTATGCATCTGTCCCTGTGCACCGACGATGGCATCAACCGGGCAGGCAACAATACACAGTTTACAGCCTATGCATTCATCTTCTCTGATCACTGCGACCGCCGGCGGCAAAGCGCTGCCAACAGATTCATCCAGCGACAAAGGTTCGCGACCCAGCAGATCGGCCAGTACCCTGATGGTCGCCTCACCGCCGGGTGGACATTTGTTGATGGCTTCGCCGCCAGCGATCGCTTCTGCATAAGGTCGGCAACCGGGGTAGCCACACTGTGCACATTGTGTCTGCGGTAATTTTCGGTTGATCTGATCGACAAGATCGTCTGTCGCGGGTTCGAATTTTCTGCGGGAACCCGTCAGCAGCCAGGCGGAGACCAGACCGATACCGGTAATGAGTGCAATATCCGCCAGCATCAGGCCATCCCCGCAAAGCCCATAAAGGCCAGCGACAGCAGACCTGCCGTAATCATATTGATGGCGGCGCCCCGGAAGGGGCCTGGAATGTCTGCAGCTTCCTGCTTTTCTCTGATGGCGGCGAACATGATCAATAAACCTGAGAAGCCGACGGCCGCGCCGAAGCCATAGAGTATAGATTCCGCCAGTCCGTGAGCCTCGCGGGTATTAAGCAGAGCCACACCAAGGACCGCGCAATTGGTGGTGATGAGTGGCACGAAAATTCCCAGCACCTCATGAAGCAGTGGCTGTGTCGCACGCATCACGATTTCGGAAAACTGTACCAGTGAGGCGATCACCACGATGAAGGCAATGATGCGCAGATACTCGAGATTCAGGGGGCCAAGCAGATAAGTGTCGACCAGGTAACTGACGCCGCAGGCGAGCGTGAGGACAAAAGTTGTGGCTGCTGACATGCCGATGGCCGTTTCCATACGCTGACTCGCGCCCATGAAGGGGCACAGTCCAAGGAACTGAACCATCACAAAATTGTTGACGAATATTGTCGTCAGGAGAATCAGCAGGGCGTCAGGCATGGCCTGTATGTTACAAGAAAGAGAGCCTTAACTGACCTTCATGCCCGGAGTCGCGCCCTCATGGGGTTCCAGCAGGTAGATATCCTCACCGCCGGGTCCTGCTGCCAGTACCATACCTTCCGAAACGCCAAACTTCATTTTCCTGGGCGCCAGATTGGCCACCATGATCGTGAGTTTTCCCACCAGGTCTTCCGTATTGTAGGCCGCCTTGATCCCAGAGAAGACGTTGCGGGTCTCTCCGCCCAGATCCAGTGTCAGTTGCAGCAGTTTATCGGCACCTTCCACGTGGTTGGCAGCGGCGATTCGGGCAACCCGCAGGTCCACCTTAGCGAAGTCGTCAAACTGGATAAACTCTTCCTCGGTCGTCTCTGCCGCTCCCGTGCTTTCAGCGGCCGGGGTTTCGTCATTTTTTGAGTCGCTCACGATGGCTTCTACCTTTTCCGGTTCAACGCGCGTCATCAGCGGTTTGAACTTGTTGATCTGATGGCTAACCAGCGGCTGGCCGGCGTCTGACCAGGCCAGTGGCGGTACGTTCAGAAAAGCTTCGGACTTTTCGGCCAGTGCGGGTAGTACCGGTTTCAGGAAGGTCACCAGTCCCATGAAGAAGTTGATGCCGTCTGAACAGACCTGCTGAACTTCATCGCGTTTGCCTTCTTCCTTGATCATGATCCAGGGCTTGTGTTCGTCGATGAACTGGTTAGCCTTGTCGGCCAGCGCCATGATTTCACGCAGTGCCTTGCCATAATCCCCATTCTCATAGTGTTCAGCGATTTGCTCACTGGCTCCTGAGAAGTCTTTAAGCAATGGATTATCTGCAGTGTCGGACAGCTGACCGTCGAACTGTTTGTTGATAAAGCCAGCGCATCTGGAGGCGATATTGACGACCTTGCCGACAACGTCAGAGTTCACCCGCTGGATGAAATCATCCAGATTAATATCGAGGTCATCCACACTGCCGCTCATTTTTGCGGCGAAGTAGTAACGCAGGTACTCCGGGTTCAGATGATCCAGGTAAGTGCGGGCATTGATGAAGGTGCCGCGGCTCTTTGACATTTTCTGGCCATCCACGGTCACAAAACCGTGCGCCTGAACCCTTGTAGGTGTTCGAAAACCCGCCGTATCCAGCATTGCGGGCCAGAACAGGGCGTGAAAATTCACAATGTCCTTGCCGATAAAATGATGCACTTCGCAGTCGGAGTCTTTTTTCCAGAAGTCTTCGAAGTTGACGTTATTTTCACCACACCAGTTGTGAAAAGATGCCATGTACCCAATAGGTGCATCCAGCCAGACGTAGAAATACTTGCCCGGCGCTCCGGGAATCTCGAACCCGAAGTAGGGTGCATCCCGGCTGATATCCCAGTCCTGCAGTCCTGTATCCAGCCACTCGGCCAGCTTGTTGGCGACCTGGTCCTGCAACGTGCCGCTGCGGGTCCAGTCTGCCAGAAACTCGTTGAAGTTGGAGAGCGCAAAGAAGAAGTGTTTTGATTCCTTCAGCTCGGGTTTTGCACCGGAGATTTTCGAAACAGGGTCGATCAGATCTGTCGCATCATAGGTCGCACCGCAGGCTTCGCAATTGTCTCCGTACTGGCCCTCTGTCTTGCACTTGGGGCAAGAGCCAACAATAAAACGGTCGGCAAGGAACATCTGCTTTTCCGGGTCATAGAGCTGATCGACAGACTTTGTTGTGATTTGCCCGGCTTCATCCAGCCTGTTGTAGATCAGTGATGAAAGCTCCTGATTCTCTGGAGAATGCGTGGAATAGTAATTATCGTGACTGATCAGAAAGTCATTAAAGTCCGACTGATGTTCCGCGTTCACGTCCTGGATCAGGGCTTCAGGTGTTGTGCCGAGTTCTTCAGCCCGCAGCATGGTCGCAGTACCATGGGTATCGTCAGCGCAGACGTAGATACATTCGTGACCACGCATGCGCTGGAAACGAACCCAGATATCCGTTTGGATATGCTCCATCAGATGCCCCAGATGGATTGAACCATTGGCATTTGGCAGAGCGCTGGTGACCAGAATACGCCGCTTCTCCATGTGAAAAATCTGCTCCAGAATTTGGGGTGCTAAATATATAGATGAAGGCAGGCTATTGCACGTCGTATCATAGACGCTGGGTTCGCCATTCATTTGATGGAGCAGGAAAATCAGTAACGCAGCAATCGAAAAGTTTGATCTTCAGGGAATTCGTCATGTTATTGCCGTTGCCTCAGGCAAGGGCGGCGTGGGCAAGTCCACGGTTTCCGTCAATCTTGCTCTGGCTCTGGCGCAGACCGGCCTCAAGGTTGGCTTACTGGATGCGGATATTTATGGTCCCAGCCAGGGAGCCTTGCTGGGGTTGCCGGAAGGAACCAGGCCGGATGTCGCCAATGAACTCCTGCAGCCGGTTGAATCCCATGGCATTGGCTGTATGTCCATGGGCTTTGTTACTTCGGAACGAACACCGGCGATCTGGCGCGGCCCGATGGCCAGTGGCGCCCTGCAGCAGCTGCTGACCCAGACCGAATGGGGCGAGCTGGATGTGCTTGTGGTTGATATGCCTCCCGGTACCGGAGACATTCAGCTGACGCTGGCCCAGCGCGTTCCCATTTCCGGCGCTGTGATTGTTACCACGCCACAGGACATCGCTCTGCTGGACGCGCGCAAGGGTATTGAAATGTTCCGCAAGGTAGAGATTCCGGTGATTGGCATCGTTGAAAATATGAGTACTCACGTCTGCAGCAACTGTGGTCATACAGAAGCGGTGTTTGGCAGCGGTGGCGGGGAAGCCGTGGCGCAGGATTATGAAACCCGTCTCCTGGGGCAACTGCCTCTCGCGCTGGAAGTGCGTGAGCAGTCAGACGCTGGTAAACCCATTGTGGTTTCCTCTCCGGATGCGCCGGCGAGCCAGGTGTTCAAGGAGATCGCGACGCAGGTGAACGATTTTCTTCGGGATGCCGTGGATTCGGCTCCGAGGATTAATATCCTCGACGATTGACTGTTTGTTTTTTGTGTGTGGCGAGTGCTTGGCGGTCTCGCGAGCAGTGGTCCAGATTGTTTGTTTTTTGGCGGGACGTGCCCGCGCCGCAGGCGCTCCTGCTTCGGCGAAAACGGTGTATCGTCATCAAAGCTCTAAGGTTGGGAACACTCTCGAAAGACATTTGGCGAAGCGCGGGCACGACATTGCGAGTCACCAAAATCTGAAACACTGCTCGCTACAGCGCCAGCCATTTGAAAAAAAGATAGTGCGAAGCGCGGGCAAGTTATTCGATCGACCAAAATCTGGAACACTGCTCGCTACAGTGCCAGCTACTCGGGAGCAAAAAAACCAAACCCTAAGTCTTGGGAAGCGTCACCCCGGTCTGTCCCTGATATTTCCCGCCCCGATCCGCATAACTCGTGCCGCAGATCTCGTCAGACTCGAAAAACAGCATCTGGGCAACGCCTTCGTTGGCGTAGATTTTTGCAGGGAGATTGGTGGTGTTGGAAAATTCCAGGGTGACATGGCCTTCCCATTCCGGTTCCAGCGGCGTCACGTTGACGATGATGCCACAGCGCGCATAAGTTGATTTGCCAAGGCAGATCGTGAGTACGCTTCTTGGAATCCTGAAATACTCCACGGTTCTGGCCAGCGCGAACGAGTTGGGTGGAATGACGCAAACATCGCTTTTGATGTCGACGAAACTCTTCTCGTCAAACGCCTTTGGGTCAACCGTGGCTGAGTGGATGTTGGTGAATACCTTGAACTCGTCGGAACAGCGCACGTCATAACCGTAACTGGAAGTGCCATAGGAGATGACGCGATTCCCGTCGTTACCATGTCGAACCTGCCCCGACTCGAACGGTTCAATCATGTTCTCATTTTCCGCCATGCGACGGATCCAGTGATCAGACTTGATGCTCATAACCTGCTACCAAAAAATATCGGGGACGCCAGAATCAAGCCCGCGATGATACCACTAGTTTGCAGGGACCTCGACGTTATCCAGAAACCTGAAGTTCTTAAGGTTCAGCTCGAATCCACTGTCCGGTTGTTCCTGTTTCAGCCGAACCAGAAGAAGGTCATGGTCCAGGGCAAGCCATACGGTGGTACGACGGTTCCTGTCTTCGCGTTGTCTCTGAACCGCGATGGTTCGCAGTTCGCCCAGTGGCGTGGTCAGTGTTTGTTCTCCGATAAAGCTGAACTGGTACTGTTTACGCTTCTCTTCGTCTGCGATGGTGTATTCAAGTTTGTCGGTATTTGAGGTCTCAAGTGCCCGGGCGACGTCCAACCGCAGTTGCACCTGATAGCTGAGCTTGTCCAGGGTACCTGGCTCCAGGGTCGATGTGGTGTCTTCGTGGCTGGCGAGACCGGCGTTCCAGTCAAAGCGAACCTGTTCCGCCTTCTTTTTGCCCATCATGCTTCGCTGGTATTGATAGTTCTGCGGCACAATGATTCCGTTGATAAGCTCGAAATTGGTCACTTCTGAGACTTTCATGAACATGGCGCTTGCGGACGAAGTCAGCTGATAGCTGCCGTCTTCACGTTGAATCAGTTCTCGAACACCCTTCGCTTTCACCGGCAATCCCTGATATTCACCGCGGTATTCAGCGTAGTAGGGCCGAACTTCGTTGCCCTGTGCCTGTCCCAGAGCGGACAGGAGAATGATCAGTGTCAGTAACTTGCTTGTGCTTTTCATAGTCGTGTCTGAATTTTGTCAGCTGAATCCAGGTAATGAAGTTACAATATGCGGATGCGAATTCACACGTTTACCCATCGGCCTGTACAGGCACTGTTCATGCTTCTGCTGGTTTTTGTTTTTGCGCACGACTCGCGGGCCATTCCCGTTGATGATCTCTATGTAGCGAAGGTGCTGGTCACGGGTGAAGGTTCCTCCCAGCTTCGTGATGGGGCCAGAGCCGGATTGTTGCAGGTGCTGGTTCGGGTCTCTGGTTCACTGGAAGTGGAGCAGAGCAGTATGGTGCGTAGCTCCCTGCGAAATCCCTCGTCGTTTTATTACCAGTACAGTTACGATTCTACGGATAAGACGCTGATGATTGACGGGGAGGAGATCCCCGCCAGAGAGTTGACCCTGCATTTTGAACCCAGTGCTATTGCGCGTTTGCTCAGAGATGCCAGCTTCCCGGTATGGGGCAGCAACCGGCCTGGGGTGCTTCTATGGATCGCTGTGAGCGAGGGGCAGGAACGACGAATACTCAGTGAGTCAGATCCGAGCAGTGTTGTCAGCTCTCTGGTCAGTCAGGCATCCGAACGAGGGGTACCCTTACTGTTCCCTATTCTCGATCTCGAGGATGCCTCGCGAATCAGCACCGCCGAGGTATGGGGTGCGTTCCTGGACCGTGTTGAGAGCGCATCTTCCCGCTACAGTCCCGATTCGATTCTGACGGCGCGGATTCAGCAGGAAATCAGTGGTCGCTGGAGCGGTCGCTGGTCTTATTACATTTCAGATGGCTGGGAGTCCAGAGAGACCGTTGCGTTTTCTTCAGACGAACTGGTTCGAAATATGGTCGATCAGCTTGCGAACGAGCTGGCAGCTAGGTTTGCGCTGGACTCGTCACGAGCCCGTGTCACCCTGACAATCGAAGGTGTTGCTGATGTGGCTCGTTACGCGGAGTTGAGCGCCTATCTTGAACAACTTGCGCCTGTATTGAACAGCAGCATTGTCTCCCTGCAGGGAGACGTGGCCCGATTTGAGCTTGAGACGGAGGGGCAGGTCGATCAACTGGTCGAGATTATTGAGTTGGATGAGAGGCTGCTGCTTTTAGGGAACGACCTGCGCAACGGACGGCTGATGTATCGCTGGAAGCCCTAGGTCTTTTTTGGAGAACTTCTTTTCTGTAGATCTTATGGCTCGCAGCATTTTTCGTATTATTCCTAACGCTATAACATTGCTGCGTCTGCTGCTGGTTCTGCCGATCGCCTTTGCGATTCTCGACGAAAATTTCCTGCTGGCGCTTGTCCTGTTCACCATTTCCGGCATGTCTGACGGGTTTGATGGTTATCTGGCGCGTCGATACGGCTGGGAGTCTGCCTTTGGCAAGCTGATTGATCCCCTGGCTGACAAGCTCATGATGGTTGTCACGACCGTGACGTTGGGTGTTCTTGGTCATTTCCCACCCATGTTGATGCTGCTGATTATCGTGAAAGATGTCGCAACCCTGGGTGGTGTTTTTGCCTATACGACCCTGGCCGGATTTCCCAGAATCCAGCCAACTTGGCTGGGTAAATTCACCACGGCGGCGCAGATCCTGCTACTGGTATCCGTTCTGCTAAACTTGGCCTACCCCGGTTTACTGCCGGAAACCTTTTACCCAGCCTGGTACTGGGTCGTGGCCATTATGACGGCGCTGGATGGCGTCAGTTATCTCTGGATGTGGACGGCCAGACTTGCCCATGACCCCAGGTGGAAGGACAGTATCTAACCATGTCGACGCTGCAGAAAACGTTTGCGCTGCTTATGATTGCCGTCAGCCTTGTGCTGATCTATTTCCTGCAGCCGATTCTTGCACCCTTTCTTGCAGGTATCATTCTTGGTTACCTGGGTGACCCGATTGTTGATCGCCTGGAGCGATTTCGGGTGCCTCGAAGTGCTGGTGTACTGATTGTCTTTCTCGTATTCAGCCTGGTCATCGGTGCGGTGATCCTGGTTGTTCTGCCCCTCGTCATCGGTGAGTTCGTCAAATTGATCAGGGATATTCCGGCTGTTCTCGCCTGGCTGCAGCAGACGGCAAGCCCCTGGATCGTTACGCATTTCGGCATAGATCCTTTCGATGTAAAGATGGATACGGTCGTTGCGGGGGTCGTTGAAAACTGGCAGCGGACCGGTGGCGTTGTAGGCACGATTCTGAGTCAGGTGACTCAGTCGGGATTCGCCTTCCTGGGCGCTCTTGGTGTGGTTGGTCTGACCCCGGTGGTTGCGTTTTACATCATGCGTGACTGGGATGACATCGTGCTGCAGATTCGGCAGATGCTGCCGCGGGATATCGAGCCGACTTTTGTGCGCCTTTGCATCGAGTGCGATGAGGTGTTGGGTGCTTTCCTCAGGGGTCAGTTGCTCATCATGTTCCTGCTTGGGTGTATTTATGCCATCGGGCTCTATTTTGTCGGTCTTGAGCTGGCGATTCTGATCGGCATGTTATCCGGGCTGGCCTCGATCGTCCCTTACCTGGGATTCTTTGTCGGGATTATCGCTGCCACCATAGCCGCCCTGTTTCAGTTTCAGGAGCCGGTTTACCTGCTCTATGTGGTTATGGTGTTTGGTTTTGGTCAAGCCATGGAAGGTTGGGTGCTGACACCCTGGCTTGTTGGGGACAAGATTGGCCTGCATCCTGTTGCCGTGATCTTCGCTGTACTGGCAGGCGGTCAGTTATTCGGTTTTGTCGGCATTCTTCTGGCACTGCCGGTTGCCGCTGTCATCATGGTGTTCGTTCGCCATCTCCACGCCAGCTATATCCAGAGTGACTACTATTTTCAAGGCGATGACTCCAAACTTGTCGCGGATGCCAGTCCTCTGGAGGATGATTCTGATCGTGCGTGAGCAGCTGCCTCTCAGATTCCGCCTGGAAAACCACACGCACCTTGA
This sequence comes from Candidatus Azotimanducaceae bacterium, assembly GCA_965662805.1. Taxonomy (GTDB): domain Bacteria; phylum Pseudomonadota; class Gammaproteobacteria; order Pseudomonadales; family Azotimanducaceae; genus UBA9659. Next base: position 43,734 of record CBFIJB010000016.1, on the reverse strand, counting down.
CGATTATGTTGGCGTGGCAGGAGACCGGCTTCGTGAACTGCACGGGCTTGTGCTGCTATATGGTCCGTCGGGTACGGGAAAGTCTCATCTGCTTCAGGGGTTGTGTCATGAAGGGCTCACCGTGGCGGATGGGGTGATTTTTTTTCCCACGCTGACAGATCTTCAGCCGTCAGTTCTTGAAGGTCTCGAGTACAGCCAGCTGGTGTGCCTGGATGATATCGATGATGTCATCGATCAGCGTGCCTGGCAGGAAGCCCTGTTCCATCTTGTGAACGGCATGAAAGACTCCGGAGGTAAACTGGTCCTGTCATCGACTCTGCCTGTATCCGATCTAAAGCCAGAGCTGGCGGATCTTGCATCCAGATTGAAAGGGGCCTATCTGGTTTCGACCGACGACCTTGATGATGCGGGCAAGCTCGAAGTGATTCGTCGTAAGGCGCATAGACGCGGTTTCGACATGAGCGAGGAAGTCTGCCGTTTTATTCTCTCCCGTTCGCAGCGTGACATGCATCATCTCGCCAGACTCGTGGAACAGCTGGATTATGAAACCCTCATGCAGCAGAAGAAGGTGACGATTCCCTTTGTTAAAGCCGCTCTGGGTCTTTGATGCCTAAGATTTTGTTTACCGGAGGCGGGACGGCAGGGCATGTGACGCCGAACATCGCGCTGATCGAAGAAACCCGAAAACGCGGATGGCTCTGTTCCTATATCGGCTCAGCGAGTGGCATCGAGCACGAAATGGTTTCAGCACTGGATATTCCGTTTCACGGGATCGCCTCAGGCAAGTTGCGTCGTTATTTCTCCTGGCAGAATTTCATTGATCCGCTGTTTGTTATCTGGGGTTTTCTGCAAAGCCTGGTTGTCTGTTTGCGTGAACAGCCTGACCTGGTGTTCTCGAAGGGTGGCTTTGTTTCCGTGCCGGTGGTGGCCGCTGCCTGGTTACTGCGTATTCCTGTGATCAGCCATGAGTCCGATGTGTCGCCAGGTCTCGCGAATCGCCTGGCCTATCCTTTCTGTCGAACTATCTGCATTACCTTCGAAGAGACCGCCAGTTATCTGCCAGACGGGAAAGTGTTTATTGCGGGCACGCCGGTGCGCTCGGCACTGTTGAATGGCGATGCTGAACACGGCAGACGTTACCTTGGGTTTGACGGTGGAAAAGATGTGTTGCTGGTGTTTGGTGGCAGTCTGGGTGCACGGGTGATCAACGATCAGGTTCGATCGGTTCTGCCTGAGTTGCTTGAGGATTTCGATATTGTACATGTCACCGGTGCCGGCAACGTGGATGAGACGCTGGCCTGTGCCGGCTACGTTCAGAAAGAGTTCATACGCGAAGAGTTCGGTGACGTGTTGGCTGCTTCCTCCCTGGTCATCTCGCGGGCTGGCGCAAATTCTCTGTATGAACTGTTCGTGACGAGAAAGCCTCATCTGCTGGTGCCGCTGACGCTTGCAGCAAGTCGAGGTGACCAGATCGACAACGCGAATATCTTTGAAGCACGAGGTTTCAGCCGTGTTATTCGCGAGGATTCACTGGAGGACCAGGCTTTTCTGATGGCACTTTCTGCGCTGCGCGATGAAAGTGCACAGGTGCGCGAGGCGATGGAGACCTTTGAGGTTCGCGACAGTGTTGCCCTGATCATGACGCTGATCGAACAACATATCTGAAACCCTTATACTTTCTCATTTTCCGGAGCTAATCCCATGACACGAATGCTGACAATCTGCCTCATGCTATGCAGCCTGCTCTTTGTCAGTTTCAATGCAGGGGCCAATGACGTTGATGATCTCATCAGCAGAATTGATCAGACCGGTGACAGGTATGACAACCTGGCGATGGAGCTCTGGGATCTGGCGGAACTTGGCTATCTTGAAACAGAAAGCTCCAGCAGGTTGCAGGCTGTTCTTGCCGATGAGGGCTTCGAGATTGAGACAGGGGTTGCAGAGATTCCCACGGCATTTGTTGCCAGTTATGGTGAAGGTAAACCGGTCATAGGGCTGCTGGCGGAGTTTGATGCGTTGCCGGGTATCTCTCAGGCGGCAACGCCAGTTCGGCAGATACTGGAAGATAAGAATGCCGGACACGCCTGCGGACATCATCTGTTCGGCGCAGGTTCGACAGCCGCTGCTGTCGCGTTAAGACACTGGATGGAAATCAATCAGATTCCGGGCACGATCCGGCTCTATGGCACGCCGGCGGAAGAAGGGGGGTCCGGGAAAGTCTATCTGGTCAGGGCCGGTCTATTCGATGATGTGGATACCGTGTTGCACTGGCATCCCTCTGACCGGAATTCCTCTAATGCGGAAACCAGTCTTGCGAATAAATCAGCCAGGTTCAAATTCAAGGGTATTTCTGCCCATGCAGCTGCCGCACCGGAGCGGGGGCGTTCAGCACTCGACGGCGTAGAAGCCATGAACTACATGGTGAATATGCTGCGTGAGCATGTCCCTCAGGAAACGCGTATTCACTATGTCATTACCCGCGGCGGGGAAGCGCCGAATGTCGTGCCCGATTATGCTGAGGTTTACTACTATGTGCGTCACACTGAGGCAGATCAGCTCGCCGGAATCTGGGATCGCGTGATTAATACGGCCAAAGCAGCCGCCCTGGGGACGGGCACGAGTGTTGATATCGAGGTCATGCATGGCAATCACTCGGTGCTGCCCAACGAGGTGCTGGCGAGAAAAATGCACGACAACCTTTCCAGGGTCGGTGGTGTGCGTTACAACGATGAGGAGCGAGCTTTTGCCGAGAAAATCAGTAAGACCCTGGGTGTCGGCAACTTTGTTGGTATGGAAACCCAGATTATGCCGTTTGAAATGCGACAGGGCATGGGGTCGACGGACGTTGGTGACATCAGCTGGGTTGTTCCGACGGTGGGGCTGAGAACCAGTACCTGGGTACCCGGCACCGCTGCGCATTCCTGGCAGGCGATCGCGGCTGGCGGCACTTCCATTGGTACGAAAGGAATGCGCGTTGCAGCGAAAGCGCTCGCGCTGACGGGCAGAGATCTGTTCCTGGATCCTGACCTGAGGGCTGCCGGCTGGCAGGAGTTCGAGATGCGACGCGGTGAGGATTTCCAGTACCGCGCGCTGCTGGGTGATCGAAAGCCGCCTCTCGACTACCGAAAATAATCTATGAATCAATAGCTTAAACAAGGGTTGCAAGATGCTAGATTGGTGTTATAGTTATGTATAACACTATCTAACCAGTACGCTGAAGCCGATACCCGTGCAAATCCAGTTTCATGACAAAAGCCCTATCTATCGCCAGCTCGCAGATCGACTGCGCGAGATGATTCTGGAGGGTGTTTATCGTAATGGGGATGCCTTGCCCAGTGTGCGGCAGATTGCCAGTGAACACCGGATCAATCCCATTACCGTGTCCAAGAGTTTTCAGATGCTGGTGGATGATGGCCTGGTGGAAAAGCGGCGCGGTCTGGGCATGTACGTCAGCGATGGTGCCAGTGAGCAGTTGCTTGAAGATGAGCGGGCAAGTTTTGTTGAGCATGAACTTCCTGCATTTCTGGAGCGAGCCACCCGGCTTGGCTATTCGCGGGAGGCACTGATGGAAACCCTGGCGCAAGATCATGGAGGGAACGGACAATGAACGAAGCGGCCAATGCCAATATTGTGGAAGTGCAGGGTATCTCCAAGCGCTACGGTGATTTTGCCGCCCTGTCGGACGTCAGTTTCACTATTAAACCTGGGTCTATCGTAGGTCTGATTGGGCCCAACGGTGCAGGCAAGACGACGACTCTGAAATCGATTCTTGGTCTCACGGATTTCGACGGCGACATGTCTGTCCTCGGCCGCGATCCGCGAAAGGGGCGGCACAAAGTGATGGAGCGTGTCTGCTTCATCGCTGATGTTGGTGTGCTGCCGCGCTGGCTGCGCGTATCCGATGCCCTCGACTTTATTGAAGGCGTTCACCCGAACTTTAACCGGCAGAAAGCAGAAGCCATGTTGGCTGAGACAAAAATTTCCTCAAGACACAAGGTGAAACAACTCAGCAAGGGTATGGTGACGCAGTTACATCTGGCTCTGGTGATGGCGATTGAAGTGGATTTGCTGGTTCTCGATGAACCTACGCTGGGGCTCGATATCCTCTATCGCAAGTCTTTCTACGAAAACCTGCTGAATGATTACTTTGATCATGAGACCAGCATTGTTATCAGCACGCACCAGGTTGAGGAGATTGAGTCTCTGCTGACGCATCTGTTGTTTATTAACCAGGGTGGCATTGTGCTGGACTGCCCCATGGACGAGCTGGATCAGATATATACAGAAGTGCTGGTCAAGCCGGATCAACTGTCTGCTGCGCATGGACTTATGCCCATTCACAGTCGGGATATGCTGGGTCAAAAAGCCATGATTTTTGAAAACATACCAAGAGACGAGCTGTCTGAACTGGGTGAGCTTCACACACCCAGTGTTGCGGACCTCTTCGTCGCCAAGATGCAACGGTAAGGGGAGCAATCATGAAACAACTGATGATTCTCATACGACGTGAATTCTGGGAAAACCGTAGTACTTTCCTGGTAGTTCCTGCAGTGATTACAGGTTTTTTCCTGCTGATTCTGCTGGTTGGTGCCGTGGCGTCTTCGACGGGCGCGATGACGGTTTCCATCGATGCCGACAGCCAGCAAGATATCGAGTTTCTCGATGACATGCTGATCACGGGTCATCTGTACGACTACGCGCTGCTGCAGCTTGACAGCCGGACGATGGCCGAGCGGGAGATGTATATCAACGCCGCCATGCAGGCCTTGAGTGCGCCTTTGCTGTTCAGCCTCTGGTTCGTCATTTTCCTGTACCTGCTGGGTGCGCTGTATGATGACAGGAAGGACCGCAGCATCCTTTTCTGGAAATCCCTGCCGGTCTCAGATGCCATGACGGTCCTGTCTAAACTGTTGACTGCATTGGTGATTGTGCCTGGTGTGTATCTTCTGGGGGTGATCGTTCTGCAGCTGTCGGCTCTTCTGTTCGTGACGCTGAGTTCGTTCGGCACTGATATTTCCGCTTTTGATACGGTGTGGCGGCCAGCCGCCGTATTCTCAACCTGGGCTCGCTATGTCGGCTTGCTGTTTTTCTATGCGCTCTGGGCGCTGCCGTTCTTTGGCTGGATTCTCGCTGTATCTGCGTACGCCAAAAGTGCACCGCTCGCCTGGGCAGTCGGCGTACCCCTGGCGATACGGATTGTTGAGGCGATTTTCACCAGTCAGGCTCGGGTTGGCGACTGGATGCAGGATCACATAATTCCGATCAGTTTCCTTGATCATCACCGCCCTATTGCTGAAAATGCAGGTTCATACTTATTCAGTCTGCAGATGTTGTCAGCGCTCGTGGTCGGTGGTGCTTTCATTTATCTGGCAATATGGCTAAGAGGCAAAGCAGATGAGATATAAACTTCTGACTGTTTTATTCCTTGGTCTGGTCCTGGCGGGCTGCAGCAAAGCACCCGGCATGGGCAACGTACCTTCTTTCCGCACTCAGATGAGTGAACTCGTGCAGTTATGTGACGCGGGCTTGATCTCGGAGCAGGAGTATCACATGTCCAAGAAAATGATTTTCAGCACGATGGTTCACTAGGTCAGGTTATGACGCTTCTTGTTATCGGTTGTCTGGCGTTCCTGATCACTCATCTGGGTGTTTCCGGTACACCGCTGCGAGCGAAGCTGCAGGATGCCATGGGTGCCCAGGCTTATCTCGGTGTCTATTCGCTGCTCGCTTTTGGGTCACTGGGTCTGATGATCTACGGCTACGGCAGAGTGCCACATGTGGATTTTGTCTGGTATCCGTCGCAAGCCGCGTACATGGTGACCAAGGCACTGCTGCTGTTGGGGCTGGTCACTCTGGTGATGGGCACACTGACGAAAAATCCCACACAGGTCATGAATGAGGCTGCCCTCGATCACGAGGTCTCGGGTATGTTGAAGATTACGCGGCATCCGATCCAGTGGGGTATTCTGTTGTTTGCGATCGGTCATATCATCGCCAATGGTGATAAGGCATCTCTGATGTTTTTCGGCACGTTTGCGCTGGTCGCTTTCTTTGGCATGCTGTCAATGGATCAGCGCCGGCGACAGGAAAATGATCCTCGCTGGAAGACGTTCATGACCACCACTTCCATGCTGCCTTTCGCAGCGCTTGCTTCTGGCAAACAATCTTTCACCGGTGCGGATATCAACTGGATGGGGCTTGTGGCGGGATTGGGTCTCTATGCCGCAGTCTACTGGATGCACGACCTGATCAGTGGTGGGGCAAGCCTGTTCTAGGTGATGCGGTACCTCTTCGTTAACCCAAGCTGAAGCTCTTTACCAAACCAAGCTGAAGCTCTTTGTTAACCCAAGCTGAAGCTCTTTACCAAACCAAGCTGAAGCTCTTTGTTAACCCAAGCTGAAGCTCTTTAATACTGACTATGAGAATATCGATAACCTAAATGTTGTGTGCCGTGTAAAATGCGCCCTTTTTTACGGGATCATCTCACCAACGATGTATAAGATTCGCACCCTCAACAACATCTCAGATAAAGGTCTGAGCCGCTTCCCCAGTGATCACTATGAACTGGGCGATATCTCTGATCCGGATGCTATTCTCCTTCGGAGCCACCAGCTGACAACGGAAGATGCCACCGAATCGTTGCTTGCCGTCGGACGTGCCGGTGCGGGCGTCAATAATATTCCGGTGGATGACTATACCGATAAAGGCGTTGTTGTCTTCAATACACCGGGTGCCAATGCCAATGCCGTCAAGGAACTGGTGATGGTGGGCATGTTGCTGTCCTGTCGCGGTATCATCCCGGGCATTGAGTATGTAAATACCCTGGCTGACCATCAGGACAAAGCCGAACTGAACAAGCTGGTAGAAGCCAGCAAGAAGCAGTACAAGGGGCGAGAACTGCAGGGCAAGACCCTGGGCGTTCTCGGTCTTGGTGCTATCGGTTCCATGGTGGCGGATATGGCGCTGGAAATGGATATGAATGTGGTCGGCTATGATCCGGCCCTGTCCGTTGAAGCCGCGTGGCGACTTTCCAGCCGTGTAGAGCGTATGGAAAACCTGGGGATGCTGTTTGGTCGTTCAGATATCGTGTCACTGCATGTGCCCGCGCTTGAGTCCACCCGAGGCATGATCAATGCCGAAACACTGGCACAGTTTCGCGATGGTGCGGTTCTGCTGAACTTTGCTCGAGAAGAAATTGTCGACAAGGATGCCATTGCGCTCGCTCTGGAAACCGGCAAGATCTCCCAGTACATCTCAGATTTCCCCACACCCGGGCTGATCGGTAATCCAGGCGTTATTTCTACACCCCACCTGGGTGCCAGCACCGAGGAAGCGGAAGAGAACTGCGCCATGATGGTGGCAGATCAGGTCATGGACTTTCTGGAGAACGGCAACATCAAGAATTCCGTGAACTTCCCCGCGCTCAGCCTGGAGCGTACCCAGGGTTGTTACCGCATTGCGCTGGTCAACAAGAACGTACCGAGAATTCTGGGCAGCGTTTTGTCCATTCTCGCCGACCGGAACATCAATGTGGTGGATATGCTCAACAAGAGTCGCGAAGACGTTGCCTACAACCTGATTGATATTGAATCTCAGCCTTCTGACGATCTCGTTGATGAAATCAGTGCCATCGAGGGCGTGGTTAACGTCCGTATCCTGGACAGTTAGTTCGGCTTTCTATCGCGGATCACGAAACGGGCGGGGGAGAGCAGCTGCTGCTCTTCCAGTCCCAGCGCGGAAGGTTCCCCCAGCAGTCTGCTGACTGTATGTTCAGCACAGAGCCTGGCATGAGTCGCACCTCTGGATGCAAACGCCGTGCAGTAGTGCAATCCCGACTGGAAATGTTTCAGGGCGCTGGTGCGGTTGACCTGCTCGACACTTCGCCAGTCCGGTGCTTCCCCGATAACGGGCAGACGATCCCGTGACACAGCGCGAATACCCGTCCAGGGCCTGGCCTGCGATCCATCCAGATCGACATATTGCCCGGCTGTCGAAATGAGCGACTGCGTTTCTTCGTCCCGCACACGATCATCATCAATGTTTTCGTAGGTCCCACTGATAATCGAACGCCCGTTGACCGTTGGAAAAATGGTGACCAGGGAGTTGATCACGTGCTGCAGATCGTTTGTACCAACATCGACCGCCTGCCCGCGAATGGCCCTGACCTGAAGTTGCTCCGGCAGCAGTGTGCGATTAAAACCTGTGGCGAGGATCAGGTGGTTTGTGGAGGCGATTGCCGTGCCCTGATCATCAAGGCACGTCCAGCCCCGGTTCTCAGATGAGCGCTGGTATTGGACGATGTTGGCCATCTTGGGTTCTGGTGCAAGCTGCTGGTTGATGTCACCGAAGGAAAGCCAGCCTGCCTGATGGAAAAACGCACCGTCCTTTCGAGACTCAATTAAACTGTCGGGAAAGACAGCGGCGATCTCCTTGAGCCGGATGGTTTCTTCCTCGGTTCTGCCGATCCAGTGCAGACCGGTCTGGTGAAACCCGGGTGCCTGTTGCATAAACTGGCTCGCAGCAAGAGAAAAGCGGTAGCGGGTCTCTGCTGCCCGGGCCAGTTGTGGCATAACGGTCAGCTGAGGAATGGCAGAGGGGCCCGCGATACCGTTGTCGATAATCTCGCAGCTGATGTTTCTCTGTTGCAATGCTTCAAGGCAGAAGAGTCCTGCCAGCCCTGCGCCGAGTATGCTGACGGTTTCCCTGCCATGTTCGGCTATCTGCCATGAGCCTGGTCTAGCGGCGGTAAGCATTTCCCGCTTGTTGCCGAATCCAGGTCGTTTACTGGTTTGAAACCCTGCCCGCTCAAGACCGCGCCGGACTTCTCCCGCGGCCGAGTAGGTTGCCACCAGCGCACCGGGCCGTGAGCGGGCAAACATCTTCCTGTACAGGGATGCCTGCCACATGGCGTCGTTGCGTGACGGCGCAAAGCCATCCAGATACCAGCAATCCACCTGCGCATCCAGATTGCCGAGAGCGGCCTCCGCTTCGTCAAGGATGAGCAGCAATCGGATGTTTGGTGCCAGCCAGATGACATGTTGCCCACGGTATGGTGGTGGATACTGGCTCAGCAGAGGTTCGGTATGTGGTAAATCCAGATGTTTCAGGAACTGCGCAAGTTCCTGAGGATCGACCGGGTGCTTCTCGATCGACACGAGATTCAGATGGCAGTCTGATGGCATGTGCTGCCATGCGCGGGCCGTGAGAAGACAGTTCATGCCAAAACCAAAACCCAGCTCACAGACGGTGACCTGGCTTCTGCCGGGAGGCTGGCCGATCATCGAAAGCAGTGGTTCGACAAAGACCTGGGTCTTTTCTTCCAGGGGTGCACCACGGTGCCAATAGACGTCGTCGTACTGGTCCGATACCGGGCTGCCTTCTTCCCAGGTTACCCGGGCGTGTTCGACGAGATAAGTCTGCATCAGTCGCCGGTGGCGACAGGTCTTTGCGGGTCGCGAATCCACTCGCTCCAGGACCCTGGGTACAATGCCGGTTCCGGGTAACCTGCGATCATCAGCGCCAGGATATTGTGGATCGCTGTGACACCCGAACCGCAGTAACAGGTGAGCTGGTCCTGCGGACCGATACCCAGATCAGCGAATCTTTCGGCAAGTTCCTCGGCAGACCGGAAATGACCGTCGATGAGATTGGCGGAAAAAGGCGCGCAAACAGCGCCGGGGATATGGCCCGCGACGGGATCAATCGGTTCCTGCTCGCCACGAAATCTGGCGGCATCCCGTGCATCCAGCAGTTTATGATGACCAGACAGCACTTCCTCAAGCTGGCAGGTTCTGGTCAGCGGCTCACTGGCTGTAAAGTTCCCTGGTGCTCTTTCGGTTGACGCCATCTCCGTGGGGTAATCGTATGAGGTCCAGGCATCGAGACCTCCATCCAGGATCTGTACACAGGCATGTCCGAGCCAGCGGGCAAGCCACCAGAAACGCGCGGCGAAGGCGCCGTTGTTCTGGTCATAGCAGATAAGATGACTGTGACTGTCTATGCCCCAGGCGCGAAACTTTGCTTCCAGTGCTTCGCGTTGTGGTAGTGGATGACGTCCGCCATCCCCCGGCGCGCAGCTCAGGTCGCTGTCCAGATCAGCATGTACGGCGCCGGGAATATGCCCGGCGTTGAAATCCTCCAGACCTTTATCCAGATTGCCGAGTGTTGCGCGGCAGTCAAAGATCAGCACGTCTTTTAGACTCGCATTGAGTTCCGTTGCCTTAATCAGTGGATGCATTCAGCCTCCGGCCAGTTTGACGGTATAGCCTTTCGCTTCGAGCAACGGCTTGATCACTTCTCTTTTATCACCCTGGATCAGGATGTCTGCCCCTTCAATGGAGCCGCCGACGCCGCATTTGTTTTTGAGCTCTTTTGCAATCGTTTTGAGGTCACTGCCCGTCAATGGCAATCCCTTGATCAGGGTGACTGGTTTGCCGTTTCGGCCTTTGGTTTGCCGATGCAGGCGCACGATACCATCTCCCTCAGGTGCCGCATTCCTGCACTGGCAATTGGCGAGGCGTTCCTGGCAATCGGGGCACTTGTTCCCCCCTTTCCATTGAGGGTCGGTGGAATAGACAGTTCGATTCTTGCTCATTCGGTATAGATGAAAACGGAAAGAACCTGCTCCTGACGAATGAGCATACAGAAATGCACGAGGTTAAAAAGAAACCGGGAAAGTACCTCAACCAGGTCGCCGGGTTCGAGATCGAGCGCTTCCATGTCTCCGGATTCGGCCCAGATACGTGCGATGTTATCGATGTCGTCTTCTTCAATATCGGCCAGACGTTCCGCGATGGTGACGTCCAGTTTGAAGACCCATGGACCCTCCGGTCCGAATTCAAGAACCAGTTGTTCCAGGGACTCAGCCTCGTCAAAGAAAATCCCCAGCAGTTGCGCATACAGCTGTGTGCGCAGCTCGGAGTGTATACCCTCACAGGGCATACAGGGAAAATTGTCGGCGGGGTTGTCGTCTATCTCGAGCGACAACACCTGCTCCTCGACACCGAGCAGCATGACTTCAGGCATGGTCAGTCAGCCTCAGGCCGTGGTGACCTTGTCAGCCTGTAGACCCTTGTCACCCTCGGTGACAATAAAGCTGACGCGTTCGCCCTCATTAATGGCGCGCTTGCCTTTACCTTCAATGTTGCGGAAGTGCACGAAGATATCTTCTCCCTGGTCGCGCGTGATAAAGCCGTATCCCTTGCGAACATTGAACCACTTGACGGTACCCATCTCGCGATCATCGTCGAAGTAGCCGGCACCGTCGCTTGAGCCGCTCACGCCTGCGGCGCTCAGCATCAGGGAGGCAAAGGATGTCGCGATGAATATCAGCAGCAGGCTGATTTCAGGCATTGTGTTGGGAATGGTGTTGGGAATGGCATCACTGGTTGCCAGTAATGCTGCGGCGATCTCATAGGCAATGAGACCAATAACGATAGAAATGAGAACCTTCTTTAAAATAACCATGTGACTCTTTGTATGTCTTATTGTTTTAGGCGGTTCACATCATACACCAAGCGGCATCGATAGCGGTGATCTGGAAGTTACAGGGTATTCAGAATTTTGCGGTAGCGGGAAACGGTCTCATGCAGACCGAGCCAGAGCGCATCTGTGATAATGGCATGACCGATGGAGACCTCTTCGACGTTCGGAACCTCGCGACAGAACCGCGCCAGATTCTCCTGGTTGAGATCATGACCTGCATTTATGCCGAGACCGAGGGCTCCAGCATGTGCGCCCGCGCTGATAAAGGCCGTCAGGATACTTTCACCTTCTGTTGAGCCGAAATGCTCGGCATAAGGACCCGTATAAAACTCGATCCGGTCAGTACCAAGGTGTGCAGCGAGCGATAACTGTTCGTGATCAGGATCCATGAAGCAGCTGACTCTGGCACCGTCAGATTTGAGTTTCTCGACCACAGGTTTTAACCGGTTGGATTCGCCGGTTAGATTCCAGCCGTGATCGGAGGTCAGCTGGCTGGGATCATCCGGGACAAGGGTGCACTGGTGGGGCTTAACGTCTGCCACGAGCTGCATAAAACCTGGAAAGCCATTGTCTTCCGGGCCTGCGTAGGGGTTTCCTTCGATATTGTACTCGATGTCCTTATATTCAGGCTTCGCCAGCAGTTCGGCCAGGTCATAGACGTCGGAAGGCCTGATATGACGCATGTCGGGTCGTGGATGGACGGTTATGCCCTGCGCGCCTGCCTCGATGGCAGTCACCGCGGCCGCCACGACGCTGGGTATGGTGGTGTCCCGTGAATTTCTGATCAGGGCAACCTTGTTCAGGTTGACGGAGAGTTTTGTTGCCATGGTTTTTCTTTCTATGCCCAGCCTACGCCCAGCCGCTGTTGCCGCGGCGCTGGTAAATGCGGCGACCCAGCCAGACCCCGAATAGCAGCCCCAGAAGGATGGTGCCGGCACCACGCAGGAACCATTCCTGGGCGCTGTTGTTTGAAAGGGTGGCGTTTTCCTCGTTCAGCCTTGCGATCTCCTCGAGCAGGGTTTCGCGGTCTTCATTGAGCTGCTTGTTTTCGGCATCAATAGCGAGCGTGTTGGCTGACAGCTCGGTAATCTGATTCAGTTCGACCGCCAGCGCTTCTTTTTCTGCCGAAAGACTGGTGCGGGTCTGGGCCAGATCCTCGTTTTCCTCGCGGATCTCACGCAGCCGCAGCAAGGTTTTCTGGTGTTCTGCTTCAATTTCGGCGAGTTGTTCTTCCATGCCGTCCAGTTGCATGGCGGCGATGGGTTCTTCTACAAGGTACTGGGACTGCAGCCAGCCTTCCAGACCATCTTCCGTTCTTACTCTTGAGTAGCCGGTATCTTCATTAATCTCAAGACGCTCGAGCTCTGTGCCGCTGCGCAAACCGCGATGAAGGATACGATGTTCCGTTGACTGGCCGCCACGCAATTGCACGTAGAGCGTGTCCCGCACATAGACCTGATCGGCGAGAACCGAGATGCTTGTCGACAGTGCGAGGATGAGTACAGCGATCTTCATATCAGGGTACAACCTTTTTGAAAGGTTTGACGGTCACCGATCCCCAGACGCCCGCTTCCACGTATGGGTCTGCCTCAGCCCAGGCGGTGGCTTCCTCCAGTGAGCTGAATTCGGCAATCACCGCGGAGCCGGTAAAACCAGCATCACCCGGGTTGTCATCATCGATAGCAGGCAACGGCCCGCCGATGACAACCCGACCCGCATCCACCAGGGGTTTCATGCGTTCAAGGTGTAAGGGTCGCGAGGCCATGCGTTTTTCCAGGCTGTCGGGTGTGTCTTCGCCAATGATGAGGTACAGCATAAATCGTCTCCCTGGTAGTCAGGCTGCCTATAAATCAGTCTGCGGTTGACTCGATGGTCTTGTCCGCATCTTCTTCCTCGATGTAACCCCCTTTAACCAGGTAAACCATCGTGATGATCATGTAAGCCATGGTGATCGCTATGCCCCCGACCAGTTTATAGGTTACCCAGAAGTCGGTGCTGAAGCGGTAAGCCACCAGCAGATTCAGCGCGCCGGCCAGAAAGAATCCAAATGACCAGCCGTAAGCCAGGTTGCGCCACACATGATCCGGAAGCCCGAGATGCTCGCCGAGCAGTTTTTTCAGCAGGTTGTCACTTGAGACGAACTGGCTCAGCAGCAGTGTGCCGCAGAACACCCAGTTCACAATGGTTGGCTTCCACTTGATGAACAGCTCGTCCTGAAAGGCGAGCGTCATGCCACCGAAGATCATGGCGACATAGAACACGACCTGGGTCTGTTTGCGGACATACCGGTCAAGCCCGTATTCCAGGCCGACCTGCACGCAGGCGCCAGCCATCAGGACCGCTGTGGCAAGGTAAATGTCGCGTGTCGTGAAGTAAACGATCACGAATACGGCTATCGGAATAAATTCAATAAACTGGCGCATGTCCCTCCAGATCGGGGTCAAACTTTTTAATAGCAGGCCATGATAAAGCATTTATGGTGTACGGGCACCGACGTGATTACAATGTCGCCTTTTCAGGTACCGTGCAGACGGCCTGCTTGCATTGGGGCTTTCCCTTCGAGTTTCTGTTTTGAGCCAGTTCTTTCGAATACACCCGGATAATCCGCAGCACAGACTGATCCATCAGGCTGTTGAAATCCTGAATAAGGGAGGGGTTATCGTATACCCGACTGACTCGGCCTACGCGCTGGGGTGTCATATCGGGGACAAAAAGGCGATTGAACGCATCCGGAGGATTCGTCGCCTGGAACGGGACCATCACTTTGCGCTGGTCTGTCGTGATCTTTCAGATCTGGGAGTCTACGCAAAGGTGGACAATACGGCCTATCGACAGATCAAGGCCGCGACGCCGGGTCCTTACACTTTTATCCTGCCGGCGACGCGAGAGGTACCGAGACGTCTTGTGGATGAGAAGCGTAAATCCATTGGCCTGCGGGTCCCGGATAACGAAATCTGCCGTGCGCTGCTGGCTGAACTGGGCGAGCCGATTATGAGCACGACCCTGATCCTGCCCGATGATGAATATCCACTGACAGACCCGGATGAGATTCGCGATCTTATGGAGCATCATGTGGATCTGGTCATTGATGGTGGATTCTGTGGCCTGGAATCCACGACCGTGGTGAGCATGGAAGAGGGCTACCCGACCGTGATTCGGGAAGGCATGGGTGATATCGCACTTTTTGCCTGACGAGAGTTTTCCTGAAGATAGTTAGCCTGAAAACAGCACGACACGGGCTGCTCGTATCGGTATAATCTCTTTCAAAACCGCTACTTAAAAACGTTGAATAAACCCCTCCGTTGTCATCCACCTGTACTGACTCCAACCTCTAATGAGCCAAATTGAAGCGCAAAAACGTGTTCTCTCGGGAATGCGTCCAACAGGCCGTCTGCACCTCGGTCACTATCATGGTGTCCTGAAAAACTGGGTACGACTGCAGCATGAGTACGAATGCTTTTTCTTCGTTGCCGACTGGCATGCGTTGACGACGCACTATGAAGATCCGTCGGTCATCGAGGAAAGCGTCTGGCAGATGGTCATCGACTGGCTTGCGTCTGGCGTTAACCCTGGATCGGCGTCGCTGTTTATTCAGTCACGTGTGCCTGAGCATGCAGAACTGCACCTGATGCTGTCGATGATTACGCCTCTGTCCTGGGTCGAGCGTGTACCCAGTTACAAGGACATGCTCTCAAAATCCAATGACCGTGATCTCGCAACCTACGGTTTTCTGGGTTACCCCGTGCTGCAGAGCTCCGACATTCTGATTTACCAGGCAGGCAATGTGCCTGTAGGGGCCGATCAGGTGCCCCATGTAGAAATTACTCGAGAGATCGCGCGGCGCTTCAACCATATTTTCGGTCGTGATTCAGGTTTTGAGGAACACGCCGAGGAAGCCATCAAGAAGATGGGTCGCAAGAACGCGAAAATGTATCGTGAGCTTCGTCGTGATTATATGGAGCAGGGGAATCAGGAGTCGCTTGAGAAAGCCCAGGCCCTGATTCAGGATCAGCAGAATATTTCCCTGGGTGATCGGGACCGGCTTTTTGGTTACCTGGAAGGTGGCGGTAAAGTCATCCTGCCAGAGCCTCAGGCTCTGCTTACCGAGGCTTCTGTGATGCCCGGTCTGGACGGGCAGAAAATGTCCAAGTCCTACAACAACACGATCCAGATGCGTGAAGAAGAAGACGAGGTGGTCAGGAAAATCAGAACCATGACCACGGATCCTGCAAGAGTGCGCCGGACGGACCCGGGAAATCCTGATGTCTGCCCTGTGTTCCAGCTGCATGACGTCTACTCTGATGAAGAAACCCAAACCTGGGTTCGTGAAGGCTGCACCTCCGCTGGCATTGGTTGCCTGGACTGTAAAAAGCCGCTGATCGACAAGGTGCTTGAAGAACAACAGCCGTTCCGGGAACGTGCAAAACAGTACGAAGAAAACCCGGATCTGGTTAAATCAATTGTGGCAGAGGGTTGTGAGAAGGCGCGCAGTATCGCCAGAGCAACCATGGAAGAAGTTCGTTCCGCCATGGGTCTTGACTACCGATAGAGGATCACAGGATGGACGAAACCACGGCAGAAGCGGAAAAAGAGACTCAGTCATCACCCGAGGGTGTGGTTCAGGCAGAGATGCCTTTTGCAGTTGTGCAGGGCGCGCCTGTGACCCAGATGCCCCTGGATCTCTACATTCCGCCGGACGCGCTGGAGGTTATCCTCGAGGCCTTTGAGGGGCCGCTTGATCTTCTGCTGTACCTGATTCGCCGGCAGAATCTGGACATTCTGGATATCCAGGTTTCCGAGATTACCCAGCAGTACATGGAATACATCGATCTGATGGAAGAGATGCAGTTCGAGATTGCCGCGGAGTATCTGGTGATGGCGGCTGTCCTCGCCGAGATCAAGTCGCGCATGCTGCTGCCTCGTCAGGCAGAAGAAGAGCAGGACGAGGACGATCCCAGAGCGGAACTTATCCGCAAGCTGCAGGAGTATGAACGCTTCAAACAGGCAGCCATGGATATCGATGAGCTGGAACGTTTGAACCGGAATTTCTGGGTCGCCATGGCGGAAGCGCCGGTCACGGAAAAAGTGAGGCCGCTGCCGGAGGTACAACTTCAGGATCTGCTGGTGGAACTGTCACGCGTGTTAAAACGGGCCGAAAACTTTACCCATCACCACATCGCACTTGAACCTCTGTCCACGCGTGAGCGAATGTCGAATATTCTGGATAAGGTATCCGATGCGCGGGATCAGTTTGTGCCCTTCGCCAGCCTGTTCCAGGTGGAAGAAGGCAGATCCGGTGTCATCGTGACCTTTATCGCCGTGATGGAACTGATCAAAGAGTCTCTGCTGGAACTGGTTCAATCTGAACCCTTCTCGCCCATCCACGTTAAGTCTCGAACCGCCAGCGTTGAAGAAGTAGATGCTGACCTTGAACCGAATCTGTAAGGATTAGAAGAACAGATGGAAGGAATACCCCTCAAGCAGATTATTGAAGGCGCCATCATGGCTGCCGAAACCCCTTTGTCCGTTGATCAGCTTATGCAGCTGTTCGAGGAAGAGGAGCTTGAACGCGGCCATGTGCGGGATGTGCTGTCAGAAATCGAACAGGACTGTGAAGGCCGTGGCTATGAACTGAAGCAGGTTGCCTCAGGTTATCGATTCCAGGTCCGCAGCGACTATGGCGAATGGGTGTCACGCCTCTGGAAAGAAAAGCCGCCGCGCTATTCTCGCGCCTTACTAGAAACGTTAGCGCTGGTTGCGTATAAGCAGCCGATTACCCGCGGTGATATTGAAGAGATTCGTGGTGTTGCGGTCAGCACCAACATTATGCGAACGCTCATTGAGCGAGAGTGGGTGCGTGTCGTTGGGCACAGGGACGTTCCCGGTCAGCCGGCTCTCTACGCAACGACGAGAAATTTTCTGGATTACTTCAACCTGCGAAGTCTGGATGAATTGCCCAGTCTTGCCGAGATCAAGGACATGACCAAGGTCAATGAAGAGCTCGACATGGAAGACGAACTGATCGAGATGCGTACTCTCGAAGTGGATACGGAAGAGCAGGAAGCGGTTGCCGGTATTGCTGACACAGACCTTGATGCTGTTTCGCAGCAGGTCGATAACATTCAGCAGAACATCAAGAATCTGTTTGCAGAGCCGGCGGATGAAGATCCGGATCTGGATGATGAAGAGGATCAGATGTCAGAGAACGCCGGGGAGAGCGCCTCGGAAGAGCAAGCCGCCGAAGAGGAAACCGCCGAAGGGGAAACCGCCGAAGAGAAAGCCTCGGACCAGATGGCTGTTGAAGAAATGGTTGCTGAGGAACAGACGGCCCAGGAGGGCGAAGTTTCTGAGGATGCTTCCGCTGTCATTGACGAGGCTGAAGAGACAACTGTGTCTGATGAAGAGATCCCCGAAAACGAAGACGCCCTGAAAGACACGCCCGATCCTGACAAGCCGCACGGCACCTGACGTGCCTCAGGAACTTCCAACCGAAAAACTTCAGAAGGTGCTCGCCGCGCGAGGCCTTGGATCCCGGCGTGAGATCGAGCGTTGGATCAGCGATGGCCGTATCCGGGTAAACGGACAGGTTGCGACCCTGGGTGACCGCGTGACTGGTGAAGAACGCATTCAGGTAGACGGTCGTAACGTCAGCGCCAAAAAAACATCACATCGATACCTGCTTTATAACAAGCCCGAGGGTGAGATCTGCAGCCGTGATGATCCGGAAGGCAGACGGACCGTGTTTGATAAACTGCCGAAGCTGAAAAACCAGCGATGGATATCGGTAGGCAGGCTGGATTACAACACCAGCGGGCTCCTGCTGTTCACGACTGACGGTGAACTGGCGAATCGATTGATGCATCCTTCTTCGAACATTGAGCGCGAATATGCTGTTCGTGTTCTGGGCGATGTAACCGAGGATGCGCTGAACAGAATGCGTGAAGGCGTTCTGCTTGAAGATGGCATCTACAAGTTTGCTGACATCCAGCAACACCCCCACGCCGAAGACAATCAGGGTTCTGCCAATCAATGGTATTACGTTGTCCTGATGGAAGGCAGGAATCGTGAAGTACGACGCCTCTGGGAGTCTCAGGGGTTTACCGTGAGTCGGCTGAAGCGAGTGCGGTACGGCAGCTTTTTTATTCCGTCAGCGGTTAAGGCTGGCCGGTTTACAGATCTCAAGGCAAAGGATGTCAGAGAGCTCTATCGAATGGCGGGTACGCCACTATAGCCAATCTGACGTAAAGGTCCTGCCGTGCTCTTTGTAGCTGTCAGGTCCGATCAGATATAGATAAAGCGGCATCAGATCTTCTGGCGTCTTGAGTGTGTCGGGATCTTCAGCCGGATAGGCTGCCGCTCTCATGGCGGTTCTGGTGCCTCCGGGATTCAGTATATTCACCTTGATCGTCGAGGTGTTTTCAAGTTCATCTGCCATCAGTTTTGCGAAACCCTCCATGGCGTACTTGGAGACCGCATAGGCACCCCAGTAGGCTCTTGGGGTTTCTCCGACACTGGAACTGGTAAAGACAACCCGGGCATCTTCTGATTGCCGCAGTAACGGCATCAACAGTCTTGTCAGGACAAAGACGGCCGTTGAATTGACCTGCATGACCCGTTGCCACTGTTCAATGCTGTAGTGATCAAAGGGGACTCGTTCACCGAGTATTGAAGCATTGTGCAGCAGGCCATCCAGTCGGCCATACTTTTCCGCGATCACCTGTGCCAGCTCAGTGACCTCAGCCTGACCCGACTTTTCGAGATCCATTGGCACTATGCCGGGCTCAGGATGGCCGGCCACGACAATATCATCGTATACCTGCTCAAGTTTCTCCGTGGTCCGGCCTAACAGAATGACCGTGGCGCCATGTTGGGCAAAGGTTAACGCCGCTGCGCGGCCGATGCCGTCGCCGGCGCCGGTGACGAGGATGATGCGATCCTTCAGCAGATCGGACTTTGGTTCATACGACTTTGTTGCAGAAGACATGGCTGCTTCGGACCGGTGTGGCGCATGCGAGATAATTGACGTCCACGTCCCGGCCGAGTTTGTAGGTTCGGGTGATGGGGTTGTAAGTCATACCGGTAAGATCATCCATGCTGAATCCAGCGTCGCGGCAGAATGTCGCGAGCTCAGCGGGTTTGATCAGTTTGTCGTAGTCGTGTGTGCCTTTTGGCAACAGCTTCAGGATGTATTCTGCGCCGACGATAGCAAACAGGTACGCCTTTGGGTTGCGATTGATCGTTGACAGAAACAGAGTGCCATCGTCTTTCAGCAGCCTGCGGCAGGTTTTTACGATTGAGCCCGGGTCCGGGACATGTTCCAGCATCTCCAGACAGGTGATCACGTCAAAAGGTTCCGGTGACTGCTCAGCGAGCTCTTCGATGGTGATCAGCTCATACTCAGGGAAGACATTCGATTCATGCCGATGCAGCTTCGCAACGTTCAGGGGGCCTTCAGCGGCGTCGATACCCAGTACGTCAGCGCCAGCCGCCGCCATCGATTCGCTGAGTATCCCGCCGCCACAACCGACGTCCAGTACCCGTTTGCCGCTGAGATCCACACGATCCGTAATGTAACCGAGGCGCAGCGGATTGATTTCATGCAGGGGGCGAAACTCACTGTTTTTGTCCCACCATTTGCGCGCGAGGGCTTCGAACTTGTCGACTTCTGCGTGATCTACGTTTCTTTCATTCACGTTTCTTTCATTCATGGGTGTACTTGCTATTTGTTTGTGGCTTTTTGCCAGCTCCGGGATGGTTATCTTACTCGCGCATGGCTGTTTACGGTTCAAATCCCATTATGGTTTGAATTAGCTCAGAATCGTCGTGATTTTAGTGTGCCATTCGTGAGTGGCTTCCAGGATACCCCGGGTATTCGCTTCTGTGAGTTCACCGTCAGACAGTAACTGCCTGCCGGCAATCCAGACGTCAGATACATCCCTTGACGTTGCGGTATAAATCAGCTGAGAGACCGGATTGAACAGCGGCTGAAAAGTCGGGCCAGACAGGTCTATCGCGCAGAGGTCAGCCTGTTTGCCCGGTTCCAGGCTGCCGGTTTCGTCTGCGATACCCAGAAACCTGGCGCCAGCAATGGTCATCATTTCCAGGCACTGGTTGGCGGACAGGCTGGTGGCATCGCCGGTTGTAACCTTGGACAGCATGCTCGCCGTGCGTGCTTCCTGGATTATATCCAGGTCGTTGTTGCTTGCGGCGCCATCCGTCCCAAGTGCGACATTGATGCCCGCATCGATCAACTGCGCGACCGGGCAAATTCCCGAGGCGAGTTTCATGTTGGATTCAGGACAATGGACGACCTGCGCGCCGTTAGCGGCGATCAGTTCGATTTCATCTTCACGGAGCTGCGTCATGTGGACCGCCTGCAGCGATGCCGAGAGGATGCCCAGTTTATGCATCCGGGCTATGGGTCGCAGGCCGGATTCGTTAAGGCTGTCGCTGACCTCGCTTGCGGTTTCATGCAGATGCAGGTGTATGGCTGTATCCAGTTGCTCGGCGTAAAGCCTGACGCGATCAAAGCCGCTGTCTGTGACGCTGTAAGGTGCGTGAGGGGCGAAAGCGGCTGTCAGCAGTGGTTCATTCCTGATGCTGTCGCGGAAGGCGAGCCCCTTGTGAATATGATCTTCCTCGCCTTTCGCCCAGGCGTTGTCGAATTGCAGCACAGGCATGCCTACCTGGGCGCGAAAGTGCATGTCCGTAAACGCGCGGGCTGCTGCTTCCGGAAAAAAATAGGTTTCCGCTGCGCAGGTGGTACCACCCATGATCATTTCGGTAATCGCAAGCCGGGTGCCGTCATAGACAAACTGTTCGTTTACCAGTTGCCCTTCGATGGGCCAGATCCAGTTCGTCAGCCAGTCCATCATTTCGCGGTCATCGGCTACGCCACGAAGAAGGGCCATGGCGGCATGACCATGGGCATTGATGAACCCGGGTGTCAGCAGATGATTATCAAGGCGTACTTCATCCGCACCCGGGAACTGTGTTCTAGCTTGCTCTGAAGGCAGCAGGGTGTGAATGAGTTCATTCTGTATGACAAGGCTGTAACCGGTCAGCAGCGTGTCCCTGGGAACCACCGGGGCGATCCAGCTGGGCGAAATAATCTTGGTATTGTCGATGGTCATGGAGGCCGCATTATACCTGTCTTGTAGAGGACGTTTTTTCAACTTTCGCAGATGCCTGAAAAAGCCCGGTTTTCAGTGCGAATATTTCAGCGTTTTCAATAACTTATAAGTGGGATTCGCAGGGCGGTTGTGTTAGCATTTCCTGCATCATTTAACGTCCATAAACTCCGGAACTGACCACCGATTTTGCCCTTGGGCAAGCCATCGGTAGGGCAGCCCCTATGGTCAGTGTTTTTGGCCCAGGGAAGAGTCGTAACCGGTAAAGGGTTTCGTCAAAAAGAAAAATATATGTCAGATTCAGATCAACCAGATATCAGCACCATCAATATCGAAGACGAGCTCAAGCAGTCGTATCTAGACTATGCCATGAGCGTCATCGTTGGCCGGGCGCTTCCGGACGTTCGCGATGGACTCAAGCCTGTGCATCGTCGCGTGCTGTTCGCCATGAACGACCTGAACAACGCATTTAACCGTCCTTATATGAAGTCCGCGCGAATTGTCGGCGATGTCATTGGTAAATATCACCCGCACGGCGATAACGCGGCATACGACACGATCGTTCGTATGGCGCAGGATTTCAGTATGCGTTACCCGCTGGTGGATGGTCAGGGTAACTTCGGTTCCCTGGATGGAGATGGCGCGGCTGCCATGCGTTATACCGAAGTGCGCATGCAGAAGATTGCACATGAGTTGCTGGCAGACCTGGATAAGGAAACCGTCGATTTCGTGGAGAACTACGACGGAACCCTGCAGATGCCCGAGGTGCTGCCAGCGAAACTGCCGAACCTGCTGGTGAATGGTTCCAGTGGTATTGCAGTGGGCATGGCCACCAACATTCCGCCGCACAATCTGACGGAAGTGGTTAATGGCTGCCTTGCCCTGATCGACAATCCCGAGCTTACCGTTGATGAGCTGATGGAGTATGTAACAGGCCCTGACTTCCCGACTGCAGCCATCATCAATGGTCGTGGCGGCATTGTTCAGGCTTATAGAACGGGAAGAGGTCGGATCCAGATCCGCTCGCGCTGTGATATCGAAACGGATGAGAAGTCCGGCAAAGACACCATCATCATCAGAGAGATTCCCTATCAGGTGAACAGAGCCCGCCTGATCGAGAAGATCGCGGAGCTGGTGAAAGACAAGAAGATCGAAGGCATCTCAGAGCTGCGTGATGAGTCCGCCACTGATACGCGTATTGTTATCGAGCTTCGCCGGGGTGAAGTTGGTGAAGTGGTCCTGAACAATCTTTATGCACAGACCCAGCTGCAGAATGTGTTCGGGATAAACATCGTGGCACTGGTGGAAGGTGAACCCAAGGTTCTTAACCTGAAGCAGGTCCTCGAACAGTTTGTTCTGCACCGCCGCGAGGTTGTGACCCGCAGAACCGTTTATCTGTTGCGCCGGGCGCGTGCCAGAGGTCATGTACTGGAAGGCCTGGCGGTTGCGCTGTCCAACATTGATCCGGTGATCGAACTCATCAAGAGTTCCGCCAATGCCCAGGAAGCGAAAGAACGGCTGGTTACCCAGTCCTGGAGTTCAGAAACCGTTGTCCAGATGTTGGAAAAAGCCGGTCCTGAAGCCGCAAAACCGCAAGATATGGATGCGGCCTATGGCCTGAAAGACAATGGTGAGTACTTCCTGTCACCGGAGCAGGCGCAGGCCATTCTGGAGATGCGACTGAATCGTCTGACCGGCCTGGAGCAGGAAAAGCTTCTTGATGAGTATAAGGAAATCATCGAAACCATCTCTGAACTGCTTGGCATCCTCGCTGACCCGAAAACGCTCATGCAGCTGATACGGGATGAACTGGTCGAGATTGTAGAAGAGTATGGTGACGAGCGTCGCACAGAGATCGTTGAGACCCAGGAAGACTTGACGATGGAAGATCTCATCACCGAGCAGGATATGGTGGTGACAGTGTCCCATGGCGGGTATGCAAAGACTCAACCTCTGGACACTTATCGTGCGCAACGTCGCGGTGGTCGCGGTAAAACTGCCAGCTCGGTCAAAGATGAGGACTACATTGAGCACCTGATGGTAGCCAGTACCCACGACACCATCCTTTGTTTCACCAACCGCGGCAAAGTCTTCTGGTTACGGGTCTTTCAGATACCCCCGGCGAGCAGGACGGCGAGAGGTCGACCGATGGTCAATATTCTGCCACTGGAAGACGACGAGAAAATCACAGCCATGTTGCCGGTGCAGAACTACAACGAGAATGAATTTATTTTCATGGCAACGTTGAACGGCACCGTCAAGAAAACGCCACTGATGGACTTTTCCCGGCAGAGGTCGACGGGTCTGATTGCCATAGAACTGGAAGAAGGCAACACACTGGTCGGCGCGGCAGTCACGGATGGTTCCCGCGATGTCATGTTGTTTGGTTCCGGCGGCAAGGTTATCCGCTTTAAGGAATCAGATGTGCGTGCCATGGGCAGAACGGCCCGAGGCGTACGCGGTATCAAGCTGAAACCTGGTGAAAGTGTTATCTCCCTGATGATTCCCGATGCCGACGGCCAGGTGCTGATTGCCAGCCGCAATGGCTATGGCAAGCGAAGCGCCATCGACGATTATTCCGTTATTGGCCGAGGTGGTCAGGGCGTGATTGGCATGAAACTTTCTGAGCGTAATGGTGACGTGGTCGGGGCAGTACAGATATTCTCCGGTGACGAAGTCATTCTGATCAGCGACCGCGGTACTCTGGTGCGCATCAAGACAGACGAGGTGTCAGTGCAGGGCAGAAATACCCAGGGTGTTCGTCTGATCAATCTGGGCAGCGAAGAACATCTGGTTGGCATGGCTGCGGTGGATGAACCCGAAGGAACGGAATTCGATGACGAAGACGACGAGTCTTGAGGACCTTCGGAAACGCATAGATCAGCTCGATGAGGAAATCCTCGAGAAGCTGAACGAGCGAGCCAGGTGTGCACTGGATGTTGCGGATGTGAAACTCCGCGAGTCCGGAGGCGAGGCTCCAGTATTCTATCGGCCCGAACGTGAAGCACAGGTTTTGCGCCGCATGGCCGAGATCAATCCGGGGCCACTGTCCAGTGAAAAAGTCGCTCAGGTTTACCGGCAGATCATGTCAGCCTGCCTGGCGCTGGAAGAGCCGCTGAAGGTCGCCTATCTCGGACCGGAAGGCACCTTTACACAACAGGCAACGTTGAAGCAGTTCGGTGATTCCGTGGTCGGTATCCCGATGGTGACCGTTGACGATGTGTTCCGGGAAGTTACATCGGAATCCTGCAACTATGGCGTTGTACCTGTTGAAAATTCGACAGAGGGCGTCATCAACCACACTCTGGATAACTTCCTCAGTTCCAGCCTGCAGATCTGCGGCGAAGTTGAGCTCCGTGTCCATCACAACCTCATGGTGTCTCCCGAGGCCGAAGGCGATATCAAGAGAATCTACTCTCATCAACAGACACTGGGGCAGTGTCGTCGATGGCTGAATGGCCATTACCCGAATGTGCCGCGGCTGACTGCCAGCAGTAATGCCGAGGCGGCGAGAAGGGCGGCTGAGGAAAAAGATGCTGCCGCCATCGCCGGAGATATTGCCGCTGAAATTTATGATCTGCAGATCATTTCGAGGCAGATCGAAGATGAATCAGACAATACGACCAGATTCATCGTGGTCGGTCGAGAGCAGATAGGTCCTTCCGGGAACGACAAAACCTCGATTGTTGTATCAACGCATAATCAGCCTGGCGCCCTGTACAAGCTCCTTGAGCCGTTTCACCGTCACGGCGTTTCACTGACCTCCATTGAAACCCGTCCTTCCCGCACGGGCATGTGGTCCTACGTGTTCTTTATTGATTTCGAAGGGCACTTCGAAGATGAACTGATTCAGCGGGTCATGAATGAGATTGACGGGGATGCCCTTGAGGTCAGACTGCTTGGCAGTTATCCCCGAGCCATTAACTACCGGTAAACCAATGACAGATTTTTTCAGACTGGCGCAGCCTGGCATTACAGAGCTGTTGCCTTATCAACCGGGTAAACCCGTGGAGGAACTTGAGCGGGAGCTGGGCATCAGTGACATCGTCAAGCTCGCCTCCAACGAGAATCCGCTTGGGCCATCCCGGAAAGTGACCGAGGGTATTGCTGCCGAGCTTGCTGAACTGGCTCGATATCCGGATGGCAGTGCTTATCGGTTAAAAAACAAGCTGCACGAAAAACTGGGTATCGACCCTTCACGTGTCACGGTGGGTAATGGTTCCAATGACGTGCTGGAGCTCGTGGCACGGGTTTTTCTTGGACCGGGGTTGGAGTCTATCGTTTCGGAGCATTCCTTCGTGGTGTATCCGCTGGCGACAAAGTCTCTTGGCGCAGATCTGACTGTCATCCCCGCCAGGAATTTCGGTCAGGATCTTGAGGCGACGGCAGAAGCCATATCCGATAAAACACGTGTCGTGTTTATTGCCAACCCCAATAATCCCACGGGAACCTGGATCGACAGATCGACTCTGACCCGTTTTCTGGATCAGGTGCCTGCGGAAACCCTGGTGGTGCTCGATGAAGCTTATGCCGAATATGTTCAGGAGCCTGACTATCCCAACGGCCTGGAACTGATCGAGCAGTACGACAATCTCATCGTCACCAGAACATTCTCCAAGGCTTATGGTCTGGCCGGCCTCAGAATAGGCTACTCGGTCAGCCATCCTGATATCGCGGACCTGATGAACCGAGTACGCCAGCCGTTTAACGTTAATCTGATGTCTCTGGCGGCTGCGCTGATTGCTCTGGACGACGAGGACTATCTGCGCAAGTCCGTGCAGGTGAACACCGAGGGCATGAAACAGCTGATCGATGCCTGCGGTCAGATGGGGCTTGATTACATAGCCTCTGTGGGCAATTTCCTGACGATTGATTTTGGTCGAGACGCGATGCCGATTTACAACGCGCTTCTGCATGAGGGTGTCATCGTGCGGCCCATTGGCGTTTACGGCATGCCGAATCATCTCCGGGTGACGGTCGGCTTGCCGGAAGAAAATGCGCGATTCATCGATGCGTTGCAGAAGGTTCTTGATGGAGCCTGAGTTTAAACGCATTGCGATTATCGGCCTTGGTCTGATTGGTGGCTCGCTGGCTGCCGGCGTGCGTCAGCAGGGTCTCGCCCATACGCTTGTCGCATGGGATGCCGATCAACTCAGTCTGACCACGGGTAAAGATCTCGGCATCATTGATGAAATTGCACCGGACGTAGAGTCTGCGACTACGGACGCGGATCTCATTGTGATATGTGTTCCGGTCAACGCCATGAAGGAAATACTGGCGCAGATTGACCTTCGTGATCAGATCATCACCGATGTCGGCAGTGTTAAGTCCCAGTTGCTGAACGATGCCGTTGACGTTTTTGGTGAGGTGCCACCTCGGCTGGTACCCGGCCATCCCATTGCCGGTTCAGAGAAACATGGCGTCATTGCGGCAGACCCGAACCTATTTGCCCGCCACAGGGTGATCCTGACACCTGCTGACAATGTCGATTCAGAGGCACTGTCGAGTGTTGCGACACTCTGGCAGGGACTGCAGGCACAAACCATTCGAATGAGCGCGAGCCACCACGACGATGTGCTGGCCCAGACCAGCCATCTGCCACACCTGTTGGCCTATGCACTTGTGGATACGCTCTCTTCAGGCGGCGACAGTCTTGAAGTATTTCAGTATGCCGCAGGTGGCTTCAGGGATTTCTCGCGAATCGCCGCTTCTGATCCAACCATGTGGAGTGATATTTTCCAGGCGAATCGAGCGCCTCTGCTTGAGATTCTGGATCGATACATGACAGAACTGGGCAAACTGCGTGAGCTGGTCTCTGCCGAGGATGGCGAGGCCATGAAAGAAGTTTTTGCCCGGGCAAAAACAGCCCGGGACCACTTTTCGTCTATTGATCGGTCTCGGGATGCCTGAGCAGATACCAGTCATTGCCGTGGATGGCCCCAGTGGGTCCGGCAAGGGTGTGGTAGCCAGCTATCTCGCCACGCAATATGGTTACCACCTGCTGGACAGTGG
The DNA here is from genome assembly GCA_965662805.1 of Candidatus Azotimanducaceae bacterium. Classification (GTDB taxonomy): domain Bacteria; phylum Pseudomonadota; class Gammaproteobacteria; order Pseudomonadales; family Azotimanducaceae; genus UBA9659. The sequence goes on along the minus strand of CBFIJB010000016.1, from coordinate 16,108 downwards.
CGCCCTCTACCGGCTGGTCGGGCTTGCTGCCAGAAAACAGGGTATCGCGCTGGAAAACGACCCGGATCAGGTCCGTCTCGGTAAAATCGCCCTCGGTCTGGATGTCAGCTTCTCTCCTACCAATGATCCTGAAAACCCGCTGGCCATTACCCTGAATGACGAGCGCGTGGATCAGCAAGTTCGGACCGATGAAGCGGGCGTAGATGCCTCAAGGGTCGCGGCAGTCCCTGCCGTTCGTGATGGTCTGCTGGAACTCCAGAAGTCTTTTCGACAACCGCCGGGTCTGGTGGCAGATGGCCGCGATATGGGCACGGTCATTTTCCCCGAAGCCGTGGTCAAAATCTTCCTGACTGCCAGCGCGGAAGCGAGGGCCGAAAGGCGCTATAACCAGTTGAAACATAAGGATATTGGTGTTAGTCTGCACGACCTTTTTCAGAGCATCCAGGCTCGGGACGAGCGTGACAGCACCCGCGAGGTGTCGCCACTAAGGCCTGCCGAAGACGCTTTCGTCATTGATAGCACGGACATGGACATCGAAGAAGTCCTCAATCAGGTCCAGGCGATCGTGACTGAAAAACTGGGTTAGCCAGCGGTACCAACGCTTCAGTTCAGAAGAATTCTGTCAGAAGCACCCTGGTCAAACCTTAATGAGAATAACCCCACAGGAGTTGGCTTGTGGTGACAGTCTTGAGCGTTCCAGTTCGGATTGTCTAAAACAGGGCGAAAGCCCGGGAAGTTATTGAATGAGCGAGAGTTTTGCTGAGCTTTTTGAAGAAAGCTTGAGAACGATCGACATGAATTCCGGTTCTATCATCACCGGTGTTGTAGTCGACATAGATAATGAATGGGTCACGGTTCACGCTGGCCTCAAGTCCGAAGGGGTTATCCCCCGCAACCAATTTTACAACGAAAGCGGAGAACTGGAAGTTGCCATTGGCGACACTGTCCAGGTCGCGATGGATGCTGTAGATGATGGTTTCGGTGAAACCCGCCTGTCACGAGAGAAAGCCAAGCGTGCTGAATCCTGGCAGATTCTGGAAAATGTTTACGAGAAGCAGGAAGTTATCAAGGGTCTGATCAGCGGCCGGGTCAAGGGTGGTTTCACCGTTGAAATGCGCGATATCAGAGCTTTCCTCCCTGGTTCTCTGGTTGATGTCCGTCCGCTTCGAGAGAATGAAATGCTCGAAGGCCGGGAATTCGAATTCAAGGTCATCAAGCTGGACCAGAAGCGCAACAACGTTGTGGTTTCCAGGCGAGCAGTCCTTGAGCAGGAAAACAGCGCCGAGCGCGAAGCCCTGCTTGAATCTCTGCAGGAAGGTCAGGAAGTCAAAGGTATCGTCAAGAACCTCACCGATTACGGTGCGTTTGTTGACCTCGGTGGTGTTGACGGCCTGCTGCACATTACAGACATGGCCTGGAAGCGTATCAAGCATCCTGGCGAAATCGTTGCTGTTGGTGATGAGATCGACGTCAAAGTACTCAAGTTCGACCGTGAGCGTAACCGCGTTTCACTGGGTCTGAAGCAGCTGGGTGAAGATCCCTGGGTGGCGATTACTCAGCGTTATCCCGAAGGTGCTCGAACCATGGCACGCGTTACCAACCTCACCGACTACGGCTGCTTCGCTGAAATCGAAGAAGGCGTTGAAGGTCTGGTTCACGTATCCGAAATGGACTGGACGAACCGCAACATCCACCCGAGCAAAGTCGTTCAGGTAGGTGATGAAGTGGAAGTCATGGTGCTCGACATTGATGAAGAGCGTCGTCGAATTTCACTGGGTATCAAGCAGTGTCAGGGCAACCCCTGGGAAGAGTTTGCCGTACTTCACGCGAAGAACGACAAGATCAAGGGTTACATCAAGTCCATTACCGATTTCGGTATTTTCATTGGCCTCGACGGCAATATAGATGGTCTTGTTCACCTGTCTGACATCTCCTGGAACGAGCCGGGCGAACAAGCCGTTCGTCGTTTCACCAAGGGTGATGAGATTGAGACTGTGATCCTGTCTATTGATGCAGAGCGTGAGCGTATTTCTCTTGGGCTGAAGCAGCTCGAGGAAGATCCGTTCAACAACTACGTTGCGGTAAACGAGCGCGGTGCGATCGTTACCGGTAAGGTGACGGAAGTTGACGCCAAGCAGGCAGTCCTTGAGATGGCAGAAGAAGTTGAAGCTGTCCTGAAGGCTTCCGAGATCAGTGTTGATCGTGTGGAAGATGCTCGCAATGCCATCAATGTTGGCGATGAGATCGAAGTGAAGATCGTTTCTGTCGATCGCAAGAACCGTACGCTGGGTGTATCCATCAAGGCGAAGGATCTGGCGGACGAGCAGGCAGCTGTCCGTGAACATCGGGAGAAAGAGTCTGATGTCCAGCCGACGACGATTGGTGATCTCATCAAGCAGCAGATGGACGTTGGAGAGTCTTAACTCGTACAGTGCATGCATGGCCCATAGATGACAAAGTCAGAGCTGATAGAGAAAATCGCCGCTGTTCAGAGCCAATTGTCCGCCAAGGACGTGGAGCTGGCAGTGAAGATGATGCTCGATCACATGGCCGAAGCGCTCGCCGATGGCGAGCGCATCGAGATCAGGGGGTTTGGCAGTTTCTCTTTGCACTACCGGGCACCGCGACTGGGGCGTAACCCCAAGACTGGTGAAAAGGTAGAGCTGGCTGGCAAATATGTGCCGCACTTCAAACCGGGTAAGGAGCTTCGGGAGCGTGTAAATCTATCGCTTCAGGAAGAACTGGCAGCAGCAATCGCTGCTCCGCCACCGCCTATACCGGAAGATTGAGTAAGGCAAATCGTTGAAAAAAGGGTGATCTGAGGATCGCCCTTTTTTTTAGGTAGAATATACGGGTATGAATACAGAACTCTCATTGTGAATCTGATTAAGAAAACACTATTTATTATTATCGCGCTGACAGCGGCAATCATCGCTCTGCTGGCGGCCGCGGATAACAGTGACGAAGTTGCCCTGAAGTTCCTCGAATACGAGTCACCGGTCTGGCCGATCTCCGGGTGGATGCTGACGGCCTTCGTGATTGGCGTTTTTTTTGGCACGTTATTGAACTTTGTATCCAATACAAGACTCAGAATGGATGTACGCCGGGCCAACAAAACCGCAGCGGGTAGAACCCGTGAACTGGATCAGGTTCGGGCTGAAACAACGCAAACTGAAACAACGCAAACTGAAACAACGCAAAGTGAAACAACGCAAACAAGCGAGAACGTGACACAAGATGGATAACTGGTTGCTCTATGTGGTGATTGTCGCCGCCATCGCCATCGGATGGTGGATGGGGCGGCGTGATCGCAACAAAGCTTCCGAAGTGGCAGGGCCGAACTACTACGAGGGCCTGAACTACCTGCTGAATGAGGAACCGGACCGCGCTGTAACGACCTTTATTGAGAGTCTGGAAGTCAACGCTGAGACCCTGGAAACGCATCTGGCGCTGGGCGGATTGTTGCGTCGACGTGGGGAACTTGAGAAAGCCGTTGTTGTTCACGAGAACATCCTGTCACAGGCGAAACTTTCCCGTTCTGACTTACAGGGCGTTGAGCTGGAACTGGCCAGGGACTATCTGCTGGCGGGTCTGCTGGACCGTGCTGAGGAACTTTGCGTTCGGCTGAGCCAGGATCCGGCTTCGAAGTCCGATGGGGTCCGTCGCGAAAGCCTCAAGATTACGCTCGAAATCTATGAGCGCGAAAAAGAATGGGCTCAGGCTATTGAAGTGGCCAAATTACTCGCCGTAGGCGGTGAATCTGATCACTACGAGAAAGCCATTTCGCACTACTATTGTGAGCTCGCCGAGGAGCAGTTGAAGCGAGGCGATCTGGAACCTGCTCGCGAATCTATACGCGAGGCCATTGGCCATGATGTCAATAATCCACGTACATCGCTGGTCCGCGGTCGGCTGGATGTGAAACAAGGGCAGTATGACAACGCCATTACGGCGTTTACGCGGGTCAGAGATCAGGACCCTGTTTACGTGCCGGAATCACTGGAGGATCTGGAGCAGGCTTTTGTGCTTGATGGACGTTCTCAGGAAGAACTGCGCCACTACCTCACGACCTGCCTTGAACTGACACCTTCAATCTCCATCGTATTGATGCTCGCGAAGAGCATCCGTGATGAACTGGGTGATGAAGCCGTGGCCAAGTTTATCGCCAGCCATCTCAAGAAAAACCCGACGATACGCGGGCTGACCCAACTCATTGACCTGCACATCGACAATACGGACGGTGTTGCGAAAGAGAACCTGGCTATCCTGCGGAGCTTTGCTGAAGCACTCGTTGCCGACAAGCCTGCCTATCGCTGTCATGGATGTGGCTTTGAAGGCAAGCGTATGCGCTGGCACTGCCCGCAATGCAAAGACTGGGCGACAATCAAGCCGATCTTCGGTCTGGAAGGCGAGTGATCCCGAGAAACTGAAGCGGGTCCGTCATCTCGACCGCAGGTCGAAGCCCGCAGCGAAGAGATCTCCTCCTACACACCCTTCCGCCATCTCTCTCAACATCATCATCCAGAACGCACTTTCTCAGCCTTTGCTCCTTGATACCTTGGTTGTCGCTTCCCAAGCTAACAACCTAAAAGGAGAACATGATGAAGCTGCAAAACCTAACCAACCTGATCCTGGCCCTGGTCATGCTGACTTTCGGTGCCGTATCGTTTGCTGACGACACGTCATCGCCGGGCATGGCTGATGTTATTACGGTAAATGTGAACGAAGCCGATGCGGCAACCATTGCCAACACCTTGTCCGGTGTCGGTCTGTCGCGGGCCCAGGCGATTGTCGATTATCGTGATCAGCACGGTAAGTTTTATTCTGCGGAGGAACTGACCGCGGTAAAGGGCATTGGCCGATCCACGGTCGAGAAAAACATGTCACGCATTACGACCAGGTGATGCTGCACCGAAGGTAAGGCCTGAAACGCAAAAAACCGCCGAGAGGCGGTTTTTTTATCGCGAGCTTTTGAGATGGCCTGCCGCAAAAAAACGATTCTGTGAGCATGATCACAAGATCATTTTCGCTGTGGGCCTCAACAAAATCGCGCAGCGATTTTGTGAGTGGCTCCCCGACCTGGGCTCGAACCAGGGACCCAATGATTAACAGTCATTTGCTCTACCAACTGAGCTATCGGGGAACAGCTGAAGGGAGCGCATTGTAAAGACAGCCCCGCACCCCGTCAATATCCGATAAGCATTACTTCTTTCAACTTTCTTAAACCAGCCGGCATGTTCAGGCACCCGCGTCCGGGCCTGCTGCAGGTTGTAGAGGAGCCTTCAGCCATTTGTAGAGGAGCCTTCAGCAGGAGCTTGTAGAGGAGCCTTCAGCTATTTGTGGAGGAGCCTTCAGCAGGAGCTTGTAGAGGAGCCTTCAGCTATCCATCTGCGATATGATGTCAGATCGTATTTGAGGCATCCCATGAAGTCAGGCGCATTTGAAGTCCAGGCAGAGTTTAAACCGGCGGGCGACCAGCCGGTGGCGATTGAGCGCCTGATTGAAGGTATTGAATCCGGTCTGGCCTACCAGACCCTGCTTGGCGTCACCGGATCCGGCAAAACCTTCACCATTGCGAACGTGATTGAGCGCCTGCAGCGGCCGACCATGATCATGGCACCGAATAAAACCCTGGCCGCGCAGCTCTATGGAGAATTCAGGGAGTTCTTCCCCAACAACGCAGTGGAGTATTTTGTTTCCTACTACGATTATTACCAGCCTGAGGCCTATGTGCCGGCTTCGGACACGTATATCGAGAAGGACGCGGCGATCAATGAGCACATTGAACAAATGCGGCTTTCTGCCACCAAGGCGCTACTGGAAAGACAGGATGCGATCGTCGTGGCGTCCGTCTCGGCAATTTACGGTCTGGGTGATCCGCAATCCTATCTGAAAATGGTCATGCATCTTGATCGTGGTGATCGAGTTGATCAGCGCTGGATCCTGCGACGGCTCGCGGAACTCCAGTACACCCGCAACGAGATGGAGCTGCGGCGGGCCACTTACCGCGTGCGTGGTGATGTGATTGATATCTTCCCTGCGGAATCCGATAAGGATGCCATTCGAATAGAGCTGTTCGACGATGAGATAGAGGAACTGTCTTTCTTTGATCCGCTGACGGGCGAGGTTATCCAGAAGGTCCCGCGGGTCACGATTTTCCCCAAGTCGCATTACGTGACCCCGAGAGAAACCATCGAGAATGCCCTGGGCGATATACGCGATGAACTGCATGATCGGCTGAGACACCTCAAGGAGGTGAACAAGCTGGTCGAGGCGCAGCGTCTGGAGCAGCGAACACGGTTTGATCTGGAAATGATCAAAGAGCTGGGATACTGCAATGGTATCGAGAACTATTCGAGATACCTTTCAGGCCGAGAGTCGGGAGAACCGCCACCGACGCTCTATGACTATCTTCCGGATAATGCCTTGCTGATCATGGATGAGTCTCATGTTGGCGTTCCCCAGCTCGGTGCCATGTACAAAGGCGACCGATCACGCAAGGAAACCCTGGTTGAGTTTGGCTTCAGATTACCCTCTGCCCTGGATAACCGTCCGCTTCGTTTTGAGGAGTGGGAGAAGCGAGCGCCGCAGACGATTTTTGTTTCAGCTACGCCCGGACCTTATGAAAACGACAAGTCCGGCCAGATCGTTGATCAGGTCGTTCGACCCACGGGGCTGGTGGATCCGGAGCTGGAGATCAGGCCGGCGCAGACCCAGGTGGATGATGTGCTGTCCGAGATCCGCGAGCGGGTGAAGCTGGATGAGCGGGTGCTCATCACGACACTGACCAAGCGGATGGCCGAGGATCTGACGGAGTATCTGGATGAAAATGGCGTTCGGGTGCGTTATCTGCACTCGGATATTGATACGGTGGAGCGTGTAGAAATTATTCGTGATCTACGCATGGGGCAGTTTGATGTTCTCGTTGGGATCAATCTCCTGAGAGAAGGCCTCGATATGCCGGAAGTCTCGCTGGTGGCCATTCTCGATGCGGATAAGGAAGGTTATCTGCGTTCGGATCGATCACTGATTCAGACGATCGGTCGTGCGGCAAGAAATATTCACGGCAAGGCGATTCTCTATGCTGACAGGATCACAGATTCCATGCGGCGCGCCATGGATGAAACGGATCGCCGCCGCCAGAAGCAGGTGGCCCACAATGAAAAGAACAACATCATTCCGTTTTCAGTCAAACGGGAAGTAACAGACATCATGGAAGGTGCCAGAGGCGCACCTGCCAGGGGTAAAAAAGGGCAGCGGGTCGCCGAGGGTAAAGGTAGTTATCGGGGCAGCCCGGTTCTGAACCAGGATGACGTCGAGAAGCAGATCGTCACCCTGGAGAAACAGATGTTCGATCATGCCAAGGACCTGCAGTTCGAAGAGGCCGCCCGCGTCAGAGACCAGATAGAAGAACTGCGCCAGCAGTTCGTCCGCTCCTAATTCGGGGACAGTTTACTTAATTCGAGTATTACCCTAATTCGGGGACAGTTTACTTAATTCGAATATTTCCCTGATTCGCCGATAGATCATCTGTATAGAATTGCGCGCGTCTCATAAGGGCAGGGTGCCTGGTGGCAATTAAGTAAACTGTCCCCGATTTACATTGCGCTTTCTAATTGCTAAATTACGCCGCCTCTCTGTATGGAGAGCCCGCCAGCCGTAGGCTCATTCGTGTGAGTACCGGCCGGTCGGATGTAACGCTGTAGGAATGTAGCTCAGTTGGTTAGAGCATCGTCTCGACAAGGCGAGGGTCGTCGGTTCGAATCCGACCATTCCTACCAATCACAAATTCAAAAGCTATGACGTCGACAGCTTGATCGAACGAAGGTCTGTGATATCTAAGTCACAAACCTGATCAGGTTTAAGACGATTTAGACTTCAAAAAGCTATAACCACGTGGCCCTTGGTAGGGGTCACCACTGAAAGCGAGGACAATATGCCAGTCATTACTCTCCCTGACGGAACTGAAAAGCCGTTTGATTCCCCTGTTACTGTTGCCCAGGTTGCCGAATCCATTGGCTCCGGTCTTGCGAAAGCGGCCCTTGCCGGCCGTGTCGACGACGAGCTCGTAGATACCTCCCATCTGATCGAAGAAGACACCGATCTCGCGATTATCACCGCCAGGGATGACGATGGTCTCGAAGTGATTCGGCACTCCTGTGCCCACCTGATGGCCCAGGCAGTGCAGCAGCTGTTTCCCTCTGCACAGGTCACCATCGGCCCGGTTATCGACGATGGTTTTTACTATGACTTCGCCTACGAGAGAGCATTCACACCGGAAGATCTGGAAGCCATCGAAAAGAAGATGAACGAGATCGCAAAACAGGATCTCTCGGTGGAGCGTTCCATCATGTCTCGCGAAGAAGCCGTCAATCTGTTTGAGGATATGGGCGAGAAGTACAAGGTGGAGATACTGGAGAGTATCCCGGGAAACGAGGCACTTTCCTTCTATAAGCAGGGTGATTTCATTGATCTGTGTCGCGGCCCGCACATTCCGAGCACGTCAAAAAGTGGTGTGTTCAAACTGACGAAGGTGGCCGGTGCCTACTGGCGCGGCGATTCCAGTAACGAGATGCTTCAGCGCATTTATGGCACCGCCTGGGCTGACAAGAAGGCCCTGAAACAGTATCTGCATATGCTGGAAGAGGCAGAAAAGCGCGATCATCGAAAACTGGGCAAAAAACACGATCTGTTCCATACCCAGGAAGAAGCGCCGGGCATGGTCTTCTGGCATCCGAAAGGCTGGCAGATCTACCAGATCATCGAACAGTACATGCGCGACGTGCAGAATGCGCACGATTATCAGGAGATCAAAACACCCCAGGTGGTGGATATGTCCCTGTGGGAAAAGTCCGGCCACGCCGACAAGTTTGCGGACGACATGTTCTCCGTGCAGACAGATAACCGCCTTTACGCGATCAAGCCGATGAACTGCCCATGTCACGTACAGGTCTACAACCAGGGACTGAAAAGCTATCGCGATCTTCCTGTTCGCCTTGCTGAATTCGGTTCCTGTCACCGCAACGAGGCCTCAGGCACGTTGCAGGGCACGATGCGGGTCCGGGGTTTTGTGCAGGATGATGCACATATCTTTTGTGCTGAAGACCAGATCCAGGAAGAAGTCGCCAGCTTCATCCAGATGCTGGAGGGGGTTTACGACGACTTTGGTTTCGACGATATGATCATCAAGCTGTCCACGCGGCCGGAAAAGCGTGTCGGTAGTGATGAAATCTGGGACAAATCCGAGGCGGCGCTGGCTGAGGCATTGGATGCCCGTGGTTTTGACTGGGAATATCAGCCCGGGGAGGGCGCTTTCTATGGTCCGAAGATTGAGTTTTCGCTGAAAGATTGCCTTGGAAGAGTCTGGCAGTGCGGCACTATGCAGGTGGATTTCTCCACACCAGGCCGTCTTGATGCCCAGTATGTCGCAGAAGACGGCAGTCGGCAGGTGCCGGTGATGCTGCACAGGGCAATCCTCGGCTCGTTCGAACGTTTTATCGGGGTTCTGATTGAGCATTTCGCGGGGGAATTTCCAGTGTGGCTTGCGCCGGTTCAGGCTGTGGTACTGAATATTACCGACAGCCAGGCGGAATACTGCGAAAGTGTCGTTAAATCATTGAAACAAAAGGGCTTTCGTGTCGAAGCAGACCTGCGTAACGAAAAGGTCGGTTTCAAGATCCGCGAGCACACCATTCAGAAGGTGCCCTATCTGCTGGTCGTCGGCGATCGGGAGATCGAAAATGGCGAGATTGCTGTCCGTGCGCGCAACGGCGATGACCTGGGTTCCATGTCGATAGAGGCGTTTTCTGAACTCATGACAAAAAATGTAGAAAAAAAGGGACGAACGGGTTGATTTTGTTATAATCCGCCGCCTTACCTGATCTGACGGAGACTGATCCATTAAAGAAAGTTCTAAGAAGCAACGAATAAACGAGGATATTGACGTACCAAACGTACGACTGATTGGCGCTGACGGAGAACAGGTTGGCATCGTGCCAATAGCCGAAGCGCGGCGAGCCGCCCAGGATGCCAAGCTGGACCTGGTGGAAATCGCACCTCAGGCTGAACCAGTAGTCTGCAAAATCATGGATTACGGCAAGCACGTATTCGAAGCGAAAAAGGATAAGGCGGCGGCGAAGAAGAAACAGCGCCGTATGCAGGTAAAAGAGATGAAGTTCCGCCCAGGAACGGATGAAGGAGATTATCAGGTCAAACTACGCAACCTGACACGTTTCCTTAATGATGGGGATAAAGCCAAGGTGACACTCCGATTCAGGGGTCGAGAAATGGCGCACCAGGAACTGGGCATGGATCTATTGAAGCGGATCGAAAATGATCTTGCGGAGATAGGATCAGTTGAGATGTTTCCGAAAATGGAAGGCAGACAACTGACCATGGTACTGGCCCCCAACAACAAAAAGAAAGGTTCTGCAGCCAGCGAAAGCGCGGGCTGATCCCTGATTAGAGACTGCTCATCCCGTCCTTGATCAGGACGGGACGGATTCTTTTTGTTTTATCCCAGGTGACGTGCAGTCAGCACGAATCCCAGGGACCGAGTCCCGCGATTTGTTCGCAGGGTAACAGTGATAAAATAGCGGAGTATTGAAAAATGCCGAAAATGAAAACCCAGAGCGGTGCGGCCAAGCGGTTCAAGAAAACTGCTAAAGGCTACAAGCATCGCCAGTCGTTCAGGAGCCACATCCTGACCAAAAAAGCGACCAAGCGTAAGCGTCATCTGCGCAACATGAAAGATGTTGCTCCAGCCGATGTACCACTCATCAAAAGACTGTTGGGGGATTAACCATGCCTAGAGTAAAGCGTGGCGTTACCGCCCATCGTCGACACAAGAAAATCCTGAAGGCTGCCAAAGGCTACTCCGGTGCTCGCTCGCGCGTATTCCGTGTTGCCAAGCAGGCCGTTACCAAAGCAGGACAATATGCCTACCGCGACCGTAAAGTGCGTAAGCGCATGTTCCGTGCTCTGTGGATCCAGCGTATTAATGCAGCTGCCCGCGAACACGGCCTCTCTTACAGCCGAATGATTGACGGCCTGAAGAAGCAGAACATTGAGGTTGATCGACGTGTTCTGGCTGATCTTGCTGTGAATGAAAAAGAGGCCTTTGCGGCACTCGCAGAGAAAGCCAAAGAAGCCCAGGCAGCCTAACCCGCGTCCCGACTGGCAGCCACAGGCTGCGCATGGAGGGACCTCGGTTTTAACATCCTAGGTTTTGTTATCTATGTCTGAGCTCGAAGACATCTCGCGTCAAGCGATAGAAGCCGTCAGTGCGGCAGCGGATGCTGCTGCACTCGATGACGTGCGTGTCAAATACCTGGGCAAGAAAGGTGAGTTGACCGGCCTGTTGAAAGGGCTGGGCAAATTGCCTGCGGAAGAGCGTCCGGCTGCCGGGGCAGAAATTAACAAGGCCAAGGAAGCGGTTCAGGCTGCGATTTCTGAGAAGAAAGAAAGCCTTGAGAATGCCGTCCTTAACGAGAAGCTGGCCTCTGAAACCATTGACGTGACCCTGCCGGGCCGTAATGGCGACATCGGCGCTCTGCATCCGGTCACCCAGGTGCTGCGGCGTATGGAAGACTTCTTTATCAGCGTGGGCTACAGCGTTGTTGAAGGCCCCGAGATAGAAGACGATTACCACAACTTCGAAGCTCTGAACCTGCCAGCACATCACCCGGCGCGGGCGATGCACGATACCTTCTATTTCAACCCGGAACTGCTGCTTCGTACCCATACGTCGCCGGTTCAGGTTCGTGTTATGGAAAACCAGCAGCCGCCGATTCGTATCATCTGTCCGGGTCGTGTGTATCGCGTGGATCCACCAGACCCCTCGCATCTGCCCATGTTTCACCAGGTTGAAGGCCTGGTGGTTGATAAAAACATCAGTTTTGCCGACCTGAAGGGAACGGTGGTTGAGTTCCTGCGAGTGTTCTTCGAAAAAGAAGACCTGCAGGTACGATTCAGGCCTTCTTACTTCCCCTTTACTGAGCCGTCAGCAGAAGTCGATGTGCAGTGTGTGCACTGCGATGGTGAAGGTTGCCGTGTGTGCAGCCACACCGGATGGCTGGAAGTCATGGGTTCAGGGATGGTGCATCCGAAAGTGCTGGAATATGCCGGAATCGATTCCGAGGAATATACGGGTTTTGCTTTTGGCATGGGGCCTGACCGCCTGGCCATGCTGCGCTACAGCGTGGATGACCTGAGGCATTACCTCGATAATGATTTGAGATTCTTAAGACAGTTTACTTAGACCTCTGTGCTCTGCAGCGTTCGGCTGCGGCGATCATGGAAAGGTCCTTTCAAATGAGACGACGATGAAATTCAGCGAAGCCTGGTTACGTGAATTCGTGAACCCCGACCTTTCTACCCAGGAGCTGGTTGATCAGCTCACCATGGCCGGCCTCGAAGTAGATGGTTTTGAACCGGTGGCCGCCGATTTCGATAAGGTTGTTGTGGGTGAAATTCTTGAGGTAAACCCTCATCCGGATGCAGACAAACTCGTCGTCTGTAAAGTCAGTTCCGGGGAAGAAGAGCATCAGGTAGTCTGTGGTGCCCCGAATGCAAGAGCCGGCATCAAGGTGCCTTTCGCGCTGGTTGGTGCTGTATTTCCCGACCTGAAAATCAAGAAAGCCAAACTGCGTGGTGTTGAAAGCCATGGCATGCTGTGTTCCGAGAGAGAGCTTGGGCTAAGCGACAATCACGAAGGCCTGATGGAATTGCCCCTCGATGCAAATGTTGGCGAAGATATCAGAGCCTATCTTGAACTGAATGACTCGATCATCGAGGTCGACCTCACGCCAAATCGCAGCGATTGCCTGTCTATGATCGGTATCGCCAGAGAAGCGGGGTTGATGAATCGCCTGGATGTTGCTGAAGCGGCAAGACCCCGGATTGAACCCGCGATTGAAGATACCTTTCCCGTGGAGCTTGCAGCCGGAGCCGCGTGCCCGCGATTTGTGGGTCGTGTTGTTCGCAATATTAACCAACAGGCAGAAACACCTCTGTGGATGAAGGAAAAACTGCGCAGAGCAGACCTTCGATCGATTGACCCGGTTGTGGATGTCACCAACTACGTGATGCTGGAGCTTGGCCAGCCTTTACATGCCTACGATCTGGATAAGCTCTCTGGAAAGATTGTTGTTCGTCAGTCGAAGGCCGGCGAGAAGCTGGTCCTGCTTGATGACAGTGAAGTAGAGACACAGGCCGATACATTACTGATTACCGACGAGTCTGGCCCGATTGGCCTCGCTGGCGTGATGGGCGGTCTGAGCACCTCTGTCGCAGAGAATACGAAAGATATTTTCCTTGAGGGCGCGTTCTTTGGCCCGACGGCCATTGCCGGTCGTGCCAGGTCCTATGGCATGAGCACAGATGCCGCACACCGTTTTGAGCGGGGCGTCGACTGGCAGGGCCAGGTTCGTGCGATCGAACGGGCGACCGAACTTCTGACCGAGATTGCTGGTGGCGAGCCAGGTCCGGTCACAGAAAGTGTCGATAAAGCGAATCTGCCGACCACAAATCAGGTCGAGCTTCGCTCCTCCCGGATTGCCCGCGTCCTGGGTGTTCACATCGAGGATGAAGAAGTTGACGAAATCCTCGATCGTCTTGGCTTCCCGACCACAACCAGTGATGAGGATGGAGAACACAAATGGGTAGTGAGTGCTCCCTCACATCGTTTCGACATAGCGATTGAGGCCGACCTGGTAGAAGAAATCAGCCGTGTGTATGGCTATAACAACCTGCCCACACGCACGCCAGCGACCAGCCTTCAGATGTCTCCCAGATCTGAGGCCGATATTTCCCTGAATCGTCTCCGGGATCAGCTGGTATCCCGTGGATATTATGAAGCGGTGACCTACAGTTTTGTGGATTCAGCGGTTCTAAACGTCCTCGATCCGGAACAGGAGCCGATAGCCCTTGCAAATCCGCTGTCTGCAGAGATGTCCGTTATGCGCACGACCATCTGGGCTGGCCTTCTTAAATCATTGATATATAACGTAAACAGGCAGCAGCACCGGGTTCGTCTGTTTGAAACGGGTCTCTGCTTCTCACAGCCACCCAACCAGGAAGGCCTCAGTTTCAGTGATATTCGCCAGGTCAGAAAGCTTGCAGGGGTTGCCTGTGGTCCGAGACAGGACGAAAACTGGGCGAATGATCAGCAAGCTATTGATTTTTATGATATCAAGGGTGATCTGGAGAGTCTTCTTGCTCTCACGGGACAGCCTGACACCTTTGAGTTCATTTCCAGCTCACATCCGGCACTGCATCCCGGACAGAGTGCAGCTATTCAAAAAAATGGTGAAATAGTCGGATATATGGGGCTATTAGACCCAAGAATTCAACAAACCTACGATATACGCTATCCGGTTTTCCTCTTCGAGCTGGAGATTGATGCCATATCTGACAAAAAAGTGGCCTTAAGTGTCGCAATGTCCCGTTTTCCGGAGGTCAGAAGGGATATTGCGATCATCGTAGACCAGAAAGTGACCGCTTCGGCCCTGCGCCAGTGTATTCGTAATGCTGCAAATGACGCGCTGCAAAACCTAAAGTTGTTTGACGTGTATCAGGGCAAAGGTATTGATCCTACTAGAAAAAGTATCGCTTTAGGCTTGACCTTCCAGCATGCTTCCCGCACTCTTACAGACGACGAAATCAACGATTCAATGGGCAAAATTGTCGCTTCTTTGGAGGCGGAATTTGGAGCCAGTTTAAGGAATTGAACAATGGGGGCTTTAACCAAAGCTGAAATGGCAGAGAAGCTGTTTGAGGAACTTGGGTTAAACAAGCGCGAAGCGAAAGAAGTCGTGGAACTCTTCTTTGAAGAAGTCCGCTCATCACTTGAGAGTAACGAGCAGGTTAAACTCTCTGGCTTTGGTAACTTCGACTTGCGAGACAAGAGCCAGCGACCGGGACGTAACCCCAAAACGGGTGAAGAAATCCCGATAACTGCCAGACGTGTGGTGACTTTTCGCCCCGGGCAGAAACTCAAAGCCAGAGTGGAAGCGTATGCTGGACCCCAACAATAACGCTGAACTCCCACCCATCCCAGGAAAACGCTATTTCACCATTGGTGAAGTCAGCGGCCTGTGTGCGGTCAAGCCCCACGTACTCCGGTACTGGGAGCAGGAATTTCCACAGCTTAAGCCCGTCAAACGTCGCGGAAACCGCCGTTACTACCAGCGTCAGGATGTGCTGATGATCCGGCAGATCCGATCACTCCTTTACGATCAAGGGTTTACCATCGGTGGAGCGCGTCAGCGCTTGTCCGGTGAAGACCAGAAAGAAGACAGCACCCAGTACAAGCAACTGATTCATCAGATGATTGCCGAGCTGGAAGAAGTCCTCGAAGTCCTCAAAGCCTAGAAAACCCCTCGTCTCGACCGAAGGCACGCAGCGCCGCAGCGGAGAGACCTGATGCCCGTGCGTTGCCTCCCTCAATTCGACCAGAGTAGAAGTTGTTTTCCTCATCTCGACCAGAGCAGCCGCAGGCTTTACATATTCACCCTCATCTCGACCAGAGCAGCCGTAGGCTTTACATATTCACCCTCATCTCGACCAGAGCAGCCGTAGGCTGCGGCGCGGAGAGATCACCCTAACCTCTGCCCACGCCACACTTCATCTTCTTCACCGCCTCCAGAGTCAAACAAGTACCCGGCTGCATCTCATTCAGGATCAACTCAATCTTTGCGATCAGGTTCTGTGAATCTATCCGCTGATCCACGCCCAGTGCCTTCTGGATCTTCCGCAGTTCGCATTCTTTTAACCGTACGTAGACGTTTTTCATCTGCTACCTCCTGAGTAACTGCTTGTGTTATCAACGGAGGTATCTTGCGGTCGGGAAGGCTTGGAAAATGGTGACGGGAGGCCAAAGTGTGGTCATGTCATCCAAGTTTCAATTCATTGGGAATCTTGTACAATAGCGCCCCTTCACTAAATCGGGGCGTAGCGCAGTCTGGTAGCGCACCACACTGGGGGTGTGGTGGTCACAGGTTCAAATCCTGTCGTCCCGACCAATTCTAGAGGGCTCTACCCACTTAACGGGGGATGGGGCAATTCATTAAACTCCCTAAACACGATTGATAATGCCATCCCATCCACA
>CBFIJB010000015.1:0-70227 GCA_965662805.1 Candidatus Azotimanducaceae bacterium | reverse complement strand
TGGATGGGATGGCATTATCAATCGTGTTTAGGGAGTTTAATGAATTGCCCCATCCCCCGTTAAGTGGGTAGAGCCGACTCAGCATTTGTGAACAACTGGCTGAAACCAATCACAGCGAATTGATACTGGAAGACAGCAACGAGCCTGGTGCGGTTTTTCAGTTGCATGTCCGCACAAAAGAAGCTGCCAGTTGAACCTGTCAGCCTACGACCGAATAGTGGTACCGAGGGTCGGAATCGAACCGACACTCCCGTGAAGGAACCGGATTTTGAATCCGGCGCGTCTACCAGTTCCGCCACCCCGGCACGTGAGAGCGGCGATTATACCGTCAGAAGTTGTTTCCTGCTAATGCTGATGAGAGCTGCTCGCTTTCCCGAACCAGCTGACGGACCAGCTCCCCTGCAGGCAGCTCACGAAGCATTTGCACGCCCTGCCCGGACCACATGGTCGGGAAGTCCGGGGTTACCAAGATCCATCGCTTTCTTTCTTAACAGCCCTGATATCGAATACTGCAGTGAATAAGGCAGCAACGGCTCATCCAGGGCTTCCATCTCGCTGATATAACGGTTGTTCAGTCCTCTGGCTGGCTTACCTGATATCACCCTGGTCACGGTCGGTCGCGAGGGCGACGCTGCTTTAAGTTCCCGTAACCACAGGGGTGGCAACCCGGCTTCCGGGCAACCCAGGAACGCTGTGCCCATCTGCACGCCCGCCGCACCCAGTGCACGGCAGGCCACAATGCCACGCGCATCCATAATCCCGCCGGCGGCAATTACAGGCACCTTCACCGCATCGGCAATTTGCGGCACCAGGGCCAGAGTGCCGATCAGGGCCTCACGATAGTCGCCGATAAACGTACCACGATGGCCACCGGCTTCTGCACCCTGGGCAATAATGGCATCAACACCCAGACGCTCGAGAGAACTGGCTTCCTCAACGGTTGTCGCTGACGAGATCACTTTCAAACCTGCCGCGTGGATTCGCTGAACGTGATCTGCGGCCACCCCGAAATGAAAACTGATCAGCGGCACCAGCTCCTCAATCAGCACCTCAAGTTGTGCTTCCGCGGGGCCAAAGAGTGCCCTGGGTTCCGGCAGATCACCGAGTCCCAGTTCAGCATGGTAGCTTTCCAGCAGCGATGTCGCTTTCGGGCCAAGGGTCACGCTCTGATCGAACTGCTCGGAGTCCGGCGCAAACAGATTAATGTTGAAGGGTTTGTCGGTTTTCTCTCGAATCTCCCGAATATGCCGACGCAGATCCTCAGGTGACATGGGGGCCGCGCCGGTGGCACCAAGGCCTCCGGCATTGCTGACGGCAGCCACGAGCTCAGCAGAACCAACGCCCGCCATGGGGGCCTGCAGAATTGCATGCTGGATACTGAAAAGTGCCTGAAGCGTCATGGGGTGTCAGCTTGCCTGTTCAGGTTTCCGCCGATGCCACGGCTTCATAGAAGTGCTTGCGACACATCGAGACGTACCGTTCATTGCCGCCCACCTCAATACTGTCGCCATCGGTAATCGCATTCCCATGCTCATCCTGGCGCACCACCATGGTGGCTTTACTGCCGCAGAAGCAGATGGCTTTGATTTCCTTCAGATTATCCGACAACGCCAGCAGGTATTTACTGCCTTCAAATGGTTCACCGCGAAAATCCGTGCGCAGGCCATAGGCCAGTACCGGGATATCCAGGTAATCACAGACTCTGGCCAGCTGCAGGACCTGCTCGTGACTCAAAAACTGAGACTCATCCACCAGAACGCAATGTAAAGGCTGAGCATCATGTACACCCTGCACCTTCTTGAACACATCCTCATCCGGCTCAATCATCGTTGCCTTGGATTGCAGCCCGATCCGAGAGGTCACCTGTCCCTCACCATATCGGTCATCGATCGCCGGAGTCAGCAGCAAGGTGGTCATACCACGCTCCTGATAGTTATAGCTGGCCTGCAACAGAGCCGTGGATTTCCCCGCATTCATCGAGGAGTAATAGAAATAAAGTTTCGCCATAAACCGCAGCCTATCACTGTCTGTGGCCACGAAAAACGGGGCACTGGAAAATGGTGCTGGCTACAAAAAACTGACATGATGTTAATCCTGATTTCGAGGAGGGAAAGGTATGAGTGAAGCAATAAAAGACGACACGCCATTCTGGCTGAAAGACAACTTTGCACCCACATTTGAAGAAACCACGGCGACCGAACTGACCGTTACCGGTGAGATACCCAAAGCACTGGATGGCAGGTTGCTGCGCAATGGCGCCAACCCACAGTCCGGTGTCTCTGCGCACTGGTTTCTTGGCAACGGCATGCTGCACGGCGTGGAAATCGAGAACGGCAACGCCAACTGGTATCGAAACCGCTATGTGAAAACGCCGCTGTACCTGAACCCGGACGCAGACGTGATGGATTCCCTGGGGGACCTCAGCATGTCGGCCGCCAATACACACGTGGTTCATCACGCCGGTAAAATCCTGGCGCTGGAAGAAGGCCACTGGCCCTTTCATATCTCTGATGACCTGGAGACGGTCGGCCCGCACAACTATGACGGCAAGCTGACCTGCCCGATGACGGCGCATCCCAAAATCTGCCCGATCACCGGAGAGCTGCTGGCGTTTGCCTATGTTATGAGCGAACCCTACCTGCAGTACATTCGCGTTTCAGCCACCGGTGAACTGGTGCAGCTGGAACCCATCACGGTGAAAGGTGCGACCATGATCCATGACTTCAACGTCACGGAAAACTACGTAATCTTCATGGACCTGCCTGCCCTATGGAATTTTGAAGGTATGGCGGAAACCGGACTCCCTATCGTGTGGGATGAAAGCTACGGCGCAAGACTCGGCGTCATGCCAAGAAACGGCACCGATGCAGATGTCACCTGGTATGAGATTGAACCCTGCTACGTGTTCCATCCTTTCAATGCCTACGAAGACGGCAACAAGATCGTTATTGATGTCAGCCGTATGGAAGACACCATGAAGCCAGGTTCCAATTCGCCACCCCTGCTCTATCGCTGGGTGATTGACCAGGACAAGGGCACGGTTACCGAAACACAGATGGATGATCGCGTGGTTGATTTCGGTCGCGTGTGTGACACCGTCGTTGGCCAACAGAACCGTTATGGCTATGGCGCCGCATTTTCGCCCCGAGGCCCGATGGCTGAAGGCTACGTTAAGTACGACATGCAAAGTGGGACCTCGGAGTATCACGATCTGAAAGGTGGCCAGGGCAGTGAGCCCGTCTTTGTTAAAGATCCTGCCGGCGCATCAGAAGATGATGGCTGGGTCATGAGTTATGTCTACCAGCCCGAAACCAATACCAGCGAGGTCATGATCCTCGACTCACGCGGGTTTGAGAAAGACCCGGTGGCTCGCATACATCTGCCCGTGCGCGTGCCGGCTGGCTTCCATGGAAACTGGGTACCGAAAGGCTACTGATCAGAGTTACTGAGTAGAGAGATTCAATGGCAAACAATGAAGAACAGTCGGCCTATTGGAATGGCCGAATGGGTGATGCCTGGGTCAATGTGGAAGATTACATTGACCGCATGCTGAGCCCTTTGTCCGATGTCGCTATCAGCGAAGCCAGCGCGCAGTCCGGGATGAAAATCCTGGACGTGGGCTGCGGCTGCGGCCCCACGAGCCTCAAGCTTGCAACCACCGGCGCTGAGGTTCTGGGCGTCGACATCTCGCAAAAGATGATCGATCGGGCGAACCAGAATGCCGAAGGCGTTACCGGTGTCAGTTTCAAAATGGCGGATGCCGCCGCGGAACCCTACAACGCTGATTTTGACGTTGTATTCTCACGCTTTGGTGTGATGTTTTTTGATGACCCGGTTGCGGCATTCAGCAATCTGCGAACCGCACTGAAACCTGGGGGCCGGCTGAATGTACTGGTGTGGCAGGCACCGCAGAAAAACCCGTGGATGTCACAGGCTGCCAGAGCGATCGAACCCTACCAGCCGGCAACGGAACCAC
Organism: Candidatus Azotimanducaceae bacterium; assembly: GCA_965662805.1. Classification (GTDB taxonomy): domain Bacteria; phylum Pseudomonadota; class Gammaproteobacteria; order Pseudomonadales; family Azotimanducaceae; genus UBA9659. The sequence goes on along the minus strand of CBFIJB010000015.1, from coordinate 66,251 downwards.
CGGATCCGACAGATCCCGGTCCCTTCGCCATGGCTGATCGTGACTATACGAGCAACATCCTGTCCAAGGCGGGCTTCAGTGATATCGAGTACATGGATGTCGAGAAAACCCTGCATCTGGGCAAAGATGTTGACGAGGTCATGGGCTTTCAAACCTACGTCGGGCCCCTCTCACGCCTGTTGGAAGAAGTCGACAAAGAGACGGCGGAGAAGGCAGTGGAAGCAGTAAGAGCGGTCTTCAGTGCGCAGCAGAGTGACGACGGCATCAACATGCCAGCCGCTGCCCTACTGGTGAAAGCCAGAGCCTAGCGGGTGCTAAAAAGTCCAACCGATAGCGATAATCGCACCGTCCTGGGTCAGCTCAAGGTCATCGATCTCGACTTCCAGCATGCGATAACCAAGGCTGGTGGAAAGTCTGTCGGACCATTGGTAACCAAGGGAGGCGCCGTAGTCGACCATCTTGTCGGAACCACCACCGCCAAACATCGCCAGACCAGCCACATACCATTTGCCCGAAACACCGATCGTCTGGCGACCCCGAATATCTATGAATCCATCGGTCCAGGTATCCGAAGCCTTCGCGGTAACATCCGGAATAATCCGTCCGTCGAAGGTCGCCTCAATCGATACATCAAAATATCGGGCACCCGTGCCCACGGTCACGCCATCCGCCTCCGTGCGCCCGTCGACAATCTTGTAACCATAGCCAAGCGTATAGACGAAGAGCTCCCAGTCAATATCCGCCTCAGGAAACAGCGGGAAATCAGCATTGGCGCCGGTATTTATGTCAACTCAGTCAAACTCAAAGGAAAGCACATGTCGGTTTTTCGTCGCCGACGTGTAAATCAGAAATCCGGCATCAAGTTTCGTTTCGGTACTGAAAGCCAGATTGTCATCGGACGGAGGTGAAGTCACATCACCGCCTGACTCTGCCTGAAAGTTAGGCCACCAGTAGTAAGGTACCACCTGATACTTCCATTCATCCGCCGCTGCACCGCAGCTCAGCAATAGCAGAGCCAATATCTGAACTATTCGCATGGTGTCACCGTTAATCTTCAATGGAACCGTAAACAATGTTCTTGATCTGCCCGCGAAAATTGAACGTCGCGGATGGCATTAACTGGGTCATGAAAATCACAAAAAGATCCTCAACCGGATCAACCCAGAAAATCGTCGAGGCAGCACCGCCCCAATAGTAGTCACCCGCACCGATGGTTCCGGCATCCACCTCATCCAGGGTCGAAGCAAAGCCCAGACCGAAACCCACACCTTCATAAGCCGTTTCAGAGAACGAACCCATTGCGATGCCAGCAAGATCAACGCCACCTGGGAGATGGTTTTTCACCATCAATCGCAGTGTTCTGCTACCTATGATCCTCTGGCCATCGAGTTCGGCACCACAACGCAGCATCTCGCAGAATCGCGCATAGTCCCTGGTTGTACTCAGCAACCCGCCACCACCGGACGGGAACCGGTTCCTGTCCGCGTAGAGGCTGTCATAGGGATCATCCAGCAGCTTCAATGATTTATCCTGCTGCCGGCTGTAATTCGCGGCGAACCGATCCACGCGGCTATCATCAATCGCAAACGAGGTGTCCGACATACCAAGGGGTTCAAAGATTCGCTGCTGCAAAAACTCGGCAAAAGGCTGGCCGGAAATAAATTCGACCAGACAGCCACAAACATCCGTGGAAAGGGAGTAACACCACTGACTACCAGGCTCGAATCTGAGCGGTACCTGCGCGAGCGTATCGGCAAAGGATTGAACGGTTTCTCCGCGACCACGATTGACACCCAACTCGGCGTAACGCTTGTCTGCCGGGTGATCTGACGGGAACAGCGCTTCGCCATAAGTCAGACCGGACATGTGTGTCAGGACATGACGCATGGTCACCGGCGAGTCCGGTGGCCTGGTTACCATTCCCTCACCCGAGCCTTCTACATAGACACGCTGCGACTTCCATGAAGGAATGAAACGATGAACGGGATCGTTCAACTGAAACCTGCCTTCCTCATAGAGCATCATCAACGCGATCGAGGTAATCGGTTTGGTCATGGAGTAGATACGAAAGATGGTGTCTTCGGTGACCGGTGTTTGCCGCTCGATGTCACTCAGACCAAAAGAGCGAAAATAGGCCGGATGACCCCGCCGTGAAACCATCACCTGACAACCAGAGATTTTGCCGGGCGTGATGTAGTTGTCGTTAATATGGCTGGAAATACGCTCCAGTCTTTGCGCGGAAAAACCCGCGGCTTCAGCATCAATATTCATGGACCTCAGTCTAGTGCAAGGGGCTCGCAGGGGAAGCAAAATTCATCATCAGAATACTGTCTGTGTATACAGCATTGGCGTATCCTGACACCTGGAATCGGCAAAAGACAGGAGCATCATTCCCATGAGTGATACCCGTTCGGACTACAAGGATATCTGGTACGAAAGCGCAGATGGTCTACAACTGTACGCCAGGGATTACCCCTGTAACGGCAGCCGGGACAACCCGCCTACCCTGCTCTGCATGCACGGTCTGACCCGCAACTCGGCGGACTTCGAAGATCTCGCGCCGGCACTGCAGGGTCTTGCCCGGGTCATCTCTGTTGATCAGCGAGGACGAGGTCGTTCTGCCTGGGACAGCCATGCTGCGAATTACACGCCCGCTACCTACGTGAATGACATGTTTACGTTGATCGATAAGCTCGCACTGAATGACCTGATTCTGGTCGGCACCTCGATGGGTGGCCTGATGTCGATCCTGATGGTGACCATGCGCCAGGAACTATTCCGCGGGGTCGTACTCAACGACATTGGTCCCGTCGTTAACCAGGAAGGTCTGGATAGAATCAAAAGCTACGTTGGCAAGGGTAAGCCCGTGGATACGTGGGATGACGCCATTGATCAGACGCGCGCGATCAATAAGATCGCGTTCCCGAACTATCAACACGCTGACTGGGCACGCTGGGTGCATCGAATGTACGAAGAAAATGACTCGGGCGGACTGACCATTCGCTACGACCCTGCCATCGCAGAACCCATGTCAGAGAGTGACAGCAATGCTGCTCCACCCGATCTCTGGCCACTGTTTGAGAATCTGAAAAGCTTGCCTCTACTTGTTATCCGCGGGGAACTCAGGATTGTGCCAGATGAGATAAATCCTGACCCGAAAACACATCACCATCGTATACAGAAAAAAGTATCCGTTATGCGACTCGAAAAAATTACACTTGAAAAGTTGTTGGAAACCTCACCAGAGATTGACCTGCTCAGAGTCAGGAGCTGTGACCCCGAACTGTACCTGGTGGAGGTGGAGATTCAACAAACCTGTTTTCTCGTCACCGACAATCATGGCGAGATGTGCAGGTTTCGCGGCCTGAATGCCGCGAAGAAACCTTTCGCCGGTCTCACCATAAAGAACGCCGTGCTGGTGCACGAAAGCGCCTATGACGAGATGATCGGTCAACCTGCTTCGCACAATCGAATGGAAGTCCGTATCTCCCTGCCGGAAGCCTGATGAATCAGGTCCCCCCGGTAACGTAAAGGCACTGACCGGTGACCCAGCTGGACGCTGGTGACGCCATGAAGACAACCGCGTGACCTATGTCATCGGGGGTACCCAGTCGGCCCAGGGGAACACCGATGATCTTCTCGATCGGTTTGCCCTCGGGAAAGTTGGTGGACTCATTAAAGTTCTTGGTCGGAACAGGGCCAGGCGCCACGGCGTTGACCCGAATTTTAGGTGCAAGTTCCAGGGCAAATGTCTGAGTCAGGCTGTTAACGGCCACCTTGGAAGCACCATAGGGGCCATTTTTCACATTGCCCTGTGCCTTCGCTGAACTGGACGAAATATTGATAATAGCGCCCTCATCCATATGGTTTGCAGCGATCTGGCAGGCGATGAAAACCGCCTTGAGGTTCAGGTCGATCTGCGCGTCCCAGCGATCTTCCCGGGTGCGTGTCAGGTAGCGTGGTGTTGCATCGGGCAATCCACCGGCATTGTTGACCCAGATATCGATACCACCCTCGTCCACAGCCAGAGCCGCCAGTTGCTCGATTTCCGCAGACCTGGTGACGTCCACAACCAGAGTCGTGACCTTGCGGCCGAGTGCGCGAATTTCTTCTGCCAGGCTATCCAGATCCTCCTGGGTACGGGAACTGATCACTAGATCTGCACCAGCCTTTGCCAGCTGCGTTGCTATACCCCGCCCGATACCTTTACCGGCACCGGTTACCACGGCGCGCTTTCCATCCAGTCTAAACGGATCAGACATGCTCAAATCTCCCTTATTATTTTTATGCTCAACCGCAGACTAACACTTTCAATTCAGCAGGCTCCAGTCGGCGTACCTGTGGCATGATAAGCGCTATGGACAGAGACTATGATGTGATTGTTATCGGATCTGGCGCCGCCGGCTTATCCGCTGCAGTAGCAGCGGCTGATGCAGGTGCCAGCGTACTGGTATGCGAAGGCGACACGAGAGTGGGTGGCTCTTCGAGATTGAGCGGTGGGCACTTCTACGCGGCAGGTACGTCGCTGCAGAAAGCGGCCGGCATCGAAGATGATACTGCTGACGCCATGTACGAACACTACATGACACTTAACCAGTGGCTCGTTGACCCGGCAGTTGTCAGGAAATATTGCGACCTCAGCGCACCTACCTTTGAGTGGTTGAAGGATCTCGGCGTCAACTTCCCTGTCGAAGGGGTCTACCCTTCCGGCGTAGGTTCAACCCCTCGTGGTCACCAGCCTGAGGGTTCCGGCGAAGAAGTCATTAATGTGCTGGACGGTCATCGAAGTCATAAAGGTGTGGAGCTGGTGTTGGATGCCAGAGTCACCGGACTGATCACCGATGACGATGGCCGAGTCACCGGGATTGAGATCGGCGAAGACAGGGCAACCTGTGGCGCTGTCATCATGGCAACCGGTGGATTCGGCGCAAACCCGGAAATGATCGAGAAATACTATCCACAAGCCGCCGCCACCGGTGACTGGCGCTGGTATATCGGTACCGAGGGCGCTCAGGGTGATGGAATAAAACTGGGGGAATCGGTCGGCGCCGTGGTCGACGGTCAGGATCGCGGATTGCTTCTGGTAACACCGGGCTTCAGCCGCGACCTAGAAGTCCTGCTGCCGCCCTGGCTGATTCTGGTGAATCAGCACGGCAGACGATTTACCAACGAAAGCGCACCTTACACCGTGCTCGGCGGCTTGATTCAGCACGAAGGCGGATCTGCCTATGCGGTGTTCGACGAGACGGCACGCGCGGCAGCCAAACCCTCACCCATCTCCCAGGCATACTGGGTTGCCGACGTTCTTGAACAGAAGGCAGACGAAGGGCGTATCGCTCGCGCAGCAACCCTGGAGTCCCTGGCCGAACAGATTGGTGTCGCAGTCAGCGGTCTTGCAGGCACCGTCGAGAAATATAATGCAGACGTCGCGCTCGGAGCCGACTCAGCCTTCTTCAAAAAAGGTGCTCTGTCGCCAATCAGCGACCCGCCTTTTTATGCCGCGGAAGTCCGCCCGGCTATCGTCTGCTGGACAGGTACCGGTGTCCGGATCGATGCTGAAACCTGCGTCATCAATGGATCAGAGCGGGCTATTCCCGGTCTTTTTGCCGCGGGTGAAACCATCGGCAACCTGCATGGCGATCGATATATCGGTGGTGGAGGCTCATTTGGACCTTGCATCGTGTTCGGAAAGCTCGCCGGAGAAAATGCCGCTCGATATGCGCGCTCATTGAACGAAAGACCCTGACCATTTTGGGCTGACCATCGGACGGACCGGCGTGAGCGCTTGCGCCTCGACCCGGGGCATGCTGTATTAGCGCTTTTTGCTGCGGAAGGAAATTATGACTGAAGAGAAGACGATATTCGCCAGAATCATCGACGGAGAGATCCCGTCGGAAAAACTTTACGAGGATGATCAGGCCATCGTTATTCAGGACATTAATCCTCAGGCCCCCACACACGTACTGATCATTCCAAAGTCCACTGAAATACCAAGTCTTGCGGATGCTGACGAAAGCCATAAGGCACTACTGGGACACCTGCTGCTGGTTGCCGGTAAAGTGTCCCGGCAACTTGGCGTGGATGAAGCATTCCGCCTGGTCATTAACAACGGTGCTGACGCCGGGCAGACCGTGTTTCACCTGCACCTGCATATTCTCGCCAACAAGGGATTCAAAGAGGGCTCCCTTGGCAGGGAATTTGGTTAAAAAGACTGGAACTTATTCCGCCGCCCACCCGTCTACATTGACAGCTATCCATTTATCCACTAAAAAACCACCATGAATCGCGTATCCCACACCAGATATCTGGCCGTCCTCGCTCTCAGCTTCCTGCTGAGCCTGCCCGGCCTCGTTCTGGCAGATCATCTGCACGAAGCGACTGCTGAAGAAATCAGCTGTGATCTGTGTGGACACATCGGACCTGCAACGACCGGCGAATCGAGCCGTTGCCTATCGGTTGCACCCGAACCCCAGCGCGTTGAAGAAAAACCAACTTTCATCCCGCTTGAAACTTACCTGATCCATCGCCACCAGCGAGGCCCCCCTCTCCTGCGTTAACCCAACGACGCATTTAATTTTCAGGAGAGAAAAATGATAGTTTCCAAGAAAGCGCTGGTCCTTGCGGTCAGCGCGGCTGTGCCATCCGCATTTGCGGCCGAAGACCGACACGACGAATTCCACTACGATGAAGTCATCATCGTCAGCGCTCCTTTTCAAAAATCCGAAGCAGATACTGCGCTGCCTGTTAATGTCTTGACCGGTGAGGATCTCGCCAGAGAAGTTGCCGACACACTCGGCGGCACATTAAAAAACCAGATTGGTATTAATAGCAGCAGCTTTGGGCCAGGCGTTGGACATGTCGTTATTCGCGGTCAATCCGGAAACCGTGTTCAGGTGCTGCAAAACAGTACATCCAGCATCGATGTCTCCGGTGTCAGCCCCGACCATACCAATGGACTGGAACCCGCACTGGCAACCCAGATAGAAGTTATTCGCGGACCTTCAACACTTCTGTATGGAAATGGTGCGATCGGCGGCATCGTTAACGTGCTAGATAACCGTATTCCAGAGTCAAGCTTCGATAAGCCGGCGTTCATGATCGAGCAAAGCCATGACACGGTAAATGAAGAAAACAAAACGGTTGCCCGGTTTAACGCGAGCTTCGGTGGTCTGAATCTGCATTTTGACGGATTCACTCGCGACAATGACGACGTAGACATCAATGGCTATGCCATCGACGAGGCTGCCCTTGAGTTCGAAGACGAACATGGTCATGAAGACGAGGAGCACCACGAAGAAGAAGAGCATCATGATGAGGAGCATGAAGGCGAAGAACACGGCGATGATCATGACGAGGATCATGAAGACGAAGAGATCATGAACACAAAAGGCTTTATCGCCAACTCTGATGCTGAGTCTGAAGGCTATACCTTTGGCGCATCCTTCTCTGGAGATGAGGGATTTATCGGTTTTTCTATCTCTGAACTGGAAAACAATTACGGCCTCCCCGCCGGTACTCATGATCATGGCCACGAAGATGAACACGATCACGACGAAGAGCACGACGAAGAGCATGAAGGTGAAGAGCACGATGAGGACGAACACAATCAGGGCGAAGAAGAAGGCCAGGAATTTGTGCGCATCGACCTCGAACAGACACGCTATGACCTGAAAGGTGAACTACGTTTCGATTCGGGCTTTATCCAGAGTGTTCGCGGTAGCGTGAACTACACTGACTATAAGCACCAGGAAATTGAAATCGAAGGGGACGGTTCTGCATTCATCGGCACGGAATACAGCAACGAGGGATATGATGGTCGCTTCACCATGGCCCATGCGCCAATAGGTGGTTGGAACGGCATCGTGGGGCTGCAATTCTCGGACACAGAATTCAGTGCTCTGGGGGAAGAAGCCTACATCGACGAAACCGACAGTACTTCATACGCCCTGTTCCTGGTTGAACGTCTCGAATCAGAAGATCTGACCTGGGAACTGGGTTATCGCTACGAGTATCTCGAGACTGATCCTGGCTCAAGCTGTGATCGTGATGAAAACACCAACAGTCTCTCTGCCAGCGTGTTATACGATCTGAACGAGGACAGCAACATGATGATTGCTGTTTCCCGTTCAGAGCGCGCTCCTACCCTGGAAGAACGATATTCCAATGTTCAGACCGCCGGATGCGCCGTTTCTGCTGATCCTGAAGATTGGGTAACCCACGTGGCAACGGGTGTGTTGGAACTTGGTGATCCAGACCTGGACAAAGAAGTTTCCACAAACGTCGAAGTTGGATTCCGTAAACATAGCGGCCTGGTCACCGGCGAGTTCAGTGTTTATTACAACCAGATCGATGACTACATCTACCTCGCGGATGCCGGTGAATTCGAGGAAACGCCCGTCGGGCAATATAGCGCGGAAGATGCCACCTTCTTTGGTGTGGAAGGCAGCCTGGTTTACACCGCATTCACAAATGCACATGGCGAACTGGATCTCTCTCTCAAGGGGGACATGGTTCGTGCTGAGTTCGATAACAACGGTGATATTCCCAGGATTCCTGCCGATCGCATCGGTATCGGGGTCACCTGGCACGCCGCTAACTGGACGGCTTCGCTGGATCTTATGGAAGTGGCGGATCAGGAACAGGCGGCAGTCGGTGAATCAGAGACCGATGGCTACACGATGCTCGACATCTATGCTGACTATCACTTCGAAGTTGGCAACGGTGATCTGCTGGTTTTCGCCAAAGGCACCAACCTGCTGGATGAAGAAATCAGAAATCACACGTCGTTCCTGAAAAACTTTGCTCCTGAACCTGGGCGTGGTGTCCGCGTCGGTCTGCGATTTAACTACTAACGCCTGGTACAACCCGGAAGGGCACACAGCGTTTCGAACACCAGATTGGCCGCAAGAAGTGCTGTGTTGCCGGTTGTATCGTAAGGCGGCGACACTTCAACCAGGTCCGCGCCTATCAGATTAAGGCCGGCGCACCCTCGGATAATCTCGATACCCTGGGTCGTGGTCAGGCCACCGGGCTCTGGCGTACCAGTGCCCGGCGCGCAGGATGGGTCCAGCCCATCTATATCGAATGACAGGTATACCGGGCACTCCCCACCAATCCTTTCCCGAAACTCTGCCATCAAAGGTGCCAGCGATTGGTACCAGCATGCTTCAGCCTGAACGACCTGAACACCCTGGTCCCGCGCCCAGTCAAAATCTTCAGCCGCATATCCCGTTGCCCGCAAACCGATCTGAATCATTTTTCCGGGATCAATCAGGCCTTCTTCGATTGCACGCCTGAAAATCGTTCCGTGTGTCACTGACTCACCAAACATCGTGTCGTTCATGTCAGCGTGGGCATCAACACGAATCACCGCAAGAGGACCATACTTTTTCGCCTGCGCTCTGAGGATCGGCAAGGTAATCGTATGATCGCCCCCCAATGAAATTGTTTTTATCGAATGCTGCAGCAAGCCGTCGTAATGCCGGGTGATGATGTCGATGCTTTTCTCGAGGTTATAGGTGTTGAGCGCAACATCGCCAAGATCTGCCACGTTAAACGAATCAAAGGGTGCGGCACCGGTCGCCATGCCATAGGGTCTGACCAGAACGGATTCTGCGCGGATCTGTCTCGGACCATAACGGGCGCCGACGCGGTTACTGGTACCGATATCGAGTGGTACGCCAACGATACCGACATCCAGGTCTTCGGGCTTATCACAGACCGGCAGACGAAACATGCTGGCGTGTCCGGCGAACCGGGGCATTTCATTGCCGGATAGAGGCTGATTGTTATCTGTCATGGGTTGAGCATAAAGAAAAAACCAGGAAGGCGAACCTTCCTGGTTTCTTTGAGCAGCATCCAGCCATGGCTTAACTGGTTGCTACGAAAAGGACAGGCCTGGATGGATAGGGTTGGTACTGTACCCGTCCTGTCCTTAACCCCGGCAGCTACATGACTTCAATAACCGCAAACACGACAAATATGGCGAGGCCAGCGATATTGATAAAATCACCCACTGACATGGGGTCAGGCTGTCTTCTTCCTGCTGAATACATTTCTAAACTTCCTGTTCAATAACCTTGGAGCCAAGTTAACCGCAGTTTTGCGATTCAGAACGTGATGGACATCACAGGTTAGCTGCAGGAATTTCAGGAAAGAACAGAGATGCGGGCCAGATCACACTTCCGGGCGCGACCCGCGCACGTTTCTTCAGTGCTGCTTCACATCTTGCCGTAGTCAACGGTCAGCCAGTTCTCTGGCACAATCGACACAACTACGCTGTCACCGTCGCCATCCGGGTTCTCAGCATAGGCTCGCCCCTGCTCTTCACCGAGATAGCGAACCGCCATGTGCAGCAACTCCTCCTGAGTGGAGGGACGCGTAGAAAAGCGACCTTCAATCGAAACATACCTGTAAGGCATGTCTTCCGCCTGCGCGCAAAGAGAGATTCGCGATGCCTTGCCGAGCGCTTTGCCCTTGAGAGAACCCAGATCGGTGATCACCCAGACCTCACCACCCGGCTCATAGTCATACCAGATGGGCACGGTTAATGGACCGCGCCCATCACGGGGGATGCTGATCACGCCTACATGCAGTCCTGCCAGGAACGTTTCTCTTTCTGTTTTCGACATCTTCAGTGACATGACAAACTCCTTATCCAGCCAAATATTCAGATTGCTGAAAGCGTATCCGCTTTTCCGGAACATGTCCCTGTTACAGATGGCTGGAAGGCTATATAGGCAGCAGGAGTTGACGGGAACCACCCAGCCCTCTAGTTTCCGTGGTGGAGCCTGATGAAGGCTCGAAACTGTGACCGGAATAGAACTGCCATCTGAACGGAAGTGAATCATGTCAGAAAACCTTGAATACAATCTGCTGGAAGACGAAACCCGGGAATGCCCTTTCAAGTACTTTCAGGCAATCCGCGCTCTCGATACACCTGTCTATTTTATGCCGGAACTGCAGGCCTATTACGTCAGCCGGTACGAGGATGTGCGCTACATCAAAAAGCATCCCGAGATTTTCAGCAGCGATATATTCAAGGCTGCGAAGCTTCGAGGAGGTGTATCACGCAGCATTGCCGAGGAATACAAGGCAGAACACGGCTGGGCCAGGGTATCGACCCTTCAACGTACCGATCCGCCTGTACATACCAAGTATCGAACGCTGATCAACGATGCTTTCTCGGTCGCACGCATCAGGAAGATGACCAACTATGTCGAAACCATGGTGAACGATCTGATCGATGGCTTTATCGACCCAGACAAGAACGCCGGCACCTGCGACTTCATGTGGGATTTCGCGATCCCCCTGCCCTGCACCGTGATCGCTGATCAGCTGGGCGTGCCACGGGATCGTATCTGGGACCTGAAGCGCTGGTCCGATGCAATGCTGGCGCCTGGAGGCGGATTTACGGATGAACAGGCGGCACTGCAATGCGCGAAAGAAGTCGTTGACGCACAGAACTTCTTTGCCGACGTACTGGCAGCCCGCAGGCAGACCCCTGAAGATGACATCATCACGGACCTGGCTCATGCAAAACTCAAAGATGACCCCGATGGACCGGAACGGTCTCTGGATATGTTCGAACTCCAGGACCTGCTTGACCAGCTGTTAACCGGCGGCAACGAGACCACCACCAACGCAATCGGCTCCGGCATGATGCTACTTCTGCAACGCCCGGAGTTGATGGACAGGATGCGCGAAGATCCCACCCGCATCAGAAACTTTATCGAGGAATGCCTTCGCTATGAGACACCGGTCCTGCACCTGTGGCGCGTGACAACCGAGGACACGGAACTCGGTGGCGTCAAGATTCCGGCAGGCGCCAACGTCGCTGTCGGATACGCTTCTGCAAACCGGGACGAGAAAGTCTTTGAAGAATCCGAAGAATTCGACATCGACCGGAAGAAGGCTGGCGCTCACCTGGCTTTCGGCTCCGGTCCGCATCACTGTCCCGGAGCGGCCCTTGCCCGTCAGGAAATGTTTTCAGCATTCACCATCTTGCTGCATCGGCTCGACAACATCAGAACGGTCAACCCCGATGAAAAGTTTCCACATGTACCAAGCAGCTTTCTGCGAGGGCTTGCTAACCTGCACCTGAACTTTGACGTTAGAAGCAGGGAGCGTTACTTCCCTGATGCCTGCGTCTACTGATATCCATGATTCACTGAGGAAAAGCCATGCCTGAATATCGAGAATCAGATGTTCCGGATCAAACCGGAAAAACCATGCTTATCACGGGTGCCAATACCGGCATCGGATACGATACCGCAAGGGTACTGGCCGCCAGAGGTGCCAGGGTACTGCTGGGGTGCCGTTCCGGCGACAAAGCCGAGGAAGCCATCAGCAATATCAAAGCGCTTCATCCGGAAGCCGATGTGACCTGGATACCCCTCGACCTCGCAAGTCTGCACTCTGTGGAAGAAGCTGCGAAACTCGTAGAAAGCGAGGAACGGCTGGATGCGATCGTGAACAATGCCGGGGTCATGGTGCCACCGAAGATGGAAACAGAGGAAGGCTTCGAGCTGCAGTTCGGCGTCAATCACCTCGGGCACTTTGCGCTTACCGGACACCTGATCAACAAACTGAAAGACCAGCCAGGCGCACGCATTGTGAACGTCAGCAGCCTGGCACATCGAAACGGTCGAATTCACTACGATGACATTCACGCGGAGAAATCATACAACCGCATGGAGAGATACGGGATGAGCAAGTTCGCGAATATCCTGTTTACCTACGAATTGCAGCGCAGACTTGAAGAAGCCGGGTCATCCGCCATCTCCGTCGCCTGCCACCCCGGTGGTTCCATGACCGAGCTGGGCCGTCATATCCCTCCGATATTGGCCGTGCTGCTACTACCGCTGAGTCTAGTCATGAATTCTTCTGCCGAAGGCGCGCTACCAACCCTGCTGGCGACAACAGGCCCTGTCGTGGCAGGTGGTGACTACTACGGACCCATGAAAATGGGCGAGATGCGCCACTCGGCTCACAAGGTCGACACCGTACCGGCATCAAAAGATGAAGCAGACGCTCGACGGCTCTGGGAAGTTTCCACAGAACTGACTGGCGTCACCTATCCCATTTAACTGCAATACTTTTAACCGCAATACTAAGGAAATAAGATGAGCAAACCATTTCGATTCGGCGTCCAGTCATTCAACGCTGATTCTTCCGAAGACTGGATTGGCCAGGTTCAGAGGGCCGAAGAGCTGGGTTATTCCGCGTTCCATCTGGCTGACCATATACTCGGGCCGGGCCCCGCGCTGGAGAAAGCCAACCATCCGGAACAGAATCTGGCGGCTATCCCCGCGATGGCTTACGCCGCAGCAGTCACCAAGGATATTCATATCGGTTGTCGAGTATTCTGCATTGACTATCATCTGCCCGTTGTTCTGATCAAATCAGCAATGACCATAGACAAGCTGTCTGGCGGCAGACTCGAGTTCGGACTTGGGGCAGGCTGGATCACCGAAGAGTACCAGGCGCTGGGTATCACCAAGGACGAACCACGAGTGCGCATCGACCGGCTTGCCGACGTCATAGAGGGTGTAAAAGCCTTTTGCGGTGACGGCCTGGCAGACCTCAGCAATGACAGCATCAACTGGAAAGACTTCAGCGGAATCCCAAAACCGATTTCAAAGCCACCAATTATGGTTGGTGGCGGGTCTCCGAGAATCCTCAGACTGGCAGGAAAAGAAGCAGATATTGTCAGTCTGAACTTCAACAACCGTTCCGGCATGATTGGACCAGATGGTGTTGGGCTGTCGACAGAAGAGGAAACCAAGAAGAAGATTCGCTGGATTCAGGAAGGTGCCGGTGACCGTTTTGACGATCTGGAAATTGAAATCGGGGCCTACTTCACGTTTGTGATGGATGATGCAGCGCCGGTTCTGGGACAGTTCGCGCAGATGTTCGGCATGTCTGAAGAGGAAATGAGCAAGCACCCACATGCCCTCTTCGGTTCCGTGGATGCGATCTGCGAAGAACTTGAGCGACGCCGGGAACTTTTCGGCATTTCCTACATTACTGTCGGCAAAGACAACATGGAGGCTTTTGCCCCCGTTGTTGACAGGTTGAATGGCAAGTGAACACGCGCCTACAATCAGGCACTAAAGATTATTCCGGCAGCAGGAGGAAACCATGAAAGCCGCAATTTTTGAAGAAGCAAACAAGCCACTGACCATCGAGGACGTCGACATCATCGACCCCCGCGCTGGTGAGGTACTTGTTCGAACGAGCTGCTCCGGGGTATGTCACTCGGATCTGCACTTCGTTGATGGTCTGTGGCAACTGCCGATGTCCTGTGTCCTAGGACACGAGGCAGCCGGCGTTGTCGAGGCTATCGGTGAAGGCGTAACTTACGTTAAGCCCGGCGACCGGGTCATCATGAGTTTCAGGCCCTTCTGCGGCAAGTGCTACTACTGCCTCTCAGGGAAACCCAACCTCTGTAACGATCCCGAAATTGGCGCCGCTTCCGCAACTCGACTTACGCGAAACGGTCAGCCGCTTCTGCAGTTCGCCTCAGTAGGATCATTTGCAGAGATGATGGTGACCAGTGAAAACGGTCTGGTGAAGATCCCTGAAGAAATGCCGATGGCAGAAGCTGCCTTGATCGGCTGTGGCGTGATGACAGGGGTGGGTGCAGCGCTGTACACAGCCAAGGTACCTGGAGGCTCCACCGTCGCGGTCATTGGCTGCGGTGGCATCGGACTGAACATTATCCAGGGATGCCGAATCGCAGGTGCCGCTAACATCATCGCCATCGACATCATGGACTCAAAACTGGAAATGGCGACTCAGTTTGGCGCGACACACACCATTAACTCGAAGGAAACCAACCTGGACGAAGCCATCGCTGAAATTACCAAAGGCGAACTGGTGGAATTCGCCTTTGAAGCGATTGGTGTACCCGCCGCGGCAACGCAAGCCTTCAACATCACGCGCCCCGGCGGCACAGCTGTTGTTGTCGGCATGCATCCCCTGGGGTCCGAAATCAGCGTTCCGGGACCGGCTTTTCTTCAGGAAAAGAAACTGATCGGCTGCATGTACGGATCAACTCGATTCCGCGAGCACATGCCCAAGCTGATCGATCTCTTCCTTCAGGACAGGCTCGATCTGACGAGTCTCGTATCCCGACGGCTTAAACTGGAAGATGTGAATGAGGCATTCCGCTCTATGAAGGCGGGAGAAGTGGCCAGGTCGGTTCTGGAATTCTGATCCGTACCAGCTTTGCTCAGGCGAGAACTGGCGGCTTTCTGATGATGTATTTGATGAAGCCGTCAGGATCGCAATAGTGATCGGATATTTCGGCCTGCGGGGCCGGGGCTCCGATCGCGGCTTCCATTGCATTAGCGAGCAGAATAAATTCGTCCGCCGCAGACGCAGAATCCACTGCCCCGGTTGTACCCAGACCACTGATTCCCCAACCAGTGATTCCCACAACCATCATTAAAACGATCAGATTACGCATGCCGCGAATCTTACGCAGAGGTCACCCGGATCTCGAGGCCGGTTGGATCAAACTAACCGAAACTTAACCATTCTTAACATTCTCTTAACGTTTGACTTCAGACAGTGATTACATGAGCATCCCTTCGACCAAACAGAGGGATGAACTATGTTTACAGAACGCCTGGAAGCCGCCGCCGACAAGCTTGAAATCATGCAGCTGTCAGCTACCTACATGAGAGGACTGGACCGTCTGGATGGAGAAACTGAACGCTCCGTATTCTGGGACAATGCCTGGTGCTCGTATGGCACCTATGAAGGCGGACCGGACGAGTTCGTTGCCTATTGCATGCAGGCTTTGAAAAGTCATGCCGCCAATCTGCATCTGCTCGGGCAGATCACTGTTGAACTGGAAGGCGAAGAAGCGTTTGGTGAGGTTTACTATCAGGCATACCATCGCATTCAGAACGAAGCGGGTGAAAATCGAGATATGATCATCAGCGGAAGATACGTGGATCGTTATGAACGCCGAAACGGGGTCTGGAAAATTGCCTACCGCAGTGAACTGGTGGACTGGGTGCGAGACGACCCTGCCGCCGATGCCTGGTTCGCTGACTCGCCCATGATTCTTGGCGCTCGCAAGCCGGATGACCCGCTGTACAAGCGCGATGTCATGTACAAAACTTCATGAAGACAGCTCTCGACCCGGAACTTCTCAAGGCCTACCTTGAGACAGATTACTTCGTCTCCGATGACCCGCCTCTGCTGCTTCGGATCGGCGAAGAGAACGATGACGCCAAAATCCTGCTTGCCAGCTTCGCCGTGAGTTCTGCCGCATTCCTGACCGCCTGGAATCCCGGAAGTCAGCAGTTGAGTGACGATGAGAACGACGCTCGACAGGCCGGCCTGCTAAGTGAGATCGAATCCAGGCGCCTCAACTATCTGGTGGGATATGGCCAACGGGGGGACTGGCAGGAGTACAGCTACCTTGTTCTGGGTGTATCAAAGGAGGAAGCCAGGGAACTGGCTGAAACGTTTGAACAGAATGCTTTTGTCTGGCTTGATCAATCAGGGGTACCAGAGCTGGTTACCCTGGCCTGATCGTCGCTTCAGCCATCGGATGCGCGCAAGCGGGCAGCTTTCACATCATCGCCGGTAACACCGATCATAAACGCCACCCTGGCAATGTACTGCTCTTCAAAACGGTCAAGGCGACCGTCTGCATAGGCAACTCGCCAGAGGTTCTCGATCAGCACCTGTTTGTCAGGGTCAGAATAGTGCTGATTAACCAGATCAGTCAGTTGCTGAAGATCGGAAACGGCGGCATTCGCATCAACCAGTCCCAACAGTTCTTCTTGCTCAACCACTGACAGGTCAAAGGTCTTACCCAACAACCTGAGTATGGCGCTCTGCTCCTCCGGGTGTTCTTCGAAGTCTGCGCGAGCACAAACCACAAGCAGCGCTGCCGCCGCAAACCTCACCTCATTCTGCTCACCACTGTCTTGTGGTCCTCCGGGTTCCGGTGGAGTCAGGCGCTCTGCGAAAAAGTTGCCAAGATCACTAAACATAGGAGAGGCATTCTAATAGCAGTCAGATGGTACCGCCAGACATCGCCAGGAAAATTTGTAATTAGAGGCGCTTACTTTATATTGCGCCTCGTGATGTTCAGATTTTTTACAACCTGTCTTACCCTGCTTGGCGCCCTGCCATTATCCAGCCGCGCTGACCTTTTCGAGCCATTTTCCACGTCTAATCTGAATCCGTTTGTGCAGATCTATGGCCTGCCGGCAACCCGCTCGGCAAATCTTGCAACCGACGGCAGGGTCAACTGGCAAGTGCAAACGGACATCGCTAATCACTTCACCGAGTCTGTCGGTAACAGCGAAGCTGTCTCACTGGACGGCGAAACCTGGAGAACGACGATAAGCCTTCGCTATGGCCTGACAGATCGCTGGGAACTGGCGCTGGATGTGCCCTACATTCGTCAAGATGGCGGTTCCCTGGATGGCTTCATCGAAGGCTGGCATGGCTGGTTTGGCCTCCCCAATGGCGGCCGGGAAGACGTGCCACAGGATCAGCTTGCCTACCTGTATCAGTCAACCGGTATGACTGGCATCGATCTGCGGGATTCAGTGTCAGGTATCGGGGACGCACGGATTTCCGTCGGTTACCTGCTGGGAGAAGTACAGGATCGATCATGGACCTTCAGGGCGGGTGTCAAACTCCCCACGGGGGATCCCGAAGAACTGACAGGATCAGACAGCACCGATGTTTTTATGAGCCTGCATCTCAGTGATGAAAGCTTCCTGCGACATGAAGACTGGTACTTTCACAGCAGCCTCGGCCTGCTGGTTCCCGGCAGCGGCGACATCATCGACGATAAGCTCGAGGATTACGTGGTATTCGGCTCCGCCTCCGTTGCCTGGCATACCTGGGAGCGTGTGTCTCTGAAAGCGCAGTTGGACTTTCACTCGGCCATGTTTGAGAGCGAACTCAAGGAACTCGATGAACTCGCCGTGCAGCTCGTTCTGGGCGGCTCCGTTTCGCTCGGAGAGCGACTGCTGCTGGACATTTCGGTGTCAGAGGACATTGTGACCGATGCCTCTCCGGATGTTGTGATTCAGCTGGGACTGCGCTCGCGCTTCTAGTTTCCAGATTATCAGCCGCGCCCGATATATGGCATTTTGGACGCCATGATCGTCATGAACTGCACGTTCGATTCCAGAGGTAACTGCGCTATCTGAACGACTGCCTGAGCCACATGCTGAACATCCATGGTGGGTTCCGGACGAATACTGCCATCGGGCTGCGGCACACCCTCTCCCATTCGCGCGGTCATCTCGGTCAAAGCATTGCCGATATCAATCTGACTGCAAACGATGTTGTAAGCTCGCCCATCCAGGGATGTAGAGCGTGTCAGTCCGGTTACACCATGTTTGCTCGCTGTGTAGGGTGCTGACCAGGGTCGAGGCACGTGTGCAGAAATAGATCCATTGTTAATGATTCGCCCGCCCATCGGGTCCTGTGATTTCATCAGCCTGAACGCCTGCTGGGTGCAGAAGAATGCGCCGGAAAGATTGACATCAACAACACGACGCCACTCCTCAATACTCAGATCTTCCAGTGGTTTTGGCGGCGCGCCGCCGCCAGCATTATTAAACAGTAAATCGAGGCGGCCGAACTTATCACGGGTGCACTCAAACAGATTCTGGACTGAATCGGGATCAGAGACGTCTGCCTCCTGCACCAGAGATGAACCTCGACAGGCAGCGGCAACCGTTTCCAGAAGTTCCCGCCTCCGGCCCGCCAGCACCACGGCGAAACCAGCCTCAGAAAGAGCCAGGGCACAGGCTTTGCCGATACCACTTCCGGCACCGGTGATCAGTGCAACATTGCTCATAACGTTCCCCCACTACATACATCTGTTTACATGTTATGTTCACATGATATGCCAAAGTTCGCCGCCAATCTGACCACCATGTTCAGAGAACTGCCATTCCCTGAACGGTTCTCTGCGGCAAAGGCGTGCGGCTTCGATTCAGTCGAGATTCTCTCGCCCTACGAGTATGACACCAGAACACTGAAAGCCTGGTTGAACGAACAGCAGCTGCGCCTGCTGCTGATCAACATCTCACCCGGAGGCGAAGGAGAAACCGGAATTGCCGCCCTGCCTGGTCGAGAGCAGGATTTTCAGCAGACATTCGAGCAGGCCCTCGACTACGCGATAGCGCTGGAAGCGGCCATGATTCACGTGCTCGCAGGACGCTCAGAAGGCAACACGGTGGCCAGCACACAGACCTTTGTCGAAAACCTTCAGTGGGCAGTACCCAAAGCCGCGACAGCGGGGATCAGGCTGATGCTTGAGCCCCTGAACAGCGTTGATGTTCCCGGATACCTGCACAGTCACCTCAGCAAAACGCGGGAACTGATTGAACAGGTCGGTCACGACAACATTCAATTACAGTTCGACTTTTATCACCAGCAGATCATGGAGGGCAACCTTGCCGGCAACCTCAAGGCCAACCTCGACATCATGGGCCATATCCAGTTTTCCAGTGTTCCGGGGCGACATGAACCGCAGTATGGCGAGGTGAATGTTCCGTTTCTTTGCGACTACCTGGATAAGCTGGGTTATGCGGGATATATCGGCTGTGAATATTCGGCAAAAACTGACACCAGAGAAGGATTAAGCTGGGCCCACGCTTACGGAATATGTGCTTAAATGTCGAACGAGGTACAGAACTATGTCTCGACTTTTCCTCACCACAGCACTGTTGCTCTTCGCAGTGGGTCATGCGCTCACCGGGCACACTCAGACGGAACAAACATCTCCAGGAAAGATCTGGCTCATTGAGATTGAGGGTGCCATTGGCCCTGCCACCAGCGACTATGTACTGCGTGGTTTCGAGCAGGCACAAGCCGCCGATGCGAGTCTGATCGTCATTCGAATGAACACCCCGGGCGGCCTGGATGGCGCCATGCGGGACATTATCCAGGGCATTCTTTCCAGTCGCATTCCCGTCGTCACCTACGTTGGCCCGAAGGGCGCCAGAGCGGCCAGTGCGGGCACCTATATCGCTTACGCAAGCCATATCGCCGCGATGGCACCAGCGACCAACCTGGGTGCAGCCACACCCGTGCAGATTGCGGCACCCAGCATGCCTTCCGCGCCGGAAGAGCAGGAATCTTCTCCGGAACCAACGGCCATGGAGAAGAAAATGGTCAACGATGCCGCGGCCTATATCCGAGGCCTGGCAGATCTGCGGGGCAGGAATGAGCAATGGGCTGAGCTGGCGGTTCGCGAAGGCGTCAGCCTGGATGCTGAAACAGCGCTGGAAGAGAATGTGATCGACATGGTTGTGCAGGATCTGGATGACCTGCTCCAGAAACTGGATGGAAAGGTCATCAGGCTGGACGATGAAGAAATCTCTCTAAAAACCGCTGGCGTAGAAATCCATCCACACCTGCCGGATCTGAGAACAGAGATTCTATCGATCATCACCAACCCCAGTATGGTGCTGGTGCTCGGCATGATTGGCATGTACGGCATCATCCTCGAGTTCTATAACCCGGGCTCACTGATCCCGGGTGTAATCGGTATCATCTGTCTGCTGCTCGCCGCCTATGCCGTGCAGCTGCTGCCACTGAACTACGCCGGCCTCGCGCTGCTCATGCTTGGCATCGGACTGATGATCGCTGAGGCCCTGGTGCCAAGCTTCGGCATCCTCGGTATTGGTGGCATCATCGCTTTTTGTATTGGAGGACTCATGCTGTTTGACGCTGAAATGCAGGCATTCCAGGTTGGACTGCCCACCATCGCTGCCACCGCGGTTGTATCGGCGGCATTGATTTTTGCCACCGTGAGCATTGCCCTCAAGATCCGCAAGAAACGGGTGAGCACCGGCATGAGTGCACTGATCGGCGAGCAGGGAGAGGCCCTGGGCGATTTCGGCAAGGAAGGCCAGGTACGTGTCGGTGGTGAAATCTGGCGAGCAAGATCTGACGATTCCATAGAGGCTGGCGATACTGTTTCTATTGAAGCGGTAGACGGACTGCTGTTAACCGTAACCAAAAAAGCCTAAACCAACGCCTAAACCAAGGAGAAATGTCATGAGCGAATTCTGGATGGTACTCATCGTACTGCTGATCGGACTCGCGTTTTACACCTTCCGGATTCTCAGGGAATACGAGCGAGGCGTCATCTTCTTTCTCGGGCGTTTCCAGGAGGTTAAGGGACCAGGATTGATTATTGTTATTCCCGGTGTTCAGCAGATGGTCAAAGTTGATCTGCGAACCATGGTTTACGACGTGCCGACACAGGATGTGATATCCCGCGACAATGTCTCGGTGAAGGTCAGTGCCGTCATCTATTTTCGTGTTATCGACGCTGAGAGGGCCATCATCAATGTCGAAGATTTCTTTGAGGCAACCAGCCAGCTGGCACAGACGACCTTACGATCTATTCTCGGGCAGCATGAACTGGATGAGATGCTGGCCCAACGGGACAGGCTGAACGAGGGTATTCAGAGGCTTCTGGACGAACAAACTGAAAGCTGGGGTATCAAGGTTGCCAACGTGGAGATCAAGCATATCGATATTGATGAATCCATGATCCGGGCAATTGCGAAACAGGCTGAAGCAGAAAGAGAGCGACGCGCCAAAATCATTCATGCTGGAGGTGAGCTGGAAGCCAGCCAAAAGCTGCTGGAGGCCGCAGTGACGCTGTCCGGACAGCCACAGGCCCTGCAGTTACGCTACATGCAAACGTTGACGGAGGTCTCCCGGGACAGAAGCTCCATCATTGTTTTCCCCCTGCCCATGGACATCATTGAGGCTTTTACCAGCAAGGCGCAAAACAACCAGAGCGACAGCCAGTCCAACAACCAGTCCAACAACCAGTCCAACAACCAGTCCAATAACGAGAATAGCGACGACAGGACTTAACGAGACTAAAGCCTAGCGAAACAGGGAACACGAACCCTGTGCCTGAATAAGGTCAGGGTCCTGTTTCAAGGATGTCAGGCTCACTCGTGCTGATCTCATCCCTGAAGCGTTCCAGAAAACTCTTGTGCTGCAGACTTGTTTCCAGATGATCCAGCTCCTGTAGAAACTCACCCCCACCTTCATCAATGGCTGACTGCATGGCCTGGCGGACAGCTCGCCACATGGGTTCGAGTTTTTCATACTTCTGCCGCCCCACACTTGTGAGAGCGAGTACTCGCTTACGCTTATCGTTCCTGTCCCTGTAGGGTGCAGCGAGCCTGGCTTCAATCAACTCATTGGCAGTCTTGTTGATGCCAGGGTGAGAAACGCCGAGTCCTC
Organism: Candidatus Azotimanducaceae bacterium; assembly: GCA_965662805.1. GTDB lineage: Bacteria > Pseudomonadota > Gammaproteobacteria > Pseudomonadales > Azotimanducaceae > UBA9659. The sequence goes on along the minus strand of CBFIJB010000015.1, from coordinate 43,979 downwards.
TGGCCAGCTCAGTAATCGAAGTGGGTCCCTGACGGTAAAGATAAACGAATACCGGAAACCACCGGGGCTCAAAACCTGCTTCCACGGATTCATACATTCGACTGATATCCTGCACCAGCGAATCTGACAACCTTTTTAACCGACTGCCCAGTGCCAGAGCACCCAGTTCGCCCATCACATCCGGTTCAGGCAAGCGATTTCTCCTTATGAAAGGCCCAAAATATTACGTAATTGATTACGTAAACAATAACCAATAAATATTGTAGTACTAATCGGACGAAAGCACAGCAATTTCTCCGGACTTCTTCTTTTCAGACCATTCCTGTAACTTCACCGCATGCAGATCACTCCCCTATCCGGCACCATCGGCGCAGAAATCAGCGGTTTCGACGTGAAGAAGCTGGATGAAGCCTCAAAAACAGAGATCGAACAGGCCTTTGCTGACTACCTTGTGCTGGTCTTCAGAGATCAGGATATGACACCAGCTGACCTGCTGGACCTGACCCATCGCCTTGGCGGTCCAGGCGAAACGCCCTATTTACAGGGTCTGCAAGACTATCCGGATGTCGTACCCGTGATTAAAGAGGCAGATGAAAAGTCGCAGCATTCATTTGGCGCTGGCTGGCACACGGATTTCACTTTCCAGCCGAGGCCGCCGGCCAGAACCCTGCTATACGCTGTGGACACCCCACCCAGCGGCGGCGACACACTTTACGCCAATCAGTATGCCGCTTACGAAGCGCTTTCCGAGGGCATGAAATCTTCCCTGAACGACCTGATGGCTGTACACAGCGCCGTGAGGTCCTATGGCCCCACAGCAACCCTGCGCGATCATATGGAACATATGACAATTACCAATGACACCAGGGAACCGGAAACTCAATTGCATCCGGTCATTCGCAAACACCCGGTGACAGGACGACCAGCGCTTTGGGTCAATCCCACCTATACGATTCGCTTTGAAGGCATGACTGAAGAAGAGAGCAATACTCTGCTGGATTACCTGAATGACCTGATCGTTTCCCCGGGATTCTGTTGTCGGGTCAAATGGCAGCCGGGCACACTGACCATGTGGGACAACCGATGCACACAGCATTGCGCAACCTCAGACTATCGTGGTCATCGTCGCGAAATGTGGCGCACCACAACCGCTGGAGAACCGCCTTCTGCCTATCGCAAAGGTTGCTAGAATACGCTGCTTTCAACTGACAGTTCAGCGTCAACCAGGACACAGACATCAATCGTCTGGCCGTCGAAACACGCAGTACAATGATCTATCGATGCAATGAAATCCAGGAAACAGATGTCATGAGAAACAACCACGTACTCCAGGCCTGGAGAGAAGACCGGCCAACCATCGGCGCATGGATGTCCATTGATTCAAGCTACACAGCCGAGACGCTCGCACATGCAGGATTCGACTGGCTTTGTCTCGACATGCAGCACGGTGTGCTGGATTACAGTGATGTCAAAGCCATGCTCACGGCAATATCGACGAGAGATACCATCCCCATCGTCCGTGTACCGTGGAACGAACCCTACGAGATCATGAAGGTCCTTGATGCCGGCGCCTACGGAGTCGTGGTACCACTGGTCAACAATCGAGAGGAAGCGGAGCGAGCAGTCATAGCCTGTCGATATCCACCTCGCGGTATACGTTCACACGGACCGAATCGGGCAACGCTTTATTCTGGCCCGGGGTATACCAGAGAATCCAACGAGCAGATTGCCTGCATCGTCATGATCGAAACTGCAGAGGCACTGGAAAATCTGGATGACATCATGTCGACACCAGGCGTCGATGCGGTCTACATCGGACCTAATGATCTGGCCTACGCACTGGGCTTGAAACCCCGTGGAGACAATGATGACCCGCTGCACGTAAAAACTGTTACTCACATTCTGGAAACCGCAAAGAAACACGGCATCGCCGCAGGCATACAGACAGGATCAGTTGAATTTACACGCCGCTATCTGGATCAGGGTTTCCACATGGTGACTCTGGGTTCGGATCGAGGGTGGATGGAACGGCTGGCAAGGCAGGAACTCAGGATGGCCAGAGCAGACGATGGTGACGACGCGAGCTCCAGCGATAAAAACTTCTACTAGTTTTCTGTGGACCTCTGCAGGATGACAGTCAAGGCAAACCATCCGAAATGGCTGCCATCATATAGAACAATCATTTCAGGCCAATGTTGCCCCTTGACCACTGAAACCCTTTAAGGCGAAAGAACCTGTTGCTACACTGCTCGCAAAACCAAGCGCGGCATCGATCCATTGTTTAGATATTCAGCTGACCGTGTACCGGTCACCCTTATTCTTTCACTGACATTGTTAGATTTCATTTTGTACTTCACGGTTAACAACGTGTGGGTACTGCTAACCTATTTCGTGCTGACGATTATCCCAAAGGGCTGTATCTGTGCCTGGAATCATCATCACCAACACACAAAAACGTTCCGCTGGACACCGCTTAACCGGCTATTAGAAATGAGCTACGCCCTTCATACAGGCGTCACCACCAATCAGTGGTTACTGCATCATGTGTTCGGTCATCACCACAATTACCTTGATCAGACCGTGGATGAAAGCCGCTGGCAACGCAAGGATGGTTCTACCATGGGTGAGATCGAGTACACCCTGAAAGTTGCCGCTACCGCTTACCCGAGAGCCTGGAAAGTTGGTCTGCGTTATCAGAAACATCTGCGAACACACCTGATCTATACGGCGATCACCATCCTTCTCGTCGCCCTTCTGGTGGCCTATCAACCCATGCAGGGCATCATCGTGTTTATCATGCCGATGATTCTAGGCCTGCTTATCACTGCCTGGGCGACCTATGATCACCATGCAGGTCTGCCAACGAATGATGACTTTACGTCTTCCTACAACGTCATGAACACCGCGTACAACATCATGACGGGCAACCTCGGTTATCACACTGCTCATCACTACAAACAGGGCGTTCACTGGTCGGAACTGCCGCGACTACATGAGCAGATTAAACACAAGATCCCCGAAGAACTGTATCGATGTTCCTACTGGGATGTGGTGACCGAACTGCCTTTCAGAATCCTGCCCATACTTGGTCGAACCTGAGCCCGTTAGCTTCTTGACCCGGTAGATACGGATGAACGAACTCAGGTCAGATGCCAATCACTGCTTTGTCTGCGGGCCATCCAATCCCATTGGTTTACAGCTGACTTTCCGCATTGAGGATGATGTCTGCCACGCCAGCTTTACTCCGGGGGAACATCACTGCGGTTACGACGGTGTCACACACGGCGGCATCGTATTCAGCGCATTGGATGATGTCATGGCGAACTGGCTGTTCCTCAAAGGCCTGAAAGCATTCACCGCCAAGTGTGACATCCGGTATCGAGATGCACTCCCGGTCGGCACACCGGTCAGGCTCGAAGGCCATTGTGTGAAACAGAAGGGACGCCTGACCCAGATGAAAGGGCTGATGATTCGCGAGGACAACGATCAGGTTGTCGCAGAGACCGAAGCCGCCTTCATGATGGCACAAGACTGACGGCTATCGCGACAGGTAGATATCCGCCAGCAGACCCACCGACACCGCATACTTGTTTGCGCAGTTGTAATTCAGAATGGCCCGGTAGTTCCCGCCGGCAAGATACCCCTCAGAAGAATCATCCTCCGGCTCTACCAGCGCATAGTCCATGTCTGGCAGCGCACCCTTTGACACAACGCCCAGCGCCTGCCATTCAGCCAGTAGCAGCTTTCGGGAATGATGCCTGAGTGCACGACAGCGCGTGTCATAGGTTTCGGGTTTCAGTGAGTCGAAATCGAGCGCTGACAATGAGACACGACCACCCCAGCCGGCGCCTTCTCGCCAACCGGCCTCGTTCAGATAATTAGCGATCGATGCAAACACATCCGCTTCTGACTGCCAGATATTTTTCCTGCCGTCGCCATCAAAGTCCTGGGCAAATCGCAGAAAGCTGCTTGGCAGAAACTGACTCTGGCCCATTGCACCGGCCCAGGCACCAACAAAGGATTCCGGCTTTACATGACCCTGGTCGAGAATCCGGAGCGCATGGATCAACTCTGAGGTAAAGAATGTCGCCCGTCGCGGATCATGACCCAGAGTCGCAAGAGACCTGATAATGCTGTACTTGCCCTGGTATCTGCCGAAACTGGTTTCCAGTCCCCAGAAGGCAACAATGAACTCCGCCTCGACCCCATATCGTTCCGTAACGCGTGCCAGAAGCGCTTTATGCTCCTGCAACAGCCGCTTGCCTTCCTGCTGGCGAAAGTCCGATACCCTTGCCTCAAGATACTGGTCAAACGTCTGCACAAACTCGGGCTGTTTACGATCAAAACCAATCACCCGCTCGTCCGGCGTCAGATTCTTGAAGGCTTCATCGACCGTGGACGCGGAAATACCTTCAGCGACAGCCTGAGCTCTCACCTGTTCCAGGTAATCGACAAACTCAGCGCCCATGGCAGACAATGAAAACAGCAACAGACATGCACTGCAGAGCATTCGGCCCATGGTAATATCCTCCTTTTCTTCAACCTGACTCAGACAAATATGACCAGCGCCAGCTACGAACCAGCCAGCCTCTGGCGACGACTGGCAGCGATTCTATACGATGGGTTTCTGGTGCTCGCACTCTGGTTCATCAGCTCTATCATCCTGGTGGCTCTGAATGACGGCAAAGCGATGTCAGGAACGCTGTTTCAGGTTTTCCTGTATCTGGAGGCCGGCGCATTCTACACCTACTTCTGGCACTTCAAGGGACAGACACTCGGTATGCAGGTCTGGAAGATCCGGACGATCAACGATACGGGGGAGATCCTGACACTGGGCGAATGCACGGTCCGCTTTTTCTTTGCCACCTTTTCTTTCGTCATGATAGGACTCGGATACCTGTGGATCCTGTTCGATCCGGAAAAACTGGCATGGCATGACCGGGCATCCGGTACGCGGGTTATTTACCTTGGAAAAGACGCATACAATTGAACATTTCCGAAAGCCTGTCCACCTGATAGGCACCCGCCACAATCAGCACAAAAAGACCATGAACCCACCACAACCCCAGCTCCCTGGACAGATCACCCTTTTCCATCGCGGAACGCGCACCTGACAACATCAGGATATACAGAAAACAGAGAATCATTGCCGGAACCAGCCTTGTAAATCGCCCCTGCCTGGGATTAACCCGCGCCAGGGGTACCGCCATCAGCGCAATCACGGGTACCAGGATGATAACGGCAAGCCGCCACTGAAATTCTGCAGCAGCCTCCGCCGATTCTGTTGTCAACAACTCGCCGGTAGGTATGGCGGCACGTCTCGTCTTGAGTTTTCTGACCACGGTTGAATCAACCTGCTGCCCATACTCCTCGTAGCTGATGACCTGGTAGCCCCGATTTCCCGGAGTTCCCTGATAACGTTTCCCATTCTGCAGCACCAGAAAGCGACGACCGCTTTTATCGAGCTGTGTTTCACCTGATTCAGCAATCACCGTCACCGCCTTGTGCGGTTGATTCTCATAGTGATCACCCTGGTATTCGTTAATAAACACACCACTCAGCTCACCCTCCCGGTTAATACCTTCGGTGTATGTCACTCTTTTACCGGAGCTGAGTGCCTGGAAACGACCGGGGATCAGGGTATCGAACTCGGTCAGCTCCTGCTGACCCTGCAGAAGCGATTCAACCCTCTGCTCCCCCAATGGTTTCAGCCAGAGCGAAAGTATTGCGGTTATCAGCATCACAACCAGCGCCATGGTCAAGGTCATTCCCATCAGACGCCTTGTACTCATCCCACAGGACTGCAGAACAATCATTTCGTTGTCCACATAAAGGCGACCGTAGACGAGCATGATGGCGAGGAAAAAGCTGACCGGCACGATAAGTTCCAGAAAACCAGGCAGGCGATAAGCCATCAGCGCAAACAGAACTTCCTGGGTCAAGGCCCCGGCCGCCGCTTTGTCCAGATATCCACTGAAGCGCCAGCCCATGGAAATCACCAGCACAATGCCCGCTACCGCAAACGTCGTGGTAAAGATTTCTCTAGAAAAATATCTAAGCAGTATCACAAATAGCGCCTTTAAAACGTTATATTAGGACCGTAGTTCACGCGACAGAATCCTCAGGAGTTCCTATGAAGTATGGCACACGAATGGGCAGCGCGGCGAAAGCTCGAACCCAGTGCATCGTCGTCGGTGTATATGATGACGCCCGGTTAACCGAAACAGCAAAAGTTCTCGATAAAGAGAGCGGCGGATACCTGAAGAAGGTGCTCCGGCGAGGCGACATATCCGGTAAAGCCAATCAAACCATGGTGCTGCACGATGTACCCAACGTAAATGCCACCCGGGTACTTATGGTTGGGCTCGGTAAAGAAGATGCCATGGACGGCGCCAGATTCGCTGGCATAGCCCGCAGCGTGATCGCCCGGTTGAAGGCCATATCTGTCAAGAACGCGCTGAGCTGCCTGCTAGAAATCAATGTCACGGACAAGGACCTGTCCTGGAAAGCACGCCGCATGGTCGAAGCATTCGATGCCGGTGTTTATCGATTCACAGAAATGAAAGGAAAGCCACCGGAGAACGGTGACAGCCTGGAGTCGATTGAACTGTTCGTCACCGATAAGACAGACCAGGAGGTCGTGGATGAAGCTATCTCCGTGACCGAGGCGCTCACGTCAGGCATTCGCAAGGCCAGGGATCTCGGCAATCTGCCAGGTAACATCTGCACGCCAACCTACCTCGCCGATCAGGCGAAGCAACTCGCTAAAGACTACGACTCCATCACCGTAAAAGTGCTGGAAGAGAAAGACATGGAAAAACTCGGTATGGGTGCGTTCATGTCCGTAACCCGAGGCAGCGATCAGCCCGGAAAGCTCATCATCATTCAACATAAGGGCGCCAAGCCGAAGGAGGCACCACATGTGCTGGTCGGCAAGGGCATCACCTTCGATACTGGTGGCATCTCCCTGAAACCAGGTGCCGGTATGCACGAGATGATCTGGGACATGTGTGGCGCCGCTACTGTATTCGGCACCATGCTTGCCGTGGCCGAACAGGGTCTGGAGATGAACGTCATCGGTGTCCTGGCAGCGGCAGAAAACATGCCGTCCGGCGATGCTTCCCGTCCCGGTGACATCGTGAAGACCATGTCCGGGCAAACCGTCGAGATCCTGAATACCGATGCGGAAGGACGATTGGTCCTGTGTGATGCACTGACCTACATCGATCAGTACAACCCGGCAACAGTCATCGATGTTGCGACGCTCACCGGCGCCGTTATCGTCGCCCTGGGCAGCCATCCTACCGCCATGTATGCCAACGACGATGGTGTTGCCGCTGACCTGCATCAGGCTGGTGAAGACTCGCTGGATCGGGTCTGGCGAATGCCGCTGTGGGAGGAATATCAGGCCCAGATCAACAGCGCCTTCGCGGATATGGCGAACATTGGTGGGCGTGAGGCTGGCAGCGTTACCGCCGCCTGTTTCCTGGCAAGGTTCACAAAGAAATACCGATGGGCACATCTGGACGTCGCCGGTACGGCATTTAATGGCAGCGGACCTGCCAAGGGCGCAACAGGCAGACCCGTCAATCTGCTGTTTGAATACCTGAACAACCAGTACGTGAACTCGAAGGAAACGCAGGCCAGTTGACGAGGATCGATTTCTACCAGGTAACCGGCGATGAAGACCTGTTCACCTGCAGACTGATCGACCTGGTGTATCGTCGCGGGCACCAGGTCTATGTGCACACGATCGGGGAACAGCAGGCCAGGCAGCTGGATGACCAGCTCTGGGTCTTTCGCCCAGATGCGCTTGTACCCCACGTCATGCAGGACTCAGAGCATCCGGCACCGATCCGGATCGGCTTTGACCATGAGCCTGACGAACATCAGGATGTACTGATCAACCTGTCGGGGGATATACCCCACTTTTTTTCTCGCTTCGATCGGGTTGCAGAGGTGGTCCCTGTCGACCAAAATAGCCGCCAGTCAGCCCGAAAAAATTATGCTTACTACAAGGAACGGGGCTACGTCCTGAACTATCACGAAATCAACCAGGCCTGATGGACGACGAAAACAAACCCGGCACCACCATCCCTCTGCTGCACGACATGGTCTACGACCCGTCGTTGCCACTTCGACCGCCAAAACGGCCAAAACGTCCCAGATCCGAGAGCAAACAGAAGCCTCTGACGCCGCCCGGTTATGATCCGGACACCATCGACCTGTTCGGCGATGTTGGCGTTGACGTTCCGCTGAGTGATAACAACGCTGAGACACAGTTCGTTGATCAGATTCCTGAAGATATTTCTGCCGATATGCCTGGCGCGATGGATGAACCCTCTGAAGCGACGGCGGAAGTTGCCGATGACTACATGGACCAGACGTTGCGCGATGAACTGGCCGATGAGCTCAATGCCATTCTTGACGATCTGAATCCACCGGACAGCGACAAATCTGCCTGAACCGGTATAATCCCGCTTTTTTTCGCGTTAATGCAGAGCATCCTCTGCCGGTCAAATCATGAGCAAGTATTCACCCCGGGACATCGAACAATCCTGGTATCAGAAGTGGGAGGAGAACAACTATTTTGCGCCCTCCGGCAATGGCGAGTCTTTCAGTATTGCCATCCCTCCGCCCAATGTCACCGGTACCCTGCACATGGGGCACGCGTTTCAACACAGCATTGTCGATTCCCTGGTTCGTTACCAGCGCATGAGTGGCAAGAACACACTGTGGCAGATGGGTACGGACCATGCCGGCATTGCCACACAGATGCTCGTGACTGAGCAGCTGGCATCCCAGGGCGTTAAACCTTCTGATCTCGGACGTGAAGCCTTCGTCGACAAGGTATGGGAATGGAAGGAGGAGTCCGGCGGCACCATCTCCAAGCAGCTTAGACGCCTCGGCGCATCACTGCACTGGGAAACCGAAAGGTTTACCCTGGATGAAGGTCTGTCAAAGGCGGTACTCGAGGTTTTCGTCAGACTCCATGAAGAAGGCCTGATCTATCGTGGCAAAAGGCTCGTCAACTGGGACCCGGTACTCAAAACTTCTCTGTCAGACCTGGAAGTGGAATCCGAGGAAGAACAGGGCAATCTCTGGCACTTCAAATATCCGATGGTGGATGACCCGGATCGTTTCCTGATCGTTGCCACAACCCGACCGGAAACCATGCTCGGCGACACGGCGGTTGCCGTAAACCCTGATGACGATCGCTACAGGGACCTCGTCGGAAAGGAGGTCATGCTGCCGTTGGCAAGCCGCCCGATTCCGGTGATCGCTGATCACTATGTCGACATGGCATTCGGAACCGGCTGCGTAAAGATCACGCCTGCGCACGACTTCAATGATTATGACGTTGGTAAACGGCACGATCTGCCATTGATCAACATCCTTAACGATGACGCAACGCTGAATGACGATGTGCCAGAGAAATACCGCGGCATGGATCGCTTTGAGGCGAGAAAGGCTGTCATTGCAGACCTGGACGCGCTGGGGTTACTGGAAAAGATTGACGACCACACTCTGGCCGTCCCCAGGGGAGAACGTTCGGGTGTTGTGGTTGAACCTTATCTGTCGGACCAGTGGTTCGTGAAGATTGGTCCACTGGCAGAGCCTGCCATCAAGGCTGTAGAAGATGGTGATATCGAGTTCGTACCAAAGAACGCAGAGAACATTTACTTCGCCTGGATGCGTAACATTCAGGACTGGTGCATCAGCCGACAGCTCTGGTGGGGCCATCAGATTCCCGCATGGTATGACGCGGAAGGCAACATCTATGTCGCTCGCTCCGAAGAGGAAGCACGAGAGAAAAACGGACTGGCGGCGGACCTGCCACTGAATCGGGACCAGGACGTTCTGGACACCTGGTTCTCTTCCGCGCTGTGGACGTTTTCGACCCTTGGCTGGCCAGAGCAGACCCGAGAGCTGGAGACATTCCATTCCACGGATATCATGGTCACCGGTCACGACATCATCAGCTTATGGGTGTCGCGCATGATCATGATGACGCTCAAGTTCGTCGGTGAGGTGCCCTTCAGCAAGGTTTACATTCACGGTCTTGTGACTGACGCCAATGGGCAGAAGATGTCCAAGTCAAAGGGTAACGGCCTGGACCCCATGGATATCATTGACGGTATCTCCCTGGATGACCTGGTGGCCAAGCGCACCAGCAACCTGATGCAGCCACGCATGGCTGAAAGAATCGAGAAGGCAACGCGCAAGGAATATCCCGAAGGTATCATGGCATTCGGCACAGACCCACTGAGATTCACCTTCTATTCCATTGCGTCACAGACCCGCTCCCTGCGCTTCGACATGAAACGTGTGGAGGGTTATCGAAATTTCTGTAACAAACTCTGGAACGCCGCAATTTTTGTCCAGGGCAATATCGCGGAGTACAGGGACGAACTGAACAGCACAGATGTCGAGCTTTCAGATATCGATCTCTGGATCATCTCTGAACTGCAACGAACCACGGCAGCCATACACCTGGCTATGGACACCTACCGCTTCGATCTGGCGGCCAAGGCGCTGTACGAGTTCATCTGGGATGAGTTCTGTGACTGGTATCTGGAGCTGACGAAACCGATTCTGAACAGCGATCAGGCAACCGAACAACAGAAGCGCGGTACCAGGCAGACTCTGGCAAGAACGCTGGAAACGATTCTGCGTCTTGCACACCCCTTCCTGCCCTTTATCACCGAGGAACTCTGGCAGAATATCCCCGATACCGTTAGGGATTCCGGGGAATCCATCATGCTGCGGCCCTACCCACCCAGTGTCGACAGCAATATCAACGAGCAGGCGGAAGCCAATATCGCATGGTTGAAGAAGGTCGTCACCGGAGTTCGCAACATCCGCGGAGAAATGGATATCTCTCCCGTCAGGGAAGTACCGATCCTGTTTTCTGGCGGCGATGGGCAAGACAAAGAACGACTCGAACGATACTCAACGCTACTTAGCTTTCTCGTCAGACCAGAATCCGTCACATGGCTTGAGCCTGGAGATGAGAAACCCCTTGCCGCTACGGCGTTGGTCGGTGACATGGAACTGCTGGTACCCATGGCCGGCTTGATCGACAAGGACGCGGAGCTTGCGCGTCTCGACAAGGAAATCGATCGCAAGCAGAAGGACCGCGCGCGCACAGAAGGAAAAATCAACAATCCAAATTTCGTTGAAAAGGCCCCGGAAGAAGTTGTGCAGAAAGAAAGAGACAAGCTGCAGGAACTTGATTCATCCCTGCAGAAACTGCAGGAGCAACGTGAAAGTGTTGCCGCCATCTAGGATCTGCTCCTGCTGCACCGCACGATAAGTCAGAGGAAAATTTTGGACAGAATTCCCTGAATTATGTTTTTATGCCACCACACCTCGATTCTTCGATGGTGTCGGTAAACTCGGTTCTAAAAGGGGAAGCACTGATCATGTCGGAACGGCATTCCGGAACGGTCAAATGGTTCAACGACGCTAAAGGCTATGGATTCATCGAACGAGAGGCAGGGGATGATGTGTTCGTTCACTACCGATCGATTAGAGGAGAAGGGTTTCGCACCCTGAAACAGGGCGCGAGAGTCGAATTCGATCTTTCCGAAAGCGACAAAGGATTTCAGGCAGAGGACGTCGCAGAAATCTGATACTGCAATCCTGCCAGCAGATCTAAGCGCTATCCCTGGCTTCCTACAGCAAGCACAACTTTTCCAACTGTATTGTCGGTAGCGACGAGATCGTGCGCTTCTGAGGCTTTCGTAATCGGGTATACAGCCTCAATCACAGGCTTGATCTCTCCTGATGCAATTTTCGGCCAGACGCGTTCTTCAAGTTGGGACATGATCACCGCCTTTTCTTCTACCGGACGGCCACGCAACGTGGACCCGATGATCCGCGCCCTTTTCATCATCAGCTGCGCAAGATCCAGCTCACTCTTCGTACCGCTCATCAGACCAATCAGTACCAGGCGCCCACCCAGACCAAGCAGCTTCAGATTGTCAGCCAGGTAACCGGCACCAACCGGATCAAGGATAACGTCAATTCCCTCTCCGCCTGCGAAAGCTTTCGCGGCCTCCAGGAAAGATCCTTCATGACGGACAGCGCCTGCATCAGCACCCATGGCAAGACAGGTTTGCAGTTTTTCCTGAGATCCAAGCGTGACGAAACACGGTGAACCAAAAGCCTTGCACAGCTGAATGGCGGTTGTACCAACACCACTGGCTCCTGCATGGATAATTACTCTTTCACCAGGCTGCAGACCAGCCTCCATAAAAAGGTTTACCCAGGCTGTCGCAAACACCTCGGGCAAAGCAGCTGCGGTTTCGTAATCGAGTCCATCCGGAACGGGCAGCACACTGCCTTCATGCACGGCGGCATACTCGCTATATCCACCACCCGCGAGAAGCGCGCAGACCCGGTCACCTGTCCTATAGCGCTGGCATTCAGATCCAACTTCAACAACTTCACCTGCACACTCCAGCCCCATGATCGAGCTTGCACCTGGTGGTGGCGGATAAAGCCCGCGTCGCTGCATCAGGTCTGCTCGATTGATCGCTGTTGCGTGAACTTTTATGAGGACATCCCAGGCACCTGGCACAGGTGCATCAAAGTCATCCCAGGATAGTGAATAATCCTCTGCAACAATTACGGCTTTCACAGCGTTTCCTTTCTGGTCATCAGTTTCGTTAATCAGTAATGCGGTGGTTTTTCATCTTCGAGTGAGCCGGATGTGATTCCGGGCGGATGCGCCAGATCTGTTTCTACTTTTCGCAACTGTTCCGCCAGTAGTTGAATCTGCTTGGCCATCTCCAGCAACTGCCGCTGCTGACTGGCCATCGCATCATCCAGTTTCTGAATAGTGTCTTCCTGAAAGGCCAGACGCTCTTCCATTTGGATAAACTTCTGCTCAAGGTCAGCCATCAGTATCGCAAACGTACTTTGACGCCTTGATCATGCAGCCAGGACTTAAGACCGCTGACCGTATAATCTCCATAGTGCACCATGGAAGCGACCAGCGCTGCATCCGCTTTACCCTCTGTAAGCACCTCCAGAAGATGCTCGGGCTTACCGGCACCGCCGGAAGCTATCACGGGGATAGAAACCGCTTCCGCAATCATCCGGGTAAGAGTGATTTCATAACCTTCCCGGGTGCCGTCAGCATCAATGGAATTGACAACCAGTTCACCAGCGCCCAGCTCTTCACCCCTGAGAGCCCACTCAAGCGCATCGAGACCCATGGGTGTGCGACCGCCATTGATGACAACCTCGTAACCGCTCGGAAATTCACGGGACATTTCGACTTTGAGAATATCCATGGAAAGTACGGTGTTCTGGTTGCCAATGGCATGAGCACACTCGGCGATCAGCTCCGGGCGTTTTACGGCCGCGGAGTTGACGTTGATTTTCTCGGCACCCGCCCAGAGCAGCTTGTTGGCATCTTCAACGGTTCGAATGCCGCCACCAACAGAAAAAGGGATGTAAACCTCTTTTGCAACCTGCTCAACTACATCCAGCATAATGTTACGGGCATCACTGGAAGCCGTAATGTCATAGAACACCAGCTCATCAAGGCCATCGTCGTAATACTCTCGCGCCTTGGCAACCGGATCACCAATATCTTTCGTATCCACGAACTTGACACTTTTGGCCAGGTTTCCATCACGAACGTCTAGGCACGCAATGATTCGTTTACTCAGCATCAGACACTCCAGCGCTTGAATGCGGCAAGAAGTTTCAAACCCAGTTCGCCACTCTTTTCCAGGTGGAACTGGGTCGCGAACAGATTGTCCTTACCGATAATCGAGCAGAAAGTTGTATCGCCGTAATCCGTTGTTCCGAAATTATTCTCGTCGCGCAACGGGCGCGCATAGTAACTGTGAACGAAATAGAACTCGTCGCCAGTGCGAAATTCGGCCAGCATCGGGTGGTCCTGACGTATACAGATTTCATTCCAGCCAATGTGCGGCACCTTTAGAGATCTGTCAGTAAACTCGAATCGCTCGCAGGCACCTTCCACCAGCCCCAGACAGTTCTTGTTACCTTCCTCTGTATGTTCAAGCACAATCTGTAACCCCAGACAGATACCCAGCAGGGGTTTTCCGCTGGCGTAATACTCACGTATCGCCTGATCGAGCCCTCTGGCCTGAAGCGTATCCACAGCACTGGCTGCCGAACCTACGCCAGGGAAAATCAGCTTGTCCGCAGCGAGCACAACCTCAGGATCAGCCGAAATCTCAGCTTCCATACCCACGTGCTGGCACGCGCGCTGCACGCTGCGCACATTTCCGGCGTCGTAATCCACTATGACCGGCATAGGTCCTCCTGACAAAGAGCGCGCATTATAGAGGCGGACCTGAATTTCTGCGACTTTTAGCTGTCCTCTGAGTATTTCCAGCCATCTTGTATCACATTTATGATACAGTTCGCCGAGAATTCGAGACAGGTGACTCATGAAAATCAGTATCGACGACAAAGCAGCAACACCGGTGTTCCAGAAAATCGTTGACCAGCTGCATTTCGCCATTTCCGCCGGAGAGCTGGCTGGTAACGAGAAACTGCCCAGCATCCGGTCTGTCGCGAACGAACTTTCCATTGCACCCAATACCGTGGCAAAGGCTTATCGACAACTTGAGTTTCGCGGCCTGATCAAGGCCCAGGACCGGTCCGGTTTTATCGTTGTTTCTGATGGTAACGACAGTCGCTACACGGCTCGCGGTGTCAGTGCCGATAAAACGGAAGTGCACGACGCCGTAGACCAGCTCGAACAGGGACTGTTTCCCGGCGCATTCTGCAAAATTACCGAAGATTACCTGTCCGGCGACCCCGCCCGCTGTAATGTGATTCATGCGGACGGCGCGGGCACAAAATCTATTGTCGCCTATCTCTGGTACAAGGAAACCGGCGATGCCAGCGTCTTTCGTGGTATCGCCCAGGACAGTATCGTCATGAATCTGGACGACCTGCTTTGTGTGGGCGTAGATGGTCGTATCCTGATTTCCAACACCATCAACAGAAATGCTCTGAATTGCCCCGGTGAAGTGATTGCGGAGTTGATCAACGGCACCGAATCTTTCCTGCAGTCCATGCGCGACCAGGGCGTGAATTTGTACTCCGGTGGCGGAGAAACCGCAGACGTCGGCGATCTGACCGGAACACTGGTGGTAGATTCCTGCGCTGTCGCCATCATGGACAAACGCAGTGTGATTACCAATGAAATCAGCGGCGAGCTGGCAATCGTCGGCTTGTCCTCCACGGGTCAGGCCAGCTACGAGGCGCAGGCCAACAGCGGCATGGGCAGCAACGGCCTGACCAGCGCCCGCCACGACATGCTGTCCAACCACTACGCAAGACAATATCCCGAAGCATTCGATGCAAACGTCGACCCGGCGCTGGTTTACTGCGGCCCCTACCGACTGTCGGATCCGTTACCGGACAGTGAGTTTTCTGTCGGCGAAGCCATTCTCTCACCTACCCGAACCTACGCACCGGTGATCTATCGTATGCGTGAAGTGTTTGGTGATCAGCTGAAGGGCGTTGTGCATTGCTCCGGCGGCGCCCAGACCAAGTGCCTGAGATTCGGCCGCCAGGTGCATTTCATCAAGGACAACCTGTTCGATATCCCGCCGCTGTTTTCAGCGATTCAACAGGCCTCCGGCACCAGCTGGGATGAAATGTACAAGGTCTTCAATATGGGGCACCGCATGGAAGTCTATCTGCCCGCTGGGCTGGCTGATGAAGCCATAGACATCGCTGCTTCGTTTGGCATCGAGGGGCGAATCATCGGACGAACCGAGCCCGCAGCCAGCAATCACCTCACGCTGACCGACAGTCACGGTAAAGAACACCGCTACTGAACCAGCGACTTCTGCCTAATCTCTCCACTAGCCAATCTCCGGGCTCTTGATTATGCTTGGAGACTCGTAAAAGAAGTGCTGCTCATGGCGCAAACAGAATTCGAAGACTGCCTGCGTATCCTCGCAGAGAAAGAAGGATCCGACCTCTATTACAGTACGGGTTGCCCGCCCTCAGCAAAGTTCTACGGCACCCTGAACCAGCTCTCTGATGTGCCGTGCGAACCCGGTTATACGACCAAGATTGCTAACAGCATCATGAATGAGGAGCAGCGCGCCTACTTCGAAGAATGCCCCGACCTCAACATGGCCATCTCCCGCGAAGGTCTCGGTCGATACCGTGTGAATATTTTCAAGCAGCGCGGAGAAGTTTCCCTGGTCATACGTCGTCTCGGCGACACTTTGCCCAACTACAAAGAGCTGGGGCTGCCTACTGTGCTGCCGAAGCTCATCATGTCAAAGCTGGGGCTGATACTGTTTGTCGGCGGCACCGGTTCCGGTAAATCCACCTCGATGGCCGCGCTGATTGACTATCGTAATCAGAAATCAAAAGGTCACATCATTACAATTGAGGACCCGGTGGAATTTACTCATCCTCATAAGGGCTGTGTGGTCAACCAGCGGGAAGTCGGTGCAGACACCAATTCATGGGAAGAAGCACTGGCCAGTACTCTGCGACAGGCACCCGACGTTATCCTGATTGGCGAGATTCGCCATATGGAAACCATGGAACACGCACTCGCGTTTGCAGAAACCGGTCACCTCTGTCTTTCAACCCTGCACGCCAACAATGCGAACCAGGCGATGGACAGGATCATCAACTTCTTCCCGGAAGAACGACACAACCAGTTGCTCCAGGATCTGTCACTGAATATGCGGGGAATTGTCTCGCAGCGCCTGGTGAAAACTGTCGACGGTAAACGTGCCGCTGCTATCGAGATCCTGCTGGGCACGCCTCGTGCTGCCGACCTGATTGCCAAGGGCGATGTCAGCTCCCTGAAGGAACTGATGGAAAAATCCGGTGAGCAGGGAATGCAGACCTTTGATATGGCCCTGTTCAACCTGTACAAGCAGGGAAAGATTTCCCTGGAAGAAGCACTGAAGAACGCTGACTCCAAGAACAATCTGCGTCTCAAGATCACGCTGGACAGCAAAGACCCTGGCAACAAGGGCGAGGAAGAATCAGAGAAACCCGCGGCGAAACCAGCAGCCAAACCGGCGGCCAAGGAAGTTGATCTGAAACTCAACCTGGATGATGACGATAAAAAGCCGGAAGGTAATGACGCCGAAGCTGGTGGTGGACTGGCTGGATTGTCCCTTGTCTCACTGGACGACGAGGATGGCGCGAATACCTAGGCGTATGCTTAGTTAACGGTCTCCATTTCTGCCATCATCATCTGGTAGAAATTGGCAACAATCGGCAATGAGTAGGTAGACTTTCGAGCCACAAATCTCACTGGCCTGTGCAGCCCTTTCTTACCGAGATTTATCATCAACTCTTCAGGGACCTTCAGGGTTCGCGCAACCCCGATGGGCACCATACCGTGGCCGAAACCAGCGATGGCCATCTGCGCCACACTGAAAAATGATTCCAGTGATACCTCGCGTTTGATACGCAGTTTCTGAACTTCATCCCTGAAAGAACGCCAGGCACCTGAGTAGTTCTCGATCGTGATCACGCCCAGCTCACCCTTCTTGGGAAACTTGAACGGTTTCAGTCCTGATGGAATGATGACCATCGGCTCACGGGTCAGCACCTCAGACTGCAGGTCCGTATCCAGGGTGTCTGACCCGGTACACACGCCAACCATGAACTCACCGGAACGGATGCGATCTAAAACAACTGGAGTTCGGTGCGTGTGGAAAACGAAATTAACATCCGGCATCTGCTCCTGAACTGCATGAAACACTTCGGGCCCCCAGGATGACAAAATCGCATCAGAAACTCCGATCACCAGCTCCCCTTTGGCACTGACCACCTCATCGATAAAGAGATCACGCAGTTCAGACAGCACCGGCGATATCTTATCGACAAGCCGTTGCCCGTGTTGTGTCAGCTCAACCCGCCGACCCTTTTTCTGGATCAGTTTACGATCGTAGTATCGCTCCAGGGTCGAGATCCGCTTGCTGACCGCAGACTGGGTGATTCGAAGTTCGGTGCTTGCCTCCATCATGGTGCCGGTACGCGCCAGAGTCAGCAGGGTCTCCAGGTTCTCAATCATGACATCTATTCCTCAGATGCAAGCATTGTATTCCTACCATTCTCTTTTTTCATCTATGCTTCCCAGGCAGACTACTCTCCATGACTTCCCTGCTGCTCATCCTCGCCACCCTGATCACCAGCCTGGTTTCCGGTGTTCTCAGCATGGCAGGGGGCATGATCCTGATGGTGGTATTCGGATTCTTCCTTTCGGTTCCCGCCGCGATGGTCCTGCACGGTCTGGCCCAGGCCGTGTCCAACGGTTCCCGCGTGTGGATTTACCGTCGCTCTATCCTCTGGCGGGTACTCGCCTTCTATGCTGTCGGTGCGCTGGCCATGACCGCGGTGTTCGTGAGTTTTACCTTCATGCCCAGTATAGGCATCGTCTTCATCCTGATTGGCAGCTTCCCGTTTCTCGCGCTCGTGGTACCCAAATCCATCAATCTCGATATGGAAAGAGGCGCCGTCGCAGTATTCTCAGGGATTATTGTCACGGCAGCACAACTACTGGCAGGCGCCTCCGGTCCTGTGCTCGACATTTTCTATACGCAGAGTCAGATGACGAAAGAACAGATTCTGGGTACCAAGGCAGTAACCCAGACACTGGGACATATTCTGAAGCTGATTTACTACGGAGCGCTGATGGCGGCTGCCAGCAGCGAACTGCCAGTCTGGGTTGTGGCTGCAGTCGTGATTGCCGCGATTCTGGGCAACTACCTGGGCAGCCTCGTTGTCGCAAGGCTCACGGACAATCAGTTCAAGCAGATGGGACGATACGTGATCATGGTGATCGGGGTCATCTGTATCGGTAAGGGGCTTCTCGAACTGCTCACTTAGCCACGCATTAAATTGCTTCATAGATCACGCATAGAACACCCATGATGACTATGCTAAAACAGAGGCCGTAAGTTTCTTTTCACAACGAACATCTAGGGAAGTCAAAAACATGACCCTGCAGGACCTCGGTAGTATTGGCGAACTTCTCGCGGCGATTGCCACCCTCCTCACGCTGGTCTATCTGGCGATCCAGGTCAAAAACACGAAGCAACAGTTGGCCGAATCCACCCAACAGGCGCGCGCCGCGTTCACCATGGACATAGGCAACCGTTCCGCAGATATTCAGCTTGACTGGTTTTCCCCGGAAGGTCCAAGCAAGGCAATGTCCAGGGCATTACTGACTGAAGAGCGATTAACGCCGGAAGAGTGGTACGAATTCTCTGTGCGCATCGCCATTTTTTTCGGTTCTCTGATTCAGTCCGAGATGCTGGCAAGACGCGGTTTGCTGGATGATGAGTTTCTGCACATGCGATATTCGATTTTCGGACCGTATCTGGATATGCCCCGGGTTCGCACCTGGTGGAAGAAAACCGGCAGCCAGTTCTGTGGGCACGATGAATACGCCAGACACATCGATCAGTTAATCGAAGAAAGGGAACTGGAACAGCAGTCGAAAGAAACCTGACAACTCAGAATCAAGCAGCGCTTAGGAAGACTCCGTCACCGGCCTAATCACGAAAAGCAAATCCCCTTCGTTTACCTGTTGGCCACCGGCGATATTAATACGGGTAATCTCATACTGCATATCTGAGGAGTACAGCTCACCATCATCACTGGCGAACGTATTCAGATTAACCGGCGTAAACATCTTCATGGCTTCAAGCTGACACAGCATGTCTTCCGTACTGACCCTGTCACCGACGTTTACATACTCCGGTTCTGAGGGTGACGGTGTCCTGTAGAACACACCTGTCGATGGCGACAATACTTTCAGCTCGTCACTGCCATCAATCTTCAGCATGTCCATGCTGAGCCCTGCACCTGCCGAGCCTGACGCCTCTTCCATCTCCTTGATCAATGCCGCGGCATCGATACGCTTGAGGAAAGCCGGCAAATAACCCGTGTCGTATTCTCCGCCGAGGAAAACGTCATCACGAAGAATCTTCTTGATCAGCGGAATGTTGGTGCAGATACCATTGATCACGACCGAGTCCAGATACTCCGCCATCTTGTTGACCGCGTCATTTCTGTCTTTGCCATAGCAGATGATCTGGATGATCAGACTGTCGTAGAAGGGTGAAACCACCTTGCCTTCGCCAGCCATGGAGATCAGATCAATGTGATCAGCCTCAGGCAGAACACATTTCGTGATCTCGCCGGGCGTTGGTACGAAAGACACCTTGCCTTCCGAGTCGAGAACCGCTTTTTCAGCATTGACCCGGACTTCCAGACCATAGCCTTTCTCGGGGAACTTCATGTCTGCAATGGATTCACCGGATGCTATCTGGAACTGCTTTTCGACGATATCAACGCCTGTCACCACTTCCGTCACCGGGTGCTCCACCTGCAGCCTGGTATTCATTTCCATGAAATAGACGGCGTCATTGGGCACGTCGTAGATAAATTCAACGGTGCCAGCACCCGTATAATCAACCGTGTCCGCGATCTTCTCTGCGTACTGCAGAACCGCTTCACGCCACTTCTTTGGCAGCATGGTGGAACCGGACTCTTCCATCAGCTTCTGATTATTACGTTGCACGCTACAGTCCCGGATACCAATCACACGGGAGTTTCCATGCGCATCACGAAGGAGTTGTGCTTCGATGTGACGAAGGCTGGTCACGAATTTCTCAATATAGACATCGCCGTTGCCAAACGCTGCTTTTGCTTCGGAGGTGACCTGGTGGAACAGACGATGCAGCTGCTCAGGTTTTTCAACGACCTGAATACCTTTACCGCCACCCCCGTGCACAGCTTTTAGAAGCACCGGGTAGCCAATCTGCTCCGAGATTTCTGCTGCACGTTCACTGGTATCGACGATGCCGTGACTGCCAGGAACAACAGGCACATCGATGCTCATGGTTGTATTAATGGCATTGGATTTATTGCCCATGGTTTCCATGGACATGACCCGCGGGCCAATAAAGTTGATACCGTGCTGGCGAACCAGGTTGGCAAAATTGGGGTCTTCCGACAAAAAGCCAATGCCTGGATGCAGAGAATCTACTTTTTCCGCTTCTGCAATGCTGATCACTGACAGAGCATTCAGGTAGCTCTCATCCGAGGTATTACCACCGATACAAACCAGCGAATGTTTCGGATCGTCACGCACCATGTCAGCCGGCACGGAGTCCATGTCCGGGTCAGATTGAATCAGAACCACTTCATGACCCAGAGCCTTTGCCCGGGAAACGAGCTTAACGGCGGTACAACCACGCGCGTGAATCAGTGTCTTCTTGACCGGACGGATCAGATCTTCTTCTTTCGGGATATTCAGATCTACTGCAGGACCGGAGGCATCCAGACTGCCTGACATAACACGGTCAATGACCTGCTCCACCGTTTCCGTGGGCAGAGGTATGGTCGGATCAATTCTTCTCAGCTCTACATCATGCTCTTCCGAGAAAGGGTGCTTCACCAGACCGTTCATGGCCCCTTCGGTTAAGGACAGGTAATTACTGAGCATGCACTGATATGGCAGATTTCTTTCAACGACGGCCTGTCCGGCGAAAGGCATGCGAGCGCCGGTCAGATAATAGGTCTGGACCAGTGGATGAGTTACGAAACTTGCCTGAGCACCACCGGTACAATGACCAAAGCCAAACATAATAATCGGGAGATCATTGTCACGAACAAATCGGGTAATTCGGTCGTTCACCACGGCCATCGTAAACAGCGCCGCCGCGCCTTCTTTTGTCTGCATGCCACCGGATGAAATAAAGCAGATCACAGGCAGCCGTTGTTTGGCGCACTCAACCAGAAGATGACAGAAACGGGCACAATCCGAGTTATCGATACTGCCCGCCTGAAAAGCCACATTAGAGACAACGAGACCTGCACGATAACTGCCCTCGCCTGTCTGGAAGTCGCCGATTCCGGTTACAAGACCGTGCGGGCGAACATTGGCTTTCAGGGCTGACTCAATAGACGGTCGAAAGGTCGGAAAAGAACAGGGGTTCGCTGACATCAGCGACGCGCTCAATTCCTCGAAATTCTCAACATACTTATCCAGGATGGTTTCATAGGTCGTGCGCTTAGAGCGATTCTCCTGATTCAGGAACTCATTGAACATGAGATCGCGATAGGCAATGGTCAGACGATTCCAGAAGTCCTTACGACGTCCGATTCGCACCGGTTCGATCTTGCCTTCAAAGCGTTTGCCCGTTCTTCGAGAGGCATAGTACTCGGGCAGAATCTTCTCGAAGAAGAAGCTGACAATCACAAAGAGCGTATCGCTCTTGTCCTTATGGACCACACGAATCCATTCTTCAACAGACTTCAGGAAGTTAGCGCAGCCTGAATGAGCCGCCAGTTCTTCCATCCAATCCGAGAAAGACTGCTGTACATCCACTTCAGTCTGGTCAGCAAACGCATCGAGCTTCAGTACATCCTGAATTGTTTTTTCCAGGAGCCCTGCGATGAAATCACGAGGCATCCTTTTTGACTCATTAGCCTCCCGGGCCATGGAAACCAGGTCAGAGATCATGTTCTCGTAGACATGATCAAATATGATCAGATTACGGCAGGTTCCAATGAAGCTCTCCCGGATATCTTCATCCAGAATGACATCCAGGATATCGACATCCTGACCACTCTTTTCAGGAACCTGGTCGGTCTTGCGTTCAACGTTTGACCAGAGTGTATCTTCGAGCAGCTTGCGGTTCAGTGCGATTGTCGGTACATCGCTTCTCGCTGCCAGAGATTTCGTGGCTTCAGACAGATCCAGATTGGACGTGAGTGACTCATCGAACAGAGACTCACCTTCAAGTATCAGGTTCAGTTCGGATACCAGCTGGGCAACCAGGAACACGACATTTTTTTCTTCGATGAAAGACAGATCGAACAGTTTCTTACCTTCAAAGCTGAAACGTTGTTTCAGATCCCTGCGGAAAGGGTCGTCTGCTTCTGACAGCGATTTCAACAGACCTTTGACATCCTTCACGTCCGTGGTGCTGAGAAAATAGCTGCTGGCCTCTGTATCTCCCAGGTGCTCAATCAGCGCCGTGAGATTGTCTTCTGCGCTTGCTTTCCAGCGGTTATAAAGGTGAAGACCGGCAACCAGACAGATTTCGCTGCGTGCTGAATCAAAATTTGCCTGTGGTTCACCGAAAATAAACTGGGCAATACGGCCACGCTCTTCACCGAGAGATTTGCGTTTGTCCTGAAAGTTTTTCCATGCACGATTCAGCGCATCCTCGTAAAGCACCTTGTCCGGATCCTGCAGCCAGCCAAGAAAAGCAGCCCGCCTTTCACGGTGTATACGCTGGGACAGTTCACCTTCAGGAATCTCCGCATCTGCCAGGCGACCATACTGTGTCGTTGTTGTGCTCTTGATGCGCCGGCGCAGCCCCAGATAACGCAGATAACGGAAAGCGACACCGAACACATTCGGGTACTCCGTCGGTGCCGTGCGCAATTTCAGCGTGGAACTTGCATGAAGTGCTGCCAGTGATTCTGACAGGTTGAAGTAGCGATTCAGGTTTCGCTGATAGTGCTCGAGAACTTCAGGGTGTTCTGCCACGAACACCTTGGTGCTGTCTTCAATCGAGGTGATACCAGTAACGATGGTGTTACGCAGATTTTGAATGTTGTTTTCTTCACCGGGATCGTAATCAACGATGCCATCAATGTTGCCCTGCTTGTAAAGCTCGTAGGACGACACACCGACAAACTTAGCGCATTCCTGCCAGGAAAGATTGTAGCGACGCACCAGGTTGGCAAGACTCTTCGGGTGGATGGTATTGAAAACACCGGTACGCAGAGACAACAGAAGGTTGCTCGATGCCAGCGGGATTGCACCACCGGAATAGCCCTGCCCTATGATAATCCCGAGTGTTGGCACATCCACATTACAGAGTTCCGCGATCAGTCGGGAAATGGCGTGTGCCTGATTATTGGCGTTAGCTTCTTCATAAGGATCCGCACCCGGCGTATCCATGAAAGTGACAATCGGCATGGACCGAATGGCATAACCGCTGGCAATTTTCGCCGCTGCGTTGTGATGCTCCGGTCCCCAGACACCCGTATTGTGCGCCCGATTCTGGGTAATGAAACCCGCCCGACGTGGCTGCCCATCAAACTCAAGCTCAAGCTCAGCACAGTAAAGGGGACCGTTTTCCACCTCGTTGTGGATCGGCACGTCGAGTGCACGAATGATGTCTTTACTGCCGGGTCGAGTGGATTCTTCCGTGGGCGCGACGGTGGCTGCTATATAGGCATCCACCTCCATATTCCTGAGGTTCTCAAGCGCAATCTCGATCTGCTGTTCTGTCAGTAAACCTTTAACGACAGACGCGGGTTCCTTGCGCGGAAAAAGAGAGAAGTCTTTTGCAAGGCTCTCGGCGTTCAGATAAAGCTGATCTACGGATACGGGTTGCTGCCCCATTTTGGTACTTATTCCAAAAAATTATGAAAGGATATGCCTTTTAGACACCCTCGCTAGACTACTTCATACGGCAGTTTCTTGCAATGAAATTGCACACAGGAAATACGCTAACCATATGATTTATGTCGGTTTTTTAAAGCCGGATGTGCCCGGTCAACTTTCGCTGACCGGGATTTTGCCAATCTTGCTCTGCCAGATCTTTGGTCCTGTCTGGTGCACCGATTCACCGCGGCTGTCGACAGCGACCGTCACGGGCATATCTTCCACTTCGAATTCATGTATGGCTTCCATGCCCAGGTCTTCGAAGGCAATCACCTTTGCACTCCGAATTGCCTTGGAAACGAGGAACGCGGCACCGCCGACGGCCATGAGATAGACAGCACTGTGCTTGCGGATCGCATCGATGGCGACTTGACCCCGTTCAGCCTTGCCTATCATGCCCAGAATACCGGTCTTCTCCAGCATCATCTCGGTGAATCCGTCCATGCGTGTCGCCGTGGTAGGCCCGGCAGGGCCGACAACCTCCTCTCTCACCGGGTCCACCGGACCGACGTAGTAGATGAACTTGCCTTTCAGGTCGACATCATCCGGCAGACCCTGGTCCCGAATTCGTTTATGTGCGGCATCACGCCCGGTCAGCATCTTGCCAGACAGAAGAATGGTTTCTCCCGGCTGCCACGCTTTAACCTCTTCCGCCGTGACTGTATCCAGGTTGACTCGACGTGAGTTAGGTCCGGCCTCCCACGTAATACTGGGCCAGTCAGCCAGATCAGGCACTTCAAGTTCTGCCGGACCTGAACCGTCCAGCGTGAAATGTGCATGCCGCGTTGCAGCACAATTGGGAATCATAGCAACCGGCAGATTCGCAGCATGGGTCGGATAGTCCATGATTTTTACGTCCAGTACTGTCGTAAGACCACCCAGCCCCTGGGCACCAATGCCCAGTGAATTCACCTTGTCGAATATCTCAAGACGCAACTCTTCAATCCTGTTGGACGGACCACGCGCTTCCAGTTCATGAATATCGATGGGATCCATCAGTGATCGCTTCGCCATCAGCATCGCTTTCTCTGCGGTACCGCCAATGCCAAGACCAAGCATCCCCGGCGGGCACCAGCCTGCGCCCATGGTAGGAACCGTTTTCAGAACCCAGTCGACAATCGAATCCGCAGGATTCAGCATGACAAACTTGGACTTGGCCTCACTGCCGCCACCCTTCGCCGCGACATGCACTTCAACTTTGTCCCCAGGGACGATCTCTGTGTGAATGACCGCAGGCGTGTTGTCCTTCGTATTGATACGCGCCCCTGCCGGATCTGACAGAACCGAGGCGCGCAGCACGTTATCCGGCAAACCGTAAGCACGGCGCACGCCTTCATTGATCATATCTTCAAGGGAAACATCCGATTCAAAGCGCACATCCATGCCCACTGACAGGAACACGTTAACAATGCCGGTATCCTGACAGATCGGCCGATGGCCTTCGGCACACATGCGCGAATTAATCAGAATCTGTGCCATGGCGTCCCGGGCAGCGGGCGACTCTTCTCTCTCATAGGCTTCCGCCACACCACGAATGAAATCCGGCGGATGGTAATAAGAGATGTACTGCAGTGAATCCTGAATACTCTGGACCAGATCGTCCTTGGTAATAACAGTCATCGGTGTTCCTCTGAAGCTATGTTCTTTAGTTTCGATCAGTCGGCGTACATGTAGCGAATCAGAGATTCAGCAACACAAACCGGCTTGTCCGCGCCTTCCAGTTCCACAGTCACTTCCCGTTTTACCTGGATGGTGTTGCCGCCTTTCAGTACCGCTTCAACCAGCTTATGCCGAGCCCGGACTTTTGAGTTAACAGGCACAGGCGCCGGGAATCGGACCTTATCCAGACCATAGTTCACACCCATGAAGACACCGTCACCAACTTCCGGTCGTGGTGGCTTGATGGAAGCACCCAGGTGAACAATCAGCGACAGTGTCAGGAAACCGTGCGCAATCGTGACTTTGTAGGGTGACAGTTCGGCTGATTTTTCCGGATCAATATGAATAAACTGATGATCCAGAGTTGCGTCAGCAAACATGTTGATCCTGTCCTGATCGATCTCCAGCCATTCACCAACACCCTCTTCCGTACCCAGCAGTTCATTGTAGATCTCCAGGGCCGCAGCTGCTTTTTCTGACATGATTTCCTCTCTGTTTGTCTGCTTGAAAAAGGCGCCAAGGATACCATAGTCATCCTTTGAGTTTCCTCGCCATACATCCCTTTTCCGCATAGAAATGGTTTAGCATGGCTACCACGAAAACGGTGAAATTATGACGCTCGCATACAAACCCGCAGCATTGATGCTTGCGTTCGGGGTTTTCATGGCCCTCTGGATCGCGATGGTTCCGGTAAAGCAGATACCGGCCTTTGCACCAGCAGCAAGCCAGACAGGATCTGACACGCCTTTTTTCTCAGAGCAATGGATCACGCACGGAGAAACCACCGAGGCCCACAGTGCCAACATCGTTGTCGCCCAGAATACGCCCGTGGCAGTCTGGTATGGCGGTACAGAAGAAGGTCATAAGGATGTGGCAATCTTTATGTCTGCCTTCGAGAACGAAACCTGGTCGACACCTCAGGTGGTGATGAACCGATCGATGGCTGAGGCAGGGTTAAACCGCTACATCAGAAAAGTCGGCAATCCATCACTGCATGCCTGGCCTGACGGGAGTCTTGGCCTCTTTTTTGTCACGGTCTCTTTCGGTGGATGGGCGGCAAGCAGCATCAACTATATGGAATCACCAGATCTGGGGAAAACCTGGAGCGCCCCTGAGCGACTGGTCACCTCGCCATTCCTGAACCTGAGCACGCTCGTTAGAACCGACGGTGTTGACCTGCAGTGGGGCGATCTTTCCCTGCCGGTGTATCACGAAATGGCCGGAAAATTCGCTGAAACCCTGCACCTCTCACGCAGCAGGGTCGTTCTGGACAAAGTACGGATTTCCAGGGGCAAACACTCGCTGCAACCGGCAATCGCCCACTCTGACGACCGGCATGGTATCGCGCTGCTGAGATACGCCGGTAATGAGCCTTACCGCCTGCTGACTGCAAGAACCCTGGACGGTGGGCTGCACTGGGAGCCGCCCCACGCCATTGATATTCCGAACCCGAATTCTGCCGTGGCGCTGCAGAAACTGGACGATGGTTCACTGCTGATGGCACTGAACGACCTGGAGGACGGCAGACACAGGTTGAGTCTGGCCATAAACAGCCAGATGAATACCAGTGATGAGTGGAAAATCGTAAAAACGCTGGAAAACGAAGCGGCAGTACCACCACCGGGCCAGAGAGAGTACCAGTTTTCCTACCCTTCATTTGCCCTCGGTGATGATGGCCTCATTCACCTCGTCTATACCTGGAATGTTGAGCGTATTCGCCACCTGAGATTTAACAGGGCTTGGCTTATAATGCCCGCCTCTTCTGAACAACCAATGCAGGAACAACCATGACAGAAACTGTATATATAGCCGGAGGCGCTAGAACGCCTATGGGCGGACTTCAAGGCTGCTTTGCCGATCTGACCGCTGTAAACCTGGGCTCCGCCGCCATTGAAGAGGCGATCAAGCGCGCCAATCTCAAAGGAGAAGATGTGCAGGAAGTCATCATGGGTTGTGTATTGCCCAATGGCCTCAGACAGGGGCCGGCGAGACAGGCAGCGATGGATGCGGGTATCCCTGTGGAGTCCGGCGCAACGACCATCAACAAACTGTGCGGCTCAGGCATGAAAGCCACGATGCTGGCACACGATCTGATCAAGGCAGGCACCAACGACATCATGGTGTCCGGCGGTATGGAAAGCATGACCAATGCGCCTTATATGTTGCCAAAGGCTCGGGGTGGTATGCGGATGGGTCACGGAGAAATTCAGGATTCCATGTTTACTGATGGACTGGAAGACGCGAAGACCGGTCGACTGATGGGTTCTTTTGCACAGGAGGTCGCTGACAGATATCAGCTGACCCGTGAAGATATGGATGCCTTCGCCATCGGATCCCTGACCAAAGCGAAAAATGCCATCGATGACGGCTCCCTGAAAGCAGAGACTGTGCCTGTCACTGTCAAAAGCAGGAAAGGTGAAGTGGTTGTCGAACACGACGAACAGCCAGGCAACGCGAATATCGACAAGATCCCCACACTGCGCCCGGCTTTCAAGGAAGACGGCACCGTGACCGCCGCTAACTCCAGTTCCATATCCGATGGTGCCTCAGCACTGGTACTGGCCAGTGAAGCTGCTGTAAAGGAGAAAGGCCTGATCCCTGTTGCAAAGATCGTTGCTCACACGACCAACTCTCTGCAACCGTCAGATTTTACTATCGCGCCCATTGGTGCGATTGAAAAGCTGCTTCAGAAAACAGGCTGGGATAAAGACGAAGTGGATCTGTTTGAGATCAACGAGGCTTTTGCCATGGTTACCATACTGGCAACGAAAGAGCTGGGACTTGACCCGGAAAAGGTCAATATTCACGGCGGAGCGTGCGCACAGGGTCACCCCGTTGGCTCAACCGGCTCGCGCATTATTGTCAGCCTGATGTATGCACTGAAGAAACTGGGCAAGAAACGCGGCATTGCAGCCCTGTGTATTGGTGGCGGCGAAGCGACAGCGGTTGCCATTGAATTGGTGTAGCGACAAGCCTGATTCAACCACGTACAATAGCTTTACTTTCAACCAGTTAGCATTCAGGAGCTGATGTTTTGTCACGCCTGCCGGTAATTGTTGGCTTTGGCGGCGTCAACCCCGCCGGCCGGAGCTCTCTACATCACGGTTACCGGCGCATGGTGATCGACAAGCTGAGCCCGGAGGCGCAGGGCAGAACCTTCGCCTCCCTGGCTGCCCTGATGAACAGGGACGACGCTTCATCTGCCGAATCCCGGCAATGGATCATGGATCACACCCTGATCCGAAGACTTGAAACCAACCTTTTTGACGCAGGCTCCATCCCGCTGCACAAGCGCGCAAAGATCCAGGGAACTGCCTCTGATGCCATCAGTTTTCGCTTAAGAAAAAACCACGTTCCGGATAATCCACCGGCGAACTGGCAAATCAGCGATAAAGACGACGGCACCGTGGAAGTCACGGTGACCGGCGACCTGGACGTTCTGTTTAACGATACGCGCAGTTCGCGAGTACTGGCGGCAGGCCAGTTGCCAAGTGGTTTCGAACCCGAAAAGCTCTACCAGTCCCGAAATCATCCCAGGGGCCTTCAATTAACCGTATTCGGCGCATCCGATGCACTGAATTCCCTGGGCATTGGCTGGGACGAAGTCAGAAAGCGCGTGCCTGCCGACCAGATCTCTGTTTACGCCAGCAGTGCGATGGGCCAGTTGGATACCAATGGTTCCGGGGGTCTGCTGCAGGCAGGACTCATGGGTAAACGGGTCACATCGAAGAACCTGCCACTGGGCCTGGCCGAGATGACGGCCGATTTTGTCAACGCCTATATTCTCGGCAATGTCGGTACCACCGGAGCAAATATCGGTGCCTGCGCGACATTTCTGTATAACCTTCGGCAAGGTATCCAGGACATTCGTTCCGGCAAGTTTCGTGCAGTTCTTGTTGGCGGCAGCGAAGCACCGCTGACGCCCGACGTGATCGAAGGCTATCGCACCATGGGTGCGCTTGCTGAGGACGAAGCCCTCAATAAGATCGACGGCATAGAATCCGGCGAAGCCAATCACCGTAGCGCCTGCAGGCCATTTGCAGAGAACTGTGGCTTCACACTATCGGAAGGATCACAGTTCATCATTCTGTTCGACGATGAACTGGCCGTGGAACTGGGTGCCAGCATCTATGGCGCCGTCGCTGATGTATTCATCAATGCGGACGGTTTCAAAAAATCCATTCCGGGACCCGGTATTGGAAACTATGTCACCGTCGGTAAAGCCATGGGCGTTATCCGGTCAATACTGGGGGAAGAAGCCCTGCAGAAACGCTCCTACATGCAGGCTCACGGTACCAGTACACCGCAGAACCGGGTGACCGAGTCGCATATCTTTAATGAATTGTCCCGATCCTTTGGTATCGACAAGTGGCCCGTTGCGGCGATCAAAGCCTATATCGGACATTCCCTGGCCTGCGCCTCTGCAGATCAGCTGATTGCTTCACTGGGCGTGTGGCAGGAGGGGATTATCCCGGGGATTGTCACGTCCGAGAAGATCGCGGATGACGTGCACCAGAGCAATCTGGATTTCATGCTGCAACACCGCGAAATTAACACGACAGATATGGACGCGGTATTCATCAATTCCAAAGGCTTCGGCGGCAATAACGCCACGGCGGCTGTCATGGCGCCCCATGTCGTTGAGAAGATGCTGCAGAAGAAACACGGCAAGCAGGCAATGAGCAATCATGCGAGTCGAAATGAAGCCGTGGTTGCCAAGCGGGAAGCATACGATGCGTCAATGATCAGTGGCGAGAATTCAGCGATCTACAATTTCGGCGTTGGTGTGATCGATGGCGAAGAACTGAAGATATCTTCCAGCAGCATTTCGATTCCGGGCCACGACAATGAAATCTCGCTCGAAGTTGATAACCCTTACCCTGATTTTTCCTAGCTGATCACTGTTTCTAGTCGATCTCCCGGGTCGCCCGGAATTCGATTTCAGGCCAGCGTTCCTGCGTCAGCGACATATTCACCGAAGTTGGCGCGAGATAGGTCAGGTGTCCACCGCCATCCAGCGCAAGATTCGTTTCCGCCTTACGTTTGAATTCCGCCAGCATCTTCTCGTCTTCGCAATGCACCCAGCGCGCTGTCGCCACACCGACTGATTCGTAGCCGCAATCGACCTTGTACTCATCTCTCAGACGAAAAGCCACCACATCAAACTGCAAAACACCGACCGCACCAACAATCAGGTCGTTGTTCGCCAACGGCATGAAAACCTGAGTGGCGCCCTCCTCTGATAACTGGGTGAGCCCCTGGCGTAGCTGTTTGCTTTTCAGAGGGTCCTTCAAACGGACACGACGATACAGCTCCGGCGCAAAGTGTGGCACGCCAATAAACTTGATGTCCTTGCCACTGGAAAAAGTGTCGCCAATCTGAATCGTACCGTGATTGTGCAGACCGATGATGTCACCGGGGAAGGCTTCTTCCGCCGCTGCGCGCTCACCGGCCAGAAACGTAACCGCATCACTTACCCGAACGTCCTTGCCCAGGCGCACATGACGCATTTTCATACCCTGCGAATACTTGCCAGAGCAGACCCGCATAAAAGCAATACGATCCCGATGCTTGGGATCCATGTTCGCCTGTATCTTGAAGACAAATCCGGAGAACTCTTCACTTCTGGAGTCGATCTTTTCAGTATTCGTTTCCCGTGGCTGCGGCGACGGAGCATATTCTACAAAGCCGTCCAGCATCTGATTGACACCAAAGTTGCGAAGCGCCGTGCCGCAGAAAACAGGTGTCAGCTCACCGGCGAGATAGGCATCGAGATCAAACTCGTGACTGGCACCGCGCACCAGCTCAATTTCATCGACAAACTCTTCATGGACATCACCGAGATAGGTCTTCGCTTCTTCAGACTCGAGCCCCTTGATAATCCGGGCTTCTTCAGCAATATCCATTTGCCCCTCGTAAACATGGATCTCATCGTCATAGAGGTGGTAAACGCCCTTGAAGCGATTCGCCATGCCGATAGGCCAGGTGATCGGAGCGCACTGGATGTTCAGTACAGACTCCACTTCATCCATAACCTCTATAGGATCACGTATTTCCCGGTCGAGCTTGTTCATGAATGTCAGAATAGGTGTGTCACGGAGACGGCAGACTTCCATCAGTTTGATGGTCCGGTCCTCAACACCCTTTGCCCCGTCGATAACCATCAGCACGGAATCCACGGCTGTGAGTGTTCGATAGGTGTCCTCAGAGAAATCCTCGTGACCTGGCGTATCCAGAAGGTTGACGATGCGACCCCGGTAGGGAAACTGCATGACCGAAGTTGTGACCGAGATACCGCGCTGCTTCTCCATCTCCATCCAGTCGGATGCAGCGTAGCGATCCGATTTCTTCGCTTTCACCGTACCCGCCATCTGAATAGCCTTACCAAACAGCAACAGCTTTTCCGTAATGGTGGTTTTACCGGCATCCGGGTGCGAAATAATCGCGAAGGTCCGGCGTTTATCGACCTCTTGCTCAATCATCAGGGGTTTACTTCAAGATACTGGAATACGAAGGGTCGCGGATTATAGCAGCTCTTTTGCCAGGACAAGTGCATCTTCACGACCAACATAGGCAGGATAGTAGTCGTGACGCCGGCCAATCTCATTGAAACCCAGGTTTTCGTAGAGCTGGCAGGCTGCCTGATTCGATGGCCTGACCTCCAGAAACATGCTTTTCGCATTTCGCTCTCTGGCACGACGCAGCAGATGTTCCACCATGGCTCGCCCGAAACCATGCCCCTGACATTCGGGGTGGACACAAACATTAAGCAGATGCGACTCACCGGCTGCCACCGAAACAATTCCATGGCCAACGACTTTCCCTGTAAAACTCATGAGCCAGCATTCATGGCCATGGGTCAGGCAGTCCTTGAAAATGCCTTCACTCCAGGGATGAGTGTAACCGCGTCGTTCATTTCGCAGCACATGGGGCAGATCTTCCATCTGCATGCGGCGAATATCCAGGGTCACCGCGAATTCCGCCAGACCTGGAGGGAAACAAACAGGGAGCGCCTGACGTCTGCCGATGCTGATGTCTGCACCATCGAGGGAATCAGCAGGAAGCTCTGTGGTCCGACCACACGAGGTTCAGCCTGTGCTTCTCTCAGTGCGCCGAAGTAATCCGCGACATCTTCACCGATCACCAGTACCCTCGCAGGCAAGGTCTTGAGTTTCTGCGTAACGACTTCCCGTGCGGCATTCACCGATTGATCAATCCCTGAGGTACTCAGCATCGGCCAGGTCAACTCGTGGTAAAGCAAACCTTCAAGATCGGCACCCATCACACGCGCAAGGTCATCGCAAAAACGCCTGGGCACGCTTTCTGATTCGCTCAGGGAAACACAGATACCGAATGTTCCATAGTGCAGCAAGGCGAGTCTGAATCTCGGAACTTCAGGTTCCGGTTGCGGTGACGACGTCGCGACCTGCGCTGTCTCGGGTTTGGGTGGCCTGACAACCGGCTGCGGTGCAGCGCCAATCGCCTTGATCAGATCTGGCACCGGAGAGGCAGAAGATCTGGCCCGGGCAGGTACGGGTATAGCAGGCCTGACAGACCAGACATCGATCCCCATGGCATCCAGGTATGCGCGTTTTCCTGAGAGTACTTTCACGCCGCTAGTTTATCACCGTCAGGATGGACAGGCGCTACCGCAAACGCGAAACATAGCGAACCCGCCATGGCACTGAGCCCGAGGACCGTGAACGCCATCGTGTAGCTACCCTGAATGTCATACAGATAGCCGGCAAAAACAGGCCCAATGGACATGCCCAGCATCACGATCAAAGACGAAAACCCCATGATCGTGCCGAAAGAGGAAGCCCCGAAATAGTCTGCACGCAGCGCGACCATCTGAGGTCCCCGGATACCCCATGCAAGGCCATGAAGCACGGCAAAACAAAGCACCATCCAGAGCTCAGTCGCATGCGCAAGCAACAAAAGCGCAAACATGTGCGACAGCATACAGATCACACAGATCAGGCGTTTGTTAAATCGGTCTCCGAGAAAACCACCACCGATCTGGCCTGCCATCTGGAAAGCGGTCATCAGCGAAACGATAAGCCCCGCGTTAGCCAGTGAAAATTCCATACTCTTGGTCAGGTGTGGCACCAGATGAACCATGATCGATGATACCGTCAACAGCGCGGCGGCATGACCAACCGAGATCAACCAGAAGGCCGGAGTACGCATTGCCTGACGCGCAGTAAAGTCCGGCCCGATGATTCGAATAGTCTTTTGATCACCGGGTTCATCTACCTCTCCCCCATCCATCTCTTCGCCATAGTCCCCGGGCTTGTGACGGACAAGCATCGTGAGAGGCAGGCCAACGACAATAACAATGACACCGGAATAGAAAGCCGTGTCCCGCCAGCCGAAAGCTTCAAGGCTGAGGATCACAAAAGGCACACAGAGCCCACCCAGTGAGTAACCAATCTGGGATATAGAAACAGCTTTCGCACGGTGACGATTAAACCAGTGCACAATCGCCACCATGACCGTGGCAAAACCGCCAAGGCTTGATCCCACGGCGATGAGTGCAAACGTCAGATAGAAGGCCAGGAGCGTCTCTATCTGACTGAATAGCATGAAGCCAACACCGAAGATAACCGTGCCCGTCGCAAGAATAACTCTTGGCCCGTATTTATCAGTCAACCACCCCTGCAGTGGCCCAAGAATGCCACTCTCGATGCGGGTCATGGCAAAGGCACCGGCAACCAGCGCGGAACTCCAGCCGAACTCAGCCTGCAACAGCACAACGTAAGCACCATAGGACTGCATCCAGAGAAGCCCGGCCAGAAGCTGCAGGCCACCTGCAGCCGATACGACGTACCAGCCGTAGAACACATGCCCCGCAGGACGGATAATCCCGTCAATCCGGGACAGAACGCCAGACATCTTTAGATACCGTCAGCTGAAGGTGTTTTTAGAAGCTGCCGTCCGATTCCAAACAAAGATATCACCAGCCAGGCAGATTCAATGATGAATGCACTCAGATTAAACTCATACAGCAGCGAGTAGATCACCAGACCGGCACCCAGAGCATTTAACGCCGAATAAAGCACACTACTGGCCTCCAGTTTTTCCAACTGCGGCAACAGGTAAGTCACAAGAATAAATAACACACCAAGGTTGCCCAGCAGGTCGTGAGTTTCATAACCTGTCATGACATTTGTCCGGGTAAGGTGAAGAAGTCAGATGAATGAAGCATAAACCAAGCGTATGCCACTGGACAGGACACCACCCTATTGTATGAACAAGGTCATGGACTTACAGATAACTCTATAATCAGATCCTCAATAGGGAGAGATAAGTCTTTGTTTATATTGCAATATCATCATAGAATCACTGGATGTCGTCTGCTGAAGTCACCCTTTAAATAAAGACACCAGTGGGAAATGTTTCTCCCACCACGCTTCAGACGCTCTCAAATCTGCTAAACCTGTATCTCGAGCCTGGTACAGATCGCAGCAAACTCCTGGAAATCATTGAATCAGACACCTTTGTCTTCAGATCTTTCTTACAGGCCACATCAACACCGACTCTACGCAACTGGCATGAAAGGCTGACCGCAGAACAGCTTGGCGACCTCACGCTGGCACTTGCGAATCAGGTTGCATGCCAACCGCTGGACCTGGCATCAGATCACGAAGACGCCACAGGAAACTCGACTCTGGTCAGTGCCTGCCGTTCCCTGATGTTTGTTCTGGATCCTGACCAGGTGCGTGACATAGAACTCACCGCACGCCTCGCCGGCAGCAACCCTTTTCTTGAGGAACCGCACCTCGCTCAGGCGCCGCGCTATTACCGCCATCCACTGAATACACTTTACGGCACGCACCTCGCAACCAGAGTGCTGGCCGTTGCAGAACATCTGAAACAGCCTGATGCAGACCTCAACGCCTGCACCTCATTACTGTCACTGGATGAGTCTTTTCTAAGAGAGCTCACGCACGACCCAGTAGCAGACGAAGCATCGACGGACACGGCGAGTGTATTCTCAGAAGTTCTGACGAGGGCAAACCTTTACGCTTCTACGTTACAACTGGCTAACCGAATGGAGAAAACAGAATGTCTTCGCGAAACCTGCTCGGCACTGTTTTCCACGGACCAGATCAGTATCTATCAACAGCGTCATGGCGGCTGGTACAACGGCACGCTGCAACTTGATGCAGGGCAATCCATCATCGTATCTGCGGCGTCGCTGGGTCAGCCACTGACCACGCTCTCCCACAATATGACCGTACTTGACGATGAAGCGCTGGCAGAACTTACCGCCACAGAAGGCATTGCTTTGCCGGTCCTTCTGGACAAGAACCAACCAGACAGCTGTGTGGCGGTCATTCTCCTGGGTCTTACGAACGCAAAGTTGGAGAGGCTGATCGCACGTGAAGAACTTGTGGATACGTTCCTCGGCATAGCCCGTGGTCTGTTTCAAGTAACACCCTCGAAGGAAATTGATCTGGAGGATCTCGATAATCGGGCCCGAGAAATCATCCATGAAGCCAACAACCCGATATCCACCGTACAGAACTACCTGAAGGTTCCCTCGCTGAAGCTCGGCCCGGAACACGAGGCACAATCAACCCTTGAAGGTATCAGCAGCGAACTGATGCGTGCTGCAGATATTATTCGCATCTTCCGCGATATCCCCGACGCTGCGGGTCAAGCTCAGGGGGCCTGCGACATCAACAAAGTACTACGCTCCATCGCGACCTTGTTTGATCAGGGGAACGAGCATATCCGGTTTGACTATCAGTTCGGCAGCGACGTGAAAGCTGACATTCACAGCAACGACTTCAAGCAGATATGCACAAATCTGATCAAGAACGCTGTTGAAGAACTCAGCCCCGGAAGCACGATATCCCTGCACACACAATCTGGCCTCGTGATGCAAAACACCTCCTGGGTGGAGATCACTTTCTCGGATAACGGGCCAGGCATACAGACCGGCGTTGGAGACGTATTTGAACGAGGCATGAGCACCAAGTCCGGTGCTCATGCAGGCGAGGGACTCGCCGTCGTGAAACAACTGACCGAGCGCAACGGTGGCTTCATCAGTTATCGCACCAGCCAGGCAGGCACTGAATTTCGAGTCACACTCATGCAATCACAAAATAATAAGCAAAGAGCAGGTTAGCCCATGAACGCTTTGACAGACCCACAACAGATCTGCAACACAGTTCTGATCGTCGACGACGAACCCGGACAACTAAATAGCCTCAAAGAGCTCATGACACTGTCGGGATATGAAGCGGATACCGCCAAGTGCGGCAATGAGGCGATCGTTCTGCTGGAGCAGAATCAGTACGACACCATTCTTCTGGACCTAAACATGCCTAATGGCAGCGGCTATGAAGTCATAGACCATGTTGTTAACAACGGCACGCATGTGAAGGTTATCGTGGTCAGCGGCAACACAGATTTCGAATCCACACGCAACGCACTGAAAAAAGGTGCATACGATTTTCTGAAAAAGCCGTATGTCCCGGATGAACTGCTGGCGACAGTAAAGAACGCTTCCACCAAGAAACAACTGGAGGTGGCCAACCAGACCATTCACCAGAAACTGGAAGAATCAGAACACCTGCACCGCTTCATCGTTGATCATTCTCCCGACATTGTGTTCATGCTGGATCAGGAGGGTAGATTCACCTTTCTGAACGACACGGTGTATCAGACCCTGGGTTTCGACAAGAGCGAACTCATGGGAGAACACTACTCCAAGCTTGTTTCCAATCCGAGCCAGGATCAGGCCAAGTATGTGTTTACAGAGCGACGTTCCGGCCAGAGAAAGTCCAGCAACGTCGAGTTGAAACTTAAGTGTAAGGATGACTCCGAGCATCGCTATTTCGATACCACCTCCATGTTTGTCGATCTTGGCAGTGAAAACATCCACGGTAACCCGCTTCAGGGTACCTATGGCGTTGCGCGCGATGTGACAGAGCGCAAGCAGGCACAGGAAACCATTAACTACCAGGCATACCATGACATGCTGACGCGTCTGCCAAACCGAGTACTGATGGAAGACCGTCTTGACCTCGCCATGACACATGCAACGAGGAACAAGGAAAACCTGGCAGTCATGTTTCTCGACCTGGACAGGTTCAAGTGGGTCAATGACACCCTTGGGCATACCACAGGAGACAGGTTGCTGCAGTCAGTCTCGCAACGCCTGGAGAGTTGTTTGCGAAAAGGCGACACGCTGGCTCAGTTCGGCGGCGACGAATTCGCACTGATCCTTCCCAGCGTTAATCACAAAGACGACGCTGCAAAGATCGCCGAGAAGGTTCTGGAAGAACTGCGAGAGCCCTTTTCTATTGACGAGCATGAGCTCTATGTCACCTCCAGTATCGGTATTGCCATGTACCCGGAAGCAGGTCACAGCATCGAGGCATTGATAGCGTCTGCTGATCTCGCCATGTATGCCGTCAAAGAGCGGGGCAAGAACAGCTATGAGTTCTTTAACCCGACGATGAACGAGGCTTCAAATGCCCGACTGACCATTGAACGGGAACTGCGTAAGGCCTTGTCGACGGAAGACATCAAAGTCTGTTACCAGCCGCAGGTGGATTCCATCACGGAAAGGCTGATCGGTTTCGAAGCGCTGATTCGCTGGCAGCACCCGGTGAATGGTCTGATCTACCCGGGGGACTTCATACCCATAGCTGAAGAAACCGGTCTGATTCTGGAACTGGGGCGCTACGTTCTGGAGCGCGCATGCCGAGACGTCGCCAAATGGCTCGATGAAGGAATGACCAGCGTCCGGGTGTCCATCAACTGTTCCGGCATCCAGGTTGAACAGGAAACCTTTATCAGTGAGATTCGGGACACGCTGGCGCGACACAATCTGCCCGGGGATTCACTGGAGATAGAGATCACGGAGAACGTGATCATGAATGACATGTCCAGCGTGATTAAAAAGCTGAGGGAGCTTGCCACCATGGGGATCAAGATCGCCGTTGACGACTTTGGGACAGGATACTCATCCCTCAGTTATCTACAGCAGTTCCCCATTAACACTCTGAAGATAGACAAGTCGTTCATCAGTTCTATGACGGAAACCGAGGAGGCGACCAGTATCGTCAATGCGATTGTGGCACTGGCAAAAGGATTGAAACTCAACCTGATTGCCGAAGGGGTCGAAACAGATTCGCAGCTGGAATACCTGAGGTCACTTGGTTGTGAATCTATTCAGGGCTACCTTTTCGGAAAGGCCGAGGGGCTTGAGCGCACCGAAGAAATTCTCGCCTGCCTCGAGAACGGAGAGCGGATCCGCAACCTGGCCGCATAGATCAACGAAAGAAACCGATCAGATCTGATTCGCTCGGCCCAGCCATCGATGCATCGTCTGTTGCATACGCCATACTTTGGCTGGCTGGTAAAGTGACTCACGCATAAAACTGCCGGGTTCAACGAGATCCCTGACCCGGAGACTGCAGTCGAGATCTTTACAGATAATATTACCCAGGGTGTGGCGCCCTTCGCTTCCTTTCACGGCCACAGTGAACATCGCGGTGCCATTGCTCTTGTGGACATGGTGACACCAGGAACACATCTCCAGGCGAGGCTTGCGCGTTTTTCGAACGGAGCGCCTCAGACGCACACCGCGGATATGCCCATCGTTGGGAGATTGGAGCACAACGAATCCCAGGTGCCCTGCCGGATGAACCCAGCCAAAATAGTCCAGGCTGTCCCAGGGCACATCCACCAGATCGGGAACGACAAGGTCTTCATCATCATCCCCGAACGCGGCAACGATTTCTTCACGTGTCAGCGTTAACATGGGAAAACCTTATCACGGGTTTCGCGTTACAACACTTGGCTGAACCGATGAGCGTGGGATTTTTTCACGCCCGCGTCGAACCCATCAGTCGCTTGAGGCTTCGTCCATCTGCGCCTGCAGGTAATTCTGCAAACCCATGTCCTTGATCAGACTCTGCTGGGTTTCAATCCAGTCCACATGTTCTTCCTCGTTATCCAGGATCTTCTCGAACAACTCGCGGGTCACATAGTCGCGCTGCTCTTCGCAATAGGCAATGGCATCACGAAGAACAGGAATCGCAATCATCTCTGATTCCAGATCACACTCGAACATCTCTCCAACGGTTTCACCGATCAGCAACTTGCCCAGGTCCTGCAGGTTTGGCAGCCCCTCAAGAAACAGAATGCGTTCTATCAACCACTCAGCATGCTCCATTTCTTCAATGGATTCGTGCCGTTCTTTTTGCGCCAGTTTCTTCAAGCCACGGTCTTCGAGAATCTTGGCGTGAAGAAAATACTGATTGATAACCGTCAGTTCGTTTTTCAACACCTGGTTAAGAAAATCGATAACTTTGGGATCTTGTGGCTTCATGGGGCTCTCTCTAACAACATTTATGGCGTGATCATACCTGCAGGTTTCACAATGTCAAAGAATATGCTTATAAATCAATAACTTGATAATCAGAGTCATTCGCACGGGCCAGTGGAAATAAACTTGATATTACGAATCGTTCTCATTTAGAATTAACTCCATGATCATCTGCGTCTGCAAAAACGTCAACAGCAAACAGCTCAAGGAATATCTGGCTCAGGGCATGTCTCTGGAAGACATTTCCGAGCAGATTGGTCTGGGCACGGGTTGTGGCAGCTGCCTGGAATATGCCTGCAGAGTCGCGGATAAAGAGACGCCCCTGATCGCTCGCGAAACTGCTTTCGCTTAGATCCCCATATTCGGATTCCCTTATCCGGATTCCCTGTTCCTGAGCGTCCACCTGATCTGATCTTCCCCAACCTCGGCTTCGGCTGTCTTCATCTGCCTGAATGACGAAAGTGCGCCGCGCCACATTTCGATCCAGACTGCGAGCACCGTGTCACGTTCATCACCGCTCATACCCCGGACGATTCTGAGATCATGCTGAGTCAGAACAATTTGCTGACCCCCTG
Source organism: Candidatus Azotimanducaceae bacterium (assembly GCA_965662805.1). GTDB lineage: Bacteria > Pseudomonadota > Gammaproteobacteria > Pseudomonadales > Azotimanducaceae > UBA9659. Next base: position 2,932 of record CBFIJB010000015.1, on the reverse strand, counting down.
GCTGTTCCCTCGCTGGTTCCACTTCCACCCTGTCGCCAAGACCATCAAACATTCTTGCCAGATAATCCGCGGCAGAAGAAAGATCACCATCTTCAACTTTCACAGCCTCTCGCGTTTGAGCCAGATACTGAAGTCCAATCAGACGGGCCGCTCGACATCCCAATTCCCTCGTTAACGTTTCACCCAGGACTTCTTTTAGTTCCACCAGCCCGTTACGGATGTAATCCATCGCGTAGTTGCGGTTGGCCTTCTGCAGTCGTTCCTGGTTCCACTGAGCGGCCGGAAGAACAGGTTGCTCTTCCGGCTTGAAAGGCGGGGGCAACTCACCTTTGGCAAACTGCAGACGTTCATCATCTGCAAGATCATGATCGTACTCCTTGAAATAGCCGCAAAGTCCAAACTCTCCGGTCATGTCTTCTGAAACACACACGTATCCAAGCCGCGGATTCTTCAGAGAGACCCCGTTATAGGCATACCAACCTTCAAGAAACCCGCGACTGACCTCTACCGGGACCCCGCAGATCGTTGGACCGTGATACATCCAGCGCGGATAGCGAAAGCGAACCCAGGCTTTTCGGTCACTTTCGTACATATACTCAACCGGGACACCACCAACGCCGTTCGACATCACGTGATACCGGGCGCAGGCCACGGCATCCGGCAGACCTGTCAGCTCAAGCTTGTCAAAGCTGGAAAGAAACTTGTCCAGGTGCTGCCGCCTGAACAGCCTGAACATCCAGTCGCCAACTTCCTTCGGAGAACGGTTCGTCGATACCATGAGCTGCAACCCAAGCAGGAATGCATGATGCAGTTCTGCCTGTGCCTGAATATTTCTTGAGGATTGATCCATGTGCCCTATCCTGGTGCCAAACCAAGTAGGAAATCCTACAGCATGCTTTGGGGTGGTGCGCGGCTGTAGACACAAAAAGGGGGATTTCGCTGAAAACCAGGAAAACTGGCTTTTGGAAAAGTTGGCATCACCTTTGCTAGATATACGGTGACTCAACAAAACGGAGATTGCCTATAAAGTGACTAAAATTAGTTTGTAGGAAATTGACTCCCAGCGAGGGTTTCCTCCCTCTCCCTCGCTGGACTACAAACCTCTCATTTCTTTTATCCCTGACCGCTAGAACTTATATCCAACAGACAGCATGTATACCCAGGGATCAATCTCTACATCAAACTTTACGTCAGCTATGGCAGTACTGATCTTGGCTTCAGTGTCGATATCTATGTACCAGACCGCGCCATTGATCAGCCATTTTTCATTGATCATGTAGTCAAAACCAACCTGTGCTGCGAGACCCCAGCTCTGATCGAGATCAAGATCGGCATCCACCGTGCCGGGGGGCAGGCCAACAATTCCATCGAGCGCTGCGTTCAGTTCGTCATCAACGTCTTCATCGAAGAAGATCGTGGTGTTCACACCGACACCTACATAAGGGTTGAATTTCACATTACCCTCGATCGGGTAGTACTGAAGCATCAGGGTAGGAGGTAAATGCTTGGTATCACCAGCCTTGACGCCCACGTCGTTAACGACGATGTCATGAGTGAATGGGGTGGAAGCGAGCAGTTCAACGCCAACCTTGGAGGTCCACATCCACGCGGCTGTGATACCAACCTGGGTATCGTCTTTCACGTCGACACCTGGCAGCGTTACAATCCCAGCAACATCAATATCGTCACTGCTTACATCCGGGTCAACCATTGCTGCACCAACACGAACAATAATATCCCCCTGCTCATGTGCCATCGCTGGGATAGCGACTAACATGGCCAATATAAGTACAAATACCTTCATTCTTTTACTCCTAAAACGCTAAAACATCAGGGTCAGATTAGCGCTCAGGCGCCTCTAGAAAGTTGCCCTGGATCAACTTAAGTTCATGATCATGGAAATGGATGAACGTGCATTACTGAGCCGGAAAACGCGGTAAACTGGGCGCCATGAATCGCTATCAATCAACAGGCAAAAAGGACTCCACCATGCGTACCCTGACCGGTCTGATACTCCTGCTTTTTCTCCAGAGTGGTCTTGCTTCTGACACCCCGGAAGCCACCCTCAACAAGTACTTCGATATCCTGACGGGACAAAACTTCAGCGGCATCGCAGAGCTGATGGACACTGAGAGCATGATGAACCTGAAGGCCACCATGGATGACGCTATCGGATACCAGGCCAATCATGGGATCTATCGATTACAACGGCGTATTTTTGGCAGTAAAGTTTCCATGACTGACGTCGATGCCACGACGGCAGACTTCTATCTGGAAAGCCTTGCGGGAGAAATTCTGGAAGCAGCAAGAGCACAGCACCTGATCGTGGACGATAGACAGGTGCTCGGGCGCATCGATGAAAACGAGGATACTGTTCATATCGTCGCTCGATTGATCATGCACCAGGATGAAACCGAGGGTTCTGACGTCCTGGTATACACACTGGTTCGCGAGCAGGATGGCTGGAAGTTGAAGTTCCCGGCAACGATCAAACAGATGCTCACGGTTATCGCTTCATCCGCTCGACGTCTCCGTTGAGTGCCAGACCATGATTGAACCCTGACTGTGTCAAACCCAGGTTCAGCCAAAGCGCATCGCGCCTGGCTGCTTCTGACGATGAGCTCTGGCAGGTTCACACAGAAGCGCTGGCGCGCAAAGATGCCGGTGAAGACATCATCGTGATGTCCGTTGGTGATCCCGACCTGCCAACCATAGACCCTGTCATTGAACATGCCGTCACCAATCTGTACCGGGGAAGAACGCACTATTCACCAGGAATGGGTGGGTAATCCCCCCTCAGAGTGATAAGAGCACTGGATCGGATTATTGAGTGGCGCGGAAAACCAAAGGCTATTCGTTGTGATAATGGTCCTGAATACTTAAGCGGATTGCTGATCTCCTGGGCGAAACGAAGAAAGATCACGCTGCAGTA
>CBFIJB010000014.1:0-94579 GCA_965662805.1 Candidatus Azotimanducaceae bacterium | reverse complement strand
GCGCGCCACTGTGGCCGCGATGCCGTTTGTGTACGGCCTGGATGTCACTCAGCAATCGGGCGTCTTTCTCTTTGCCCTTGCTCGCATCTTGTAGCCAGGTATAGAAAGCCGATCGACTGACCCGAAATACACGGCACAGCATGACAATGGTGTGTTCCTGACGAAGACTCAGGATGAACTCGTACTTCACTTTCGCGGGGCTGTGAAGTACGACTCGGCCTTTTTTAGGATTTCGTTCTCCTCTTCGAGGATCGCGATGCGACGGCGTAGCTGCTCCACTTCGGACAAACCCTCGTCAGCTTTACCACGCTTACCGGGAAAGGCGTTGTCTTCGCCCTTAAGACGGACTTGTCGTTGCCACTTGTAGAGCTGGTTGCGTCGAAGACCCAGCTCTCTCGCCAGGTCCGCAGGTGACTTATCGCCGCGTTCCATCGCACGAACGGCTTCCAGTTTAAATTGTCGCGTGAATCTCTTTCTGATCATTGAACATCTCCTCGGGGTATTGTCCCCTAAATCGATGTCCGAAAAACCCGGGTTAGTTCATCCTGTCCCCAACATTGGAGTTTTGGTAAGGTTAAGCATTAGTCGCTTTTGCGCACATTCGGTAAGAGGGAAATTGTGATGGTGAAGACAAACCGAGGATTCAGCATCCTTGAATTGATTGTCACGCTGGGCATTGTTGGCATTCTTGCCTCAATTGCGACAGCACTATATTTCAACTACATCACAGTTACACAATCGTCGACTGTACTCAGTGAAATCAGCGCGATTGAAGAAAAACTCCAGGTCGCCATCGAGACAGACAGCGACGGCCTGATCCAGTGCGATGACACGCTTATCAATGTTTCCGAACTGGCATCTGACGATTATCTGGAATTCAGTGTCTCATCGTTGCCGCTGGACCCTGCGGACCCCGCCGCTGGCAACGCACCGAGTCTGGTCATCTCTTCACGGGTCGATAAACATGGTGGCGAAGGCATTGAGCTGGCAAGAACGCTGCACGAAGAACTCAGCAACGCTACCAATCGAGTTGAAAACGCCACTGTTACTGACTCCGTTGTCACCTTTGCAGTACGCCTGAGCAATTCACCAGCCTGCGCGACAACTGTGGCATCAGGTCAACCTCCAGCTCCAGCTCCAGCACCTGCCCCTGCTACTCCGACTGCCCCATCGTGCAAGTCTACTGAAATGGTTAATAGTATTGACGGTTCCTGCATGAAGGCATGCAATGCTGGCTTTCATTTTGATTACAATGCGCATAAATGTGCCTTGGGTGATTGTCCCGCTGGCCAGACACTGGATGGATCGGGTTACTGCATTGCAGCTACGCCACCCCCAGCAACGCCAGCACCTAGCCCTGCTCCTCCGGCTGCACCATTGTGCAAGTCTAATGAAAAAGTCGACAGCCGTGACGGCTCCTGCATGAAGGTTTGCAATGCTGGCTTTCATTTTGATGACGGTGCGGGTAAGTGTGCGTGGGGTGACTGTCCAGCGGGTCAGACGCTGGATGGATCGGGTTACTGCATTGCATCGGCGCCACCGCCACCGCCGCCACCACCACCGCCGGCACCGGATCCTGCAGCAAATTTGGCAGGCACAACAACCGTTCCTGCAGCAAAGTCGGCAGGACCAGCGCCTGACCCGAATCCTGCACCGGCGCCACGCCAGACGTCCTTTGATCCGACAAAGGCACTCGGGGAAAATAACAGGAACCCCTGTCCTGATGGCCAGGCCCTGGCACCGGGACAATCGCTGGACCCGTTGCCGCCTGCTGATCAGATCCAATGCCAGCAAGTCTCGAAAAACATGACAAATCCCTATCAGGAGACCAAGTGCCAGGTATGCAGTGGTTCGCCTGTTATCTGTGAACATTTGCATCGTGAAGAGACGTGCACCTGGCCGAATAATGTCTGTATCAACGAACTTACGAACCATGAAGTCTGAAATGATCGCGGGCTCAAGAGAACTGGTTAGACGCTGCGGCACTGCGCAGGAAGCCAATGACAAGTGGCTGGGAACTGCAGGAACTTCCAAAAACAGTACTTGCACCAATTTTGACCCCAAATTTGTGCAAACCATCGGATTCAAATGCACCTTTGCCTGCGTGACGGACAATTGCAATAACAACGTGGTTCCTGACACCAATAGCCACTATTAGCCTTGGGGACAGGACCAAGTGCCAGGTCCAATCCAAATACCGGCGCTGTAGCCCATGGCACAGCGCCTACAGCAAGCGACTGCCCGGTGACTGTCAATACACTGTGCTGTAGGAAGCTTATCGGCATGCGCCCTGATGACGTCGAAGAAGATTCGAGTCGACCCAATGCGCAGAGACCCAATCCACCTATAATGTTTGCAACATGGAAATCGTTGATTCGCAGATTCATTTTGGTCCAGGCGGCATTGCTGAAACACTCGCCGCGATGGATGCGCTGGGTATCAGCGCCGTCCTCGCCGATGAACTCTGGGGGCTCGATAACTGGGGTCCCGGATACCGACTAAGTAACGGAATACTTCGTGTCACAACACCCACGGTCGAGCTGGCGGTTACGCAACATCCAGAACGGTTTTCCTATGTTAAGCGTGTTGAAAGGCTCGACCCGGAAGTCAGCAGTCTCATTAGAATGGCGGCCGATGCCCCGGGTTGTCGAGCAATTCGCCTGCTGCCAAGCCTGACCGCGGAAGAGCTGAACGCGTTTTCCACCGGCGAATATGAAGCGGTGTTCACAACAGCACAAGAATTCGGTTTACCGGTGTTTCTCTATATCGCGGGTCATGTTGAATTAATGCACCACTACCTTCGGAAGTTTCCGAAAGTCACGTTTATCGTTGATCACTGCGGTATGCCCATGGAACAGGGCATTAGTTTTCTCGACGAAGAAACCCCTGGGCAGGCGAGCGGTGATGGCGCGCAAACTAGCGTCGACGCAGCCTACTTTAATGAAGTGTTGAAGCTTGCAGTCCATCCAAATGTTGCACTGAAATGGAGTCATGCACAGGGCATGTTCGGCGTATCTGGCTATCCTTTTGAAGGACTGATGCCCTACCTGCGCTCAGCGGTCGATGCGTTTGGTCCTGGGCGGATTATGTGGGCCAGTGACAATGGCGGCAACCAGACCGGTGAATCCTGGGCTGAACTGCTCTACTACCTGATCGATTGCGCTGAGCTGAATTCAGATGAAAAGCGTTGAGTCCTGGGGCAAAGTGTCAGAAAGATAATGAACTGGCATGAGTAGGAGCAAATAGATGCATCGCTGGCAGCTTGGTGACGTAACCATCACGCAGTTCGTCGAATTGACGTTTGAAGGGTTGGAAGCCTTTCTGCCCGAGGCAACGCCTGAAGCCATTCTGCCCATTCAGTGGTTGCAGCCAGATTTTGTGACGCCGGAAGGCGTGCTGAGATTCAGTATCCATGCGCTGGTGATAGATACACCGGACCACCGGATTATCGTCGATACCTGCGTTGGCAACGACAAACCGAGGGAGATGTTTCCCGATTGGCATAACCTGCAAACCAGTTTCCTCGCTGATCTCGAGGCGTCAGGATACCCGCCTGCATCCTTTGACTACGTCCTGTGCACCCACCTTCATCTTGATCATGTGGGTTGGAACACCATGCTGATAGGTGAGGAATGGGTACCGACATTCCCGAATGCCCGCTATCTGATCGAGCACAACGAATTCAACTATCTCCATGATGAAGCTGAAGGCGAAGGCGTCGAGCAATGGTTAAAAGACTCTAATAGAGATGTCATGAACGATTCGATCATGCCTGTTGTTCAAGCTGGATTGGTGGACTTGGTGTCTAGTCATCATCAGTTGTCTGACGAGGTTCGTCTGATTCCGACTCCGGGTCACACGCTGGGCCATGTCAGCGTGAGTATTCTCTCGAATGGAGAGTCCGGGCTGATTACGGGTGATTTCATTCACCACCCCTGTCAGCTCGCTCACCCCGAGTGGTCCGTAACCACTGACTATGACGGAGAGCAATCCATCGAAACGCGCAAAAAGGTGTTTTCGGAGGTGGCGGATACGGACACACTGATCATCGGCACACACTGGCCCGCGCCAACAGCCGGACGCGTTGTGCGCGAGGGTGAGGTTTACAAACTGGATTATTAGCGGGAGCTGACACGGGGAATGGTTTATGCCGGAATCAAATCGGGAAATTGTCGAAAAAATATTTGCAGCTTCTGCTGCATCTGACTGGGACGTCGTCAGAGCGCATCTGCACGACGATGTGCAGATCATCGAAGCGGACTCGTTGCCTTATTCGGATATCTTCAGCGGGCCCGACGGATTCATAGCGCTTAATCAGCAGGTCTTTGGCACCTGGGAAGACAGCAAGAATACGATCGAGCATATCCTGGCAGATGGTGACCATGTGGTAATCCTGGGGACGATGTCTGGTCGTGGTCGTGGCAGTGGTGAACTTTTTACCGTGCCACTTGCGGCACTATGGCGATTCGAAGATGGCAAGGCCAAGGAGATCAGACCCTTCTACTTTGACACGAAACTCATGCACGATGCGCACTATGGCAATCAAACATAAGCTGTTAGACAAACTGCTGAGGAATGACAGATGGACCGCAAGTTCGCACTAGCCAGCCCGGAATGGCTTGGCCTGTTAAGAGACAATCTCACAGAACTGGTTCGAGAGCATGGCCAGCAAGGTGAGTCTTTCAGCATGTGCGAAGTCTTTCTGGGTGCGCCGCCGGGCTCAGTCGGTTATACAGCGGATGGCCGATCAACCTGGTTTCTGGAAATCGACGGTAAGCATGTTGTTGTAGACGAAGGCGAACGGTCTGACGTGGATTTGAAACTGACGCTCGACTATGAAGGCACTTTGCCTTTTTCTCGACACGTCGTGCTGGAGGACGATCCACAGGTTCTGCAACCGAAAATAGTCATGACGGAAGGCAACCCGGAACTGACACCACCCTACATTACTGAACTGCATAATCTGCTGGCGCCTAGAACCCAGTAACTATTTCGTCCTGACACCTGGACCTGACCCAACGCTGATCCAAGGCTGATCCAAGGCTGTGTTGCGACGCTGCGCACCACAGTTCTCAAACATGCCCTATGCTGGTGCGCTTTACCGCACTCTACCCCTCAGAACGATGCTTTGCGCCCCTTCAGTCAGGCGGGTCTGAGAGCATCATCCAACCACGAACATAAGTGGCACGTATCTTGTTAGCTATAGGCAAGACAGTGCCCACTCGCAGAACTTAATGCAGGGCCTGCCTCGTGTTCGAGGGGAAAATGATAGAAGTGCTGACTCTTGTGGCTGTCATGCTGGCAGCTGGCTGCGTCGCCGGGTTAACAACCGGCCTCTTCGGCGTGGGCGGCGGATTCATTATTGTACCGACGCTGCTTGTTGTACTGCCCTATTTCCCTGGCGATCCTGCACAACATATCTATATTGCCATCGGTACTTCGCTGGCGAGTATCGTCGTATCGTCAGCCAGGGCCGTTCAAGCTCATGCTAAAGATCACATGGTGGATTTCGACATTCTGATTGACTGGGCTCCATGGCTGACCCTGGGAGTCCTGAGTGGGGTCGCCATAGCTTCGGTCACCGAGAGTCGAACATTACTGCTGGTATTCGCTTCCGGCGTGCTCGTTTATTCTCTCTACTTCCTGTTCCCATCACTCTTCCCCACAAGGAGGCGGTCATTCGTCATTCCCAACGGCGCGGGTAGAGCGGCTCTCGCCTCTGGACTTGGGGGCTTCTCCGCCTTGCTGGGCATTGGAGGCGGGACACCTTTCGTGCTGACCATGCTCGTATGCGGCAGACCCGTTCATCAAGCGACCGAAACTGCATCTGGCGTCGGATTCATCATTGCAATGCCAGGCGCCATCGGCTTCGCGATACTCGGATGGCAAACAACTGATCTGCCGACCGGCTCTCTCGGCTTTGTAAATCTACCCGCACTGATTGCGATTTGTGCCACATCTATTTTTGCGGCGCCGTTGGGTGCAAGAGTGGCGCGTAAACTCAACGAAGTAAACCTTAAGCGGTCTTTCGGTGTTTACCTGGTCATCATTTCAATGGCCATGTTCCACAAACTGCTGGGTTCTTAACAGAGGTCCTTATGACAATGAAACGACGAACATTTATTGCAAGCAGTATCGCCGCCGGCTTCACAGCAGGTAACCTTCAAGTTGCCCTCGCAGATACACCACCAGCCTATGGTCCCGCGGAAGGTCTCGCGAAGCTGAACGCCAGCGAGAATCCCTTCGGACCAAGCGAGAAAGCAAAGCACGCGATGATTCTGGCTAGCAGCAAAGGAGCCTATTATGTGGGCGAAGCGGTTCCCCGACTGATCGACATGATCGCAGAACGGAACAACGTAACATCAGACTGGATCAGCCTGTCTTCTGGTTCAAGTGGCGTACTGACGTATCTCGCAGTGGCCAAATGTCGTGAAGGGAAAATTCTTGGACCCGATCTCTTTTGGGATACGACAACCAGAGCTGCGTTAAGGCAGGCTGGCGAACTCAAAAGAACGCCAAAAACCGCTGATCTTGGCATTGATCTGGATGCGCTCTATAACGCCATTACACCAGACGTGACCATGGTTCAGATCTGCAATCCCAATAATCCAACAGGCATGCTACTGGATGCTGAAAAACTCAAAAATTTTTGCATCAAAGCTTCAAAAAAGTGCACAGTTCTCATCGATGAAGCCTACAATGAATACACTTCGCTGCCAGAAGAAAACTCAATGGTCCCGCTGGTCAGGGAAGGCCATGACGTCCTCGTGGCCCGCACCTTTTCGAAGGTCTATGGTCTCGCCGGTATGCGCGTCGGATACATGATTGCTAACCCCGAGAACTCAGCACTCGTCCAGCAGTATGGTCTGGGTAACTACGCTTTGAACCAGGCGGGCGTCGCCGCTGCGGTCGCGAGCTACGAGGATGCCCAATTTCTCGCATATTCCAGGTCCAACATCATCGAGGCCAGGGAGATGATCATTGAGGGACTCAAGCAAAACGGTCTTTCCTATGCGCCATCTGAAGCGGCATTCGTTTATGCCGACCTGGGTACGCTTAATGCTGAAGTTTTTCGTGAGGAGATGGCGAAACACGACGTTCTGATTCGGGGCATCTACCAGGATTACACCAACTGGTCACGTGTATCGACGGGCCGGCATGAGGATGTGAGAAAGTATGTGAGCAGCCTGCCAAAAGTACTGGAGGCGATGGGCGCCTAGCCTTCAAGGACAGGTGTGATTTCAGGTCTATTTGTGATCACATCAGAATGTTTACCTGGGTGATAACACCGTGCTTCTCATATCCGGGCTCAGATGGATGGACATCAATCTCCGATTTTGACCTGGCACTTGGTCCTGTCCCCTCAGCTACTGCCTCTTAAGCTACAATGCCAGCTGATGAAAAAGTCGATCGCAATTGCAGGTAACATCGGTAGCGGCAAGTCCACCCTGCTGGAGTTCCTGGCGAGCCAATTCGATATTCAACCCTTTTATGAACCGAACATCTCCAACCCCTATCTGCCAGGTTTCTACGAAGATATGAATGCCTGGGCATTTCACTCTCAGCTCTATTTCCTGGCAAACAAGTTCAAGCTGCACCAGGAGCTGGACCGCGCACCAGGCGTTGTCGCTTTGGATAGAACCATTTTCGAAGACGCAGAGATCTTTGCGACAGCACTGCACCGCATGGGGCATATTGATAAACGAGACTGGGCAACCTACCAGGACCTTTACGGCGCCATTCTCGAAGCGATCAATGCGCCTGATTTACTGATTTACGTTCGCTGCGGCATGCGAACCCTGCGCAAGCGGATCCACATGAGAGGTCGCGAGATGGAACAGGATATTGATCCTGGCTACCTGCGACGTCTGCAACGACTGTACGACAAGTGGATCGAATCCTACGCACTGAGCGATGTTATGGTGATCGACTCTGACCGGTTGGATTACGCATCTGACCTTATCGATCAGTTGGATTTGATAGAACGTGTAGAAGCCATTGTGTAACCCGCCTGCTTTTCTATTAGGCGGTTTCTGATTCAGGATGATGAAACATGATTGAAGACTTTGAACAACGCCACCATGACTTCGATGGTTGCTTTAATTTCCGCGACATTGGCGGATACCCAACGAAAGACGGACGCCGCGTCAAGTGGGGCCGATATTTTCGTGCCGGTCGTCAGGATCGCATGACAGAAGCGGACCTTCAGCGGCTGGCCCGGCTGAACGTTGGTGCGCAGATCGATTTGAGAGGCAACGAAGAAATTGCGGATCAAGGGCGAGGCCCGTTACCTGAGATGGGTGCTGACTATCATCACCTTCCGGTCATACCTGAAGGAGGTCGGGAAAAGCTCAGTCTGCTCGTAGGTGACACGGGCATCTCTGGCGAACGCTACCTTGGCTATCTCGCATTCGGGACTGACACGTGGCTTAGTCTGTTCGAATTGCTGGCGGCACCCAGAGATGATGCGCTGATTATCCATTGCACAGCAGGTAAAGACAGAACCGGCGTATCCACCGCATTTCTGCTCTCGGTCCTTGGTGTTAATCGAGAATTCATAGAGGCGGACTACCGATTAACCAATCGCGATGTCGTCCGCCAGGTAGATTTTCTGGAATCATCGGTGGGGCTGCCTGAAGATATGACCAGAGACGAATTGCTTGTGCTTGCCGGCGTTCCTGAGGCCGCTATCTCGGTTTTTCTGGACGGGCTGGAGTCGACCTATGGTGGTGCAACTGAATATCTCCGCCATGCCGGGGTGACAGATGATCATTTTGCGGCAGTCAGGGCGCGTTTCCTCGACTAAAGCCTTCGATAAAAGTCGAAGTCAGAGTGAATATTCTCTCGATATTCTTACACTGACTGAACTTATGCTCCTTCACGACACGGTTACCACTTTTGACCTACGACCTGCACTGCCACAGCCACTTCTCCGACGGAAAACATACCCCTGAATTCCTGATCGAACGCGCGCGTCAAAACGGTGTGACCCAATTGGCTATTACCGATCACGATTGCACGGATGCTCATGGTTTCGCCGGACATATTGAGGGGGTTGAGGTCATTGCAGGCGTGGAAATCTCCTGTAACTGGCAGAACATCGAAATTCACATCGTTGGACTGACCATTGATGCAGAGCACGAAAGTCTCCAGCAGCTAATGCTTGAACAACAGGCAAAGCGCCGAAACAGAATCAGCGCGATAGACGATAAACTCAGGGCTGCAGGTGTCACTGGTCTTCAGGAGTATCTGGCAGAGCTTGAAGCCACCGCCTGGACTCGCAGTCATGTCGCAGATTTCCTGGTGGCGAAGCAGTTTGTAAGAACGAGGGAGAAAGCTTTCAAGAAGTACCTGGGAAAAAACGCCAGGGCTTATGTCAAAGCCGACTGGTGCTCCATGCAGGATGCCATCTCCGCTATTGGTGAAGCCGGCGGCCTGGCAACACTCGCCCATCCAAGCCGATATCCCATCAATCGAGGCAAACAGAAGGCGCTGATCAGCGCCTTCGCGGATGCCGGTGGTACTGCGCTGGAATGTTGCTACCCTAATTTGTCTGTAGATCACCAAAACAATCTTCTCGAAGCGGCACATCGTCACAATCTATATCTTTCCACCGGATCTGATTTCCATGATGCCGCAGCAACCTGGACCGATGTCGGCAGATTCGCGCCACTGGAAGACAAACTCCACGCACGGGCCATATGGAACCATCCGGACTGGCCAGCGTGATATCAACAGCGAAAAACGACGAACGGGCACATTGTTGTTACTGAATCGTCATTAACTCTTTATACTCGCCGTCGCATCACCTCTACCCCTCTCGCCACCCTGGACTTTCCCTATGACTGACGCGCCTGCACCCAGCTTTCAGGACTTAATGCTCACAGCACCTTTGTTGAAAGCCCTGGATGAGGTGGGATATGAACGGCCATCCCCAATTCAGGCCCAGACGATCCCACACCTTCTGAACGGTCTGGATGTTCTCGGTCATGCACCAACCGGAACCGGCAAAACCGCAGCATTCGCTCTACCACTGATTTCCCGGCTTGATCTGAAAAAACGCCATGTGCAGATCATGGTGCTTGCACCGACCCGAGAACTGGCGATACAGGTATCCGAGGCGTTCCAAAAATACGCTTCGCACGTCAATGGCTTTCATGTCCTGCCTATTTACGGAGGCCAGGAATATTCGCAGCAGATCAAAGCATTGCGCAGAGGCGTCCATGTTGTCGTGGGGACGCCCGGAAGAGTCATGGATCACATGCGCAAGGGTACGCTCAAACTCGACGGACTTCAGGCGCTGGTACTCGATGAAGCTGATGAAATGCTGCGCATGGGTTTTATCGATGATGTTGAGTGGATACTCGAGCAGTTGCCCGCAACCAGGCAGATGGCTTTGTTCAGTGCAACCATGCCGAAAGAAATCAAAAGTATCGCGGCTCGTTATCTGAGTTCACCTGAAGAAATCAAGATCAAAGCCAAGACCGCAACGGCAGAAACCATCCGGCAAAGGTACTGGCGGGTCAGCCATCAGAACAAACTGGATGCTTTAACGCGAATTCTTGAAGTAGAACCCTTTGATGGCGTACTGATGTTTGTACGCACGAAACTGGCAACCGTCGAGTTGGCAGAAAAGCTTGAAGCCAGGGGTTATGCCGCCTCAGCACTCAATGGTGACATGGCCCAGAAAAGTCGGGAAAACACCATCGAGCGACTTAAGAAAGGATCCCTGGATATCCTGGTCGCCACCGATGTGGCCGCAAGGGGTCTGGATGTTGATCGCATCAGCCATGTCATTAACTACGATATTCCTTACGACACAGAGGCTTATATCCATCGGATCGGGCGAACCGGTCGTGCTGGCCGAACTGGTGACGCAATCCTGTTTGTGACGCCAAGAGAACATCGAATGCTAAGTGCCATCGAGAAAGCGACCCGTCACAAGATCGAAAGTCTCGACCTCCCCTCTACCGAGATGGTTAACAATCAGAGGATTGCCAGGTTTAAACAGCGCATCACGGATACGTTGGGTTCAGGAGAACTCGAATTCATGCAGGGAGTGATTGAGCAATACGAGCATGAACACAATGTTCCGCCACTTGAGATCGCCGCGGCGTTAGCCAAGATGTCACTTGGCGACAATGAACTTCTTTTATCAGAGAAAGAAGCCTCCCCACCAAAGAAAGAGCGCGCCTCTCGCTTTGACAGCGAACAGCAGGAAAGAAAACCCCGCAAAACACGAGCCCGAAACAAGGCAGAGCCTCCAGAAGGCATGGAGCGTTTTCGGATCGAAGTGGGGCACGATCATGAAGTTCAGCCCGCCAACATCGTTGGCGCTATCGCAAACGAAGCGGGTGTCGATGGAGAACATATCGGTCATATCGATATTCGGGAAGATCACAGTTTCATTGACCTGCCTTTGGGTATGCCGAAAGACATCTTCAACGATCTGAAGAAAGTCTGGGTTTGCAATCAGCAACTCAGAATCAGCCGGATAAAGGACAAGAAACAGAACACCGAAAGCAAATCAGACCGTGGTACTAAGAGAAAATCCAACACTGCGACGGACGCACCCAGGAAATCCAGAAAGAAGACTGCCCGGAAAAAGCGGCCTGGCAAGAAGGCTCGAGCAGCGAGTAAAAGCAAGGATTCGAGCTGAAGTCAGTTCTCTTCGGGTTCAGCGGAAGACAGCTGCACCTTTGATCATTATGATTATTGCTTTACGACACCCAGCAGGAACCTGCGAAAGATGAAATCTCTGTTCAGAACGTTAACCATATTGTTAGCCACGAGCGCCGTTGCGCTGACCTCATTAACAAGCCATGCCCAAACGAAACCCATAGAAGTCAAAGTTGTCATTGTTGCCATGTTCGAAAGGGGCACTGTGGACGATGGTAATCCTGGCGAATTTGAACTCTGGGTCGAGAACGAATCGCTCGACCAGGTTTTTTCCTTCCCGATGGGTTGGATGGACCTGAGAATGAATGAAGATGGCGTCCTTGGCGTCGTTACCGGCGTTGGCGTTACGAACGCAACCGCCACGATCATGGCGCTCGGCACCGATCCGCGTTTCGATCTTTCCAATGCCTACTGGTTGGTCGCCGGGATAGCCGGCGCAGACCCGCAGGATGCGTCCATGGCGTCTGCGGCCTGGGCAGAATACGTGGTCGATGGCGATCTCATTCATGAAATTGAGGGCCGCGAAATTCCAGAGGACTGGCCTTACGGAAAGATGACGCTCTCCGGTACCCGACCGAACGAACGTAAGCCACATTCCACTGACGAAGTTGTCGTTTTTAAGCTCAATCCTTCACTGGTTCAGTGGGCCTACGAACTGACAAAGGATACGAAGATTCCGGATGGCCCGGAGATTGCCAAGTTCCGCAATCAGTACGAAGGTTACCCCAATGCCGTTAAACCACCGTTTGTTCTCCTGGGCGATGCCATGGGTTCGAGCACATACTGGCATGGAGATATCTTCAATCAATGGGCCAACGACTGGATCAAAATGTATTCAGAAGATGAAGGCAACTTCGTCATGACAGCGATGGAAGACAACGGCACGGCCACCGCACTCATGCGGCTGGACCGGGCAGGACGAGTCGATATGGACCGACTGCTGGTGCTCAGAACCGCCAGCAATTACTCTACCCCGCCACCCGGTGAATCAGCCAGCTGGCACATTTCAGCAGACTACGTCCTCGGAGGGCGCCCTGCCATTGAATCGGCATACCAGGTTGGCAGCAGGGTACTGGATGAGATCCTGGCTAACTGGAAAGACTACAAAGACCGCCTTCCCGGCGAATGAAGCAGGTCGGTACCTGAATCATGCACATGAACCACATACCAATTCTGCTATGCTTGTTCTCATCTAACGGTTCGCCGAGATCGTATGCAAACGCCTTTTCCTGCCTATCAGGGTAACGACGCCTATGTGTTCGTCTGTTACTCCCATGCGGACACCAAAGCAGTCTACGAAGACATCGGACAGCTGAGCGCCAGGGGACTTCGCATCTGGTAGAACGAAGGCATCAGTCCGGGTTCCGAGTGGAGTGAGGAACTTGCACAGGCACTCGGTGGTGCTTCCATGGTGCTGTTCTTTGCATCAAAGCGTTCGGTCAGTTCCCGTCATTGCCGCGATGAAATCAACTACGCCCACAATCGCGACAAGCAGATCCTGGTCATCGACCTTGAAGATGTGACCTATCCAGCCGGCCTTGAGCTGTCACTGAGCTCAACCCAGGCCATCAAGAAGTACGTTCTGGATCAACCACAGTACCTCGATAAGTTGCTGAGTGTATTACCCGCCGAAACCATTGATGGCACCCAGGCCTCAGGTTCGATGGTCACCAGCAGAAGCCGCAGACGATGGCCAAAGTACGCGCTGATTGCAGCCGTTGTATTGCTGGCGGTAGTGGGCGGTCTATTGATCACAGACCGCGATTACTGGACGGCGCGCTGGCTGATGTTCGCCACCGAACACCTGGGTAATCCGATCGAACAGGAGATCGGTTTCGCTACCGCGTCCGACGACACACGCATCGCTTATGCGACCACGGGGACAGGACCACCGGTTTTGATCGTGCTTGGCTGGGCGACGCACCTGGAACAGGGCATGTTGAGTCCCGCCTACGATGGCGCTGGCGTACTGGCACTGAGTTCAGAGGAGCACACCATCATCCGGTACGACGGGCGTGGTTTTGGTCTGTCAGATCGTGACGTTGATGACTTTTCACTGAACGCCCGGCTTGCCGACCTCGAGGCCGTCGTAGACGCGCTTGGTCTCGAGCAGTTCGCGCTTTATGCAATGTCGGCAGGCGGCCCGGTCGGCATCGCCTATGCGAGTCAGCATCCAGACAAAGTCACGCGGCTGGTACTGGCAAGTACCAATGCCGACTTTAACTACATGGATGATGATCTGCGAAAACGATTCGAATCGATGTTTGATGTGTTTGAAACCAGCTGGGATGCTAAATCTGTGCGCAATCTTTTCCTGGACACCATATTCCCCACTGAAGGTGGCGGCGTAGAGCGAGAGATCTTCAGCGAGTTCTTTGAAAGATCCGCATCGGGTCATTCCATCAAGGGCTTTCTGGAAAAACACATCAAGCTGGATGTATCGGAGCAGGCCAAACAGATTACTGTGCCTACCCTCGTTATTCATGGTCGTGACGACATGACGATTCCCCCCGAAGCAGGTCGGCGCCTGGCCTCACTGGTGCCCAACGCCACCTTCAGGATGGTGGACGGTGGCCATGCGGCAGGTACCGGACAAGAGCTGGAAACCCGCAAGATTATCCTTGATTACATCGACGGGGTGTCTGAATAAATGCGCCATATTGTGGACTGAAATGAGTTGGACTGAATTGTGACGATCCCCCTGATAGTCGGCGTCACCGGTCACCGTGATATTCCAAACGAAGAGCTTGCCAAGCTGGCAGCCTGCATCAGAGTTTTTTTCGAAAAGCTGAAAAACGACTTCCCGAATCTGCCAGTCACAGTCCTGAATCCCTTGGCTGAAGGCGCCGATCAGTTGGTCTGCCAGGTGGCGCTGGATATGGGCATATCCGTGCATGCATTGCTGCCCATGCCGCTCGTTGAATACGAAAAAGACTTTAGCGGCGACGTATTGAGTAACTTCAGAGCCCTGCTGGCTCAGTGTGAGGTCATCGAGCTGCCCATGCTCGACTCGCAGACCCATGCCCGGGATGAGCAATATATTCAGCTTGCTGGCTACCTTGCCGCACACAGCCATATTCTTCTCGCACTGTGGGATGGAGAGGAAACTTACGTACCGGGCGCCACCAGCGCGGTGATCCGCTTCCATCAGCACGACACCATGGCACAGCTTGCCGAGGCTGACCCACTGAACCCGATCGATTTCATTGAAGATGAGAGCGACCTGGTCTACCACATCACCTGTTCACGCGTATCGGGGGATAGGAATAACGCCGCTGGTGACACTGCCTGGCTGACACGCGATGACGTAGCGCCGCGGTCGAGGCAGATACCGGAACGCTATCGCCAGGTATTTGATCACATGGCCGAATTCAACCGGGACGTCGAGGGTCTTCCAGACAGGGTTGATGCAGCGCTGCTGATAGACAATACAGCCGCCCGATCGACGAGAGTACGTGATATCGCTGCGTTGTTCAGCGACGCAGATCGGCTGGCCACACAGAATCAATCCCGCATGCTGACCTCGCTGCGCTCATGTTACGCTCTGATTCTCATGGCTGGCTTGAGCTTCATCACATACGCTGACCTCTACAGTCAGCCTTACATGGTTCAGCTCTATGTCTGCTTTATGGCAGCCCTGTTACTGGTGTTCCGACTTGAAGCTTTCTTTGGCTGGCAGCGAAAGTACCTCGACTATCGGGCACTGGCCGAAGCGCTCCGCGTGCAGTTTTACTGGTCCATGGCTGGCGTCACCATGGATCGCGCGCACCACTTTGCTCATGACAGTTTCCATGAACGGCGCGAACTGCAGCTTGGCTGGATACGCAATGTCATGCGCGTTGCCGCAGTCAAAAGCGACGCCCTGCTTTCTGATGCCTCGGCCAAGGATATTGAGCATGTGGTGCAGAGCTGGATCCGGGATCCGGATATGGGCCAGAGTCACTGTTACGAGCGAAAATCAATGGAACGACAGCGGCATCACCGGACGACGCGCATGATGGAAACTGCCAGTATGGTGCTTGTTATGACGGTGGCGGTGGTGCTGATCTTTCGCGAAGGTGGTTCATTGGTAACGGATATGCTCATTGCGCTGGTTGGCTTTATTCCCTTTGTGATGGCGGTTCGTCAGAACTATGCGCATCGTATGGCAGAGAAAGAACTGATCGGCCAATACCAGTATTTCCGGCGGATATTCTCAAGTGCCGATGCGCTGCTCGCTCGGACAACCCGTAACGATACCCGGCAGCAGATACTCAGAGCACTCGGGGAGGCTGCGCTGGATGAGAGCAGCCAGTGGCTGCTGCGCCAGCGTGAGCGGCCGGTCAGCGGCGGAGCCTTACCCGGGTAAATATCACACCCGGTCTGCTTAACGCAGAGCCCGGAAGTAATAATTGTGGCCACCCACGGAGCCTTCCAGCATCAGGCCACCACCGATACTGGTAAACACCGCAACCTCTTCGTTATACGAAGGTGTCACCGCGACACCTGCTGAGGCGACTGTGGCGTTCACCTGACCCGCAAATTCCAGGGTACCTGTTTTGAACAACTCCAGAGCTGCGTCAGTTTTAAAAAAGAGAATCTGCTCGTAGTACTGCGCACCCATATGGGGTCCCGCATTAAACTGAACCAGCGTTGTTTTACCGAGCGGCAAACCCTAATGATCAAATACCCAGCCGGAACCATAAGCCAGCCCGTATCCAGCACCCGCCCGATAAACCCTTGGGAACATCGCATAGGCAACCGCATCATCAAAGTAACGCGTCAAACGCTCGTCATTCCGGAAATGTGCCGCCGCGTTCGTTGCACCAAGATAACTGGCATCATCATGCAGGCTGTCTGCAGCAGGCATGGTGGTGCAACCGCTCAGCACCGCGAGAAACAGAAACACCGTCGCGCGAATCATCGAACACACTCCAGGTGCGCCGACAGCACATCAGAACCACCAGACACATTGCCGAGGATATCCGACGTGGCGAATATGCCTGAACGATGCACCAGTGTTACTCCGGCGTAGCAGTTCCTCACTGCCGGATTCTTGAAAAAGTTTCTTAGCGGCACATCAAACTGTGCTTCCATATAGTTCAGGAATCGAGCTGCCGGATTATCCTTTTGCTTGAAAACCTCCACTGCCGGAATCTTATCAGCATAGGAAAATCCGAAACCAAACCCCCAGCGAAACATCTCTCGATCCGTCCATGGTGAGTAACCGGTTCCCATGGCCATCACATAGGCATTGTATTACCAGAAATCATCCTGGTAATCGTTTTCCAGCCTGCGGTTAAACGAAAACTTGCCCCACATATCAACCTTCCTGCCGTCCCTGAGCAACTTGCCAAAAGTCAGGCCCGCCAGATGCGTATCGATATCATCGTGTTTTCGCGCTTCACCGTTATGCAGTTTCAGGAAGGTCCTCTCAGCGGTATAACCATAGTTAACTCGCCAGGACCATTCTCCAAATCGGGCTTTGTCACCTTTGAATTCATTTTCATCCAGTGCGTTGCCGAAATGGTAAGCAATACCCACGTAAGCTGAGGCAAGTGATTCTTCATCCACCAAAGGACTGTCACTGACCGTGTCGTCCACGGTCTCGAATGCCGCATTGCCGAAAATCACAAAACGCTTATTCAGATAATAGGTCGTATTAAGACCGAGTCTCACGAACTGTGATGAATCCGTTTCGTAGGCAGGCCTGTCGGGGCCAGCCTCCTCCGGCGTCACGCCGTAATAATAATTCGTCAGGGTACGATCCTGGTAAACCAGGCTGATAACCGGTGTAACCAGCCAGCGACCAAACCGCCATGAACGCTCGTAGCTGAGATCAACCTCCGAACCTTTATGCCTGTCCAGCGCATCGTGCAGGGCGATCAGTGACAGATCCCCCCAGTCATTCTTCCATGTCATCGACAAACCGGCATCCACAGATTGGCGCCTTTCATCAATTCCCTCAAAAAAGGGATCATCCGAGGCTTCAAGTCGATCAAAACGATACTGCCCGAAAAGATTCAGGCGCAGGTTGTCATTGTCGAGGAGATGCAGACCAAAAGAGGTACCGTGTGCGAACAGGTGCTTACCTTCGTAGTAGTAAACAGGCACCAGATCCGTGGCGTTGTCATTTTCGCGGCTGGAAATATTGTTTATGCCTGCATACGGGCTTTCTCCAAACCGGCGACCAAAACCCAGGGCCACCGTACCTTTAGGCACATTATCGAGAGTAATATCGGTTAACTGTCCCGACGCGGAAACAGCTGGCACCGCCGCGAGCATAATTAATGCCGCAAACACTGAAGCCAGCAACGAACTGAATGGGGTAAGACGAAGCATAGATTAAGACGACCGAAAGTTGCGCGATTCTGTCTCACTCGTTGCAGGAAAGGCAAGTTTTCGCACTCAGAGCGCCTCCACGCCGACAGCTTCGGAGGTAGTCGCGAGGAGGCGTTCAATGGTGATCTCGTCAGGATAACCATCTGCAATCAGACCGGTGCTCTGCTCGAAGGTGCGGAAGGCGGCCCTGGTTGCCGGGCCCAGTATGCCGTCGGGTTCTCCCGCGTCGTAGCCTTCGGCGTTCAGGATCTGCTGCCAATAGGTGACATCCTTTCGTGAAAACGCCTGCTGACTTATCGGCGGCGGTCTATTCAGGCTTCCGGCACCGGCAATTCTGTCAGCCAGATGGCCCACGGAGATCGCGTAGGATTCGGATCTGTTCCAGCGCATGATCACTGAAAAATTGTCATACACCAGAAAAGCAGGACCCTCGTGACCTGCGGGTACCAACACCGCCGCGTCAATGTCTGCGCTGGGCAGCGTGCGCCCGTTTACCTGTCGAATATCCATCACGGCCCATTCAGCAAGCGGTCGTTTCTGTTGCCTGTCTGCCAGCTCATAGGAGAATCCTGTCGGAAGGACGACTTCCCTGCCCCAGCGCTGCCCGCTCTTCCATCCCAGCTGCTTCAGAAAATTGGCAGCGGAAGCCAGAGCGTCTTGTTCACTTCGCCATAGATCTACAGTGCCATCGTTGTCACCATCCACTGCATATTGCAGATAAGACGAGGGCATAAACTGCGTGTGCCCCACGGCACCGGCCCAGGAACCATGCATGTCCTCGGCAGAAAGTGATTCACGCTGCATCAGCCGCAGGGCATTAATGAACTCCGTGGTAAAAAACTGACTGCGGCGAGAGTCACAGGCCAGCGTGGCGAGGGAATCCAGGGTGGGCATACTGCCAAGATAGCTGCCAAAGTTGGTTTCCAGGCCCCAGAAGGCCAACAGGTAGTGACCCGGCACGCCATACTCGCGCGTGAGTTCATTCAAAAACGCTCGGTGCTCCTGGTAAAGCACTCGTCCACGTTTGAAGCGTGTGTCGCTGACCCGTGCGTTCAGATAGTTGGCAAAGGTCTGAGTAAACTCGGGTTGCTTGCTATCCAATCGCAAAACCTGGGTCTGCTGGGTCAGCGTTGAAAATACCTCTGAGACCAACTGCTGATCGATGCTGGCAGCGGTCGCTTTGTTCTGCAGATTGGCCAGACAAGCACTGAACTCGTCATCAGCCGCATTCACCTGAAATGCACTTATTGCGAGGATGAAAACTGCTGTCTTGAACCAGTGATTCACGTTTTTCGTTTCGACTTCTGCCTGAAAGAGCTCTAGTTTAACTGACTGCTTCCCGAAAAATTGGCCTCTGGTCGCGAAAAATGATGGACACTGAAACAGACAATGAAGACCCGTCCCGGTATCGCCAACCGGCTCACATATTTCGGTACACTGACGGGATACATTCAGGGAGAACAGACCATGGGGTTACGTGGTGATGCCGCCATTGTGGGCGTGGCGCAATACGAAAACGAACGGAAATTCACCGGGGAGAGGCGATTCTTCACGGAACAGTTTGCCGAGCTGACCCGGCTGGCGATTGAAGACGCCGGCCTGCGCAAAGAGGATATCGACGGCCTTTGCTGTACCGCCATCAGAGAAACCAACATGTTTGCGCCGGCAACGCTTGCAGAATACCTTGGTTTACACGTTAACTTCGCGGAAATTGTTGATCTTGGCGGCGCGACCCCCGTCGGTATGATCTGGCGTGCTGCCGCGGCCATTGAACTGGGTATTTGCCAGGCCGTTATCTGCGCGACACCGGCGCGCCCGATTCCTTCAAATCCCAATCCACCCCCTGTGGATCACGATCGCGTGTTTGGTTCTACCAGCAACAACTGGGGCTCACCTCAGGCTGAATTTGATGTTCCCTACGGTAACGTCGCACAAAACGCGGGCTATGCGATGATCGCCAACCGCTATGCGTCCCTCTATGGCTATGACTCACGCGCCATGGCGAAAATTGCCGCTGAACAGCGAACCAATGCACTGGCCAACCCACTGGCGGTGTTTCGCAATGCGCCCATAACAGTCGATGATGTCCTGGAAAGTAAAATGATCGCCGACCCGTTGCACATTCTGGAGATTGTCATGCCTTGTGCGGGCGGTTCGGCAGTACTACTGGCCAGCAAGGAACTGGCCGCCAGGAGTCGCAACCGGCCGGTTTACGTCACCGGATTTGGTGAACAGCTGACAACCAAGTCAACCACCTACCAGCCAGACATGGTGCATTCGCCCGTTGGTCCTGCAGCCCGGAGCGCGTTTGCGATGGCGGACAAGGCGCCTTCAGATATCAACATGGTGCAACCTTACGACTGCTATACCATCACCGTGATGCTAACGCTTGAAGACGCAGGTTTCTGCGCTAAAGGCGAAGGGGCGGATTTTGTGAACCAGCATGATCTGACCTATCGCGGCGACTTTCCCTGTAACACGGGCGGCGGCCAACTGGGCGCAGGTCAGGCGGGCCTTGCCGGCGGTATGACACAGGTTGTGGAAGGCGCCATACAAGTCATGGGCCGGGCGGGTGATCGACAGGTAACCCGGCACGATAATGCACTGGTGACCGGTACGGGCGGCATCATGAGCGAACAATCTGCCATCATTCTGGAGGGCGCGTAAATGGAACTGACAAGACCGCTGCCGAGACCAACGCCCATCACCCAGCCATTCTGGGATGCCGTGGCAAAACATCAGGTGACACTGCAACAATGTGATGACTGCCAGGGCTGGGTATTTTATCCAAGAACGAATTGCCCTCACTGTCTGTCGAACAACCTGACCTGGCGGGAAGTCACCGGGGAAGCCCACATATACAGTTACACCGTCGCCTATCGCCCAACGGCACCACACTTCGTAGACGAGATACCGCAACAGATAGCCGTCGTCGAATTAAAAGAAGGGGTGCGCATGAATACACTTATTGTGAACGCAGAACCTGAGGAACTGAAAGTTGGCCTTGGCGTGAAACCCTGCTTCAGGGATATAGACGGTCAGACGCTGCTCTGCTTTGAACCCGCATAGCAAGAGAAGTTAGAAATCAGAATCGGACGAACTATTGAGCAGGTGGCAGCGCGAACGGCGTCGCTTTGATCAGTCACCGATCAGCTGTTTCAACCGCGACTGAAGCGCTTCCACGCCGTCACTGTCATGGCAGCTGTCACAGCTCATGCCAAGATTTGAATGCGTCTCGTGCAGCGACTGAAACATGGCATCGTCAGCCAGCGGTGCGTGACAGGAAAAACACTCGTCCGCGCTGACGCCGCTGACCGGTGGGTGGGTTTCAGTCACCGGCGGCGCATCATGACACATGCTGCAATCTGCATCCGCAGCAACCAGATTTTCAGAGAATAGGATTTCAGCAGCCAGCAGGCCTGCCAGCATGACAACTACTCGGATCATCGATTACTCCTTCTCGGGCAATTTGTGAACAAGGCCTTTGTGACAGTCGATACAGGTTTTACCGTTTTCCTGTGCGATCGCATGCATGCGAGTCGCCATTTTTGATTGCCCGACCATGGCCTGCTCCACGTGACAGCTTCTGCAATACTGTGAATCATTCTCGCGATACTCGCCCCAGACAGCCTCTGCCATCTCGCCGCGATGGGCTTCCCACTTCTCTGGCGTGTCGAGTTTACCCATCACTTCCGGAATGATATCGGCGGAGACAATCACCTTCGTTGTCATCAGCTGAAACCAGTCATCCTGTGGCAGGTGGCAGTCCGCACATTCTGTACGTACTCCGCTGGTATTTGAGAAGTGCGAAGACGCCTCGTACTCTGCCCGGATGTTGACCTCATGAGAGTGACAGGAAAAGCAGAATTCGGTGCTGCTGGTCTCATGAACCACATAGTTCACGGTACCAAGCCCCGCAGCGCCAACCAGCAACATGATAAATCCGCCGACGGGAATACCAAGCAGCCACTTCGACTTCGGCCATGACCAAAGCTGTTGCAGCTTGTTCTTCATCTCGTTGAGACCTCCGGCATGCGAATCACGTGTTCCCCGTAACTCGCTTCATATTCTTCAGTGATATGTGCGCGCATCTGGTCACGGAAGTTGTTTACGCCCACCAGGAATTCGCTCATGTTAACCAGCATAAAGTACATACCCCTGTCCGTCAGCTTCAGATTGCCGCCCTCTTTTCTCGCCAGACCCGCCAGCTGCAGCAGCCTGGGCATCGAACCTGCGCCAGGAATATCTGCAAAGTTTCCAATGCATGCGTTCGTATCAAGGGAAAGGCCAAACAATGACGTCAGCAGGAAGCAGAGGTACTGCTCAAACCGGGACATTGATCGTGCACGTGTAATACCGGGGTGTTGACCGTCAGGCAACTGATCGTAGCGCAGAATGGAGAAGGAATTGGCGTAGAAGACGCCGTTCAGATAACTGAATGCACCGCTGCCGACGCCTACAAACTCCGGGAAGTTAATGATGTACTCATCGATCTGATTCGCGTCCTTTGAGAAGCACCAGACAGAAGATGGTGGGTGCGTAACTCGCAGCGTATCCAGAATCATCAGGTACAGCTGCTCTTCCGCCGCAAGACTGAATGACCCCATCTCCCGGCGGATATGCTTCTCCGAAGAATCAGCAACCATCAGAGGATAGTAAGATACCTGACCGACACCGGTATCGAGCAGTTGCTTCAGATCACGCGCCAGCATGGCCTCATTTTGTCCGGGGAGGTTGAAGATCATATCCACGTTGACCGTGTCAAATGTGTCGGCAACCTGACTCAGTCTCTGGGCAATATCACCACCGGATCCATAAGGCGTGAGACGCCCCATTCGATCCAGCAGGCTGTCGTCGAAACTCTGCACACCGACGGACAGTCTTTTGACCCCGGCATCCAGCAGCGGCCCGGTTACCTCCGCATGCAGATGATTAGGGTTGGTCTCGACCGAAACCGCCTCGATATCAAAGCGATCATGAACGAGTCGCAGGGTCCGGACCAGCTCGGGCAGGTTAACGGTGGGGGTGCCGCCGCCAACATAGACCTCCCGGAACTGAAATCCCGCCGCCGCGTAGTATTCGATTTCACGCCGGAGTGCGAGGAAGTAGTCGGCCGCACTGTCAGGGTTGTAGCGCACACGATGGAAGGAACAGTATGGGCAGAGCGACTCACAATAAGGAACGTGCACATAAAGCAGGTATTGCCTGCCAGCCTCCGGTTCCAGACGGAACTGGCTGGCCTGCTCATCACCGAATCGCAGCATACGCTGCGCAAGCCGGTGCGTAACCGGCCGGGAGAGTGCGGTCAGGAGACTCACTGGAGATCGTGCACAATCATGACATCCGAGGTTCGCCCGGCGCCATGACAGATCTCACAGGTCTCCGTACTTACCCCGATTGTTGCCTCGCTTGCGGTGAAGTCAGCCCCGTTCTGCGTCATGTGGGCTTTCGCCAGTTCGCTGTCATGACAACCGGTACAGGTTGCTGCCTGCGGAGTCATCATCACATCATCGGCAGGGTCAGCCAGATCAGCACCCATATCGGTTGTCACACCCAGCAGCACATCGGAGACAGGCAACAGATATGAGCCTGCTGCGTGACATGTCCGGCAATCCTTGAGCTCTCCTGGAAACTGAACGACCTCTGTATCAAAAGGATCGCCACGGAGCGTAAGAGGCTCCGTGCGGACCGCCGCCGCATGAATCCCATGAATCATACGTTTCATGTCCAGTGATTCGCCGGCATCGGTCGCAGTGCGCGGATTGTGGCAGCCCTGGCAGCCCGCCTCGGTATTTGTCCTGAGATCACCATGAAAACGCGTGAGACCATGACAGGCATCACATTGCTCGGCACTGACAACCTTGCGCCTTTCTACTATCGTTAGTGATGAATCCGTCAGATCGTCGATGGCGAAGTAAGATGGCGATGTCCTGATCGGTATTCGCTCCCCCTGCACCTCGCGGCGGCCTTCGAAAATAGCCATACCCGTGCCGGTCGCTGCCCGAAACGGGTGCTCGCTGCCATCAGGCAAAGGATCTTTCGCAGTCAGCGTGTAAGTGCCATCGCCATCAGCGGTTGCAAGCGCAAGCGCGTCCGTGATCATGGAGTAGGGCTTACCGTCAGAAGTGACGCCGGTATTTGTGAAATCATCAGTATTCCAGGACAGGGCAAGCCGGAGCCGCGACCATGAGGGATCATTCAGGATATCCCAGGGTCGATCCGCATCTGCGGGATTGGTGACGGAGAACTGCACAATCGGTCGCGATCCAGGTGCCGTATTCGTGACGGCTTCAATATTAATTGCCACCTCTCCGGCCAGTGCGACTGCCAGGTTACGATGGTTGTCGATGATACTGCCCGAAATGCCCGCAGGATTGTGACAACTCTGGCAACCACTGTTATCAAATTGCCCACCCTGATGTGAACCAAAATCGAGATCATCGTGGCAGGACCCGCAGGACGTCATGGTAGGTACCTGGTGCCAGTTATCCCCCTCACTGGTCAGCTTTGCAGCAACGATCGGTTCATCCGCCGAAGCACTGCCAGCATGACATTTCGCACAGTTCGCCACGTTCTGCGGAAACACGACATCGCTGTAATCATGTTCTGAATCCCTGTAACCCCAAACAATATAAGGCTCACCGGCAAGCACACTCGGCAGCTGCGCGCCCATATGTATCCGGTGTGTCAGGACAGCCATATCCATGGACTCCCCCGAATTAGGCTCTATGGTGCCCGGATTGTGACATGTCACACAGAGTTTCATCTCAAACCTGCCGCCGCCGTGAATGGCAAGCGGATTGTGACAGGTACTACAGGAGTCTGTTGCCGCCACATCATGAGTGACAATGGCTGAAGTCGCGCCGGTTGCCGGAACCCAGTCGTATGTAGGATTAATGGGAAAACCGCCGCTGAACTGGATGCCAACCCGATGAGTCAGTTCAGGTTCGAAGTTAACCGCCAGCGGTTCGTTGACATCTTCTATGTCAGCAAGAAACTGGTAGGTGTAAGTGCCATCCCCGTGATCGGTCAGTTCGCCGCCCCGCTCAGATGTCGCCTGGATGGCAGACGGATTCTCAGGATTGACCGCAGGTACTTTCACCCGATTGAAGTAGGACTGCCAGTACGCAGCGTTGCCATCGGTTGCGGGTATCAGTTTCGCCATATGCAAACGCACATTGGCAGAAGTAAGCCCCGTAAGCGCGATACCGTCATCATCGACCAGTGAGAAATCCACCTCATCGGAGTCACCGATCCTGACTTCCGTGATCGTGGCGCGGGCGACTTCTGCATCAACATAGTTATTAGGCACCTGCGTTGGCGGGACAGGATCCACTGGCGGCGGCTGATTCGCGGGCGGCGGACCTGGTGCAACATCGGGCGCACCTGATCCCCCACCACCGCCACAGGCAGACAGCAGGATGAGAAGAGTGACGGCGGTGAGTCCGACGGCGTAATCACGGCGCAGGTTCATCATTGGCTCCCGAAACGGTAATGCATGGAAAGTGCGATAAGGTTGACTGCCTCATTGGCAGCCTGTTGACCTGTCCAGAGGAATCTCTCGATTGTCATGGGTGACAGGTTATTCAGCTGGAAGTTGTCCTCGGCGAACCGGTAGTAGCGCCAGGTCAGTGCCAGCTCTGTTCGCTCACTCGACTGATAGCGCACGGTGCTGCGCAGGTCGTGCAGGCGATAGTGGTTAGTTGGCAGATTCTCACTGGCAAGGTCTCGCGCACCAGAGGTCGAAAGGTCATAGGACTCGTCAACATCCATGCCGACGTACTGCAGCTCCAGGGTCATACTGTCGGCAAGATTCCAGTTAAAGCCAAGCCCGACACTGAGCATGTCCGTGCGCAAACGTGTTTCGTAATCTCGTGCAGGATCACTCGCCTGTGGTAATGGTGGCGAGACACGGTTGGCTGGCTTCTGGATGCCGCCACCAAAATCCCGGCCACGCTGGTCACGATCCTGACGGGAAGCATCTGCCCAGAACCACGCTGTTCCCCGTGCCTGAGCAAACTCGTGATTCAGGGAAAAGTGCAACTGGTGCCGACGGCTGCCAGTCAGCCCGAGTTCACTGCGATCAAAGTCAACGTCCCGGAAGGTTGCGCTTACCTGCGCCTGCCACTCGGGATTTATGGACCAGTTTGCCCGCCATTCGATCGTGACATCTTCATGGTTCGCCAGATGGTACTGACGTAGCAAGGGATGGTTCAGCCAGCGCTGATCGTCGGGGATGACTTCGATCAGCTCTGACGACAGTGTCTGAAAGAAAGATCGTGACCACTCATAGGTTGAGCCAGCCTTGTTGGCATAACTCGCTGTCATCGCAGCGGAAAAGGTCGGCGTGATCGGAGAATTCGCGCTGAAGCTCCACGTCTCCAGTTCCGTATCGGTCACCGCGGCATGGTTGCGGTACTGCTGCTCGTTCTCGTACCCAAGGGTCAAACGCGTTCGGTTGCGCAGGCGGTAGGCCCCTTCCACCGTGAACCGGTCAATGTTCTGCTTGAGTGAGCGATTGGTCAGAGCAAATCGGCTATCCAGTTGATCGGCGCCGTCGCCAGGCACCCGCAGCCAGGCATAGCTGGATGCGGTGTTGTCTCTCTCGCGAAACAGATACGTCACGTTGACGGTAGTTCGGGCAAACGGCCTGGTTCTCAGACCGAGCGTCCATCGTCTCGTTTGCAGTTCTCCATCCAGCGCGCTGACGGGGAGCTGGCTTGATACATTGAGCA
Source organism: Candidatus Azotimanducaceae bacterium (assembly GCA_965662805.1). Lineage (GTDB taxonomy): Bacteria > Pseudomonadota > Gammaproteobacteria > Pseudomonadales > Azotimanducaceae > UBA9659. Next base: position 67,844 of record CBFIJB010000014.1, on the reverse strand, counting down.
GAGGATTGATGGTGTAGTCACTGAGATCATCCTCCTGCTCGGTCACACTTTCCGCACTGGTCAACACCAGAAGAAATTTCGGCTGCCACCTGTAAGTACCTGTGACAGATAAACCTCTGTGCTCATAGTCGGGTGCCGTGGAGAGGCTGCCAAAACCGGCGGGGTAATCAATGCGGGAATCTGATCCTGTCGCATAGGGGTTCTGCCAGGCCAGCCCTTCTTCCTGGTTCTTAAACCAGATGAAACGGGGAGCGATCTGGAGCGACAGTTTGCCGAATTCGAACTGCGCACGCAGTTCAGCCTCGGTCACACTTTCATCGATAGGGGCTATGAGAGCAACGCCCAGCGGATTGGCTGCGTCGCTGTAAACAGCACCGGCAGTCAGCCTGTCGCCTTGTCTTTCAGTGAACTTTACTGTCGATCCCAGCCCGAACGTCTCCGAGAGACGCACGTCAATATCAGCCGTCAGGATTCGTCGTCGCGTCGCGGGATCCACATCGCTGGTGATCAATGCTGGATTGAATCCAGTCGCGCGGACGGCTGGTGTCCAGACAACCGGCAATGATTGCGTCGATGAACCAGAAAACGGCGTGACCCCGGAATCGTTCGATCGTCGGTAGATCTCGTTATAGCTGACGGTGATATTCAACCTGCCGGGATCGGGAAAATGAAACTGCAGTTCCCGGTTATCAAGACCGAGATGTTTGCCCGACAGGGTCCAGTTCGCGTTGACCGGCGACCAATGGAAACCGGCATCGAGATGCGCACCCTGTTCATAAAGCCCGTTGTACTGCCCAAACGTGAAACTGTCGTCGGACACTCCGATCAGCGAGACATCAAGATGATTTTCCGGCTCCGCAAACCCGTTGCAGATAAACGCGAGACAGCAGATGGGCAGCAATCTCATCGTGTCAGCCATGAACCTGATGGATGGTTGGAACCGTGTACCTGGCTGTGGCAGTTCACACAGCTACCTGCCATGAGTCCCGGTGATCGGCTTTGGAGTGATTCTGAGCCAGGCAACTGGCTCACATGGTCGACGCCCATATGACACTGCTGGCAGAGAAATGGCGGGCGGGACTTCAACATGCCGCTGATGGCTGAACCATGCGGCGCATGGCACAGGCCACAGTCTTCAGTCACCGGCTCATGTTCAAAAAGACGTGGGCTACGAAGATCCTGGTGGCAATCAATGCAGGTGTCTGTTGGCAGGATACCTTTGAGCAATGACTGATTGGCGCTGCCGTGCGGTTCATGACATGACGTGCACAACATGGACCCTTCAAGGATCGGATGGCGACTTGGCAGATGCAGGGATGCTTTCACTGTGGGATGGCAATCCAGGCAGAGTGCCTGTCTACTGGCACTGGTAGCGGCATCGGTGTCATGTACCCGATGACACTGCTGACAGTCGACACCTGCCATCTCGTGCTCGCCACCTGACCAGTGTGCCATGCCACTACCCTCGTGACAGGCGAGACACTGACTACCTGAGCCGTCATCACCCATAAAACTGAAATCTGGTGACTCGGCACGGGGCGAGCGCATATGCGCCCCACTTTCTCCATGACAGGATTGACAGCCAGCCTGGTCGAATCCCTTATGTGTGGAGGTATGCTCCTGGGTTCGATGACACATGACGCACGCGGAATCCGCCGCCGCTGACGAGATAAATGGAACTATCAGCTCGAGGATAAAAACCAGCGTAATCCAGCTACACAGCCTGTAAAACATAGCAGGGACCGGTTCCAGTGAATCGTGAACATAAGATTCTCACGCAAGAGGCAAACTTTCACCATGACCTGCATCAAGTAGGCGACCGGATACAGCGCTATGTGGAGGCAAATGCGATGTTCTGCACGCCAGAGTGCTCTACCCGCGCGATCGATCACCACAAGAAGACAGGATTCAACTCAACAAAATTAATACAAAATTGACCGAAAATACTGGTAAGCAACCTATATACTGGCGACGCTACTCAGGCCGACTTCCCTGCACAGCCTTTTTTTCACTACCGTCCTATCGAAGGTACTTAATTATGAATCTCAGTTTTTATCGTCCATGCGCCCGTTCATTGCGAACGACGCTGACAAAGTCCGCTCAGGGGCTCATGCTTCTGCTCGGCGTTGTCCTCTCTGCCAGCGCAGACGACAAACCCAACATTCTTGTCATCTGGGGTGATGACATCGGCTGGATGAACACCAGCGCTTACCACCGCGGCATGATGGGCTACGAGACGCCGAACATCGACAGGATTGCCAAAGAGGGCGCACTGTTCACAGACTGGTATGGTCAGCAAAGCTGCACTGCCGGTCGCGCAGCCTTCCTTACCGGCCAGAGCCCGTTCCGCACAGGACTTCTGAAGGTCGGGCTTCCCGGCGCCAAAGAGGGGCTGTCCGAGAAGGACCCAACTATTGCCGGGCTTCTCAAGAATCACGGCTACATGACGGCACAGTACGGCAAGAATCACCTGGGCGACCTGGACGAGCATCTGCCGACGAATCATGGTTTCGACGAGTTCTTCGGTAACCTTTACCACCTCAATGCCGAGGAAGAGCCGGAGAGTCCCGACTACCCACAAAGCGCAGAATTCCGCAAAAAGTTTGGCCCTCGTGGCGTTATCAGGTCGTCTGCTGATGGCAATGTCGAAGACACTGGCCCGCTGACGAAGAAACGCATGGAAACGGTTGACGAGGAAGTGACTGCAGGCGCCATCGATTTTATGGAACGGGCAGCAGCAGCGGAGAAACCTTTCTTTCTCTGGTGGAACTCCACGCGCATGCACGTGAACACACACCTGAAGCCGGAATCCGAAGGTGTGACCGGGCTGGGGATCTACGCAGACGGCATGGCTGAGCATGACGGCCACGTTGGCCAGATTCTGGACAAGCTCGAGCAGCTTGGCCTCACTGAAAACACGATCATCATGTATTCCACTGATAATGGCGCTGAGATATTCACCTGGCCTGACGGTGGGATGACGCCGTTCCGGAATGAGAAGAACTCTAACTGGGATGGCGGTTACCGCGTACCCACGATGATCAAGTGGCCCGGTGTGATCGAGCCAGGCACTATCTATAACGATGTGTTCTCGCACGAAGACATGCTGCCAACGATCCTGGCGGCGGCTGGCGAACCCGACATCAAGGAAAAGCTCCTGTCAGGACACCGCGCGATCGGCCGGAAGTACAAGGTCCATCTCGACGGCTACAACCTGCTGCCTTACTTCAAGGGTGACGTGGATGAAGGACCGCGCAAGGAATTCTTCTACTGGACCGACGACGGTCAACTGGCAAACCTCCGCTATGATCGATGGAAGATGGTCTTTATGGAGCAACGGGGACACGGTTTCGAAGTATGGCAGGAGCCATTCGTCACCCTGCGCCTTCCGAAGCTGTTCGATATGCGTGGCGACCCGTTTGAACGTGCCGACCACGAAGCCGCCGGTTATGACATGTGGCGCTTTGAACGCGCCTACCTGATCCTGCCGGCTGTCGATTATGTCTCTCAGCATCTGGCTACCTATCAGAAGTTCCCGCCGCGGCAGAAGCCCGGCAGCTTCAACCTGGAAGCTGTGCTCGACAAGTTGCAGAGCAATCCGACCAGCAACTAGCTGAGTCCGGTAAGCAAGACAAGAAAAGCCCTCGCTACTTAGCGGGGGCTTTGTCTTTGTGGAGTCGCCATTTTTACCGGGCACGAAAAATCAGCAACGCGAGTGAGTGGCACCACAGTTACCTCTTGGGAAACTCAATTCTGTTGCACCAGCTTAAGCCGATGACGAAACCTCAACAGGTTCCAGGGGCGGCTGATTCAGGGCTTCCCGGTAAGAGTTGTGGAAGTGGTGCAGAGCCGGTTCGTTTCGACCAAAGATCACTTCTTTCAATAGGCCATTTTCCGCAGCTTGCTGCTGCATCTCACCCATCAGGTAATCTTCGTTCGCGATCGTACTGCTGAACACTTCCCGTGAGGCGGCAAGGTTTGGCCCGGTATTCGCTCGGGCCTCTACGTCGTAAACCTGATCTTTACTGACGTCAGCAACATCGGATGCACCAGCCATCGCTGCCTGCGAATAGTAAAAAGCGACCTGGGTAACTGAGTGCCCTGGATTCCTGGGATCCGGGTATATCTTGATCAGGCTGACGCTTTGTTCGTTGACGACCAGCTGAATATTGGGAAACAGATAGTAAAGCACGAAGGTAGCTTTGGTCAGTCGCCATTCAGGTTCAGGTTGTTCCCGCATGGCGTGTATCGCACCGTTGGCAGTGATAAATCGATGGTGCCGGCCAAACTCCGTAAGATGCAGATTGTTGCCAAGGTATAGCCTGCCGAGCGTGTCCTTGTGCAATTTCTGGAAATGATATGTTTCACCGAACGTGTCGTTCGCCAGTTTCCAGTTCAGGTTTTTGTCGATAGTCGTATCCCCGGCGAAGACAAGATCACCGAGATGATGACTCGCGAGTTCATCTGAAAGCGTTTTTCCAAGCAATGCTTCAATGTCCAGATCTGCATCCGGTTGCGGGTGAACCCATAGCAAACCACACTGTTCCAATGCGGGTAACTCGATCAGGCTGTTGCAGGCTTTATCGATCGGACCGAAATGATCCTCATTCGGAATGCTGATCAGTTCTCCCGTGTTGCCATAGCCCCAGTGATGAAACGGGCACGTGAACATACTCGTCTTGCCTCGATCTTTGCCAGCGACGCGAGCGCCGCGATGTCGACAGGCATTCAGAAAAGCCCGAAATGTTCCGCTCTTATCGCGAGTTGCCAGTATCGGTGTGCCGAAGTCATCCAGAGTGATGAAACTGCCAGGCTCCGGAAGCTCACCGGACAGCCCGATTAACTGTGGGTGTCCCTGAAAAAAGGCCTGCCACTCCTTCTGCGCCTGATCCGGGCAGACATAGGAAGTTGTCGGCATTCTGTACTGCACGCCGGCATCAATATTCCTGCCCTCTTCCAACTGGCTCATCAGTTCTTTGAGAATCTCTACCTGCAGTGACTGTTCCAATTTCTTCCCTCGAGTTGTCGCGGATTCCTAAAAGCTAACATGCACAGGCGACTAAATCAGGTACTTTTAACACCTGTTGTCACGGCCTTGGGTAGCGACTAACCTGTCAATGAACCAGCAGAGAAACTTCATGGATTCATTTGTCTGGGATGAATATTTCCTGACCGGCCTGGCGTCTATTGACGAACAGCATCACCGGTTAGTGGATCTGATTAATTCTTTTGGTGACCGCCTTTCAGACGGGACACTCACGCTCGAAGCATTCGAGCACCTCATCAAAGAACTGAATGACTACGCGATCTATCACTTTGCTGAAGAAGAAGCGCTCATGTCGACAGTCGGCGTGGATCAGCGACACATTGATTCGCATCACTCGGTGCACCGGCGCTTCCTTCGCGAGGTGAATCTCCTGGCAGCGGAAATACACACGCCGACATCCCAGGAAGCGGAGGATCTGCTGGGGTTTCTTATGAACTGGCTGGCGTTTCACATTCTTGGGGAAGACAAGAATATGGGCCGACAGATCAAGGCCATCGAAGCAGGCGAAGATCCCGTGGCAGCTTACCAGCACTATGAGCAGAGACGAGATGATTCGAAAGAGCCGTTAGTCCGCGCGCTGCAGTACCTGTTCAATCAGATGTCGGAAAGAAACCATCAGTTACATGACCTGAACGAACACCTTGAAGAACTGGTCAATGAACGCACAGCTGCTCTGAAGGCGGCAAACGAGCAATTGCAGGAGATTGCTTTTATTGATGCTTTAACCGGTCTGCCTAACCGGCGTAGCATCATGAATCATCTGCAGGAGCAGTGGCGACAGGGTGGTGATCTTGCCTGCCTGATGATCGACGCAGATTACTTCAAGCGCGTAAATGATGATTATGGGCATGATCAGGGTGACCGTGTTTTGGTCGAATTGGCCAGCTGTCTTAAGGACGCAATGAGAAGCGACGAGCTGGTTGGCCTGCTGGGTGGTGATGAGTTTCTGATTGTGTGTCGCGCCGATCTTGCCGGCGCACGACAACTGGCAACGAAGATCAGCGCTGTCGTCAATGACATGAGTGTCTGCCAGGACGACGGCAAGGAAATCTGGCATGGCAGCGTATCCATTGGATACGCGACTCGTTCATCCGACATGCTCGAACCCGGCAATCTGATAGGCGCCGCGGACCGTTCCGTCTATCTGGCCAAGGAAGCCGGCAGGAACTGCTGTCGAAGCGTTGACGAAGCCGCCCTTCTTTGACGATCAGTCAGTCATTCTCACCGCTTGCAAACACCTCGGTACCGTCCGGTGATACGTTCATGGTGATCGGGCGACAACACACCTGGCAATCCTCGATGTACTCACTGCCTGCATCAGTGGTGTCTATCAGAATAGACAGACGCTCCCCGCAGTAGGGGCAATGGATATGGGTTTCGTAGAGTTCAAGGTCAGAGTTCTTCATACAAGCTGAAATTCTATTCTATCGACAAGGGTTATGAGGAATCCGCGCGGCTGGCAGATATCCCCGTTTCATGGCAACGTTACACGACTGAAGGGTCCCGACCTCAATCATTATGGCGACATTTGAGTACAACAACGTCTCTTTCCCTGTACGACAGGACATTACCGAAGCTCATCAGAAATATTGGCGAACACTGGCGCAACCCGGCAGCTGGTGGACCGGTGCAGAGCGCGTGGCCATTGCCAGCGAGTCCCGAGCCGCCCTGGCCTGTGACTATTGCCGGGCGCGTCGCGATGCACTGTCACCCTACAACTTCCCGGGTGAACATTTTCGCCAGAGTGACCTGCCCGAAGTGGCTGTTGACGCCGTTCACAGGATCATCACTGACCAGGGCCGCATCACGCGGACCTGGATAGATAAGAATGTTGAAGCCGGACTCTCCAAAGCAGCGTATGTCGAACTCGTGGGGATTGTGGTTGCGGTCTTCAGCATCGATGAATTTCACCGCGCTATCGGTGAACCGCTGGAGCCGCTGCCAAGATCGATACCCGGCGATATCAGCCGTTACACCCCCGCCCATCTGAGCGAAGACATGGGATTCGTACCCACCGTATCGCCCGATGGTGCAACCGGCAACGAATCAGACCTCTGGCCTGAGGGTCGCGGTGCCAACGTCGTGCGCGCTCTCACGCTGGTGCCTGATGCCCTTCGTGACTGGCGTGGACTTGCTGGCGCCCAGTATCTTTCGTTTGAGGCTATGGCTAATTTCGTCAAGGAAGATAACCGCGCCATTGATCGCATGCAGATGGAACTGATTGCCGGCAGGGTATCCTCCGTCAATGAGTGCTTTTACTGAACTAACGCCCACGCATCGATGCTCCGTGTGAGCGCGCAGACCAACGAGAAACACATCAACCTGCAGGGTGTGATTGGTGATGCCGACGGTGCCTCGGTTGGCATCGAACATGGCAGGCTGCTTATGCGCTTTGCCGAAGCGGTGGCGCGGCGGGATTCGGCCGCACTTGTTGCAAGTCGCAACGATCTGCTTGAAACCGCAGGCTTTGACGTCCTGGTAGATGCGGCTGGCGTTGCGGCAAACTTCCAGCGAATGGTGCGTATCGCTGATTCCATCGGGATCCCCGTGGACGACATGAATACAGAACTTGGACAGTCAGTCCGCGAAGAACTGGAACTCACCCGGTTTCGGAGTGCAGGCAATACACTCGAGACTATCTGAGGGCAATCCGCTGACAACAGACCCGCTTCGTCACGGTCCGATACTGCCTACCCTGCTGGGTATGGCGACACCACAATCCGTGGCTTTTGTTATTCAGAGCAGTGTATCCATTGCCGAGATCTACTTTATCGGCAGGCTCGGCACAAACGGACTTGCCGCCATGGCGATCGTATTTCCACTGATGATGCTGGTGCAGATGCTATCAGGCGGCGCTATCGGAGGCGCGGTCACCGGCGTCGTCGCACGAACGCTCGGCGCAGGCAATATGGCTCGTGCGGAGGCATTGTTGTGGCAGGTTATCTATATCGCTTTTGTGCTCGGCCTCACTCTGATGCTGATTTATCTTTTGGCCGGCGAATTCTTACTCCGCCAACTCGGCGCACAGGCGGATGTACTCGAAGCGGCAAAAACCTATATCGCCATTTTCTTCCCAGGCTCTGTCCTTCTCTGGCTGTCCAACATGATGATGGGCGTGGTTCGCGGCAGTGGCAACATGAGGCTGCCCGCGGCACTGATGGCGATCGCGGCAGTTATCCAGGTCCCCCTGTCAGGATTGCTGATTCTGGGTGCCGGTCCCCTACCCGGCCTGGGACTGGCAGGCGCTGCCATTTCAGTCCTGACTGTCAATGCCATTAATGTCGCGGTGCTTGTTTTTCTTCTGGCAACCGGCCGCTTGCGTGTCCGGTTTAATACAGAACATTATCACCCTGACACTGAGCTGATTAGCACCATCCTCAAGATCGGTGGCATCGTAGCAATCTCACCCTTCTTCACCGTGTTTACCATTCTGTTTGTTACTGCACTGGTCGGACAATACGGAACCGCAGCGCTCGCCGGATACGGTATTGCAGCGAGAGTAGAGTTCCTGGTGATACCTCTTGTGTTTGGACTTGGCGTGTCCATGAATGCGATGTCGGGCGCCTGTATCGGCGCCGGAGACTTTGATCGCGCAGAACGTGTTGGCTGGGTTGGCGGTCTGACTGCAGGCTTGATCACCGGTTCGCTGGGTATTCTGCTGGCGCTCTATCCGGAGGGCTGGATAGAAATTTTCTCGAGCGATCCTGACACGGTTCGTATCGCGGCACGCTACTTTGAGATCGCGGGGCCATTCTTCGGATTTCTCGGCATGGGGCTTTCCCTGTTTTTCGCATCGCAGGGTTCAGGCGCTGTCGGCTGGCCAGTCGTGGCAACCGCGTGCCGCTTTATCGTCGCTGTCGGTGGCGGCTGGCTGATTGCCCACGTGGTTAACGGGACCGTCGATCAGTTATACATGTGCATCGCAGCCGGTATGGTCCTCTACGGTCTCGGCACAACCGCTGCGTTATACCTGGGCACGTGGCGCAAGGATGAACCAATATCAACTTCCGCCGGTTAACTACCTGAGAGATTGCTACGAACAAACTTGCGATGATACAAAGAGCCTCTGACACCAATTACTCAATCAATGAAGGAGCGAAGCTGTGGCAACCTTTATGGCAAAAATTACGGTTTTCGAAGGCAAAGAGTCCGAGTTCGAAGCTGTCGCACGAGAGATGTTCAGTGCAACACACGAACACGAACCCACCTGCCGAAGATACGAGTACTGGCGAGGTGCTGAACCTCGCACCTACTACTGCATGGAATCGTTTGATGACTACCTCGGCTTTATGCAGCACCAGACTTCCGATCACCATGAAGCACCCGATTTCGGCGCACTGCTGGAAAACCTGGAGCTTGAATGGATAGACCCAATACAAGGCGCATGTGACCTGACTGAAACCAACCCCATGTCGTTACCGGAAGATGCATCGGATCTCATGCGAGAATACGCTGAGAATATGCCGGTGGTTCTGCAGGAATGGTGGCTACGGCTCAGGAATGCGGGCTAGCAGCAATCTTCTTCGCATCTCGCATAACGCGTAGCAGATTGCCTCCGGCGATCTGGCGAAGCTCCTGATCGCTGTATCCTCGCTTTATCAACTCTGCGAACAGCGCGGGATAGGTTGATACATCCTCAAGCCCGATCGGGCCGGGCGGCATACCGTCATAGTCACCGCCGATACCAATATGAGCCGTACCGATCACTGATTTGATGTGATCGATATGGTCGGCAACATCAGCGAGGGTCGGGCGAGGCAGCTCGCGACTGGCTCGAAGCTCAGAGAAAAGCTTTCGACGCTCCGCCGGATCATTCGTTTTCGCGTAAACCTCTTCACGGATGCTGTCCCAGGCAAGCCTGACCTCATCGGAGACATAAGATGGATAGAAGGTCACCATAATAACGCCATTGTTCGCTTTCAATTTTTCCAGCACCTCGTCTGGTACATTACGAGGATGAGCGGTGACCGCATACGCGCTGGAATGGGAAAAAATGACAGGTGCGCTCGAGACTTCAAGCGCGTCATGCATCGTCTCCACCGACACGTGAGAAAGATCAACCAGCATGCCCAATCGGTTCATCTCCCGGACGACATCAAACCCGAACTCTGACAAACCGCCAAGCCGCGCTTCGTCGGTCGCTGAATCCGCCCATGAAAGACCTTTCGAGTGCGTTAACGTCATATATCTTGCACCGAGTCTGTAGAACATGCGCAGCCCCGCCAGAGAATCCTCAATAGCATGACCGCCTTCAATACCTATCAGCGAAGCGATTCTCCCGTTCTGATGAATACGCTCGATATCGTCAGCCGTCAGTGCCAGCTCCAGATCTTCGGGATAGGCTGCCACCAGGCGATGCACCAGGTCGATCTGCTTCAGAACTCTGGCGCTGTCGCCCGGTGAGCCGGGATACGCCGCAATAGGTGTAAATACCGACCAGAACTGGGCACCTACCATGCCAGCGCGCATGCGGTTACGGTCTGTCTGTGTCGGTCTTTCGATGGCGGTGAGATCGGCATCAAAAGGCAGTTTGCTGAGATCGCCACCGACTCTGAATGCGTATTGAATGGGCAGGTCATTGTGTCCGTCGATTAACGGTGTTTCTTTCAGCAGGGAACGAATGCGATCCTCTGTATTCTGTTCTTCCGCTGCAGCCCCGAACACCCACGTAAGCGCAATTAGCAACAAGATCGTTCTGGACATCGCAATACTTTTCGAAAGACTGACAACGTATTATGTCTGAAATCCGGAGCCTTTATGACAGGGGCATCATGATGATCAAAAACCAGGAACTGCCGCCACCGAGATGAGTAGAACCCAGAACATCCTGACGTTAATCGCCTGGACCACCGCTATCTACCTGTTGGCCGCCATCGCTGGCATTGGTTCGGCCAATGCACCGGAAATTTATCCCATCTTCGACAAACCGGATTGGGCGCCACCTGCTCAAATATTCGGACCCGCCTGGGGATTGCTCTACACCCTGATCGCTGTGGCAGGCTGGCTGGTCTGGCGTAAGCATCGATTCAACGCAACGTCCCTGGCGTTCTCGTTGTATGCGGGTCAGCTGATCGTCAACGTCCTCTGGTCCTGGTTGTTCTTTGCCTGGCAGGATGGACTTCTGGCCTTCGTAAACATCGTGGTTCTGGTGGGACTCATCATCGCCAACATGATGGCATTCTGGAGACTTGGTTCAACCAGCGCCGCGTTACTCATGGCGCCCTACCTTCTCTGGGTGATCTTTGCAGCGTGTCTGAACTTCAGCATCTGGCAGATGAATCCCACGATTCTCTGACAACGTCGTTTTCCACCTTCCCATAAGATCAGGGCCATGGGGTGGTTCGCTGGCTGGAACCGCCGCATGACACCATAGACAAAAATCGAGCGGTGGTTTAAGCCACGCCTGCAAAGCGGATACCCGTCAGCTCGGCCATGTATTTCTTCCAGGTGGTGAGATCATCCTGGGAGAATTGCGAGACATGGTCATGACCGCAGGCACGCGCCAGCAGGCAGATTAGCTGGGTCGCAGCAGCAAAGAAGGTTGAGAGACGTTGGGCAGCAACGTCAACATCGAGCCTCGCTCTCAACGCAGGGTCCTGTGTCGCAATCCCCGGTAATAATCAGGGTGACATCAGGCGCACAGGCATCCAGGTGCTTTCTGGCCCGAGCCAGTGCAGGAATCGTCGGCACACTGATGTTATCGCGGAAGATCAGAGGTGCAGCACCCGTACCACCACCACGGCCATCAAGAATGATGTAGTCCGCGCTCGCCTCCAGGGCAAAGTCGATATCAGCCTCAATATGATTCGCTGACAGCTTGAACCCTATGGGTATTCCACCGGAGAGCTCACGCACCTGATCCGCTAGCGCTTTAAAGTCTGCTGCGTGCTTCAGTTTTTCGAATCTCGCTGGCGAGATTGCAGCAGAACCAGGCTCAAGTCTGCGCACCTCTGCTATCTTGTCGGTAACCTTGCTACCAGGCAGATGTCCGCCTGTGCCGGTTTTAGCACCCTGACCACCTTTAAAATGAAAGGCCTGTACCTGCGCCATCAACTCTTCACGATAACCAAACTGCGCCGAAGCCAGTTCATAAAAGTAACGGGGATTCTCTGCCTGTTCCTCAGGCAACATACCGCCTTCTCCGGAACAGATTCCTGTTCCGGCCATCTCCGCGCCGCGCGCAAGTGCTATCTTGGCCTCTTCTGACAGGGCACCGAAACTCATATCAGAAACGAAGAGCGGGATATCAAGAGTCAGCGGCCTACTGGCACGAGGACCGATCACAAGCTCCGTGCCTACGGCCACGTCTTCCTGCAGAGGTTGTGTTGCCATTTGCGCAGCGAGCAACTGTATGTCGTCCCACTGTGGCAGGCTTGCAGACGGCACACCCATGGCTGCCATCGGGCCGTGGTGACCCACATTACTGAGGCCGTTTTTCGCGAGCTCATGAATCAGTTCTACATGGGGCTCTTCCGGGGTTGCCCTTGGGGGTGGCGCCGCATCACTGGCAATCGTTTTCGTGCAGTCTTTACCAATATCACCTTCATCAAGCTGGGCATGTGTACCATCACAGTAAGGAGGGTTACCCGTCTGCTTGCAAAGACACAGTGCCGCTGAACCGGTTTTCTTCGCGACAAACTCAAGCGGTGTCATGCCCGTTTCACGATGGGAACCATCACAAAAAGGCTGGTTGTTAGAACGTCCGCAGCTGCACCAGTGATAAGTCTTGCCTTCCTCAACGGCGGCCATCTGCGGTTTGATATCGTATACCTTCGGTTTATCCATGCTGTTCTCCTTAATCCACCAGTGTTCCGGCTGAGTAATCTCTGATTGCCTGTTCTACCTGCTCACGTGTATTCATGACAAAAGGGCCGTACTGAACCACCGGCTCGCTCAGCGGTTCACCGGCGAGCACCAGCGCAGAGAGACCCTCACCCGTCGCTGTCAGCGTCGCACTGCCAGGTTCAAAGCACCCCAACCGATCTCCGCCAATCTCAACCTCAGCGCCCTGGTAGATGTAAACAAAGAGCCTTCGGTGACGACCCGCATCCAGTTTTACGGATGCGCCAGGCCTCATGTTGAGATCTGCAACTGCCGCTCTCGCCCTGCTCTCACCTGGCAGCGGCGCCTGTATTGACTCACCGTTGATGCTCAATTCACCAGCAATCACCCGGAGTGTGAAATCCTGCTTTTGCTGAACTTCCATCGATTGAGGTGGAATCTCGACATAAGCCGGCGCCGTCATCTTCAGCTCCGAGGGCAGATTGAGCCACACCTGTAAGCCGTGGAATACGCCCGATGTCTGTTCCGGCATTTCTGAATGAATCACACCCCGGCCTGCAGTCATCCACTGCACACCACCATCGCGCATGATCCCGACGTTACCCATATGATCCTCGTGTTTCATATGACCCTTGAGCAGATAGGTAATCGTTTCAAAACCTCGATGGGGATGCGGCGGAAATCCTGCCATGTAGTCGGATTCATCATTCGAACGAATCTCATCAATCATCAGAAAAGGATCGAGACTCGAATGCATCATGTTGCCACCAATGCGCCGGATACTGACGCCGGCACCATCTTCAGCGGGGGCAGGACGAATAATCTCCTTCAATGCCATGTCGTTCTCCTAGGCTGCAATCGGATGTCTGCGATCACGATCATGGGGCGCTTCAAACACAGCGGCGTCCTCATGACCAAGTGGAATAACACCTGACGGATTGATTGTGCCGTGACTGCCATAGTAGTGCGCCTTGATATAGGGCAGATCAACCGTCTCACTGACCCCGGGCACCTGGTAGAGCTCGCGCACATAGCCAGAGATATTCGGAAACTCGCTGAGCTGCTGTCGGTTACATTTGAAGTGACCGAAGTAAACATCGTCAAAACGAATCAACGTCGTAAAGAGTCGCCAATCCGCTTCCGTCATTCGTTCACCCGCCAGATAACGCTGGCGGCCCAGTGTCTCTTCCACCCAGTCGAGTGTTTTAAACAGATCGAGATAAGCCTCTTCACAGGCGTCTTGCGATGTCGCAAATCCGGCCCGGTAAACCCCGTTATTGATACCGTCGTAGACACGACTGTTGATCGCGTCGATCTCTTCACGAAGAGATGTCGGGTAATAGTCGTCATGGTTACCGGTGAGATCGTTGAACGCGCTGTTCAGCATACGCAGGATCTCTGCAGACTCGTTGCTGACAATGGTCTGGCGCTGTTTATCCCAAAGAACCGGCACGGTAACACGGCCGGTGTAATCAGCATCCGCTTTCAGATACACCTCATAAAGGTACTGACTTGAAAAAAGATGATCCGGGCGTTCTTCACTGAAGACCCAGCCATTTTCCAGCATCAGTGGATCAACCGTCGACACAGAGATATGAGACGCCAAACCTTTGAGCGAACGCATGAGGAGCGTTCTATGAGCCCAGGGGCAGGCCAGAGAGATATAGAGATGATAACGACCGCTTTCTGCCTTGAAACCGTCACTGCCTGTCGAACCAGCAGCACCATCTGCGGTGACCCAGTTTCTGAACTGACTGTCCTGTCGAACGAACCTGCCACCCGTAGACTCGGTGTCATACCACTTATCCTGCCACTTGCCATCCACTAACAAACCCATATCTTTCTCCTTAATTGATTACATAAGCTATTATTAATTAATGATTTAGAACAATATATGGCCTTTCGTTGACCTATTTGTTCAATTATTTTGATCTATGAACATACCTAGTCTCGACTCACTCAGAGTCCTTGAAACCATTGCCCGGCGCGGCAGCTTTGCTGCGGCGGCGTCAGAACTTGATCGCGTCCCATCGGCACTCTCTTACACGGTCCAGAAGCTCGAGGAAGAGCTGGGCGTCACCCTGTTCAGGCGGGAAGGTCGCCGTGCCGTGCTGACGCCCGCGGGCCAGGTTCTGGCATCCGGTGCCACGAGATTACTTAATCAGTCTGAATCTCTGGCAGAGGAAGCACGGCGGACCGCAACCGGCTGGGAATCGAACCTGGCGATAGCCATTGATACCACCGCGGACCGCACCCCGATCTGGCAGGCAATCCAATCGCTGTACGAGATTCGGCCGGAGATTTATATCAGCCTGACGGAACAGGTGCTTGGCGGCACCTGGGAAGCGCTGTTCCAGGACAGGGTGGACCTGATCATCGGAGCGGTTGAACATCTGCCTGATCAGTATCAGGCAAATCGTCAGGGCATCGTCATTCATCCCTGGCTTCCAGTGGACATGTGCGTTGTTGCCGCACCGGATCACCCTGCCTGCCGTGACACACCTCCTCTGACGGCAGAGACCGCCCGCCTGTATCGCGGCGTTGTTGTCGCCGATACTTCGACCCAGTTCCGAGCACTGAGCCGGGGTCTGTTTGGTGATGGCCAGACACTTTATGTCGACACCATGCAGGAGAAACTCGCCGCCCACCTTAATGGTATGGGTATCGGACAGCTGCCACGCCACCTGGCTGCCAACCATATTGCCAATGGCAATCTCGTCGAACTCGAAACAGACTTCCGCAACACGGCCGAGCCAACCTGCCTGGCGCACCGGACCTCCCATCACGGCAATGCGTTGCAGCTGCTTGTCAGCACCCTGCTTGCATCAACCTGAATCAGCCCGCAACCAGAGATCAGGTAATGTTGGTATGATGCAAGGCTAAAAAGCCATCAGGGAGTCAACATGAGCTACGATATCGTTATCAGGAACGGCATGATTGTCGATGGATCAGGCAGCGCCAGGTATCGCGCCGATGTCGGCATTACCGATGGCAAGATTGCCCGGATTGGCCGCATCAACGAAAAAGCCCGGCAGACCATCGATGCTGAAGGTCATGTGGTTTCCCCTGGCTTCGTCGATGGACACACACACATGGACGCCCAGGTGTTCTGGGATCCAATAGGCTCCTGCTCCTCTTACCACGGCGTCACCAGCGTTGTGATGGGTAACTGCGGTTTCACGCTGGCCCCCTGCAAGCAGGAAGATGCGGACCTTGTCTTTCGCAGCCTCGAGCGCGCCGAAGACCTCTCAAGAGACGCCATGCTCGAAGGCATCGAATGGACCTGGGAAACTTTCCCGGAATTCCTGGATGCCGTAGACAACCTGCCCAAGGGCATCAACTATGCTGGTTACATTGGCCACTCGGCTCTGCGCACCTATGCCATGGGCGAACGGGCTTTTGAACAGGAAGCCAGTGAAGACGAAGTCAAACAGATGCAGCAGATCGTCCGAGAGGCGATGCACGCCGGTGCCATTGGCTTCTCTACTTCCAGAACTTTCAATCACACCACCGCCGATGATCGGCCCGTTGCCAGCCGACTCGCTAACTGGGAAGAAGTCCGCGCCATCGTCAACACCGTTGGTGAAACGGGCAAAGGGATTTTCGAAATCGCCGGTGAGGCGCCCGGCCGCGATCCGGAACGCATCCGTGAGTACCATGACCGGTTGCGAGATCTGGCTGTGGAATCAGGTGTTACGCAAACCTGGGGGATGTTCAGCGTTAAAGCCGCACCCGACATCTGGCGCCCATATTTTGACCTGCTCGACGAAACGGCAGAAGCCGGCGGCCGCATGTTCGCCCAGGTACACACACGCGGCCTGAACAACATCCTGTCATTTGAAAGTGCAACGCCTTACGACAACTGGGATGTCTGGCGTGATATCCGCAAACTGCCTCTCGATGAGCAGATAACGAAACTCAGCAACCCGGAGATCAAGGCAAAGCTGGTCGAAGTCGCCAACCGCGAGTACACCGGACCCAGAATTGTCGGCGCCGAGCTCCGACCCGCCGACTGGGACTATGTTTTCCCCATGGATGACATGGTCTATGACAAGCCCTCCATGGCGCAGCTCGCCAGGGAAAAAGGCGTTGATCCTGTTGAACTGATGATCGACATGGCGCTCGAACGAGACCTGAAAATGTTCTTCCGCACACCCATCGCCAATGAAAACCAGGACCACGTGCTGGAGATGATCAAGCACCCGCGGTCCGTAGTGACATTCTCGGATTCTGGCGCACATGTTTCGCAGATCATGGACAGTTCACTGCAGACACACCTGCTCAGCTACTGGGTTCGCGAAAAAGAAGCACTCACACTGGAAGAAGCCGTCAAGCAGATTACCTATAACACAGCAACACTCTGGGGACTGCACGACCGCGGTCTTTTGCGCGAAGGCATGGCAGCCGATGTCGTGGTGTTCGATCCGGATACGATCGGCCCCAATATGCCGGAAGTTCTCAATGACCTGCCTGCAGGAGCCAGACGCCTGAAGCAGACAGCCAGCGGAATACTTAACACGGTCGTCAACGGCGAGATCTTCCTGACCAACAACGAACACAGCGGCGCAACGGCAGGCCGTCTGTTGCGGAGCTAGCATTTCATCGCTGCAGGCCAGTGAAGAGGGAACTGGCCAGAACTGGCACCACAAATGGCTATTGTTGTTCGGGGTATGGGTTCTTTACGTATCCTTCGGTCTCATCGCCACCAGCCTCGCGCCGCTGGCTTCACTGGTTATTATTGACCTGGACATGACCCATGCGCAGATGGGTCTTGCCATGGGTGCCTGGCAGTTTGTCTACATCTTCTCTTCGATACCTTCCGGCATCTTCCTGGATCGGATAGGCGCGCGTTATGCCCTTTTCCTGGGCGGTATTGCCGTCGCTGTCTCAGCACTCGCCAGGGTGTTCGTCGACGATGCAACCGGCCTGGTGATCGCAGTCATGTTATTCGGTCTTGGCGGGCCGGTTGTTTCTGCCGGCGCTTCCAAGGTGGTGATTTCCGCCTTCAGTGGCAGTTCCCGTGGTCTTGCTATGGGAATCTATATGACAGGACCCGCCATCGGCAGCATCGTTTCACTGGCGGCAACACATTCCGTGTTACTGCCGCTGCTCAATGACTCATGGCGCTCTATATTCCTTCTGTGGGCAGGCATCGCCTTCGTCGCTGCGATCTGCTGGTTTGTTCTGGCAACAGCTGTTAACTCGCAGGCCACGGGTCGTCATCAGGGCCCACCTGTTTCACAACTGCGGGTCATTGGACACCTGTCTACGCGACCTGCGGTCATCATCGTGCTGCTCATGAGCGTCAGCGTGATGATGTTTGCTCATGGTTTAAATAACTGGTTGCCGGAACTGCTCCAGTCACACGGGCTATCTGCAGTTAACGCGGGGTACTGGGCGGCGATACCGACAGCCATTGGCATCGCGGGCTCTCTGATCATTCCAAGGCTCGCGACACCAAATCGACGTTACAAACTTCTGATGGCGCTGAGTCTTGCCGCCTGCGGTGCCAGCATTCTGCTGCGATTCAATGAACCCTCATCGCTGCTGACCGGTTTGTTCCTGCAGGGACTGGCCAACAGCAGTCTTGTTACGGTATTGATACTCACGCTTCTGGAATTACCGGAAGTCAGCGAGCGTCATGCAGGTGTGGCGAGCGGCATGTTTTTCTCCGCATCGCAGTGCGGCGGCGTTCTCGGACCCTTTGTACTGGGCTATCTGTACACTCACGAGACAGGATTCATCTACGGTCTGGCACTGCTCTCTGCAATAGCACTTTCCATTGCCGCCGGCTCACTACTGCTTCAGTATCGACATTACACTAACAGTTAAGTCGTCAGCGCAATATTTCAAGTTGGCAACAGCTACAGTGATTAATGTCGTAATAACGTAAACTAGCCCCACATTTACACAACGAGGTTCAACGTGCAGTTTGATGATGTCCTGCTAGGTCGCCGCAGTATTAGAGGTTACAAACCAGACCCTGTGCCGAAAGCTCTGATTAAAGAAATCCTGGAACTGGCAATGCGCTCGCCATCGTCGATGAACACCCAGCCGTGGAATTTTAACGTCGTCTCTGGCGAGCCACTGGATCGAATTCGAGCCGGTAACACGGAACGCAATCTGGCAGGCGTGCCCCATTCGCGGGAGTTCCGTATCGGCCAGCCCTTTGCCGGGGACCATCGCGATCGTCAGGTTGGCGTCGCCAAACAACTGTTCGCCGCGATGGGCATCGCCCGGGAAGATAAGGAAGGCCGTCAGGATTGGGTTCTGCGCGGGTTCCGCCAGTTTGACGCGCCGGTTTGCGTCATCATTACTTATGACCGCGTACTGGCGGACAGCGATGACACGGCTTTTGACTGTGGCGCTGTCACCACCGCACTGGTCAATGCAGCCTGGTCACGGGGCCTGGGCGCAGTGATTAACAGCCAGGGCATTATGCAGTCACCCGTTGTGCGAGAGCATGCGCAAATTGCAGATGACCAGGTGATCATGAAGGCTGTTGCTTTAGGCTGGCCGGATGAAAGTTTTCCTGCCAATGCGGTGGTCTCGGAACGCAAGAGCGTTGAAGAGGCAACCGTGTTTCTTGGTTTTGATGACTAGTACTCAGAAATGAAACTGGTTTTCTGGCGACTGTAGAAACGACCAGAAGACGGCCGGATATGAGTAACACAGCATGCCTTTCAGTCATCGCTGAATCAAAAAAGCCGGGCAATCGCCCGGCTTTTTTGTCTATCTGAACTGCTGCTCAGGAATCATCGCTGGCCACAGCTGTCTTACCGGCAATCATACTGCCCTCAGAATCGGTCAGACTGGCGATACCGTCACTGAAAGAGCAGGTCACGACCTGAGTGTCAGCACCTTTTGTCGAAACCCGATAGGTGATATGCGTCCCGCTGGAGCGCTCTTTCATACCCCATGTACGAATTCGTGTGACGTCTTCGAAAGAAGACTTGATCCGGTTTTTGCACAGCGACTTGATTTCACCCTGTGAAGGGCCTGCGTAAGCTGTGGTGGCGAGAGATCCGGCAATCATAATACCGGCAATAGTTGGTACGATTTTCATAAGAATATCCTCAGTTGGCCTTTTTTCGCTATTTTTAGGGATCATTTTGGAATAAGCCGTATTCCTGATCGCATAAGAATCGACCTTACAGGCCAAACCTTATTGGTAAATAAAGGAAATATTGATATTCAGGTCAGGGGGAAAAGGTTAGGCAGGCAATTGAGCTGAAAAAGCTGGAGCGGGTGAAGGGAATCGAACCCTCATTCTCAGCTTGGGAAGCTGATGTTCTACCATTGAACTACACCCGCGAATCATCGTGCCCACAAAAAAGGCGCCGGTTGGCGCCTTTTCTGGTTGGACCCACAGGTTCGGACTACGCTTCGACTTACAGACCGGCTCCAAAGGAGTAACGGAATGAAGCGCCGTAGATGCGCGGCTCGGTCAGGAAGTAGTTGCGGTAGAAGCCAGACGTATCTGAGGTCAGGTAGTGACCCGTGACATTGTCTTCATCCTGCATATTCCTTACCCATGCTCGAGCAGACCACTTGCCGTCATCGCTTTCATAGATGAGCGAAGCATTCCACTGATCCCAGGCGTCAATTTCATCACCCACGGTATTGAACTCACGGGAATACATGTCGTCTTGCCAGTAATAATCGATCCGTGGCGTCAGTGTGCCTCCGATCGCCGGAACCTGGAACGTGTAAGCAACACCGATCTTGATGGTGTTCTCAGGCGAGTTCGGCAGTGCATTGCCTTTCAGGTCCTGGCTCAGGCCATTCGAGGTCGGGACACCGACGGCATCAAGAAACGCTCGGTTGAAGTAAGCAGGCGTGCCGTCCGGGTAGGTCGTACCTGGTAGCGGCAGAGCAGCACCCAAAGCAATCGCCATAGGAGTCGCCGCCTGAACAGCCGCACGATCAGCCACGTAGTTCACACCAGCTGTTGCGCCAGGAACGAACTCGTTCAGCGTTATCCATGCCGGATCACCGGCCGTTCGGTTTGTCGGGTCAGCCGATACGCCATCAGTAACCTCGGTGTCCAGGTGAGAGTAGACAAAATCCACCTGCATACCGGGAATGGCAGCCGGAAGCCACATGCCTTCAAGCTCGAAACCCCAGATCTCCGCATCGATGTTGTCATTGATCGAACTGTTGTTCGCAATACGGGTAATCTGCAGCCCTTCATAATCGTAGAAGAACAGACTGGCGTTTAACATCATACCGCCGTTCAGCAGGGTATTCTTTGCACCAATCTCGTAAGAGAGAATCTCTTCCGGTTCAAAGTCGAACTTGATATCACCCTGGAAGGCCTCAGAAACCGGCGGGTTAAAACCACCGGGCTTGTAGCCTTTGCTGATGAAAGCATAAACCAGGGTTTCATCATTGACCGCCCAGTCGACGCCGACTCGTCCCGTCGTTTCTTCAAACGTGAACTCGCTGGGGCTTCCCGTGAGTGCACGGCGCTCCCCAGGTTGCGGAACCAGTGGAATCGCTCGGATAGCCGCCAGGCGCTCATCACTGAATGGCGCCGTGCCAACGGCTGCCGCGAAGAGATCTGTTGCACCATAAAGGTCTGCACGATCAGCATTGAAGGTGTCGTTACCCTGAGCAAAACCTGGTTCACGAGACAGCTCAGTTCCCAGACCAATAAAGCTGGCATCCAGGAACACGTTCGTGTCCCGAACCAGCTTGTTATCCTCGTTACGGCGAATACCAAAGGTCAACTTAACGTTGTCAGTCACGTCGTAATAGAGTTCCGCGAAGATCGCTTCACCATCCTGCTCAAGACCTTTGTAATCCGGGGCGCTGGCCGAGTTGAAGCCTGCAGGAAAAGCGCCTTGCACCGTGCCAAGCAGGTCAAGTGAGTTGGACAGAACGTAGTAGTCACTGGTGTAACCGGAATCATAGGCATTGATACCTACGAGGAAGTTGAACTTACCGTCAAGCTTGGACTGAATCTTCGCTTCAACCGTCCAGTATTCCAGAATGCTGCTGGACTGGTCGTAGGAGAATATTCGTGACTCGTCGGCATCTGTGACACAACCACCACGCAGACCCGATGTACCATCATTGTAGTTACACTGCGGGTTAGTCCAATCTTCACCTGCGCGGCCTGCCGGTGCCGTGGTCGGGAACGGCGTGCCTGGTGGAAACAGCACAGGATTACCTGGAAGCAGAGACGGCAAACTCAGGTATGTCGAGCCGACATCCATGTTGTAGTCCTGGCGTGCCAGGTAATCGTTTTCCTGGTAAGCCCCGAGGATACCAAACGTATACTGATCAAACTCGTAGGTGAAACCTGCGGTCCAGAGTTCTTCATTATTCTGGAAGATCGGCTCATAGTCTGTATGCATCTCGCGGAAGCCAACTTCCGGACGAGGAAACGCAGACTCGTTCACTGCCTGGCCAAAAGGCAGCACACCGAAGAATCCGCCAAAGATACCACCCGTGGTCGTGCCCTGGTGTGGACCTTCGAAACCAAAACCGTCTGGCAAGCAACCCTGCAATGGCAACGAGTTGGTTTGACAGACCTGGTTCGTAATACGGGCGCGGTCAGAATCTTCATCAAACTCGCTGTATGAGACCCACAGGTTAGCGCGGTCTGTAATGTCCCAGGACGCTGTGATACGTGCGGCCCAATGGTCACGGCCATCCACATCATCATCAATGCCTGTGAGGGTCTCACCACCCGTACCCACCTGACCATAGGCGAGGTTGTCGATGTAGCCATCACGCTCCAGCTGCAAACCCGCAACGCGAATGGCAAAGTTGTCAGTGACGGGAACGTTTAACATACCCTTGATGCGCTGGTGACCATAGTCACCGATTTCTACATCAACAAAACCCTCAACGCCATCGTAAGTCGGCATGTTGGTTACCATGTTGATGGCACCACCTGTGGCGTTTCGTCCAAACAGCGTACCCTGAGGACCACGCAGCACTTCGACACGCGTTACGTCGAAAAATTCAATTGCGTTGAGGTTCGAGTTAACGGGAATGTCGTTCATATGTGTCGACACACCGTTTTCGCCCGAGGATGAAATAACGAGACGACCGATGCCCCGAATGGAAAAGCTGCTGCCACCAAAGTTTGTCGCGGTAAAGCTGACATTAGGTGCGTTCAACTGAATGTCGGTGGTGGAGATGATCTGCCGATCTTCCATCATCTCTCCGGAAAGCGCCGTCACAGCGATCGGGACATCCTGAATGCTTTCAGATACCCTCTGCGCCGTTACGGTAACCTCTTCCAGTACGGTGCTGGTCGCGCCGAACGTCTGAGAAGAGACCGCTAGTGCCATCAAGCACAGCCCCCTACCGACCATATTATTTTTAGTTGTCATTGGTCCCCTCCAATAGCGGTATAAAAAAGTCGCTGCCGGACTGATTATTTGTTGTTTGCCAGCAACGATCGAACCATAGAGGGCGCTCTGCATTCTGCTTTGCGCAAACTTTTGGGGCATCCCTCTATTTATCTACGTCAATAGTAATCAAAAACTAAGCTTATATCGAGAAAAAATAAGCGGGGAATAATGCTATTCCAGCGAAGTCAATGTGGACAAATGCCCTCGATTCCCGCGCCCAACAGGACGGGGTTAAGGGTTTGCACTGCAACAAACTGCGGGGCTTGACCGGCAGGGATTCTATCATCCGTCTACCGCATCATGATTCTGCACTGAGGCCTGCAGCCCGATCTGCCAGATAAGGCAGGCTGAGAATGACCGTCACGGCGACCCCGGGCAGCAGCCCCCGAATAACAACCGCTGTGACAGGAACCTCGCCATTGTAGGGCGCAATAAATACGAAAAAGAAAAGAGCGTAACCAGTCATCGCCAGCACCGTGGGCAATACCGTTACCACAAGTGGTGCAAACGATTGGCGTCTGGTCACCGAGAATCTGGTCAGGTAATACGGCAGAATCGCAGTAAGAAGAACAATGATACCCACCTGAATGGCGTAGGCATGACTGTAGCCATTAAAGCCCGCCAGAAATTTGGACAGCACATAATAACTAAGGAAAGCGACCCACAGGGCTGTTTGAACTTTTGTGATTGTTATCCTGACAGTAGCTGTCCTGTCAGTAGTTTTTCTGTCGGTTGTTGTCATCTGATTTTCTCCTTTGAGGGTATTACCGAATCAACCATTTGCGTTCATCACGAATGTGCCACTCGATACCAAGCAGTGGCGCTGATCCGTGAGCGCTTCGCTTGGCAACGCCTGATCGAACAGACTCAAACATCTCGTTAGCCTCTGACTTGATGATGCACATCGACTGATCGTCACCCCGCTCTGAAACCACACCAGGATGCTGAACACGGTCTGACATTTCCGTGGAACAGCCGGTTGCCAATAGCAGCAACAAAACGGATAGCGATCTGGGCAGCAGTATCATGTTTCCTCCTGGCAGGTCTTCAGGTAATCGAGGGCCTGATCAGCCAGCATCGAAAGGAACTTGTCGCCGAACATCCGACCCGGTGTGCCAAGCAGCAATTCGAACTGTATGCAGTAAGCCATGGAGGCCACCGCAAAACGGTATCGCTCGATCATTGCCTCATCTTCGACATAAGGCATCCCCTGCATCAGCCAGCGCGCTGAGGTCTCAATCAGCACATCACTGTTCTGCATCTGTTGTGTCGACAAAGACTGCTGCGCACTCTGTCGTGAAATCAATGCGGCAAGGACCGGCCGCAGACCACTGACGGCCTCAGTGATTGCCGCCGCCATCACAGTGAGTTTCTCTTCCAGCCCCGCATCCGCAGCGACAGAGTCAAGCTGACTTTTAAGCTGGTCCAGAAGCCTTAACTGATAGCGCTCAACCACGTAATTGACCAGCGCTTCTTTGTCGTCAAATCGGTTGTAAAGGTTACCGACCGAAACCTTGGCCCGGCTCGCAATCTGCTGCATGGAAATCTGATCGAAGTTTTTTTCTGTCAGAAGCAGATCGCAGGCATCCAGGATACGTTCCAGGGTGCGTTCGCTTCGTGACTGCTGGGGCTGTATGACGCTCATGGCTTTTATTCCGGTACTAATATCAGGCCCTTCTATCAGGCTCTACTATCAGGCTCTACTATCAGGCTCTACTATTAATATGAATATGAATTCAGGTTCATATTATAGCCGATATCCTATCGAGTCAAGCAAAAACCAGAAACCGTAAAATCGGGGAGGAAAACCTTCAGCGCGAACCGGACAAAAACATATCCAACGCTGATTTCCCGAGAAAAGCCGGGCGCCACGGGAACAGCGGCCGGCGTTTTCTAAGGTTCAAACTGACGTTTTCAACAGGGTCAGTAGTCGTGACCAGGCCTTCTCGGCTTGTGCTTCGTTATAAACCTGGGAATCCGGGGGACACCAGCCGTGCATTGCGCCCTCATAAACCTCAATCTCTGCATTGAGACCAGCGGCCGCAAACTCTTTTCGCAGGACATCTTTTGCTTCCGGCTCCTTGTCATCATCGTTTTCAGCGATAGCGATCAGAAAATTGGCTTTCATTTCAGGGATCAGCAGATGCGGGCTGTCTGAGTTATCCGTCACCAGCCCGCCACCATGAAATGATGCAGCGGCCCCAATTCTTTCAGGCACCGCCGCGGCCGTACGCATAATGATCGGGCCACCCATGCAGTAGCCGGTGGTGCCGATTTTGCGGGTGGTATCTACTGCAGGCTGACTATCGAGGAAATCGACAAAAGCCCTGGCATCGGTCACGTTCGTCTCGACATTCAGCTCCCGATAATAGGGCATGATGCGAGCACGAACTTCCGGATCACCAAAGCTCTCTCCCGGCGAGACGACCGGTGCCCGGGTGCTGCGATAGAACTGGTTAACGCAGAGCACCGCATAACCGGATTCAGCCAGGCGCGTCGCCATCAGCCTGAAAGCGGGACGCAACCCGCGAATATCCGGCCACACAAGTATGGCAGGATGTTTGCCAGTTGCCGGGTGCACAAAGAAACCGTCGGCGGTGCCATCCGGTGTGGTCACTTCTACATCCTGCCTGACAACGTCTATCGCACCGGCGACGCCAGGCAACACCGCCATCGCGGCAGCACCCGCCGCCAGCTTGTTGAACGCCCGCCGCGACAGGGAATTTTCCAGATACTCGGCGGCTTCGCTTTCCGTTCTTTCGTCACACATAGATTTGTCCCCCTGGAAGAATTAAATTCAGCGCTCAATGCGTGAGTTCAAGCTTACGTGCCTCGATCAGATGAAGCGCAGCATCTACGACGGCTGCATCGTAGATTCTCCCCCGCCCCTGTTGCAGTTCATCTATCGCGGCCTGCAAACCAAGCCCTGCACGATAGGGTCTGTGTGAGAACATGGCTTCCAGCGTATCGGCTACTGAGAGAATTCGAGATTCCAGAAGAATCTCATCGCCTTTCAATCCGTTGGGATAACCACTGCCATCCAGTCGCTCATGGTGCTGGCGGATCATGTCCGCAATCGGCCAGTCAAATTCGATGTCCTTGATGAAATATGCGCCTACAGCAGCGTGCGTCTTTATCAGGTCAAACTCCAGGTCAGACAACTTCGAGGGTTTACTCAATATCTCTGCAGGTATGCTGATCTTGCCAAGATCGTGGATTTCGGCAGCCAGCTCCAGCCCCATGATACGCTGACGCTCAAAACCTAACTGTTTTGCAATGGCGACAGAAATCGAAGCCACCCGCTGTTCATGTCCATCGGTATAGGGGTCGCGCGCCTCAAGCACGGCAGACAGCGCCCGCACCGTTTTGGACAAGCTTTCCGATCGTTGTTCGGTCACTGCCTTGAATGCAGTCACATCCTGGACAATGTTGAACCAAACCGTGTCGCCGTTAGCCTGTCGACGGGGGACAGCTGAACCCTGAAGCCATTTCTTTTCGCCTTTTGGCGTCTCGATACGCCATTCATATTGCCACGCATTCAGACGGTCCCTGGACTTCAGGATAGATGCCTGCAACTCATCGACATCCTGAGGATGAACCATCTCCCAGAGTCTGGCAGGGTCATGTTTCAATGAGTCTGCATCAATTCCCCAGAGTTCTTCGCACTTGTCATTCCAGAAGGTGATTGACTCGGTGCCGTCTGGATGCAGGACAACCTCCAACAACGCACCGGGCAGGCTTTTGGCAATACCTGACAGTCTGATTTGCCCCTCGCGTTCCTGCGTAATGTCAATACCGTACATGTTGATATGATCACTACCGGCACCGTCTTTATTAAAAAAAAGTCGTCGCCTATTTCCTGCACAAACTCCCTGGCTGATGTCGAGCCTGCGGTAATGGCAATCTGCGCTTTCCAGGCATCAATCTGATGCTTCGGACATTGCGCGAGCTGATCAATCCACTTCAAAGTGACATCATTGGCATATTGAATGTCACCGGACCGGTCCAGCCGAATCAAAAGATTCGGGCTTAACCGCTGGTACTCCGCCAGGACCCTGTTTCTTTCAGCAGTAGCTCGTTCATCGGTAACGTCCCGACCGAAGGCCACCATGTACGAGACTTTACCAGCCAAATCCTTTTCCTGGGCAAAACGCCAGCTGATACGTCGCCGCTCACCATTTGCGGTGAGAATATCATTCTCATTCTCGAGATATCCGAGGGACTCATCCCAAGCGGACCCCCGGGCGAATGCCTGGCGCACACCATCAAGCTCATCCTCAGGTATAAACTGATCTATCCAGGATGTTCCGATCAAAGCAGATGCTGGCAGGCCAATAATTGACTCAGTTTTCTGGTTCACCTGCAGAATCATGCCGGTGGAATCCAGTTGAACAAACATCGCACCTGAATTATCCAGGTAAAGACGTGCACGCTGTTCTGTAGACACAGCTTCGGAAATATCGATGAGCATTCCGCGGTTAAGAGTGGCATCGCCCTTCTCATCTCGGACGATATGACTCCAGTCTGCGATTGTTCGAACCTTGCCATCACGGGTAACAATTCGATAGTTCAGAAAAAAGCGATCAACTCCGGACACCTGAAACTGCTCAAACTCGCCGACCACTCGATCCAGATCGTCCTTGAAAATGATGTCAGTAAAGAGAACTTCACCATCCATGAGGTCCTTCGCCGTGTAGCCGAATTGCTCGATACTTTCTGAGATGTAGCTAACCTGCCAGTTCCTATCGAGGTCCCAGGCGTACGCGACAGCAGGACCATCATTGACAATTTGCTCAAGGATATTCGGATCTAAAGTCATGGGGGGATGAGCCACCAAGTATTTTAACTACTGATATAGGCAGGAATCACTGTCATAGTTATAGTGCAGGAATCACTGTCAAAGTCTGCTTTTGAAACTAGAGGCGTATAAAACTATAAGACTTCGAAAGGAAAGTCTTGATGTCATCGTGATGCCAACCAAATCGTATGCCGTGCACCCTTACCCTTTTTACCGCTCATGTGAGCACGAACACGCTTTTCTCTTACCCTGAAGCCGGCTTTCTTCAGCAGCGCGGTAAAACGCGGCGCCTCACTCACCGACCACACGGCAAGAACCCCCGCGGGGCGAAGCGCAGCATAAGCCGCTTTCAGGCCGTCCAGTGCATAAAGGTCATCATTCTCACGGTGAGTCAGACCTTCCGGTCCGTTATCAACATCCAGAACAATCGCGTCATAGATAGCCTGGCTTCCGTTGATCAGTTCACCGACATCCTTAACCAGAACGTCGACGCGTTCATCGGCCAGGGGGTCTCCGGCACAGGCGCCTAAAATCCCCCGATTCCAATCGACAACACCCGGCACAAGCTCGGCCACTGTGACCCTGGCATTCTGAGGCAAAGTTGCCAGTGCTGCCGCGAGCGTAAACCCCATACCCAGACCCCCGATCAGGACATGGGGCGCTTCAGCTTCAGCGCACCGGGCACATGCCAGTTCTCCAAGCGCATCCTCGGAACCATGAGTTCGGGAATTCATCAGGTCGCCCTGCGTACCGGTAATGCGAATGGCAAACTCATCACCGCGCTTCAGCAAACGCAATTCACCACCGTTACGCGGAATTTCCGCAGTGTCCAATTGCTGCCACTTATTCAAGCGCCCTTACCTGCCCTGCCAGTTGGGTGATCGCTTTTCCGCGAAGGCCTTTGGTCCCTCTACCGTGTCTTCAGCTCGCCGCCATTGATAGAAGGCAGGATAACTTTCCTGGGCCGCCATTGCCGCGGCAAGATCGGGCTCACCCAGCCCCTTGTGAATGGCTTCCTTGGACGCAGCAACAGACAATGGCGCGCAGCGCAGGATTTTTTCGCAAACGCCTTCTACCGCGGTATCCAGCTCGTCTGGTGTAACCACCTGGTTGACGAAGCCCATTCTGAAACCCTCATCTGCACTGACCCGCTCTGCCGTCAGAACCAGACCCATCGCCTGCTTCAGGCCAATCTGACGCGCCAGCCTGTGCAAACCACCACCGAGCGCCACCGCCCCGACCAGAGGCTCTGGCAGACCAAAGCTGGAGCGGTCGGTGGCAATGATCATGTCGCAGGCCAGCGCCACCTCAAAACCGCCACCGAGCGCGAAACCATCAACCGCAGCAATCAATGGCTTACTGAGATCGAACCGCTCAATGAGCCCGGCGTAGCCACTCCTGGGATATGCCTTGAATCCGCCATCGGCGATGTTTTTAAGATCGCTGCCAGCGCAGAACGCCCGCTCGCCGGCACCCCGGATGACCGCAACATACTGAGTGCTGTCAGCCGCAAAAGTATCAAAGGCATCCTGCAGTTCATCGTGCATCTCGGGTGTGATTGCATTCAGCGCTTCCGGCCGATTCAGAAGTACATGGGTGATGTTGGTCTGTTTCGTGACCACGATAGTTTCGTAATTCATTGCCTGACTCCTTCGCATCAGCCCTGAATGTAGCAGACCCGCAGCCATCACCCCAATTGATAGCGAATTGATGTGACTTCCGCTGCGGGTTCTTGCTATTTTTAGCCGCGGCTTATGCGGGTTCATACAATCCGGCACTGTTTCATCATATCCAGTAAGGGGTCCAGGTAAATGTCCAACGAGATGTACGACACGATCATTAGAAACGGCACCATCATCGACGGCACCGGCGCCGATCGATACGTAGCCGATATCGCTCTCAAGGATGGCAAGATCGCAAAGATTGGCAAAGTGAAAGTGAATGGAACGGCCAGTCATGAGATTGATGCCAAGGGCAAACTGGTCACTCCGGGCTGGGTGGATATCCATACTCACTATGACGGCCAGGCGACCTGGGACCCGCTTCTCGCACCGTCGAGTTGGCACGGTGTGACCACTGTGGTCATGGGGAACTGCGGCGTGGGATTCGCTCCGGTCAAGCCCGAAGATCGGGATTTCCTGATCGAACTGATGGAGGGTGTTGAAGACATTCCCGGCGCCGCGCTGTCAGAGGGTATCGACTGGCAGTGGGAATCCTTTCCCGAATATCTCGATGCATTGGAATCGACTCCTCGGGCAATCGACGTGGCTACCCAGGTACCCCACGGCGCCGTTCGAGCCTATGTGATGGGCGAGCGCTGCAATACGGATTACGCGCCAACCAGAGAAGAAGTCGAGCAGATGGCCGCGCTGGTACGCGAAGGTGTGGAAGCAGGCGCCCTTGGTTTCTCAAGCTCCAAGACGCTGCTGCACAAAGACGTGCACGGCGAGTATATGCCCGGCACCTTTTCCGGCAATGAGGAAATGCTCGCGCTCGGGCTTGGTATGAAGGGATTGAACAATTCGGTATTCGAGCTGGTTTCAGATCACCTGGGTGACGACAAGGAATGGGCCTGGGTCACCGATTTTCAGAAGCAGACAGGCCTCACGGTGACATTGATCGCAACAACGGCCCCTGCCTACGAAAACAACAAGATGTACAACATCGCCGAACAGGCGCGAGCCGAGGGCCGGGAAATCAGACCACAGGCCGCCGGCCGACCGACTGGTGTACTGCATGGTCTGCAGTCGAGCTTTCATGCGTTTGTCGGGCACCCCACCTGGCGCAATGAACTCGCCGAGCTTGACCATGATGCCCTGCTTGCGCGCCTGCGAGAGCCAGAGACAAAAGCCCGGTTACTGTCAGAAAAATCCGTCATCCAGGGTGGACTGATGCAGGATCTGCCGAGCCTGATGGGCCAGGTGTTCCCACTGGGTGACAACCCAAACTATGAACCAAAGCCGGAGGACAGCATTGCCGGCATCGCCAAAGCCCGCGGGCAGGATGTCATGGAAGTGATGTACGACCTGCTGATAGCCGGTGAAGGCAAAGAGCTGTTCTACCAGCCCCTTGGTGGCTATCAGGGTTACTCGCTGGATTACCAGAAAAAGCTGCTGGAGCATCCGAATGTGCTGTTCGGGCTCAGCGACGGTGGCGCTCACTGCGGCGTCATTGCGGATGCAGGTATGCCAACCTTTATCATGACGCACTGGGGGCGGGACAGAACACGTGGCGACAAGATGTCTCTGGAGTTCATCGTAAAATCACTCACTTCCAGCACAGCTGATGCATTCGGTATGTTCGATCGCGGCCGCCTGCAGGAAGGCATGATCGCCGACATCAACGTCATAGATTTCGAGACCATGAAACTGCACCGGCCAGAAGCCGTGTTTGATCTTCCTGCTGGCGGACGACGCCTCGTGCAACGCGCCGAGGGATACGAAGTCACCATCAAGGCGGGCGAAGTCATCTTTGAACATGGCGTTCACAGCGGCGCACTGCCCGGCAAACTGGTACGAAGAAGCGACAGGCAGCAGGCAGCAGGCGCTCCATAAGCGCTGGCATTGCGAGACCGCCTTTGCAGTTTGCCGCAAACCCATCGCTACCTGTCACGGAAATCCTCGATGACCTGAAGTCGACCCTCACACGAAACCACGAGGCGATTCTTCAGGCGCCGCCCGGCGCCGGGAAAACCACTCTGGTGCCGCTGGCCCTGGCATCGGAATCCTGGCTGGGTCACAGGAAAATACTCATGCTGGAGCCGCGGCGGATAGCCGCACGCTCTGCCGCCCATCGTATGGCAGACCTTCTGCAGGAACCCGTTGGCGAGACAGTTGGTTACCGTATGCGACTGGACACCCGGGTTTCCGCGCGTACAAAAATTGAGGTGATCACCGAAGGCATTCTCACTCGCATGCTGCAGGACGATCCATCACTCGATGACGTGGGCCTGGTGATCTTCGATGAATTTCATGAACGCAGCCTGGACGCCGACCTGGCGCTCGCACTCTGCCTGAAAGGCAGAAAGCTTTTTCTCGAAGATGATCCCCTGAAGATCCTGGTGATGTCAGCGACACTGGACAGCCAGAAGCTTGAAGCACTGACCGGCGCAGAGGTGCTGCGAAGTGAGGGAAAACAATATCCGGTTGAAGTGATTTACAGCAACCCGGGGAAAACGAGAAATGCACTTCTGGACAGCGTCGTCACAACCGCGATGCGGGTCATCATCGATCATGCAGACAGTAACGTGCTCGTGTTTCTGCCAGGTCAGGGTGAAATCAGAAGAACCGAAGATGCGCTCGCTGTTGCCATACAGGACAGAGGTATTAAAGGCGTCCACCTGCACGCACTTTATGGCAACCTCTCCCTTGACGAGCAGCAGGCAGCGATCGCTCCCGTAGCAACAAGCGGTGAACGGAAAATTGTGCTGGCGACCAACGTTGCTGAAACCAGCCTGACCATCGAAGGTGTCGATGTCGTTATCGACACGGGTCTCGCGCGGGAGCCCGTGTTCGATCCTGCAACAGGCATGACAAGACTGCATACCCGAAAAATTTCCCAGGCTTCCAGCACCCAAAGAATGGGACGTGCCGGCAGGCTGCGTCCGGGAACCTGCTACCGACTCTGGTCTAAAGACCAGCAGTCGCAAATGTCACCACACGCGACGCCGGAGATTCTGAATGCAGATCTCGCCCCCGTGGTCCTGCAGCTTCTTCAATGGGGCATCCATGACCCTGCGGAGCTCGAATGGCTGGATGCACCGGGCACAGGCCCATGGTTACAGGCTGTCGCGCTGCTGAAAAGTCTCGGAGCGATAGCGCAAAAAGAAACCAATCACACACTGACCGCTCACGGTACACGGATGGCTAATCTGGCAGCCCATCCACGACTTGCGCACATGCTGCTGTGCGGTCAATCCAACGGCCACCTTGATGTCGCGAGCCTGCTGGCGAGTGTGTTGTCAGATCGCGATCCGTTCGGCAGGGAGTCGCCGGACATGCGTGAGCGAATTGACATGCTTCAGGAAAAATCGAAGTGCCCTGCTCAACATCGCGGCTGGTTCCATCGCACCAGGCAACTGGCCACTCAGTTCAGAGACCAGGTCGCCAAGCAGACAGATCCCGACCCTGGAACATCGCTCAGCAGTGATGAACTCCTGGGATACCTGATCGCCTGCGCTTATCCGGATCGCATTGGCAGGCGCAGACATTCCGGCGGTTTTCAGCTGGCCAACGGGCGCGGGGCGAGTCTTGCGGGCAATCATCACCTCGGGAAATCAAAATGGCTGGCTGTTGCTGAGGTAAGCGGTGTCGCCAGATCAAATGGCGATACCATTCAGTCGGCAGCGCCACTGAATGAAGCGCTTTTTGAATCCGTACTCGCCGACCAGATCGACGAAAACATCATCGTTGAGTGGGATAACAAAACAAAACGCTTCGTTGCTGAACAGCGTCAGTGCGTGGGCGAACTGATATTGCGTCGCGAGAAACTGTCGACCATACCTGGCGATGCGAAAGTCCGTGCGCTCTGTGAATTCGTGCGCTCAGAAGGTTTACACGTATTGCCTTTCACACCTGAAATTCGCCAATGGCAGGCACGGGTGGAACTGGTGCGCGCTTTCGACAAGTCTGAAACATGGCCGAACGTTACAGACGAACATCTACTGGCTACCCTGGAAGTCTGGCTTGGACCTTACCTTGAACAGGTCAACCTCTTAAGCCATTTCAAAAAACTGGATCTGCAATCCATTGTAGGAAGCGTCTTGAGCTGGGAGCAAACGCAACGGCTGAATCGCCTTGCGCCTCAACGTTTAAAGGTGCCTTCCGGAGCAAGCCATCAGATTGATTACACCGTGACACCACCGGTGCTTGCCGTAAAGCTCCAGGAAATGTTCGGTTGCGTTGATACGCCGACCGTCATCGATGGGAAGGTGCCACTCACTGTGCACCTGTTATCACCGGCAGGCAGACCTTTGCAGGTCACCCAGGATTTGTCGGGATTCTGGCAGTCGTCGTATCAGGAAGTCAGAAAAGAAATGAAGGGTCGGTACCCGAAGCATCCCTGGCCAGACGACCCGTTGAATGAAGCGCCAACCGCAAAGACAAAACCCAGGCAACAGGGCGATGAGTGACTCACCGCGATCTTGAGATAAATCCACGTTTTCGCTAACGCATTTTCAGCATAAGCTCGACGTCTGGCAGGAAGGTTCTATGGACATTTTACAACTCATCAACATTGCCCCCTATGACTGGCCTTCGGTATTTGCCGCTTTGTTCTGCGGAACTATTATCGGGCTCGAACGACAACTTCGCGGTAAGCCCGTTGGCATCCGCACGTCTACGCTTATTATTCTGGGCACCTATCTGTACCTTAAAACATCCTTGATGATGCAGGGCGACCTTATCGATCACTCCAGAGTCATCGGGCAGATAGTCACAGGTATCGGCTTTCTCGGAGCTGGCGTCATGCTGACACGAGACGGCCTGGTAGTGGGCGTCACGTCAGCCGCCGCGATATGGGTATTAGCAGCTCTGGGGGTGGCAATATCCACGGGGCACCTGATGACGGCCTGCAAACTTTCCCTGCTGGTTGTGTCGATACTTTGGGGTATCGATTTTCTGGAACAACATACTCGATCTCTGAGCCGTGGAGTTCATGCAAGGGTCAGAGGATTAACGCAGAAAAAAAATGGCACCAATTTTCCTGCGGATGGGGATGAAAGATAACGGAAGGTATCGTGGTCTAGTTTTCTTCCGGCATATCAGGAGATTCATAAGTTTCGGGTAATGAACCCACATCCTTTCCCTTCCGGCTGTAGATCACGACATCACTGATCTTGCCGTCGGTATACTTCACGACATGGTTGTATCGCCGCAACGCGCGCGCAATAAAATCTTCTGGCACCGGTTGCGTGTCAGTTTGTACGAATAAAGTCTCGCTACCGAGGAGTTCCAACCCATGCACGTCGAAGCCATGTTGCTGCGAAAAATCATAAAGAAACTGCTGAGTTCCAACATCCTGACCTACAGCTTTTGAAGCCAGCAAAAAGAAAATTAGAAGGCAAAAGAATCTCATACCTTATACCTCGGAAGATCCAGCAGGCTGACGGAGGATCTCACCCGGAACCAGCCCGCAACACTGTGACGAGTTCGCTGAGTGGTCAGAACCTCGTGGGGAACTGATTCACTTAAGAACAACACAACCGTCCCGGACTCAGGAGAAATCTTTAGAGGTTCACGCCGAGATGAGTACAGGACGAGTTCCCCACCCTGGTCCGGTTGCCAACCGTCATTCAGATAAGTCACCAATGAGACAACCCGATTTCTCTCGCCCTTGAATACATCAAGATGACGCTTGTAGAAGCTGCCTGGCTCATAGAGGGCAAGGTGACTTTCAAACGACTCAAGGCCGAGCAAAAGGTGCCGGTTTAGATACTTTTTCAGGCTATGCGTCCAGCGATGCCAGCCTGTGATTGAATGATCATCGTCCAGCAGCCAGTGCACTCGATTACTTCTAACAAAGCTATTTCGCTGCTCATCTCGCCTTCGACCAACATGAGCCGTATCGAAATCAGAATATGACAGCGCTTCGAGCTTGTCTCTCAGCTCCACCAACACGCCTGGCGGTAAAGCACCGGGGTGGACGCTGTAATCTTTCTCCGAAAGATCAGAAACAAATCGTTCAAACCAGACGGTCTCGTTGTACCCATCTAAAGTTTCAAGAATTTCCATCCCGGCTTACACCGCAACCAATACAAGAAACTGTTCAGAGACCGCATCCCGTCTTTTTGGCCAGACAGAAAGCAACGCCAGCTGCAAGGCAGCAGACGCCTTAAACATCAACAATGGCAACAAGAAAAATCTGGTCGGTCTGGTCATAAAGAATCAATCCACACAACAATAAGCACCATGCCAGGAAGGCTGCGCGCAACAATTTATTGAAAGAATTGCCTCTCGGTGACTATCGTTCAGGAAGCTCGGCGGGGCCCTGTATTCGGGGACCGAACCCGTTGGAGAAACGGCTGTTCCTGACTAACTGTTCCTGGTCGGCGATGGCTATTTTCCACCCTAAATGACCCGACAGCAAGAATTCATGAGCGAACCTGACAAGCTAACATAGCTCCCCCGGGGGCTTGATGGCCAGCCACTCATCTTTTGGTCTAGTCAAACAGCTCAGCAAGCCGCAGCTTGATGTTGTCCGCCACATAAAGTGCAAGTGCCTGCAGTGTACTGGTGGGATTCACTCCGCCTGACGTCACAAAGATACTGCTGTCAGCAATGAACAGGTTACGCACGTCGTGGCTTCTCCCCCATTCATTAACGACAGATGTCGCAGGGTCCAAGCCCATGCGTGCAGTTCCCATAAGATGGCCACTGGATACACCACTGGTGATGACCGGGCTCACGGCTACCGCGCCCGCGGCCTTCAGCACCTCCGTTGAACGCTCACCAGCATGGGCAAGCATCTTCAGACTGTTTTCTCCCAGGCGATACTCGATGCGCGCTGCAGGAATGCCGTCCGAGTCGGTTACAGCCGGATCAAGCACGACACGGTTGCTTTCTTCAGGCAGGTCTTCGCAGACCGCACAGATCGCCGC
This sequence comes from Candidatus Azotimanducaceae bacterium, assembly GCA_965662805.1. Lineage (GTDB taxonomy): Bacteria > Pseudomonadota > Gammaproteobacteria > Pseudomonadales > Azotimanducaceae > UBA9659. The sequence continues at coordinate 31,251 of CBFIJB010000014.1, read as the reverse complement.
CGTGCGATCAAACATCGAAGCGAAGGCCGCATGATGCGCTTTACCCCAGGGCAGTCTGCCCATTGCGACGGCTGACCTTGCTGTTGATACCGGTCCGCTGCCTCGCAGAATTTCCATCGTATATCCGCGGGAGAAACCACGGGACAGATCAGTTTCGTAGAATTCCTTGCTCCATAACGAGCAACCTATGGGGCCCTCGTACCCGCGCATCGGGCGGTCAAATACACCCTGCGTCACCGCCATGGCATGCATCATCAGGTTCCTGCCCACCAGCCCGCTGCTGTTGGCAATACCGTCGGGGAACTGCGCCGACGTTGAGTTCAACAGCAGTCTCGGCGTTCCGATACCATTACAAGCCACAATGACTATGTGCGCCCGTTGACGATGCGCGACACCATGCTCATCGCGATAGATGACCCCCTCGGCATATCCGTCAGGCTTCATCGTAATCTCACTGACCCGGCAGCGAGTTCGCAGTTCCACACCGCGGCGAATCGCTTCCGGCCAATAGGTAATGTCCGTACTCGACTTGGCACCCTGAGCACAGCCACTTGCACAGGGACCGAGGTTAAGGCACTCGGCTCTGCCGCCGTAAGGCTCGGTTGCAATCGCGCTTTCCGACGGCCACCAGTGCCAGCCCAATTCGTTGAAACCCGAGGCGACGGTTTCGCCAAGCACGCCCAATGGAACCGGCGGTAACAGGTTGTCCTTTGGCGGACACCCGGGATCTCCCGCGAGACCAGCCACACCCATCATGCGATCGTTCACAGCAAAGTAAGGCTCGAGATCACCATAGGTCAGCGGCCAGTCTTCACCGACGCCATCAAGGCTCTTCGTTCGAAAATCCGAGGGATGCAGCCGCGGGAAGTGCGCCATATAAAGAATCGTACCTCCACCAACACCATTGAAGTTCACTGGTTTGACTGGTGAGTCATCATCAATGATCGGGTAATCCTCGGGACGCTGCCGCACATTGGGACTGGCCGAGAAATCAGGTCGATTTTCCCAGTCCCGGCCATTGGTGGGGTAGTCTGAAGGATTCACCCAGTCGCCCTGTTCAAGACACAGGATCTTCATCCGCGTATCGACAAGACTCCAGGCTATCGCAGCGCCCGCTGCACCAGCACCGACAATCAGCACATCAACGATATCGTCACTCATCTGGTGTTTCCGCGATTCGGTAAAAAGGCTGTCGCTGCCTGACCGGCGCCAGCAGTTGCCAATCGGTATCCGCGACAGGATTACCTCCAGGATAGGGTGCACGAGCGGGCATCCCCAGCCCGGCAAGGACCCTGTCATCACGGTAATAGCATGTGACAACCGCGTCCTGAAACACGCCAACAAAGACCGCCGCTTTCTCCGCAAGCCTGTCAACCAGCGCCAATCGTTCGGTCTCACCCAGTTCAACGAATGGCGTGTCGTTCTCTGCAACTGCAAGCTGCACCAGCACAGCGAGACCGTCTCTGACTGTGTCAGTATGGTCAGACAGCATAGTCAGGATTCCTGGGAAAATTGCACCGTCAGATGCCGCCGGCATATCGCCCACCGCAGGGATCATGGTTTGTGCAAGGCATACCAGTAAGGCACTCTCCTGGGAATTAAAAGTCGCATCACTGGCGACCAGGTCATTCATCGTCTTACCTCCGCTGGTCAGGGAAAGTCCCCGGTAAACGCTTCATGGCTGCTGTCTTCCCGCCATGGATTCATAAATTCGAGTCTATGAAGGACTGTCTTCTGGCTCAAGGAAAATTCAGCCACAGATCTCATAGTGCCAGTAACTGATCACATCTGAGCATTGGAGCACCTTCCGCAGGAAGTGCGCCACCAGATCGCCCATTCATTAAGGCGCTTTGCCAGCCACCAGCGTTAACTTATGTGATAATTTGTTGGATGAAAGCCATTCGAGTTCTGCTATTTCTGTTACCTCTGATTGCGAGCGCACAACCAGTGACTGAATCGGTCACGTTCAGCGATGTTCTCAACCTGCAGGTTGCACAACCTGATGCGGTTATTCGCTATGGCGAGGCAGAACAAAATTTCGGGGAACTCTGGTTGCCGGGGACACAGCCTTCCGGGCTGGTGGTCTTCGTTCACGGCGGATGCTGGCTGAACCAGTTCGACGTTTCACACAGCCGGGCATTGGCCCAGACTCTCTCTGAAAACGGACTTGCCGTCTGGTCAATCGAGTACCGCCGGCTGGGTGACCCCGGTGGCGGTCTGCCAGGCACCTTTGACGATATCGATCGCGCGACACGGAACCTGGATCTGCTCGAAACCCACCAGGTTGCCCACTCGAAGGTTGTCATCGCGGGCCACTCCACTGGTGGACACCTGGCTCTGTGGGCCGCCGCCAGGTTCCCAGAAAGATTTTCCGGTGTGCTGGGTATTGCAGCGATCACTGATCTGCCCAGCTATGCGGAGGGCGACAGCCCCTGCGAGCAGGCTGCACTCGAACTCATGGAGGGCAGCTACGCCGAGAAACCTGAGCACTACCGCCGGCACTCACCCAAAGACATGGTGCTGCATCCCAATACTTTTCTGGTTCAGGGTGAAAGCGACATGATTGTGCCCGTTTCACAGGCGCAGGCACTTGGCTTGCCACAGGAGCATCTTAAGTTAACGCCGGGCGGTCATTTTGACCTGATTCATCCGGAGACACAGAGCTTCAACGTTGTTCGCGACGTGCTGTCAAAGTTGCTCGAATGAATCTTGAAGACTGCATCAGGCTTGATCGGCTAGATGACCTCTCTGGGATGCGACAGGAGTTTCAGATACCCGATCACGTGATTTACCTCGACGGGAATTCCCTCGGCCCTCTTCCCCACATTGTCAGAGAACGCGTTCAAAATACCGTGATCAACGAGTGGGGCAAAGATCTCATTACCAGCTGGAACCATCACGACTGGATCAACCTGCCGATGACCGTCGGGGAGAAAATCTCCAAACTGATCGGCGCCGCGCCAGGCCAGGTGATCTGTGCAGACTCCGTTTCCGTCAACCTGTTCAAGGTATTGGCAAGCGCACTGGCACTGCGCGCTGATCGTCACGTCATCCTGTCAACGCATGACAACTTCCCAACCGATCTGTACATGGCGCAGGGGCTCAGCACTCTGAAAGATAATCGATGCCAGCTTGAGACGGTTGAGCCTGAAAACCTGTTTGAGGCACTGACTGAATCTGTCGCGGTTTTGATGTTAACGGAAGTCGATTTCCGCACGGGACAGCGATGGAACATGCGGGAAGTCAATACAGCAGCGCACAAGGCTGGCGCTCTGGTGATATGGGACCTGTCGCACAGCGCTGGCGCGATACCGGTCTATCTGGACGACACCGAAGCCGATTTCGCCGTTGGTTGTGGCTACAAGTACCTGAACGGCGGACCGGGCGCTCCTGCGTTCGTGTACGTCGCTCATCAGCACCAGCAGGTTGAACAACCTTTGGCAGGGTGGATGGGACACGCCAACCCTTTCGATTTCTCCAGAGACTACGAACCGGCGGCAGATATCCGCCGATTCAGCAGCGGTACGCCTGGCATCATTGGCCTATCTGCCCTAGATGCAGCCATGGACCTGTGGCTGAACATCGACACCGAATCGGTACAACGTAAATCGGTTTCATTGGCCAGGGTCATGAAGGAACGCCTCAGTGAAGACAAGGTGTTTTCCGAAATCTCGCTGATTGGTCCCGGTCCGGGTCCTGAAGGCGGCAGCCAGATCGCCTTTCAGCATGAACATGCCTACGCAATCGTGCAGGCACTGATCGAACGTGGTGTGATCGGCGATTTTCGAACGCCGGACATTATACGGTTCGGGTTATGTCCATTGTTTCTGTCGCACGTTGATATCTTCCAGGCGATGGATGTGCTGGCTGAGGTTCTGCCCAATGGCATCTACAGGGAAAAACGATTCCAGACACGGTCATTCGTCACCTGATGACATTCATCGCATGACACCATCCGTCAGGCGAGAGATACACTCTTCAGCAACACCAGACCTATACTGCAGGTCGCAATACTGACCAGCGTCGTTGCGCTGATCAGATTCGCAGTCAGTACGTCATTACCACCCATCGCCCGGACCATGGCATAGCTGGCCGTGGCCGTCGGCGACACGAACAACAGAAAGATCACGCCAAGCTCGACGCCCTGAAAACCGGCAACCAGCGCCAATCCAACAACGACAGCAGGCAGAATCATGGTTTTCATCGCGGCCACCAGCAGGGTAGCCCTGCCCGATTGACGCAATGCTCTCAGACTGAGTCCCGCGCCGGTGCCCAGCAGAGCAAGAGGCAGCGCCATGCTGCCCAGGTAACCCCCGGCGCTTACCAGAACCTCCGGGACCGGAATAGAAAAACTCGCCAGTAATGCAGCTATAACAATCGCGACGATCAACGGGTTACGAATCACATCCTGCACCAGCTGCCCCGCATCGGGACGCTGCTCCGACTGATAATATGACAGCACAATGACACTCAGCACATTGAAGGCAATGGTCAAACTCGCCATCAGCAACGAGGCAATGGCCAGACCCTGATCACCGTAAGCATTCGCAGCCAGGGCAATACCGATGACGCCAAGATTACTGCGAAAGCAGCCTTGAGTGACAACGCCCCGGTCGACCCTGGGCCAGGTCAGGAAAGACGCCAGCCAGCTTAATCCGAAGATCAGCAGCGTCGCCACCAGCGTAAAGATCACTGCCTTCAGACTGAAAGTTTCCGAAAGATCCAGGCGGACGATGGTGGTAAAGAGCAGTACTGGAAGACAGATAGAGAAAACCAGGCGGGAAGAAACCTGCAGGAATGGCTCCGTGATCAGACCCGCTCGCCGCAAGACAAGCCCAACGAGAACAATCACAAATATCGGCCCTGTGACGTTCAGTGTTTCAAGCAGAAAATTCAAAACGGTCTTTTCAGATTTCTGCCGGGCGACTTTCGATCAGGTGCCATCACGTCAGGCAACAACGCCAAAAACATGTCCAACAGCCGCCGTCAGGACCATGGCAAGCGCACCCCAGAACAAGACGCGAACAGCGCCTTTTACCATTGGCGCGCCACCGGTTCGAGCCGCGACAGCGCCGAGCACCATAAGAAAAACGAGGGAGGACAAGGCCACAGCAACGATGACATCCTGAGTCGAGACAATCGTAGCCGCGACTAATGGCAATGCTGCGCCGATGGTAAAAGTCGCCGCAGAATAAATTGAAGCCTGGACAGGCTTCGCGGGTGCAATCTCTGAAATACCGATTTCATCTCGGGCATGTACCGCAAGCGCGTCGTGTTCGTGCAGTTGAACAGCAACCTGCATGGCCAACTCTGAATCCAGGCCGCGGTCTTCGTAAATCGCCGCCAACTCAACCAGTTCATCGCCCTCGTGATTCTCAAGTGAGAGCCGTTCCATTTCCAGATCCGCACGTTCCGTATCTGCCTGTGAACTCACAGACACATACTCCCCTGCGGCCATCGACATGGCTCCGGCAACAAGACCGGCTATCCCGGCAAGCAGAATCTGCTCATGCGTCGTGCCCGCCGCGGCAATGCCGATGATAAGGCTCGCCGTCGAGACGATGCCATCATTGGCGCCGAGCACAGCAGCACGAAGCCAGCCGACTCTATGTGAACGATGGGATTCCTCGTGAATCATGGCGTCATCATACCCAGATTAACCAACCATAAAATGGCAAATCTAAAGGTCATGTCGATTCAAACGATAACGCCACTTGAATGACTCATCATTTTCGATCTGAGCGCAAAACAAGAGGCTGTTGGCGGGCCAAGCCGGACCGCATGATCCAGATCAATGTAAAGCGTACCTGGCAGGCTTATATTGAGAGGTTCCATCAAGCGTTCAGTGAAACCAAAGGAAGAAAGTGTATGAGTAACCAGGAAACAACCAGTCGAAAAGGCGCCATATCCATCGCTGAACCCTCCTATGCACTGAATCAGGAAGAAAAAAGACTTGGCAAGAGCCTCAAGAAGAACGTCAACGTCACTGCGGAAGAGCTTTCAGAAGTATCCACGCGCACAGGACTCAGGAAACTTCTCGAATCGAAGAACATCGATATCAAGAAAACATTGATCAAGCTGCGCTACGAAGAGGAACTGGAGAAGCTGCAGATTGAGCTTGTGCGACTACAGCGATCTGTACAGATGGAAGGCAGACGCGTCGCCATTATCCTGGAAGGTCGTGATGCTGCCGGCAAGGGTGGCACAATCAGGCGCTTTATCGAACATTTGAACCCAAGAAGCGCCCGCGTTGTTGCACTACCAAAACCGACGGAAGTGCAGCAGGGCCAGTGGTATTTCCAACGCTATGTGGAAAAACTGCCTAACCCTGGCGAAATCGTGTTTTTCGACCGCAGCTGGTACAACCGTGCAGTGGTAGAACCGGTCATGGGGTTCTGCACGAAGAAACAGTACAAGACATTCATGCAACAGGTGCCCGAGTTCGAGCACATGCTTTATGAGGACAACATCGAACTGGTCAAATTCTGGTTCTCCAACAGCAAGGATGTCCAGAAGACTCGATTCCAGTCACGACGATTGAACCCACTGAAGCAATGGAAAATCTCTCCGGTAGATGATCGTGCTCAGGAACACTGGGACATTTACACCAAATATAAAGAAGACATGTTCAGCAAAACCCATACCTCGTATAGCCCCTGGATCATTGTCAAAGCAAACGACAAAAAGAAAGCTCGGCTGGAAAGTATCCGCCACGTGCTGGCGACACTTGATTACGAAGGCAAGCAGAAGCCTGGTACTGGACTGTCGCCGGACCCCAGCGTCATTGAAAGATATCATCGCTCCAGTCAAAGCATTGACTAACACAGGGCCGACGCTCGCACGATGACCTGGCATGGTGGATAATGGGCGCTCCTGCATATCTGCCCATCCTCCTCCATAGGTCACACCTTGACGAATCATCCGGAATCTCGCGAATTTTCCGATCTACCTCTACATCCTGCGCTGGCCAGTAATCTCAAGTCCCTGAATTTCCATGAGATGACAGCCGTGCAGGCGAAAAGCCTGCCACTGATCCTTGCCGGGAAAGACATTGTCGCCCAGGCTATGACCGGCTCTGGAAAAACCGCTGCGTTCGCGCTGGGCCTGCTGCATGCACTGGACGTCAAAAAGTTCAGGGTGCAGTCACTGGTACTTTGCCCGACACGGGAGCTGGCGGATCAGGTGGCCAGCGAGATCAGGCGTCTAGCTCGCAGCATCCACAACATCAAAGTGCTGACACTATGCGGCGGCGTCGCTTTCGGACCACAGAAGGGGTCACTCGAACACGGCGCGCACATCATCGTCGGTACGCCCGGGCGAGTCGAAGAGCATCTGAGGAAAGGCAATCTCATCCTGAACGATCTATCAGTGCTGGTTCTCGACGAGGCAGACCGCATGCTGGACATGGGCTTCAGCGATGTCCTTGACGCCATCATGTCCAAGATCCCGGCCAAGCGACAGACACTGCTGTTCAGCGCCACCTATCCTCATGACATTGCGCAGCTCGCCCGACGAGTCATGAAAAAGCCCGAGCGGGTTACCGTTGAAGAACAGCACGATGAGAGCAGCATCCGTCAGTTGCTGTATGAGATACCTGCGAAGAACGCACGGACGAATACGCTGATCGATATTCTGCTCGAACATCGACCAGAGTCCGCTCTCGTCTTCTGCAATACGAGACAGCAGACCGAAGAAGTTGCCGCGGCCCTGCAGGAGAAAGAGTTTTCTGCCACAGCACTGCATGGCGACTTCCAACAGAAAGAAAGAGATTCAAAACTGATTCGTTTCGCCAACAGGAGTATCAGTGTACTCGTGGCGACCGACGTTGCGGCACGGGGGCTGGACATCGACGCCCTTGACCTGGTGATTAACTACCACCTGCCCCGTGACCCCGAAGTGTTTACGCACCGGATCGGGCGTACCGGCAGAGCGGGAAGCTCCGGGCTCGCCTGCTCCATCTTTCTGGAGCACGAAGAAAACAAGATAGAACTCCTGGAAGGGTCTACGGGCCAGTACTTTGAACGCATGGAACGCCAGAGATCAGAGAATGCCAGTGAACCCGACCTTCCACCGATGGTGACGCTGCAGATCGATGCTGGGAAAAAGCAGAAGATACGCCCCGGCGATCTTTTAGGTGCGCTGACAGCAGAAGATGGCATTCAGGGTAAGCAGGTTGGCAAGATCAATGTCATGGAGTTGATCACCTTCGTCGCGGTTGAACGCAGCGTAGCAAAAAAGGCACTCAGCCTGCTGCAACGTGGCAAGGTAAAAGGTCGCACGTTCAAGGCAAGAAAGTCAGCCAGCCTGTGATACTGTCGATGGGCATTTTCTCGTAAGCATAAAAAAGGGCGCATAAAGCGCCCTTTTTTGAGTAGCAAACTTACCTAGAAAGAAGCTGACAGTGTTACGCCATACATTTCAGGTTCGTTCCACCAGCCGCGAGTCGCAATGCCGCCAACGGTTGCCCATCTCTGTTCACGCTCGTCCGTGAGGTTTCTGCCCCAGACCGCAACGCGATAGTTCTCCCAGGTGTAGCTCATGGTCGCATCAACATTATCGATGCTGTCGAGTGAACCCAGAGGATTGTTCGAAGAGTTTGTCTCCATCGAATCACGATAACGATAGGAAAGCACGCCGTTAAAAGTACCAGGTCCGATCTGCGTCGTGTAGGACGTGGTCACACCAAGCGTGTTTTTCGGCGTGTTACGGGGCTCAAGATCCGAGTTGTCCGTAATAATGCCATCGCCATTGATATCGGCAAAGTAGTCGTCGTACTCAGCATCCAGGAAACCATAAGTGACCAACAGGTCCCACTTTTCTGTGACCTGGTACATCATTTCCAGTTCAAAACCCTGCATCTCAAGGGTAGATGCGTTACGCACAACCGTCGCGACGTTGGTCAGGTCAACCGGAATCAGAATCGACTCCTGCTTGTCGTCGTAGTCTGAAAGGAACACAGCGCCGTTGAGGGTCATCGAACCATCAAGCAAGGTTGTTTTCCATCCAAACTCGTAATTCTTCACATACTCAGGATCATAGGTAGGATCGATCAGGTAATTGGCCTGACGGGCAAAGAAGCCACCGCTTTTGAAACCTTCGCTATATGAAGCGTAGTACATGAAGTCGTCGCTGGGCTGGTACCTGACGCTGACTCGTGGTGTCGTCTCCGTCCACTTCTCATCACCATAGAAAGGATTGTAGATACCAGGCCACGGCTCACCCCTCAGCGGATAGTAGCCAGGTGCCGAAGCGCCACCCACAAAGTCTTTCTCTTCTTCCGTCCAGCGCACGCCGGCAGTCAGCGTCCATTCTTCATTAATGAACCAGTCCGCTGAAAAGAATCCAGCGATGGATTCTGTTTTCTGGCTTTGGCCATTGTTTCCTGCGAGATCTTCCTCCCATGGGAAAACGTCGACATAGCCAGGAACGCCCTGCCTACCCGGCGCCCAGGTTGGGTTGCCCAGTCGAGAAAGCTGATAGAACAGGCCGAATACATCCCAGCGCTGATCAAATTCCACTTCCCAGTCATAGACACCCGCAATGAACTGAACCTTGTCAGAGAACTGTGAGGTCACTCTGAATTCATGGCTGGTTTGCTCCCATTCGTTGAAGAAATTCATGCTCAGCATGTTGACGGGTGCGCCATCAAAATCCTGGTTGTTCTGCTCATCCATATCCCGGGTGGTATAGATATAGGTAAACAGGAAGCTGTCAGTATTGTAATTGGCGGTAATAATGGTCGACTCATACTCGTTGTCGCTGAAGTTTGTGCCGTTGGATTCAGTGAGATCAGGCCCCTGAACCGCCGTTGCTTCACAACCATTGTTCGTATCAAGGCCAGTAACATTCAGCAGACACGCAAGATCACCCGGAGTATTTCGGTTGATATAGGCGCCCTGCTCACTCTTGTCTTCCATGATCTCGTAGTGAAGCTGGATATCGAACTGATCGTTCGGTTCCCAGCGAGTCGCAAAACCATAGTTGGTTTTATCATCGCCACCAACTTCTCTGCCGAGCGAAGAACTTTTAACGAAGCCATCGTGCTCAATCTGGGCACCAAAAAGCTTCAGACCCCATTTGTCATCAATGAGCGGAATCTGGGCAACGGCTTTGATGTCCTGGCGACCATAGTTGCCTGCGGTCACGTTAATATCAAAGCCCATCTCGTTCATGGAGACAGGTGTCCGGATAACATTCAGAATCCCGCCGGTCGTGTTCTTACCAAAGAGTGTTCCCTGAGGACCGCGAAGTACTTCGATACGCTCGATGTCAAAGTTATCCAGCAGAACGCCGCTGGCCGTACCAAGAAACATGCCGTCTACGACAACACCGATACTCGGGTCAAAACTCTTGTCGCTCTCCAGAGAGGCGACGCCGCGGATCGTGATCGATGCGCCGTTGGCAATACCCGGTGTCCGGTTAATAAACAGGTTCGGTGAGAACGCCTGAATATCTTCCATACGGCGGACACTTTCTTCCTGCAGCTGATCAGTAATCGCCGAAACTGCTATCGGCACATCCTGAATGGATTCATCTTTTTTCCGTGCGGTCACCGTGATCTCTTCCAGAACGCGGCCTTCTGCAGCCTGCACCTCATCTGGTGCCGTGCTCAAACTGAAGCCTGCAACCGCAATCGACAGGATCGCAGCGTTAGACGTCAGGTGTCTCTTAATATTCGGCATGCCGAAACTCCCCCTTTGACTCTCAAAATAGACTTTCAAAATTGACTCTCCACATCGAGTCACCGCATCGCGCATCCAAATGGAACGTCCATTCGAATATCACCAATTTGGCGAAACCTTTAGTAGCTGTTATCGTGGAATGCTAATAATCTATGTTTTTCACCCAGTTATCCAGCAGGATTCCTTAAAAAATTTTCATCTCGGCCTTGAAATTGACTAAGAATTCACCAATATGGATTTTTTCGACCCTCAGACACTGAAACTTTTCCGCAAACAGCGAAAAATCAGTGTCGCAGAGATAGCGAGCCAACTGGACGTCAGCGTGGCCCAGGTGCACCGGCTGGAGAATGGCCAGAGACGACTCACCGTGGATACGCTGATACAGTACTGCAAGGCACTGAATCTCGACATGGTCCAGCTATTCACCGAGCACCGGGAGATAACCATCAGCGGAGTCGTTAACTCGGACTATGAAGTGGAGCCTAATCCGCCTCAGTCGGTTCAGAGAATCTCACTGCCGGGTATTTTGCCGGGAATTGAGTCGATCGCTGCTCTTCGCTGGGAACCGAGTGGCCACATCTCGGGGATGAAAGGTCACATCCTCCTGTATTATCAGCATAACGGGACCATACCCGAGCAGGCATGGGGAACGCGCTGCCTGATTGTGAAAAAGGGAGGCGCTCAATTCCTGGGATGGCCCATCAAGGCCGATAAGGAAACCCACATAGACATTCCCGAAGGCCGCACCCAGTTCAACGTTGAACTCGAATGGGCATCACCGATTCTTGCGGTTCTGGCACCTTCAGCGGTTAATATTCTACAGATGCCAACAGGAGCCTGATTCAGGAATTTTGTGAGAGAGAAACAAACAGGTACACGCCCCGAAGAAGTTAAACTGGTCGCGCTTGATATCGACGGAACGTTGCTGGCACCCGGCGTGCCCTTTGACGCCCTGCCCGACGATTCACTCGTCGAAGCCGTCGCCGCCCTGCAGGAATGCGGCGTCATTGTCATGCTGGCAACAGGTCGCATGTATCCTGGAACTGCACCCATCGCAGATCGCCTTGGCATAAAGGAACCATTTATCTGTCAGCAGGGCGCTTCGATTCACGAACCAGATGGCAGCCTGCGTCTGGGGTACACCATCGATCAGGATATCGCCCACGAGCTCTATGAGTACGCGATGAAACACGGTTACAGCCTGTCGTGGTTTGACCATGAAAGATACCTGATCACCAACAAGACGCCCGCGTCAGAATTTTTTGCCGCGGTCTCCGGCGTTCAAGCTGAAGTGAATACCAGGCCGCATGAATCCGGGGTCCGGGCAACGGGCATCGACATCATCAGCAGCCCTGAAGCCTCGACTGACGTACACAGGCTGCTGGAAGCACGCTATGGCAGCAGGGTTTCACTGCTGGATTTCACAACAGTGACCGCTGTTCACGAACCACGCGCCAGCAAGGGTAACGCGCTTGCCCTGATTGCTAACGAACTTGGTGTGGCGCAGTCACAGGTGCTGGCCATCGGCGATGGCATCAATGATGTCTCAATGCTGACCTGGGCTGGTCAAAGTGCAACGCCTGCCCACGGAGACGCCTTCGCCAGGGATTCAGCCAAGGAAATCCTCACGGGTGAGGGCGTGAGCGGCGTCGCGGCTCGCCTGATGACTGCAGCAAAACAGGCTAGTCTGGGCGGGTCTTCGCAATAGCCATCTGAATTTTACCGTGCTCGGCTTTCGAGAGATCATAGAAGAGCGCGGTAATCGCCGTCATGGATATCAGAGACAGAACCCCTGGCCCCATTGCCATGGCGAGGGTAAACAGCGACTCGGGATCGATGGTTTCGACGGTTGCGCTACGCTGGATCCCCGCCACATCAACAACCACCCCGGATATCACAATCCCGAATCCGCTGATTGCTTTCGAAGCAAACGAAGAGGCTGCGAAATAGATACCCTCGTTTCTAGAACCATACTTCGCTTCATGTTGATCCGTAATGTCGGCAATCATGGATCCAATCATGACGGTAAGTATGCCGATACCCATCGCTGAAATCGCATTGGACGTCATCACCAGGTAAAAAAGCAGAGGATCCCCGGGTTTCGGAAACAGGCCCAGAAGACTCAGGATGATCGGCAACGTATTCCAGAATCCATACCATAAGAGCCCCGCAATGAGCAGGCTCCGCTTTTCCTGAAAGATTCGACCCAGCGGTGTGGCGAGCCCTGCACCGAGGAAGCTGCCGATGATAGAGGCGGGAAAACTCAGACCAATCAGCTCAAGGCTGAACTGAAAATAGAGCGTGCCGAGATATATCGACAAGGCTGACACCATTCCCATGGTTCCACCAAAAAGCACCGCCGCCAGCACGACGGCACGAAACGACCTGAAGCTGAAAGCCATGAGCGCTTCCTGCAGGACCTGATTAAACGTAAACCGATTCTGATTCTTTGTTTGTGGCAGATAGGGAATATGACTGTGAGTGCCGGCAGCCGTAAGCAGAACACCCGCAAAAATCACCAGGGAAAACACCGCCGCAAAACTTGGATAAGCATCAGGGTTCAACTGTCCGTTGGGATAATCAGGCGTCGCCTCGAAGAAAACCTGAAAGCCAATCAGGAACACCATTAACGTTCCTACCGACTGCAAAATCGATCTCAGCGACGAAAGCAGCGTTCGCTCATGGTAATCCGTCGACAACTCGGCCGTCAGCGAGGTGTGCGGCACCGAGTAAACTGATTGCGTGGTTCGGGTCAGTACCGCAAATGTCAGCAGCCACATGAAGGTTCCCATCTCGGACAAACCATCAGGTGGCGCAAACAGAAAGTAGAAACAGATAGCAAACGGCAAAGCACCCGCATACATAAACGGGTGACGGCGCCCCCACTTATGACGAGAGCCGTCGGACCAGGAGCCAATTACCGGATCACTGACGGCATCAAAAAGAAGCGCGAGAACAATCGCCAGACTGGCCAGGAAACCTGAAAGACCGAGCACCTGGTTATAGAAGAACAGCAGAAAGAATCCGAAAGATGTGGATTGAATCCCTTCAGGGATCTGACCCACAGCGAACATGATCCGTACTCGCCAGGTGAGTTCGCCTGCAACGGGCTGACTGCCGCTCATGCGTGAACTGACACGTTGGTTGAATATGAAGCAGTCATTTGATGAGGTGCAGCATGACTGGCAAGCGCGAGTAACCTTTCACGAAATTCGACACCACTCTTTCAGGCTCGCCCACAACTTCCACTTTGTGAAACCGTTGATTGATCTCTTCCCAGAGCACGCGCAATTGCATTTCAGCCAGACGATTCCCCATGCAGCGATGTATACCAAAACCAAACGACACATGCTGCCGAGCATTCTTGCGGTCTATAACCAGCTGATCCGGATTCTCGAAGACACTGTCGTCCCGATTGCCCGAGACGTACCACATGACGACCTTGTCACCCTGCTTAATGGTTTGCCCACGGAGCTCGACGTCTTCAAGAGCGGTACGGCGCATATGAGCCAGGGGCGTCTGCCATCGAATGATCTCTGCCACCATGTTGGGTATCAGACTCAGATCGGCCCTGAGTTTTTCGTACTGATCGGGAAACTGATTTAGCGCAAGCACGCCACCGGAGATCGAGTTACGGGTTGTGTCATTGCCGCCAACGATCAGCAGCATGAGGTTCCCGAGAAATTCTGTATCCGGCATATCCCGTGTTTCTGGATTACGCGCAAGCAGCGTCAGCAGATCAAAGCCCTCATGATCCGGCGATAGTCGCTCTTGATACAGCTCCTTAAAATACGCAAGGCATTGCTGCAGTTCTGCGCGAGCTTCATCCCACGTAGCGACGTAACCGGACTTGGGACCCATGATGCCAATATCTGACCAGCGTGTGAGTTTCGCTCTTTCCTCGAACGGAAAATCAAACAGGGTCGCCAGCATGCGTGTGGTCAGTTCGATAGAAACCCGCTCCACCCAGTTGAACTCTTTGCCGATCGGCAGGTTGTCGAGGATGTCTTCTACCCGGGTTCGAATGAGTCCTTCGAGATTCGCCAGGTTAGAGGGCGCAACAACCGGTGACACCGTAGCTCGCTGTGCATCGTGTTTCGGCGGGTCCATGGCGATAAAGGAAGTAGATTCAGCACCGGGGTTATCGGCAATGCCAATACTGGGTTCGCTGGAAAAGCGATGATGATCCGCTTCAACTTCTTTGATCGCCGCATGGGAAGTAACTGACCAGTAGGGGCCATAACGACTGTCCGTATGATAATGCACCGGGGCTTCGCGCCTCAGGCGTTCAAACAATGGCCAGTGTGCGTCGCGCTGAAACAGAAAGTGATTGGAAACGTCCAGCTGATCCAGACTGGCTGACTCTGCAAAATCTTGCGCACTTTCCCGGGTGGCATTTCTATAGTCGAACATTGGCAAGCTTCCTGAAGTTATGCGAATACACTAATGGCTGAACTGTCTCCCGACAATCTGAAAAAAGGCTCAAGCGTCTCTTTGCGCCCTCACTATATCCAACTGTTTCACGGTCCGCTCGTGATCTTCCCGCGTCATCTTGCACCGCAGATTAAACATCACGTTGAACACGGCGCAACCGGCAACAATCGGCCCATAGATCAATCCCAGCCAGCCAAGCGTTTCGATGGGGATATCGGATGCACTCTGGATGTGTGCACCTCGTGGCCAGTTAATGAGATCCAGTCCAACACCGGCAATAAAAGAGCCAATCCCGGAGGTGGTTTTTGTCGCAAAAGAAGCCGCCGCGAAGAAGATCCCCTCCTGCCGCTTTCCGGTTTTGAGTTCATGCTCATCAGCGATGTCTGCCAGCATTGAGTTAAAACTGACCAAAGACTGGGCCGCGAGGAAACCCTGAACGATCTTCATGACCACCAGCGTCATAACGAGTTCATCCGTGCCGTTTTCGGGGAACCAACCGACGAACCGGAGCAGTATCGGGAAAATCTGAACCGTTGCCCAACCCGCGGCACCAACAATAACCCCGGTGCGCTTGTTAATGTAACGATGCGTTATCGGCGAGACCATGGAGCCGATAATGATACCGACGGGATAAATGAGCAGAACATAGAGTTTGGCGCGGGAATCCAGTTCCCAGAAGTATTCGAAGATGTAGAGATTAAGGGCACCGTCGATACCGACCATGATAAAAATGACCAGCGCGCCAGCGAACAGCCACAGAAATGAACGGTTGTTCAATGCACCCCAAATCTCATTCAGCATGCGAAGCACGACACCCCAGGGTGACAGCTTCACGTACTCGCCGGTTGCCCGAGGCAGGTAAGGAATCCTGTGATGGGTACCCAGGCCTGACCAGAGGATTGTGACGACCATCAACAGGGCAAGGCACACGGCATAGGGTTCATAGGCACCAAGATTGAACTGGCCGTTCGGATGCTCAACCGTGTCCCTGAAGAACCAGGCAAAGCCGAGCCCATAGGAAATAAAGTAGCCGACAAACCCAAAGATGTAACGGAAGGAAACGATCTGCGAACGCTCCTGGTAATCTGTGGAGAGCTCAGCACCCAGTGCGATGTGTGGAACATGGTAGAGCGTCATGGCGAGACGCGTCAGCAGAATGGTTACCGTGAGCCACATAAACAGACTGAATTCTGACAAGCCTTCCGGCGGCGCAAAGAGCAGATAGAAACAAATACCGAGGGGCAATGCCGAAGCGTACATGAAGGGGTGCCTGCGCCCCATCTTCGATCGCCAGTTGTCAGAAATCGAGCCAGCAAACGGGTCGGTAAACGCATCAAAAAACAGGGCAATGGCCAGTGCCAGACCAGCTAGCGTACCCGGCAGCCCCAGGACCTGATTGTAGTAGAACAACACGAAGGTACCGAGGGCAGAATTTTTCAAACCCTCAGCGAGTTGCCCGATACCATAAGCAAACTTGGTATTCAGCGTCAGTTGCGATGTCACAGCTAGAGTAGACCTCCCCCGGGGTCTGTCAGATGTCTACACTACCTAGGATTGGCTTCAAGTCATAGCGCTGTTTGAACCAAGGGCTTTGACAGGCTGAATCCTCAGGTTCGACCCGCACGACCAGTTCCTATCATGAAAGCCTGAGACAACAATTGCTGTTAAGCTGCTCGGTGACACACGCATACACAAAATCCAATAAAGAAAGGAAAACGCCATGAAGTACTACATACCAATGATTGCTCTGCTTTTCATGCTGGGCGCCTGCGAGTCAGACAGTGACCTTGATAACGCTGCCGAAGAAACCGGGCAGACCATGTCCGAAGTCGAGCGCGAAGTTGGCGACACCATCAATCAGATGGATGTTGAAGGTCAGCTCGAAGAGGTGGTCGAAGAGGTTGTCGAAGAGGTCAGTGAGTCTATGAACGAAATGGGTGACTCCATGAACGAAGCGGCTGAAGACATGAGCGAATCCATGAACGAAATGGGTGACGCCATGTACGAGGCAGCCGAAGACGCCAAAGAAGACGCAGAAAAAACAGTAAACGACCTCACCAAGTAAATCCGGACCTGGTCCACGGTCCTGGCACTGGGTCCTGGCACTGGGACCTGGCACTGGGACCTGGCACACGGACCTGGACCCGGTAGATAGACCCGGGCTCGTGGTCGGTAAACCCGTAGGAATCCAGAACATCTTCCCGAGCTATAGCCGCAACGACAAAAATTATATAGGCTTGTATAAAAGTTACGGGGTCGGAATAAACATCATGTCTGTAAAAATTGAAGCGTGGCCGCAACCAGAGATCGGCAACCACAAGGTTCAGGGCTATCGATACACTTCTCGAGACTTCCTGGAAAAAGAATGGGAAGGCATGTGGACCAAGGTCTGGCTGCTGCTGGGTCGCGAGTCGGAACTGCCCAAACCCGGCGACTGGCAGATGGAGCCGGTGGGACGGGAAGAAGTGCTCATGGTTCGGCAGAAAGACGGCGGTGTGAAAGCTTTCTATAACGTCTGCCAACATCGGGCAAACCCACTGGTGGACGAGCCAAAAGGTCACGTGCTCAGCCGTTTTGTCTGCAAGTATCACAGCTGGGCGTTCCTGCCGGACGGCACACTCAATTTCGCTCCGGATAAAGACGACTTTCCCGAGGGCAACCCCTGCGACAATGTCAGGCTGCAAGAACTGCGCTGCGAAACCTTCGCCGGATTTATCTGGGTCAATATGGACCCGGACTGCGGCACATTAAAGGACTATCTTGGACCCATCTGGGATGAGTGGGAAAAACGCGAGGTACAGACCTGGAAGCGCACCATGGCGCACAGCGCCTGGTTCCCCTGTAACTGGAAAATTGTGATCGACAATTTCAATGAGTCGTACCACGTGCCAACGGTACACATGCGCGCCAAACCAGGCTCTGATCGCAAGAAGATCATCGGTAACGTCAACACCTACTACAAAGAAACCCGTTTCGACCTGTCTCCCGAAGGTCATAACCGCATGGTCATGAAGGGCGGCTATTCAGCCGGAAAGACCGACGAGGAAGGCAATATCATCGAGCCCCTGGCAAGCCTGCTGCGTCACTGGGAACTGGATCCGGAGGATTTCAAGGGCCGCCCGGAAGATACACGGGAAGCGCTACAGCAGAAGAAGAAAGAACTGGGTCCGGAACGCGGTTACTCGCACTACGCGAAAGTACCCGAAGAACAGCTGACCGATGCATTTCACTACACCCTGTTCCCGAACTTCGCGGTGTCTCTCTGGTCAGATGGCTTCCACTTCCTGCGTGTTCGCCCCCACTACAAGGATCCGGAAAAGTGCCTGTTTGATAACTGGTGGTACTCGAGCCCTGCCTCCCTGAACGAACCATCGGCTTATCAACGATCATTCGACAAGGAAGATAACTCTCATATTGACCCCGAAACCGGTGAAGCGCAGGTACGCTGGATCGAGCATCCGGACTCCATTGGTCCCGCGATCGAGGAAGACGTCGAAGTCTTTCTGACGCAGCAGCGCGGCTTCCGATCACGCGGCTTCAAAGGTGTATATCTGTCCAATCAGGAAAAGCGAATACGCCGATATCACGAGCTGATTGATGAATACATCGACAGGAATCTGGATGAAGATACAGACGAGATGTCTTAAAGAGAGATAAGCGCAAACTGCTACAATGCGCCATCGCAGACATTACAGACGATGATGGAAGACAAAGATCCAGCCCCAGACCACATTAACGATTTGCCAGACCCAACCCAGGTAAGGGATAACGAGTTTAAAAAGTCGCGGGATACCCGCACACGCATTCTTGAAGCAGGCATTGAGTGCCTGGCAACCATAGGTTATCACTCGACCAGCACAACGACGGTTGCAAAGTACGCGGGCATGACCCGCGCCACCATGCTATACCACTTTCCCAATCGTCTCGCACTGATCGAGGCCGTGGTGAATTACGTGACCCGGTGCCGTGTTGCAATCCAGGAGGAATTTCAACGCGACCTGCCCAGAGATGAAAACTTCCCGCAGCGATCGGTTGACTCCCATTGGGAGCAGCTTCAGACCCGCGAGTTCTTTGCTTTCTCGGAACTGGCAATGGCATCAAGGACTGACCCGGAGCTTGAGGAGATTTTCCGACCAGCGATGGAATCCTTCGATCGATTGCGCCGCGCCATGGCCGAGAAACTTGCCTATGAAGAAAAACGAATAAATCCTGGCTTCAACCTGCGACGGGATATCACCCGCTTCGCCCTCGAAGGCCTGGCACATCAGGACGGTATCACTTTCGATAAAGAGAAAAGAACCGCAGAGCTGATGTGGCTGCTCAAACTCATCTGGGATGATGATGCGAGCGGCGACCTGATCGCACTGGCGCAGCAGAAGGCAAAAGAAGAGCTCGACTGAGCTGCCGCAAGATCACTCGCATTCCTATGCTTGTGAAGCTTATACCGCAGTGGAATACTGTTACCTGGCACATCGTCAGAAGAAATCTCATGTCGTCAGATATCTCCGTCTATTTAAAACTGGTGGTCGAGAAAGGTGCGTCCGACATCTTCTTCACGGTCGGCGCGCCAATCAGCCTGAGTATTGACGGCGTTATCAGACCCATAGGTCATCGGGTCCTGGAGCCCCTGGAATGCAGAAAACTCGTTTACTCGATTCTGAGCGATGACCAGATCAAAGAGTTTGAAGCGACTTTCGAACTCAATATGGGCATTTCCGTTAAAAACGTCGGTCGCTTTCGAGCCAATGTCTATCGCCAGAAAGGCGAAGTGGCAATGGTACCCAGATACGTAAAAGACAAGGTGCCATCAGTTAAAGAGCTAGGGCTGCCGCCTGTACTTCAGCAACTGATCATGGAGAAGACCGGACTGGTTCTTGTCGTCGGCGCCACTGGCTCAGGGAAATCTACAACGCTCGCCACGATGATCGACTACCGCAACACGCATTCCCGCAGTCACATCATTTCAATAGAGAACCCGATTGAATTTATTCATGAGCACAAAAAGTCTCTGGTTGATCAGAGAGAGGTGGGCCTGGATACACGATCCTACAGTGAAGCACTGGAGAACGTGCTGAGAGAAGCGCCGAACGTCATCGTTATCGGAGAAATCAGAGACGCTGAATCGATGAAGCACGCGATTCACTACTCCGAAACTGGTCACCTGTGCCTTTCAACGCTTCATGCCGCCAACACGTTCCAGACGTTCGAGCGAATCATGAATTTCTTCCCTCACGAAGCCCATAAAAGTATCAGTGTCGATCTGTCACAGCATCTGAACGCAATTATCGCGCAACGTCTCGTCAGGAGACTCGATTCAGGCAGAGTCCCTGCCGTCGAAGTACTGATAAATACTCCGTTCATCGCTGACCTGATCAATGAAGGCAGATATGGCGAAATGCATGATGCGATGGAGCGAGCTGAAGGTACTGGCATGCAGACATTCGACCAGGCACTCTATGAACTCGTGGATCAGGAAGTGATCTCCCCGGACGAAGCCCTCAGACACGCAGATTCACGAAACAATCTTGCACTCAAACTTCGTCTGGAAAAGGGATTTGCATCCGATGCTGGCGATCAATTGCGAATCGCAGACTAGCTCAATGCCTAAGAGGTGTTCTCAACAAGACCCATGATCCCCCTACTCGACCTGGCGACCTTCCCCGCCAACCAGTGCCCGAGCGATGACTACCTGACAGATACCGTCGAAGTTATTCTCCGTTCCAGACGGCGAGCGGAAGGCACGTTATTCGAGTTTAACGGCCCTAAAGGCTTTCTCATGCTGCAGCTTCTGCGCTCGGGGAAACGGGTCAAAATCAAGTTTTCAGACATCAAACTGCTCAAGTTTCATGGAACGATTCCCAGGAAAGTAAAAAGCGGCCAGACATTTTCAGGCAACGTCACTTTCAAGGATGGTTCTGAATGGCGTGGACGGGTCATTTACTACCTCAACGACAGATATGGGCTGCATCTGATCGCACAGGCTGAGAAGCACGCGCATCGATATTTTTTTCCGGAAGATAACATTAAGGACCAGCAGGTCAGCGCGCTCTTCGGCCAGATGCTGCTTGATAAGACGGGTCTGAGTGAAGACGACATTACTTCTGCACTCGCGGTACAAAAGCAAATGCGACTCGAGGGTGAGGACGACGCGTCGACAAAACTGGGCGCGATACTGCAACAAAGCGGCAAGATTTCAGAAGAAGAGGTCCAGCGGTCTCTTGCCAGGCATCTTGATCTGCAATTTGTTTCTCTGAAAAACGAAATCCCGGACCAGGATGCGGTTGAGCTACTGACAGAGGAACTATGCAAACAGCTTAACGTCATACCCATCGTCAAGAAAGGAAACAGCGTCAAGATAGCAACCGTAGACCCAAATTCTACTGAAGCCCTGAACATGGTCAGCTTTATCACCGGACTCATCCCGGAACCGGTACTTACGACACAGGAGGATCTGGAATGGGCCCTTGATGTCTATTTCCGATCGGACGAAAACCAGCTCGACCCCGAACCTGAAAACGAACTGAAAGAGATAGAGCGTGCCAGCAAGGAAGAAACCAACGTAAAACTGGTGAACAATATTCTCTCCCAGGCAATTCAAAGGGGCTGCTCAGACATCCATATCCGCCCGAATGAAAATAACGTAGAACTCTTGTTTCGAATCGATGGCGTGATGACTCTCGTGAAAGAGTTTACGCCGACATTACTCCCAGCCATGGTCAGCCGCATCAAGATTATGAGCGGCATGAACATAGCAGAACGGCGATTGCCACAGGACGGACAGACACGAGTAGTAGAGGGTACCGCTGTCATCGACATGCGAGTGTCCATCATTCCAACCGTAGACGGCGAAAGTGTCGTCATCCGAATTCTGAATACGAAGTACGGCCCGCTATCAATAGACCAGCTTGGTTTCTCTGACACCCAGAAAACTCAGTTTACTGCCAGCCTCGAGCGATCACACGGCATGATCCTGGTAACCGGACCTACGGGTTCAGGAAAGTCCACAACGCTGTACGCCGCCCTGGACGTCCTGCAGAAGAAAAACCTGTCGATCATCACCATCGAAAACCCGGTAGAGTTCCACATTCCTGGTATTGACCAGGTGCAGATAAATACACAGACGGGCCTCACTTTTGCCCGGGTTCTGAGAAACGTTCTACGGCATGATCCTGAAGTCATCATGGTAGGCGAGATTCGTGACGAAGAAACTGCCACCATCTCCATTCAGAGTGCCATGACCGGACACCTCGTGCTGAGCACATTACATACCAACACTGCCGTTGGCAGCATCAGTCGTCTGCTGGATATGGGTGCACAGGATTACATTCTCGGGCCCACCCTGGTCTGCATCGTCGCGCAACGTCTTCTGAAAAAAGTATGCAGTCAGTGTGCGGCTGAGGATGAAGCCGACGAGGGCATGCGCCGTGTTCTTGGACTTGGTGAGGATGAAACCTTCTATATGGGTAAGGGCTGCGATCACTGCAACGGCACCGGACTGAAAGGTCGAGTCGGCGTCTATGAGGTACTGACTGTCTCCAACCAGATAAAGGATGCCGTCGTTCAACGAAAAAGTGAAAGTGAGATATTCGAGATCGCCATCCAGGAAGGCATGACGTCTTTACTGGATAATGCCATACGACTTGCGAGAGAAGGCACCATTAACCTCACTCAGGCTTACGCTATCTCAACAGATTTCTGAAAAAGGACGAGCAGACACCGTCTGACTTCAGTGACACGCGGAGATCACCTGCCTGACCATAGCGTTTGTTTCACTGCCCAAAAGCGGACCGTTTACACGTGGGCTGCCAAGCCCGTCACTGTGAGAGCTGAGACTGAACACCTGTAAAGTGTCGGGATATAACCAGGGACCACCAGCACCGCCCTCACCCAGAGGATTGTCAGCAACGGTCAATCTATCTTTATGAAACTCCAGTGCACTTCCGGGATAATCAAGCTGAATCAGCTGATTACCGCTCCAGTTGTTCTTGAAACCAAGAACCTGAAAATTGCTGTTGTCCCTCCGGTCTGCGAAATCCAGATAACCGTCATCACTCTGACTGCTGAGCTTTAACAGCGCGTAATCATGCCGCATGGCTTCATCCACAGAGACACTCCCCCATTTAGGATGCACTGCTGCACATTCAACGCCATAGGCGCCCGGTTCGGCAGAAGGCTGGTCCCTGACGAAAATCAGGTTTCCCTGCCACTTTCCTTCCAGGTCCATCACACAGTGAGCGGCGGTCATCACTGCATCATCCTGGACAAGAAATGCGGTACAACTGCTACAGGTTCCGTGTCCACTTTTCGCGGGGAAATACAGCCGACCTACCGCCGAGTAAGGCAGAGACCCAAGCGTACCGGTTTCAACGATTGATGCGTTTGCGTCTTCAATCACATGCCCGGAAGCGCCATCCTCAACCACGTCTTTCGCACGCTCAGAATGACAGTTCATCCAGATGAGCGCTGACGTCACTCTGGATCGGTCCGAGTACCGGGTTGTTATCCAGTCTTCCGCGTACGTGTTGACGGGAACAAACCCGACAACAATCGTCACAAAAAGGCGGCTAAAAATCCGGGCGACAGTTTTGAGCTGACGTATCTGCAAATTCTTTACTACTCTTAAGAACATAGTCATCACGTTCACTCCGGCGCTGTTTTCGCTCAAGCTCCGTGATCAATTCCTCAAAGTCGAACATCGCCTCGTAGAAGTCTCCAATTAGGTAATGCCAGCAACCCTGTCGGTAAGCGCTGTCTCTCTTGACACGTTCATCATCTGAAAAATTCAGCAACACAATCTCATGGTAACGACGCTGCAGGCGATCCGCTTCGTCCATATCCCTCTGCTTAATTCTGACCCGAATAAGCCAATCTAAAACCGGCAAAAGATAAGGTGAGCTTTGCCCAACCTGCCCCTCTACATAGTTCGCCGCCGCTTCAAACGTTTCTGCGGCTTTCTCATAATCTTGCGACTGATAATATTTTTCGCCATCGCTGTTGAATTGACTGAGCTGCGGATCCGACGTGACACCATAATCAATGACGGGATAAAGATAGGTGGACGAGGCAACACGCTTTAGTTCACGAGAGTCTTCGACAGTATTCGAAGCACAGGCTGATATAAGCAAAAGGCAGGAACAGGCTGCCAGTGAAAGAATACGCATGATTCTGTACTTAACGCTCAGGCTTCATCTTTGGTTGGCAGTACCACCCCATGTTCGTTCTCAAAGTGCTCTATCGTCCTGTTTACAATACCAGCGAGCTCGGGGAAAAAATCACCATCTCTGAGCTTAACCGGCGCCAGGGTTTCATCATCTTCCGAAACGGCGATCAGATAACTTTCAATACGATAAATAGGACCTGCTATACGGTGCGACATGAACAGGCCAAAAATCATGAGCCCTGCAAAGACTAGCAGGGAGGTCAGGGCATAAACCTTGGTTAACAAGGCTCTTTGTTCCTGAATAAACTCAAAATAGGGATGGGAGGCATCCAGCCCCATTTCCTGACCTTCAGAAATCAGCAGATCGTAGTAATAAAGATTGCTGACGTACAACGTCAGAACACCAAGGACCAGCGCGATCGACATATAGCCCATAAAGCGAAGCTGGAACTCTGGGTTTACCAAAAACTTTCGTCTGTTGATGTGCATAAAATTCCCCTTTCGTTAGACCGGGTTGCAACCGTTTCTTGTAAATGCCAGCAAGCGCTCAGCGAGTGGCGTCAGCCTTGGACCATTCATCTGTTGCTGATCCTTCTTCATGTAATGAGAAGTTACCGTAAAGACACTCATGTCTGCCCCACCGATCCAGGGGGATCCGCTGCTGCCTTTACCTAAAGGATTCTCTGTGTAGCCTACAAGAGTCGCACTGATATCAGCAAAGATGTCCAACTCGAGCATACGTCTGCCATCGCGGTGGTTATCGGAATAACCAACAACTTTCATTCTCTCCGGTGGCGCATCGATGGAAAAAGGCAGCGCACCCGTTTTATTGACTCGATTGGTCAGTAAAAACGCATAGTCCACCATCAACATACCATCGTCATTTATTGCGCCCCAGTCCTCTAGAATGCCAATACACTGGATCGCGAAAAGCTCCTGCTCCCTCGCGCCATAGGACCTTATGAAGACAAAATCATCATTCCAGTGACCGTTCAACGACATCACGCAGTGTGCTGCAGTAATGACAACCCGACCTCCACCGGAGAAGGCCCCGGTGCAGTTCGCCACCCTTCCCGGCTCGTCACCCAGGGTAAAAAAAAGTTTACCCACCTGCGCATAGGGACTGACGGAGGGTACCCTGGCAAGCGTGACCTCTGTGAGATTCTTGTGAGAAAGCACCTCGACATCGCTGGCCACTTCAGCGCCATTAATCAGCTTTGGTTTGAACTGCATCCAGGTTAATCCGGTCTTCACCTGATTACGCTTGGAAAACTTGATACTCAGAAAGTCGTCTGCGGTTACCGGCATCCCACCGAAGGCTAGCAGGCAGCACATTGTGCAGATGATGGATTTAGAGAGCAAAGACAAGTTTCCCCCAGGGCGGTCAAATTTCAGAATACCAATGTTGCCTCCGCTACCGGGGAGGCAGTGGTCGAGTCGACCACCAGATCAGAGCCAGAAGAAAAGCCTGAACCACCAGGCGAATCAGATAGGCGGTCTCTGTCGCCTGCGGGAACTGATCCGGATTCATATACATATGTACATTGGCGGGTGTGACCGCCAGGGTCAACACAATCAACCCCCAGCCCGCCAAGGGTCGCGTGACAGGCCAAATAACAAGCAGCGCGAGAAGCACCTCAAAAACCCCCGAAACATAGACTGCCCAGAGGGGATACGGCACCCAGGGAGGCACAATGGCCACGAAAAACTCTGTATTGGTGAAATGTGCCACCCCACCACCAAAAAACCAGAGAAAGACAATGGCCAACCCGGCATAACGCAGGTAAACAGGCTGCACTAGACCCATGCTGAATGAAATCCGAAGGGCACGCGGGCGGGCATCAGGATCCTGGCAACAGGACCGGCCTCGAAGTTAGCAGCGTCAATGACAATACATTCACTCTGACCAAGCGCCTCATCCCTTACAAAACCAATGACCCAGCCGTCTTCCTCATTCTTGCCATCCGGTTTTGGCGCAAAAATCGGCTCGCCGCCAAGCCTGCCTTCGCCGTAGGGATAATGTGAACTGGTGCCGGTTTCCATATCGTATTTGATGATGCCATCGAAGCCTGACTCCAACGTATCACCAGCTATTCTTGCCGCGTAGGAGTAACGGTAACGCTCACCCATCAGGCTTTCATTGATACGGGCAAACTCACATCCCCACTCCGAATCAATGGCCTGCTCACGGACTTCACCTGTCTTGATATTAAAACGCCACTGATAAAGCATCGGCAGATCCCTGCGATCACCTGGTGCCGGGCGTTCCTCATCACCAATAGAGTTTCGCTCCGAACGGCAGCCATCGACCACTACCCAGTCACCTTCTTCGTAGGCATTCACCGTGTGATAGCAGTAGCAGGTTTCAACCTCAAACCACATGATCTTATCGCCATCTTCGCCACGCCTGAGCAGCCCAAAGCGCGAGCCGTTCTCCGGCTGGAAATGAAGCATACTTTTACCTTGTGCCATCCGCTCGAAATCAAACACGCAGGGAAGATCAAGCACAATGGTGTAATTCTCGGTAATTGCACAGTCATGCATCATGACCGGCCTCGGAATATCCACTGTTGTGGTGTGACTGAGCCTGCCATCTTTATCAACGACAGTAACCGAGCAATAGGGCGCCTGCACCACACTGTAACCGTTACCTATCAGCTCCCCGGTTCTCGGATCAATCTTCGGGTGAGCGGAGAAAGGGTTAACCAGCTTGCCGTCGTAGTCCACTTCTCCGACAGGATCCAGGTTCGGCAAAGACAATCGGAATGGATACGCGGTTTCCTGCAGTGCAAGGAACATATCCGCATGAAACACCATATGGGTATTAGCGATGTTCTTCGAGAAACTGTATTTACCAGCCAGCTCTGGATCCGTGTTCATACCATCCCAGATGATGTCACCGTGATCCTGTTCTGCCAGATGGCCGGGCGTTTCAACAAAACGGTTGTAGTAATAGGCCTTGCCGTCCTCAAAACGCACCTGATGGATCATGCCATCGCCCTGAAAAGGATGATAAGAATCTTCTGAGCTCACAAAAACAGGGTTAGCGCCGATCCGTAGAAAAGATCCCTTCAGATCCTCAGGAATCTCACCAATAACCTCCGTGCAGGGAACGTTGCTATGTTCTTTCTGGACCGGAGCAAAGTTGCCCTGGAAGTAGTGAACACTGGGACTTTCAATTTCCGAGATGCGCATAATGGCCTCGCTGATGATTTAAAACTCCAGTATCTACTATCTACCAATGATCAGGCCAGCCTTCTCATATCCCCTGATTCGTTGGAGGAATTCTGCCCGCCTGAGCCCGGGCCAGCGGGACGCCACGCCACACATGTAGGTACAATGTTGTAAAAATTCGTGAGTTTCAGATCATCAACGAGGGAATGAACAATGAACGAGCTGACAGACCGCCTCGCAATACAGGACATACTCACCCGCTACGCCGCGGGTGTGGATGACAGAAATCTGCAGATGTATCGTGATTGTTTCTCTGATGATGCTGTCATCGTGGGTTTCAGCGGCGGCACAGTGACCGGCGCCGATACCTGGACTGAAGAGGTGAAGAGCAAACTGGCAGCCTTCGAGGCCACACAACATATGCTTGGCCCGCAACTGGTTGCCATCGATGGCGATAAGGCGAATACACGAACCGATGTCCAGGCACTTCATTACCTGAAAGACAAACCAGGAACCACCATGACGCTCTGGGCAGTGTACTTAACCGACTACCAGCGCATTGATGGAGAATGGAAGATCACGCGACACGAACTGGTCCGACGTGGCACTCGGACACAGGCAGATTAATAACCAATAAGAATAAGGGCGAAAACATGAACAACATCGATCTAACGGGTAAAGTAGCCGCCATCACGGGTGGTACTCGCGGCATTGGCAGAGGTATCGCGGAAGCATTTCTTGCTGCCGGCGCTTCGGTTTCACTTAACGGGCGTAATCCTGAAAAAGGTGCCGAAGCACTCAAGGAAATGGGCTCCGAGGATCGCACCGCTTTCTTTGCCGGCGACGTAAAAAAACAGCAGGACGTGGAAGCCTTCATCGCCCAGACTATCGATCGGTTCGGCCAGGTGGATATCGTTGTCAATAATGCTGGCGGATCATCAGGATTCGCGCTGGTGGAAGATCTTTCGGATGAGGCCTGGCAGGAAGCCGCCGCCTGGATTCTGCACTCCTGCTTCTGGGCAACGAGAGCCGCGCTGAAGGACATGCGTAAACGCAACTGGGGAAGAGTTATTAATATTTCTTCTGTTGAGGGTCGTCAGGCTAACAAGGCAACGGCGTCGCATTACATTACCTACAAACACGCCATGAACGGCTTTACCAAGGCAGTCGCATTTGAATACGGTGAGATGGGCATCACCGCCAACGCCATCAGCCCCGGTGCCGTTGAAACTGACCTGATGAGAGAAACAGGACCCGTTGCCGCCGAGTCCATGGGGCTCTCTTACGAGCAGTTCAAAGACAACTATGCTCAGGAAGCTGCGATCAAACGGCTGAATACCGTAGAGGAGATTTCAGGTCTCGCGCTGTATCTTGCGTCCGATATGGGTGGCGGCGTTACCGGCGCTATCATGCCCGTAGACGGTGGAACAGCGCTTTGAACTGATGCCAAGTTTCCCCTACTGACAGGAGCTTAAATGATGAGTAGACCCAGAAATATTGGCGTGATCGACCTGATGCTGGAAATCCCAACAGGTAAAGCCGGCATGGGAATGAAGCAGGCCAAAGCACTGACCCGGGACAAGGGCACCGATGAATTTTCACATCATCCGGCGCAGTATCTGTTCAAGGATGCGGGGGACAGGATGTCCCTGGCTTCTGACCCTGATGCCGTTATCGCCATGATGGATCACTATGGCGTTCAAATGGCGCAAGTTGGCGTGAATCCACGCCATCCGGAGGGTGCACTTGAGATGTTCGAGAAGTATCCCAATCGTTTCTTTGGCGAAGTGGGCGTTGATCCGAACAAAGGCATGGATTCGATACGTGCGCTTGAGGAAACGGTCAAGCTGCACCCGAATATCAAGGCCGCATCTGCAGCACCTTGTTTGCTGAATCCGCAGGTCGCTATCGATGACCGCAAGTTTTATCCCATCTACGCAAAGTGTTGTGAACTCGATATTCCGATCAACATGCTGGTTGGCGTACCGGGCCCACGAGTTCCATACAAGTGCCAATATCCGGGATTGCTGGATGAGGTCGCATACTTTTTCCCCGAACTGAAAGTCGTGATGCGCCATGGCGGTGATCCGTGGACCGACCTTTGCGTCAAGCTTCTCCTGAAGTGGCCGAATCTCTACTACTCAACGTCGGCCTGGGCGCCAAAGCACTATCCGAAAGATGTACTTGAGTTCGCAAATAAGCGTGGGAAAAACAAGGTGCTTTTCGCAGGGTACTTCCCAGGCATCGGCTATGACCGCATCTTCGATGAGATGGATGACCTGCCGCTGAACGAAGACACCTGGCCCGCCTTCGTCAGAGACAACGCCATCGATGTTTACAAACTAGAGGACCTGTTAACCTAGTTAGTGTCGAATCACTTGCGTTTCACCTTGACCGGCAGTTTCGTGTAACCCTTCACGAAGGAAGAAAAGGTCCGCTCCGGTTCCTCCAGCACTTCGATCTTCTCGAATCGTGCAAGTATTTCTTCCCAGAGAATTCGTAGCTGTAGCTCCGCCAGACGATTACCCATACATCGGTGAATACCGAAGCCAAAGGCCAGGTGGTTTCTTGAGTTGGGCCGATCAATGATCAGCTCATTGGCATTCTCGAACACATCTTCATCGCGGTTACCGGAGACGTACCACATCAGCAGCTGGTCTTTCTCTTTAATCAGCTTGCCGCCCAGTTCCACATCCTGAGTCGCGGTACGACGCATGTAGGACAAGGGGGTCTGCCAGCGAATCACTTCAGCAACCATCTTCGGTATCAGCGCCGGATTCGCAACGAGCTTGTCGTACTCCGCGGGAAACTTGTTCAGTGCATAGACACTGCCGGTCATGGTATTTCGAGTCGTATCATTGCCGCCAACAATCAACAGCAGCAGGTTGCCCAGGTGTTCCATCGGCTGCATGTCTTTGGTGGCCTCGCCATGCACCAGCATGGAAACCAGGTCATCTCCCGGATTCTGTTTGCGCTCTTCCCAAAGTTTCGCGAAATAGGTGACACACTGGATGAACTCGTCACGCTTCTGCTCCTGGGTTTCAACCACGCCGCCCGGCTCCGGAATGGCAAACACCACGTCGGACCATCGGGTCAGGTTACGTCGATCTTCCAGAGGAAAATCAAACAGCGTTGCGAGCATCAGTGTCGTAAGCTCAATGGATACTGTGTCCACCCAGTCGAATGGCTCATCATCCGGCAGGGAATCCAGCACCTTGCAGGTTCGCTCACGTATCAGCGGCTCCAGTTTGGCGAGATTCCCCGGCGCGACAACGCCGGTAACCGTCTTACGCTGATCATCATGGCTGGGTGGATCCTGCGCAATAAAAGGTGGCTCGCTGCCGGCGAAGACACCTTCAGGCACCTCCCGATCCAGACGAAAACCAAGCGTGATGCCGTCCGCGGAGGAGAATCGCTCCCAGTCAGCATCCACGGTCTTGATGTCCTTGTACCTGGTGATAGACCAGTAGCGACCCGCCGTCTCAATTTCGTTGAAGTGAATCGGATCTTCAGCACGCAGGCGCTCAAAAACTTCCTGCCAGCGATTCTCGCCAAACAGGTGCGCATTCAGCGGGTTTATCTCTTCCAGCGGCATGTCGTAGGGGTCTGGCGTATTGGCGCCTTTCTCCGCCTGTTCCTGCTCCGGCGTGCGGTAGTTGTACATTCCATCAGTAGCAGACTCACTCATCGGGCTCTCCTCTTCTTTCTGATTCTTTGTAGTGGTCAACTAATTCCGGACATGGGTTTAAGTTGTTTTTCTGCCTGAGCAGGTGGTTGGCCATTATTGTAACTATGCGGTCT
>CBFIJB010000013.1:0-94598 GCA_965662805.1 Candidatus Azotimanducaceae bacterium | reverse complement strand
CGGAGGGATCACACCGATCCAGAAACTAGCAGCGTGAAACTCTACGAGTAGCCCCGGCTAAAAATGGGGGGATTACAGGTGATTGAGGGTGAGGTGGTTAGCGAGGCGGTTAAGTGACGGGCACAATCGGGAATCTGACTTCGAACGTCGTCCCAATACCACCAACGAGCTTGAAGCTACCACCCAGTTGTTTCGTTAGGATTGATACGATCTCGAAACCGACACCAGAACCCTTCTCAAACTGAAAGTCAGACGGAAGCCCCTGCCCATCATCTGAAACAAGGAGCACGCACTCACCGGCAAGCTCATAGGAACTTACGCGAAGCTGGCCGCTGCCATGTGTCCTGGCAGAATATGCATGAACCAGTGCATTCGTTACCAGCTCATTAACAATAAGCCCGGATGGCACCGCCTGATCTATAGACATGAAGAAATCGCTGATATCTTTCGTCAGATCTAATTGAATGTGCCTCGGAGCGAGGTGCCGGTACAATGAAGTGACCAGCACATCCAAATAGTCGGACATGGCAACACGACCCATCTCTTCAGTCTGCAGCAGTTGCTCGTGCACAAGCGCGACGGTTTTAACGCGTTGCTGAACTTCATCCAGCACCCGAACTACAGGGACATCAACAGTCTTTGATGCCTGGAGACTAAACAAGCTGGACAACATCTGAAAGTTGTCATTGATTCGATCATGGAAGCTTTTAAGCAGGCCCTCATCCCGCGCTATTCTCGCCTCAGCTTCCGTTTGGTACGCTTCACTTGCTTTCACAGCTTCTTCAAGTCTGCCCGTTATTCGCTGTATATCTTCATGAAGAATGACTACCTGAGACTTCAGGTCTGTGGCTTTCCTGCTTCGTTCAGTAACATCACGAACAACACAAACGAATACGACCTCATCATCCGCCCGCTCTTCACTTTTTCGAATAGAAACCTCAAGGACCTTTTCATCCTGATTTACGCGGGAAGCGACCTCTTCAAGATAGTATCCCTCGACTTCCAGCATCCTCAGCGCATCCTGCTTTAGTGAATCGCTCTCGAAAAGAACATCAAAGAGCGAATGTCCAATCACTTCACTCACCGTCTTGCCAAGGACTTCTCGAACCGCGTCATTCACATAAAGAATCCGGCCGGAACCCTTAGCATTCAGCACACACTCTGAAGCATCATCCAGAGCACTTACATAATGCCTAAGGCGCTGATTGAACCGCTCCTCCGCCTGCACAGAAACCCGACGAGCCGAAAGCTGGAGCAACTGATAGAAGGCAAACAGCGCAACAGTCACGTAAAGCGTATACGCCCACCAAGTAGCCCACCAAGGCGGTGAGATATGAATAGGGAGAACGAGTTCATTCGGGCTCCAAACCCCGTCACTATTAGTACCTTTGACACGAAGGACATAAGAACCAGGATCCAGATTCGTATAGGTTAGACTCCGCTTGTTGCCGTTCTCGATCCAGTCTTTGTCGAATCCTTCAAGCTTGTAGCTTGATAGGACTTTTGTGGGGATAAAGTAGTCTGTTACCACATAGCCTATATCTAGATCATTTTGTTGGTAAGAGAGATTAAGAGACGCTCCAAGTTCGTATTCTTTCTGTTGATGATTAACCTTTAAGCTAGAAATTTTTACATTGGGAGCGAACTGGTATGAACTAGTGATGTTTTCTTCCGCGATGGCATTAATTCCATCTGTTCCCCCAAACAAAACTTGCCCCGAAGTTAGCAACAAATTTGCCCCAAGGTTCACATCCGCCATGACACCGTTTCTACTATCAAGGAACTTTACATCGGAGGAGTCTTTGTCGTAGAACAGCAACACTCCTTGCCCAGCTACAACCAGAAATTGTCCTATTTGCTCTAATCCGAGTACGGCCTGAAGCTTTGATTTATAGTCCGTCAGTACTCGTACAGCCTTCTTTTGATCGTTTTCAAGTAAATGAATTTCACCAGTATAAGCACCCATCCAGATCCCAAGGTCGTCAAGCAATATGTTCGAAGCCAACTTCTCTAGACCGAGGGAATAGTCCACTGTAGATCCGCTAATGGGATCAAATCGAAAGGGACCGGCGTCGTTCGTATCTATCCAGAAATAGCCTTTGTCATCCTCACTAATTGATAAACAACGTAACCCAGGAAACCTACCCTGCAGATTTTTACTGGAAGGAAACTGTTCAAATGAGCGATTTGAATCATCGTACCTAAAGATTCCAGCACCAGCGGTAGCGATCCAGATATTATTACGATGATCGATATGTATGTCGGTGACCCCATGCTTCTCTAATTGATTTTTCTCATCAAATGGCCCGTATAACTTCGACTGTCTATATAGGAAAAGTCCTGTGCCATAAGTGCCTATCCAGAGAGACCGATCGACACCCCACTCTAACGCAGTTACAAAGCCTCTAAACTCATGATTGAGGTCAAACAAATCATACATATCACCAGACAAGGGATCCCAAATCACGACGCCCTTAGCTGTCCCAATCGCCACAATCCAGTCATCTCGCTCGGCGAAAGAAACCACCGTGGCATCTGAATCCAACCGATCAAGGGAAATATGCTTAATCATATTGTGACGAGTGTTAAACCTTGTAAGCCCACTAAACGTCGCTACCCATATTGCACCTGAAGCATCCATAGAAAGGTCATATATAATTCCCTCCTTAAGCGACACGCCCCTGCCTACCCCAGAGTAGAAGTGATCAAATATTTTGTCTTCACGCCGCCATAAGTGGAGCCCCTTGTCCGAGCCAACCCATACATTCCCATCGATGTCCTCGACCAGAGCCCTAACACGCCCTCCCACTTCCGACTGTCTTTTATCAAACAACATCAGCTCCTTGTCGCGCATATTCATCGCTAGGAGACCGTCATTAAAAGTCGCTATCCAGAGTACATTCTCACTATCAATCAGAAGCTCTCTTATGCTCAGGACATCTCGTAGTTTCAAAAGCGGGCTAAAGCCATCAGCATCTTCTACAAATAGACCGCCTCGCTCAGTACCCACCCAAAGCCTATTGTCCTCGTCGACGACAATGGAACGTGCGATTCCGCCATTCAGCTTGTGTAATAGACTAACTTCCAACCCATCGCCTTCAAGTACGTAGAGCCCTTCGGAGGTAGCCAAATAAAGGAGCCCTCCCCGTTCTGCAAAATCAAAAACTCGCGGCTGAACCTCGTGAGGGAATACAATGTGAAAGAAGCTCTGGGACCGATAGTCGTATTTGGATGCTCCCGTCTGAGTGCCTATCCACAACGCATCATGGACATCCAAATAGAGTGAAAAAGTCAGTTGGGGGGGAGCATTAGGTCGCTGCGACACATTTTCAACTGAGGCCCCATCGTACTTGTACAAGCCATTTTGGGTACCAAACCACATAAATCCTTCAGGCCCCTGAATAATCGACGTTACTATGCGATCAAGCCCATACTGAGAAGGAAGAGAAAAAAATCGAATACCTTTTTCATCTATCGGCTCAACTTTCGTCGATGCCGACCAAGCTAATGGAGCAGAGAGCGTGACCCAAATCAAAAAGGCAACCCTTAGGCTTATATGATTAGCAACCCTTTTTAAAAGGTCCAAACCTCCAACTGCCTGTTCTTTTGAATGATCAAAGTGCCAAGACATTTTCCTGTGTCTTCATGATTCTAATTATCCCTCATCAGATATTCCGTCATCTGACAGGCGGGTAACGGCTTAGAATAGTAGAACCCTTGAATGTAGTCACACCCATAAGCTCTAAGAATCTCCAATTGCTCATCGTTCTCGACCCCTTCCGCCAATGTCGCGAGGTTCAAGCTCTGCCCCATGGCAATGATGGCCCTTGTGATCTCTTTGTCATCTTCATTCTCGTGAATGTCTTTGATGAAGGATCGATCAATTTTTAGCGTCGTCAATGGAAAGCGCTTCAAATACGACAACGAGCTATAACCCGTACCAAAGTCGTCCATACAGATATTGACCCCAAGGCGTCTTATATCAGCAAGCATCTCGGTATTCTGATTGATGTTTTTCATCGCCACGCCTTCGGTGATCTCCAAAGCCAGGGTCGTTGGCTCTATATCCGCCGCAGATAAGGCAGAACGAACCAAGGCCGCGATATCAGTTTCGAACTGCCTGGCGCTGAAGTTTACAGCTACCCTGAAGCCATTAAGCCCCTGATCATTCCAACGCTTTATCTGGCTACAGACACTGTGAAGCACATACTCGCCCAATGGCAAGATGAGACCTGTAGATTCTGCAATAGGAATGAACTCTGCAGGTGATACCATCCCTTCTTCTGGATGCGGCCAGCGAACCAGTGCTTCCATGGAGCTCAACTTACCTGTCTCAAGATCGACGATTGGTTGGTAGTGGACTTCAAAAACACCTTCAACGATAGCTTTTTGCATTCCGCTCTTTCGATCAATAAAGCGGACGGCATCTTCATACATCGCATTATCAAAGACGACATATGACCCCTGCGCATCCAACTTCGCACGGTGCAACGCAGTATCCGCATCGCGCAGCATCTCATCTGCCGAAAGATATTCGCCATTACTGACGGCGATGCCGACAGAGGCCGCGATATTTAAAGTGCTGTCGTGAACTGACAACGGCCCCTGTACTGCACTGAGAATTCGCTGGCAGGCTTGTATCGACCCAGTGACGCCCTCAACAGGATCAAGCAGTACAGCAAATATATCGCCGCTGAATCTTGACACTGTATCGTCAGGCCTGATCGTCTTTGCAATCCTCTGGCCTATTTCATTAATCACCATGTCACCGATGTCATGGCCAAACCCCTCGTTGATAACGGCAAATCCATCAAGCCCCAGAAACAGAACTGCAAACTGAGTGGACTTGCCACCACGTTTTCTTCGATTGATGGAACCATCAAGGCGATCAACAAACAGCGCCCTGTTAGGCAGTTCAGTTAAACCATCAAAAAAGGCATTTCTCTGAATGGTCTCTTCGTATCCAAGCTGCTGCGATATGTCGCGGAAAGTGATGACCGTAAGGTTCGCATCTTCTTCAAGGAAATTAGCGCTTAGTTCAATAGGCACGCTTCTTCCATCGAAGCGTATAAGGCGCTGGCGAATACCGCTGAATTGCTTCCAGAATGCAAAGGTCTCAGGGTCCATCAAGTTGATCGCTGCCTGGCCCGCCTCGAAACCTTCCAGCTGAAGTATCTGATCCAGCTTTTGACCTCTACCTTCGCCGGCCTCACAACCAACAATCTTCTCAGCGATCGGATTAATGAGAAAAATGACGCCGTTCTCGTCAGCTGCGATCACACCATCACTTACATTGGTTAACGTAGCATCAAGGTTCTTCTTGGTTTCTGCCAGATCTCGCTCAACGTGATGTTTGTAGAGCGCGATTTCGATGTTGATTTCTAACTCTCGATTATCGAAAGGCTTCAGAACATATCCAAAGGGGGACGTGATTTTGGCGCGCTCAAGAATTTCATCATTCGAATAAGCCGTGCAAAAGATGACTGGAATAGACTTCACCTCGTTAATGCGAACAGCGGCCTCAATACCGTCCATATCCCCACGCAGGTTGATATCCATAAGCACCAGATCAGGCGTATGTTTTAGCGCAAGATCTATTGCTTCCTCACCCTTGGCAGCAGTCCCGACTACCTCATAGCCCAATCGCTGCAGACGCGCCTGAATATCGCGCGCGACTAGAACTTCATCCTCGACGACCAGAATACTAGACATTGGCTGCCCTCGGGAAAGAGATCTCGAAAACAGCACCTTCATCATTATGTGCTTTCAATTCGCCTTCCAGTTGCGTAGTTAAAATTGAGACAATTTCCATGCCCATCGAAGTGTTATTGCTTGGGTCAAAGTTGTCGGGCAATCCGACACCATTATCTGCAATGCGCAGGCTGAAGTTGCACTGACTGACACCAAACTTAATATTGATTAACCCAGTACCCTCTTTACCCTTAAAGGCATGCTTCAGTGAGTTGGAAACTAACTCGTTAATGAGAAGCCCACACGGCACTGCGGTTTCCAAATCCAGCTCTACGTTCTCAACATTGACATCAACTAGTACCGACACACCTGGCACGACGTAAGATCTACTGAGGCTCGTCGTGAGCGATTCGATATACTCCTGAAAATCAATCTTAAGAAGATCCTTGGACTGATAGAGGGTTTCATGTATCAGTGCCATTGACTTGATCCGTTGCTGACTTTCATTCAGCAGGTTCGAGTAAATTTCATCACCTGCACCTTGCGCCTGAATGCTCAAGAGACTGGAGATAACCTGCATGTTGTTCTTCACACGGTGGTGAACTTCCTTTATCAGCAGTTCTTTCTCCTGCAAGGAGTCAGCAAGGTGAACCTGAATGGCTTTGTTCTCTGCGATTTCTTTTTGCAGAGCCTCAGTTCTTTCTTCAACCAGTTCTTCAAGGTTACGGCGGTAGTCCTCAAGCTCGGCTTCAGTAATTTTTCGATCGGTAACGTCACGGGAAATGCCAACATACGCTTCCTCGCTCAAAGAGGACTGTTGAACCAGAGCAATCGTAACGTCATGCGTTATGGACGAACCATCAGGCCCCGACAGCAATACCTCACCATGGTATCTACCCTCCCCTTCCAGCTGACTCAGCGCAAACTTTATGTCTTCATCATCCTCGAACAGGACTGACCACATGGACTCTCCAATGACCTCACTTGGAGATCTGTTAAGACCATGGGTTATCGTATTGTTCGCGTACATCAACACCCCGGATGAATCAGCGATCAAAATACAGTCACTAGCCTCTTCCAGAGACTCAATGTAGAGCTGCAGCCGCTCACTGTATCGGCGCTCAGCCTCTCTCTGCAGCCGCTCGGTGTTGTACTTGAAAAGTCGGTAGGCAATGAAGACAAATACGACAAAATATATACAGTAAGCCCACCAGGTGAGCCATGGGGCGGGCGTAACAACCAGTCGTAACGAGGTTCCCTTCTCATTCCAAACTCCGTCATTGTTAGAGCCTTGG
Organism: Candidatus Azotimanducaceae bacterium; assembly: GCA_965662805.1. Classification (GTDB taxonomy): domain Bacteria; phylum Pseudomonadota; class Gammaproteobacteria; order Pseudomonadales; family Azotimanducaceae; genus UBA9659. The sequence goes on along the minus strand of CBFIJB010000013.1, from coordinate 87,612 downwards.
ACCTTAAAGACATACTCTCCTGCATCAAGGTTTGTGTAAGTTACATCTCGCCCACCTTCGAGCTCAATCCAATCTCGATCAAACCCTTTCAATATATAGCGGTACCTGTTCTTCTCAGGTGCCGTAAAGTCCAATGCGGCGAATTCGAAGCCAGTAACTGTATCTGTATGATCTAACTCGATCGACCGTACATCCTGCAGTGGCTGAGTAAACCCGTACTCCAGGTTGAACTTTTTGAAGCTGGTAATGTGGACTGGAGGGACGTATTGGTTAAGGCGTATATCTTCAGGGTAGAAGACATTGAATCCATTGCTTCCCCCAAATGCCATACTTCCGTCCGGAAGAAGTGCATATGCGCCACTGTTGAAGTCGGTTCCCTGCAACCCATGAGAAGTATCGAAAAGCGTAATTGATTTCGTTTCTGGATCTAGTACAGATAATCCTTTGGCACCGCTCGCCCAGATTCTGCTTCCTGAATCTGCCAAGAGCCCATAGACGGCATCGCTAGCCAATCCATCTGCCTTTGAATACCGAGTTATCCTTTTCGTTTCATGATCTACGAAACTTAAACCGCGGTTAACAGAACCAATCCAAACTCCATCATCACTTTCCAGTAAAGTCAGGACTTCGTTACTCGGTATTGAATTGGGATTCTGTGAGTCATGCTGAAGAAGTTCAGTCTCTCCGGTTTCAGGATCCAGGATAACCACTCCACCACCTTGCGTAGCGATCCAGTAGCTACCGTCAGCAATTTGCACAATATCGAGGCAACGTAAATCTGGAAATCTTTCACCCGACTGGCCTGGAAATCTTCTGAAACGGCCATCACCCAGGTGAAGGTTTACACCGCCACCATAGGTTGCTACCCAGGTACGCCCCAGATCATCCTTATAAATCTTGGTTACCGCATTCGAACTTAGCGATCCATCATCCAGCTGATCTTGGGTATGGTAGCGAACCACTGAATCTCCAGCTATTTCAGCAATGCCATACGCCATAGTGCCTGCCCAAAGCACATTATCGACTTGCCCTAAGCTCATCACCCTCGCATCCTTCATCTCAACATCAACGTTCTCTAAAACCGCGTCCGTTCTATTCCATCGTATGAGACCATCGAAGGTACCAATCCACAGGTCTCCTTTTGAGTCCTGGGTGAAAGAAGTAACGTTGTTGCTGGTAGTAGCTTCTGAAGAGCCTTGAGGCCTTCGAAAATAGGGGAAAAGGTTAACCTTGGCGTTCCAACGGTTTAGACCATTAAAAGTACCTATCCAGATCACGCCACCGATGTCTTGGTACAACTCCAGAATTGTATTGTCGCTTATTGAGCGAGGGTTAGTTAGATCGTGTTGATAAACCCTAAACTTGTTTTCACCGCTCCACTTATGGAGCCCTTTGTCAGTCGCAATCCAAATGTCAGCTCTGTGGTCCTCTAGAATAGACCGTACCCTGCTAGACATAAGCCCATCAGAATTACCGGGGTAATAAAGATGACTTGCTTGACGATCAGACGACAGCCTTGCAACACCTCCATTGAATGAAGCAACCCAGATATCCCCGCTTGAAGATTCCACTATGCCTCGGATATCAAAATCACGAAGATTCAGATCAAGTTTCTCGAATACACCCTCTTCCATTGAGAAAGAGAACACTCCACTGCCCTCTGTTCCAACTAGAATTTCTCCAGTAGTTAATACTCGTATTGAACGAACGCGCCCTTGTCCGATAGAACCCTGGTCATCCGAGTCGTGAGCAAACAATTTGAAGCCACTTTCTGCCGTGCCTAAAAACAGGCCCTCGGAACTCCCAATCAGAAGCTGATCTGCAAAGCTTGTTATCTCGTAGACGGGGTTAGCACTATTACCGAGCTTTACCCGCTCGAAAGTCTTAGATTCAGCGACATATCGATCTAACCCAGCCTCAGTGCCAACCCACAAAGTACCGTTTGAATCTACGTAGAGAGCACGAATGTAGTCATGCGACAGGGAAGCCGGATCTTCTTCCACTCTAAAATATTTCTCAAAGCGAAAACCGTCATATCTGTTAAGGCCTTCTTGAGTACCGATCCATATGAAGCCGTCTTTGTCTTGAGTAATCGCCGTAGCAATTCCCTGCGACAAACCGTCTTCAGCATGAAGTCGATCGAAGATCAGGTTCTGTTGGCCGGCAATGTTAGACGAGGGTGACGCCCACGTATTCGCAATAGTGACTAGGAACCAGATAGATATGGCAGCGGCAAATCGCATGGAAAATTGTGAACTCTAAATTTTTCTATTCTTGCCCAACCCATTGGTTTATGGAGGCTGAAGCCAAGTGAGACATCTCACTCACATTCCATACTTGGCCAACATTCCAGATCTGACCAACGTTCCAGATTTGTCCTTCGGTCCACGCGTAACCATTCGCCGAGAAGCTATCTTCATAGTCTCCAGACTCAAGAGCCGATACGTTCCAGACTTGACCCACATTCCAAACCTGACCTACATTCCAAACTTGGCCAACGTTCCAAACCTGACCCACGTTCCAGATCTGACCAACGTTCCAAATCTGACCAACGTTCCAAATCTGTCCGTCTATCGCTGTTAAACCTCCTTCGCCATCGGGGATAACAGGACCTCCATAGTGTGCGTCCCCATTAAGGTCTTTTGCAATGTCTAGGTTGGTGTTTACGCAACCTGACTCTTCACTCAACACCGCATCCAAAGCATTAATAAGACCGGCGCCCTGCTGAAGCACACCGTAGATCAAGTTACCTTCAGCGTCCGTTGCTGCATGTGCGGAGCTCATGACTCGGCATTTAACATCATCGGGACTCAGTGTGGGATCAACCTGGATCATCAGCGCCGCGACGCCCGCAGCCACTGCCGAAGACTGTGAAGTGCCTGACATCTCAAAGTATTTGCCGCTGTAATGGAATTCAGGATGCGCCTTGGCGATGGAAGCAGACGGCTTCATCACTCCCTGCAGGTGACCGCCGGGCGCAATAAGATCCGGCTTCACGTGGCCTTCCAGTGTAGGTCCGACCGCAGAAAAGCTTGCGATCACATCATCGGCAGTGTCTTCAGGTGTGTAGCTGTCCGTCATTGCCCCGACGGTAAGCACATATGGCACGTTGCCAGGCACGCCAATGCTAAGGGGATCCGGCCCACTATTTCCTGCCGAGGCGACCACTACAATACCGGCCTGCCAGGCCTGCATCACAGCCACGTTGATGGGGTCTTCCCAGTAGTGAGACACAGGTTCGCCACTAAAAGACAGGTTCAGTACACGGATGTTGTGTTTCTCTTTATTCTCGATGACATAGGAGATGCCGCGGATGACATCCATATAAGAACCGGAGCCCGATTCATCAAACGATTTCACGATAACCAGGTCAGCGTCCGGCGCGACTCCCTGGTAGCTACCCGTGAAATCACTTTGCTCGCTAACAGAGGGATTGGAGCTGGCAAGCACACTGGCGATGTGAGAGCCGTGGCCTGAGTCATCAACCATCTTGCCACCTTCCGAATCATTGATAGCATCGTAGTATGCAACCACGCGCTGCTGACGTTCTGTGTCACGCAACAGCCCCTGCTCCGCCCAGATACCGGTATCAATGATCGCGACGCCGACACCTGCACCAGTAATACCTTCACGATGGAGCACGTCGGCATCGATCAACTTGGTGAATTCTGTTTCGCGAGCACCCTGACTACCTTTGACCTGGGGCTGTGTTACTGACGCGGTCTGCAAAGTAGCATTGGGCATCAGCCCCTGTACTTTACTGCGTGAGAGCTGCGCTATCTGGGTCTCTGTCAGGTTCACCTCCGCAGCCTTCATCAAGGGCAATGTGGATGTCGGCGTCACACCAATGACTGCCAGGTGCGCCATCATCGCATCATAGTCGTAGCCGGAAACCACGTAGCTTTTCCAGGGTTCGAGATCAGCTGGGCGCGCCTCAATGAGTTGATCATCCCAGAGATACCTGGCCATAGCAGGCGCATCATCTTCCCAGAGAAAACGCCCCATCTCGGCTCCGTTTTCAGCCGCCGGTTTGTCCTGCTCCTCCCAAAGGTAACGCGCCATCATCAGTTGCTCGTCACCTGTCCAGGCATCCCCTACATAAGGGGCGACATCCATGTCGCTGGAGCTATCCTTGAAATCGTTGGTGGCTTCTTCCCACAGGTAGCGACCGAGCTGGAGAGGTTCATCGGTCTTTGCTTTTTCGTCGTCCCACAAGTAGCGCGCCATCATCAGTTGCTCATCACCTGTCCAGGCATCCCCTACATAAGGGGCGACATCCATGTCGGCGTTTTCCCTTAAGTTGCTGGATTCGGTTGAATCTTCCCAAAGGTACCTGGCCAGATCCCCAGACTGATGGACGGACTGGTCTAGTAAAGCTTCTTCATGCCGGTAATCTGTAGTGACATGAAGGAGCACAAAAATAACAGCTGCGATAAAAACAAAAGCTCGTTGAAACATTTCTTTTTCTCTCCAAAAAAAGTTGTTACTTCTACCCCTGTATCAGCGGGAGCCCGCTAAAACAAAGGGCCACACAGCTTAGCGCACCATACAAAGAACGCCAGCCGTGCTCCTCTTGTAAAGCAGAACACGTGCCAGTTTCTTAAGTGGTTGATTTAATTGGGTTGGCAGGCAGTTCGCCGGTATTTATAGAAAATTATGGCGAAAAAATGGCTGCGAATTCGCAGCAAATTGCCGCAATAAATTGCAGTATCAGTAATTACTGGCGGATTCGTCGGCAAATCGACGGTAGGTTGGAAGAGAAACGCCCAGGAGCTGGGCACTTGTGGTTTTGTTCAGGGATCTGGATTCGATTTCCTCAAACAGCAGGTTGGCCAGCAGTTCGAGTGGCTGCCCAACATCCTCGGCGGCAACTCTCATCAGTTCCGAGTAAAGCTCAGGGGTCACTGGCCAGTCACCCGGTCGCCGTGGGTCCGTAGAACCATACTGCTCTTCAATCTTCTGAATCTTTCGCCGCAGGGTCGACTCCGGCATGCCGATGGTCATCGCTGCACGGTTGAGCACCCCGCCATGATGGTTAAGGCTCATCAGAATAAAATCTTCTTCCAGATATCGGCCTGCGGGTATCGGAGTCGCACCACTGCTGGCGACATCCACCACAGACTTCAGGATCGGCCGGATACCGGTGCTGCCCGTTGCCTCGGGAACAGTCACGACTTCCCCGCTGCCAAAAACACCCAGCTGAATAGAACTCACGAGCTGGTCCTTGCTGAGAATCACAGCCCGGTTCACCACGTTGGAGAGCTCACGCACATTGCCGGGCCAGTCATACTGCAGCAGTGCCTGCTGGGCATCCTGCGTAAAACCAGTGATGTGCTTGTTGTAGCGTTCGGCAAACTGCGCCAGGTAATACCCGGCAATCTTTAGAATGTCGGTAGATCGATCGCGTAGCGGTGGTACCGAAATTGAGAAGACATTCAGACGGTAAAACAGGTCCTCCCTGAAATCTCCGGCATCAACCATTTCTTTCAGGTCTTTATTTGTTGCTGCGATCACGCGCGCGTCGATCGTTTCATATTGATTCGAGCCAACCGCGGCAAGTTCACGGTCCTGCACGAAGCGCAGCAGTTTTACCTGGGTATCAAGCGGCAACTCTCCAATTTCGTCCAGCAGAATTGTGCCGCCATCAGCTTCTTTAAGACGACCATTGAAATTGGAAGTCGCTCCAGTAAAAGCACCTTTCACATGGCCGAACAGTTCGCTTTCGATGAGGCTGGGAGCCACCGCGCCACAATCCACGACAATCAGCGGTCTGTCATGGCGCGAGCTTTTTGCGTGAATATAACAGGCAACCAGCTCCTTACCAGTTCCGGATTCGCCTGAAAGCAGTACGGTGGCATCCGTTGGCGCCGCGAGATCTGCGGCTTCAAGAACCTGCTGCATCTCGGCCGAGGTATAAATGAGGTTGAGCTCGGGCCCGGACGATTCAGGTTCAGGCTGAGCAGGCACATCGAAACGATCGATACTGCTCGCAAAATAGGTACACAGCGTTTCAAGAAAACTGTGATCGTCTTCACTGAACTCCGAACCGGAAACCAGCAACACCCATCGATCAGCGATGTTGATGACGGTCGTTTTCGCAAGAATCTGATCCTGTAACTCACGTCTTGCGACCTGATTGACCACCGCAAACTCTCGCTCGCTGAGTGCCATGGCCGAAATATGCTCCGTTCGTCCATCGGCTGCCGTGTAGCCCACCGACAGGTTGATTCGCTCATTATCTGAAGTCAGCAGCGCTGCCCGTGTTGCCTGGTATATTTGAAACACATGTCGACAGAAATCCTCACACATGGCTTCTAATGTCTCGGCACCCGCCAGCGCGTTCATGACATTCCATAAAAGCACAACATGACGGTAGTCCTTGCCTGCACCGAGCTCACGAGTATCAATATCCGGTTGACCACCATCCACCCAGAGGCGCGCACCACCTGATCGGCGTGCGGTTTCCAGTGCATTATTGGAACGGCGGAATAGTTCAATCGGCGCCTGATCTCCACCGGTACTATGAGCAAGCCCGGCACTGAAAGTTACCAGGCGATCAGCATGCCGGTAGCCGTTGAGCTGTTCCAGCAGAGTCGCCGCTATCTGTTCACCGTCAGCAAGTTCGGTATAAGGCAGACTGATAGAAACCACAGAGTTAGCAAAGACACTGATCAGGTCTGTCGAGCGAAGCGACGCATCAAGGGTTGAACGAACCTTGCTGGCAATGGGCGCAAGATCTGCATCTCGAACATTGTCCGGAGATATCAGCAGCTGGCAGAAGGAAGACTCGCTAGGAGAAAGCTGATCCACACCCAGCATGGCGTATCTTTCGTCGGCACTGAGTTGCACCGGGTCTTCGATATCCCCAAGGTCGCGAAGAATCAGAACGGCACCTTCGTCCATGGGCCCAAGAATGCCGTCCACCAGCTTCGTTGAGCCAGATTTTCGTTGTAGAAGAAACGGCGGCAGTTTAGCCAGGGCGTTATCGCGAAGCGCACTTGAAATAGTCCGTGTCACAGACTGCGCATCATCGAACAGAGTGCGCCAATTGCTGCCAAGATTCACGCCTGCCCCTAGCAGTTCCCGCGCATCCTGATTAACGTTCGTCACGCTACCGGTCGCGTCAAGAAAGATCAGACCGCTGCCGATGCAGGCAAGCGCATTCTGGAGCAGTTGCTGACTCTCGCGCAGCTCTTTGTCTACACGAAACTTGTATAGGGCCATTTCAATCGTGATCTGAAGATCTCGATTTTCTACCGGTTTGATGATGTATCCGAAAGGGGTAACAGTTTTGGCTCGCGCCACCGTGTCTTCGTCAGAATAGGCTGTGAGAAACACGACCGGCACATCCACTTCAGCCTTAATGCGCTGGGCAAGATCTATACCGGAAAGGCCATGCCGCAGGTTGATGTCGGATAGCAGCAGATCGGGTTGGGTTTCAATCGCAAGTTCGACTGCTTCCTCACCGAAGGCATGGCCGACGACCTCCCAACCCATATTGGTGAGCTTATGCTGAATCTCACGAGCAATCAGTGCCTCGTCTTCGACAATCAGTATTCTTGCCGGAGTTGACTCGCCCGCCACCCTTATCCTCTTCTGTCGCTATTTGTTACCCGAAATCTCAGCCATATCGGGCTTTGGCTTCCTTGCGCCGTGCGTGCAATACGGGTTCAGTATACCCATTTGGCTGTTCAGTGCCCTTAAATACAAGATCGCAGGCGGCCTGGAAGGCAACGCTGTCATCAAAATCCGGAGCCATATTGCGATACTCCGCGTCATCAGGGTTCTGCCGATCAACCACGGCTGCCATTTTCTTCATGGTTTCCATCACCTGATCTTCGCTGCAGATGCCATGGCGCAGCCAGTTCGCGATGTGCTGAGATGAAATACGGAGTGTCGCCCGGTCTTCCATCAGTCCCACGTCATTGATATCCGGGACCTTGGAGCAACCGACACCATGGTCGATCCAGCGCACAACGTACCCGAGAATACCCTGGGCGTTGTTCTCCAGTTCTTTCTGGACATCATCTTCTGACAGGTTCTCACCACGCAGCGTAGGTATGGTCAGCAGTGCCGACAGGCTGGCGCGAGCGCGCGCCTTGATTTCATCCTGACGACTCATGACATTAACCTGATGATAGTGCATGGCATGCAGCGTTGCGGCAGTCGGTGACGGTACCCAGGCCGTATTAGCGCCGGCATTCGGGTGACCAACCTTCTGATCCATCATCTGCGCCATCTCATCGGGCATCGCCCACATACCTTTACCAATCTGCGCCTTTCCTTTGAGTCCAGCTTCCAGCCCCACATCCACGTTCCAGTCTTCATAGGACAGAATCCATGGCTGCTGCTTCATTACAGTCTTCTTAACCATGGGGCCTGCTTCCATGCTGGTATGAATCTCATCACCGGTACGATCAAGGAAACCGGTGTTAATGAAAATTACCCGTTCTCTGGCAACGCGAATGCACTCTTTCAGGTTGAGCGTCGTCCGGCGTTCTTCATCCATAATGCCGACCTTGAGCGTGTTCTTCTCAAGACCCAGGGCCTTCTCGATACGCGCAAACAGATCAACCGTCATCTGCACTTCCTCGGGGCCGTGCATTTTCGGTTTCACGATATAGACGCTGCCGGTTCGTGAGTTCGTCACGGAACCGCTTCGTTTCAGGTCATGCATGGCAATCAGGCTGGTGAACATACCATCCATGATGCCTTCCGGAACTTCACTGCCATCCGCCATCAATATTGCGTCGTTGGTCATGAGATGACCGACATTACGCACCAGCAGAAGACTGCGCCCATGCAGAGTGAGTTCGCTGCCGTCGGGCGCCGTGTATACGCGATCCGGATTCAGGGTTCGGCGAACCACGCGATCCCCTTTTTTGAATTCTTCTGCGAGCCCACCGGTCATCAGACCAAGCCAGTTGCTATATACCACTGCCTTATCTTCAGCATCGACCGCTGCAACAGAATCCTCACAATCCTGGATCGTCGTCACCGCGGATTCGACCAGAACATCTTTAATACCGGCTTTCTCGTTCTTGCCGATGTTGTCCTGCCGGTCGACCTGGATTTCCATATGCAGACCATTGTGCTTCAGCAGCACGCCGGAGGGGTCTGCCGCATCACCGGTATAACCAACAAACTGCGCCGGGTCCTTAAGGCCCACTGAGCCATTGTCCGTATCAGCCTGAAGTGCACCGTCTACCACTTTATATTGCGTCACTTCCTGATGGGTTGCGCCATCCAGCGGATAAGATTCATTCAACATGTTTGCGGCATATTCAATGACCTTCGCGCCCCTGCCCGGGTTGTAACTACCACCTTTTTCCGCGCCGTCTGTTTCGGGAATCACATCAGTGCCATAGAGTGCGTCGTACAGACTGCCCCAGCGTGCATTTGCTGCATTGAGCGCATATCGGGCGTTCATCACTGGCACCACGAGCTGGGGACCTGCGGTGAGCGCTATTTCGTCATCAACATTCTGCGTTTCAATCTCAAAGTCCGGCCCTTCGTCCAGAAGATAGCCAATCTCTTTCAGAAAAGCCGTGTACTCAGCCTCATCAACCTGTTGTCCAGCATGATCCCGGTGCCAGGCATCAATCTTTTCCTGAAGCGCATCTCTTTTGGCCAGCAACTCGCGATTACGGGGTACGAATTCCTCAAGGACGGCCTCAAATTCAGACCAGAAGTGCGCGGGGTCCACGCCGGTTCCCGGTGCTATCTCGTTCGTCAACAGGTCATTCAAAACCGTGGCAACCTGAAGACCACCAATGGCTACTCGATCAGTCATAGTTCTCTTTCCAACGTAATGAGACCCGGATTCAGGACACGGGCCGTGAAGAATTTGCGAAGCCGCATGCTACGCGAATTCGCCATAATTTTCATACCGCCCTGACATTTTCTCCTATGTTTTGGGAAATGTAACAAAACAATTTATGCTGAATATCTATGGTCGTGGAGGGATCACCATGGAAATGAGCAGATTTCAAGAATATGTCAGTTTAGTGGCCACCCTGTTGCTGGATGGTTTTGTTCTGGCTGTCTCGCTCGTCGTAACCGCTGTGATCATCATGTATATCGTGGACGTGACGCAGACAACCCATGCGATCCGCCGCAACTACCCGGTGGTCGGCCGCTTCCGTTATCTGTTCGAAACGCTGGGTGAGTTCTTCCGGCAGTACTTCTTTGCCATGGACCGAGAAGAACTGCCTTTTAATCGCGCTGTGCGTTCCTGGGTTTACCGTGCTGCCAAGGATGTAGACAGCACCGTACCTTTTGGCTCAACCCGGAGTCTGACCCCGCCCGGCACGGTTATCTTTGCCAATACCGCCTTCCCTACGCTGGCAGAGAAATCTGTGCCCAGCGAAGAAATCGAGATCGGCCCGTACTGCAGACATCCCTACAAAACAGCCTCAATATTCAATATTTCAGCCATGAGTTACGGCGCGATATCACGTCCAGCCATTCTCGCACTGAGCAATGGCGCGCGTATGGCAGGATGCTGGATGAATACGGGAGAAGGCGGCCTCAGCCCGTTCCACCTGGAAGGTGGTGCTGACATCATTGCGCAGATAGGTACCGCCAAATACGGTGTCCGTGATCACGCTGGCAAACTCAGTGATGACAAATTAAGAGAGATCGCCGCCCACGACACAGTACGGATGTTCGAGCTGAAAATGAGCCAGGGAGCCAAACCGGGCAAAGGTGGCATGCTGCCTGGCGACAAGGTCACCGAGGAAATCTCAACGATTCGCGGTATTCCTGTCGGCCAGGATTCAATCAGCCCGAATCGCCATCCGGAAATTGAAACGGTGGATGACCTGCTGGATATGATCGGCCATATCCGCGAGATTACCGGCAAGCCAACGGGATTCAAGATCGTGCTGGGAGACAGTCAGTTCATTGAGGACCTGTGCGCAGCCATCCACAAGCGCGGTATCGAATCAGCACCCGACTTTATTACGCTCGACAGCGCCGACGGCGGCACTGGCGCCGCACCGCAAAGCCTGATCGATTACATGGGCATGCCGTTGCGGGAAAGTCTGCCTATACTTTCAGACACCCTGATCCGGCACGACCTGAAACGCCGCATCAAGGTCATAGCCTCGGGCAAACTGATCGACCCGGCCTCAGTCGCCTGGGCCATCTGCCTTGGTGCAGACTTCGTCAATTCCGCCCGTGGTTTCATGTTCGCCCTTGGCTGCATCCAGGCACTTCAGTGCAACAAAAACACCTGCCCTACCGGGATAACAACGCACAACAAGACCCTGCAGAAAGGTCTTGTTGTGGAAGACAAGGCTGAACGCGTCAAAAACTACTGCAAGAACATGAACTATGAGGTTGGCGTCATCGCACATTCCTGCGGCGTCGAAGAACCGCGAAGACTGGTCCGCAGCCACGCGCGCATCATTACCGACACCGGTCTTTCCATATCTCTGGAAGAACTGCACCAGTTACCCCCTAACGCAGACTGAACCATGAGATGGTTACTTCTGCTGCTGGTATGCAACATTGCACAGGCACAACAGGCGACTGCCCGGCTTTCAGCAAACTACGTGGAAGACAGGCTGTACAGGCTGATGACGCAGATCGCAGAGACTCGCTACGACATGGCCTGTCGACGCACATCCGAGAACAATTACTGCTTTAGTCTTTCTCAGGCGATTGCCCGGCAATCAGCAAGCAATCGGCGCGAACTTGTCCTGAATTATATTGATCGCATTTTTCCGAGCACCAGATTCTCAGCGGAGTGTCGTGCCAATGTCGATCACGTATTTGAGCTGCTGGACGACCATCCCTGGCCTGCAATTAGCTGCGAATCTGAAGATGCGTACTGCCCCAACACCCTCGAATTCGCTTTTGGCACCAATAAACCCGAGGTCATCGAGGGAGCGCTGATCACCAGACTTGAAACCTGTTATTACAACGGGCCCAGCACCCTGCCCTTCTGACAGAACTGACTTCCGTTTATACTCGTGCGAGTTTTACAGGTCCTCTCGATGTTGCCCCAGGAGTAGTCTTCTCATGCCAAAGCAATCACAACCCAAACGACTGCGCCGCTGCCAGCTGGCAGTGCCGGGAAGCAGCGAAAAGATGATGACCAAGTCTGCGGCACTGGATTGTGATTACGTCTTTCTGGACCTTGAGGATGCTGTGGCACCTAACGCTAAGGCAGAGGCGCGCGGCATGGTCGTGGATGCCCTGAACACTCTGGAGTGGCAACCGAAAACCCTGTCTGTCCGGGTCAACGATATCGAAACGCCTCATTGCCATGACGACATTATTCAGGTGGTCACCGGCGCTGGTGAAAGGCTGGACACCATCATCCTGACGAAAGTCAAAAACGCGCACCACGTCATGTTCGTACATTACCTACTTGACCAGCTCGAGATGAAACTTGGTCTCAACAAGCGCATTGGGATTGAATGCCTGATCGAAGAAGTCGAGGGCATGATGAATGTGGAGGAGATCGCAGCCAGCAGCGATCGTATCGAAAGCCTCGTTTTCGGCATGGGCGACTACTCAGCTTCACAGGCAATGAATGTGAAAAACGTGGGTGAGGATGACAGCCGTTATCCACCAGATCTCTGGCACTACCCAAGATACAAACTGACCATCGCAGCTCGTGCACACGGTATCGACCCGGTAGACGGACCTTATGCCAACTTCCGCGACATGGATACTTTTCGTACGGAATGTGAGCGTGGTTCAGTGCTTGGCATGGTTGGCAAATGGGCGATTCACCCTGCCCAGGTGGAAACCGCACAAGCCGTCTTTTCTCCTGACCAGGCTGAAGTCGACAATGCCCGCAAGCAGAAAGCCGCTTATGATGAAGCACTGTCCAAAGGTCTGGGCGCGATTCAGGTGGATGGCGTCATGGTCGATGCTGCCAGTGTTCGAATCCTGCAGAACGTCATCGATAAAGCCGATCTGATCGGTATGTAGCTGATGACCGACCGGCGCTTCGCCCTTTCCGTTGTCTTTCTGACTGCGCTGGTCGATTCCATTGGCTTCGGCATAATCCTGCCGGTTACGCCCATCCTGTTGATGGAGGTTACCGGTGAGGCCCTCGGCACTGCCGCCATCTACGGTGGTGGATTGATGTTCTCTTTCGCCATCATGCAGTTCATTTTCATGCCCGTGCTGGGCAATCTGTCTGACGCTTACGGCCGAAAACCCATTCTTCTGGGATCGCTGTTTGTCCTCAGCATCAATTAGATGATCATGGGGCTGGCGCAGTCGCTGACACTGCTGATAATCGGGCGTCTGATTTCCGGAATAGGCTCAGCAACCTTCAGCACCTGTAATGCCTACATCGCCGATTCCACGACAACCGAGGAACGCGCCCAGTATTTTGGACTGATGGGCGCCGCTTTCGGGCTGGGATTCGTGATTGGCCCTGCGCTGGGAGGGTTTCTAGGCGAATTCGGGAGTCGAGTCCCTTTCTTTGCAACGGCCGGGCTGGTTTTCTTCAACCTGATCCTGGGATTGATCTTCCTGCCGGAATCGCTGAAAAAGGAAAACCGCCGTCCCTTTGAAATCGGGCGTGCCAACCCAATCTCCGCCCTGAAACAGATCAGCCGATTCAAAATTGCCTTTGGCATCATCGGTGTCATGTTTCTCTACAACATGGGACATCATGTCCTGCCGGCCGTCTGGAGCTATTGGGGCATGGAACGTTTCGGATGGTCGCCAATCGAAGTCGGTTATTCACTGACGTTTGTCGGCATACTGATGGTCTTCAGTCAGGGTTACCTGATTCGCATTGCCGTACCCGCCCTTGGTCTGAGATGGGCCGGGATCCTCGGACTGACGTTCAACCTGATAGCTTTTATCGGCTATTCCTGGGCACCAGTCACCGCCGCCGCCTACGCCTTTCTTGCCATTGGTGCACTTGGAGGGCTGGCAGGTCCTGCCATGAATGGTATTGCGTCAACACAGATTGGCGCAGATCAACAGGGTGAGCTGCAGGGTGCCATGGGCAGCATGATGTCGCTGACTTCGATTCTGAGCCCGCCGATGATGACCATGACCTTCGGTGCTTTCACCATGCCAGGCGCGCTGGTTTATTTCCCTGGCGCACCTTTCATGCTGGCTGCAGCACTGTCGATATTAAGCTTGATGCTCTTTCTCAGAACAACAGCAGGCTTTGAAGAAAAGCCTACCGTTGCCTGATCGAAAGTTAACGTTTCAGAACATCTTCCAGATCTGCACCCCAGGCCATGACCTCACGACTGAGGCTGGCACCGTGATATTCGGACACGGTCTGCAGCGAACTCAGGAGATGAGCGAGATCTGCTGAACCGCGTGCCATATCTCCCCATTTTTCCATTTCGGCTTCGCTTTCATAACCCAGCACGACGGTATGGGAGGCTGGTGAACCGGCCACGCCCGCAAACAGATGCATCTGTCCGGGGAACTTCTTCGCCGTATCAGACTTCATCCAGGCATCGATCGCTCGATACACAGAACGGGCGTTGAACGCGCCCACGATCTTGGCTGCATCAGCAGGATTGTTCACGGCGACCCCGTTGATTTGAGAACCGGGACCCGCAGAGACAGAAAAGGAAAACACACACAATATCGATACAACGATAGAACCAAATAACTTCTTCATGAAAACGTCCTCGTAATTGTTTTTATTGTTTATTGTCGGGCGAGATCCCTTCGCCCTTTAACTTTGTCACTCCGAAGCTGGCGCCTTGATGGTGTCAACGTTGTACAAGCCGGCACCACAGTCCATGACGAGGCTGAAATACATGTTGGCTGTTCTGGTTGAGTCCGTTGTAAACACCTTGGTGGCCGCTGCACCATAGCTTTCCATATCGTCATAACCGACAAGGTAAAGCAGATCCACTTCTCCATTGGTGTACATGGGGCTGAATCGGAAGATCGACTGCCCGATACCTGCGGCATTGGCTTCCTTGACGTAATTGGCTTCAACGGCACGGACATTACTCATGGTTTTGCCTTCGTGCAGAGTGCAACCATAAACCTCCAAAACCGCATCGCCATCCTCATCCGGGGCACCATCACCGAGCACCTGCTCTGACATCCATACCTGGGAAGTACAGTCCGAAATTTTGTCAAAGCGTGCCTGAGCCGCCTGCCCTTCAGAACTGGCTGCATAGGCCGCGCCACCTGATGCCCAGGCGTTCATATTGGGACTGGCACCCAGCCAATAGAAATCACTGGGGAGGGAAGATCGAATCGGTGTCACCAGCCATGCCGCATACTGGTTGAGCGCCTCGTTATCAATTTTCTTGATCTGCTGTGACCAATAATCCACAGCACTCTGCACATCACCTGCGTCACTACCGCTCTTCAGGTTACAGGCAAAGGTATCGACGATCGGAGGTGTCTCTTCAGCCTGGACCTCACCAATTAACAAACAAAACATCATCAAAAACGGGATACTTATTTTTATTTTCATTCCTGCGTTCTCCATTCTGGTATTGCGTTAATCCGTCATACGACTGCATGGCGGCACGCCAGTATGTACCCGTTAGATTCAGTATCACACCAAAATCAGAAATTAGTATGTAGAGGAACCTTGCCATCACTGAATAAAATTGGCACGAACAGTGCCTGCTCTTTCAGAGGCTTTACAGCTCAGTTATGCTGACTGAATGAACGAATTAGTCCAGTTAACCGCCCTCGAACAACGATCACTCATTGAACAGAAGAAAATCAGTGCCGTGGAACTGTTGCAGGCCCACCTGGCACAGATAGACGCTATAAACCCGGCGATTAATGCCATTGTCACGCATACACCGGAAATCGCTCTGGAAGCAGCAAAACGCGTCGATGACATCATTGCCTCGGGCAACGACCCTGGCCTTCTTGCGGGGCTGCCAACCGTGCATAAGGATCTGCATGAAACTGCAGGTATCCGAACCACCTGGGGCTCAAAGCTCTTCGAATCATACGTTCCTCGGCACAACGCACTCGTTGTACAACGTCAGATCGATGCGGGAGCAGTGACTCTGGGCAAATCCAACACACCTGAATGGGGTGCCGGTTCGAATACCTTTAATGACGTGTTTGGCGCGACCAGAAATCCATATGACCTTTCCCGCACCTGCGGGGGAAGTTCCGGTGGAGCCGGCGCTGCGCTGGCGGCTCGAATGGTACCGATAGCCGACGGCAGCGATATGGGCGGCTCTTTGCGCAACCCTGGCACCTTCAACAATATCGTCGGCTTTCGTACCAGTCCGGGGCGGGTCCCTGTCTATCCTGCACAGATGGGCTGGTCCAGCATGAGCGTTCACGGACCCATGGCACGCACCGTCAAGGATTGCGCCTTGTTTCTTGCCGCCATCGCAGGACCGGACAACCGGGTACCCATTTCCCTGCCGGATGCTGGGAGCGCCTTGCTGGAATCCCTGGACACCGATGTTCGGGGACGAAAAGTTGCTATCTCTCCCGATTTCGGAGGCCAGTTACCGGTAGACGCTGCCGTGAAAGATGTCGTTGCCAGCAGCCAGCAGGTGCTTCGATCACTTGGCTGTGAAGTATTTGAGGGTTGCCCGGACTTCAACGGTGCGGATGACGTCTTCAAAGTGCTCCGCGCCTGGAGTTTCGCTGCCACTCATGGCGAACGCATCAAGGAACATGCAGATAAGTACAAGAGCACCATCATCTGGAATGTCGAAGCCGGACTTTCACTCACCGGTACCGACATCGCTGCTGCTGAAGTACTTCGTACCCGTGTTTACCAACGCGTTATCCGCTTTCTGGAAGAAGTCGATTTTCTGGTGCTTCCCGTTTCCCAGGTAGCGCCGTTCCCGCTGGAACAGGAGTATCCAACGGAGATCGACGGCACGACGATGGAAACCTACATTGACTGGATGAAGTCCTGCTACTACATCACGATTACCGG
Source organism: Candidatus Azotimanducaceae bacterium (assembly GCA_965662805.1). GTDB lineage: Bacteria > Pseudomonadota > Gammaproteobacteria > Pseudomonadales > Azotimanducaceae > UBA9659. Next base: position 70,727 of record CBFIJB010000013.1, on the reverse strand, counting down.
GTTGCCTGCTCTGTCGCTGCCTTTTGGTTTTACCCCGGAAGGCTTACCTGTAGGCATCCAGATCGTCGGCAAACCAGGGCGGGAAATGGATGTCCTGAGGTTCGCCAATGCGATCGAGCAAGCCCAACCTGCCTGGCAGTCTGTACCTGACCTGAAACAGGCATAACCTGTTGAGATATCCCGGTCCAAATTTGCTATCCTTGGATCCAATCGTTCCTTGGGGGTGGTGAACACCGGTTAAGTGCCTGCACTGACTGGAAAGTCACCTGAGATCAAACCCTAGAACCTGATCCGGTTAATACCGGCGTAGGAAAAGGATGCTCTTCGCTTCATCTTCTATTACGTCAGAACCGGGCCTCTTTATCAGCACTACTGGAGAGACTCATGATTTATTTTGCCAAAGCATCTGCCCTGCTGCTCATCACACTGGTTTCAGCACACGCTGAAACAACACCCATGCAGGCGCTGCCTGAAGTTGTCGTCACCGCTACGCTGCGCCAGGACAGCACCATGGATACCGCAAGCAGCGTATCTGTGGTGACGGAGGAAGTTATACGTTCCCGGGCCGCACAACACTTTGAAGACATCATCAACACGATCCCGAATGTGAACTTCGCTGCTGGTACCAATCGTGCGCGCTTTTTTCAGATTCGCGGTATCGGTGAACGCAGTCAGTTTGTTAACCCGATAAACCCTTCTGTTGGCGTACTGATCGACGATGTCGACTTCAGCGGCGCGGGCACTGTCGCAACCCTGATGGATGTCAGGCAGGTTGAAGTCCTGCATGGCCCCCAGGGCACTCGCTACGGCGCTAATGCCCTGGCAGGTCTGATCAATGTAACAACCAACGATCCGACTGATGCGCGATCCGCCGAATTCAGACTCATGGCTGGTGAATACGGGACAGAAACCCTCGGAATGATCCTTAACGCACCGCTGAACGAGAACTTCCAGACAAGACTCGTGGTCGAGTCCCATGAAAGTGACGGCTATATCGAAAACGACTTTCTGGGCCGCGATGACACCAACGGGCGGGATGAACTGACAGCTCGAGGAAAGCTTGCATGGCAGGTCAATAACAACTGGTCTCTCGGGCTGACCGTCGCGAGCATCGACATCGATAATGGATATGATGCCTTCTCGCTCGACAATACCCGCCATACACTTTCGGATGACCCGGGTTTCGACGAACAGGAATCGACATACTTTTCGCTGAAGAGTGACTGGTCGCTCGACAGCATGAGGGTTGAGGCTCTGCTGAATCAATCTGATTCTGACCTGGCCTACGGCTACGATGAGGACTGGACCTATACCGGGATTCACCCATGGGGATACACATCCACGGACCACTATCTGCGCGAACGCGAAACAACCAGCGCCGAGTTACGTCTGCTGTCGAACGATGCCTCAAAACTGTTTAACGACTCCACAGACTGGGTTCTGGGCGTTTACTATCTCACCTCGGACGAAAGCCTGACGCGGGAATACACTTTTGCAGCCGGACCATTCTTCAGTGACTACAATTTCGAGACGCTGGCACTGTTTACACAGCTTGATACCGCACTCTCTGATCGCACGACATTGAGTATCGGACTGCGCCTGGAGGAAAGGGACACCAGCTACGATGACTCCGAAGGCGTCAGTTTTGAACCAGACGATTCCCTCTGGGGCGGTAAGGTTTCACTGGAGCATCGACTGGCCAATGATGCCCTCACTTACGTTTCTGTATCCCGGGGATACAAGGCCGGCGGCTTCAATACCGACGGCAGCCTGGATGCCGACCTCAGAACTTTTGATGAGGAGTATCTGATCGAATACGAACTTGGTTACAAAACGATGCTGGCAGACGGCGCTGTTGGACTACAGATCGCCGTGTTCTATGACGACCGGCATGACCAGCAGGTAAAAAGCAGCCTCGTCAGAGCCAGACCTGACGGCAGCACCGAGTTCATCGATTTCTTTGGCAATGCTGCCGAAGGTACCAACCGAGGTCTTGAGATTGATCTCAGCTGGACAATATCTGAAAACTTTTACATCACCGCAAACGCCGGATGGCTGGATGCGGAGTTTGATGAGTTCATCAACGAGTTCGGCGAGGATCTGTCAGGCCGTGATCAGGCTCATGCCCCGGGCTATATGTTTAACCTTGCGCTGAACTACGAAAAGGGTCCCTGGTTCGCCAGCGTATCTGCTGACGGTAAAGACGAGTTCTACTTTTCTGACAGGCACGCCGTGAAAAGCGACAGCTACACGCTGTACAACGCGTCTTTCGGCTACGGTACAGACCAGTGGAGGGTCACTTTCTGGGGACGCAATCTCGGTGATGAGGATTACTATGTTCGTGCGTTTGGCAGTTTCGGCAATGACCCGAGGAAGTTCTATGCCACAGAGCCCTACTTTCAGTTTGGCGAACCCCGGATCACCGGTTTGACACTGGATTTCAGCCTGGGGAATCCATGACCGAGATCCTGAACGCGGCAATAACTCAGTTCCAGCAGAGTTCACTTATAGAACTGTGCGCCGTCGTACTTGCAGTCATGTATCTGCTGTTAGCCGTCAAACAGAATATCGCCTGCTGGTACGCCGCTTTCATCTCAACGCTGTTTTTTTTGTACATCTTCTGGGAAGTGAAACTGTATATGGAATCAGCCCTCCAGGTGTTCTATCTCGTCATGGCTGTCTATGGCTGGTTTCAGTGGCGCAACGCAAAAACCGGGAACGGCACTCTGCCGGTCAACGTATGGCCGGTTCGCTATCATCTGCTCGCCATCACCTTCGTCATCCTGGCTACCATCACCAGCGGTTCGTTTCTGGCTGACACAGACCAGCGGTTGGGCTATGTCGATTCATTCACAACCTGGGGCGCGATCATCACCACCTTCATGGTGGCGCGCAAAGTACTTGAGAACTGGATCTACTGGCTGGTGATAGACAGTGTTTCCATCTGTCTCTACCTGGACAGGGAGCTCTATTTCACGGCACTTCTGTTCGTGGCATACATTGTCATCATCATGTTCGGATTTCGATCCTGGTGGTTGGACTATCATGCGACAGACAGTAATCTAGTAAGAACCGAAGCTACCTGACGCAGTTATGTCGGACTGGTACTTTTCACTGCTGAAATATCCCAGGCTTGTCCTGTTCAGCTGCCTGATCCTCTGTCTGGCGGTGATGTCAGGCATACGCCATTTTTCCTTTGACGCATCCGCCGATACGCTGGTTGTCGAAGGCGATCCTGCCCTGGCTCAGTACAATGAAATGGCAGCCATTTTTGGCGGCGATGATTTTATCGTTCTGACCTACACCGCTGACGACGTTCTGTCGGATACCGCACTCGATGAAATAGACGATCTGCAGCAGCGTCTTGCTGCACTACCAGGCATCAAAAGCACCTACTCGATTCTGGATGCGCCTTTGATAGAAAGCCCTCCCATTCCACTGGAACACATCGCGGAGGATTACCGGACCCTTCGCGACAGGGATGTGGACCGAGAGCTTGCCAGAGCCGAGCTGACCAGAAGCCCGCTGATCAGCAACTATCTGATCGCCAGAAACGGACGCAGTACGGCGATCAGCGCAACACTGGGTCGCGATGACATGCTTGAGATGCTGCGGGAAGCCAGGGACGAGGCAATATCAAGAGGCGAAGGCATCAGTGAAACCGAAGATGCCTATCTCAACCACCGTAATCAGTATGTTGCTGACAGGGACACGCTAATACAGTCACTTCGTGATATCCGGGACAACTACTCCGGTGACGCGACCATTTTTATTTCCGGTGTCCCAATGATAGCGGCAGACATGCTGAGTTATGTTCGCGCGGATCTTCGCAATTTCAGCGCACTGGTGCTTGCTCTGATTATTCTTCTATTGGGTTTCTTTTTCAGGAAACCCCGGTGGGTGGCCATTCCTATCTTTATCTGCCTGACCACCGTTGGTATCACCATGGGACTGCTGGGCTTCTTAAGAACGCCGGTCACCGTTGTGTCTTCCAACTTCATCTCTCTGCTGTCGATCATCAGCATTTCTTTTTCGATCCATCTGGTGGTGCGCTACCGTGAACTGCTGGCTCGTTCTTCAGCGAACACTTCTACGGATCATCAGGGCCTTCATCATCAGGGCCTGGATCATCAAGGAATGGTCAAAGAAACCATGCGCAGCAAATTCGCCCCTTGCCTGTATACCGCGCTGACAACGCTTCTGGCATTCGGCTCCATGCTTGGCAGTGACATTCTGCCGATTGAAGATTTCGGCTGGATGATGTGCCTGGGTATTGTCATCGCATTGATCAGCACCTACCTGATGTTCCCTACGGTGCTTCTTATACTGGGGCCCGCAGCAGCCAGCGATACCATTAACCGACCGATCGCCATGGCAAACTGGTTTGAACATCTGTCCGTACATCGAACGCGACTGGTGCTGCTGGTGTCTGCCGCCATTGCCCTGCCGGCGTTTTATGGCGCTTCTCTGATCACCTTCGACAACCGCTTCGTGGACTACTTCAGTGAAGACACTGACATCCACCAGGGTATGACTCATATCGACGAACATCTGGGCGGTACGCTGCCACTGGATGTTTACATCCGATTCGAGCAATTCGATTCCAATGAAGGGGACTTTTTCGATGGTTTCGAGGACGTGTTCCCGGAACGCTACTGGTACACACCCGACAAAATCGAAACGCTGACGAAGATGCAGCAGGCGCTGGAGAACCGTCCCGAAGTCGGCAAGGTTATCTCACTGGCATCAATGGAACAGATGGCCAGACGGTTTAATGATGGTGATGCATTGAGCGGTCTGGAAATCACCTACGTACTGGGTGAACTGCCTACGGATGTCCGTGAATTTCTGATCGAACCATACGGCCGCCCGAGTAACGGCTGGATGCGCATCAACGCACGCATCATGGAAAGCCAAAAAGAATTCTCAAAACAGGCTCTTATTGACGCTATCACACAGTTCGCTCGCGAGGATATGAACCTGGAAGACGATCGATTCATCGTCACCGGCATGGTGGTGCTGTTCAACGACATGCTGAAACAACTGGCTGAATCCCAGGCCCGCACTCTCGGCCATGTCATCATCGCCACCTTCGTCATGTTCTCCATTCTATTGAGATCCCTGCAACTGGCGGTCATCGCACTTGTCCCCAATGTTCTGGCAGCCACCCTGGTGATCGCGTTCATGGGGTATGCCGGTATCCCGCTGGACATGATGACGGTGACGATCGCTGCGATCTGCATCGGAATCGGTGTCGACGATGCAATTCATTATCTGCACCGCTTCAGGGAAGAGATCGATCAATCGAAATCCATAGAGAATGCCGTGATCACCTCACACCAGACCATCGGGCACGCCATGTACTTCACCACGGTGACCATCATGTGCGGTTTCTCTGTTCTGGCTCTTTCGAATTTCATACCCACCATCTACTTCGGTCTGTTAACCGCGCTCGCCATGGCGCTGGCTCTGATCGCCAATATGACGCTGATGCCCGCTCTGCTGATGACATTTACGCACCGGAAGAGTTGACCTGCATCATGGGTATTACAGCACCCGGTTGTTAAGGTGCTGACGTGGCCGACCTGAAAAGAGATATCAATCTTCCGCTTCTGCTCTTTTATGGATTGGGCACCATACTGGGCGCCGGCATCTATGTACTGACTGGCGTCGTCGCGTCACGAGCGGGTGATCAGACACCTCTGGCATTTTTGCTTGCTGCGATCGTGGCAGCGCCGACGGCTTATACGTTCGCAATCCTTTCTTCACGTTATCCTCGAGCGGCCGGACCGGCTATCTACGTCCAGGAGGCATTCAATCGACAGTGGCTGTCTACCGCGACGGGTGCGCTGGTTGTCCTCGTCGGTATTGTGTCCGCCGCAACAATCGCACGCGGTTTTGTCGGTTACCTGCAGGTATTTCTGACGATTCCGGACCAACTCGTTATCGGACTCCTCGTGGTGACCTTAACCGCCCTAGCGGTCTACGGCGCACTTGAGTCCGTTGCGGCAGCTGCCATTATTGCGGTTATAGAAATCGTCGGTCTATGTCTCGTCATTGCCGGGGGTCTCGTCATTGCCGGGGGTCTCGCCTATGACGCACCCCGGAGCATTGAGCTGATACCTTCCAGAGATACGGTTGTCTGGTCCGGCGTCATGGCAGGCGCGTTCCTCGCGTTCTACGCCTTCATAGGGTTCGAAGATATTGTCACCATGGCGGAGGAAACCCGAACACCGAAACAAACCGTCCCACTTGCGATCTTTGGGTCACTGACGCTGGCAACGCTTCTCTACTTTCTTGTGACATATCTTGCAATCAGAACAGTTCCGCTGGACTTGCTGGCCAACCATGACGCCCCCATGTCCCTCATTGTTGCGCAGCATGGCTTATTCAGCCCCCGACTGCTCGCAGTGATTTCCATGCTCGCCGTTGTCAACGGTGCCCTCGTACAGATCATGATGGCATCACGGGTCATCTATGGTGTCGCACGTATGTACGATGAATCTCATCCACTTGCCATCGTTTCAGCACGAACCAGAACGCCGGTAAATGCGACGCTGCTGACTGGCATTGTTATCCTGGTGCTGGCGTTAATGTTTGATGTGGAAGCGCTGGCGTCCATGACCAGCGTCATTACGCTGATCATTTTCATCACGATTAACCTCGCGCTGTGCCGACTGCAGGGGCTGCCGAGATCACCGTGGATGCTGATTCCATGGGTTGGGAGTCTGCTCTGTATCGCCCTTCTGTTCGCCGCAATTGGCTAGATAAGCTCAGTGGGGCAGGCTATGGTGCAGGAAAAAAGCCGGAGGGTTTTCCGTGGATTTTATTGGCATTGGTATCGGACTGGTTGTCGGTCTCGGCATTGGTTATGCGCTTGCAACCATGCTGGGTAACAAGGATTCTGCGCCTGCGTCATCTGAGTCATCCGGCAGCAATCCAAACTGGTGGCAAACCAGAGAAAACCTCACCGGTACCCAGCTCCAGATTCTTCAGTATATGGAAGCTAATAAGGAAGTTTCCATTTCAGGTCTTCAGGAAAAGTTTTCCTTTATCCCGGACCGGGAACTGTATTACCGCCTCGAGCAGATCGTTCTGATGCAGTTTCTTGAGCGTGTTCGAAAAGAAGGCGAAGTGTTTTATGTTCTGAACGCCGAATACTCAGGCACCGTTGAAGGCGACAAAACGGTGATGCTGGGCAGCGAGTAGTCGTCGGCAAGCCTCGTTAATCGATGGGCCGATGGGCCCGCAAAAAAACCTCGTTGACACAGTTGTCCAGCTTCCCGGTCCTGAGGTATTTGAGTGCGACTGATATCCCCTTGGTTCTCATATCGTAGAGACTCTGCGGCGTATAAAACGCAGAATGCGGGGTGATCAACAACAGATCCTTAATCCAGTCTTCCTCCTTATGCCAGGCCTGCAACAGTTTACGTTCCATATTGCAGGGTTCTTCCGGCATCACATCCAGGCCTGCCCCGCCAACCAGGCCTGATTTTATCGCGTCATGTAACGCATCAATGTCAAGAATCTCGCCACGGGCAGCGTTGATCAGAACCAGACCCGGCTTCGCATGAGCCAGCAGTTCTGCATTCACCAGGTTACTGGTCTCTTCACTGAGCGGTGCATGCAGACTGATCACATCGGATTCTGAAAACAGCTGTTCAAGACTCTCAACACGCCTGATATTCAAGGCAAGATCACTGCCATTGGAAACGTAGGGATCGTAAAAAGACACCTCCATACCAAATGCTTTGCAGCGCAGAGCCATCGCCGTGCCAATGCGACCCAGACCGACCAGCCCTACTTTAGCAACAGACAACCTGAGGGCCAGTGGATTATCCCGCTGTTGCCACTCGGTTGGAGATCTGCGCATTCGGTTGTCCCAGCGATTGATACCTTTCATGAGGCTCAGCATCATCGCCATGGCATGATCAGCAACATCCTGTGTACCGTAGTCAGGTACGTTACATACAGGTATACCGGCGTTGCCATACATCGCCAGATCGATATTGTCGAAGCCGACTTTCGGCGTAACAAAAATCTTGCAGTTCACGGCTTTCGCCAGCCTGTCTTCATTCAAAGGATCCGGCGTCGACATGATCGCGTCAGCCTGAGCCCACATATCGTCAGTGACTTCCGATGGGCGTGCGGAGAACAGGCACTGGACATCGCTGCCTGCAAACTCACGTTCCGGTTCGTTATTGTCTCCCCACCTTGCGGCAGGCCACAGTAGTGTCAATGACATGGGATCTTTCTCCTAACCGGTTTAATCACCTTGGGCGAACCGGTGCCAGTTCTAATAGATAGACGACACAGCCCTATTTGCCCGAGATCAGAATGATTGGTGCATAATAGGTGATAGCAATCAGTGACGCCACGAACCCCGGAATGAAACCAGGCATGCAACCCAGACCGACTGAATATATCCGCCAGACAAGGGAAAACTACGACAAGCTCGGCTTCGAACCCTATCACTGGTACGAAGCCGCAGACGACCCGGCCTTTGTGCGAAACAGGAAACCACTGAGCGAGTCACGGCTGGGGCTAATTTCCACCGCCGGTACTTATGTCAGTGGCCAACAGGCTTTCTATACGAAAGACGATACCAGCATTCGAGCGATACCCAGCAATACCTCAACAGGGGACATCCGGTTTGCCCACATTATGGAAAACTACCTGGTTGAGGCGCGCCAGGATCCGTGTACCGTATTTCCCATCGAGGCACTGAATCAGTTGCAAAAGGAAGGTGTTATCGGAGATCTTGCAGACAATTTCTTTTCCTGCATGGGCGGCATCTACTCCCGCAAACGTGTGAACAACGAACTGATCCCCAACCTGGAAGCTGCGATTGACAGAGAACAACTGGATTTGCTGCTACTTGTCCCCTTGTGACCCGTCTGTCATCAGACCGTGTGTCTGATCGCCCGCCACTTTGAAGCCAGGGGGCTTCCCACACTGATACTCGGCAGTGCTCTGGATATCATGACGGCTGGAAAACCGCCGCGCGCAAAGTTTGTCAATTATCCACTGGGCTTCGAGGCTGGCAGATTCAACGACAAGGAAGATCAGCTGTCCGTCGTTCGTGAAGCCCTGAAGGGTTTCGATACTTTTTCAGAACCCTGCATCGACCCCATGCCCTTCGAGTGGCAGGAAGGCTGGGATATGATCAATGAACGTGAAGAAGGCAAGCTCGACCATAGAAGCCCGCGAACCCTCGAGCCTCAGTACCAGAACGAAGAAGACCGTCTGAAAGCAGAAGAGTCGTCATAGCGAGACATCGGGATCACAGCGCTTCAACTTAACTCCTGATACTCGGGACGCATCAACCTCGGTGTTTTACCCAGGTCATCGTGGTAACCGGTTTCCAGAGGCTCTCCAGAGTCAGAGACAATGTATTCACAAAGTTGCCTGCCGTGATCAGAAAGACCGTCATAGATCTCACGGGGCATACATCTTTTGAGCGGCTCACGATACCAGGGCGCCCAGAACTCGACATTTGGAATCGCCCGCACCTCGTCAGACAGATTAGGCGTACCTCCGTGCCAGGCTCGGATGTCCCTGATCAGTACACTTCCGGCTGGCGCCGGACAGACCGTCGACAACTTCATCCATTCCGGCTCATCCATCAATCTTGGAAACGGGTCATGGTTGTGCTGAGTACCCGGTATCTGCCTGGTGGGTCCATTAATCTTCGTGAAGTCCACCATCAGGAAGTTGCAGACGACACTGGGAACCGGCAGGTCTCGATAGGTCAGGATACCCCTGTGGTCGTGAAAAGAGCCGGCGACCTTGTCGCCATGGATTCTTCGGTCTCCCATGTCTGAATGCAGTCGCTGATAGTCCACCGCACCTGGCAGGCAGACATCTCCAGCACCACCTCGACACATGTAGGTATGCGCCCCGAATATTGCTGTCACAATTGGCGTTAGCGTTGGCAGATCCACCAGCATCGCCCATTCCGGGTGATGCAGAAGCTGACCAGTTTTACTTGCACTGCCCAGAGAATAGCGGTGCGAACCACGGTTACCCCGGCGGTTTCGATCCATGGCCATAATCTCGTGAATGACTCGATCACAGCCTCCACGAAGATACTCAAGCTGATCAGAGGACAGGGCATCACGAACCACAACAAAGCCATCTCGCCAGAAGATCTCTGCGGCACGCTCAATATCAGCAGGACTTACAATCTCAAGCCCCTTGATACCGTTGTTAGCTTCCAGGTACTCGCGATGTGCGACAACTTCAGGGTCATTCGGATCAGTGCCAACCCAGCCCAACTGATCAAGCGGCAGACTAGTGGCGGAAGCGTCCTGTTCGAGCTGCTGTTCCGGCATGTGTTATTCCTGAGACCGTCCTGACGTGGATTATCGCCTGTGACGGTATTGAAACAACCAGAAATTTTCCAGATCAACGTAGTTCTGGAAGTCACCAAACGGCTCGGTGATATCCCGCAGTTCTTCAAGATTGGGGAAGTTCTTCAGCACTTCATGAGAAGCGCCGGAATCCAGCTGACGCTGCTGGTAGGTATTGCCGAACTCATCACGACGAGTAATCGGGAATTGTGCGAGCTGAGCCGGCGAATTATCTATCAACAGAACCGTAGAACCCGGCCTGAGACACTGGTGCAGGGAACAGAAAAATTCTTTCAGGCGCTGACGCGGCACATGAGACAGCCACAATCCCGCAAAGGCACCAGTAAAACTCCGGCTTTCATCAACCAGTCGATCCAGATGGTAAACATCCTGGACCCGCGACTCGACAGGACACTCAAAATCGCGACGACCGAGTTCCTCCAGCTGGGCAGCTTCCCGATCTACAGCAAGAATCGACTTCGCTGAACGACTGATAAACTGGGTCCAGTAGCCGGTACCGGCTGCAACTTCAAGCACGCGACAGTTATCAAAAACACGCATCGCATGGGATTCGAGAAATCGCAGATCAAGCTGTCTTTCAGCATATTCGTAAACGCGATCGTAAACGGGAGCCCGTTCGCGGTAGTAAGGTGCCATGTCGTCCATGGACCCTCAGTTTAGCACACGCTATGCTTGATCGCTTATCAGTTCCGTAGAAAAAAATTATGTATCCCGGAAATCATCCCCCAGAAAAACTTGCCTACGTCATGGCCAATTCCGGCGTCGAAGTCACCTATGGAGATCTCGAGCGGGAATCCAATCAGATCGCTCATCTGTTTCGGAGTCACGGGCTGAATAAAGGAGATTCGATCGCCCTGTGCCTGGAGAATCATTCTGCTTTTTTCAAAATCTGCTGGGCCGCGCAAAGATCCGGACTGTATTTCACCGCGATCAGTTATCGACTCCAGGCAGACGAAGTGGAATACATCGTCAATGACTGCGAAGCCAGGGTACTGATCACATCCTCACAGCTGACAGATACATTCAACGGATTCAAAAACAACCTGGTCAATGATCCCGTCTGCTACATGCTTGACGGCACAGTGGATGGCGCCACGTCTTTTGAAGAAGCCTATGCGAGTCTGCCAACGACTCCGGTAGACGATCAGGCCTGGGGTCAGAGTCTGCTCTATTCCTCTGGCACCACGGGCATGCCGAAAGGTGTCAAGAAACCTATGCCAGCCATGGCATTTCCGGAAACTGACCCGGTCTATGACGTGCGTCGTGTGCGCTACAGGTTTGATGAGTCAACCATCTATCTTTCCCCGGCCCCGCTTTACCATGCAGCACCTCTCGCCTTTACACTGAACGTGCTGCGCTATGGCGGCCAGTGTGTGGTCATGGAGCACTACGACAGTGAGCAGGCGCTGGCACTGATCGAGAAATACCAGGTGACCCACAGCCAGTGGGTGCCCACCATGTTCGTGCGCATGCTGAAACTCCCGGAGGAAATTCGCACGCAGTACGAACTGGGCAGCCACCAGGTAGCCATCCACGCTGCTGCACCCTGCCCTGTGTCAGTTAAGGAACAAATGATCGAATGGTGGGGACCGATTATCCATGAGTATTACGCGGGCACCGAAGGCAACGGTTCAACCGTGATTACGTCCGAGGAATGGCTGGAACACAAAGGATCTGTAGGCAAGGCGTCCGGCGAATGCGCCGTGCGTATTCTTGACGATGAATTCAACGAGGTGCCGGTCGGCGAGTCCGGTGGCGTGTATTTTGATGGCGGCGGCAAGTTCGAATATCTGAATGATGATGAGAAAACCAGTGCAAGCCGATCCCCCCAGGGTTATTCAACACTGGGCGACATCGGCTATCTGGATGACGAGGGCTACCTGTACCTGACTGACCGCAAATCTTTCATGATTATCTCCGGCGGTGTGAACATCTACCCTCAGGAAACCGAAAACGCCCTGATCACGCACCCCAGGGTAATGGATATTGCCGTCTTCGGCGTGCCCAACGAGGAATTCGGCGAAGAGGTTAAAGCCGTGGTTCAACCAGCCGATATGAGTGATGCCGGCCCTGAACTGGAAGCAGAATTGATCGCTTATGCACGAGAACGCATCTCGCACATTAAGTGCCCGAAGACGGTCGACTTCCTCGAAGAACTGCCAAGGCATCCCACCGGCAAACTGTATAAACGATTACTCAAAGAAAAGTACTGGCCATGATAAAAAACCTGTTCGATCTCTCAGGGCGCGTTGCGCTCATCACCGGCGGCAATGGCGGCATTGGGCTTGGCATGGCAGAAGGGCTCGCATCCCAGGGATGCGAGGTATCCATCTGGGGCACCAATGAAGAAAAAAACGAAGCAGCGCTGGAAACTCTCAAGCAGTATGGTCCGAAAATCTCTGCCCTGAAGTGTAATGTTGCAGATCAGCAGGAAGTCGAAAGCTGCTTCGCCAAAACGTTAAGCCATCATGGTCGTGTCGATGGTTGCTTCGCCAACGCCGGTGTCTCGGGACGGTCAACCCAGTTCGATCAGATGGACAAGTCCGAGTGGGACCGCATCATGGAAGTAAACCTTGACGGGGTCTTTTATACCTTTCGCTGCGCAGCTGAACATATGCGGCAACGATCCGAGAACGGCGATCCCTTTGGTCGTCTGATTGCAACAGCCAGCCTCGCAGCGATCTCGGGTCAAGCCCGGGGTGAGCACTACGCAGCGACGAAGGGCGGTCTGATTTCCATGATCAAGGCGCTTTCCGTGGAATATGCAAGGCACAACGTAACAGCCCATACAATACTGCCAGGCTGGATTGAAACCGGCATGACCGAGCAGACCTTTGCCTGGGGAAAATTCGTAGACAACGTCATGCCCCGCATCCCGATGCGTCGCTGGGGGCAACCGGAAGATTTCTCGGCGATTGCGGTATACATCATGAGTGCGGCAAGCGCCTACCACACCTCGGAAACGTTTCTTATTGACGGTGGTTACGCCAACTTCTGATGACCGCGGCATTCGAAGGCATAAAAATTCTGGATTTCACCCAGGTGCTTGCCGGCCCGTTTGCCGTTATGCAACTGGCTTTACTCGGCGCTGAAGTCATCAAGGTCGAGCAACCAGAAACTGGCGACCAGACGCGAACACTTATGAACCAGGGACCGGACCTGGGAATGTCACCCTCGTTCATGGGCATGAATCTCAATAAGAAAAGTCTGACTCTCAACCTGCGGGAACCTGAAGCGGCCGAGGTCATTCGCAGGCTGCTGCCCACTGTCGATGTGGTGGTAGAGAACTTCAGAGCGGGCACCATGCAGCGTCGCGGACTTGATTACGAAACCCTGCGCGAACTCAAACCGGACCTGATCTACTGCAGCATCAGCGGCTATGGCCAGACCGGATCAAGAGCCGGTCAAGCGGCCTACGACGGCGCTATCCAGGCTTCCAGCGGCATGATGTCGCAGAACGGTCACGAGAAAACGGGTCCTACCCGAACGGGATACATGCCCGTGGATATGTCGACCGCACTGAACACTGCCTTCGCGATCTCCGCCTCCCTGCATCGCAAGGCCAGGACAGGAGAAGGCCAGTACATTGACGTTGCCATGCAGGATACCGCCGTGGTCATGCAGGCTGTGCAATTCAACAACTACATCAACCAGGGGCAGCTCGTCGGTCTGCAGGGGAACGCATCGCCCACAGGACAACCAACCGCCAATGTGTTTCCAACGAAAGACGGACACATCCAGATCACGGCACTACGCCAGCCACAGGTAGAAAAACTGTTCAACGAACTGGGGCTTTCTGACTTACTCAAAGATGAAAACTTCGCAACGCCAGACGCCAGATTGCGGCAACAGGCACCCGTATTCGAGGCGATCGCAAAGGCACTGGCACACCAGACGACAGGCGACTGGATGAGACAACTTACCCGCCAGGGTATTCCCGTGGCAGAGGTCAGGGGTCTGCCGGAGGTGGCGAGCGATACCGATCTTGAGAATAGAGGGGTGTTCGTCAGTCTACCCTCTCCACTTGATGCCAAAGAGACCATCAGGGTCGTGAGGGCCGGATATGTCACCAACAAAGATGGTCCCCATGTTCGCTCAGGACCGCCGATCCTTGGTGCTCACACGGAAGTGATATTGAGAGATATCGGATACGATGACGAGCAAATAAACCAACTGGCAAACAAAGGGGTTATCTGATGACTGAGACACCCATTAACTACCATCAGGCAACACCTGACATTGCAACCTCGGGTCAGCCGGACCGTGCCCAGATTCACCGGATCGCGGATGACGGGTACGAGGCGGTGATCAATCTTGCCATGCACGACTCGGACAATGCGATCCCTGAGGAAGGCAGCCTGGTCGCTTCACTCGGCATGTACTATTTCAATATTCCTGTGCCATTCGATGAGCCGACCCCGGAACACCTGCGGGAGTTTACCGGTCTGCTGAATGTACTGAGCGGCAAGAAGATCTGGGTTCACTGTGCCGTGAACGCGCGGGTATCTGCTTTCATGTACCACTACATGACAAAATCGCTGGGGCTTGACGAACAGAGTGCCACATCACCGCTGCTCGCAAAATGGCGGCCGAAAATGGATGATGTCTGGCAGGAATTCATGGAGATTACAGAAGATGAAATCGCTCGTTAGGACATTACTTGTCACTGCCCTGCTGTTGCTGTCTGGCAGCCTTCGCGCGGAGGTTATCGCCAAAGGTGAAAACGGATTTAATCTGAAAATCATTGGTGAGGTGGACGCTTCACCGGGGCAGGCATATGAACAGTTTCTGCGGGTCGATGAGTGGTGGGTCGCCAATCATTCCTGGTTTGGCAGGCGGGAAAATTTCAGCCTTGATGCCAGAGCCGGTGGATGTTTCTGTGAAATTCAGGGCGAACAGCAGGTCTTACACATGCTGGTAACCTTCGTGAACCCCGGTGCTGAGATCAAGATGGTCGGCGGACTCGGGCCCCTGCAGATGATGGGGCTCCACGGCGGCATGAGCTGGCGATTTGAAGCGCTGGAAGATGGCCAGGGTACTCGAATTGTTCAGACCTATAACGTATCAGGATGGGCGCCTGGCGGCCTGCTGGATCTGGCCGAAATCGTCGATGCCGTACAGACCAGCCAACTGAACGCGCTGATCGCGCGCCTTGATGACGAGCCCTCCTGATGGAAGACGCATGGCTTGCTCGAGCAAAACGACTGCAGGCCATTGCCTCCACGGGAGTACACTTTACCGAGGGAGAGTTCGATCGTGAGCGTTATGCCGAGATAGCCGAGATAGCCATGCAGATGCTGGCGGACCTTGGCAACAGGCCTGTTCAAGAACTTGAGGACCTGTTTCCCGGCTTCGGCAAAAGCTACGCAACCCCTCTGGTAGATGTACGCGCAGCAATCATTCGTGAAAGCAGAATTCTTCTGGTGCGCGAGAAGCTGGACGGCCTTTGGACCCTGCCTGGAGGCTATGCTGATGTCGGACTTTCTGCCGCAGAAAATGCGGTTAAGGAAGTTAGAGAAGAGTCAGGGCTCGAAGTCACCGTCAGCCGTCTGCTGGCAGTATTTCACAAAGCAAAGCATGCTTACCGGCAGGACCCCCGGGACTTCTACAAGTTCTATTTCCTGTGTGAAGAGACCAAGGACCAGGAACCGAGTATCGGACCGGAGACCACGGATGTCGGCTTCTTTACCTTATCCAAATTGCCTTCCCTGTCCTTGGGCCGCAGCATTCGAGAACACATTGAGCTGGCCTTTGAGTTCAGGGAGAACCCCGATCAACCCACTATTTTTGACTAACAAGATACCAGGGATATCAGTACCTCGCTGAAGCTCAGGTATCGCGGAAATGAAACCCTTTACTCCAGCGCTGACCGAACCCAGAGAGCAGTACGATTACTCTACTGATGCCGGGAACCGAACTCACCAACGGGTAAAAGCAGACCGGAAACTCGGCTTTTGAAGAGTCCATGAGGCCGGTAGACTGTGCGCTTGGATAAAACAGCACAAAAATCGCAGATCGAGCTGCCCTCAGTTACCAGACGCACCGCGTGGATTTATGCTTCTCTGGCGTTCCCCATCGCCATGCTCGGCTATCCACTGGGCGCCTATATCCCGAGACTCTATTCCACAGAGATGGGCATCAGTCTTTCCATGATCGGTGTCGTCATCATGTGTGCTGCGATATTTGACGCTGTCACCGATCCCGCGATGGGACATTTCAGCGATCGATGGCAGACCCGCTGGGGGCGAAGACGGCCGTGGATGGTCGTTGGCATTCCCATCTATCTGGTCGCCATCTGGATGCTGCTGAATCCCGAGACAGGCGTCACCATCATCTATCTTGGTTTTTTCTTCCTGCTGATGCGTGCATCGACCACGCTTTTCGGGCTGCCCTATTCCGCCTGGGGTCTTGAGCTTTCAAGCGAATATCATGCCCGAACGATGATCCAGTCGGCTCGGGAAAAGTTCGTGCTGGCAGGGCTTCTCGCCTCTGCCGCGATGGTGGCTTTTTCGGAAGAGATTTTCGGGCGCGCGGACGCCGGTTCCGTTTTGAACTTCATTTCCATTGTCGTCGTGGTACTCATACCACTGGCCACGATCCTGGTGCTGTGGAAGGTTCCCGAAGTACCAACCTACAATGCACCGCCTGTTTCCTTTAAGGACGGCGCAGGGCGCATGTTGAAAAACAAGCTGTTTTTTCGCCTGCTGGTCATAGAACTGCTCATTGCCGGCGGCGAGAACTTCCGCAACACGCTTTCTCTGCTCTTCATACAGGACTATATCGGCCTGTCATCGGTGGGACGCGCCCTGTTGCTGTACTTCGCTATGGGGCTCATAGCGATACCCGTCTGGGACTGGCTGGCGAAGAAATTTGGCAAGCACCAGTCTCTGGCTTGCGCCATGGTGCTGGTCAGTATCGTTTCAATTGGTGTGCTCACGGTTGATCACGGCGAACATACGAAGTTTTACATTCTTTTTGGCCTGAAAGGATTCTGCTTTGGTGCTTTTGCCTACCTGCCACGTGCCATGCTGGCTGACGTCGTTGACCTGGACACCATTCGTTCAGGTGCTGCCCGACCCGCAAGCTATTTCGCCATTCACGGATTTATCACCAAGTGTGCTGCCTCCTTCGGCGGCCTGTCATTACCGATACTGGCTTACGTCGGGTATTCGGCGTTGCCGGAAGCCCAGAACGGACCAACGGAGCTCATGTGGCTCGGGGTTCTCTATGGCATCGTACCAACAGCAGTTTTTGTGGTTGCGTTCTACCTGTCGATCACCTGGCCATTGAACGAAACCATCCATAAGAAAGTAGAACGGATACTGGAGAAACGTTATGCGAGACAAGTTTAGCTGGATGCTCATCCTTGGTCTGCTCATCACCGGCTGTACACCGCCCGCAGAGCAGACAACAGAGACCACGACCGAAGAGATGGCAGAGGTTAAACCGCTCGCGGTCATTGTGCCTGGCAGCGGCACCTATTCCCGACCTACGTCGATTTCCGTACCTGAAGCGCAGGCATTTTTTGACCAGGGGCTGAGACTGGCGTGGGGGTTCTATTTCCCGGAATCCATCGCCTCTTATCAGGAAGCAGCAAGACTGGATCCGACAAGTCCGATGCCGCACTGGGGTATGGCTCATGCCATGGGTCCCAATCCAAACTCCCGCTACGCAATGATGCCCGACGATCCGAAAGGCGAAGGACGCCAAGCCATCAAGCGCGCAATGGCATTGATCGACAATGCCACACCGCTTGAAGCCGAAATCATCAGGGCCATGTACGTTCTCTATGACAAAACTGGAATCCCCGATGACCACGCCCGGGATCGCACTTATCTTGCCGCCATGCGTCAACTGAACAAGGAGCATCCCGAGGACCCGGATATCGCAGCACTGTACGCTGCTGCTTATATGTCCATCGGAAAATGGGACTACTGGGATAAAGATGGCAACCCCAAGGACGAGACCATACCGGTAGCAGAGGCACTGGAGCACATTATCAACAAAGACACATCGCACCCGGGCGTCCTGCATCTGCACATCCATCTGATTGAAGCTTCACTGGAACCAGAACGCGCACTGGTGTCTGCAAATGCCCTGGAGGCGACGGTGCCCATTGCCGGACATGTGGTCCATATGCCCGCACATATCTATGTTCGTGTCGGGCAGTACGACAAGGCGATTGAGAGCAACATCCGTTCGCAGGAAGTAGACAAAAAGTTTGCCAAAATCTGGGGCGACACCAATTTCCCGAACATTGGCACTTACCCACTGTCACACAAGATTCACTCAGGTCACGCGCTGGACTTCATTCGCTATTCCGCAACCGTTCAGGGGAACTACGCAGTCGCCATCGATGCGGCAAACCGCGTCGCCTCCGGAATCACGCCTGAAAACATGATGATGCGTGGACAGAAAGGTGCCGCCGCACCCTGGCTGGTCATGAAGATCTTTGGCCGCTGGGATGAAATTCTCAATATGACGCCAGCTCACTCTGGCACACCCTACCTCGATGGCATCTGGTCATACGCGCTTGGCAGTGCGCACCTTGGTAAAGGCAATCTTGTCGCCGCAAAGGAACAGTTAACCATCCTGAAAGATATCGCAGAGGCACCTAATGCAGACGAGTACCGGGTCGGCGCCACACCGGCATCCGCTGTACTTAAGCTGGCTGCCCACGGCCTCGAAGGTGAAGTGTTCATGGCGGAAGGAAAAATCGATGACGCCATTGCCGAATTTGAAGCAGGTATCGAGATTGAAGATCAGAACAACTACACGGAACCACCTGACTGGGCACAACCCATGCGTCACTACCTGGGCGCGGCGCTGCTCGAAGCAGGCAGGGTGCAGGAAGCCGAAGCGGTTTACCGTCGTGATCTTCGCTGGAATCAGAACAATGGCTGGTCGCTTCTCGGTATGCACCAGGCGTTGAAAGCACAGGGCAAACTGGAAGAAGCGCAACAGTACTACGACAGATGGCAAGCCGCCTGGGCCTATGCTGACGTCGATATCACAACATCACACCTGTAGCGGCGTTAAAGATCGAGCAAACGAATCAACAAAGGTGAAGAACATGGAATCACTGGAAAAGGCAGGACTCGATGCAGTCGACCGGTTTATTGATACCTGGAACAGCCGGGACGCGACCAACTGGGCAGGCTCGCTGCACTATCCACACGTACGGCCTTCTCCGTTCGGTCCAATCAAGGTTGCGCCCGACGCGGAGGAATACGTCGCGAGTTTCGATTATCAGAAAACCATCGACAGCGGCTGGGATCACAGCGAGTGGGATTACAAACATGTACTGCATGTCTCACCGAGAAAAATCCACGTCGCCGGTCAGTGGAGTCGATACGATGCCGACGGCAACGTTATTCTGACAACACCAATTGTTTACGTCTGCACAAAGATTGACGGCGGGTGGGGCATCCAGTCACGTTTTGGTTGCGACTATGTGGATGAGGACTTCGATAACACTGAACTGATGTCGCGGGGTCTCAACCTGATTCAGGACTACATCAACCAGCACAACGCCGGCAGCCATGAGGCCGCGGCAGAATTACTGAACTACCCGCATTTTGAGATAGGTGTTGGTGCACTGGATATCACCGAGTCAGCCGCCGAATTCGAAAGAGCCAGTGTGACCTACCATCTGGAAAACATGATGAGCGTGCAGACCGGGCGACATTCCATGAATGTTGCGGTAGACATGACGCTTTCCGGTCCGCAGGGGAGTCAGTTGATGCAGGGCATCGTGAACATTACCAATCGTGACGGACACCTGGGCATTCAGGCCTGGTCCTTTCTAGATCCAAATGAAGTTGAGGAATAGGCGTTCTCAGTTCGAGTAACTGACTCCCATGCCAGCACGTACATCGTTACTCACCCCATAAGGCGCTATGGGATAACGCAGCCCGTTGTTCGATAGCGCATGCAACCCTGCAATGGTTTTCGGCAGAAACTCCGGCGGAATCGCCATCAGTAGTTCATCGTCCTGCACGCCACCGTAACGTCGTTCCGCAAAGCACGGAATAGACAGACTCGGTTCTTTCGTCTTAAGTGCCCTGCCCCAGGAATCCGCACAGGAAGATTCACCGACACAACTGAACTCCAGTTTCTTATATCCGGTCCACTGAAGACCGTTGATAAACAGAATCATTTGCGCAGGGGTTGCGTAGATCAGACAGATATCCGGCGGATCGAGGCGGCCTGAAGCCAGCGGACTCACTGCCATGGCTTCATACTGTCCAAACTCCAGAACATCCATCGCCGCCTGGTGTCGCGCCGCTTCTTCCTGATCGGCGTACCATACGCCTGCCATGCGATCTCCAGAGAGCCACTCTTCGCTTCTGGGGTGCAGACCAATCACGGTCCCGCACTGCGCACCAACCAGATCTTCCATGGTGATGCCTACCGTCCAGCCATTTCGCGCAGCCTGGCCGACGATCTGGTCAGTGGTGTGAACATCTTTTGGCCGACGAATTCTCGGTACCTGTTCCATGTCCGCCTTTGTCCTGAACATCTTCATACCGATGGGTGTAGTGCGAAGGCGCAACAGCGCGTTCAGCTCAGCGACACAGTCTGCGCCGTTAAACTTCTGATCGGATGTGATGACGTCAGACATGGTGATTCCCTGTTTTTTTGCGGTTGAACAGACATTACCAGAAAAAGAACAGGCAAAAAAAACCGGGACCATGGGTCCCGGCGAAGTACCAGACATGCGTCATGTCTTCAGGGGTTGAATGGGCTTCAGGCGACTTCCAGATGTGGTTGCATCGTCTTGAAAGCCTTTGCTTCGATCTGGCGAATACGCTCCAGCGATACGCCATACTTTTCCGCGAGCACTTTCAGGCTGGCCTTGTCTTCGGTCAGCCAGCGCGACTGAACAATATCTCTTGATCGATCATCGAGGGACGCTAACGCCAGGGCCAGGCCTTCACCATGTCGTTCCGCCATCTCCTGCTCGGCGACGAGAATCGATGGGTCTTCCTCTTCACCATGCGTCAAATAGGCGGAGGGGCTGTAAGCATGCTCGTCATCTTCGATCGTAACCGGCTCGAAGCTCTCGTCGATATTTGCCAACCGAGACTCCATTTCAACGACTTCTTCAGGCTTAACGCCAAGATCATTAGCTACCTGGTTCACTTCATCGGAACTGAACCAGCCGAGGCGCTCCTTCGCCTTGCGAAGATTGAAAAAGAGTTTCCGTTGGGCTTTAGTTGTGGCGACCTTCACGATCTTCCAGTTCTTCAGGATGTATTCGTGAATCTCCGCCTTGATCCAGTGCACTGCAAACGACACCAGTCGAACGCCGTGCGAAAGATCGAATTTTTTCACTGACTTCATCAGGCCAACGTTACCCTGCTGAATCAGGTCTTCCAGAGGCAGGCCATAACCGTTATAGCCCCTGGCAATGTAAGCGACGTATCTCAGGTGAGACAGAACCAGCTGGCGTGCAGCTTCAAGATCTTCTTCCTGCTGAAAACGTTCAAACAGTTGGGTTTCTTCCTCTGCACTGAGCACGGGAATCTGCTGAATAGAGTCCAGATAGCTCTGCAGCGTGCCGGTACTCAGTACTGGAAACTGGTTGCCATGAGCCAATGCGGTCATCTTCAGTATTTCTCCTGTTTTCTTACAAGTTTTTGTATAAGTTACAGAGACTTAGAGGTCTGTTTTCCCTCTAAGTTCCTTTAATAAGGGCGAAATTTCCGTTTTCAAGAGGCTTCATCAAAGAAAGCCTGATCTGGATCAATATCGCCTGTTCTCAATACTCGAGCTCACCGAATGTTGACACCTACTATGACCATCAGAGACCGGAAAAGTTACCTGCCGGTTTCGAATAGCTGTTATGCCCGGGACGGCATCGCTAGAATGGACTGATGAGTGCCAATCAGCCTAACGCCCGGGAATTCAATCCCAACCATCTGAACCTGTGCCACGTTGCCAGCTACGACCGGCTCATCCATGCACCGCTGGAGAGAGTCTGGGAAAACGTACTGGACTGGGAGCACCTGCCCCACCTCCATGAAAGCTCCTTTAACTATGTCGAACTCGACTGCGCTGGCGATTGGGGCTGGCGTACCTGGTCCAATATCGAACACACGGATCATGTGGAGCTGACACTTGCGGCAGATGACAGTTACGTCGCTCGAAGTTACCAGAGCGGTCAGCAGGTTTCCGAAATCTGGACACTGCTCAAGCCTGAAGACGACAGCACCCGCGTTCATGTTGAATTCCATATACCGAACGTTGCTGAATCTGATGCAGAGAAGCTTGGTGAACTGATGCTCGGGCTCTACACGACACTCTGGGATGAAGATGAAGCCATGATGCGTGAGCGACACCTGCGCCTGAATGAATCCAGAGACGACAGAATCCGCTGCGATCTCGGGAGCGAGAAAGCGCTTCGAGCACGCCTGTCGGCGAACGAGGAGATCCGCTTTCAACTGAAACGCCGGGAATTTCAGCTGCGGCTGGATGGCGATGAACTGACCGCCCACGCCACCATTTGTCCGCATCTGCTCGGACCGCTCGGCAAGAGTCGCATCACAGACGGTCAACTTCGGTGCCCCTGGCATGGCTATGAGTTTGACCTCAAAACCGGCGAATGTGTCTTTCCCGAAACCGCGAGCTGCAGGTTGACCCCGGCACCATCGCTCGAGATTTCCGAAGGCAACCTGATCGCCACTGCCAGATAGCAGAACCCCGATTTTGAGGTAAAGTTAGCTCATGAAAAATGATCTTCATGATCTCCAGCTGTTGCTGGATTCCAAGGTACCGATCCTGGTGATCGAATCCCACGAGGAGCCCAGGGTTCTGGAGATGCTGACTGGTCTTGCGGTAACCCGCACCCTGCCGCTGTTCGTCTGGTCGATTACCGAGGGGCTGAACCGTCTCGGGTTTGGAGAGAACCCCGAAGAAGGTGATCAGCTGGATGAAACTGATGTTCTGGAAGCCATCAAGAGCGCATCAGCACCCGGCCTCTATATTCTCTGCGACTTCCACCCGTACCTGAAAGGTGAGGCAAGAAATATTCGACTGCTGCGCGAGATCGCCATGCGGCATAATCGCCTGGGGCATACCGTTGTGCTGCTGAGCCATCAGATTGAGCTACCGAGTGAGATCAAACGCTACAGTGCAAGATTCGAACTCTCGATGCCCACCGAGGAGCAACTGATGCACCTGGTGCGTGAGGAGGCGTCGAACTGGTCAAAGGCCAAGGGAGGCATGCCGGTAAGAAGCTCCAGCGACACCTTCAAGAAGCTGGTGCAGAATCTCAAGGGCGTGCCCATTGAAGACGCCCGGCAACTCGTTCGGGCTGCCATCTACGACGACGGCGTCATCGATGACTCGGACATCCCGGAAATGAACAAGGCCAAGTTCTCATTGATGGATATGGAGGGCGTGCTCTCTTTTCAGTATGACACTGCCGAGTTTGGTGAGGTCGGTGGACTGCTGAAATTAAAGGCGTGGCTGCAGAAACGGGAAGACAGCTTTCTAGAAAGTGCCTCCGGACTGGATGCGCCCAAGGGCATCATGCTGCTGGGGGTTCAGGGTGGCGGCAAAAGCCTGGCTGCCAAAGCAGTCGCCGGCATGTGGTCGCTGCCTTTGCTGAGACTCGACTTCGGTGCGCTGTACAACAAATACCATGGAGAAACCGAACGAAATCTGCGCGAAGCATTGAGACTGGCTGACATGATGTCGCCCTGCGTTCTGTGGCTGGATGAAATCGAGAAAGGATTATCCACCGGTCAGGATGATTCAGGCATTTCCTCGAGAGTTCTTGGCACACTGCTTACCTGGATGTCAGAACGGCAGAGCAAGGCTTTCGTCGTGGCCACCTCCAACGATATATCGCGACTGCCGCCGGAACTGGTGCGCAAGGGCCGCCTCGATGAAATCTTTTTTGTCGACCTGCCGGAATCCAGTATCCGGCAGGAGATTTTCCGAATCCACCTGGAGAAACGCAGCCAGGATGCCAGCCACTTCGACCTGCGAAAGCTGGCCAATATCAGCGAAGGGTTTTCCGGTGCAGAGATTGAGCAGGTCATCGTCAGCGCGCTGTACTCGGTGGCCGCCAGTGAAGCGGAACTGACCATGGGAGCCCTGGAAGATGCTATCCACGAGACCAACCCCCTTTCCGTCGTGATGGAAGAAAAGATTCGCCAGCTGAGATCCTGGGCAATGGAAAGGTGCGTTTTTGCAGATTGAACTACCACCAGTTTCGGAAATCGACTGGTCTGCCTGGGAACCGGAACAGGTTGCGACCCTCATGTTCATACTGCAGGGTGACGAGGTCCTGCTGATCCGCAAAAAGCGCGGGCTGGGTGCAGGCAAGATCAACGGACCCGGTGGCCGAATCGAGGGCGACGAGACACCCGAAGAATGTGCTATTCGCGAGACCAACGAAGAACTGCTGATTAATCCGGTCAATGTGCGGTTTGGCGGCGAACTGTTCTTCCACGCGGAGGATATGCCACGTATCCACGTTCACGTGTATGTGGCAACGGACTATGAGGGCACACCAGGCGAAACCGATGAGGCCATACCTATCTGGTTCAAACTGGACGACATTCCGTTTGATGAAATGTGGGACGACGACCGAATCTGGCTGGGACATGTACTGGCCGGAGGCACGGTAAAAGGTTACTTCACGTTTATCGAGGAAACCCTCATTGATCACCAGGTCAGCTTTTTCTAGAAATTTCTCGGCATTACAACATTGAATCCGGCAGGGCTTTCATGTTTCATTAAATGCTTCCTAACGCCATGTCAGGCTGGGCTATTGATATGTATGAAATTCCCAAGATCAGTGTTTCTGTCGAGGTGCTGCTGGCCGGCAACGAGACTATCCATGGCAAGATGTTTGTCACCGAAGACCTGGTTTCCGCTGCGGGCAATCCGCTTATCGAGGAATTTCTGAACGAGGATGAAGACCGTTTCTTTCCTTTTGAATCCACCGCCGGCGCATATCGCCTGCTCAACAAGCATCAGGTCGTTTACCTGAGAACCGAACAGACCGACGACGAGGTCAAGGAACAGACACCAATCAAGCCACGCAACCTTGTGGCCCATTTAACCGTTGACCGAACGATCTATGGTCTGGTTTATCCAACACTGCAGGAAGAATCCCGGGTCTCGGATATCATCAATGAGGATGACGACTTCATTGCCATCTACCAGAATGGCCAGAAGATCATCGTGAACCGGAATCACATCATTTACGTCAACGCGAACTAGGGAGCGTTTCTCATGCCACTGGAAGTTCACCAGTTTCCCTGTCTTTCAGACAACTACGGCTACCTGATTCATGATACGGATACAGGTGTCACGGCAACCATTGATACCCCGGAGGTGGCACCGATCAATGCCGCCCTGGAAGAGACAGGATGGAAACTGACACATATTCTGAATACTCACCATCATTTCGATCACGCCGGTGGCAATCTAGAACTGAAAGAGCAATGGGGTTGCACCATCGTCGGCTCAAGAGATGACGCAGAGCGTATTCCCGGCATTGATATCAAGGTCGGTGACGGAGATACGTTCACGTTCGGCAGCTTCGATGCCCAGATATTTGATGTATCCGGGCACACCATCGGTCACATTGCTTTTTACTTTCCAAGTGCAGAAAAACTGTTCTGCGGCGACGCGCTGTTTGCCCTGGGTTGTGGGCGACTGTTTGAAGGCAGCCCTGATCAGATGTGGAACAGCCTGCAGAAGCTGATCGCACTGCCGGACAGTACCGGCGTGTACTGCGCGCACGAATACACGCAGGCCAATGCTGCTTTTGCACTGTCTGTTGAACCTGAGAATGACGCTTTACAGAAACGCGCGAAAGAAATCGATGCTTTGCGCAGTGAAGGCCGACCAACCGTGCCCTCCACCATCGGACTTGAGAAACAAACCAACCCGTTTCTGCGCCCCATGAGTGATGACCTTCAGGCCAATCTCAACATGCAGGGCGCAGCGCTGGTCGACGTGTTTGCGGAAACGCGACGTCGGAAGGATAGCTTTTAGATCAGACCTTTTTAGACCAGACCTTTTTAGACCAGACCTTTTTAGACTAAACCTTCTTAAACCAGACCGGGGTCACTCCCATCTGTTGGGCAGAACTTGGGCTCCAGGTCCAGGGCAGCGAGAAGCCGACCAAAACCAATAAACTGCCCGATCATCATGCCCAGTTCAACGATCTGAGGATCATCGAAGTGTTCGCGTAGCCGGTCAAAAAATGCATCATCCATGCTGTGATGATCCAGCGCCATCTTGTCCGCATACTCCAGTGCCATCTGTTCACGTTCCGTGAATTTGGCGACATCCTCGTCGAGTTGCGAGATTTTTTCTTCTGTTAAACCGTGATCTGCACCCTGCAGAAGCCTGGCATTGAGTCAGGTAAAACAGTCGTTATGGCGGGCTATCTTCAGCCGGACCAGTTCAATCAGCTCAGCTTCTACCGTCGTGCCTTCCCGGGCTGGACCGTAGAATTTGAAATAACTGTCGAACATATCCTGTCGTTGAGCAAAACCGCGCAGGTTGGATGTGTCCACACCCTGTGCGTCCATCTTCTCAACAAGCGTTCGTACATGCGGCTCCAGCTCATGATTTTCTTTCAGTTTAATGCGCGCCATACCATCTCCAATCGCTAATTAATCCCCGGCAAAGCCTGAGGCAAAAACTTACTCACGCAAAAACTTCGTCAAAGAAATTTCTGATGGATTGTGTCGCCCGCTTGTCCGCCACCGGATTGTAGAGCGTCCCGAAACCCGGATCATCTGCCGCCGGATTCGTGAAGGCGTGCATGGTGCCACCATAAGCATGTACCTGCCAGTCAGCGCCGGCTTCCGACATTTCATTTTCAAAGTCGAGAACCTGCTCGGGTGGGACCATGGGATCATCCTGCCCATGCAGGCAGAGTATCTTGGCCGTAATCTTTTCGTTGGGTACATCTCCCGGAGAGAAGATACCGTGGATACTGACAACCCCCGAAACATCGGCACCTGCACGCGCCAGTTCAAGCACACACATGCCACCAAAGCAGTAGCCTATAGCGCCCACCCTGGCACTGTCGACCACATCCAGAGCGCGAAGCGCATCCAATGCCGCCTGCATGCGTGCACGCAAAGCTGTTCGGTCACCGGCAAACGGACCCATCAGTGCCGAGTTACCTTCAACATCACCATCAGCTCCGAACACACCCTTGCCATACATATCGAGGGCGAAGCCGACATAACCCAGCTTCGCCATCTCTTCGGCTTTACCCGTCGCGAAGTCTCGTCTACCCGTCCAGTCGTGGCCTACCAGTACCGCAGGACGTGGCCCCGTAATACTGTCATCCCAGGCGACATAACCCTCAAGCGTCACATCTCCGTCCTGGTATTCAATAGTCTGTGTCTTCATGCTTTACCTCCTGCTTATTCAAATAACTCAGATACCTGCCAGTTCTTTCATCGCCAGATCTGTCGTAAAAAAGACCTGGCCAGACATGTTCTTATAAAAACCTGTTTCCCGGAGCTTGTCCATGACCGGACTCTTCACTTCAGCCAGATGCAGTGTGACTCCCACTTCCTGAAGGTTCTCAGACAACTCCTCCAGCATTTCGAGACCACTGGTATCGATGAAATTGGCTGCCGTACAGATCAGCAACACATGTTCTATTTCCCTGGAATCGGCCACCTGCTCCAGGACAAAGTTCTCGATATGACGGGTGTTTACGAAGTAAAAACTTTCATCCACCCTGGCTGCCAGCACCCTGGGGGACGTTCTGACATCAAATCGGTTTACGTTGCGGAAATGCTCCGAGTTACCAACACGGCCGACGACAGCGATGTGTGGTCGGCTGCTGCTGCGGATCAAAAGCGCAAATGAGATCGCAATGCCTGTGAGAACACCAGTCTCCACCCCGAACCCGAGCACCGCAAGGAACGTCCCGGTGAAGGTCACAGCATCAGTCCGATTAAACTCAAAAATCTTGCGGATCGCCGCGATGTCTATCAATTGCCAGGCAGAGACTACGATAATGGCCGAAAGAACCCCTTTCGGCAGATCATGAAAAGCGCCGGCAAACAAAAGCAGTGTGATCAGCACCAGCAACGCCGTCACGAGAGAGGCAACCTGCGTGACGGCACCGGATGAGAAATTCACAATAGACCGGGCAAAACTCCCCGCAACGGGAAAACCGCCAACCAGTGATGACCCCAGATTGGCTGCTCCCAGCCCAACCAGCTCCTGATTCGGGTTTATCTTATCCCTGGATTTACTGGCGATGGCAGTGCCAATACTGGTGGACTCCATGAATATCACCATGGCGATCAGAAAGGCAGACGGCAGCAGTTGTAAAAGTCGCTCCATGCTCATCAGCACGACAGTGACATCCGGCAGTGAAGCCGGAACCTCGCCCACAACGGCGACAGTCATGGCGGTATCTGCAGGCAAAGCCCCCATCAGCAGAATCCCAATCACCACGGCGTACATGGGGGCACTCTTGACCAGGCTGTCAGCAACCGATTCAGACAGACCAACGGCTGACAGCAGCTCACCCAGCCAGGCGCGGCAGATCAGCAGCAGCGCAACGGCGCCAAGCGATATGACGACAACGAGGCCGTTATATCCAGCCAACCCCGTCAGAAGATAGCTGTACACACCGAAGATACTGGTATCAGGAGAGGACGCCAGACCGATCATGAGAGGGAACTGGTTAGAGATAATGAGGATCGCCGCTGCGGTAATGAAGCCTGTGACCACCGCATGACTCAGAAAAGAAATAACCGCACCGAAGTTAATGACGCGCAGCGCAATGAGCACAAGCCCCGTAACCACAGATAACTGAACCACCACTTCAGCGTAACCGGCTTCAGATGGCAGAACATAGTGAGAGGCGGCCTCCAGCGTCATCATGGCGACAATCGCCGTAGGTCCCACTGCAAGAGCTTTGGAGGAGCCAAAAGCCGCATATCCGGCAAGCGCCATCAGGCAGGCATAGAGTCCAGCCTCCGCGGGCATGCCAGCGAGGAACGCATAAGCGATCACCTGGGGAATCGTGATAAACAGCACAACCACACCGGCGATCACGTCTGAACGCAATTGCTCGGTCGAGTAAGCCCTTCCCCACTGCATCACGGGGAAGATTTCTTTCAGCAGGCTGTTCATGAAGACACTTCGTTCAGGGTAATCGCCAGATGCTCTGCCATCTCTTGGCAGGCAATGTCGTTGGGATGATAACCGTCTTCAGCGAGATGCTGCGCATCAAATTTCAACCCCAGTTCGAGCCAGTAGATTTCTGGCACCAGTTCCGCGGCATGCCTCAGCGATTTGTCGAGCATCGCCGCGCGCACACCCAGCACCCAGCGCAGCGGGAACGGCAACGCCGTGAAGTGTTCCATCGGTGGTACGCCCAGAAACACCACACGGGCGGCTCTCGCTGTGAGCAGCGGTATCAGCTGAGTCAACTGTAACTGCCACTTCAGCAGACCGGTGAGACGTGTGACATCATTCACACCAATCGATACCAGAATGATGTCGTATCTTTTTCCTGGCAGCTTTTCTGCCTGTACGACAAGGTCTGCTATGGCGTGACCGTTCACCCCCCTGGCTTCCCAGGCATAGGATCGAGCCGGATCGAGTTTTGCCATCGCCTTTGCGAACTGCGCTGTCACAGATTCCGCCATGCTGGACAGTGCGGTACCCGCGATAACGGAATCACCCAGCCCCAGAATGCTAAGAGCTTCGCCTGCGCTGCCGAAGACACCTTCATTGGGAGGCTCACCATCAGGCAGCCGGAGAGCCGTGCGCTGGACATAGAGCCCTTGCAGCAGAAGAAAAGGGAACAGGAACAGTGACAGCGTCCACAGCAGGGAGAGACGCAGCATGGATTGATCGGCAAGGTTCATAACCGAATTGTACGCAAACACCTGTAGGCAAACACCTGTAAACAGGCAACTATGGGAACGCTACGTTGAAACAGGCGCTTTTGACTTACCTGAAACACCACTCATCAATGAGAGTGTTTATCCTTTCGGCAAGAACCAGTAATCTTCAGAGATCAACAGGGAAGACTCAGCAAATGGCCATACACATTCAGGACATAGAAATATTCGCGGAAGTAGACGAGAGTCTGCGCAATAAAGTTGAGGCACTGTTTGTCGAAGAATCCTTTGACCGTGGTGAAAACATTACCGTCTACGGTGAGCCGGTCAACG
This sequence comes from Candidatus Azotimanducaceae bacterium, assembly GCA_965662805.1. Classification (GTDB taxonomy): domain Bacteria; phylum Pseudomonadota; class Gammaproteobacteria; order Pseudomonadales; family Azotimanducaceae; genus UBA9659. Next base: position 40,159 of record CBFIJB010000013.1, on the reverse strand, counting down.
GCCTGTATCTGCTTGAAAAAGGTGAAGTCGAAGTCTCAATTCCCGGTTATGAGGGCGTACTTGCCACTCTCAGCGATGGCGCCTCTTTTGGTGAACTTTCTCTTTTTAATCCAGACGACGTTGCCTCGGCGACCGTCAGCGTGAGTTCCGACACGGCAGATCTCCTGTTCTGCCCCAGGGATGCACTGACCCTCGCATTACAGGTAGATGCCAATCTGGCCGCAGGTTTTTATCGAGGCAGCACCATCCTTGTGGCAGACTGACTGAAGAACACCAACCAGAAAATCAGCGGCGAGATCGCCAAATCTATCCAGATGGCCCGTGATCTGATTGAAGATATCTCCTCAGCCGGCGAACTTGGCAGCGCCCAGGCGCAGTTTGAAAATGCGGGCACCGCCATCGTCACAGGTATGACCAATATCGTGAAGCGCCTGCTGGTCCTGAAGGAAAAGAACAGAGAGATCACTCCAGAAGAGATTTCGCAGATCGCTGATGCGGCAAAAGAGATCTACTATTCTGACTTTGCGGTGTTTGAGAAGGTCAACAAGCAACTGAAAGCACTGGGCCAGCACCTGGATAACGTCAACCGTGTTTTATCCAACCAGGACCTTATTACCGTCGACGAAGACATGTCGCTTGAAGATTTCTGACCTACCCCATAATATGGACAAGCCTTTGACAAGGTGCCCTGTCGTTACGATCGCGTAAACAGGGTGAAACGGGAAGCCAGTGCGAGCACCACGCTCAATTCTGGCGCTGCCCCCGCAACGGTAGACGAGAAGACTGTTTCACTGAAGTTCCGCCTGGAATTTCAAGCCACTGAACTTTTGATAAAAGTTTGGGAAGGCGAAGCAGTTAGATACTCGTAAGCCCGGAGACCGGCCTGTCACTGCAACCCAATCAACGACTATTCACTCGGGTGTGAGTGAGGGGGACAACATGCATAGCTTTAAGCGATGCGCGCTGGTCGCGTATCTTTGTACGATTTCTATCTACTCCCAGGCCGACAACATCATCGAATCCATCACGGTCTCTGCGACGCCAATCGCCGTTGATGATGCTGGCAGCTCAGTCAATATCATTACCCGCGAGGATATCCTGCGACGCAATGCACCGACTGTGACGGCACTGCTTCGTGAGATTCCTGGCTTTGCCATCAGCCAACAGGGGTCCCACGGTGCAGTCAGTCAGTTGCGAGTGCGCGGCGCAGAGGCAAACCAGGTCCTTGTGCTGATCAACGGCATCGAAGCCAATGACCCGGCCCAGGGTGGGGAGTTTGATTTCAGCCAGTTAAGCACTGCCGACATTGAACGCATCGAAATCGTTCGAGGCCCCCAAAGTGCACTCTGGGGTGCTGACGCCATGGCAGGGGTGATACACATCATCACAGCGCCCAGTGACACGACGTCGAGTTTCGACATTGGCGTAGAAGCCGGCTCATTCTCGACAACCAGAACTGGAGTAGATGCCCGTTATTCAGCCGATAAACACCAGCTGAAATTCAGTGCTGACTATCTCGAATCTGACGGTACCAACATCGCACGAACCGGAAGCGAGGATGATGGACTTGAAAACCTGACAGCAGGATTTACAGGCCAGTACGAGGCAACGGATCGTTTGTCGTTGCAGTACACAGCACGATACACAGATCGCACCAGCGAATTTGATGCCACCGATTTTGTGACCACCGGTCTGCCGACAGATGCAGACTACAAAACAGACTCGGAGTACCTGTACACCGGCTTGACCGTGCACCATACGCTGAACGATTTGCTGGATCATTCCCTCGCGCTTACGCGGGCCGATTCTGACAACGAAACTTTTGACGGTAATCCACAAACCAGCTCCACCCGAGCAACGCGCGATGCGATCAGATACCAGTTGAACGTGATTGGCGCCTTGAATCGGCTGAGCCTGCTACTGGAACACGAAACCGAAGACTACGAACAACGCGGTACCGCTAGCTTCTTTGGAGATCCCAACAAAGATCTAGACACAAAGACTGACAGTGCCGCCGTGGAATACCGTTATGACACGGAGCAATTCAATGTCTCTGCAAGTATCAGGCAGGATAATAATTCCGAGTTCGACGACGCAACTTCCTGGAGATTGACAGGTAAGACCAACTTCGCGGGCTTCAGCGTATTCGCATCAGTTGGCGAGAGCGTCAAGAACCCATCATTTACAGAGCGGTTCGGTTTCTTTGACACCTTCGTTGGCAACCCGAACCTCAAACCGGAAGAGTCTTTTCAATGGGAGCTGGGCATGCGCTCGACCCACATGGCCGATCAGTTGAGCATTGCCCTGACCTACTTCGATGCAGATCTTGAGAACGAGATTAATGGTTTTGTTTTTGATCCTGTCACGTTCGGATTTACCTCGGCCAATGTAGAAGGTGAGTCTGAACGCCAGGGCGTGGAGTTGGAGATCGGCTACGCACCAACCGAGCGCTTTGATCTGGGTTTCGCCTATACCTATCTCGATGCGACACAGGAAGATGCAGCCGGAAATAGCGTCACTGAGGTCAGGCGGCCAGAACACATCGCCTCCGTCAGTCTGAACTACACCTGGGGCAAAGCAGGGCTGAACTTCGTCGCAAGCTATACCGGAGATCAGGAAGACGACTACTTCCCTCCATTCCCTCCTTTCCAGGAGCGAGTAGAGCTGGATGCCTATACACTGGTCAGCTTAAGCGGGTACTACGATGTCAGTAAAAATGTCACGGTGACCGCCAGATTCGAGAACATCACCGACGAAGACTATGAACAGGTTTACGGATACGAGTCACCAGGCTTCGGAGGATACCTGGGCCTGAGGATCTCGTTGTGAGCCATCGCTACCTGATCCTGATACTCATTCTGGTGGTTGCGGCCATCAGGGTTTTCCCACACCCACTGAACGTCACGCCGATTGGCGCTTTTGCGCTTTTTTGTGGTGCCTACCTGACTGATCGTCGGTTTCTGCTACTGCCACCGGCAGCTCTGCTGATTGGCGACCTGTTCATGGGCTTGTACGCCTGGCCGGTCATGCTGGCTGTGTATGCCGGATTCGGACTGTCAACGCTGATCGGACGACTGACGCTGTCAGCTCGCCGGACGATACCGGGATTTGTGGGTGCAGTGGTGCTTGGTGCAGTTGTCTTCTATGCGCTTTCCAACGTCGGCATGTGGTGGGTGGCTTACCCGAAAACCCTGGCCGGTTTGATCGACTGCTGGACTGATGGTCTACCCTTCCTGCTGCGAACACTTGCGGGGGATTTCCTGTATGCAACCGTCATCTTTGGTATCGTGGAGTGGCACCTGAAGAATACGACCTTGTCGAACCAGAGAGACCATGCCTTCGCCCGCACCTGAACGAATTGTCACTTTGCTTCCCAGCGCAACGGAAATTGTCTGCGAACTCGGGCTAAGGGAAAAACTGGTTGGTGTGACGCATGAGTGTGATTACCCGCCCGGTGTCGAAAAACTGCCACATGTCACGAGCAGCATCATCGCTCACGATGCCACCAGTATCGAGATTGATGGTGCGGTTCGGGATCACCTGGCAAGCAGCACCGCACTGTATCACCTGGACGAATCTCTGATGCAGGCGCTTTCACCGGATCTGATCGTCACCCAGGCACTGTGTGAGGTTTGCGCTGTCTCTGAAGATGAAGTGCAGAACATCATGGAGAGACTGCCGGGCTCACCTGTGCTTGCAAATCTCGAACCCATGACGCTGTTCGAGGTGTTTGACACTATATCCCTGGTTGGCGAACTCGCTGGATGCCCGACCGTCGCGGCCGACTACCGAGAAAGTCTGGAGGAACGAGTCGAAAACGTGCGCTCCCGAACAGATTCAATACCACAATCCGAACGCCCGACGGTAGGATTCCTGGAGTGGATCGATCCGCTTTTTAACGCCGGGCACTGGACACCGGAGATCATCGAATACGCCGGTGGCATTGATGCATTCGGTAACAAGCATCAGCCATCGCAGACCATTTCTGATGACACTCTGATGCAATCCAACCCCGATGTATTGATCGTCGCCCTGTGCGGTTTCGATGTGGCACGTGCCGAATCAGATCTTGAGTCGCTGAAACAAAGAGTCGACTGGCATTCGCTCAAGGCCGTCGCAGATGATCGTGTTTATGTGCTCGACGGGAATGCCTATTTCAGCAGGCCAGGACCAAGACTGGTCGACAGCCTGGAGATCCTGGCGAAACTGCTGAACAGCTTCTAAATCGCGGAACAGTCAGGCCTAAGCACTATCCGCCCGCCGGTTCACCCGCTCAGTCACGTAATAGACTAGCGCACCCAGGGCGACGATCAGCAGGCCGGCAATGCCTTCTTCAGGTCGGTTCAGAAGAATATAGACCAGGGTCCACGCCATCAGCCCGAGGAATATAAGGGGTGTCAGCGGATAACCCCAGGTCCGGTAACCCGGAGATTCTGAATCACGGGCACGCAGAATAAAAACCCCCGCGACAGCAAAAAAGGTGTTCAGCCCCATAACGAATCCGGAAAAAACCAGTACCGATTCGAAGGTAGAGGTCAGTATAAAAAACAGCGTGATTGCGGACTGTACAAAGATCGCGATCATGGGGATGCCATCTTTGTTTCGAACGGAAAGCAATCGAAACAGATGGAAGTCCTCACCGATCACCTGCAGCACCCTGGGCCCGGCAATGATCATGGCACTGACGGTTGATATAAGCAGCGTCGCCAGCACAAGCCCCATAATCATGCCACCCGTTTCCCCGAACGCATGCCGGGCGACGATAACGCCTATCTCAATCTTGCCTTCCATATCACTCATCGGCGCCGCATACAGGAAGATGTAGTTAAGCATCAGGTAGAGAACAAGCACGACCAGTGTGCCGGTGAATAACACAAAAGGAATACTCTTCGCCGGATTGTCTACCTCATTGATAATGTAGGTCGCCGCATTCCAGCCCGTAAAAGCATAGTTCACATAGATGAGAGAGACAGCAAATGCGCTGCTTGTCAGCAGAACACCATCACCGGCTGCCGGCAACAGGCGCACATGCTGAGGGGTTTCTACGGTTATCCCAACAAGCAGAACAAACAGCAGCACCAGCAATACCTTGATAATCGTGAATACGGTCTGAACACCGCCACTGGCAGCATGGGAAAATGCGTGTGCTGCGGTCAGGGCAAGTACCAGCAGAGAAGCCATGAGCGTGGCAGAAACATTGCCGAGACTCGCCTCAAGATAGGCACCAAAGGTCATGGCAGCCAGCGCCGTCGGTGCGGCAAAACCGACGGTCGCTGAAATCCAGCCAGAGATGAAACCTGCGGCAGGATGATAGATTTCTGTCAGAAAGTTGTATTCGCCGCCACTTCTGGGCAGGTGAGAACCGAGTTCCGCGTAAGTCAGCGCCCCGCAAAGAGCCGTCACGCCACCAACCAGCCAGAGCATCATCAGCACAAAGGTGGATTGAATATCCATGAGCTGAAAACCGAGACTGGTAAAAACACCGGTACCGATCATGTTGGCAACCACGATCGCAATGGCAGTATTGGCGCTGAACTTCTTCGAAGACATAAGGATTGATCTAAGCGAATATCGGACTCTACACGAACTCTTGCCCTCTTGCAGGTGGCGTCTGCGCTTTCTATAGTGCGTGCTCGCCGAACAGGAAAAACCAGCATGACGCAACCTGAGCTCATCAGTGATCCAGACAAAATAACCAGTGAATGGCTGACCCGGGTGCTCAACGCCAATAATTTTGACGGGACCGTCACAGACTTTACATCCCTGTCCATCGGCACTGGCCAGGTGGGAGAGAATGTCCGGTTTTCACTGACGGGCAAAGGCCATCTACCCGACACTGTCGTCGGCAAGTTTCCTTCACCGGACCCTGTCAGTCGTGAAACCGGCGTTAACCTGCTCAACTACAAACGCGAGGTTCATTTCTACAAGCATTTTCAGGACCGGGTGAACATTCAGACACCGCGTGTCATGTACACCGAGATTGATGACGCCACACACGACTTCATCATCCTGATGGAAGACCTGGCACCAGGCGTTCAGGGAGACCAGTTGGCGGGCTGTGGCGCAACCGAAGGTGAGCTGGCGATGGTCCAGCTCGCACACCTGCACGGACCGCTCTGGGGTGATAACTCGATTATCGACGGCGAGGTGATTAACGATCCCACCGAAAACCCTGGCGCCACATCAGAACTTTATGCGGCAGTGATGCCAGGGTTTCTGGAGAGATACAGCAACCGACTGACGGACGAAGAAAAGGAGATGGTTCGTCTCGTTGGAGAGAACATGGTTGGCTATGGCAGCAACTATCAGGGCGATCGCACCATGATCCACATAGACTATCGCCTCGATAACATGATGTTCGGCGGCCCCTACCCTCTCGCCGTGGTTGACTGGCAGTCCTATGCATTCGGTTGTGGACTGAATGATGCCAGCTATTTTATGGGTACCTCGCTGCGCGAGAACGAACGCGCCGGGTACGACGAAACTCTCCTCAGGAATTACTTTGAGGTCCTGCAGAGTTATAACGTTGCGCTGACCTGGGATGACTGCTGGAAATACTACCGTTTCTACTCGCCGGCTGGACTGATCATGGCTGTTATCGCCTCAATGATTGTCGGTGAGACGGAACGAGGTAACGATATGTTCATGGCCATGGCCAAACGCAGCGCGCGCATGTCGAGGGAGCTTGACGCAATCGGCGTCATCCAGGCTGAACGCCAGCCAGAGGTTTAGTAGATCGCGAAGAGATACCCGAAGTAACTGGCAAGGAAGACACCACCCCAGGCTCTACCGATCGTTCCCTTCATCAGCACGAAGATCCAGAGCAGCACAGATGCCGCAAACATGACCCAGACATCGAATCGCAGGAACTGCGGATCTACCGGAATGTCCGTCAGCAGCGCGGTGATGCCAAGAATCGCAAGAATGTTGAACAGGTTGCTGCCGACCACGTTACCAATGGCAACATCTGAGCTTTTGTGAAGCGCGGCAATAACCGTAGTACTCAACTCAGGCAAAGAGGTTCCCAGCGCTATCAGGCTGAGTCCAATCACTGCTTCAGAGACACCCCAGGATGTTGCAAGCCCGACACCACCTTCCACCACCAGATCAGCACCCAGGGGCAGTGAGATCACGCCCAGCACGATAAACAGAGTAATCGTACTCGGGTAGGTCGGCAGGCCGAGTCCTCGATCCATTTCTTCTTCCGCATCATCCAGCGGAATAATGTCGGCGCCACGAGTGGCCATAATCAGGAAAGAAAAGAGCACCACGACCAGTAATACACCTTCCCAGAAATTGATCGGCTCAAAGACGCACATCACGATAAACATGAGCGAGACAGCAATCATGAGGCTTGTCTGTCGTGACAAACCCTCCTGGGCACAGCTGATGGGATAGATCAGAACCGGCACACCGATCACCAGCAGCACATTGGCGATATTACTGCCGATGACATTACCGATAGCGATGCCGGGGTAACCCGAAAGAGAGGAAAAGGTCGACACCATCAGTTCCGGAGCAGAAGTTCCCATAGCGACAACCGTCATACCAACGATGACAGGGGGAATATTGCTTTCCTTGGATAGACCGAGCGCGCCACGAACCAGCAGTTCACCACCCATCAGCAGATAGACAAAACCGCCGAACAGCTTCAGGAAATCAATGAACTCAGGCATCTTTGTCCTGCTGCTTCTCTAAATGCTCCAAAAACTCATTCAGGGATTCAGCCAGGTAGGCAATCTCATCATCACCCTTCACCTCTGCACGCAACCCTGCTTCACCATGCCGCATGCGTTCCACAACGACTGCCAGTTCCTGGATTGGGCGAGCCAGGTAAAAACCCAGCAGCGCACCGCCTATGATGGCGAAAGCTGACAGGGCTACCGCGATGTCAAACAGAGATTCCTGCAGGACATCGGCGCGTTTTTCTTCTTCCTCTACGTCGACTTTGACGACCAGGCCCCAGCCGAGTTCTTCAATATAGCGTGTTGCGAGCCAGACCCATTCTCCACGATAGTCCGTTTGCGCCTCCGCATGCACTTCCTCACTGGCTGAAAATACCTGACGCATATCACCGGTTGCCGTCGCTTCGACCTGTTCACCGGAAAAACCTTCCACTTCATGCCGCAGAGGATTCAGTGCAACCAGCCTGTCCTGAACTTTCTTGACCACAAATGCCTCGCCGGTTTCACCCAGTCCGGTGTAGTCTCCGGTCACATCAATAATATCCCGGGCATCAATGATCAGTTCGATACCACCGATAAGCGAACCGTCAAGCTGTACGCCGGCATTGAGAACCACTCTTGGCCCGTCATCCTGCAGAAAAGTACCCGCATATTTAACATCATCGCCTATGGGTATATTTGATCGCCCCACCTGGCTCCTGCCAAAAGAAGCGATCTCCTCCCCATCAATATCGAGGATGATAATCCTGTCAATCTCGGTCACCGCAACGGTAATACCTTCGATAATCCGCTGAATGTTTCGAAGTGCTTCGGGATCATCTGAATCCACATAGTCACGTATGGAATAGCGAAGCTGAGTCCGGTCACGTACCAGGCGCAGATTGTCTTCCCAGCTGTCGTAAACCTTGATGAGATCACGCTTTTTGCTCTCGGCCAGCGCATCGAGCTGACGCAGGGAAATCTCCTGAAGGAGGTTCGCAGAAGTCTGGTACGCAAAAGTCCCCAGCAGCATCATGCTGAGCAGAGAAACAAATACGAGAGCCAGTGAAAGGCGTGTTCGAATATCCACTAAATCAATAAACCATGTTCAGACGTTAAGAGCAGGGAACGCGCAAGTCTAACCTAGCGACTAGGCGAAAAACAGCCGATGCTTGTGAGTACTATGTGACCTGAACAACGTTGATCAGATCTCCACCAACGGACTTACGACCCAGGGTTCGAAGCAGTTTGACGGCCACAAAGGAGACAATAGCACAGCCCACAAGCCAGAAGGACGAGCTGACAGGGTGCGCCATAAAGGTGCCGATCTGATAGAGACAACTGGCTGTGACATAGGCCAGACCGGTCGTCCAGCTGAATGTCAACAACATCCACTTCCAGCCGGATTCCTTGGCAATCGCGCCCAGGACCGCCACACAGGGCGCATAAAGCAGAACAAAGACCAGATAACAGAAGGCCGCGAACTGGGTTCCAAACAGGGTCGCCATGTTCGAGAGTGTTGCTGTGGCTACGCCCTGGTTTTCAGCGGCAGCTTCAAGGTCAGACTCGGCTTCAAGCGCAATCCCGAGAGGGTCTCCAAGGCTGCCCAGCAAATCAATGCTGTTATCACGAACGCTGACAAAAGCTTCCTGCGTGGATGCAGCCAGGTCGGGAAATGCCAGGGTATCCACTTTCTCTTCGGCGCCAGTATAGAGAGCGTCCAATGTTCCAACCACCGCCTCTTTGGCGAAGAGACCAGTGAACAGACCAACTGTCGCAGGCCAGTTATCTTCCTGCAGGCCAATGGGAGCAAACAGTGGCGTCAGTGTTTTACCGATACTCGACAGCGCTGACCTGTCTGTATCTTCGTTGCCAAAAGAACCATCGGTACCGAAGGAGTTGAGAAAGCTTAAGGCGACAACCACCAGGACAATAGTCCGCCCTGCCCGAACCACGAAGCTGCGCAGACGAAACCAGGTCGTCAGCAGAATATTGCGCATCACAGGAATATGATAGGCAGGCATCTCCTGAAACGAGGGAGTCATTTCGTCACTGAAAATCTGACGTCTGAACAACCAGCCGGTGAGCACCGCCATCGCAATACCCAGCAGATACAGACCAAAGACAACATTCTGACCGTTGACAGGAAACAACGCTGCTGCAAACAGCGCATAGACCGTCAGCCTGGCGCCACAGGACATGAAAGGCGCCATGGAAATCGTCAACAGGCGGTCACTTTCACGCCCGAGCGATCTTGCCGCCATTACCGCGGGGACATTACATCCAAAACCAACAATAAGTGGTACGAAGGCAGTACCGGGCAAACCGATCCGCGCCATCAATCGGTCAACGACAAAAGCGGCCCTCGCCATATAGCCGGAAGCTTCCAGCACCGACAGGCAAAGATAGAGTGCACCAATAACCGGAATGAAGGTCGCCACCAGTTGAATGCCACCACCTAAACCATCAGCCAGCAGAACAACGAACCAGGCAGGGGCGCCCACGCTCTCCAGCAGATATCGCGGCAGATCTACCACAAAGGCGCCAAACAGGATGTCGAAGAAATCAATGAAAACTGCACCGGCATTCACGGCGATCGTGAACATCAGATACATCATGGCCAGGAACACAGGTACACCAAGCCATCGATTGAGCACCCAGCGATCGATACGCTCCGTCATTGTGCTTTCTACCGGCACCATCTGCACCACACCGCCGGCAATTTCCTCGGCACGATGATATCGGCGGACTATTTTGTCTCCGGCAAAACCCTCATCGCTCATCACCGGGACGGCAGAACTGGATTTCACATTAAAGAGCAGTGCAAGGAGCTCTTCCAGCCCTTCTCTTCGTGACGCGATGATGGGCGCAACAGGCAGTCCAAGCTCACGCTCCATCGCTGCGGGATCTATCACTGCACCCTGCTGTTTGGCGACGTCCAGCATGTTCACTGCAACCACCATGGGGCAACCCAGTTCCTGCACTTGCTGAGTCAGCACCAGGTTTCGCTGCAGGTTACCGGCGTCAACAATATTGATAATGACGTCGAACTCCCCGCTGTGGAGGAAATCGCGGGCTATCTTTTCATCAAGACCCAGATAGTCCTGCTCAAGAGAATAGATACCCGGCAGATCAATGATTTCGCAGTCGTGCGATTCATGCTGGAAACGACCGGTCTTGCGCTCAACGGTGACACCGGGCCAGTTGCCCACCTTCTGGTGAGATCCGGTCAGCGCGTTAAAGAGGGTGGTCTTTCCGCAGTTGGGATTGCCGATGAGGGCAATTCGAAAGGTCGCCACTGTCTGTCCTCAGCTTCCCTGTTCCACGAGAACAAGATCAGCTTCCTTCTTGCGGATACTGATGAGTGTCTGACCGACCTTGACCTGAAGCGGATCACCAAAGGGCGCGACATGCAGCACATCCACCATGGCCCCGGGGAATAATCCCAGAGCGTAGAGACGAGACTGGAAGTCACGATTCTCCTCGGCGGCGCCGATAACACGGCAGCGGCCAGAAGGCGCTATATCGGCAAGGGTCATAAAGGGGAACGAGCCAAACAAAGATGAGAATTATTATCATTTACAACGGCATTGTAAAGCAAAGCTAGAGTTCCGCGCAGATATGTCCCCCATCCACAACAATCGTAGATCCTGTCATGTAGCTCGACGCATCTGATGCCAGCAGCAACAGTGGTCCATTGAGGTCCTCGAACTCACCATAACGACGCATGGGGATCCCCTTGACGAACGATTCCGACCGCTCGCTTTCCAGGAGAACACGGCTGACATCAGTCAGAATGTATCCGGGCGCAAGCGCGTTCGCGCGTATGCCGTATCGCGCACCTTCCAGTGCCATAATCTCCGTGGCCTTGACCAGCGCAGCTTTGGAGACCGCATAAGGAAACTGCCCTTTGATGGTGCGATAAGCGGTTATAGACGCAATATTGATGATGTTTCCGCCACCCTGCCCGCTTCGAGTCACCGCCTCTGTATACATCTTGGCAAGGCGCCAGACCGATTTCACGTTCGTATCCATAACATAATCCCAGTCCTCTTCATCGATCATGGTATAGGTCTTCGCGCCGGCTTCGACCCCCGCGTTATTCACCAGGACATCGACCGGCCCGTAGGTGTCTTCCGCCTGCTGCAGGAAGTCGGCACAGGATTCCGGTTTCGTCACATCGAGGGAAACACCGGTGGCCTTGCCTCCACGATCGTTAATCTCGTTCACCCGATCCTGAATCTTCTCAGTACGTCTGGCGCCCAGGACCACGCTCGCACCTGCATCAGCCAGAACGCCGGCAAAGTGGTGACCAAATCCGGACGATGCACCGGTTACTGCAATGTTTTTACCTTCAAGAGAAAAAAGATTCACGACTCACCTGTTCAATGTTTATCAGTTCGCTATAGGAGCAAATGCCCGCCAGCATTTCAAGACAGGCCAAAAAGTGGTCAAATTCACAGCCGGTAACCCACCTGCACCCTGCTATCCTGCCTTCTACCGATGGCACCCATATTGCAACGCTAAAGACTATGAACACCTCAGTATTTCTGGATCACGATCCCCAACGCATCGCTGAACTGCAGCGAATGAAACGGCTGGCCACAGGACTGCTTTTTCTGGTGGCGATTATCTACACCGGTTCCGCCTACCTGGAACACCAGTTCTACTGGATCAGCTATGTCAATGCCGCCTCGGAAGCGGCAATGGTTGGCGCCATTGCCGACTGGTTTGCCGTCACCGCGCTATTCCGGCATCCAGCGGGACTGAAAATTCCACACACGGCAATTATTCCCAATCGCAAAAATGACATCGCAGAACAGTTCGGCGAGTTCGTTCAGGTCAACTTCCTGTCTGACGAAATCATTACGAATAAAGTCCGATCCATGAACCTCAGCCGCAGAGTCGCAGGCTGGCTCGTACAGGAAGCCAACGCACGCGCAGTCGCGGAACAGGTTACTGCCGGACTCGCCGGCGTTGTGAAAGTCATCAATGATGATGACATTCAGAACATGATCGAAAAGAAGGTAGAGGAAAAAATTCGCACCACCTCATTCGCTCCCATGATCGGAGAACTGCTTTCCTTCATAACCTCAGGCAGGCGACAACAGGATCTCCTCGACGGCGCCGTCAACATGGGTTTGTACCTGCTGGAAGATAGTGATCGAGACATTCGGGACAAGGTTCAGGAAGAGACACCCTGGTGGTTTCCATCCTCTGTCGACAAGGCGATTTACCAGCGTATTGTGCGTTCAGTTTCCAAAATGCTCTATGAGATGCAGGTCGATATCTACCATCCCCTGCGTGTTCGTCTGGTCAACATGATCAATGAATTCATGGAAGATCTGAAACATTCAGAGGATATCCGGGACAAGGAAAACGCCATCAAGGAAGAACTGCTTGGGGCACCTGCCGTTATTGAGTTCACCGGCACACTTTGGCGAGACATCAAGGAAGTGTTGATCCGGCAAAGTGAACATCCCGATGCAGAACTCAAACAGGCCATTGAAGATTCCGTGATTCGTTTCGGTCAATCCATCCTGGAAGATGACAGCCTCGCGCAGAAAATCGACGGCTGGGCAGAAGACTCTGCCCGGTACCTGATCGATACTTATGGGCATGAAATTGCCAGTCTGATCTCCGACACCATCGAAAGCTGGGATCCGGAAGCCACATCATTGCGTATCGAAGAACAGATCGGAAAGGACCTGCAGTTTATCCGTATCAACGGTACCGTCGTTGGCGGCCTCGTAGGTCTCACGCTCCACAGCGTCAGAGAGCTGATTGAACACTTTTCTGTTAGCATCGGCTGAAGTCCAACCTACCGCGAAGCATGTTGTTCCAGGACATCTACAAAGTCGTCACCAGAAGCAGTCGGATTGATCAACGAAGACTGCAGTACACCATTTACGTCTGCTGGCTGCTCATTCCTGTACTGATTATATTTCCCCGGTTCAACAGCTACACCAGTATCCTTGCCACGGTGATTCTGGGAATCCTTGTCGTTATCCTGATGGCATACCTGTTCTCAAGATCAACCGCCTGGCAATGGGGCTTCATCGCACTGGGTTACGCAGCTGCCGCGCTATTGTATTTCGTGCACCTGGGATACGGCGATGGTGGCAGTGTCATGTGGATATTCGCTTTCCCCATGCTTGCCATATTCATGCTGGGTCTCATATGGGGAGTCCTGAGCGCGTTGACTGTGCTGTTGACTGCCGCGATCCTGATGGGCCTGGGTGAAAGCATTGGTGGCTATGCATACAGCACAGAGTTCATCATCCGTTTCGTGATCAGTTTCGCCCTCGTCACCGGGCTCGCTTCCGGCTTTGAATACTGGCGGGTGGCCGTTGAAATTCAAAAGGAACAGGTAGGCCGGCAGCTGGATCAGGCACGTGACGTACTGAAAGAGTTCACCAGCGTATGTGCCTGGTGCAGCAGCATTCGTGATGGCCATGGGGACTGGCAGAGCCTGGAAACCTACGTCGAACGTAAAGAAGACACCACGGTCAGTCATTCAATCTGCCCTGGCTGCCAGGCGCGTGAACTGGCAGCGAATGGGGAATCTCAGAGTTGAGCAACTCATCCAACCAGCCCAGAACCTCTGTCGGTGGCGGCATGAAAAAGGTCATGTACACCCTCGATAAAGTTCGTGAGATGGGTGTCAGCCGGGCAACCAAAGCACTGGTTTCCAAAAACACCTGCAAGGCCTGCGGTCTTGGGATGGGTGGACAACTGGGCGGGATGACGAACGAAGCCGGTGAATTTCCTTCCGTCTGCAACAAGAGTGTACAGGCACAATCAACCGATACGCAGCCAGAGATTCCAACGGAGATATTTCAGCACACTCTCGAGGATCTGAAGGAGCTGAGTGAGCACGAGATGAACACGCTGGGCAGGTTAAACACACCGCTTTACAAACCCGCAGGCGGAGAACGGTATGAACCCGTCAGCTGGGAGGCAGCACTGGATATCGCAGCAAAACGTTTCCAGGAAACGATCCCCTCCAGGTCATTCTTCTACAGTTCAGGCAGATCATCCAATGAAGCAGGCTTCCTGCTGCAACTGTTTGCCCGTTTGTACGGCACCAACAACATCAACAATTGCTCCTACTACTGTCACCAGGCAACCGGTGTCGCCCTGGCGGGCACGATCGGCACCGGCACCGCGACCGTGGAGCTGGAAGATCTGCCCAACTGCGATCTGTTCTTCCTGATCGGGGCCAATCCGGCATCGAATCATCCGCGATTGTTGCACCAGCTCAAAACCATCCGAGACCGCGGCGGCAAAATCATTGTCATCAATCCCGCCAGGGAACCGGGTCTCGTGAAATTCGCCGTGCCCAAAAGCGCAGCCTCGCTGATTGCCGGCGGTACAGAGATCGCCAGCGAATTCCTGCAACCACACATTGGCACCGACTATCTGCTCCTGCAGGGCATCGCCCGGGCCGTGCTCGACAGAAATGGTGAAGATGAATCTTTTATCTCCCAGCACCTCGAGGGTTTCTCGACCTATCGTGAAGGCATTCAGTCACTGGATTGGGAGAAGATCAAAGCGTGTGGCGTCAGCCGGACAGATATTGAAAGAATCGCAGACCTGTATATCGCCTCAAAGCGCACGATCTTTGCCTGGGGAATGGGCGTCACGCACCACGAACACGGCGTGGAAAACGTTGAGCAGATTGCGAATCTGGCCCTGCTGCGAGGCATGATCGGCAAGCCTGCGGCGGGTCTGCTGCCGCTGCGAGGTCACAGTAACGTTCAGGGAATTGGCACCATTGGCGTGAAACCCGTGCTGGCTGAGGAAGTCATGGCAAAGATGTCGGAAACTTTCGGCGTCATACTGCCAGAGGCACCTGGCCTGGATACCATGGCCTCCATGCAGTCAGCTCAGGCCGGTGATATTGATCTCGCGCTGATCATGGGTGGCAACTTATACGCCAGCAACCCGGATGCAACCTGGGCTGCCGAGGCACTTGACGGCATCAGGACCAAGATTTTTCTGACAACCACACTAAACCGCGGTCATGTTTACGGCTGTGAGAAAAACGAAAGCCTCATATTCCCTGTAACGGCGCGGGACGAGGAATGGCAGGCGACAACCCAGGAATCCATGTTCAATTTCGTCAGATTGTCGGACGGCGGAATTTCCCGACTGGACAATGTGAAACCGGAATCTTGGATCATTGTTCAACTGGCGCGCAGAGTTCTGGAGAATTGCCCCGTGGACTTCAGCGTTTTTGAATCGCACCAGAACGTCCGCGATGCAATCGCAAAGATACTGCCTGAGATGGCAGGACTGGCCGACATTGATGTCGCCAGAAAAGAGTTTCATATCAAGCAACGTATTCTCCATTCGCCGGAATTCAATACGATCTCGGGTAAGGCAAGCTTCGCAGCCGTCTGCACTCGTGAAAAAACGAATACTGAATTCATGTTGAGTACGGTACGCAGTGAAGGACAGTTCAATTCCATTGTCTACGAAGACGACGATGTCTACCGTGGCACCAGCAATCGCTGGGTCGTCATGATGTCACCGAAAGATATGGAAAGGCTGGGGCTCAACTCAGGCAACCGGGTTACGCTCAAATCGGAGATCGGAGAAATGCCATTACTTGAGGTTGTGCCTTTCGACATCCAGGAAGGGAACCTCATGTGCTACTACCCTGAAGCAAATATCATCACATCCACTCGCGTTGACCCCCGCAGCAAAACACCGGCGTTCAAGGCAACACCCGTGGAAGTATTGCTGTGATTCTCGAGGTTGCCATTCTGGATGTAAAACCCGGACAGGATTCCCGGTTTGAAAACGATTTTTCCGAGGCACAGAAAATTATCGCTGGCATGGCTGGTTATCTGGGGCACGAACTTCAGCGCGGCATCGAGAATACGTCACGCTACATCCTGCTGGTCAGGTGGCAGACCCTGGCTGACCATACTGAAGGTTTTCGCGGTTCAGAAGAATACCAGCAGTGGCGCTCGTTGCTGCATCACTACTATGATCCTTTCCCCGAAGTGGAACACTTCGAGAGCGTATTCGCTAACGAATTATAGAGTTCGGGCAAACCATGCCGACGTCTCAGCGATGACACGCGGGGCATAAACAGGGCGGCTGTCGTCAAAAATGTTAAAGGTGTGGTCAGCCCCGCCTATCAGCAGAAATGACTTGTCATTGGATGGTGAGATTTTCAACCACTGCGGGTCATTAGCCGGCAGGAAATCCAGATCACCTCGTACGGCAAGCAACGCACCATCGTAGGCCTTCAGGTGCCTCGCGGTGTTAACGCCAACAAAGCCAGTCACAAATTCACGGGTCAGAGTGATCTCCGTAAAGTCCTGGTATGAGGCTTTACCCTCTTTCAACGCTTTCCTGACCGCGATGTCGTAATTTTCGTCGCCGGCTATGCGCATCTGCTCGGCAGCAGACCAGAGAACCACGGACTGAAAAGCCTCAGGGTGACGACCAATCAGGCCCATGGCGGTCAACCCGCCCAGACTGAACCCGACGACACCTGTCCTGGCCCCAGGATATCTTTCTTTCAGGAATTTCAGCGCTGACTCAGCCTCACCAACCCTGGAATCATAAGTTGAAGTGACAACATAACCCGCTCGCTGCCCCTCGCCCGAGAAGTTAATCCTCAAACTGGCAACGCCCTGATCAGCGAGGTCAGAGGCGAGCTCACCGAACATATTGCCCACCTCATTCATCTGGCTGTTCCAGCCGTGAAGCAGGAGCACGACCTTACGCGGCATATCCCTGGTCTTCGGCAACGCGAGCTTACCTTCAATACCAGAGCCAATCGTGACGTCGGTCTCGGCTGCCTGAACGCTGCAGCAACAAGCGAGAGCAACAAGGATGATCAGTTTACGCATCGGCGATAGCTCGTTTGAAACCGGAATACTTCGGTTGATCAATGGCGATCTGGTTCACGACTGTCTGGCGCAGATGATTCTGCAGGGCCTCGTTGTCGAGGGATATCTGTTTATCACGCAGTTCAGTAACAAGCCGCCAGCGCAATGTCATCAGGTCATCATCGCTCTGGTACAGCACCTGAAGCCTGTCCAGTTCCCAGGCCTGGTGAGTTGGGCCAAGCGACAGTTCGCGCAGCACGATATCCAGAGAGTTTGAAGCAACCCGGGAAAGGAAGTTTGCCCGCCCCTCAGTCGCTGCCATCACATCACCCCTGAGAAAATCGCGAACACTGGTCAACAGTTCCTCGGTGGTCGGAACATCCAGGGACGTAAACGCGGGTGCCGGTTCAACCAGCTCCACCGGTCCGGGAATGAGCAGGTTCACACAATCCACCTGGCATTCCGAGCTTCTTCGCCCAATGGCCGGCCGCTCCACGGTATTGTCAGGACCCGTGCGGTAGTGTTCCGCCATTCCCAGGCAACCAACGGACCACCAGAAAGAGCCAAATACTTCCCAGAATTTCACATGATCAGGATCGACCGCTTTACCACTGACTTCCTCGTAACCACGGAACAGATCCTCATACTCACCGAAGCCCCCTACCGGCGCATCCGCGCCAAAACGCCAGGAATTTGTGCAGATCCAGCCAAGATCACGCATGGGATCCCCAATGTGAGCCACTTCCCAGTCGAGAACCGCAACAATGCCTTGCGGTGAAAGCATAAAGTTACCGTTGCGAAAATCGTTGTGAACCAGCGCTGATTCACAGTTTTCAGGGACATGCTCCATCAACCAGCGCGCAGCGTAGTCAATCATGGGATGCGGCGTTTCAAGCAGGCGATAACGCTCCCAGGTCTGCTCTACAAACTCTGCAGGCGGAAGCTCCCAGAGCTTCTCACGCAACCCTGTCTCATCCAGGTCAATGGAATGAATCTGCGCGAGTACCTTGCCACATTCATAGGCCAGCTTCGGTCGAATATCTTCAAACTCGGGACTGCGAACAATGCGCGCTCCCAGAGCTTCGCCCTCAAGCCATTCCATAATAAAACCATCACCCAGGTCATCATCCCGGGTGAGCACATGAAACACTTCAGGTTCAGGCACACCGACCTTCCGTGCGCTCTGCATGAGAAGCGCTTCAACATCCAGTCCGGGATGTTGTGGTGTTACCTCGACATACTCACCGCCCGGCGCACGACGCATGGCAAGCTTGCGCTCTCCGGTGGCCGTTTTAACGACCAGTCGATAGGTTTCCTGGCTTGCGCCACCGCTCAGGCGATCAGCAGATACCAGTCCTTCGCACTCAGGGATATAAGTGCGAACGACGGCATCCAGTTTCTGCTCGAAATTATCTTCCTGTGACACTCTTCACGCCCTTAGGCGCCTGCTGATTCATGTAGCCAAACATGTAACCAGCAACCCGGCGCATTTGAATTTCCTCGGCGCCCTCGGTGATTCGGTAGCGACGATGGTGGCGATAGATATGCTCAAACGGCTTGTGCCTTGAGTAACCGAGACCACCATGAACCTGCATGGCGCGGTCAGCGGCCTCGCAACAGAAACGATTGGACCAGTAGTTACACATACTGACCTTGTCCGATACGGCAAAAGCGCCATACTTATCCATCTGCCAGGCAGTTTTCTGGATCAGCGCGCGCAGCATTTCAGCCTGCGTCTGCAACTCGACAAGAGGGAACTGAATGCCCTGGTTGGTTGAGAGCGGCTTACCAAAAGGCTTACGTTCCTGTGCGTATTTAACAGACTCGGTAATACAGAACTGACCGGCGCCAAGGCTGGACGCCGCCTGACGGATACGGTTCTCATTGAAGAAGTGCTGCACGATCTGCAGACCATGACCTTCTTCACCAAATATGGCTGAGTCATCTACATAGACATCCTTGAAGGAAACGGTTCCGTGGTCCGTCGGCATGTTGAAGGTCCAGAGGAACTCCTCAATCTTGACACCATCACCATCGAGAGGTGTCAGGAACGCGGTAATTCCATCCCCATCACCTGCTTTGCCTGAGGTCCGAGCCATCACCATGTCGAACTGTGCTTTATGAATACCCGTGTTCCAGGTCTTGGCTCCGTTGATGCGCCAGCCGTCACCGTCACGCTCGGCTTTGGTTTCCATATGAGTTGCATCACTGCCGTGATCAGGCTCGGTAATACCGAAGGCAAACCCGCGCTTACCTTCGAGCATAAGAGGCAGCCACTCTTCCTTCTGGGCATCCGTGCCGTACTCGTTCATGAGCATCACACCGACATTATTTCCAACGATCGAGTGTTCATTTTGCAGATCGTTGTGCAGACCAAGCCCCTTGGCGGCCAGATGCTCCCTGATGACGGCCATGGCAAGGTTGCCGCCTTCTTTACCACCCAGGTCTTTCGACATCGCGAATCGGTAATGGCCTGCAGCATCTGCTCGTCTGCGAGCTTCAAACAGCAGCGCTTCCCACTCTTCGTTAGGCAATCCTCCACGCTCCCAGTCCGTTCTGGCGTCTTCACGACGGTGGTCAAAAAAGCGGATATTGTCGTTTTCGTTCTCGAGCGGCTTGATTTCCTTCTCGATAAAATCATCGAGCACTGTCAGGTATTCAGCCAGTTCCTTTGGGATATCAAAATCCATGGTGTTCCCTCCTGCTTATTGTGTTTAAAACTGTAGCAAAAACGCACCGGCTTTATGCAGGCACGCCATCATTCAAGTACTGCGTGAATGGGTCTGTATCAGCGTCGCGATGCCAGGTGTACTCCGCACCAATCGCTATATTCTCCGCGACCTCGTTACCAAACAAACGCGCAATGATCGCCAATGACATATCAATACCAGCCGAAACCCCGCTGGACGTCACAAACTCGCCATCTTCCACCCAACGGGCTTTCTCCTGCCAGTCCACCTGATCGGACTGCATCACCGCCAGATTGAAAAACATTTTGTTTGAAGTCGCCTTTCGGCCATCGAGCAACCCTGCTTTTGCCAGGATTGCAGAGCCGGTGCAAACCGATGAAGTGATCTGCGCCTGCTTCGAGCGGGTCTTCAGAAAATTCAGCATCACCTCATTGTCGAGTTCCGGAAAGGTCCCCACACCACCGGGGAGCAGGATCAGATCCAGATGAGGCGCATCTTCAAATCCGTAGTCGGCGACAACAGCGGGCATCGCGTTTCCTGCCATGGAACCGGCCTTAACGGGACCGGCTTTCTCGGCCACCATCACCACCTGCAGCATGTCTGGCGGCAGTGCCGTGAACATCTCCGGAGGTCCGAACATATCGAGGAGTTCGAAGCCCTCGTACAGCACGGCACCCAGGGTTAGTGGTTTGTCAGGCACTGGCTTCTCTCATGCGTGGGTAAGTCATCAAAATAGCACACTATGCCGGTGGTGTGCCGTGGCACCCTTTCAGCTTCCATTCGATTAACGGCAGGTGCTCTCGTCCGTTAAATACCTCGTCATCAAGTATAAAAGCAGGCGCATTGAGCACACTCTTCTCCAGAACCACTTCCCTGCTGGCCTCCAGTAACTCGCGCTGCGCCTCGCTGAACTGCAGGAACCCTTCTGAATCAACACCGGCCAGCATCAGTAGATCGATCAAACCTTGCGGACTCTCGACCTCCGCCGCTGCCCGATAGGTCTGCTCAAACGCCATCTCAACGTAACGCCACTGCTGACTGACCTCTGCGCTTTCTTTTACCCAGAGCAGTCCAAGAGACAACCAGACCGGATCGATAGATCGCCCACCCAGCTCAGCATCCAGCCCGAGCATTTCACACATCCGTTCCTGTTCCCTGGCTTTGGCTTTCGACCGAGCCCTGGCCCGACGCGCCTTATAGTCGGCAAGTGGGTCCTGTTCACCTGCTTTGACATTGGAACCGGCGACATTGCCCAGATTGCCAAGCATGGGCTGCCAGTCAATGACTACACCAGTTTCTGCTGCGATACGCTTGAGCGGCAACAAAGCCAGCCACGATGGCAAACCGTTGAAATTGATATAGGCCTGCATCACATCTCCACCCTTGAGTCATAGGCAATATCAGGCAAAGGACCCGGTTTGCCCGCCAGGTGCCAGCGAACCCGGGACAGGTGTTCTCTGCCAAAATAAACCTCGCCATCA
The DNA here is from genome assembly GCA_965662805.1 of Candidatus Azotimanducaceae bacterium. Taxonomy (GTDB): domain Bacteria; phylum Pseudomonadota; class Gammaproteobacteria; order Pseudomonadales; family Azotimanducaceae; genus UBA9659. The sequence goes on along the minus strand of CBFIJB010000013.1, from coordinate 18,473 downwards.
ATAACATAGGTGGGTACACCAAAATAGCCGAGGTCCAGAATCTCGTCTTGAAGGTCATCATGATAGGTACGGCCCTCGCCATCGAGGTAATCCTCAAAGCCTGCCAGCGCCGCACCGGCTGCTTTCAGTTGCGCACCAATCACTTTCGGATCTTCGATATCCAGCATCTCTTTCCAGAACAGATCATAGATCGTATCGGTATACCGCTTCAGAACATCATGCCCCTGCTGTTTAGCCCACAACATGCCAATAGCTGCCAGCGATGAATCCCATATCTTCTTGGTACCGTAGAGAGTAAGACCGCGCAGTTCGGCATAACGACGCGTGTCCTTATAGGCGTATTTGACCGCAAGCCACTGCCGGGGAGATCGGTTACTCTCAACCTTGCCGGAACTGGATTTCCTGGCTGTGCCCAGATAACTGCCGATGTTCAGGGTTAATGGATACCAGTCGATCTCGATACCGTAATCCAGTTCCAGCTGGTAGGTTGCGTCCTTGGCGATATATGCGTAGGGACTCTTGTAATCAATGTAGACTTTAAGTTCTTTCATGCCTGCCTCAACGGTCAGGGAAAAAACCTACTTGTCCGTACACCCTACGTCAATCTGGTACTCACCCGAAATTCGATTATGCTCGACTCATGGATCCAATAAGCCAGGGATCGCTCGGCGCGACACTCGCCCAGAGCGGCAGCAGCAAAGAAAAGATTAAGGCGGCAACCCTGCTTGGTTGCTTCGGTGGCCTGGCGCCTGACCTCGACATTCTGATTTTTTCACCGACAGACCCGCTTCTGTTCCTGGAATTTCACCGTCAGTTTACGCACGCCCTTATCTTCATACCCTTCGGGGCTCTGTTAGTGGCAGCAGTCTTGCATCGCTGGCTGGGCAAAGGTCTGACGTTCAGAGAGAGTTATCTTTTCTGCCTTCTCGGGTATGCGACCCATGGGCTTCTGGATACCTGCACAACTTACGGCACGCAGTTACTCTGGCCTTTTTCAGACATGCGCGTTGCCTGGAACAATGTGTCTATCATCGATCCGATACTAACTTTGCCAATCCTTGGCCTGGTTATTGTCGGGTTCAGACGCAGAAATCCCTGGCTCGGTCGGGCTGCATTCGCCTGGGCGCTGATTTATCTCTCCCTGGGTGTTTACCAGAGAGAACGTGCCATTGATGCGGGCTATGAACTGGCAGCAAGTCGAGGACATGAGCCGATACGCCTTGAAGCAAAACCCGGATTCGCGCAACTGCTGCTTTGGAAAGTAGTCTATGAAACAGATTCCAGCTTTCACGTCGATGCAGTTCGTGTCGGCATGCAGACCCGCTTCTTCCCGGGCGACAGCACCGAGGTTCTGGATCTCAAAAGACACTTTCCCTGGCTCAATGAAGATACCCAGCAGGCACGTGACGTTGAACGTTTTCGCTGGTTCTCAAACGACTACCTGGGGATTGACCCCAAAGTGCCGGGAAGAATTATCGACGTGAGATACTCCGTCGTACCCAATGAAATTGAAGCGCTGTGGGCAATTGATCTGGACCCGAACAAGACGGCAGAAGAGCATATTGAGTGGATTTCCCTCAGACGCGGCGACTCGGCTCAGACAGATCGCTGGTGGAAAATGTTAACGGCAGAATAAGTGTTAACGGCAGAACAAGAGAACGGGTCAGCCGTGTGATCGCATGGGGATGAGCGTGATACCGTCGTCATCCGTTCGGGTCACTCGCAGACTGCAGTGATCTGCCAGCCAGATATTGCTGCTATTACCGATACGCACTGACTCGCCGAGCACGATACGATCATTGACGGTTGTACCGTTTACACTCAGATCTTTCAGGCAGAGCTCTTGCGCCCGGTCGAGGAACAACTCGCAGTGGAGTCGCGAAACCGTAGGTTCGCTGATTCTGATGTCGCAGTCCTTTGCCCTTCCGATTGTCAGCGGAAGTTGATCTTCACTGATCGCCACACTGATACCGTTTTCCAACTCAATCTTGGCAATCTTCACGGATAGACTATTTTCGATTTATAAGCGGAATCAGTTTAAGCCGAGCAAGATGAATGTATCAACTACCCATCACCCCTAATTGGACCAACGGGTCTATATAAGAGCCCACCGCCCGGTTCTTTGGGCAATTAACCGCTAGCTCATGTCGGATTCGCATTCCTCCACCAGATACGAGCGCATGTAACGCATATCGAATATTTTCTCTTCGTCTTCGCGAATCTCTGCAACAACATCCGGCAGGCTCAAAGCCTGACCACAGGCCTCGAAGGTCTCCTGGTCCGGGTACCAGATCTCAAGAAACACATCATACTCAGGATCGCGCATCTCACCGTCACGATCGCGGGTAGGATTGGTGAACCGACGGATATATCTCGATGCATACCCCGCCAGGTACTTTTCACCGAGCAGCTTGTGGGTTGTTTCGTAGTAGTCACGAAATTCAGGAATGGTCATTCCCGGGCGACGCTTCATCGGCATGACGAGTTTGATCATTGTGATTCCCTCCTGTGATTTTTTGTTTGAGAGTATACTGCCTGTCACGTTAACAACAGGAACCAATAATGGCTCATACCGGACAATGCCTTTGCGGCGAGATCAAGTACGAATTTCCAAACGCACCTGCCATGGCTGGCGTCTGTCACTGCAGGAACTGTCAGCGCCAGGCGGGCTCTGCATTTTCAACGCTGGCGGGCATACCAAAATCAGAGTTCAAAATGACCGGTGAACCGAAGCTCTACAAAGACGCCGACACCGACAGCGGCAACACCGTCGAGCGATACTTCTGTGGCACCTGTGGCTCACCTATCTATTCTGCTATCCCCGGCCAACCGGACACCCTGTTTCTAAAAACAGGTACCCTCGATGACACATCAGGCTTCGCACCGATGTTCCATGTCTGGTGCAGCACCAAGCAAGACTGGGTGGATCTGCCGGAAGGTGTACCACAGATGGCAAAGCAGAGCTGACTCAGCGGTCAAGCGTCAGTCTCATATTCTGTATGAACTTGTCAGAGCCGGGACGCAGGAGTTCCGGCTCACCAACGACCCGAAATCCCGCTGACTCGTACAAGGCTGTGGCAGCGGCGTTGCCGATGGTGACTCCGAGAAAAACATCACGGGCTTTACGTTTAACGGCCCACGCCAGCACCAGATCAAGAAGCCCTCGCCCCACACCTCGGCCGCGATGGTCTGGTGAAGCCCACATCTGGTAAATATCCGCACGCTCAGGGCACTCGGGTTCAATTCGACCCCAGGCCAGACCCACAGGCTCGTCATACCAGAACGCCCCTGCCGGGAAACTGAAGCGGCCGTCAACATCTGCAAGGCGCGCCTTCCATTGCTCGTCAGTAATCTTGAGCGAATCCTCATAAGTTGATCCGAATGCATCCGGTGCATCCCGCAGTGCATCCATTCGAAGCGACTTGTAGATCAACCACTCCTTCGATCTGAATTCTCTGATATTCAACATCCCTGCATTCTAACAGCCGAAGGCTCGGGGTGACTTCGACTCAGGCCCTTGGTAGCTTTACGCAGGGGGGGAGAACACAATGAAAGACTTCAGGAATAAAACTGCTGTCATTACAGGCGGAGCCAGTGGTATCGGTTTTGCTCTGGCAAACGCTGCCGCCGATCGACAAATGAATGTGGTGCTCGCTGACATCCAGGAAGATGCACTGCAACGCGCTGTGGAACACTTCGAATCCCGGCAGACTCAGGTACTGGGAGTCCTGACCGACACCAGCCTTAAGGACTCCATCCGAAACCTCTACGAAGAAGCGACTGCCAGATTTGGCAACATACATCTTCTTTTTAACAACGCAGGCGTCGTTAATGGTGGCGCACCGGTGCCGGTCTGGGACCTACCGGAACAGGACTGGAGCTGGGTGATGGGCGTAAACTTCTATGGCGTCCTGTACGGCGTGCAGACTTTTGCACAGCATATGGTCGATCACGGTGAAGAGGGTCATATCGTGAACACAGCCTCGATCGCCTCATTTATTCCAGGCAGCCTGCCCTACGGCATCAGCAAATACAGCGTCATTATTCTCAGTGAAGCGCTGGCCTTTGACCTTGAAAGCGCCGGCGGCAATATCGGCGCTTCAGTGGTATGCCCCGGCTGGGTTAACACCAGGATTGCTGAAGCCGAGCGTAACCGCCCGAGCGGGCTCAAGAGTGATTCGAATCCAGCCGGATCCGGACTGGAGATCAATGAACTGCTCGCGGGCAGCAAATCCCCGGAAGATCTTGCCGCCCATGTGTTCGATTCGATTGAACAGGATCGATTCTATATTTTCCCACACAGTGGTTGGGACTATCTTGTTACCGAACATGCTGAAGCCATGATCAAGCGCGAGGGACCTTATCGATTTGATCTCGAGGCGCACATCGCAACTCGAGCTGAGGGAAAAGACATTTAGCGTTACACTTGGCCGACTGGTCAGCGCAAGAGAGGGGGGATTCGTGTCTGCAGACGGTTTATCTAATCAGGAAATTCGCAAGATCCTGAATGACTGTAAGACCATCGCCATGGTGGGACTGTCAGGTAACTGGTATCGACCGAGCTATTTTGCGGCCAAGTATCTGATTGATCGCGGTTACCGGGTGATTCCCGTCAATCCGAACTATGATGAAATTCTGGGTCAGCGATGTGTACCGGAGCTCGCCTCCATTGATGAACCTGTGGACGTCGTCAACCTTTTTCAGAAGGCCGAACTGATGCCTCAGTTTGTTCAATCTGCCTCTGACCTGGGCGCGAGTGTTTTCTGGATGCAGCTGGACCTGATCAACGAAGAAGCTGCCCGCGAGGCAGGAAACAGGAACCTCACGGTAGTGATGGATCGGTGTATGAAAATTGAGTACGCAAGACTCTTCGGAGGTCTCACCTGGTCCGGTGTGAACACCGGGGTTATCAGCTCAAAACGTCCCAGGCGGGTTGTGTAACTATGGCAGACCACGAATACGATTTTGAAACGCTCTGCCTGCATGCCGGCCAGATCCCCGACCCGGCGACAGGCGCCCGCGCAGCGCCCCTGTACCAGACCGCGGCTTATGTTTTTGACGACACAGACCACGCAGCCAGCCTCTTTAATGCGCAAACCTTTGGCAATATCTATTCACGTCTGTCCAACCCGACCACAGCCATGTTCGAAGAGCGCATGGCGGCACTGGAGGGTGGCCGTGCCGCGCTCGGAGTAGCCTCGGGGCTGGCAGCGCAAATGACCGCACTCCTGACACTGCTGTCAAACGGCGATGAAATTGTTTCCGCCAGCACACTCTATGGCGGTACCTATTCTCAGTTCGAAGTGAATTTTCGTCGCATGGGCATCAACACGACGTTCGTTGATCCCGATGATCCGGAAAATTTCAGGGCGGCTATCAATGACAGAACCCGTGTTGTCTATCTCGAAACCATCGGCAATCCACTGGGCAACCTGATCGACATTCAGGCTGTTGCAGACATAGCCCACGAGCACGGGATTCCGCTCATGGTGGACAACACCTTTGCCTCGCCTTACCTGTGCCGCCCGTTTGAACACGGCGCAGATATCATCGTGCATTCGGCCACCAAGTTTATCTGCGGGCACGGCACCTCCATCGGTGGCGTGATTATTGAGTCGGGGAAGTTCCCCTGGGACAACGGCAAATTTCCGGAAATGATCGAACCTTCAAAGGGTTACCACGGCATCCGTTTTTACGAGACTTTCGGTGATTTCGGCTATATCACAAAGTGCCGTCTCGAAACCCTGCGCACGCTAGGCCCAAGCCTTTCACCATTCAATGCCTGGACATTTCTTCAGGGTCTCGAAACCCTGCACCTGAGAATGGAGCGCCACGTGCAGAATGCACAGCGTGTCGCCGAGTTTCTGGACCAGCATGACTCAGTAAGCTGGGTAAAATACGCGGGCTTGCCCGACGATCCCTACGCAGCATTGGCGAAGCAGTATCTACCGAGAGGGGCAGGCTCGATCCTGACTTTCGGCATCAAGGGTGGCCAGGCTGCCGGCGTGAAGTTTATCGAGAATGCAGAGTTCATGAGCCATCTGGCTAACGTTGGTGATGCGAAAACCCTGATCATCCACCCGGCATCTACAACCCACCGCCAGTTGACCGAGGAGGAACAGATTGCCGCCGGCGTTTCACCCGACATGATTCGCATCTCAGTTGGTCTCGAGTCCATTGACGATATCCTGTGGGATATCGATCAGGCATTAGGCGTTTCACAGGTATGAGTAATTATCCTTTCAGAATGTTCGATCACAAACGGGACATCAAATCCATTCAGCGCATCTGGATTGAATGCGGCTGGATCGATGATGAAGAGGATGAGAAAGAAATCGTCTCCGACTTCTTCCGTCATGGTGAAACCGAAATCGCCACCATTGATGACGAGGCGGAATGCTCCGTTCACTGGACTGAAGGTCACATCCGTTATCAGGAGGAAACCCTCGACCTCGGTGCGGTGACCGCCGTGACAACCTCCCACGTTGCACGCAAACTCGGTTACGCCAAAGTACTGACTGCACGATCACTGGCACGACAGTATGAAGCAGGCAAAGTCGTCAGCGCACTTGGCATGTTCGACCAGGGATTCTACGACAAGGTTGGCTATGGCACTGGTCCTTATGAAAACCTGGTGCAGTTTGATCCAGCGTCGCTCAAAGTGGACTACCCGTTCCGACCACCAAAACGAATCACCGCAGATGACTACAAGCAGGTGCATGAGGCACTGTGCAACCGTCGAAAATTTCACGGGGCTGTCGATCTGCACCCAGCCGAATCCGTCCAGTTCGAACTCAAGTGGACGGACAAGCCATTTGGTCTTGGCTACTTCGACGGACCTGATGGAAGCCTCAGCCATTTCATCTGGGGAGACCGTAAAAACGAACACGGACCCTACGAAATCACCGCCCGTGCCTACCGGAGCCGGGAACAATTGATGGAATTGCTGGCTCTGATCAAATCCCTGGGAGATCAGGTGAGCAGTTTCAGCACACTGGAATTCGGTGAATTCCAACTCCAGGACCTTATCTCGCAGCCCTTCAGAACCAGACGTGCGACTAAAGGTGGCAGCCATCCCCAGCTACTGGAAGCCTGCGCCTTCTGGCAGATAAGAATTCTCGATCTGCCGGGTTGTCTTGCCAGAACCCATCTGCCCGGACCCGGTATACGTTTCAACCTGGAACTGACCGACCCGGTCACTGAGGTGCTTGCCGGGGATATGAACTGGCAAGGTACCGCAGGCCACTACGTGATTGATCTTGGCGAAGAAAGCAGTGCCAGGCCCGGCCGTGAATCACAACTGCCAAACATGAAGGCTTCCATCAACGCCTTCAGCCGCTTCTGGTTTGGCGTTCGCCCTGCATCACATCTGGCAATAACGGATAACCTCATGGCCGAGGAAAAACTGCTTAGAAAACTGGATCAGGTCGTACGCCTGCCTAAACCCCATCTGGGCTGGGACTTCTAGCGTTTGGCATTCTCGGCAATCGCGCTATACTGCGGTGCAACATAGTTCGGATTTCGCCATGCTCTCCAAATCTTCAGCTTCAGACCTGTCACGCCTGGAAAAGGCGATGGCAGAAGCCACGTCCTACAAAGAGTGGCAAAAACACGCCCAGGAACACGATTACGCCTCGGGCGCTGAAGAATGGAAGCGGAAAGAAAAATCCAACAGCTACGACCACGCCAATATCCGATCACGATTGAGCAGCCTGCGTGATCTGCGCGCCAGACAGGATTACAGCGGTCTTTTGTTTGCCCTGAACGAGGGTATTCACGGTAATCAGGGCGGCATGGGTAAAGCCAAGCTTTATGAGAAAGCAAAACACGGCACCAAGCACCTGATTGAAGAGTATGTCGACGAACTGGTCAGCGCCCTGCACCTGATCAATGATCTACCGGAAGATGTCATTTCTAGAACCGACAAGTCTGATTTCTTCCACCGGGCCAGCCTGTGTTTCGGGCGTTCAGCACTGATGCTGAGTGGCGCCGGATCCCTGGGCCACTTCCACGGCGGTGTCGTTAAAACCCTGCTCGAGCATAACCTGTTGCCTGATGTTATTTCCGGTTCCAGCGCTGGCAGCGTATTCGCCGCAATTCTGGGCACACATACTGATAAAGAACTTAAACTGTTGTTCCGCAAGCGAAACATCATGGCGAACGACCTCATCTCTACCGATGACGAGGTTGTCCAGCTCGACTCGGCTCACGTGCGAATGATGCTTGAATCAAGCATTCCTGATTTGACCTTCCAGGAAGCCTACGAGAAGACAGGACGCAAGATCAGCGTCACTATTGCGCCCGCCGAGGAGCACCAGACCTCCAGACTGATGAATGCCGTCACATCACCTAACGTCTATATTCGATCAGCCGTGCAGGCATCCTGTGCCGTGCCGGGTGTATTTCCCCCGGTGATGCTGATGGCGAAAAATGTCTATGGTGAAACGCAGCCTTATCTGCCAAGCCGTCGATGGGTTGATGGCGCGGTGACGGATGACCTGCCGGCCAAACGCCTGGCCAGACTCTATGCCGTGAACCACTACATCGTCAGCCAGGCAAACCCTCTGGTACTTGCCATGAACTCGGTGGATAACAATCCGCTGATGCCGGAGCCCTGGAAAAACATCATGCGTTACTCCACCCACGAATGGCTCAAAAGCAGCGAACAGTTTTCGCGTCGGTATCTTCGTGCCGTGCCTGAAGTAGGCCGCGCCATGAGCATGTTCTACTCTGTGATTGCACAGGACTACAAGGGTGACATCAACATCGCACCAAGCTTCAACTACTTTGACCCTCGTAAACTCCTGGCTCAGCTCACTCAGGAGGAAATGGACATGCTGACCCTTGAAGGGGAGCGAGCTACCTGGGGACGCCTCGAGCAGATCCGCATCAGCTCCAAGATCGGCAAGACACTGGACGACATTCTCGATGATCATGCGATGCATGATGTCCGCACGACCTACAAGAAGCGAGCCTCAACAAGCCCAGCCAAGGTTGCAAAGTAAATCACCTCTGAGTTCAGTCGCTCATACTGTCTGAACTGCTCGTGTCTGAACTGTTTGATACTTTCGACGAATCAGGCAACAGCACTGGCACGGAATATCGTTCTGTCGTACATCGGCAGGGGCTGTGGCATCGTGCGGCAAACATCTTTGTGTTCTTTCCTGACCGTAAACTGCTCATTCAGCAGCGCCAATTAACGAAAGACATCTGTCCCGGCATCTGGGATGTCAGCACGGCCGAGCATCTGCAACCCGGAGAAACTTACGAAGAAGGTGCACTTAGAGGACTGAAAGAAGAACTGGGAATCACCGATGTCTCTCTGGTACCGTACGGAGAAGTTTCGAGGTCTCGTCTTGAAATTCCTCAACTGGACATCAGGGACTTCGAGTTTCAGCAATCCTTCAGAACGATCTATTCAGGCGCTGTAAAAGTCGATCCGACGGAAGTCCTGGATACTCGCTGCATTACCCTTGAAGCGCTGCAGCAGGAGATGAAGGATAGCCCCGAAGTTTTTACGCCATGGTTTCACCAGCGCGCTGCCGACCTTGGTTTATTCAATGGCGATCAGTTCTTCGGATGAACCTGCAGAAACTGTAACGGTGGGATTCACTGAAGAGCAGAGAATCAGCATGGGCAAACGCCTGGACTGATTCTCTGCCTTATCAGCAGGGCTTATGAACGCTGTCTTTCAGCGTATTTCTCTGTCGGGCGCGAACCGTTCTCGTCATAAAGATCAAACTCTTCAATCAGATCCTCTACCCACTGAATGCTCCCGGTCCGGGACATCATATCGTCCTGCATAACGAGCGCTGCAGCCGCGCGGCCAACCAGTAATGGTGTTTGTGACTGCGTCAGATCCATTTCGCGTTCCTGCGCTGCATCCTGTATGAATTCAGTAGCAACAGATCCAGGGTAAAGCACACAGGCAGGAATACCTTTTGGCTCCAGCTCGATTGCCATATCAGCGGTGAGACGATCGAGTCCGGCTTTACCAGCACCATAACTGCTTGAAAAGTGGTAGCTCTGACCACCAGGCGAAGAGACATTCAACATGCGCGCATTGTCACTCTTGAACATCCACTGCGCTGCATGCCAGCTCGCCACATAGTGGGCTCGCAGACCGATGCCAACCTGGTCATCCCAAACCTGGATGGGGTGATCCCAATAACCACCACCCCAGGCTGGTGGATTCGGGATCTTGTAGACATTATTGACCAGGATATCGATACGACCTGCTTCTTCACCGATCTGCTTGAACAGTGCCGCTATTTCATCGTCATTACCATGATCACATTGAATCGCACGACCTTCACCGCCAGCTTCCGTTACCATACGCGCTGTCGTATCGATGGTTCGATCACCATCTCCGGTTGAACGCCCCGTTGAGTAAACCGTACAGCCTTTCTCCCCGAGGGCGATGGCAATACCTTTACCGATGCCGCGGCTAGAGCCTGTGACAACTGCTATCTGACCTTTCAAACTATCCACACTGAACTCCCAGTTTTGTTTTGATGATATCTGATGGGGTCAGAAGCATACGCAAGCAAGACGACTTGCGCCATCCCTGACAGGCGTTACACTTTGTCAGATGGACATGATTGATCAGGAAATTATGCGCCTCAAGACCCGTCAGCAGGAGCTGACCTCTCGCGTCATCCCGGATTTCGAGCATCGCACCCAGACCTTGTATACACAGATCATGACCCACCCGAAGGACACCCCGGAGCGCGAGAAACTCGAACAGGAATACATAAAGCTGAGTAAAGAACTCACTCTCAGATCAGACGAACTGATCAGCACTCGTCAGCAGATCGACAATCTGGAAATGGAGAAAAACTTCCGACGCTAGGAAGCAGGTCGAAAGCACAGCAAACCTGGAATCAGCGGAACAATCCACGGGACACTTTTCGTTGTCATTCAGACGCACTGACTCCCGTCATAAACGAAGTGAAACTGTTACACTGAGAGAATGCTTCCCTTTTTGCTTTTAATCGTCGGGTTGATACTGCTTCTGGCCGGCGGGACCAGCCTCGTACGCGGTGCTTCCGGTATCGCAGAATCCTACGGCATCTCACCCCTGGTGGTCGGACTCACCGTCGTGGCCTTTGGTACCAGTTCACCGGAACTGGTAGTGAACATTATAGGCGCACTGAGGGGCGAGACCGATATCGCATTCGGTAACATCGCCGGTTCCAACCTGGCGAACCTTGGCCTGGTACTCGGCAGCGCGGCGATCATTACGCCGATCGCCATTGAGAGTCAGATTATCCGCCGTGAACTACCCCTGCTGCTGCTGGCAACGACCATGCTGATGGTCATGACCCTCGATTCGTTTCTCAAGGGTTTCAACCCTATCCTCGATCGTTCTGACGGCGTGATTCTGCTACTGACATTCGGCGTTTTCGTCTACATCATGGTCCTGGATTTCCTGAGGCAGCGTTCGGATTCCCTGCTGATGTCGATCGATACGCTATCACCACAGCTGGAACGGGCATCCGGGCGGGACTGGGTCCTGGTCGTTGCAGGCATCATCGGGCTCACCCTTGGTGGCGAAATGAGTATCACCAATGGTATCGAACTGGCCGAAACCCTGGGCGTGACCACGACGGTTATCGGCATCGCCGTCATTGCGATCGGCACCAGCCTGCCGGAACTCGTCACCTCCATCATTGCCGCCATGCGAAAACAGGCTGACCTGTGTGTAGGCAATGTCATTGGCTCCAACATCTTCAACACGCTGATGGTGCTGCCAATCAGCGCTCTGGTATATCCTCTGTCGATTCCACCCCGTGGCACAACTGACATCATGGTCACCTTTGTGTTCGCGGCCGCTCTGATCCCGGTATTTATCTTTCGCAACAAAGTCATGAGCAGATTGTCAGGCGGGATCTTTCTCGGTGCCTACCTTGCCTACATGATATTCCGGGTATCGACCTCGTCCCCTGCTTAGTGGCAAACTGGTAGACCCACAGGGAAATCAGGTCTTTAGAAGCCGATGAGCGAAGCATCAGAACTGGACGTAAACAGCATTCCACTGGATCAACTGGACGTCAGTGACCCTACCATTTACCAGAACGATTGCTGGCAGCCTTATTTCAAAAGACTGAGAGAAGAGGCCCCGGTCCACTTTATGGAGAACAGCCCGACCGCTGGCTCGTTCTGGTCTGTTACCTCGCACGACCTGATCAAACAGGTCGACACCAACCATCAGGTTTTTTCTTCAGAGATAGCAGGTATCTCTATCGCCGACCCCCCCGAGAACGAAGAGGAGAGAGAACAGCTCGTAGAAATAGAGAATTTTATTTCCATGGATCCTCCGGGGCACGACGTACAGCGCGCAACAGTCGCGCCATCCGTCGCACCCAGCAACCTGGCCAACTTCGAGCCATTGATCCGAGAACGTGTGGTCGACATCCTGGAACACCTGCCTGTCGGTGAGACATTTAACTGGGTAGATGAAGTCTCTGTCGAGTTGACCGCACGTATGCTGGCAACACTGTTCGACTTTCCCTATGAAGATCGCCGTAAGCTGATCTACTGGTCAGATATCACAACCTCCGTTCCGCAGCTGACGGGCGATGCAGAAATGGACATGGAACAGCGCAAAAATGATCTGATGGAATGCGCGGGCACCTTTATGAATCTGTGGCAGGAACGAGCCGCCGCAGAACCAAAATTTGACCTCATTTCCATGCTCGCCCATGGTAAAGACACGAAGGACATGATCGAAAACCCGATGCTGTTTCTCGGCAATGTCCTGCTACTGATAGTTGGCGGAAACGACACCACACGAAACAGCATATCTGGCGGCGTTATCGGTTTGAACCAGCACCCTGACGAATACCAGAAGCTACGGGATAACCCCAAGATCATCCCCAACATGGTGGCAGAAATGGTTCGCTACCAGACTCCGGTCATCCACATGCGTCGGACTGCCAACCAGGATTTCATTCTGGGCGGTGAAAAGATCAAGGAAGGTGACAAGGTAGTCATGTGGTACCTGTCAGGCAATCGGGACGAAAGTGTTTTCCCCGAGGCAGACAAGCTGATCGTTGATCGAAAGAATGCACGCGCACACGTGGCATTCGGATTCGGCATTCACCGCTGCATGGGTAACCGTCTTGCGGAAATGCAGCTGCGTGTTTTATGGGAGGAGATCATGAAGCGGTTCGACAAGGTTGAACTCGCAGGTGACGTTAAACGCCTGCCGAACAACTTCATTAGAGGTATCGCTGAGGTGCCGGTCATCCTGCACCCCAGGAAAAGCAACCTACCCTAGATCTTCTGGATGATCGTACCGGTGCCGAGCCCGCCACCGCAGCACATGGTGATCAGAGCATATTCACCACCTGTGCGATGCAGTTCATGCACGGCCTTGGTCGTCAGAAAACAGCCGGTGGCACCCAGCGGGTGACCGAGTGCGATTGCCCCGCCGTTCGGATTCACTTTGGCCATATCGGCACCGACCGTTTTAGCCCATGACAGGACGACGGAAGCAAATGCTTCGTTGATCTCAAACACATCAATGTCATCAACACTGAGGCCCGTCTTTTCCAGCATCTTCTGAGTAGCGGGGATAGGACCTTCCAGCATGAGTACTGGATCACAGCCCACCAGTTCTGCATCAACCACTTTCGCCAGCGGCGTCACACCGAGCGCCTTTGCCTTGGATGCCGTCATCATAAGCACTGCAGCCGCACCGTCGGCGATCTGGGAAGAGGTACCGGCAGTATGAATGCCATCTTCGCGGGCCACCGGCTTCAGGTCAGCCAGTGCCTCGAGGCTGGTGTCACGAGGGATTTCGTCCTTATCAAAGACAAAGGTCTCGTCCAGACGTTTCCCTTCTTCATCAAACTTGTTGACTTCCAACGGGATAATCTGCGAGTCAAAGTAACCACCATCCACGGCGACTTTGGCGCGCTCCTGCGACTGCAAGCCAAAAGCATCGCTGTCAGCACGAGTAACCTGATATTTCTCAGCCATGCGTTCAGCACCCTCAAACTGACTGGTGAACTCATAATGTTCAAAGTAAGAACGGGAAACAGGCTTGCCCATCTCAGGCTTCAGACCGACCGCATCGGCACCAACCGGCAGGCGGGTCATGTTTTCAACACCGCAGGCCATGACACAATCCGCCATGCCTGAGCGCAGCATACTGGTGGCCAGATGTACGGCTTCCTGGGAAGAACCACACTGGCTATCGATGGTAATGCATGGCGTAGCTTCTGCTCCCCCGTGGGACAGCCAGGCCGTACGCGCTACATTCATACCCTGCGCACCCAGTTTGTTGATGCAGCCGCCGATGACCTGATCAACTTCTTCAGAGGGTACATTGCTGCGTTCCAGCATCTGTTGCATGACAGTACCCAGGGTATCCGTGGGGTGCACCATACCCAGGGACCCTTTCTTTCTGCCAACCGCTGAGCGGGCGGCATCTACAATGACGACATCTTCCATAGTAAATTTCCGGGAGTTGAGTGAAAAAAGGGCTCTATTGTGCCACAGTCAGCCAACATGAAAACCATCGTCATCTGCACCAATTTCAGACCATTCACCACTCAGCCAAGCTGCGCCCAGCGTGGCAGCAAGGAACTGGCGAACTGGCTGGAGCAGGAAATTGAGGCACGGGGACTGGATGCAAGGGTAGACCGGTCTGTCTGTCTCGGGCATTGCGTGGCAGGACCCAACGTTCGTCTGCTGGGTGAGGAATTCTGCCACTTTGCAGATCGGGAGAAGCTGCTGCCCCTGCTGGAAAGCCTGCCGGAAGTGCCCGCGGAGTAAATAACACCGCTATCGGAGGCTAGCGAGGCTCCCAGTCTTCCCCATCGAATCGCCAGGCCGAATCCAGAACCAGGTCATCGGCCGAAAATCCGGCATGAAACTCATAAAGACACGATTCCAGTGTCCAGCCGTCGTCGACATCGAAAAAACGCAGATCTTCATCCAGAACCTCGATTTCGAGATCAGCACTTTCTCCTGGCTCAAGTGTCAGGCGACCAAAGCCCTTCAGCTCTTTCTCCACCCGGAGTACATGGGATTCGGTGCAGCCAGCATAAAGCTGCGGGACCGTATCACCGGTTCTTTCGCCAGTATTGGTGACCGTCAGATTAAACACGAAGCCGTCATCAACTCGCTCAGCCTGAAGGCCATCCATGGAAAAACTTGTGTAGCTGAGCCCGAAGCCAAACGGGAACTGGGCTTTCCCACCACTGCGGTCAAGGTATCGATAGCCGTGAAACAGATCGTGCGGAACATCCAACGCTGAAATATCCCATGCCATCAGTTGACCCATGGAACGAGGAAAGCTTACCGGCAGCCGGCCGGATGCGTCGATATCCCCGAACAGAACGCGAGCCAGTGCGTGGCCGCCTTCCCTGCCCGGATACCAGATCATCATCAGACCATCTACCTCATCAGACCAGGGAGAAACTTCTATGGCACTCCCGCCTTCAAGCAAAACGACTGTTTTTGCAGAGTGTCCAGCGACATTCCTGATCAGAGCCTCCTGTTCCAGAGGCAACCGCAGGTCCATCCGGTCTCCGCCGCGCGCGAATTCGGAATCATCCTCGGCTGCCTGCTGCTGAGTGGGAATGAATTCGCCCTCTTCCTGGTAAGTCAGGCCAACGACCACCAGCGCAACGTCAAAATCGTCCAGGCTCGAAAGGTCTGCATTGCTCGTGAAGTACTGAAGCTCAATTTCGTTGCTGTAGGCTCTGAGCCCTGCAAGGGGCGTTGTCACAGTCGAGGAAGACACCATACTGCTGCCACGGTCACCCAGGTTGACCATGTCAGCGAGATCACCAATCACGGCGATCTTCTGACTGCTCGACAGCGGCAGGACCTGTTCATTCTTCAGAAGTACAAATGACTTCTCCGCAGCCTCGCGGGCAAGTGCAATGTGCGCTTCACATTCCACCACGGACTCATCAACCTGAGGCGCAGCGGCCAGCTTAAAAGCGACCTTCTGATAAAGCGCGTGACCCGCATTTCGACTGATCACGGCTTCATCAATCTCGCCATTTTCAAGGGCCTGCATCAGCTTCTCATCCGTAAACCTGAAAGGAGCCGGCATTTCAATGTCCATGCCTGCCTGAATAGCCGGCGCGGTGGAACGGGTACCCAGAAACCAGTCAGATTCCACGAAACCTGTAAAACCCCAGTCATCCCTTAATATATCTGTCAGCAATTCCGGATGCTCGCCACAGTAAACGCCGTTTACCCTGTTGTACGCACTCATGATGGATCCCGCGGCAGCCTCGACCACGCAACGTTTGAAGTGAGGCAGATAAACCTCATGCAAGGTGCGCCTATCTACATTGGCGCTCACCTCAAACCTGGTCAGTTCAAGATTATTCAGCGCAAAATGCTTGGGGCTGGTCAGAACGTAATTCTGGGCACCTGAAACAAAAGCAACGGCCATCGCGCCCATGTGCCAGGTATCTTCAGAATAGGTTTCCTGTGCGCGCCCCCAACCCGGATGGCGCAGAAGATTAATGGTCGGTGCGAGCAACACATTGCCGCCCTTGGCGGCGACCTCCCGCCCTATGGCAAGTCCGACACGCCTTTCAAGTTCAGGATCAAAGGTTGCGCCCCTTGCAATCGCCACGGGAAACGCTGTTGCCAGACCGGATCGGGCACCCCGGGGACCATCCACCATCCTGTAGGGTGGAATGCCAAGTGTGTGATCACCACCAGCATGAAAAAACCCGTTGATCGGTTCAGCCTGCATGCCCCGAATCTCGTGGATTTTCTGTTCCAGCGTCATGCTGGCGAGCAGCCTATCCACTTCAATCCTGACAGCATTGTGATCCACCTTAAGACCAAGATTGCCTCCATGAATGGCATCCCGATCAAACGCCACGACTGACCGATTGGGTTCAACGGACTCCAGCATCAGGCATTCCTGATGGTCAACCCGCCATCTACCGGAATAGCAACACCGGTGATGTACTGTGCAGCAGGTAAAACCAGATTCAGCGTGCCGTGGGCTACTTCTTCCGGTTCCGCATACCGGCGCAGCGCCGTACGTCTCCTGGCGAAAACCATCTTGTCTTCCTCATCAATACCCGCCGTCATGCCCGTATTGATCGGGCCGGGACAGATACAATTCACGGTTATTTTCTCCGGACCCAGTTCAACAGCCAGCGAGCGAGTCAGGCCAATGACACCGGTTTTCGCTGCCGTGTAGGGACTGCCATAACGGGTTGCTCCGAGCCCCTCGGTCGAGGCGATATTCACAATTCTTGGATGAGCAGACTGTCGAAGATAAGGCAGTGCCGCACGAATTGTCAGCGTGTGCGCAGTCAGCAACACCGCCATACTCTTGTGCCAGGCAACGGAAAAATCATCGGAGTCGATGGGCGCAAACATGGATATCCCGGCATTGTTCACCAGAATGTCGATGCCTCCGAAATGTTCACCAATGTCGGCAATAACCCGACTGATCGCTTCCTCATCCGAGAGATCCAGCACCCAGCCTCTGGCGTCGTAGCCTTCATTGGTCATTTCCTGCACAACCGCCTGCAGTGGTTCTTCGTTAATATCAATCAATGCGACCCGCGCACCTTCATCCCCGAACAGATGCGCCGTTGCCCTGCCCATGCCAGATGCAGCCCCGGTGACAATCGCCACCTCACCTTTAATAGAACGACTCAGAGTCGATAATGCCATTGGAAACCCTCCTTTCGATGTCGCCAGAGTGTGCCTGAAGTGGCCTGTTCCCGCCAGCAATCAGGTGATGGCTGCTGCGGCGCTACAAAAATCAGCTGCGGCTATTGAAGTCCCGCTGCGGCGCTCTGCACATCCGCCGCGGCTCTTTGCACATCCGCTGCAGCTCTTTGCACATCCGCTGCAGCGCTTCTGCTAATATGCTGATTTACTTTGTCAGGCAGCTATTACGTGGGCGCAGAGAAACTCGGGCGAATTGAGATAGCCAAACAGGCACTGAACTTCAGCGCCGCACATTTCACGATCTTCAGTGCAACAGAGCGAGAGGACCTGCATGGTCACAACTGGCAGGTGGAGTGCGAACTTACCTCCCCTATCGACGACAACGGTCTGATCTTTGACTACTCGCTGATCAAAACGGCGGTCAAGGATATCTGTGACGAGCTTGACGAGAAAACCATCCTGCCAGAGAAATCACCGCACCTGACGATAGAGCGCGAAGGCAGCTATATTGTTGGTGTTTATGGAGAAGAGCGAATTCCATTCCTGCCACGAGATGTCATTACACTGCCGATAGCTAATGCCAGCGTAGAGGAACTCAGCCACTATGTACTGCAAAGGGTTCTCGATCACCCGGAGATAAAGAAGCAGGATATTAGAGAGATGATCATTAAAGTATCGAGCAGTCCCGGCCAGAATGGATCTGCTTTGTTTGTTAAACAGCCCTGAGCGGGAACTTGAAAACAGCCTTGAGCGGGAACTTGTAAACAGCCCTGAGCGGGAACTTGTAAACAGCCTTGAGC
>CBFIJB010000012.1:0-94908 GCA_965662805.1 Candidatus Azotimanducaceae bacterium | reverse complement strand
TCTTGGCGGTATTGGAGGCACGGCGTTTACGCCGATCGTCAATGCCCCTGAAGTGGCCATTCTTGGTGTTTCACGCTCAAAAGTAGCACCCGTCTACAATGGTGCCGAGTTTGAACCGCGCACGATGCTGCCTCTATCTCTTTCTTATGATCACCGGGCCATTGATGGCGCTGAAGCCGCAAGGTTCACTGCATACCTCGCCTCCGTTCTGGCGGACATGCGTAAAGTCCTAATGTAGCTTTTCCAATGTAGTAAGATGTTCCGCGGAGGAGCAGTGATGTCTGCAGTGGTATTCAAATTCGACCTGGATGGTGCCGGAGGCGCTGCCGAAGCGTCAGATAATCTGTCCGCTGACTGGCTTCACGTAGACTACTCGATGGAGGGCGCCTTTGATGTTCTGAGCGCTCTGGGTCTACCTGAGGGTGTCGCTGAGTCCCTCGTGCGTGAGGATACGCGTCCTCGCGTTACGGTGACATCTGATGGCACGCTGCTTTTTCTCCGTGCAATTAACCTCAATCCCGGTTCAGACCCGGAAGACATGGTCTCTCTGCGGTTGTGGATCACGCCGACGAAGCTTATTACCTCCCGGCAGCGCAAGATGATGTCCGTGCAGGCCGTCAGAGAGGCGCTGGAGGCAGGGCAGGGGCCTAAAGATGTCATGGGTGTGGTACTCGAAATCACCAGTGGTGTTGCGGATCGCATTGCCAGCTTTGTCACTGATGTAGATGAGCAACTGGAGTTGATCGAAGAATACTATCTGGAGACGACGGATTTCAGTCAGCGTTCCAAAGTTGCTGCTATTCGCAGAGAAATAGCCACGGTAAAACGATTCTTGACGCCGCAAAAGGATGCGCTTTATTCATTGCTTAATCAGATGCGTCAGTCTCTCTCCGAAGCGGAAGCCTTCTACCTGCGCGACCATATCGATCGCATCACGCGGGCTTTGGAAGATCTCGAGCTGATTAGGGAGCGTGCCATGGTGCTGCAGGAAGAGATGGCGAACGTTTCCACGGAGCAGCAGAATCAGCGCATGTATGCCCTGTCCATCATTGCAGCGATCTTTCTGCCGATCACTTTTGTTACGGGGATGTTCGGCATGAATGTGGCGGGTTTGCCAGGTCTAGAGGAGCCGGCTGCCTTTACGATAGTTGTCGTCATCATGGTCGTTCTGACGGGAGGTATCATGGGTTACTTCAGGCACAATCGATGGCTGTAAGCATGTCAGACATTCAGGACTTCCTGGATACCAGGTTGGTGACTATCGCCAGTCACGATGTCACTGTCGGTCAGGTGGTGCTTGTTCCCGTTGTGGCGCTCGTCGGTATCGCACTGATCGGCTGGCTGGTGAGCCTGTCTGTACGCGCCATGCAGAAGCGGGATGTGAATCCTGATCTGATCCAGGTGGTTCGCCGGGGCGCTTACATCATTGGCATTGTGATTCTGGTGATTACGGTGCTCGATCTTCTGAACATTCCACTGACCGCGTTTGCGTTTGTTTCGGGTGCTATTGCCATCGGTTTTGGTTTTGGTGCGCAAAACATCATCAACAACTTCATCAGTGGCTGGATTCTGATCTGGGAGCGACCGATCAGGATCAACGACTTTATTGAATTGGGTGATACATCGGGTACGGTCGAAGAGATCAATACCCGGTCAACTCTCATCCGCCGGGTAGACGGTGTTCATATGCTGGTACCCAATTCACGATTGCTGGAAGAGTCAGTAGTCAACTGGACGCTGGTAGACAAACTCCTTCGTTGTGTCGTGCGGGTTGGCGTCGCCTATGGTTCGGATGTCAATGTCGTGAAAGACATCCTCGATGACGTGGTACATCATCCGGATGTTCTGGATGAACCCGAGGCGCAGATTATTTTTGAGGACTTTGGCGACAACGCGCTGATATTCGATACCTACTTTTGGGTGCATTCCCAGGGTGAAAAAAGCGCACGGACCATCCGATCCGAGGTTAGATTTGAAATTTATCGACGCTTCGCAGAGGCGGATGTTGTGATTGCCTTCCCGCAACGTGATGTACATCTCGACGGTACATTGACAGTTCTGGGCCAAAATCAGGAAGGCTGAAAGAGATTTCAACCTTCTTTCTGTTTGTCACCTGACTCGGGGACTGTATTCTGGTCCCCGGAATCTGAATCAATCACCTCAAGAACTTCCAGGGATGTCTTCGGAGCATCAGAGAACGGCTCGAAATGTTGACGTTCTATCTCATGGGTCTGAGAACGCCACAAAGACCATGCTCCGAACAACAACAGAATCAGTCCGCTGAAGATGAACATGCCGCCTGGCAAAACTTCCATGATCAACGATGTGATGACGGGTCCAACAACGGCGCCGGCACTGTGAACAAGAAGTATCACGCTGCCCACTTGAATGAGTGACAAAGAGCTATTGTCGTTAGCGTGGGCCAGACTGATGGAATACAAAGGGAAAGTACTGCCGCCAATCAGAAACATGGCCAGGTAAAGTAGTAATGAGCTCTCTATCGGAAGCAAGGCGATGACACAGGCAGCTGTACCTGCAAAAGACAGCAGCGACAGCACAAGACGCCGATCTATTCGATCGGATAATCGGCCGGCGGGGAGTTGCAGAAGAATGCCGCCAAGCAATGCGCATGCGAGGAATACAGCAATAGCACCATCTTCTGGTAGCACCCTGGTTGCCACGACAGGTCCCAGCACCCAATAACTTGACGTGGCGAGCCCACCAACAAACGCACCGATAACTGCCACGTGGGATGCCCGATAAACCCTGAGCAGCTCAAATCCTGCTGTCGGGATCGGGGATGGTGCCGGTGAGCGGGTGAGTCCAACGGGAATACTGCCTGTGGCCAGAAGAATCGCTCCGATCATCAGGAGTTGCAGATAGTCGAGGCCAAAACCCAGCATGAGCTGGCCTACACTGATCGAGACAAGCGTCAGTACTGTGTAGATGGAAAGTACAACGCCCCGGTTTTCAGCAGATGTGCGTTCATTGAGCCAGCTTTCTATCACCATGTAGACACCGGCAATGGCCCAGCCGGTTAGAATCCTCGCCGCGATCCAGGCGATCAGTTCCTGAAACAATCCTATAAGCAGCAAGGACGCGGTTGCGCTGGAAGTGAGTACAGCGAACACCCGGATGTGCCCAACGTTAGCGACGAGGCGAGGGATGGTCAGGCAACCGATGATGAATCCCAGGAAGTAGGCGGAACCGGTATAGCCGATCTCACTGGGCGACCAGCCCAGGTCCAGTGCGATCAGGGGTAATACCGTAAGCTGTACTCCGTGCCCGACCAGCAGGATGAAAATGGAGAACAGGAGTGCCGAAAGAGATGCAACCAGTGATTTCATAGCTACCTCAAAACCAAGGGCGGCGATTTTGCAGGTTTTCTCTGGCTGGTCCAGTTAATTCTTGTTTATTTTGAGGGCTACCCTTTCTGCCAGAGTACCTCATCGATACCTGTAATTCTGGCGGCGCTTCGGGCGACAACAAACAGGTAGTCGGAGAGTCTGTTCAGAAATTCCAGTGCTGATTTGTTGACCGTTTCAGATTCAGCCAGTGCGGTGACATCGCGTTCCGCCCGTCGACATACGGCACGTGCCATGTGGCAGTTTGCAATCAGGTGTGAACCACCGGGCAGGATAAAGTTTTCCAGGGGTTCGAGGTGTTCGTTCAAAGCGTCGAGATTCTCTTCAATCGCTTTAACGTGGTCAGTTGTGACAATCTCGAATCCCGGGATAGAAATCTCGCCCCCCAGATCGAAGATGCGATGCTGCAGCGAACGCAGAAATCCTGCGATATCGTTCAGCTCCGGTTTGTCCGCCTGAAGTAACTCTTCGACGACCATGCCGACGATGCTGTTCAGTTCATCAACGCTCCCCATGGCCTCGACTCTTGGATGAGTTTTCCGGATTCGGCTGCCATCTCCAAGACCGGTCTCACCCTGATCCCCTGTTCGCGTGTAAATTTTTGAGAGTCTTTTGCCCATGCTTTCCTTAAATATCGTTACTCTGGTTTTATGTGATGAACAATGATCGATTCGGTTCGCACTGACTCGGCCAGATTGCTCATGGCAATTTCAATCATTTTTTCCTGGCTCGGTGCCCCCGCGTCTGCCGTGGCCGCGCAAAGACTCATGCCGATGGTCACTGGTTGATAACCAGCTGTCGTGGTGTAGCTCTTCAGTCTGACGCCATCAAAAATTCGTGTGTAACACTCAGCGGTACACTGGTCGATCGTTGGCTGCATCAGCACGAGAGCGAAGTGTCCCGGTGAGAAGTAAGTCACGACATCCAGGGGGCGGACCAGGTTCTGGATGCGTTCCGATATACTGATAATCAGCTCCCCGGCAACGCTGGTGTTGTAAGTTTCCTTGATCTCTTCGTAGTTTTGTACGGAGATCATGACCAGGCAGATCGCTCCGCCTCGAGACTCAATCTGTCGAATGGTGTCATTTAGTGCCAGATCAGCGTATTCGCGATTGCCTAGCCCGGTTAAAGGGTCGAGCAACTGCCCCTTGCGCAGATCGTTGCACAGGTGGTGTAGCGCGACGTTGTCTTTCTTCAGATTGTTTATCTGATTGGCGATCCGTGCGCCTGCCAGAATGAGGTGCTCAAGAACATCAACTCGTTTTGTGCCGGTTAAGGCGTCGACGGTTTTGTGAAAAGCTTCCTGCTGTACGGTGTCATGGCCGACGGCGCCGATGAGAATGATCTGCGTATAGTGGCCTCGTTCTTCGTCAATATCCCGTATCGTGGAAGCAAGCTCGCTGCCGCTCATATCACCGACGTGAGATTCCGTTACCACGACACTCGCTGGCAGGGCCTCGAGCAGCTGCAACGCATTCACAGCACCGTAGCAGATGCGGCTATTGGAAAATTTAGCCAGATTGCTGTCGAAGAAATCGACGACTGACTGTTCTCCTTTTACGACAACAATCGGTGAGTCAAACATAGTGGTTCAAAAGAGCAGTTGGTATGCTTGAGGCAAGTGAAGCAAAGTAGTTTAAAGAATATAGGGGTAAAACAACATGCCTTCATTTGATGTGGTTTCCGAAGTGGATTTTCATGAAGTGACCAATGCTGTTGACCAGGCAAACCGGGAATTGCAGACACGGTTTGACTTTCGTGGTGTCGACGCAAAATTTGAGCGCAATGATGATGTCATCCGTATTACGGCTGAGGCAGAAATCCAGCTGGACCAGATGATTGATATTCTGCGGCAGAAGTTTGTGAAGAGATCTATCGATCCCAAGGTCATGGATACAGGTGACCAGGAGCACATCGGTAAGTTGCTGCACAAGAATATCAAGATTCAACAGGGGGTTGAAACGCTGCTTGCGAAGAAAATCGTCAAGATGATCAAGGATAAGAAGATGAAAGTGCAGGCTGCCATTCAGGGCGACAAGGTCCGAGTCACCGGCAAGAAGCGCGACGATCTTCAACAGGTGATGGCCATGCTCAAGGAAGAAGATCTGGAAGTCCCGCTGCAGTACAACAATTTTCGGGATTAGATGATTTTGATCAGGCACTGGAGCTAACAGACCACATTGGGCGCGGTTGAAACCATCTCCTGGAGGGAAACCTTCCTCATCTATACCCGCCCGAGGGTAATTGCCATGGCATTTCTCGGTTTCTCCGCCGGGCTGCCTTTCCTGCTTGTGTTCTCGACACTGACAGCCTGGCTCACGGAAGGGGATGTCAGTCGGTCCACCATCGGTTTTTTCGCCTGGATCGGTATTACCTATTCCATCAAGGTGCTCTGGGCGCCTTTCATAGATTCCATCGCTCTGGGTGCTCTGACCTCGCGTCTGGGCCAGCGTCGATCCTGGATGCTGCTGGGTCAGGCCGGTATCGCTGCTGGTCTCGTCCTGATGACGCTGGCAGGTCCGGACAACCTGCTGCTGTTGTCCTTAAGCGCTCTGCTGGTTGCATTCTCCTCGGCAACCCAGGATGTCGCCATTGATGCTTATCGAATAGAAGCGGCGGTTCCGGAATACCAGGGTGCTATGTCGGCTACCTATGTGTTTGGATATCGCCTGGCTCTGCTCGCAGCCGGGGCAGGGGCTTTGTATCTCGCTGAGTATTTCGGCTGGACCCTGTCTTATCTTGTCATGGCTGCTCTGATGTCAGTGGGTATGATCACGGTGTCGCTGATCAGTGAGCCCGAATCGGAGCGGGGCGCGACACCGCTTGAATGGACGGTTCCCGGATTTCGCCGCTGGATCAGTGGCGCGGTCGTCGGTCCTTTTGTTGACTTCTTTGCCCGGAATGCCCGCTCAGCGATTGTCATCCTGATTTTCATTGGTGTGTTTCGACTGAGTGATATCGCCATGGGCATTATGGCCAACCCGTTTTACCTGGATATGGGGTACTCGAAAACGGATATCGCGAATGTTGCCAAGGTGTTCGGTTTCTTTATGAGTATCGCCGGTTCCGTTGTCTGTGGTGCTCTGGTGGTGAAGTGGGGGTTGATGCGGCCACTGTTGATCGGGGCGATTGCAGTCGCTGTGACGAATCTCTTCTTCGCTGCACTCTCTACCCAGGAGCCGAAAATCAGCTATCTCATCGTCGTAATCTCTGCCGACAACGTCTCCGGCGGATTCGCAGCGACGGCATTTATCGCCTATCTCTCAAGTCTTACGAACAAAGCCTACACGGCCACGCAATATGCATTGTTCAGTTCCCTGATGACCCTGCCGGGTAAGTTTCTGTCTGGCTTCTCGGGAATCGTCGTGGATAACTTCGGATATTTTGAGTTTTTTGTCGTGGCGGCGTGCCTGGGGATTCCCGCGATTCTCCTGGTACTTTATTTGACGCGGCTAACTGCCCTTAATGATCAGGAGCCGTCCCACCCATAGACCTTCAGGCTGACCCGACCGTTAATCAGAGAGACACCTTCTTTCGCCAGAAGGTCTGCCTGCCTGACTCGACCGGGATTGGTAATTTTTCCCTGTGCATTCACAACCCGGTGCCAGGGCAGTCCGGTATCCGAGGGTAGTTTAGAGAGAATTCTCCCCACAAGGCGTGCATGACTTGGCATTTCTGCCAGGCGGGCAATCTGTCCGTAGCTCGCGACACGACCGGTCGGAATCTGGCTGACGACCTGAAAAACCCGATGCTTTGCTGACTCCAGCGTCTCTGCCATGCGTTAACCAGGCTCTTTTATGTAATTTGCACCAAAATTTACCAATTTTTAGCACTCTAGCCTTGACTCTGCTAAATCCGACCCTATTATTAGCACTCCCAGAAGGAGAGTGCTAGCGTCCTCTGCAGGCCTCAATTTTAAGGGCCTTTCAGGAAGCGAGCATGTTTTTTCAGTCACACCAGCGGGAAGTTATGGACCCAATGGTTGCAAAAGAAAGCAGGAGAAATACATGAGTATCCGTCCATTACAAGATCGTGTGGTCGTGCGACGCACGGAAGAAGAAACCAAATCAGCCGGGGGCATTGTGATCCCTGATTCCGCTGCGGAAAAGCCCTCTCAGGGTGAGGTTCTTGCAGTGGGGCCAGGCCGAAAGCTGGATAACGGCAGCGTTCAGGAAGTCGACCTCAAAGCAGGCGACAGAGTCCTGTTTGGCCAGTATGCCGGAAGCACCGTGAAGATTGATGGTGAGGAACTGCTCATCATGAACGAAAGCGAAGTATTCGGCGTTATCGAGTAAACGCACCAGATATAGATAGAGGATAAAAGTTATGACAGCTAAAGACGTGAAATTTGGTGACTCCGCCCGTCGCCGCATGCTGGAAGGTGTTAACACCCTGGCTGATGCAGTGAAGGTAACCCTCGGTCCCAAGGGCCGAAACGTAGTACTCGATAAGTCCTTCGGTGCGCCTACCGTGACGAAAGATGGTGTTTCTGTGGCCAAGGAAATCGAGCTCAAAGACAAGTTTGAAAACATGGGCGCCCAGATGGTTAAGGAAGTTGCTTCCCAGACATCTGATGTTGCCGGTGACGGTACAACGACAGCGACTGTACTCGCTCAGGCTATCCTGAACGAAGGACTGAAATCAGTTGCTGCCGGCATGAACCCGATGGATCTGAAGCGCGGCATCGACAAAGCTGTCATTGCTGCAGTGAAGGAAATCGAAGGCCTTGCCGTTCCATGTTCCGATTCCAAGTCGATTGCCCAGGTGGGCAGTGTTTCTGCGAACAGTGACACCCAGGTTGGTGACATCATCGCTGAAGCCATGGAAAAGGTTGGCAAGGAAGGCGTGATCACTGTTGAAGAAGGCAGTGGTCTGGAAAATGAACTGGACGTGGTTGAAGGTATGCAGTTTGACCGCGGTTACCTGTCTCCTTACTTCATCAACAATCAGGACACGATGAGTGCAGAGCTCGAAGAGCCTTATGTCCTTCTGTTTGACAAGAAAATCTCGAACATTCGTGATCTCCTTCCGGTACTGGAAGCGGTCGCCAAGGCGGGTAAGCCCCTGATGATCATCGCCGAAGATGTTGAAGGCGAAGCGCTGGCAACTCTGGTTGTTAACAACATGCGCGGTATCGTTAAAGTGGCTGCTGCCAAGGCACCTGGTTTTGGTGATCGTCGTAAGGAAATGCTGCAGGACCTCGCAATCCTGACTGGCGGTACCGTGATCTCTGAAGAAGTTGGTCTGTCTCTTGAAGGCGCAACTCTGGACGATCTGGGCCAGGCCAAGCGAATCAGCCTGACCAAAGAAGCCACGACCGTTGTTGATGGTGCCGGTCAGACTGACGATATCGAGGCGCGAGTTGGCCAGATTCGTACTCAGATTGAAGAAACTTCTTCTGACTATGATCGTGAAAAACTGCAGGAGCGTGTTGCCAAGCTGGCGGGCGGTGTTGCCGTCATCAAGGTTGGTGCAGCCACAGAAGTTGAAATGAAAGAGAAGAAAGCACGTGTTGAAGACGCACTTTACTCGACTCGCGCAGCTGTAGAAGAAGGCATTGTCCCTGGTGGGGGTGTTGCTCTTATTCGCGCTCTAACTGCAGTCGAAGGTCTGACAGGCGATAACGAAGACCAGAACGTCGGTATCAACCTGCTGCGTCGTGCGATGGAAGCGCCAATGCGTCAGATCGTTACCAATGCCGGTGCTGAAGCGTCTGTTGTTGTCGACAAGGTCAGGCAGATGTCTGGCTCTGAGGGCTACAACGCGGCGACTGGCGAGTATGGTGACATGATCGAGTTCGGTATTCCCGATCCTGCGAAAGTGACCCGTACAGCACTGCAGGCTGCCGCTTCTGTGGCAGGTCTGATGATCACCACAGAGTGCATGATCACTGAGGTCGTCGAAGAAGGTGGCGGTGCTCCAGCTATGCCTGACATGGGCGGCATGGGCGGCATGGGCGGCATGATGTAAAGCTCAATGCTGTCGCATTCTTGATAGCACCAGGAAAAGCCCCACTTTTGTGGGGCTTTTTTGTGGGGATCCACTAATGGGCTCTTGTGGTCGTTTTTCAAAAATTTCAATGTTATCATGAGCCTACGACTTTCAGGGGTCAGGTCTTGGACTGCCTGATCTCATTCTAATAACAAGAGGGAAATCTCATGGATATACCACTTCTGACGAGTTACGGTCTGGACTACCTGTTCCGTTGGGGACACTTTCTAGCCGGTATTACGTGGATTGGCTTGTTGTACTACTTCAACTTCGTACAGACTGAGTATTTTAAGGAAGCCGAAGACTCTCATCGCTCCGGCGCTATTCAGAAACTGGTCCCACGTGCGCTTTGGTGGTTCCGCTGGGGGGCAATGTTTACCTTCCTGACGGGTGTGGTTCTGTTGGGTTATCGCCATGCCGGCATCTCCTATGACATTACGGTCGGTGCAACGCTTGGTACTCTGATGTTTCTGAATGTCTGGCTGATTATCTGGCCGAATCAGAAAAGTGTGATCGCATCAGCAACCCAGGTGGCTCAAGGTGGTGAGGCGTTACCAGAAGCCGCAGGCGCTGCGCCCAAGGCTGCGCTGGCGTCCCGAACGAATACATTGTTTTCAGCACCCATGCTGTTCTTTATGGGCTCATCCTCTCACCTGAGTAACGGTCTTGTCACCGATGCCAGCCCGGTTGGCCTTGGCGTTATCATGCTGCTGATCCTGGCGCTGGAAGGTAACGCAATATTCGGTAAGCCTGGTCCAATGGCTTCTGTTGGTGGCGTGATCGGTTGCAGTATCGGATTAACTGTTGTTCTTTATGGACTGATGGTTGCCCTGTAAATCACGAACCACAGGATAATGAAGGGCTCCGCAAGGGGCCCTTTTTGTTCAGGTCTTTCTAATGACAGACAATAGAGAAAACATTCCATCCATCAAGCCAGATCAGGATGATGTCGCGAGCTATCGACGCAGTGGCCGTTCCGAGGCTCCGAAGCAAAGCAACTTCAATGGCCTGCTGGTGTTTGTCATCGTGCTGATGGCGATCATGATGGGCATCGGTGGCTACACGATATATGAGTTGCAGGAACGTCTTGCGCGCTCCAACGAATTGCTGGAGCAGGGGCAAGAGAACATTCGTCAGCTCGATAGTCGTCTTGCGGCCACAGGCACAGATGTTTCCAAAACACTTCAGGATCTGAAGGCCCAGGTAGAAACCAACTTCTCTGAGATCGATAAACTCTGGGCAGTTTCCTATCGTCAGAACCGACCTGATATTCAGAAAAACGTTCGTGCCATTGCAGAACTGAAAGATGACCTTGGTGGCAAGATAAATACCATGGATGCTTCGGTGAAGCAGATGACCGGGCAGTATGGTTCGATGCTCAAGGAGCTCACTGAGTTACGTGAAGGTCTGCTTCAGGATAATGAAGAGTTGATTACGGAGATCGCATTGCTCCGTGGACAGGTTCAGGATCAGGCTGTAGCGCAGGAAGCCAGCTCGCGAAATCTGAATGCCCTGACCCGACAGGTGAAGGAAACAGAGGAAGCTATTAAGTCGATTGATCAGTACCGGTTGCAGATTAATCAGCGTTTGATGGACCTTCAGAATCAGGTCCAGGGAACACCTTCGCTGTAGCCTGATAGACCGTTCAGATGACGGCCACTAGGGTTCAAGCCATGTGTCGATGATGTCAAACGCATAGGCATAACCTTCAAATTCCAGCACGATGCCTGTCTCTGTGATTTCCAGCAATCGGAAATCCGTCGCCAGGATATCCCCTTCGTATCGGGGTTCCCCGTCGATTCTGACCATCCGCAGCTCTGCGTCGGACCCATAGATGTGCGTGGTGATGTCGATGGCGGGTAATCGCATCTGTGTTGCCCTTGGCAACTCGTCGATCTGCATGACCTCATAATTCTCCACTTCCTCCTGCGTACGCAGGGACTTTGCCATCGCGGTTGAAGGGGTGATCAGTTCTGGCTCTTCGATCAGCCTTTTTCCCTGAGCTTCAGCAGGGTCCTGAGTCTCAACGTTGTTTGTCACCGGAGGTTCGGTTTGTACGACCGATTCTGTTTCTGAATGAAGCCGGTCGCCAAACAACAGATACAACCCAATGAAATTGACGGTGATGAGAATCAGCAGAATGAGTAAAAAATGTTTCAACGTAAATGGCGTACGATCCTGATCGCCATGAAGCGCAGCGAGACCCGGCGCGTGTTTCCTTGCACGTTCCTGTTCTGATTTGTTCAGGGCATCAAGTATGTAGGACACGAACTACCCCTGACCCGTTCCGTTGAGCGTTGGAATACTGATGGCCTCCACACTGTTAATGTGTATCCAGGTGTAGGGGTCCACGATGCCGCTCGGCGTCAGCCCGACGGCGTTCTGGAAATCTCTGACCCGGGTTTCAATGATGTCATTGTAGGTAAAGCCTGTGTCCATAGGTGGGCTGTCTCCCTCAATCAGTGATAGCTGCACAACCAGCCAGTCCACGGCTGCGCCCGTATCACCATATTTCAGAGGTGCATGATAGTCAGGCGGCATACGCCACACCATATGCGCCTGACCTTCATATAGAGACTCGAACTGTTTATGGGTCAGTGCGACTTCCTCGGCCCCGGCAAAAAGAATGACGGCACTATTGTCCAATCTGGAGAGCGTTAGAAAGCGTCGGCCAGCGGCTGGCGTTTCAAGCTGGACGACGACAGGACGATTGATCGTTTGCAGGTCTTCGAGAGTCATTTTCTCTGTCAGACATTGCAGACCGATTGAGCCTGCCAGTTCGCAGGGATGGGTGTCCCTGTCTTGAAAAGCTGAACCCCAGAGCGCGAACAGGTCGTGGTAAGCATCATCGATCTTTCTATGCCCGCGAATAGGAGGTATTGGTTTCTCAGGGGAGGGGGGCACGTAAACCGGTGTTTGTGCAATCACAGGTGTCGGTTCAGGTATCTGCTGTCCGGTGAAAAGCAGAAGTCCGAGCAAAAACAGGAGCAGGGTGCCGACGCCCGCCATCTTCAGCGACCGGTTCTTACGATTTCTCTGCTCAATACCCAGTACCTCGCGTGCAGCTTTGCTGACGATCGTCGGTGTTACTTCGGTTTTGTCCTCAACGTAACTTCCCAACAGCGCACGATCACAGATGAGATTAATGACCCGGGGTATGCCTTTGCTGATGCGGTAGACTCTTCGCATCGCTGCGCGAGTGAATACTCGGCCGGACCCGCCCGCGATAGACATACGATGAGCGACGTAGTCTTCGGTTTCAGTCTGGTTCAGTGCTTCAAGGTGGAAGCGGGCAGTAATGCGCTGACTGAACTGTCGAAGATCCCGATTGTCGAGCATCTCCAGCAGTTCGGGTTGTCCGAGTAGAATAATCTGCAAAAGTTTTCGCTCATTGGTTTCCAGATTCGTCAGCAGGCGTAGCTGCTCGAGCAGATCACGAGACAGGTTTTGAGCCTCATCAATGATGAGCACCGCTTTTCGATTGTTCGCATGGCACTCCAGCAGGAAAGCGTTGAGCTGATCAACCAGGATCTTCACGGAAGCGTCAGTCGGGTACGAAATGCCAAACTCATCGCAGACGCTCGCCAGCAGTTCCGTGACGCTGACCCTGGGGTTCAGAACGAATGCTGTATCAACATCAGTCGGAACCTGCTGCAAAAGGCAGCGACACAAAGTGGTCTTTCCTGTTCCAACTTC
Organism: Candidatus Azotimanducaceae bacterium; assembly: GCA_965662805.1. GTDB lineage: Bacteria > Pseudomonadota > Gammaproteobacteria > Pseudomonadales > Azotimanducaceae > UBA9659. Next base: position 81,856 of record CBFIJB010000012.1, on the reverse strand, counting down.
ACCAGTCAGCAGAATAAAGCCGCCATCACTTTGTACCCCATACAGCAGATGCGCCAGCGCGTCACGGTGGCGGCTGCTCATATAGAGATATTGAGGGTTCGGCGCAATGGAAAATGGTGCTTCCGTCAGGCCGAAATGATCAGTGTACATTCCGGGGCATATCCCAAAGAGGGTATCGGATTTTCGGCGTAACCATATCAAGGCAATCTGCAACTCGCTACTGCTGGTTTACAGGCGGTAATATGTTGGTCATGAAGAGGTTGACAGAATCCTTCGCGTTACTCCTTCTGGTGGTCACGCTCTCGGGTTGCGAGTCCCTGCATTTTTATCAGCAGGCGATCCGGGGTCAGACGAATCTGCTCTGGGAGCGTCAGTCAATGACTGAACTGCTCGCCTCTGAGGTCGACCCCGTTTTACGCCAGCAGCTGGAGCTCGCCGGCGCGATACTTGAGTACGCCGAAGACGTTGGTCTTGATTCAGGTGGTGCCTACACCAGCTATGTGGAGACAGGACGCCCCTATGTTCTGTGGAATGTGTTTGCTGCAGACCCACTGGAAATGTCCCTTAGGACTTCATGTTTTCCTGTGGCGGGCTGTGTCAGCTATCGGGGGTATTTCAGAGAACAGGATGCGCAGAATTATGCCGATAAACTGCGTGCTCAGGGGTATGACGTTTACATTGGCGGTGTTGGTGCCTACTCGACCCTGGGCTGGTTCAAGGACCCACTGCTGGATACGTTTCTGTTCAGGCCAGAAGAACAGCTGGCGGCAATGCTGTTTCATGAACTCGCCCACCATTTGGTCTATGTCCAGGGCGATACCCGTTTTAATGAGAGTCTCGCAACTGCGGTGGAACAGTTTGTACTTGAGCAGTATCTGCAGGATCAGGGCCGTTCTGTTGACTTTCAGCGATATCTCGCGAGCAGGGACCGTCAGGCCGAGGTAGTTGAGTTGATCAATAATACTCGGGAAACGCTACGGGCCGTCTATGATTCTCAACTGACGCGGGAAGAGAAACTCGAGCAGAAGCGATTCGTCCTGGAGCGAATGGTCGAACGTTACGACCATCTTGCTGCTTCCTGGTCACAAGGTTCCGAGTACAGGAACTGGATGCTGGGGCCCATGAATAACGCCAAACTGGAGACGGTGGCGGATTATCACGAGTGGGTTCCGGTGATGCTCGCGCAGCTCAATACGCTGGGGTTTGATGGTTTTGTCGCCTGGCTACAGCAACTGGCTAAGCTTCCTGAAAGTGATAGACAGGCGCGCCTCCGCGACGCTTCTGATGCGCTACAGTAATAAATAGCAGACCACGGTAATCACGACAGCACCCGAGAGATTCAACGCAAAGCCTTCTCTTGCCATCAAACTGGTTCGAAACCGGCCAGTTGAAAAGACGATGGTGTTCGGCGCTGTTGCAACGGGCAGCATAAACGCACAGCTGGCACTCATGGCAGCCGGCACCATAAGCATTAGTGGATCGAGTTCTGCGGCCAGTGCCGCTGCTGCCAGAATAGGCATCATTAGAGTTGTTGTTGCGGTATTGCTCGTGATCTCTGTCAGAAATGTGATTGTCAGGCAGATGACAGCAATCATCAGGATCATTGGCCAGACGGCAACGCCTGCCAGAAGTTCTCCCAGAGCTCCGCTCAGTCCCGAAACGACAAATGCCTTGGCGATAGCGATACCGCCACCGAACAGAATCAACATCCCCCAGGGTATTTTCGCGGCAGTCTCCCAGTCCAGCAGCCTGTCGCCTTTCCCGTTTGGCACAAGGAACATGACCACTACGGCCAGCAGCGCCACACTGGCATCGTTGGCTCCAGGAAGATCAAGCCAGGTCTTCCAGCCACCAAAAGGCTGGCTGCGGGTTACCCAGGCCATGGCAGTAAAGGCAAAGACGATAAACACACGTTTCTCTTCTACTTGCCACTCTCCGACTTTCGGCATATCGATCTGGCCTCGATGGTTCAGATGTCTTGTCAGCCAGAATCCGATAACGGGCACAAACAGCAGGACCACGGGGATACCCCAGGTCATCCAGGTCAGGAAACCTATTTCTATGCCGGTAGTCTGCTCATAGATTTCACGAAAAACCAGATTGGGTGGCGTGCCTATAGGTGTGCCGATGCCGCCGACACTTGCTGCATAGGCAATGCCGAGCAACAGGGGTGTTGCCAGTTGCTTGTCTTCACTCCGTTCAACAACCGCCAGAGCCACCGGCAGTAACATCAGGGTCGTTGCTGTGTTTGAGATCCACATGCTGAGAACAGCGGAAGCCGCCATAAATCCGAATACAAGGCGTCGGCTGCTCTGACCGCCAAACAGGTTCACCATGGATAATGCGATTCTTCTGTGTGCTCCGCTTTTCTCCATCGCTGTACTCAGAATGAAGCCGCCCATGAGAAGCAGAACAAGGGGTGAGCCATAGGACGCACCGACTTCCGCCGGTGTGAGAATGCCAAGCAGCGGTAGCGCACCTATCGGAATAAGTGATGTTGCGGGAATAGGGATAGGCTCGAATATCCACCAGACGGCACAAATCGTTGTGATCGCAGCAGTCCAGCAGGCGCCGGTATTCCATCCCAGAGACGCCAGCGAGAAGAAAATGGTGGCGGCCAGCAATGGGCCAAGCAGCAGTGTTAATGAATCTTTGGTTATCGCCATGCGGTTACAGCCAATTTTTTGCCTTCAGCATTAGTCACCTGGGGGACAGTTTACCTATTTTCTTTCAGGAAAAAGGTAAACTGTCCCCGAATGATTGCCCCGGATCCCTGATGTCTGAATCTCTGTACTGGTACGATTTTGAAACCACCGGGACGGACCCGGTCATTGATCGACCACTACAGTTTGCCGGTGTGCGTACCGATCCTGAGCTGAATGAGATTGCAGAGCCGCAGAACTTCTTCTGCCGGCCGGGTGCTGACTGTGTGCCCAATCCCGAAGCAATGCTGGTGACGGGTATCCGGATGTCAGAAGTTCAGAATTCAGGTTTGATTGAAAGGCAGTTTACCGACCGTGTTCTCGCCGAGTTCAGCCAGCCACAAACCTGTGTTGTTGGTTTCAACAGTATCCGTTTTGACGATGAATTTACCCGGCAGATGCTATATCGAAACTTTCACGATCCCTATGCGCGGGAGTGGCGGTCGGGTAATTCGAGGTGGGATGTCATAGACCTGTTTCGTGCAGCGCATGCGCTGCGGCCTGATGGTTTCAACTGGCCAACCCGAAAGGGTCATGACGATCTTCCGAGTTTCCGGCTGGAAGATCTGGCTCGCGCCAACGGTCTGGATCATCTTGACGCCCATGATGCCCTAGCGGATGTCAGGGCGACTATCGAGGTGACTCGCCGTATCAGGAAGGCGCAGCCGAGACTCTATGATTTCATGTTCAAACTGAAAGATAAGCGGTTCGTTCTGCAGCAGCTGTATCCTCTTGGTAAAACCCCTGTGGTTCATGTGTCTGCAATGTTTCCTGCCTCACGTGGTTGTGTCGGAATTGTGCTGCCAATCTGTCAGCATCCGACCAATAACAACGGGATTATCGTTTTTGATCTTGCGCAGGCGCCCGAAACCCTCGTATCCGTGGGGCCCCAGGAGCTGGCGCGACTGGCATTTTCACCATCATCGGAGCTTGGGGCAGATGAAACACGATTAGCCCTCAAGGTTATTCACATCAATCGCTCGCCGTTTGTGGCGCCACTGAACACTCTGGATTCGGCAGCCGAGCAACGCCTCGGGCTCGATCTTGATCTGGCTCAGCGCCACGCACAGCAGCTGATCAATACGCCTGGGCTGGTGGAGAAAATTCAGGAAGCTTATGCAGAGAATCGCTTTGATCTTCACGATGATCCGGATTTTCAGCTGTATGAGGGCGGCTTTTTCTCTGAATCAGATCGTTCGGTGATGAATGAACTGCAGGGTGTTTCGCCAGACCGTCTGGTCGAATTCGCTGACCGATTCCAGGATGACCGGCTGGAAGAAATGCTGTTTCGCTATCGCGGCAGGAATCATCCAGATACCCTGGAGGCTGAAGAAGCTGCTCGCTGGCGTCAGTATCTCTATCAGCGTATTGGTGAAAGTCTGCCAGTCATGAAAGAGAAAACCTCGACGCTGATCGCGGATGCCGATGAATCATCCAGAATAATTCTTCATGACCTGCAGGATTATTACCAACAGCTCGAGCAAGCTTTGCAGGGCTAGAAGCTTGCTGATTCGCAGATCCTGATGAACTGATGGGCGCCGGCAGACAGCTGTTTGTCCCTGCGATAATACAGGCCGTAAGTCAGAGGTACAGTGGAGAACGGAAAGTGATCGACGATCATCAAGTCCGGATTTTGCGCCAGTACTCGGTCGTCCAGATAAGTCATTCCCATACCATTGTTCACAAGTGAAAGACGCAGATGCAGATCTGTAATCTCCCATATGGTGCCAAAGTTGTCTCGCAGCTTGTCCAGTGTGGGTCTGAGATCCGGGTCGTCCAGATGCGAGACGATCAGGGGATAGTCGTGCAGTAGATCTTCAGCTGAGATTCCTGGTTTCATTCTGTTCTTGTGCAGGACAAGGTGTCTTGTTTCTTCAAACAAAGGAATGGTCCTGAAGCGATCAGGCATGGTCTGCTGAAACGGACCGAGACCCAGTTCCCAAAGCTCGGAGCTGACGGCGGTAATGATTTGCCGGCTTGGCAGCACTGATATCTTGATACGTGTCAGTGGATGCTGGTTCAGGAAGTCGTGTACCAGTGAAGCTCCAAACAGATGGTTGACGGTGCTGTTCATGGCCAGATGCAGTGTCGAAAGAATACCGTTCTTGATGTTCCTGAGATCGGCCAGCACCGTCTCTTCTTCAGAGAGAACTGTTTGAGCGTAGTGCAGCAAGCGCATTCCCGCTTCAGTCAGCTTGAGTGGTTTGCGATGAAACAGCAGAGTGTCCAGTTTGTGTTCCAGATTCGCAATGGTCTGGCTAACTGCTGACTGCGTGACAAACAGCTTCTCTGCGGCGCGATTAAAACCGTTCTCCTCATAAACGGTTTTGAAGACCCTTATCTCATGTGTTTCAAGGTGAACCGGCATACCAGTCCCAGTTGCTCTGACTTTGGGTAAGTTTACCTGATGCAGGTATAAGTGTGCGCGATGCTCCCTAATGCCTGAATTAGAAGACCTAAGTATCCAGATCACCTGTATCGGGGAAACAATATCAGCCATTGAATCATTGTTTTTTATACGAGAGGGATACTGTCATGAGTTATGTGCCTGGGCTTGAGGGCGTCATCGTTGGTGAAACGGCCATCAGTCACGTGGAAGGAGATATCGGTCGATTGTCTTATCGGGGTGTTGTGATAGATGAGATCATCACCATGGATTATCTGGATGTTGTCTATCTGGTCCTGTTCGGAGAGATTCCCGATGCAGATGCCAGTGCAGGATTGTCGGACTTCATGTCTTTACATGGAAGATTGACTGAAACAGAACGAAGCCTGATCAGGGCGATGCCAGATGAACTGCATCCGATGCGCATGTTGCAATCTCTGATTCCGGCACTCGAGATTCCGCGAGTGAACGAATCTGATTACTCCGAGGATGTTTTTCAGGGGCTGGTTATCCTTGCCAGGTATCCGTCGCTGCTTGCCGCTGTCTCTGAGCGTTCTGGTGGCAAGGGGAATCCCGATCTGTATGACACTGGCAGCAGTTATCTGGCCCGCTACCTGTCCATGATGACCGGAAGCGTTCCGTCGGAGCATGAGCTTGAAGTTTTCAAGGTCGTTCAGCTGTTGCAGCTGGAACACAGCTTTAACGCAGGAACGTTTTCTACCCGGGTTATTGCGTCTACCCTGGCCTCTGTTCCGGCGGTACTTTCCGGTGGCGTCGGTGCCTTGTCTGGCGTGCTTCATGGTGGCGCTGATGAAGCGGCGCTCAAGGCAGCTCGTGAAATGGGCGAGCCTGAACATGCATCGACCTACGTGGATTCGGTATTGAAACGAAAAGGCCGGATTATGGGGATGGGGCACCGTGAGTACCGGGTTGTCGATCCTCGATCGAATATCCTGAAGCCGCTGGCTGTTGAACTGTGCCAGGGAACGCCATTCGAGAAAGACCTTCGATTACTCCTGGCTCTTGAAAGTGCGTTCAATCAGCGAATGGCTGAGAAAGGCAAGCAGGTCTGGGCTAACCTCGAGTTCTATAAGGGGGCCGTGTATCAGGCGTTGGGTATTGATGTACCGTATTTCACGACGACTTTTGCGATGGCCAGATCAGTTGGCTGGCTGGCACACTTTCTGGAAAGCCGGGAGAACAATCGGATTGTGCGTCCCGCAGCAGAATATGTTGGTCAGCGCCCGGCCTGATCAACGGACGCCTTATCCGGTCAAAAGGCATTAGCCAAGAAGGGTGCTTGTCTGGAAGAACCTCTTCAGCACCCGGCTGAGAGTGTGGGCGTCCTGACTACCTGCCAGCTCACGGATAGAGTGCATGGCAAAGGTCGGTACGCCAACATCCAGGGTGCGGATGCCCAGCTCTGTTGCCGTGATTGGTCCGATGGTGCTGCCGCAGGCCATATCGGCACGATTCACAAACTCCTGGCAGGGCACATCCTCATCCAGGCAGAGCGCTTTAAAGAATCCGGCGGTTTCACTATTGGTGGCATATCGCTGGTTAGCGTTGTACTTGATGGCAGGACCCTGGTTCAGGATCGGACCATGATTGGCTTCGTGCTTGCTCGGGTAGTTCGGGTGTACTCCATGAGCATTGTCGGTTGAGATGAGCAAAGATCGAGCAAACGCTCTTAAACGCTTCTCGTGATCTGGTGTCATGCGCATCAGGACATCTTTAAGAAAGGTGCCTTCGGCTCCAGCGGCAGATGAACTGCCTACTTCTTCGTGATCGTTGCATACAAGCAGACTCGTTAGCGAGTCATCAGCTTCAACCAGGCTCATGACGCCTGTGAAACAACTGAGCAGGTTGTCCAGTCGGGCGCTGGCGAGGAATTCCTCGTTGACACCAATATACTGGGGCGGGTTCGTATCATAGAAGACCAGATCTGTTGCCAGTAGTTCGTCACCGGCCAGTTCGGCAACCAGGAGATCTTCCAGCGACCGGGCGCCATCCTGCTGCAAAAGTACCGGTGCAATGTCGTTTTCGGAATTAATTCCGCGGCTGTTGTTAGCTTCGCGGTCGAGATGGATTGCAAGACTTGGAATGACAGCGATCGGCTTGAGCAGGTTAATCAGGCGGTTTCGAATCGCCCCCTCGCCGTCTCTCGTTGTGATGCGGCCAGCAAGACTGAGGTCCCGATCAAACCAGGGATTCAGCAGGACGCCCCCGTAAACCTCGACACCCAGCTGGTGGTAGCCAAAATTATTTTTTTCCGGGATCGGCTTAACTTTCAGACACGGACTGTCTGTATGTGCGCCAACAAGCCTGATGCCCGTTTTTTCAACGGGTTTTGAGCCCAATACGAAGGCAATGATGGATGAATCATTGCGGGTGACGAAATACTTTCCTGGTGTCAGCTGCCATTCGTCGCCTTCATGAAGCTCTGAAAATCCGTTTGCGGCAAGTATTGACGACATGCTTGCAGTCGCGTGGAAGGGCGTTGGCGAGTTGGTCAGGAAACTCCTGAGTTGTTCATTAAAGCTAGATATATCCATGTGCATTATTGTACCACCCCTTCGTTGCGCTGATTTATCCTGCTGCTGTACAATTCCCGCTTGCGCCGATTTGATGACAGCTTGCGGGCGCGTAAGAAATGCCGCTAAAGAGGGACAACCTACTGTAGCGGTGCTCAGTGGGTTTTTTTGTTCTGGAGCACGACAAAATGGCTATCACATCCAGGGGTTTTACGTCTGCGATCGTTCATGCGGACCGAAGAGACCCGATCGAACATGGTTCAATTCATAAACCGGTGCACACGTCTGTCACCTATGCCTACGATGACGCCCGCGACCTGGCTGCGGTGTTTCAGGGAGAGAAAAGCGGTTATTCGTATGGTCGACAGGTTAATCCGACTGTTACCGCCCTGCAGGACAAGATTTCATTGATGGAAGGTGGGCTTGCCACCGCTGCCTTCGCCACCGGAATGGCGGCTATCGGAACAACACTGTTTGCATTGCTGCGAGCGGGCGATCACTTCATCTCATCGTCCTTTCTTTTTGGTAATACCAACAGTCTGTTCAATACGTTTGCAACGCATGGTATCGAAGTAACTTTCGTGGACGCGACGTCTGCAGAGGAAGTCGAGAAGGCCATTCAGCCGAATACCCGCCTGGTGTTTGTGGAAACGATTGCCAACCCCAGGACTCAGGTATCAGATCTGGAAGGTATTGGGCGTGTCTGTCGAGAACATGATCTGATCTATTTCGTTGATAACACCATGATGACGCCTTACCTGTTTCAGCCGGTGTCGGTGGGAGCCAGCCTGGTGATCAACTCTCTGACGAAATACATTGGCGGTCATGCGAATGCCCTGGGTGGTGCGGTAACAGAAACGGGCAACTACGACTGGAGCAATTTCCCGAATCTCTATGACAATTATAAGAAGGGCGATCCATCGGGTTGGGCAATTCAGCAGATCAAGAAAAAGGGGCTTCGTGATTTTGGTGCCTCACTGGGTCCTGAGGCTGCGCATCACATATCCGTCGGCTCGGATACGCTGGCGCTGCGTATGGAAAGAATCTGCACGAATGCACAAACGCTCTGTGATTATCTCGGATCGCATCCCCGGGTTAAGAAAGTCTACTACCCGGGTATGGCTGACCATCCTGAACACCAGCGTTCTCGCGAACTGTTCAAACATCACGGCGGGATTTTCAGCATCGAACTGGTGGATGAGGTCGACTGCTTTGATTTTATCAATAAGCTGGATCTGGTGATCTGCAGCAGCAACCTTGGGGACACCCGGTCGTTGGCCATCCCGGTAGCACATTCCATCTACTTTGAGATGGGACCGGAGCGTCGCGCTTCCATGGGTATTGATGATTCTCTCGTGCGTTTTTCGATCGGTATCGAGGAGCCAGAGGATCTTCTGGCTGATTTTGAACAGGCGCTTGAAATCTGATGGATGCGCTGCTCTCCACTGACCTTCCATTGACCAATCGCAGGGTTGGTAAAGTCAGGGACGTGTATGACATTGAACTGCCGGACGGTGGCGATGGCGTATTGATCGTCGCGACCGATCGCGTCAGTGTATTTGATGTTGTGCTCGCCAATGGTATCCCCGGCAAAGGCAGGCTGCTGACAAAGTTGTCGCAGTTCTGGTTCGAGTTTTTCACAGGAGAGTTCAACCATCACTTGGTGTCGACGAACCCGGCTGATATCCGGGGGCTCTCTGCGGAAGACAAACAAATGCTGGAAGGGCGGATCATGATCTGTCGCAAGGCCCGCGTTGTGCCGATTGAATGTATTGTTCGAGGTTATCTAACGGGCAGCGGGTTTAAAGAGTACCAGCAGCAGGGCAGTGTCTGCGGTATTGAATTGCCGGAAGGCATGATCAACAGTGATCGAATTGATGCACCCATCTTTACACCTTCAACCAAAGCTGAAGAAGGACACGATGAGAATATCAGCTTCGAGATGGCCTGTGAGCTGGTTGGCAAGCCGACGATGACTGCTATTCGACAGACGGCGATGGATGTCTATCTTCGCGGTCGTGATTATGCACTTGAGCGCGGCATCATTATCGCGGATACCAAGTTCGAGTTCGGCTGGGACGGTCATGACCAGCTGCTGCTGATCGATGAAGTACTTACCCCGGACAGCAGCCGTTTCTGGCCTGCGGATGAATGGCAACCGGGTCAGGAGCAGAACAGCTTTGACAAGCAGTATGTCAGGAACTTTACGGAAGAACTCGTCTCCAGGGGGCTCTGGGACAAGACTGTACCAGGACCGGAATTGCCGCAGGAGATTATCGATAACACGATCGCGCGTTACGAAGAGGCGATCTCGCGGCTGATTTCATAGAGTGTGATGACAGCGCACGTTGCTGACCACAACGGCGTGGTTCGCAGCACTTTCAATTGACGCGGAAGCCTCCAATACCCTGTTGTGTCGCTCAGCGCAGTAAACCGCAAGCATTTTCAGCTGGTAACTGAACGCGATCATTTGAACGCCCATCTCTGAAACCAGAAGATCCACCAGGCCTTCGTCCTGCTGGCTGGCCTGATAGGCAATGGTATTTGGTGCCAGCGAGGACTGACCTATGGCCTGGTAGTTGTACTTTCGCAGCTCTGTATTTCGCTGCAGCGGGCGATGAACGATCTCGGGACGATAGGCATCGCCCCAGACGACAGCTCTTGGATGTGCGAGGTATTCAGCGAGCTGCTCCTGAATGGCAATGTTATGCAGCCAGTTTCGTTGAGACTCGGTCAGCAAAATCACATTACCGACCGATAGCAGAACGAGACTGGCGATGGCCAATCGTACCCTGCTGTTATCTTTGAGGTTGAGTAGAGCGAGGAACGCCAACAGCAGGTACACCGGTATAATCAGTCGTTCCGGAACGATGCGACCGGCATAGGAAATCAGGGTGGCGGTCAGAAGGAAGATCAGCCAGGCGATGAAAACCCGTGGCGAGCGTGCAAGCAGACCAAGTACGGCCGCAGCCAGAGCCATGGCCCAGAGATGGCGAAAGTTTACAAAGGGAATCAGGGCTGCAGAGATCTGCCAGCTTGAAGCCTGTTGCGGGCTGTTATCCAGCATGGTCTGCATCTGTTCCGGGTCAGCAAGTTGCCGGTCGGCAAAGAACCAGTTTCGCAGCATCTGGATATCATTGTCCGAGTATCCAGCATGTGTATTGGCGCCACTTTCGATTACGCGGGCTGCGCCATCAAAGTCTGTGTAAGCAGTACGAACGTGATTCAACGCCTGATATGACCGCCAGGAATCTTCCTGATATGTCTGCTGGTTCAGCAGCCAGGCGCCGCCAAGCAATAATGTGGTTATGACGCCGCTGAGTAGTAATCTTCTGTCTTTGAGCGCCGGAGTAAGTATCACTGGCAATGCAACCAGCACGATCAGCAGAAATTGCAGATCCCGAATGAGAAAGCCTGTAATCGAGAAAACGGCTGCGAACAAGAGCAGCGGTGCAGAAGGTATTCGTTGATAAACACACAGTAAGGCTATGGCTGCAATGGCAGAAACACCTGCTGTGATGGTGAACTGTGGGAACAGCACAATCCAGGACAGGTATAGGGCTGTGGTCAGAATCCGACTGGCCGGATTGACGGCCAGGCTGGCCATCGCCCAATGGATCACCGTCAGAGAAACGATAATGATCAGGTAGTTGCCGATTGTGTAGCCAAGGATGCCGCCTATATCCGGCATCAGTCTCAGTACATGTCCCCAGAGCACGTTTGAGTTAATCAGCCCGGGTTCGGTCACCCTGGCCATATCACCGAATCCGTGGATGACTGCGGCCATGGCCGGGTCATCGTTGGTCTGCCAGAAAGGTTCGCCAACAAGTATCAGGGTTGCTGTAAGGACAGCAACCAGCAGCAGGCTTTCAGTCAGCGCTGATCTCAAGCGAACGGGCGCCGATCATCAGTCGCGATAGCAGACGCCGGTGCCGCCAAGCCCACAGTAACCGTTCGGCACTTTAGCGAGGTATTGCTGATGATAGTGCTCCGCGTAGAAAAAGTCGGGGGTGGGCATCACTTCCGTGGTAATGGCAGGAAACCCTTTCTGCTTCAGTTTTTCCTGAAAGACCCTGAGGCTTTCTTCCGCCTCACGCTGCTGCTTGTCGGAACTGGTATAAATACCTGATCGATACTGCGTGCCGACATCATTACCCTGGCGCATACCCTGGGTGGGGTCGTGACTGTCCCAGAAAACTTCCAGCAGATCCTGGTAGGTGACGATGGCGGGGTCAAAAACAACAAGCACTACCTCGTTGTGTCCGGTCATACCTGAACAGACTTCCTCGTAGGTGGGATTAGGGGTCAGACCTGCGGCATACCCGGCGGCAGTAACAAAGACGCCTTCCCTTTCCCAGAAACGCCGTTCTGCGCCCCAGAAGCAGCCCATGCCGAACATGGCGGTTTCCAGGTGATCAGCGAAAGGACCTTTCATGGGGTTTCCGTTAACGAAGTGGGTTTCAGGCACAGGCATCTCTTCAGATCGCCCTGGCAGTGCAGTGTCGTTATTCGGTAGATCCAGTTTCTTGGTGAACAGTCCCATGGTTCTCTTGCTCCTCAGGTTGAAGGGTGATTATAGCGTGATACGCTAGCAAGATGAGTTTCGATGAATTTGTTGATCGTACAGGTAGTGACAGCAGTCGTTGGGGCGGGCGCGGTGATGTCCTTGCCCTGACAATTGGCGACTCGGATTTCAGGCTGCCGCCGCCCGTAGAGCAGGCCATCAGAACCCGTATGACCGGTATTCACGGGTATGACACGGTACCTGATCGTTTACGGGAAGCGATCAGTCAGCGTCTGAAACGTTTGTATCAGTGGGATGTGCAGCGGGACTGGTTCTTTTTCATGCCCGGTGTCGTTCAGGGGCTGAATCTATGCTGCCGTGCACTGACCAAGGTACACGAGTCTGTGGTTACGGAAACGCCAGTTTACTATCCGTTTCTTGATGCGCCGCTTAATGCCGGGAGGAAGCGGCTTGAACTGCCGGCCAGGCATGCCGCCGGAGGCTGGCAGTTTGATCACGATGCATTTGTCACCCTGGCAAGTGATCCGGAGTGTCGCCTGCTGATGCTTTGTCATCCCCATAATCCGTTGGGCCGGGTATTGTCACGAGATGACCTTGAGCGGATCGCTCAAACCTGCGTTGAACACGATGTGCTCATCTGCTCCGATGAGATTCACGCGGACATCCTGTTTGACTCAGCCAGTCATATTCCAATGGGCTCGATCTCCGAAGAGATCGCTGCCCGCACTATCATGTTGTCATCACCTTCCAAGGCATTTGCCATGAGTGGTCTGGGCGGAGCGTTCGCCATTATTCCGGACACGGATATTCGGGAGCAGTTCCGGACATGGGCGGCAGGTCTGGTGCCGAACATCAGCGTGCTCTCCCTGTCGGCCATGCACGCCGCCTATTCGGAATGTGAGGACTGGCTGCAGGAGGAAGTACGGTACCTGCAGGCGAACCGAGATTACCTGATAGAAAGGTTCAGTCATATGAAGGGCGTGCAGTGCTTACCGCCACAGGCAAGCTATTTTCTCTGGCTGGACTTCCGGGAATCCGGCTGGAACGATCCCTACGAAAAACTGCTGAAATACAATGTGGAGTTGAGTAACGGCGTTCGATTTGGTGGTCCCGGTTATCTGCGTCTTAATTTTGCCAGCGCCAGATCCGTTCTGGAGGAAGCCGCAGACAGGATTGAGCAGGCGCTGAGTGATTGAGTTAGACTGAATGCCTTTTCCAAATCAAAAAGTAGGGCGGTTTTCATGGGCGAATTCAGCAGCGTAAAAAAAGAAGGTCCTCTGACCATTATCACCATTGAACGTGCGGAAGTTATGAACTCTCTGCATCCGCCGGGAAACAGGGAACTGGCTGAAGCTTTCGATGATTTTGCGGAGGATCCGGAGCAGTGGGTCGCGATCATCACCGGCGCCGGTGATCGAGCGTTCAGCGCGGGCAATGATTTGAAGTACCAGGCTTCCGGCGGAGATATGAGCGGCCAGCCAGCTTCCGGTTTTGCCGGTCTCACGTCGCGTTTTGATAATCCGAAGCCGGTGATTGCGGCGGTTAACGGTGTTGCCATGGGCGGTGGTTTCGAGGTCGCTCTTGCCTGTGACCTGATCGTCGCCTCGGAGAATGCCATATTTGCCTTACCGGAACCTCGTGTTGGTCTGGCTGCACTGGCTGGTGGTATTCATCGGCTGCCCAGAGAGATTGGTATGAAACAGGCCATGGGTATGTTGCTGACTGGCCGAAGAGTCACTGCTGAAGAAGGCAAACAGCTGGGATTTGTGAATGACGTAGTGCCTGCCGGACAGGCGATTGAAGGTGCTAAAGCCTGGGCATCTCAGATACTGGAGTGCGCACCCCTGTCAGTTCGTGGCAGCAAACAGGCCGCCATGGCAGGTATGAATGCGGACAGTCTTGAAGCCGCAATCAAGGGTAAGTACGACCAGATCACCGCAATGCGAAACAGTGAGGACTTTGTCGAAGGCCCACTCGCTTTCGCGGAGAAAAGGGCGCCAGACTGGAAGGGAAAGTAGCGGTCAGCAGATAGAGAGCAGTTTTTCAGTAAACCGGTTATTGGTGTCGCGCAGGCTCGAACTGAGCAAAGACGCTATGCCCATCAGCACCTTGTTGGCAATAGCTGGTTGTTCCTGATTCAGTTTGTTGAAATCTTCTCGCTTGAGCACGATCAGTTTCAGGGACGTCTTCGCACGAGCTGTTGCTGATCGCGGCGCGCCGTCAATCAGGGACATCTCTCCTACTGATCTGCCTGGCCCGAGTTTCGCAATCGTATGCTTCGCTGTGTCGAACTGCTTGATCACTTCGACTTCACCGCTGACGATAAAGAACATATAGCCGCCATGGGCGCCTTCCTTGAAAATGTATGCGCCGGCTTCATAGTCGTAGCTGAACATGAACTTCACGATAACCGGGTAATCGTCCTCTTCCAGGAAGTTGAATACTACCAGCCTGGGTAGAATTTTCTCGATCGTCGAACTCATAGTGTCAGCTATTTTCTTATTTGACGGCAGGTTATCATTGCCTTCTTGATTAGCCTTGGCAAGATGTGAGCCCCTTCAGCGGGGCTGATAAGGAAAGAAGATGACGAACGGCTTGCAGATTGCAGTTCTAACGGTGTCGGATACGAGGACGCTGGAAAATGATACTTCCGGACAGTTTCTTTGTGATTCGCTTGGTGATGAAGGTCACGAACTCGCAGCGCGACAGATTGAAATCGATGATATGTACAGGTTGCGTGCGGTTGTCTCAGCGTGGATTGCGGATGAAACCGTTGAAGTGATACTGGTCACCGGTGGCACAGGTTTCACGACACGTGATTCAACGCCGGAAGCTCTTTCGGTGTTATTCGATGTGGATATCACTGGTTTTGGCGAGCTGTTCAGGCAGCTTTCCTATCAGGAGATTGGCACTTCCACCGTGCAGTCCAGGGCTTTTGCAGGCATTGCGAACAACACGGTGATCTTCTGTATGCCCGGTTCCACCGGAGCCTGCAAAACGGCCTGGAATGGAATTCTTAAGGATCAGCTCAATATCGAACATCGTCCCTGCAACTTCGCTGAGTTGATCAAAAAAGGCAGTCATTGATCATGGCGCCGCTGCGACCCGTTGACGAGGTCGTTTCCGAACTCCTTGGGTATGTTGAGCTCTCTACTGAAACCGAGAACCGTTCTCTGGATGATGCGCTGAACTGTTGTGCAGCTGTAGATATTCGATCCGAGGTGAATGTGCCTCCAGCGGACAACAGCGCCATGGACGGTTATGCCATTAACTTTGAAGATGTCGATTCAGCTCGGCAGTACCCCGTATCTGATCGCATCCCGGCCGGGTACATCGGTAAGAAACTCAACCCCGGAACAGTCGCGAGAATATTCACCGGTGCATCGATTCCTGATGGCGCAGATACCGTCGTCATGCAGGAAAACACGAGGCAGGTCGGTGATCTGATAGAACTGACACAGATGCCTGAAGCGGGTGAAAATGTGCGTCGCTGCGGACAGGACATCGAGAAAGGTTCTGTGGTTGTCCGTCGTGGAGATCGACTTACCGCGAAAACGCTTGGCCTGATCGCCTCGGTAGGCGTTGCCAGGATCGAAGTGTTCAGGCCTTTGAAGGTGGCCATCATGTCCACGGGAGATGAACTGGTCGAACCTGGCCGCGCAGTTGCGCCTGGTCAGATTTACAACTCCAACAGATATGCGCTTGCCGGTATGTTGAAAACAATCGGCTTCGACGTGGTCGACCTGGGTATTGTTGAAGATACTCGAGAGGCCACACTGAAAGCGCTTCAGCGTGCTTCGGAACAGGCGGATGTCATTCTGACTTCAGGTGGTGTGTCCGTTGGTGAGGAAGACCATGTTAAGGACGCGGTAGAGTCGCTGGGGCGAATTGATGTCTGGAAGATGGCCATCAAGCCTGGCAAACCGCTGGCCTACGGCGTGGTAAACGATACGCCGTTTTTCGGCCTTCCGGGAAATCCGGTTTCGACTTTCGTGACTTTCCATGTTGTTGCGCGCCCCTACCTTATGGCGAAACAGGGTTTTACCCGCGTTCATCCGGAGGTCATGACAGCAGTTTCGGATTTCGAGTTTTTGGGTGGCGGTCGTCGTGAATATTTGCGTGTTCGATTACATAATCGCGAAGGCGGGACTTTTGCCGAAAGATTTTCCAACCAGGGGTCCGGTATCATGACATCTGTCGTATGGGCAGACGCGCTTGCCATTGCTGAAATCGGACAACAGATCTCAGTGGGTGATCCGCTGACTGTACTGCCTTTGACCGGACTTTAACGGAAGCCAGATATGGGTCTCATTATACTCAGTACTATACTCTCCATTATCCTGGGCAGCTGTGCCTGGCTGGTCCTTGGTGATCGTTTCCCTTTGAACGAGGAGCGGAAGTGGCCGGTGGCGAATAACATTTTTATCTATGCCGTATGCCTGCTGGTGCCGGTCTATCTGATCATCTTTTTCACTTTCTAGCCGGATATGATTATGGAGTTACCTCTCGATATTGATGAGGTGAAAGGGTTTCTCGACCCGGAAGAAGGCGAAGCCCTTTATGACTATTGCTGCGTGGCTGCCGAGGTCGGGCCTTGCCTTGAGGTAGGCAGTTACTGTGGAAAATCGACGGTCTATCTGGGTGAAGCCTGCCGAGGCGCCGGTGTGACGCTATTCGCCGTCGATCATCATCGCGGCTCGGAGGAGCATCAGCCAGGTGAGGAGTATCACGATGCTGAGCTGTTCGATGAGTCAGCAGAGCTGATGGATTCGTTCAGGGAGTTTCGGGCGACCATGCGTAAAGCCTCACTGGAAGACGTGGTTGTACCTGTCGTTGCCTCTTCGCTGGTTGCCGCCCAGGATTGGCGAACACCCCTGGGTATGGTGTTTATCGATGGCGGGCATTCACTGGAGGCTGCCTTGATTGATTACCGCAGTTGGGCAGGCCACATTGTTTCTGGAGGCGTACTGGCTATCCATGACATTTTTCCGGACCCCGCTGAAGGCGGTCAGGCACCTTACGAAATCTTCAAGCTGGCACTGGCGTCGGGCCTGTTTGAAGAGGTTGGGGGTGTTAAGACGCTCGGTCTGTTGCGTCGAATCTGAAGCGCGGTTTCCTGGTTCAGGACGGCGAATTGAGCCTGGTGCTGTTTGAACCGGTACTAACGATCTGCTCCTCGCGGAACAGATGTGCGGCACCGGTGCGATTGGAAAGAGCATCAGCCGCAAGCAACACGGCGCCTGCAGTCCAGGTGGGTTTCTCCAGTGGCCAGAGAGCATCGTCCCGATGTACGTATCCCGTCCAGTAAGAGCCATCCTTGTCCCGGAACTGGTGCAGCCAGCTGAACAGGTGTACGGCGTGTTGGTACTGGCCCGCGGATAGCAGTGACATCACAAGTTCGCAGGATTCGGCAACCGTTACCCAGGGTTCATCATTGACGCAGACACAGCCAAGATCCGAGACGACAAATTCATGCCATCTGGAATTCAGATGTTGCTTTGCGGCGTTCCCCTTAATGACATTGGTCAGGACCGGATAGAACCAGTCCATGGCGAATCTGCTTTTGGAATCCCATGTCCGGTCGAAGACTTCGGGATGGTTGGCGATAGCGTGTCCCAGTCGGGTTCTGGCCATGGCCCAATGCGGCACTTCCTTGTCCAAAGTGGTTGCGATATTGAGCGCGCACTCCAGAGATTTGTAGATGCTTGAGCAGCCAGTGACGAGGGAATCCTCACGTATCCCCAGGGTCGTATCCTCGCACCAGTAGATCTGTCCCTGAGGTCCCTGCAGACGCAGGACAAACTCTATCGCCTGTGACACGGTGACCCACATTTCTTCAAGGAAAGTTTTATCCCGCGAGATCAGGTGGTAGTGCCAGACACCGGTCGCAATGTAAGCGACGAAGTTGGATTCCGCGCGAGTGCCGTCTTCCACTTTCCCGTTTTTGTATGCTGCCAGCCAACTGCCATTTGGCAGTTGATTGTTCCTCAGCCAGTGATAGGCAGCTCTCGCCTCGTCGAGGCGCCCACCTATCGCGAGTCCCATGGCTGACTCGATGTGATCCCAGGGGTCCATGGGGCCATCGTCGAACCAGGGGATGGCCCCATCGGCATCCTGGGTTCGGGCAATGTAGTCAACGGTGCCGGTGAAATACTCGTCCGGGTAAAAGCCCATAGACACATAAAGCTGGGTCATGTGTCTTGACCTGTTTCGTTTGTTTTGTCTTTTGCTGGATCGTGAATCTTCACAAAGTACATGACAACACTTTTACCCATGATTGGGTTTAACAGCCAGTCCAGCCAGCGCGTAATTCGATGCTGTTGCATCAGGTCCCAGGTAAGAAAGTGGTGGTACCAGTCAACCACCGGTGCTTCAGGTTCGCCATCATTCCGCCAGAACAGGCACTTCAGCCACCAGTAAGGTACATGTAGTGAATGTGCATGATGCTTGTCGTATCGGATGAATCCTGCTGATTCGACTTCCTTTTTAAGATCACCGGCATCAAAGATCCGTATATGGCCGCCTTCTACCTCATGGTAGGCATCGCTCAATTGCCAACAGACCCACTCCGGGAAGTATCGGGGAACACTAATGGCTGCGATGCCGCCGGTTTTCAGTACCCGAGCAATCTCATGGAGCACGCCCCGGTAATTCGGAATATGCTCCAGGACTTCTGAACAGATGACTTTATCGAACGATTCGTCCTCGAACGGGAGGTATTCACCGTTAGCCACAGAAATCACGAGACTCTTGTCCGCGTTCTCCGGTTCCACGAACTGCTCGAATCGTTCCTTGGTAACTTTCAGATCTTTCAGTGAGAGGTCAATGCCCACGGCCTCTAGATTGCGGACCATGTAGGCAGAAATTGCATGGCGTCCTTCGCCACAACCGAGATCAAGAAGTCGTTCGTCCGCGCCGAGCTGCATCCGCTCAAAGTCGATGGTTTGTAGAGCCATCAGCGGGTTTCCTTAAGAGCCTTCAGCGGTATTTTGTAAAGAGCCATCAGCGGTTTTTTTGTAAAGAGCCATCAGCGGGTTTCCTTAAGAGCCATCAGCTGTTTTTTGTAAAGAGCCTTCAGCGGTTTTTTGTAAAGTTCCATCAGCTTGCCTTCTCAACGATAATGCGACGGTAGAGTTTTTCCATCTGTTCTGCAGCCACGGCCCAGCTGAACTTCTCCAGAATTCGTTGTCGGCCACGTTGCGCTAATCTCGAGCGTAGATTCTCATCATCGAGCATTACCCTTATGGCACTGGCAATAGCGCTGGCATCTCTGGTGGGTATTGTGATGCCTGCATCGCCGACGACTTCCGGCAGGGCGCCGCCATCGGTTGAGATCACTGGAACACCACAGGCCATGGCTTCACCAGCCGGCAGACCGAAACCCTCGTAGATGGAAGGGACTACCGCACAAGTTGCACGAGCGTACAGTCCAGCGACTTCTTCCGAACTCAGGCCGGAGTAGAAGGTAATTCGGTCAGAGACACCCAGGCGTTTGATGAGCTTCGCGGTATCGCCATCCGCCTTCAGTTTGCCAAGTACGATCAGCTTCAGATTCGGTAGCTCATCGGCGAGCTGGGCGATGGCGTTAATGAGATAGTCCAGCCCCTTGAGCGGCGTATCTGCAGATGCCGTTGCCATGACGGTGCAATGCTCTCGCTGGATCTCCGGCAGTGGTCGGAACACTGCTGTATCAATTCCGTTATGCACGATATCCAGTCTGTTTGAGTGCAGAGAGAAATCGTTAGCAATATCTTTTCTCGAAGCCTCTGAAACTGTCACCAGGTTTTCCAGCCTGGTGACGACTTTCATCTGCATGCGCAGGAAGGAATGCCAGCGCCGAATGAGCAGCCGCATCTTCCAGTTTTCGGCGCTCTGAAGGGCTATGCGCAGATCACTTGTGATCGGATGGTGAATGGTTGTCAGCAGTGGAACGCCCATTTGTTGCAATTGCAGTGTGCCGTAGCACAGGCTCTGATTGTCATGCACGACGTCATAGTCCGGCCTGTGGCGTTTGAAGTATTGCACCAGGCGACGTCCAAAAGTGTAGGGCTCTGAAAACCCACCGGTGAGCATAGAGAACCATTCAATGAAATCGGTATATGAGAGCAGATGCCGCGGGCGCAGGGCTGTCACATGGTTTTCAGCCTCGAACAGGTTGAGTCCGGGTAGTTTGATCAGGCGAACACGCTCGTCAAGCTCAGGATATGGCTCACCAGAAATGATGTCGACAGAATGACCACGCTCAACCAGTGCTTTGCTGAGGAACTTCAGGTAAATGCCCTGACCGCCGCTGTAGGGATTACTTCGATACCCCAGCAGGCAGATCTTCAGTTTTGGTTGGTCGATTACCTGAAATTTCGGTGGGCGCTTATCGGCGGCCAACATCAAGACATATCCACGGTCGAAAGGACCGGAATTCTACGAATTTTACTGCGCAAATACTACTTGGCGGTTCTCGAGCCGATATCTGAGATGCGCCTTCCCGATTCTTTTCGGTTGTCGTTCTCTGAGACTTCCTTGATTTTGAACACGGTTTCAGTTTCTGCGCGACGGTCGCTTTTGTCGCGTCTTTCCGGACCATAAGCCGGCGCTTCGTGCTCCTCAGTAAAGACGTTGGCATACAGATTGGCTACCCAGGCCTGACCTTCCTGGGTGCGCCGCAGATATCGAATACCCTCAGTGATAAAGGGTGTTACCACGTCCCAGAAGAAACGCGGGTAACCTTCACGCAGGTCTGCCGCGGTGGTGTAACCCATTTTGGCTGCCTGTCCGGTTTCCTTGAATTCGGCAAACAGGGAAGAAATCTTTCGGTGGTACTGTGGATCGCCAAGTTGCCCGATCAGGTCAGCGGCCCGCAACAAGCCCGGGAAATCTGCTGATTCCTGATGGTCTTCTTCCGTTGGCACAGGAAACCGCGTGCGTTCGATATTGTCGCTGATGGTGCTCGCATCGACGCGGGTTTCTCCTTCGAAGCGTTCTTTGATGTACAGCTTTGCCCGGTCTACGTGGTAAGGCGTGAGGGCTGCATCGGTGGACCCAGGTGGGGGGCTATTGTCTCGTATTCCATGTTAATGGCATAACGACCAGAACGGTCTGCCCGGCATATTCCGCGGACGTAGCCGATGTCGTGATTCAGCAAGGATATCACAAAGTGTACCCACTGACTCGCAGTAACAGATCCTTCGATCAGGATCTTGCCGCGAAGGATCTCGGTGCCAACCATCGTGACCATGATGGTGTGGTTGACGTCGTGGTAAGGCGCATCGCTGTTGGCGATGATTTCCAGAGCGTTTCTGGCGTTCGACACAATCAGATGAATATCTGATTCGTTATGACCGTACATGTTGACGTAGTGCTCGATGAGCTCATCAACAAACGCTTCAATGACTACTGACGATGGGTTAAACATGATGGCCCTTCGATATTGATGCCTTGATCATTGTGTCTGCAATGGTTCTCGAGTCAAGGCAATTATGGGTTGTTTCAACGTACGGCCATATTTCATGGCTGAACGGTTCAAATTGAGTGTTTTTCCTATAATTTGAGTATACATTGAAATTCCTTCATTCTGGCATCTGGAATTAATAGCCCTGTGGCCATGATCGAACTCAGACATCTGAAAACACTTGTGGCGCTTCGCGATACCGGCAGTCTGGTCGAAGCGGCGGAAAGTCTGTTCCTGACTCAGTCCGCTTTGTCTCATCAGCTGAAGGATCTGGAAGACCGT
The DNA here is from genome assembly GCA_965662805.1 of Candidatus Azotimanducaceae bacterium. Lineage (GTDB taxonomy): Bacteria > Pseudomonadota > Gammaproteobacteria > Pseudomonadales > Azotimanducaceae > UBA9659. Next base: position 59,982 of record CBFIJB010000012.1, on the reverse strand, counting down.
TTAGAGTGCACGCTTTTCATTCGCAAGACAAAGCCGCCCCGTTTTACTTCAGCAGGCCGACGGCTGCTCAACCTGGCTGACGAAGTTCTGCCCATGGTGAAAAGCGCAGAACGTGACATCTCCAGATTAGCTGGTGGTGAAGCGGGCAGGCTGCACATTTGTATTGAATGCCACAGTTGTTTCCAGTGGCTGATTCCCTGCCTGGATCGATATCGCTCAAACTGGCCCGAAGTGGAACTGGATCTGACGGGAGGCTTCAGCTTCGCGCCGTTACCCGCGCTGGTGCGTGGTGACCTGGATCTCGTGATCACGTCTGATCCGGTTGAGTTGCCGGGTATTACCTACGTGCCCCTCTTTACTTACGAAGCTATGCTGGCGCTTGGTAACGAACATCCGCTCGCTGCTCGAACTATGGTTCTACCGGACGATCTCGAGAAAGAGGTGCTCATTACCTATCCCGTTGAGCGCGACCGTCTGGATATTTTTACCCGGTTTCTTGACCCGATGGACATCGAGCCAGTCGAGGTACGAAATGCGGAGTTGACGCCCATGATGATTCAGTTGGTCGCCTCGGGCCGAGGCGTCACCTGCCTGCCCAACTGGGCACTGACCGAGTATCTGGAAATGGGTACTGTGATGGCTAAGAAACTCGGTGATTCCGGTCTTTGGTGCACGCTTTATGCAGCTGTGCGCGAAGACCAGAGAGAGATGGCGTTTATGCAGGATTTTCTGGCCACGGCAGTAGAAACCTGCTTTGCAAACCTGAACGGTATCAAAGCTGTCCAATAGCGCTGTTCAACTCAACAGGTATAGGCTATAAAGTCTTTTGTGCGGGCAGTTCTAACCAGGGGGAACCTCCCAGCGCACCCAGTGGCACCCTGATCGTAAAAGGAGGTGATCCCATTAATAGTCAGTCTAGCGGGGGAGCCTCCGAGCTGAATTAGCTCAGGAGACTCCCTATACGAAGACAGGGCCTCGGCGAGAATCTCGCCGGGGCCTTTTCTTTTTCAGTAGGACTTTTTAAACGAAATGCGCTCTGGGTTGATGGAACTTTTTTGTCAGGGCATCAGGACCGTTTTCTGCCAGTTCCCATCTTTCAACAGGTAGCGAGCTCGATCATGCAGTCGTTCCTGACTGTTCAGGTCCAGGCATTCAATCACCGTTGCCCGAAGCAGGATGCCCGCGGCTTCATCCGGGGTGCGCATATCGTCTTCGTCTAATTCGTCGCGCAGACCGCGCACGAACTTCACCAGGCTGTTTCTATCCTCAAGTTCACTGCTTTGTGGTGCGAAACGCTCGTAACTGTGATCCAGGTATTTGCTGCCAGCGGGCCGGCGGTGCCAGTTGTTCTCAATGACCTGTCTGTCCAGTTCTTCGATTCGACCGGTCACTCGGTATTGCCGCTGTACTGACGGGAACCAGATGAGTGCTTCCGCCTGATCGTTTGCCTGGATAATCTGCCACTTGTGGCTGGTCTTGTTTATGAAGAGGGTTATGCCATGTTCTTTGACATCACGCATGACCAGCGTGCGTACACTGGGAACGCCGTTTTCGCTCAGGGAAAGAAAGCAAATATCTGCGTTACTGTCATGGTGGCTTCGAGCAGACTGTCGGTCTCGGGTGATATTTTCAAGCGGGTTCATCGATTGCATCCGGGTCAAAGTCAAAATTGCCGTAGCGGAATCCATCGGGCGGTGTTTCTCGCATATCGATCATCCACTGATAAAGCCGTCCGTGGGCGCTTCCAAGAAGGGCGTCCCTGATCATTCCGTTGGCGTCCGTTTCTTTTGCCTCCTGCAGCAGGCGTTCAAAGTTGAAGATAAAGCTTTCCGAGTGCCGGGTACGTATGGGTGTGCCGTACAACAACCTGTAGGAATAGCTGGGGCCATGGCTGTAACGGATCTGCAGCATGGAGCGGCTGAATCCCTCGGGGTCAGAGTTGTTCAGAGACTCCCACAGCTGTGCGATTCTTTCCTGAGTAACGACACCGCTATCTGATGCGCCCTGACTGGACATGAACAGAAAAGCGGCGATGGCACCCAGCTGCTGCTTTACACTCTCTGCGACCTGCAGAAATGACTGGCGACGAGCGTGTAACTCTGAGGCCCGAATTGCCTCTGATTGTATGACGGCCTGTTCTGCAGACTTCTGGATTTCCACGTACTGCATTTTGATCGCGTCCGTGTTCTGCATCAGCTCTTTCTTCTGCAGGAAGTATCCGATGACCAGCCAGAGAAAAGCCAGCGGCGCAAAAGCGCCTTCAAGAAAATTACCTACTTGCTCAATAGGTGCGTCGTACAGGTGGCGCCAGCCGATGGCGTGTTCAACATAAAAGCTGAGAGAAACTAGCCAGATAATCGTGATGCTCAGTCCCAGCCAGATACGCCAGTCAGGTGCGCTGCCCTGACCGTGCAAGCCAAAGGGTTGCTCGTTAACCTGCGCTTCAGCGATGCTGGTTCTTTCTGTTTCAGCCCGTGTGTCAGGCATGGTTGCTCTCCTGGGCTATCCCGGTGTCAGGTCACCGGTAAGTGAAGCCCGTTGCGATACTTCGATCGCATTGCCATCTGGATCCCTGATAAACGATATCCTGGCGGTGCTGCCTAGTGTTCGAGGTGGTGAACCCTCGGTTGCGCCCATCTTCAGCAGCCGCGCGTGTTCCGTGTCTACTTTATACACCTGTACGGTAATGTAGCGATAGCCTCTGGCCTGCAGTGTCTCTGGTACGCTGACCTCAGGATCTTTCTCGAACATGAAGATCGTACTAGCCCATCGGCAGTGGTTCTCTGACAACGCTTCGGCGCCAAGAGCTTCGGTGAAGAAGGTCATCGACTGATCCGGAGACGATACAGCCATACGCATGCCAATGTGCTGCAAATCCCGGTAACCCTCGGGTACCAGTGTGACCAGATTGCCGTCCGAATCAGTCAGCGTTTCAGGTGCCGTCACATCCGAGACAATCATCAGTTCACGATACCCGGCGGCGTCAATATCCGGCAGGGGCTCGCGAACATGATTCAGTTTGAACACTGATCCCTTTAGCGCCAGTCTGTGCTGATGAACGCCACCGCCGAGTTTCAGAAGTTCAGTGTAGGGAAGCGGCACGGTGTCTCGCCAGAACGGCAGCATGTCATCCAGATTGTTGGTCCAGACGCCGATATCTATGTGGTTTTTTGCCAGTTTCATGATCGCGCTAAGGTCTCTTCAGTCAGGAGCAGGTTGTTGGCAAGCAGGGAAACATGAATGTGATTCGAATTGACATTCAGGATAGCTTCGATGAACTCATGCCATTCGTAGTCAGTCTGAACTGTGCTACTGAGCCGAAGAGTCTGCGGTGCACTCGCCAGCATTTTCTCGTCTCGTTGTAACCCATTGATGCTCAGCGTGGCGATCCCGTCCCTGATCTCTATTCTGAGCAGGGTGCCGCGATAGGAAGTTTGAATTTCTGACATGCGCGGAACATAGCAGGGTTGTGCGCCATATGCATGTTCTGGCTCACGAAAACAGGTTATGATAGCGCGCGCTTTTTTACTGGAAATCAACATGTCTGAAGACGTTAAACAGACCGCAAAGGAACTGGCCGACGGGCTGCGACGACTTGGCCCGAATCGGGTTGTTGCATTGTCTGTCCATAAATCCAAAGAACTTATTGAAGAGCTGGAGCAGAAGGCGATTCGATTGGCGGAACAGCTGGAAGCTTCCAGCTAGTCAAAGCCTCAAGTTGGGAATTGGCAGAGGCTATAGCCAGTGGTTCTGGCACGCCGCTGTCCCTTCACCGAAACATACAAAGAACGCCTGATTGATGTCACGGTCCGCCAAATATCGGCAACAATGACCTGTATTGATGTCATGGGTGTTTATCGCTAGATTAGCGGGCTTCTGACCGATCAACTCTCAGCTTAGCGAAGTCAAACCCCATGTTCCAAGTCCGTCCATACTCGGGCGCCATCGGTGGCCTGGTAGAAGGTATTGATCTGTGTTCTCCCCTCGATGACGACACCTGCTCTGCTTTGCAGCAGGCTTTGCTCGACTACGAGGTACTCTTCTTCCGTGATCAGCCACTGCAGCCGAAAGATCACGCGTCTCTGGCAAATCACTTCGGTCAGCCGCAGTTGCATGAGGCCTATGATCATGTTGCTGGCTACCCGCAGATCACGATCCTGGAGAATGACCAGGACCGGCCATCGAAGATTGAAATGTGGCACACGGACATGACTTTTCGACCATGTCCGCCATTGGGATCTATCCTGCACGGCGTGGTTATCCCAGAGAAGGGTGGTGATACATTGTTTGCCAGTATGTCTGCGGCCTACGAGGGGTTATCGGATCGCATGCAATCCATGTTGTCCGGGCTGACAGCGATCCACGACTTTTCTTATGGGTTCAAGGAAAGTCTTGCTGAACCGGGTGGTGCGGAACGGCTGGCTGATATGGTTGCTGCCAATCCGCCGGTTGAACATCCAGTTGTTCGGACTCACCCTGTTTCCGGAAAGAAATGCCTTTACGTTAACTCACTGTTTACTGTGCGTATCAAGGGTATGCATGAGCGTGAAAGCCGGTCACTTCTGCAGTTTCTCTATCAGCATGTGACGACGCCGGAGTTTACCTGTCGGTTCAGCTGGCAGCCGGACTCGGTGGCTTTCTGGGATAATCGTATTACTCAGCACAAGCCTGTGAATGACTATTTTCCTGCGCATCGCAGAATGCAGCGCATTACCATCGATGACGGAGAACGACCTTACTAGGCTCTGACACCGCTTAAGAATGTAACCGGGGTTTATGAGAACGACTGCAGCAGATCCTGCAGTGTTTCTATAAAAGGCAGAGGCTGGTCGAGGAAAACGTGGTGGTGTGCCTCTGGTATGCAGCGTATTGCCGACGGCTTGAGTAACTGACTCAGCGCTTCGACCGATTCAGGGGGGAAGAATCGACTTTGTTCCCCGTAAATGAGCCCGACGGGAATCCTCAGTTCTTTGATCATTTCAGCGGCAGCCGGAAATTCCTCGTCATGCTTCATCTTCGCGAATACCGCGCTGTCATACTTGAATTGAAATCCCTTGTCGGTCGATCGCAGTGAATGCTCGGCGATATAGTCGAGAATGAACTGCTGCGCACAGGGTTGTGGTGGCCGCAGTCGAAAACGTCGCATACCCTGTTCCAGGCTGGGGTAGAACCTTTCTTTTTGCCTTGGCATGGGAGGTGCCTGCCGCGTCCCCTTGTGCTCCGGAATCGCTGAATCGATCAGAATGATTCCAGCAAAGGCTTCCCTGTGCTGCCAGGCAGCCACCCGGGTCATGGCACCGCCAAAGCTGTGACCAACGACCATTGGCGCGCTTAATCCGGCATCGTGGGCAACGGCGACAATTTCTTCTGCAAATAGTGATGCGGAATAAGTATCTCTGTGGTCGCTGTCACCGGCGCCACTCACATCCAGTGCGATAACGTTCTGATGCGTGGCGAATGCCGGGGCGATGAAATCCCACCACCGTGCGTGTGCTGCGTGACCATGGACGAAAACCAGACCGGGCCTCGAAGCGTCAGCGGCTTCTGAATTGTGCCAATGACGGTAGTGAATCCTGGCATTTTTCACCGAAACGTATTTGTCTGCGGGTCTCTGCTCCAGATACTGCCTGAACCATTGGGGTTGCTCCTGGGTTAATCCTGTCATTTTTGTCCGGATAGTCCGTCGAGACCCGAGTATAACGAGTTCCGGTTCAGTGCGTATGTGTGCCTCAATATAGTGCGAACCCTTCTGCGTTGCGTCATATCGGTGCGTCAAACCGGGTCAATTAACGCGCGAAACGCACCGAATCGGGTCGTAAAGCCGTGTTTTCGGGGTATTGGGTATTTCTGGCATCAACTTTGCTGTTAGGAGCCGTGAATGCGAATGCGTTATTAGCAACTTTGTAACCTGGAGGGGTCACTGTGGAACCAACTTTTGAACTTCAATACGCCATGGACACTTTTTACTTCCTTGTCTGTGGGGCACTTGTCATGTGGATGGCAGCTGGATTTGCCATGCTTGAGGCCGGACTTGTCCGTGCCAAGAACACGGCGGAAATTCTGACGAAGAACGTCGCGCTGTTTTCCATCTCATGCATCATGTACCTGGTGTGCGGTTACGCCATCATGTACGGCGGAGAAATATTCCTCGCTGGTATCGGGGATGTTGATCCCGATGCTGTCCTGGCTGATTTCGCCGAACAGGGCGATTTCCGGGGTGGATCTATCTACGCGGGCGCTTCTGACTTTTTCTTCCAGGTTGTGTTTGTCGCAACCGCCATGTCCATTGTTTCCGGTGCGGTTGCAGAGCGTATGAAGCTCTGGGCGTTCCTGATATTCGCTGTGGCCATGACGGGTGTGATCTACCCGCTGGAAGGTTCCTGGACTTGGAACGGTGATGACGTCTTTGGTCTTTACAATCTTGGCGACCTTGGCTTCTCCGACTTTGCAGGCTCAGGCATCGTGCACATGGCAGGCGCAGCTGCAGCTCTGGCAGGCGTGATACTGCTCGGCGCTCGTAAGGGTAAGTACGGTTCAGAAGGTCAGGTTTATGCCTTGCCGGGTGCTAACCTGCCGCTTGCGACACTTGGTACTTTCATCCTCTGGATGGGCTGGTTCGGATTCAACGGTGGTTCTGTGCTGAAGCTTGGTGATATCGCCAATGCGAATGCGGTAGCGGTAGTGTTCCTGAATACGAATACGGCAGCCGCAGGCGGTGCCATTGCAGCACTTCTGGTATCAAGAATTATGTTCGGACGAGCTGATCTCACCATGCTTCTTAACGGTGCTCTTGCAGGTCTGGTAGCGATTACGGCTGAACCTTCAACACCGACAGCGCTTCAGGCCACGATCTTTGGTGCTCTGGGTGGTGTTCTGGTTGTGTTTTCTATCCTTGCACTGGACAAGATCAAGATCGACGATCCGGTTGGTGCGATTTCTGTACACGGTACCTGCGGTCTTCTTGGACTGCTTCTTGTACCCCTGACTAACGATGGTTCTACCTTTGTTGGCCAGATCGTTGGTGCTCTGACCATCTTTGGCTGGGTGTTTGCTTCCAGCTTCGTGGTCTGGTTCATCCTGAAGCTGATCATGGGTATCAGAGTCAGCGAAGAAGAAGAGTACACCGGTGTGGATACTTCAGAGTGTGGCGTGGAAGCCTACCCTGAGTTTGTCAGAACCTGATCAAGGTAACTGTCTCCCTCTGGATTGGGCCTCTTCGGAGGCCCTTTCTTTTATTCAGGTCTCTTCGGAGGCCTGTTTTTTTGGGGAAGAACGTTTTTATTCAGAGAGAGGAAAAACTACTTGGACGGGACGGTAAAGTCCTGAATAGCGCCCAGGATCTGGCGGCAGGTCACCTGACCGACGAGGTCGCCACCTTGAACGACCGGACGTCGGCGGCGCTTGTTCTCAAGCATGGCAGCAGCCACCGAGATAATGTCATCTCCTGGCTTGTTGACCTCGACGTCTTTCGTCATGACCTCGTACACATAACCCGCACTGGACTGCTTGTTTACGTAAATCCTGTCGACGACGGCCCTCAGGCAGTCCAGCTCTGACAGTACGCCCACCAGCTTGTCGTTTTCATCAACCACGCAAAGTCCGGAAACGCTCCTTTCCAGAATAATCTCAACGGCTTCGAGAATCGTGGCATTGGCGTTGACCTTGGCAGGTCGCTTCACCATGTAGGAATCGAGTGTCAGTGATCTGGGTGTTGATGCAGTCATAATTCAAACGTTAGCACAGTTATCCGCGTCCTGCGCGTTTTTGGATCACCGGAGAATAGAGGCTGATCAGGCCTCTGTCTTCCTTGAAATTGCCCTCAAAGTGAGGTGCATCGTCGGATTGGAACAAAGATTGGATACGCAGATCAGCGTCGGCGAAACGGCGTTTGTGTTCGTCCGAGGAAAAGTCGCCCGAAGCCACTTCCAGCAATTCTGGTATTAGTTCCCGGCCAGCCGGATGTTCACGAGCGTCAAGGTTGCCGCAGAGCGCAAGGTAGATATACAGCGGCTCTCGGCGAGCGAACTGCTTCAGATCAAGGTCTGGCAGACGTTCAAGGGCGTCGGCATCCACGCCGTCAAAGTGCGCGATACCCTGGCTCATCTCTGACAGGAACTTTACGTCTGATTTGCGCTCGATCGTGACGCCCGACCTGGGCAGGCGTACTCGAAACAATGAGCCTTGTGGTAGCTCACCCACGGAAACAATGATTTCATCCAGGTTGTCGGACGCGGCAACCCAGGTCTTGTGTCCGTAAACACGGCCGTCGTCCTGCTGGCTGAGCCCGGGTAGTTTGCCCGATCTGTCTTCGGAAACGGCCAGCGCGCTCCATCGATTGCCCTCTACTGTGAAGGTTCGCCTTACCGCGGCCTGATAGCCGGATATGAACAGGTAGGCCAGTCGATCTGCCTGCCGCCCGCCCATGAGTGCGAGCTCCTCTGGCGACATCTCTGGCTGATATTCATTCTGCCAGCGTGTTTTGAAGGACTTTTCGTTTTTCTGAGTGTTAGCCATGAGTGATACTGCACAGATGTTTTGATGAATGGGTGGCACTGACCCGTCGAAGGTGTTTCGTGGCATCTTCCGGGACAATGCGAAGCAGCGATTGTATTTTCTTGAGTTGCTGTGGGCAATGCCGATAGAGTACGCCGACTATGACTGAACATAATCCCGAAAAAGCCCTGATAGAACTGCTGACCCCGGGCACCAGCGTATATGTGTCCGGCAGTACTTCGGAACCCAGAGGACTGTTAAAGATTATCGAACAGGCCTCTGAGAATCTTAGTGGTATACGCTGGCTGCAGTTTCCGATTGGTGCGATCAATCGCGCTGATCTCTCTGCCCTCACTCCTGATTCGACACAGGATACGTTTTTCATGGCGCCATCCCTGAAAGACAGTTATGCCGATGGCAGGGTCCGGTTTATTCCCATGCATATGCGGACGGTTTTCGATTATCTCGGAGATCAGGATCTGGGAGTTGCGCTTCTGCAGGCTGCCTATGACCGAAATGGTCAGCTCAGGTTCGGTCCGAACCTGGACTTTCTGGATGCAGTGAGTAGGAGCGCTAAACAGGTTGTAGTGGAGGTCAATGATTCTTTTGTTGCTCCCATCAGCTGCCCTCTGGTTCCTGACGAGGTGCTTAAGGTGCCGGTTAAAAGTGACCAGCCCTTGTTTCCTGCGGTCACCCTGGATGAAACGTCAGAGAAAATCGGTGCGCTCATCGCGTCCCTGATCAGAGATGGTGACTGTATTCAAACGGGTATTGGCGCTGTCCCTGCGGCCATCCTTGCAAATCTGAAGGAATGCAATGACCTTGGCTTTCATGGTGGTCTGATCGACGATGGTGTGATGTCCCTGATACGCAACGGTAATCTGAATGGTTCCCGTAAAACGATTGATGCCGGGCGCCATATCACTGGTATGGCGCTGGGGTCCGAAGCGTTGCTGGATTGGTTGGCACATGATAGCCAGGCTGAGTCGGTTATGTTCAGGAGCGCCGACTATACTCACGAGTTCAGTGTCATCAGCCAGATTGATAACTTTGTCTCCATCAACTCGGCAGTTGAGATCGATCTGATGGGACAGGTTAATGCAGAAGTTGCAGGGGGTCGACAGATCTCAGGAACGGGAGGCTCTGTTGATTTCATGCGTTCGGCAAAAGCGTCAAAGGGTGGGCGCTCGATTATTGCCATGAGCGCAACGGCCAGAGGTGGTAGCGTCTCGCGCATTGTGCCCAGAGTTGATGTTGTGACAGCGCTTCGTACTGATGTCGATATTGTCGTGACCGAGTTTGGCGTTGCAGATATTCGTTACGATTCCCTGGCGAGCCGTGCGGAGAAACTCATCAGCATTGCGCATCCGGATTTTCATGATGAGTTGCGCGAAGCTCTCTGAGGCGTGCTATCGATAATGATCTATTAAATAGATCGATACGATACAAATAATTCACTTTATCTATTATTCTGACGCCCCATAATGTGCTCAATCCATTTATGAGGAATTGCCAGATGAACGACGTAGCGATTGATATCGGTATCAGCACGGAAGAGCGCCATGACATAGCCCAGGGGCTGTCTCGTCTGCTGGCGGACAGCTATACACTTTATCTCAAGACCCATAACTATCACTGGAATGTGACTGGTCCCATGTTTAACACCCTGCACCAGATGTTCGAGCAGGAATATACGGAGCTGGCGGTAGCGGTTGACGAAATCGCGGAGCGTATCAGAGCGCTGGGACATCCGGCGCCAGGCAGCTATAAAGCTTATGCGGAACTGACCGTCATTCCTGAAGAAGACGCTTCACCGGACGCGCAGGCACCGGATGCTCAGGACATGTTGCGTAATCTGGTCATGGGGCATGAGGCAGTGGCCCGAACCGCAAGAGAAGTCTTTCCAATCGCCGAGCGGGCGAGTGATGAACCTACGGCCGATCTTCTGACCCAGCGGATGCAGGTCCATGAAAAAACCGCGTGGATGCTGCGCAGCATGCTGGGGCAATAACTGCCCTGGTTGTCGGCTGATCAGGCGGGACTGCTGTGCTGGCAGTCCTTGCCTCTATTCCGTCTGCTTGTGGAAAACTCCGCAGTAGCCCGTCATGGCGCCATCGTCCGCGAGGTGAGTGACACAGAATTCGTAGCTGTTTTCATCCAGGAACCAGATAGGTCCGCCTGTGCCGTCGCTGCCGATGAACATGGCCTCTTCACCGTTTGATCGGATGGCACCCCATAGAGTCGTTGATGGGTCATTCCTGGTCATGCTGCTGAGTCTTACTTTGCCCAGGAAAACTTCACGATCCTGATGATCAATCGTTACAACAGCTTCCACTTCGGAGATGACCATACCGCCTTTAGCAACCTGATCGCCCCCGGCGCCAATAGTGCGCAACTGGGCTTTCCATATACCGACCATATCGGGATAGTCGGCATCGGTGTAGTCGGCTGAATAGGATGTCTGAAACAGGCTTAGCAGGGAGAGAAAAAGGAATAATCGAGCCATAATTACTGCCTTCTTATTTTTATTATTGAAGTCAGTTTAGCCGATAATTTCGGGGTGCGTACCGGTTCTCCGGTGCAGTTTGTGTCCCTTCAGGCCTGAGGCCAGGGTTTTAAAGGCTCTGCCGGGATCAGATCCTCGAAATCTTCTTCTTTAAAGACCTTGAATCCACGGCCCAGGTAGTTTGGCAGGGCATTCGGATGATCCAGTGTGCAGGTATGCAGCCAGATTCGTTGTTCACTTCTGCCCCAGGCAGTTGCGATACAGTCCTCCAGAAACATCCTGCCGAAGCCCTGTCCAACGAACTGTGGGACAAGGCCAAAGTAAACAATTTCGGTGGAACCTCCAGGCTGTCTGTCCAGCTCGAAGTAACCGATTGGCGTTGCACCCTGATAGGCTATCCAGGTTTCGATGCCCGGTCTTTTCAGATAGTCACTCCAGCGCTGCCGGTTCCATTCAAGTCTCATGTACCACTTCCAAGGTGCACCGACAGTGGCGTACAGGAAGCGATTGAGTTCGGGTAGCGGCACCTCTGCTTTCTTCAGGTCATAAGGACGAGCATCCGCTGCGAAGTTCACCCTGTCTGTCATCTCGAGATGCCAGACATGTATGGCAGTTCTTTCCTTTCGCATGGTCAGTTGATCTGTACAGCGTGTTCCTGCAGAAGTGCCAGAGGTATGATTTCAAGGGCCTTGATATGGGTATTCTGCAAAAATACCCTGGGCGCCATGCCTTTTTCATGGGCGTCCAGCCAGCGTCCTGCACAAAGACACCAGCGATCTCCCTCCTTGAGTCCTGGGAATCCCAGTTCAGGATGGGGCGTTGACAGATCATTGCCGGCAAACCTCGAGTACTCAAGGAACTCCGTGGTGGCCTCGACGCAGACGGTGTGTGAACCCAGGTCTTCCTCGCAGGTGTTGCAGCAACCGTCACGAAAGAAACCGGTCATGGGTTCTGTACTGCAGGGTTCCAGCTTTGTGCCCAGAACATTAATGGGCTTTTCGATGATGATCGGCATGAGCGTAATGATAGTATTAAAAGATGGAAGAAGTAGAACACATTTTAAGTACAGCGCGGTCTGTACGTCGCAAGCTCGATTATTCACGCCCCGTCAGCGAAGAAGATCTGCTCGCTTGTATCAACGTTGCCGTGCAGGCGCCGACAGGTATTATCGGTGAAAACTGGCGTTTTCTCGTCGTCACAGATCCTGTCAGAAAGAAACAGATTGCTGATATCTACTGTGACGTACTGGAGCAGATCAGCATTGATCGTGGTATGACCCTGAAGCCAACTCACAATGCTCTGATGGCCCGATTGCATGAGATTCCGTGCATGGTCTTTGTGTTTGCGATTGGCGAACCTGATGAAGATGTCGGAAGTCAGGTAGGGTTTTTCGGTTCAATCCTGCCGGCCGCCTGGTCGCTGATGCTGGCAATGCGTGCGCGTGGCATTGGTACTACCTGGACTTCGCTGCTGACGGCCAGATCCAGTGAGATAGCGGAGATACTCGAGATACCTGATGGGGTTACCCAGACTGTCATGTTACCTGCAGCCTATACTCTGGGAGCGAATCTCAAACCGGCGGAGAGACTGCCAGCAGAAAAAGTCACCTTCTGGAATCGTTGGGGCGCTGAGCCCTGATCTTCGAATCAGCGGACCTTGTTGTGAAACGCCATGGTGTTCTCTGCTCTCTCTCTGGACCAGCTGCTCACTGACCCTGGAGCAGTGCCTGGTCGAGTTGTTGAGCCCTCAAGTTTTTCGTTCAAAACGACTGCGCCGTCTGTATTGCTGATGGTCACGTCAGCGTTGTCGAGTGCTATGACGGAGAGCTCCGGGTTATCGTAGCCAACCCAGAAGTTACCGTAAGCCGCCGACACTTCTGCAACACTCGTACGTAGTTTGAGTGGCATGATAACAAGTGCCCGTATGGCACCAGCGTTCAGGCTGAACTCACTCTGGAAATCTGTGCCTCGTTGTTTGACCAGGTTAACCCGCAACTGCGTGTTGGGACTGATATGGATGCTGCCACCGCTGGCCAGTCTGGCACTCATGCTTGAGCGCTGGTCCGTCCGGAGGATATCGCCGTTATATATCCGCGATCTTTCATCCACAATGTACGGGCGTGCGTTACGCATGACCGAGGGAAAACCGGCTGCTGACTCAATCTCTCCAACAGCACCGCTGACTGCAATGAAGGGTGCCTGCTGAGCACAACTGCCCAGCAGCAATCCAACAAGAAGCAATCCAACCTGAAGCAATCTAACCAGAAATATAGACAGGCTGCCTCTATACGTCATTCACCTGATCCAGTTCTACGTAGGTTTTGCGGCCGTGTTCCCGGGTCATTCGACGTCCGATCCTTGGATAGTCGCAGATATCAATGGCTGACCTCGTGCCCCCCATCAGGTAGATCAGATCATGATCAGAATCATTATGCAGGTTGTGCGGTAGAGAATTTTTTGTAAACGCCATGAAGTCGCCGGCGGCTACCCGGTGCTGTTCTTCCCCGATATCAGCGAGGCCACGACCTTCGAGAATAAACAGAAATTCTTCGTCCTGGTGATGAAAATGAAACTGGGTGGAATCTTTTCCCGGCTCGAGTCGAACCATGTGAATACCCAGATCTGTCAATCCAAGAAGATCTCCGAGCGATCTGGTGTTGCGCACAGCGTTGTCGTTGAACTGGTGCCTGTGCGCGACCTCGTCCATTTCCCTGATGTTGTTTGCGGTGAGAAGGGGAAATGGCTTGTCCATGAATTTATCTCCGGCGTTTGTTTCGTTGAGGACGTCTGGCAGGTGCGGAACCTGGTGGCAGATCAGGGATATCAGCCGTCAGTTCCTCGGGCGGATTCTCGCAGGGCAGGGTAACGCCCAGCAGAGTTTCAATATTCGGCAGCATAAAAGCATCACTTTCACAGGCCAGAGAAATCGACATGCCCTCTGAACCGGCACGGCCAGTCCTGCCTATTCTATGTACATAATCCTCTGGGTCTTCAGGCAGGTTGTAGTTGATTACGTGGCTGATGTCGTCAATGTGAAGACCGCGACCCGCGACGTCCGTTGCCACCAGCACCTCGATTTCACCGGAGCGGAACTTTTCAAGGGTCCGGATGCGCTTTTTCTGTGGCACATCCCCTGCGAGCAGTCCCGTTTTGAAACCATGTCTGTCGAGTTTTGATTCGAGCTCACGGGATTCGTCCCTACGATTCGCAAACACCAGCACGCGTTCAATGTGATAGTGATGAATGATGTTATAGAGAACCTTGTACTTTTCATCTTCGGAGGTCAGAAACACCTTTTGCTCGACGGTATCGACGGCAACCTGTTCTGGCTCGATCTCAATGCGAACCGGGTCCAGGGTCCAGGATGCAGCGAGACGCTTGATGTCTTCGCTGTAGGTTGCGCTGAACAATTGCGTTTGCCGAGACTGTTTTTTTGGCGTTCTTGCGACGATGGATTTGACGTCGGGTATGAACCCCATGCTCAGCATGCGATCCGCCTCATCGATGACCATGATCTCCACCTGTGATAGATCCACGGTGTTTGATCGAGCAAAGTCGAGAAGACGTCCGGGTGTTGCGACAACAACATCAACGGGACTTTTAAGTTGCGTTTTCTGTCGCTCGTAGTCGATGCCACCAACAAGGCAAACCACTTCGATATCGGTGTATTTAGTCAGCGAATCCGCGTCGGCCTTGATCTGCATGACCAGCTCTCGCGTCGGTGCGATAACCAGCGCGAAGGGTGTGCCTGGATCACGTTCTTCCACGGTCGGGTTCTCAAGTTCATATGCGAGAATGGAAATCAGGAAGGCCGCGGTCTTTCCGGTGCCGGTCTGAGCCTGGGCAATAATGTCCCGGCCGTCCAGCGAGTGAGGCAATACGGCATTCTGTACCGGCGTCGCAGAACTGAACCCCAGGTCGAGGATGGCATCTTCCAGTTCTTCGGGTAGTTCCAGTTTTACAAAATCTTCAGGTAGATCAGTCAAGGTGTGGTTACTTCTTCAGGTTTCTGTGGCCGGATCAGATATGAGCTGCCATAAGCCACAACAAACATCACTATATTTCCGAGTAGGCCCGTATAGTACAGGTCAAACGGGTAATTCACGACATCGCGTGATGAAAGAATTGTCCAGACGGTATAAACCATGGTTGCGGCGATACCTAATCCGATGTGCAGACTGCTGCAGCGCCTGCTGAAAAACCCGATCAGGTAAATGCTGAGAAGACCGCCGGCGAGAAGTGCAGTGAGCACTGTCGCCATATCCTGCAGGGTGGTGGTGCTGGTTTCAATAAGATAAAGCGCGCCGAGGATCATCAAGCCCCCGACGATAGTGCTGACTATTCGGGCGAAGTTGAGATAGTGGTGGTCAGCTTCATCCTTCTTCATGAATCGGCGGTACAGATCGTGCGTGGTAACCGTGGCAATCGCGTTGATGCTGCTATCCAGGGATGACATGGCAGCGGCTATGGCGGCGGCGATGACCAGACCAATGAGACCATGAGGAAGATAGTGGGTAATGAAGTGAGGCAGGATCTCCTCCGCCTTTTTTGATCCTGACAGCACCTCTGCCGCTATCTCTGATGGGTAGTGCTGAAAGAATACCCAGAGCGCTGTCCCAAGAAACATGAAGAATGCCCAGGTCGGTACACTGACGAGGGCACATATAAACATTGCCTTGCGAGCCTCATGTTCGCTTTTTGATGCGCAGAACCGCTGCACGGTGTTCTGGTTGCTGGAGTATTCCGTCAGCCAGCTGATGAGTCCTATCAGCAGCATCATAAGTGCTGTTTTCTCAAACAGGGATGGCTGCCAGCTGGCTGGCTGGTAACCAGCATTGGTTGAGTTTACCGCGCCTGCGCTGCCGAAATCTCCAACGCTTAGCTTGTCAGCCTGCCAGGCGGTTTCGATGATGGTGGTCAACCCGCCGGGGATCTCGACGATGATAATGAACAGGCAAAACAGGCCGCCGGTGATCAGGACGATAGTCTGAATAACGTCCGTCCACACGACCGCTTCGATACCACCCAGTATCGTGTAGGCCGCCACGAAGACACCCGCGACAAGTACGCTGATGTGCGCATCCATGCCGGTGATGGTCTGGATAACGAGGGATATCAGATACAGGATCATGCTGACCCTTGTGATCTGAGCGATAATGAACGCCACCGCTCCGTATCCTCTGATGGCCGGTCCGTATCTACGCTCCAGAAATTCGTAAGCTGTAACACTGCCTTCGCGTCTTAACCTTGGCAGGAAATGCCAGGCGGCAATTAACACGGCAATGGGTAGCATCAGGTTTGGCAGGAACCTCAGCCAGTTGGTTTTGAAAGCATCGCCGGGATAGGCGAGGAACGTGATTGAGCTGATCGAGGTGCCTACCAGACTGAGTCCGATTACCCAGCCGCTGAAGTTTCGACCTCCCAGGAAGTACTGTTCGGTCGAGTTGTTCGTCCGTGAGAAATAGATACCCAGTGCGAGCATCAGACCGAAGTAGACAACCAGGACCGTCAGGTCCAGTGGGTGTAGCTTCACGCGTTGTCCGCGTTCAGGGTCGCGAGCTCCACGCAGGTAACGAACACGTCCATGGCCTGCTCCAGTTCAGTCAGGCTCGGATAGGTTGGTGCAATCCTGATGTTCTGGTTTTCAGGGTCCTTGCCATAGGGAAAGGTAGCGCCTGCTGGCGTCAGCTTTACTCCGGCTGCGGCGGCAAGTTCAACGATGGTACTTGCGAGACCCGGGCGTGTGTCCAGGGAAATGAAGTAACCACCACGTGGGTGCGTCCAGGTGGCGATGTCTTTGCCGGCAAGCGCTTCTTCCAGCTTGCTCAGTACCATATCGAACTTGGGCTTGATCAGTTCGCGATGCCTGGCCATGTGTGCGCGAACCTGATTCATGTCCTCCAGGAATCGTACGTGACGTAACTGGTTTACCTTATCGAAACCGATAACCTGGCTTGATAGAAATTTCTCGAATTCCTTGAGTGCTGATTCTCCGCTTGCGAGGAATGAAATACCGGCACCGGCGAAGGTCACCTTGGACGTTGATGCCAGCATGACAACACTGTTCTCGGTGCCAGCCTTTTCGGCTTCTGTCATCAGGCTGTGCAGCACGTCCCCAGGCTCTTCCAGATCATGAACCGCATAGGCGTTGTCCCAGAAAATGCAGAAACCAGCTCCGGCTTTCTTCGGCAGCTGCGCAAATGCCTCAACAACCTCTTTGCTGTAGGTGTGCCCGGTGGGGTTCGAGTATTTCGGAACACACCAGATGCCCTTGATATCGCTGTCCGCTGAAACCATTTCTTCAATGACAGCCATATCAGGCCCGTTATCAAGTATCGGTATCGGGATCATATCGATACCAAAGTGTTCGCAGATCGCGAAGTGCCTGTCATAACCCGGGACAGGGCAGAGGAATTTTGCCTTGTCTCCCCACTCGGCCAGTTTGTGATGCACAAAGGTGTACATCAGGTTCAGGCTGCTGTTACCGCCGACCATGGTCTGCTCGGGTCGGCAGTCAAGAATGTCGGAGCCCAGCTTTCTGGCCTCGGGAATCCCCAGGATACCCCCATAGTTCCTGACGTCCGTACCATCCTGCAGCATGTAAAAACCGCCCAGAATCCCGTCCAGTTCATTGGAAAGGTCCAGCTGTTCGGTTGCAGGTTTGCCGCGAGTCAGATCCAGTTTCAACTGGGCTTTCAGGAAGCGGTCGTATTGCGCCTGCAACTCAGCCTGTCGTTCTTCAGAGTTAGTCATCGTTTTATGCCTCGTCAGTTCAGACACTCAGTCCTTCAAGTTCATTTACCTGTAGCATCAGGTTCAGATTTTGTACAGCGGCACCGGATGCCCCCTTACCAAGATTGTCCAGGCGAGCCATCAGGACCATCTGGTCAGCATGCCCGAACACGAACAGGTCGATGCGGTTCGTGCCGTTCGCACCCTGGGGATCCAGGAAGCCGCCGTTGCCTGAATAATCCTGTTCGGTTTCGGCTCCCACGGGAAAAACGTTGATACAGGTTTCCGACTCGTAACGCTCACTGAGCAGCTGCTGAACATCTTCCGGCGTCACATCTTTTTTGAACTGCGCCTTGTGGATGGGAGCACTGACCAGCATGCCCTGATGGAAGTGTGCCACCAGAGGCAGGAATATCGGGAGTATATTCAGGCCGGCGTACTTGGTCATTTCAGGCACATGTTTGTGTTGCAGGCCCAGTGCGTAGGGGCGAGCATGCCAGAGATTGTCTGGCTGCTCTCGTCTTCTTTCCTCATATCTCTCGATGAGCTGGCGACCACCGCCGCTGTAGCCGGAAATAGCGTTGATGGAGATGAGTGCATCTGCAGACAGCAGACCGTCAACGACCAGCGGCCTGATGGCCGCGAGGAAACCTGTCGGATAGCAGCCGGGATTGGAAACGTATTTGGCGCTGCCAACAGCGGTTCTCTGCTCTCTCGACAACTCCGGGAAGCCATAGGTCCAGGATGGGTCAACGCGATGCGCGGTACTGGCATCTATGAATCGTGTGTTTGGATTGCTGTTATTGGCGACCGTCTCCCGAGCTGCCTCATCGGGCAGGCACATAATTACCACGTCAGCCTCGTTCACAATTTCCTGCTTGGCATTCGGGTCTTTGCGTCGCTCAGGATCGATCTCGATCAACTCGATATCTGGTCGCCTGGAAAGTCTGTCGTGAATCTGCAGGCCAGTGGTGCCTGCCTGACCGTCAATAAATACCCTGTGCATTGTCCTTCACTGTGCTTGGCGTGATTCGCGAAGCGTAATTCTAGCACTTTATGCGCGAAAGACCTGCTTCCGGCAGGCTGCCAGCAAGCGCTCGATTGACGTTGTTTCCGGCAGGAATTGCGCCTCACCAACAGCCGTGATCGGCACGTAACCTGACTGCCGGTCGCGAAGCCCGTGAATAAACTGTCGGGTTTTCAGGGCGTCAAACCAGTCGTGTAAATGTTTGCGCATCACTTCGGGAGTCGGTGACTGCTGACGCTTGCGCTCATAGTGTTTGAAGAACCCGAAGCCTTCCAGGAGTTCGTTTGCCAGCGGCATATCTGTCTTTGGGGATGCAGGCTGCGAGATCGAGATCTGGTTCATCCAGGTCAGTGTTGCCCTAAGGTATTGGTAGCACTGCGGATGTTCAACCCTGGCGATGTCACGAGAAATTGAAAGTCTGGCGATGGCGCGACCGGTGCCAACAGGGACCCGTTCCGATATCCTGCCTTCGATCGAGATTGTCGGTTTCGAAAGACAGGAGATCGGTGCCGCCTTACGCATTTTGTTCAGCAGATAGAAGTCCTCGCCGGTGTTTCTTTTTGGGAACCCTCGCACCATTGCATAATAGTTGGCAGAAAAAGTCACGGTTGAACCAATGGTGGTGTATGCATAGTCAGAGCCTGCCCAGGTGAGACCGGCAGCGTAATAAAGCATCGACAACTCGTAAGACCGGCTGGCCTCAGACAGTTCAGGGCTCGCGGTATGGTGGAATGGAAAAATCAGTGCAGAGTTGCTGGCCTTCAGTTTCTGGGGCAGGGTGAAGTAGTTCTCTGGCAGGATTGCATCGGCGTCTGTTGTGAAAATCCAGGTGTCCCGAATGTAACCAAGATTGATCAGGGATAGTGCGATATCGCATCCGATCTTTCGAGCAAGCCCGACCCCCTGACGTACAGGGATTCTCTTTCCCTCTGAATAACGGTCCACAATGAGAATGTCCTGGCCGTGGCCGGAATGTCTTTTCAGTTCATCAGCGAGGTTTTCTGTCTGCCTGTCTGGTCCGGAATCGGGGCAATTGACGACGATAATCACAAGAAAATCGCCGCTCGTGGCTTGCCAGACCTTGCGTAACTGCTGCGCTGATTCAGCATAAGCCGGGATGACCAGAACGTGATCGTAGTGCCTGTCTACGCTGATTCTGGCGGCTTCAGGCTCTGCATACCGAGCCAGGTACTTATTAATCTGTGCGCGACTTTCCATCAGTGGAAGTTCGTCTCCGAGCGCCGCGCCGGTAAATCAGTGCAGGCGACTGTGAATGGGCAATGTATCCATGACGGATCCTTCGATCGTGACCCAGTCATTGATACGCTGAGAGACCTCGTCTTCCGGAAAATACGTGAGTGCCAGATTGATAAACAGTTTGTGATGTCCCTCCTCAGAGTTAGCCAGTGCCCGGTAAAAGGCGGCAAGCTGGGTATCACTCAGAGTTTCTGACAGGAGTCTGAACCGCTCTTCGCCGCGTGCTTCGATCACCGCAGCTGATAACAGCCGGTCCAGAAAGTAGGCGTCCGTGCCTTTACGCACATGAGCACGCAAGTCGTTTACATAGCTGTCTTTCTGATCCGGTGGCATGACCAGATTGCGGGACTGCATCAGCCGAATCACCTGCTTGAAGTGATTGAGCTCTTCCAGAGCCAGGTCGACCATTTCCCGCACCAGTTCATGCCGGTCCGGGTAGTGCGCAACAAGCGCCATGGCCATGGATGAGGCTTTTCGCTCATTAGCTGCGTGATCTGCGAGGAATTCGTCGAAATTCTCGCAGACACATTCAGCCCAGGTGGACGGGCTGGGCGCGATACTCAGTTTCATCGAGGCAGTACTTCTGCGAAGAATGCAGCGATCTCTTCCACCTCCTCAAGGCAGACCTGATGGCCCATGGGGTAATCAAACCAGCGTACGTCATAGCCCATGCGAGTCAGGTTTTCACGAGAAGTTGCAGCGCGCATGACTGGAATCATCGGGTCGTGTGTGCCGTGGGCCATCATGATGGGAATGGCGAGGTTGGCGTCATTCATTTCAGCCTGACTGCCGGCGAAATCGTAGAGGTAGGTTGAAATAGCAAGAATGCCAGCCAGGCGTTTTTCGTATCGGATGCCGGTGTGTAACGCAATGACACCGCCCTGAGAGAATCCTGCCAGCAGAATATTTTCTGAGGCAATGCCGCGCGCCTGTTCGTTCTCAATGAATGCCCGGATCTGATTCATGGATTCGTTAATGTCTTCCTGTCCCTCGGTTTCCGAGTGGGGGATGAAGTCATACCAGGCGCGCATCTCCGCACCATCGTTAATCGTCACGGGGCGAACAGGCGCGTGAGGGAAGATAAAGCGAATCGTCGAGTCTTCCGGCAGATGCAGTTCGGGAACGATCTGTTCGAAGTCATGACCGTCTGCTCCCAGACCGTGCAACCAGATCACCGTCGAACGTGCTGTTTTCGGTGGTTCAATTTCTATGTGTTCAAGCATCATCAGATGATAGCGGACCCTCATCTTGAGGCAAGCTGACAGTGAGTTGCCCTGGGTCCTCGATGTATGACTAAATACGAGGCTTTGTATTCCAAGCTGGAGAGTGAATAGTGGGACCGTTAACAGGAACAAGAATAATTGAGCTGGCAGGCATTGGGCCGGGACCATTCTGCGGCATGCTGCTGGCTGACATGGGCGCTGAAGTCATTCGTGTAGACCGTGCTGCCGGACAACCGCGTCGGGCTCAGGATGTGTTGACTCGTGGTCGCAAGTCCATTGCGGTAGATCTTAAAAGCGACGCTGGCAAGGAGGTGATCCTGAAGCTCTGTGAATCTTCAGATGCACTGTTCGAGGGATTTCGCCCCGGGGTAACCGAACGTCTGGGAGTCGGGCCTGCTGACTGTATGGGCCGTAATGAAAAGCTGGTGTATGGAAGAATGACCGGCTGGGGCCAGGAAGGGCCGATGGCTCAGGCTGCGGGTCACGACATTAATTATATTTCGCTGATCGGTGCGTTACATGCGATCGGTGAGCCTGGCGGCAAGCCGGTTCCTCCACTCAACCTGGTTGGTGACTTCGGTGGCGGTGGCATGTTCCTGGCCTTCGGTATGGTTTGTGCCATGCTTGAGGCGCAGAAATCCGGCAAGGGTCAGGTGGTTGATGCGGCCATGGTTGATGGTGCGTCTACACTGATGGCGATGTTCTTCACCATGCAGGCTGCCGGTGCATTCAAGATGGATCGGGGTACAAACCTGCTTGATGGCGGTGCCCACTTTTACGGCACGTACGAAACCAAAGATGGCAAGTACATTTCATTGGGGTCCATTGAGCCTCAATTCTACGCACTGCTTGTGGAAAAAGCGGGCCTTGATGCTGACCGATTTGCTGCACAGATGGATCAGTCCAAATGGGGTGAGTTCAAAGCTGATCTGACTGAAGTGTTCAAAACAAAAACTCGTGACGAGTGGCGCGAGATTATGGAGGGAACCGATGTCTGCTTTGCGCCAATTCTTGCGCTGGATGAAGTACACAAACACCCCCACGCTGAGGCGCGTAATTCGTTTGTTGAACTCGATGGTGTTGTTCAGCCGGCACCCGCACCACGTTTCTCGCGAACTGAGCCCGCGATCACTCATGGATCAAGATTGCCCGGTGAAGATACCGTGCAGGTTTTGCAGGATGCGGGCCTCCTGCAGGGCGATATCGATGACCTGCTCAATTCTGGTGCAGTCGTGCAGGCCTGAGCGAATCTGAGGTGTAGCAGCCCGGCGTCTTTAAGGAAAATTTTTGGTTGTGAATAAGGCAAAGTGGCTGCAACCCCTAGAAAAATTGGGTTATCATGCCGTCTCTCTCGATCAGGCTGACAAGTAGATTGAGTTGGGCGCATTTGACTTCTTTGAGAGAAGTCGCTGATAAGCAAACGAGGCACAGGAAGAGATGAGCGTAGAATTACTGGATACGACACGGTTTCACGGGTTTCGAGTCAGACGTCAGATCGCCGGGAAAACCTACCAGGAATATTTCTCGCTGAAGAAAGATGGCAAACGCGTGCGAGGCGCTGATCGAGCCAAGGTCAAGGAAAAAGCCGAAGCTCGTGATGCAGTGTTGGCAAAGCAGCAGGCGAAAGCGAAAACCGAAGCAGCAGAAGCTGCGTTGTTTGATACCAAGGGTAAGGTTCGCGGCATTCTGTTCCGGATGAAAACGGAGAAGAGCGGAACTCGCACACCGGTGTTTCAGATTGGCATCATGTCAACGAAACTCGATAAAATCGTTAACACGACAGTGTCCATTAATCTGCATGGTCTAAAAGGTGCTTGGCAGAAAGCGGTCGACTTTTATGTCGAGCATAAAAAGATCTCCAAGCGTTCTTCTTTACACAAAAAACTGCTCCGCGCTCAGCCAACCAAGGCGCAGCTGGATGCCATAAAGCGCAAGCGCAAAAGAAAATAGAAGCGCAAGCGAACAGAGAGAAGCTTCTCTGTAAGGCAAGTAGCTTCAAGCACAGGCATACAATAGGGGCGCAGAGCCCCTTTTTTGTGCCTGCAATTAGGTGGTATGTTGTTGTTTAGACTGAGATTTTGGGAAATGACGCGTGGCAGATTACAGGAATGAGTGTACGCAGGCTCTTGAAGATCCAGAGTCTTACTGGGCTGAACAGGCGAAATACATTGCCTGGTATAAGGAACCAGCCAGCGTGCTGTCGAAAGATGCCAATGGTAATGATGCCTGGTTCGTCGATGGGGAACTGAATTCATCCTATCTGGCGCTCGACTTTCACATTGAGCAGGGCAGGGGAGAGCAGACTGCGTTGATCTATGACTCTCCGGTCACCGGAGCGATCGAAAAGTTCTCCTTCGTGGAGCTGCGTGATGAGGTCGCCAGGTTTGCCGGGGCACTCTCAGATCTGGGTGTTAACAAAGGTGACCGGGTGATCATCTATATGCCCATGATTGCTGAAGCCGCCATTGCCATGCTGGCCTGTGCGCGAATTGGCGCCATTCATTCTGTGGTGTTTGGTGGTTTCGCGTCACGGGAACTGGCGACGAGAATTGATGATGCAACGCCGAAGGTGATTCTTTGCGCGTCCTGCGGAATTGAGTTCGCCAGTGTGATTCCCTACAAACCGTTGGTGGATGAAGCGTTGCGGATGAGCGACCATGCTGTGGACCATTGTGTTGTTCTTCAGCGAACACAGTGCGTCGCTGACATGTCGAATGATATTGATGTGGACTGGCAGGAACTACTTGAGTCGGCAGCACCGGTGAATCCAGTGCCGTTATCTTCTGCGGACCCCCTCTACATACTCTACACCTCAGGTACAACCGGCAAACCCAAGGGCGTGGTGCGTGACAATGGGGGACATGCGGTTGCTCTGACCTATAGTTTGCGCAATCTCTACAATATTGAAGCCGGTGAAGTCTTCTGGGCGGCATCCGATGTCGGCTGGGTGGTTGGGCATTCATACATTGTTTATGGGCCGCTCTTTGCCGGGTGCACGACGATTCTGTTTGAAGGTAAGCCGGTTCGTACGCCGGATGCAGGTACCTTCTGGCGGGTCATCGCTGAGCATGGTGTGAACGTTTTCTTTACGGCGCCAACAGCTTTCAGAGCCATCAGGAAAGAAGACCCTGATGCAACGTTTCTGAAGAATCATGACGTCAGTTCCCTGCGCTCATTGTTTGTGGCCGGTGAACGTACAGACCCTGCGACTTATGACTGGCTTTGCGAGATTCTGGGCGTGCCGGTCATCGATCACTGGTGGCAGACGGAAACCGGCTGGCCCGTGGCTTCTGTACCTCTCGGTATTGAGAACTTTGAACCGAAGGCTGGGTCCGTTTCCCTGCCGGTCCCGGGATTCGATGTTCAGATACTTTCGGAAGCCGGCGAGCGTCAGGGTGCCGATCAAGAAGGTGATGTGGTCATCAAGCTGCCGCTGCCACCGGGTTGCCTGCCGACTGTCTGGGGTGACCACCAACGTTACCTTGATGCCTATCTGTCAGAACACCCTGGTTACTATCACACGGGTGATGGCGGTTATGTTGATCAGGACGGATACCTTTACATCATGGGGCGTACTGATGATGTCATTAACGTAGCAGGACACCGGCTGTCGACAGGCCAGATGGAAGAGGTGGTTGCGGCACATCCGGCGGTTGCGGAGTGTGCTGTGGTCGGTGTGGAAGACAGAGATAAGGGACAGGTGCCGGCCGGCCTTGTGATTACGAAAGATGGTGTGAATGTGGAGCTGGCAAGTCTGCAGGGTGAACTGGTGGGGATGATTCGTGCAGAAGTCGGCGCTTTCGCCAATTTCAAGCAGATTGTTCTCGTGCAGCGCCTGCCGAAAACACGATCCGGCAAGATTCTGCGACAGGTCATTCGGAAAATTGCGGATATGAAACCCTATGAGCCTCCGGCGACCATAGATGACCCGGCCATACTTGACGAGATCAGCGAGGCATTGACCCTTGGAAAGATAGGCCTGATCGGTGAGTCTCGGGGAGACAACGTATGAAAACAGTGCTGATTACCGGTGCTTCCTCCGGTTTTGGTGAGGCCTGTGCGCGCAGGTATGCAGATGCGGGTGACAGGGTTATTGTCGCAGCGCGACGAACAGAACGCCTTGCATCGCTGGTTGAAGTGCTCGGTGAAAAAACCGAATGTCACGCCATAACCCTGGATGTCAGGGAACGGCAGGGTGTTTCGTCTGCGATCGCTGATTTACCGGAAGACTTTCGTCAGATTGACGTATTGGTCAACAACGCGGGTCTTGCTCTGGGGCTTGAACCCGCAGAGAACGTGGACCTGGATTACTGGGACGCCATGGTGGATACCAATATCAAGGGCGTCATGTACTGCACCCGTGCGGTGCTGCCTGGCATGGTTTCCCGAGGTAGCGGTCATATTGTGAACATCGGGTCGGTTGCTGCCAGCTGGCCCTACCCCGGAGGCAATGCCTATGGTGGCAGCAAAGCTTTCGTTCAGCAGTTTTCCCGCAATCTGAGGACAGACCTGCTGGGCAAGAACATCAGGGTTTCAGTGGTGGAACCAGGTATGTGCGAGACTGAATTCTCCATCGTCAGATTTGAAGGTGATGCGGACAAAGCTGCGGGAGTCTATGAAGGCATGCAGCCTCTGTCTGCGCCAGATATCGCGGAAATCGTCTACTGGACCACCAGTCTGCCACCACACATCAACGTGAATCAGCTGGAAGTCATGCCTGTAGCCCAGGCATGGTCGCCTTTTGCCGTACATCGGGAAAAATAACCCCCGTCCTGACGGGCACGAGCCTCTCTGTTCATCGGCCGGACAGTGAAAGGGTGGGTAAATCGCGCTATACTGTCGCGACTTTTCA
The DNA here is from genome assembly GCA_965662805.1 of Candidatus Azotimanducaceae bacterium. Classification (GTDB taxonomy): domain Bacteria; phylum Pseudomonadota; class Gammaproteobacteria; order Pseudomonadales; family Azotimanducaceae; genus UBA9659. The sequence continues at coordinate 33,893 of CBFIJB010000012.1, read as the reverse complement.
CCGCATCACCGAGAGACGTATTCCCAATGATCATTGTTCATGGCACTTTCCCCGTAAAAGCTGAAGTTCGCGAAGATGCACTTGAGCTGATGCGTGAAATGGCGGTCGCCAGTCGGGCTGAAGAAGGGTGTATCAGCTATGAGTTCTACGTCGGTCTGACAGATCCGAATCAGTTGCTGCTCTTCCAGGAGTGGGAATCGGTCGATGCGCTGCAGGGTCATTTTGAAACCGACCACATGGAAGACTTTCTCAAAGTGCTTCCGGAAGTCCTGGATGGTGAAGTGGCGACTCGCCGCTACGAAGTGCGTGTCAGTGAGGATGTGTTTGAACCGGTCGACTTTGAGCCGGAAAGCATTCCACAGTCACAGGAACGCGAAAAGATCATTCACTGATCATTCGGAACAATTTCCGGCTAGATAATTTCCAGTACGCTTTCCGGCGGTCTGCCAATTCTTGCCTGGTTTCCACAGACCACGATAGGACGTTGCATCAGCTTGGGTGCGTTGACGATGGCGGTAATCACCGCTGTGTCGTCAGAGTCTTTTGTCAGACCTGAGGTTTTGTATTCATCTTCGCCTGTACGCACGATATCCATCCCTGATACGCCAAGCTTGCTGATGATATCTTTGAGCGCATTCTCGTCCGGTGGGGTGTCCAGATAGTGCACGATTTGAATGTCCAGTTCGCGCTCCTCCAGCAGTGCCAGCGTCTGCCTTGACTTGGAACATCGGGGGTTGTGATAAATGGTCACTGAAGTCATAGTCCACCTCTCGAAAACATCTGCAAAAACTGTCTCAGTACAACAGACTAAAACAACTTACTTCTAAAAAAACGTACTTCAATACAATGTCGCAAAGTTTATCAGTAATGCTTAAAGACCGGTCTGTCGCAGTTTGGGATTTTATCAAGCTGCTGGTCAGAAACTATGTTGAAGACGGTTGTCAGACGACCGCTGCTGCACTGACCTACCAGACGCTATTTGCGTTGGTACCTTTGCTGACGATTACCTATACGCTGTCCTCCGCGTTCCAGGCGTTCTCGGGTCTTGGCGATCAGTTGCAGACCTTTGTTTTCGATAATGTCGTGCCGGAGAGTGTGGGTGTCGTGCAGGAATACCTGCAGGCGTTCTCGGAGCAGGCCAAGAACCTGTCAGTTCCCAGTCTCGCGGTTATCGCCATCACGGCGTTTCTGATGATGTTCACGATCGAGAAGTCTTTCAACGAGATCTGGCGCATCCAGGAACCCCGACAGGGGTTTCAGCGCATCCTGATGTACTGGGCTATCCTGTCGCTCGGTCCGGTCTTGATGGGTCTCGGTCTTGCGATCACGGTCTACCTTTTTTCGCTGCCGCTTTTGACCGATGTTGCCGGGACATCAAACCTCATCGCGCTTATTCCCATCGTCCTTAACACCGCCATGTTCACGCTGATGTACGTGGCAGTTCCCAACTGCGTCCTGCCTCTGCGACATGGTGTGATGGGTGGTTTTGTGGTGGCAGTCGCCTTTGAGCTGGTAAAACAACTGTTTGGTACCGTGATGGCAAATACAGACTTTGCCGTTATCTACGGAACCTATGCCGCTGTGCCACTGTTTCTGATCTGGCTGTATGTGTCCTGGACAATTGTTTTGTTCGGCGCAGAGCTGAGCAAAAACATGGGACTCTTCCGGTCTCGCCGAAGCAAGGAAATGGAACCTCCGCTGGTTCAGGTACTGATCATCCTTAACGAGTTTTTTCGCTGCCATAGATCCGGAGATGTCGTCACTGACCGAAGTATCATGAAGCTCAGCCACAGGGTGGATATGCAGACCTGGCATGAGTATAAGAGTCGTCTGCTTGGTCTTGGACTTATTCGAAGCCTGGACAGAGGCGGCCTCGTGCTCTCGAGAGATCTGAATGAAGTATCTTTCTGGGAGCTCTATAGAGATTTGCCCTGGCCTATGCCCTCAGGATTTACAAAGCACGGTGATGGCTGGGAAGAGGTCATTCATCGCAAGCTGACCGAATCCTATCAGGATAGGCGCTCGGCGTTTGAGTTGGATCTGGAACGACTTTTCCGTGGAGAACTGAATTGAAACTGATCGTATTTCTGAGTGTATTGTTACTTGCAGGCTGCACGCAACCTGATTTCCGGGATACCCAGGGTAACGGGTATCGCTATGACGACTTTCGCGGTAAGACCCTTGTTATTAATTACTGGGCAACCTGGTGTGCGCCCTGCATCAAGGAAATACCGGAGCTGATTGCGCTTGGTGAGAACCACGAAGACATCGTGGTGCTGGGTGTTAACTTCGATGCGCCGCCGGCAGACGAAGCGTTGCGCCAGATAGAAAAAATGAAAATCACTTTCCCGGTCTATGCTGAGGACCCCTACCCGGTGCTGGGATACGACCAGCCCCAGGTGCTGCCCACGACGGTTATTATCGGGCCGGACGGGCAGATTGTCAGCACACTGGTGGGTCCTCAGACAGAAGCAACCCTGTTGGAAGTGATTCGCGCCGGTTAACTGACCAGCGCTTCGATATCGTCGACTGGTACATCCCTGGATTCGCCCTCGCGGCGGTACAGGTACTCGACGACCCCCTTATCCAGGCCTCGATCGCCAATCACAACGCGGTGCGGGATGCCAATGAGCTCTGCATCGGCGAACTTGGCACCTGGTCGAACGCCATCTCTGTCGTCCAGCAGCACCTCCACACCTTTTGCCATCAGCGATGTGTAGAGTTTCTCAGACGCGGCAGCAACGGCTTCTGATTTATGGGCGTTCACGGGAATAATGATCACAGTGAAAGGGGCCAGTGGTTCTGGCCAGATGATGCCTTTTTCATCATGGTTCTGCTCGATAATGGCTCCCACCAGCCTGGTAACCCCCATGCCGTAACAGCCCATCTGCATGACCTGTGCTTTGCCGGATTCGTCGAGCACGGTTGCATTCATCGCTGATGAATACTTGTCCCCTAGCTGAAAGATGTGTCCGACCTCAATACCACGCTTGAACTGGATGGTACCTTTGCCATCAGGGCTTGGGTCTCCTTCGACTACTTCGCGCAGATCATGGATGGATGCCGGATTGGCATCTCGCCCCCAGTTCATGTTCACCAGGTGATAGTCATCACGGTTTGCACCCGCGACAAAGTTTTTGAGTGCGGCGGCACTGCGATCTACGATGACAGGTATTGGTAGGTTCGCTGGCCCTATTGAGCCCAGTGAGCAGTCAAGTTTCGCCTTGATGCTCGCCTCGTCTGCCATTTTCAGAGGTGCAGCAACACCATCAATCTTTTCTGCCTTGATGGCATTAAGCTGATGATCACCACGCAGCACCAGCGCGACCATCTCTGAGTCCTCGCCCTCAACGATTAAGGTTTTAACGGATTTCTCTACGGGCAGGTTCAGGAAACTGGTCACCTGATCAATGGTGCGGACATCCGGTGTATGCACTTCCTCCATCGCTGCTTCGTCTTCCGTCTCGTTCTCAGGTGCCACGGCTTCAGCCATCTCAATGTTTGCTGCATAGTCGGATTCTGAAGAGAAAGCGATCTTATCTTCACCACTCTCTGCCAGGACGTGGAATTCCATGGAGGCGCTGCCACCAATGCTTCCGGTATCTGCCAGCACCGGTCTGAAATCCAGGTCCATGCGTGTCAGGATCCTGGAGTAGGCGTCGAACATATCCTGATAAGTCTCTTCCAGAGACGCCATGTCCATATGGAAAGAGTAGGCATCCTTCATCACGAACTCCCGCGAACGCAGTACGCCAAAGCGTGGGCGCGTCTCATCGCGGAATTTTGTCTGTATCTGGTAGTAGTTGACGGGCAACTGTTTATGGCTCTTCAGTTCGCCGCGAGCCATATCTGTAATCACTTCCTCATGGGTTGGTCCAAAGCAGAACTCACGGTCATGACGATCAGTGAACTGCAACAACAGACCCTCATCGTACTGGCTCCAGCGACCGGACTCATGCCAGAGCTCAGCTGGCTGAACCACAGGTAACAAGACTTCCTGCGCGCCTTTCGCATTCATCTCTTCGCGGATGATGGCCTCTATCTTCTGCAGCACACGCAGCCCCATCGGCATCCATGTATAGATTCCCGATGCCAGCTTGCGAATCAGTCCAGCCCGGATCATCAACTGGTGACTGATGATCTCCGCGTCTGAGGGTGTCTCTTTGAGTGTTGCGATGGTGTATCTTGACGATCTCATTTGCAGTACTTCTTTGTGTCTTGTGATTGGAAATTAACTATGTCTCACACCCGCTCTTTTATACACAGGGGAGACTGCCACTGTGGCCGCGTCCAGTTTGAGTTTGAATCGGAACCTGACGTCGAGATCCACGAATGCAACTGTTCCATCTGTTACCGGGTCGGCTTCCAGCATCTTATCATTCCAGCTACTTCTTTTAAGTTGCAATCAAGTTGGGATGAGCTTGGTTTGTATACCTTTAATACCGGCGTAGCAAAGCACTACTTCTGCCAGACCTGTGGTGTAAAGCCCTTCTATATCCCGCGTTCGAATCCTGATGGTGTCAGTGTCAATTTTCGCTGCGTAGATCCCTCGACTTTCAACAACGTGACCTATGAGCCTTTCGACGGGCGGAACTGGGAGCAGAACGCCGGGTCGCTTGCGCATCTCAGCAAGTAGAACCGGCAGAAGATCAGCGTTGCGCCAAAAAATCAGCGTTGCGCCAAAAAAAAGGCCGCTAGATGCGGCCTTTTTTCTGATCCGGGGTGAGTTTAGACAAACTCTTTCAGACCTTTCAGTGGCAGCACTTTGATGCGCGTGCTTGCCGGTTTGGCTGCAACGTCCATCAGTTCGCCAGGACGGAACGGGTTAGGTACACCTTTGCGTGCCTTGCGAGCAGGCTTTTTCACAGTCTTGATTTTAAGCAGACCAGGCAGGGTGAACTCACCGGCACCGCCTTTCTTGACGTGACGTTCAATCAGGTCAGACAGTTCGTCCAGTACGGCACCAACCTGCTTCTTGGAAAGTTCGGTGTTTTCCGCAATTTCCGCAAGGATGGCACTCTTCGTGTACTTGTCCTTGATTGCAGGTTTTCTCTTAGCAGGAGCTTTCGCTTTTGCCTTCTTAGCAGCCATTCAGTAATCCTTATGTGTGTAGTGTTATAAATCTGAATTCAATAAAAAAAGAAGGAGCCGTCTGTCTGGATAAGTTAGTGGGCGGCTTCTTCTCTTGGGTGTGCTTTATATCCGATTGAAATAGGCCATTCAAGAAAAACCCTTTAAATCTCGATACATGACCCCATATTCATCCGAATAGTGCCTGTCGCCATTTGGGGCGGTTTGTTTATATAATGCGCAGCCGCTGGGGTCGGAGGTGCCGGCGGTCAACAAAAGGATGAGGACCAAGATGCCTATATACGAATATGAATGCGAAGCTTGTTCGAACAAGCTGGAAAAGCTTCAGAAAATTTCAGATGAACCGCTGAAGGTTTGTCCGGAATGCAATCAATCGAAACTCAACAAGCTGGTCTCCGCAGCAGGGTTTCGTCTGAAAGGTAGTGGCTGGTACGAAACCGATTTTAAGACTGGCAAGAAAAAGAACGTATCCGGCGATTCCGGTTCAGGTTCCGGTTCTTCGTCCGGCAGTTCCTCCAGCGAATCTTCATCCACCACCTCGGCTTCAACGACATAAAGCCAGGCGGTTCGGTAAAGGTTCCAGGAACGTTAGAAAAACTCTCGCCGTTAGGGGTAAAACATGCGTAGCCACCTGTGTGGCCAACTTAGAGATTCTCACATAGGTGAAGAAGTCGCTTTGTGTGGCTGGGTTCATCGTCGCCGTGATCACGGCGGTGTTATTTTTCTGGATGTCAGGGATTACACCGGCATCATCCAGGTGGTCTATGACCCCGACACTGTCGATGCCTTTGCGCTTGCCGATCAGGTGCGTAACGAGTTTGTCATCCAGGTAAAAGGACGTGTTCGAGCCCGGGATGATGAGGCGGTTAACCCGAAGATGGCCACAGGTATGGTCGAGGTGCTCGGCCTCGAACTGAATATCCTGAACCGGGCAGATACGCCACCATTCCAGCTGGACGAATATTCCAGTGCCGGAGAAGACGTACGACTTCGAAACCGTGCCATTGATCTCAGACGTCCCGAAATGCAGGAGAAGCTGAGGCTGCGTTCAGAAGCGACTCATCTGGTTCGTAATTTCCTGCATCAACATGGGTTCGTGGATATCGAAACGCCTATCCTGACAAAAGCGACACCTGAAGGTGCCCGTGACTATCTGGTGCCAAGTCGTGTTCACCCCGGCAACTTTTATGCACTGCCCCAGTCACCGCAGATTTTCAAACAGCTGCTGATGATGTCCGGCTTTGACCGTTACTACCAGATTGCCCGCTGTTTCCGGGATGAGGACCTGCGTGCAGATCGTCAGCCCGAGTTCACGCAGATTGATATCGAGATGAGCTTTGTCGATCAACAGGAAGTGATGGATCTCACCGAAAAGATGATCCGGCAGCTGTTCGCTGAACTCATTGATGTCGATCTCGGCGAGATGCCTGTAATTTCATACGCGGACGCGATGCAGCTTTATGGCTCTGACCGTCCTGATCTGCGCTTTGGCCTGACCATGGTCGATGTGGCTGATCTGATGAAAGACGTGGAGTTCAAAGTATTCAGCGGGCCGGCGAATGATGACAGCTGCCGGGTCGCAGCGTTGCGCCTTCCTGGTGGTGACCGTCTGACTCGAAAGAATCTGGATGATTACACCAAGTTTGTCAGCATCTACGGCGCGAAAGGATTGGCGTACATTCGGGTGAACAGCCTCGATACCGGCATGGATGGCCTCCAGTCTCCTATCCTGAAGTTCCTGCCCGATGATGTCGTCAGTTCGATTCTTGATAGAGTTGGCGCTGAGGTGAATGACGTTATTTTCTTTGGCGCAGACAAACGGAGCATTGTTAACGACGCGCTGGGTGCACTGAGAAACAAGCTGGCCGAAGATCTGGACCTGTACGAACGTCCGTGGTCATCCTGTTGGGTTGTTGATTTTCCCATGTTTGAAGAAAACGACGATGGATTAGTGACAGCTGTGCATCACCCCTTTACCAGTCCGGCTGGTGATCTGGAGAAACTGGAAGAAGATCCGCTATCTGCGTCATCACTTTCCTACGACCTGGTGATCAACGGCTATGAAGTCGGTGGTGGCTCCATTCGTGTTCATGATCCGGAGATGCAGCAGAGTATCTTCCGCGTTCTGAAGCTCTCAGATAATGAGGCGAACGTGAAATTCGGGTTCCTGCTGGACGCACTCAAGTACGGTGCACCACCTCATGGTGGTCTGGCCTTTGGTCTGGACCGGCTGGTGATGCTGCTGACCGGCGGCTCTGCGATTCGTGATGTCATTGCGTTCCCGAAAACGCAGACGGCAACCTGTCTGTTAACTTCGGCTCCCAGCGAAATAGATCCGGAACAACTGAAAGAACTGAGTATCAGCGTAACTGTAGAAAAAACCGAGGAAGAGTAATCCATGGCAGGCCATAGTAAGTGGAGCAACATTAAGCACCGAAAAGCCGGACAGGACGCCAAGCGCGCAAAAGTATTTACCAAGATTATCCGGGAGCTGACAGTTGCTGCCCGTGACGGTGGTGGCAACCCGGATGATAACCCCGGATTGAGAACCGTCGTCGATAAGGCAAAAGCGGCACAGATGCCCAAGGATACGATGGAGCGTGCCATCGCCCGCGGTGCCGGAGGACAGGATGGGGCCGAGCTTTCTTCAGGGACCTATGAGGGTTACGGGCCTGGTGGTGTTGCCATCATGGTTGAAATCATGACAGACAACAAGAATCGTACGGTGGCTGAGGTGCGGCATGCCTTTTCCAAGGCTGGCGGCAACCTGGGTACTGACGGATCAGTGGCTTACCTTTTTGACAAGAAGGGGCAGATCCATTTCGAGCCAGGAACCAGTGAAGACGATGTGATGGAGATCGCCATCGAATCCGGCGCAGAAGATGTTGAAGCCGATGAAGATGGATCCATCTCTGTGACCACTGCACCGGAAGATTATCTTGCAGTAAAAGATGCGCTGGTTTCCGGTGGCCTGGAACCTGCGGCAGCCGAGGTTGCGATGATCGCCCAGACATACAGCGACCTGGACATGGACACCGGTGAAAAAGTCCTTCGCCTGGTTGAGGCTCTTGAAGATCTGGATGACGTGACCGACGTGTTTACGAATGCCAATTATCCCGATGAGTTAATGGCAGACTAGCGCGAGTTTCACCTCTGCCGGGCGATCCGCGTCCGCTTTGACCATTCAAGGTCTGACCCCGTTGCTGTGCTAGACTAGGCGCATGGCAATTATCCTAGGAATTGACCCCGGCTCACGGGTTACCGGCTATGGTGTTATCAAGGCCGTTGGTAACCGGCAGGAGTATGTCGCCAGTGGTTGTATTAAAACCACGGATAAAGAGACCCTGGCGGAACGATTGCATGTCATCTTCGAAGGGGTTTCACAGATTATCTCGGAATACTCCCCTGACGAACTGGCCATTGAACGTATATTTATGGCCCGATCCGCGGAGTCAGCGCTGAAACTGGGTCATGCCCGGGGCGTCGCGATGGTTGCTGCCGTTCAGCAGCATATTCCTGTTCACGAATATGAGGCGCGTAAAATCAAACAGGCGGTAGTCGGTAGCGGTTCTGCCAACAAATCCCAGGTACAACATATGGTGATGACTTTGTTGAATCTGTCTTCCTGTCCACAGGCAGATGCCGCGGATGCCCTCGCAATCGCCATCTGTCACAACAATACGCAGTTGAACCTGGCCCGGATGTCGAAGACAAATTCCAAGATCGTCGGCGCAGAACGCTTCCGCAGGGGACGCCTGACGCAAACAGGTGACAAGTAGTGATTGGCAGGCTCACGGGATCGGTCATAGAGAGAACGCCGGGAACTCTGTTGCTTGATGTGGCTGGTGTCGGCTATGAAGTGGAAATATCCCTGACCACGTCAGCTCTGCTCGCTGAAATCGAAGGCCCCGTTGTTGTGCACACACACCTGGTAGTCCGTGACGATGCGCACCTGCTTTACGGGTTTGCGCGTCTGGAAGAGCGCGAAATGTTTCGAACGCTTATCCGGGTGAACGGGGTTGGTCCTAAAATGGCGCTCGGGATTCTTTCGGGTCTGGATGCTGATACATTTGCTCGAGCGGTGCTGAATGATGATGTGAAGTCATTGACCGCATTGCCTGGTGTTGGCAAGAAGACGGCGGAACGCCTCATTATTGAAATGCGTGACAAGGTAGAGTCTCTGGTCGTATCGACCTCTGAGACACCCGTTACAATGCCGGTTAACATCACCGACGATGCGGAATCTGCGCTGATAGGTCTTGGTTACAAACCCCAGGAGGCCGCCAGGGCGATTGCTCAGGTAGACGATCCTGCGGACGATGTTGAGACACTGATCAGACAGGCACTGAAAGTGCTTATGAATAAATAACCCGTGATGAATGAACGATGATTGAATCCGATCGAATTGTCACACCCGGCGCGACCGATGCCGAACAGACTCAGGACTGGGCGATCAGACCACAGACCTTTGATGAATATTGTGGTCAGGCTGAAGTCAGCGAGCAGATGCGGCTGTTTATCACCGCTGCAAGAAAACGGGATGAAGCGCTCGATCATACGCTGATCTTCGGACCGCCGGGGCTTGGTAAGACAACGCTCGCCAACATTATTGCCAATGAGATGGGCGTGGAAATCCGTGGTACTTCCGGGCCGGTTATTGAAAAAAAGGGCGACCTCGTCGCGCTGCTGACAAACCTTGAAAAGGGTGATGTCCTGTTTATCGATGAGATTCACCGCCTGACACCGGCGATTGAGGAAGTGCTTTACCCGGCCATGGAAGATTACCAGGTTGATATTACGATCGGAGAGGGGCCTGCGGCGCGATCCATCAAGCTGGATCTGCCGCCATTTACGCTGGTAGGTGCGACGACGCGTACCGGCTTGCTGACTTCTCCATTTCGTGACCGGTTCGGCATTATTCAGCGCCTGGAGTTTTATAATGTTCAGGATCTGACGACCATTGTCGGTCGATCTGCCCGCATGATTGGTGTTGAGTGCGAAGGTGAGGGCGCGCAGGAGATTGCCGTGCGCAGCCGTGGCACCCCAAGAATCGCCAATCGCCTGCTGCGCCGTGTGCGTGATTATGCGCAGGTCGAGGGTGATGGCATTGTAACCAGGGATGTCGCCGACCGGGCTCTGAATCTGCTGAAAGTGGATGTTAACGGTTTTGATCAGATGGATCGGCGGCTGTTGCTGGCGCTGATCGAAAAGTATGACGGTGGCCCGGTGGGTATCGACAGTCTCGCCGCATCAGTAGGCGAAGAGAGTGGCACCATCGAGGATGTTTACGAGCCTTACCTGATTCAGCAGGGCTTTATGATGAGGACTTCCCGTGGACGCATGGCGACACGGCTGACTTATGAACACTTTGGGATGCCTGCACCGGTGAAGGCGCAAACACGCTCCGACGCAGAACTTAAGGACTTATTCGAAGAATGAATGAACCGCTATCCATACTTGATCTGATACTCAATGCGAGCATTGTCGTCCAGGCAGTGATGGGTCTGTTGATTCTCGCATCGCTGGTTTCCTGGGTGATGATTTTTCAGCGAGGCTTCGCGCTTTCAGCCATCAGACGGCAGGCGACGGATTTTGAGAACGAATTCTGGTCCGGTAAAGATCTGGGTGAACTCTATCGTGAACTGAACACGGAAGAGGAAGACCCCATTGGCCTGGAGAGTATCTTTGCAGCTGGTTTCAGGGAGTTTACCCGTTCGAGCCAGCAGTCCGGTGTTGATGCAGACCGGATCATGCAGAACGTGCAAAGGGCCATGCGTGTCGCTCTGGTCAGAGAAGAAGAGCGTCTCGAAATGCATCTGCCGTTTCTTGCAACCGTCGGATCAACCAGCCCTTATGTCGGCCTCTTCGGTACCGTATGGGGCATCATGAATTCCTTCCGGGGTCTGGCGACGGTGAACCAGGCGAGTCTGGCTGTGGTCGCGCCAGGTATCTCTGAGGCTCTGGTGGCAACTGCGATTGGATTGTTTGCCGCTATCCCTGCGGTCATTGCCTACAACCGTTATTCTGCTCAGGTTGAAGTCATCATGAATCGATTTGATGCATTTACAGATGAATTCAGCAGCATTCTTTACCGGGCCAGTCACAAGAGCTGATCATGGCTGATTTAACCCGCAGAAAACCCCTTCGCAGAAAGCCAATGTCGGAGATCAATGTGGTCCCTTACATTGATGTCATGCTGGTGCTGCTGGTCATATTCATGGTGACAGCACCACTGATGACCCAGGGTATCAAGGTGGATCTGCCGGAAGCTGCGTCGGGACCGCTTGAAGTGGATGATGATGAACCAATGCTGGTGGTGTCGGTCAAAGATGATGGAACCTATTACATGAATCTTGGGGAAGAGGAAGAACCGGTTCCGCTTTCCGAGATCGGAACGAGGACACAGAAAGTGCTGGCCGCGAATCCTGACATCAAGGTGCTCGTTGAAGGAGACAAGAGTCTTGCCTATGGCGTGATTGTCGATCTGATGAACACGTTGCAGGCCTCCGGTGCGGTCAGTGTAGGGCTCATTACGCAGCCGCCAAAGAGTGAAAGCTGAAGCTGATCGATGAAGCTGACGCTGACTGACATTTCCTCCTATGGCATTGCCCTGATGTTTGCCCTGCTTGTGCATGGGGTGGTGATCGGGCTGATGTCGTTTAACTGGGATGATCCGACGATCAGCCACATGGATATTCAGCCTTACTATATTGAAGCCACCGTCGTCTCGGAGAATCCTTACACGGCAGCGGACGAGAGAAAGCGGGACCGCGAGAAACAACGTATAGACAGCAAAATTCGAAAGCGGCGGGAAACCGAAGCTCGATTGCGATCTGAGCAGGCGGCCTGGGAAAAAGCTCGTGCGACTCGACCCGCGCCTGAAAAGGTTGTCCCGGAGCCTTTGGTGGAACCGGAACCCGTAGAGGAGCAGAAGACAGAAACGAAACCGGATATTGAGCAGGCCAGTTCAGCATTTGCCGAGGAACTGGCGCTGGCACTGAAGCAGGAAGCCAACGCGCGCAAGGCTGTGACTGACGATGAAAAAGCCATGGCTTACGTGGCCCAGATTCAAAGAGAGATCATTCAGAACTGGTCTCGGCCACCCAGTGCGAGAAACGGTATGGAAGCGCTGCTCAGGGTTCGTTTGATTCCCACCGGAGAGGTGGTTGATGTGAAGGTCGAGGAATCCAGTGGTAATGGTGCTTTTGATCGCTCAGCGGTGCTGGCGGTACGCAAGGCCGACCGATTCGTCGTGCCGTCAGATTCACGACGTTTTGAAAGAAATTTCCGGGAATTTACGGTCCTGTTTCGACCGGATGATCTCAGACTGTAGTCAGAAACCTGACTCGAACCAGCACGAACCAGAAGGAAGAGACGTGTTCAAATTGTTTACCTGCCTGTTTGCTGCACTGATGCTGTTCAGCTCTGCCAGCCGGGCTGAGCTTCGCATCGAGATTACCAAGGGTGTTGATAATGCGGTGAAAGTTGCCGTTGTTCCCTTTGCATGGCGCGGCAAGCGGCGTCCGCCGATAGCGGTGGATGAAGTGATTTCCTCTGACCTTGGGCTCTCAGGGAGATTCGATGCTCTGCCGACAAGCCAGATGCTGAGTCTGCCTAACCAGGCGTCTGAGGTGCTGTCGCGGGACTGGCGTATGCTCGGTGTTGAGTACCTGGTGCTGGGTTATCTGGAGCCCAATGAAGTTAAAGTCCGTCTTAAGTTCGAGTTGTACGACGTGTTGCGTCAGACAGTGGTCACGACGCAGACCATTGAGGGGCTGCCAGGTGAACTCAGGGATATGGCGCATCATGTGAGTGACGTTGTCTTTGAGGAGCTGACAGGGATTGAGGGGGCATTCTCCACCCAGATTATGTATGTCACTGCGCTGGATAATCCTGACGGTCGTCTGTTCCGTTTGAACATTGCAGATGCAGACGGGCATCGTGTGCAGACTATCCTCGAATCTAACGAGCCCATCCTGTCAGCGGCCTGGTCACCTGACGCGACGTTGATTACCTATGTGTCCTTTGAGCAGGATGGCCGCCCGGCGATTTTCCTGCATGACCTGACGACAGGTAATCGCCAGATACTGACCAGTTTTGCCGGACTGAATGGCGCACCGGCGTTTTCACCGGACGGCCGTCAGCTGGCGCTGGTGTTATCAAAAGATGGCAATCCCGACATATACATCCTTGATCTGCAGACCAGGCGGTTGCGGCGTATTACCAGACACTACGGCATTGATACGGAACCCTCATGGACGCCGGATGGAGAAGCTCTGATTTTCACCTCTAACCGTGGCGGGCAACCCCAGATTTATCAGATGCGACTGTCAGACTTTCAGATTCAGCGTCTGACGTTCGAAGGAGACTACAACGCCAAGGCAAGCCTGTTGCAGGATGGCAGCGGTCTTATCATGGTGCATCGAAGGGAAGGTGTATTTCATATCGCACTGCTGGACCTGAATCGAGGGCGGCTCACCGTGCTCACTGAGACAAACCTGGATGAATCGCCCAGCGTCGCGCCGAACGGCAGCATGCTCATCTATGCCACTCAGAGTGGGGGAGAGGGCATTCTGGCGGCTGTTTCCATCGATGGGGGGGTTAAATTCAATCTGCCCTCTACGGAAGGTGACGTCCGTGAACCTGCCTGGTCACCGCAAAAGATCAGGACATTTGTCCCAATTGACTAGTTGATCAGACGAAGACCAGCAATTACGTATCTTAGCGCCAGTCTCTTTATCGAATATTTGAACTGGTCAGTAAATATTTGCCACGATTTGTGGTTTAATCCGTCCTTGAATGTGACACCGTGTGTATAATGTGACACCGTGTGTATAAAGGAGCAAGACATGGGAATTAACAAGTTACGCGGTCTAATGGTTCTGTGCCTTGCCGGCCTGATTTTGGGTGGCTGTGCGAGTAGTGAACCGGAAGATTCCGGCCCGGACATGGAGCCAATTGAGCAAGCTCCTGACACCAGCGGCATGACAGACAGTTCAGCCGCCCCCGCAGGTCCAGTCGTTGAGAATGGCAAGATCATCCTCCCGGTCGAGGGTGACTCCATGATGACGGAGATGCTGAACGGTGTTTTCTACTTTGATTTCGACCAGGCCATCGTAAAGCGCGCCGGGCATGAAGAGCTGGACAAGCACGCTAAAGTGCTCGCCTCTGATCGTTACCTGCGTGTTCGACTGGAAGGCCATGCGGACGAGCGCGGTACACGCGAGTACAACCTTGCTCTTGGTGAGCGTCGAGCCAATGCGGTTCGTGCCTATCTTGTTGCCCAGGGTGCATCTCGGTCACAGATTGAAGTCATCAGCTACGGTGAAGAGAAGCCGGCGAACTCCGGTCACAGCGAGTCTGCGTGGGCGCAGAATCGTCGTGTTGAGATCGTTTATCGATAAGCGAATTCATGAAGGTTAAACACCCGCTTTTGAGTGGTGTGCTGATTCCTGCAATTGCTGCAGTAGTTAGCACGCCACTCTTTGTTTACGGCGCTGATTCTCCGATTGTCGTTGAATCCCGGGATTCAGCCGTGACTTATCAGCCGCCGATCGAAGTGGACGATGTCCCTTCCGAAGTTTCCGGTATTGAAAGCCAGTACCAGTTGCAGATCCTGCAACAGGAAGTCATGCAGCTGCGTGGTCAGGTCGAGCAATTGCAGTATCAGCTGGAACGACAGAAATCAGTCCAGGATGATCGTTATCTGGAACTGGATGCCAGACTACAGCAAGTCATGCGGTTACAGGCGGCCCCGGCAACTCCGGAGTCGAGTCCCACGGATACTGCTCAGCTACCCCCCGAGGGAGGCGTCGATGAGTCTCTGGGAGAGCAGGAACTGTATGAAACAACCCAGTTGTTGATCCGAAATCGGCAGTATGACCTCGCGATCACGCAACTTGAGTCGCTCATTGCCAGGTTCTCTGACGGTGACTACACCGCGAACGCTTACTACTGGTTGGGTCAGGTTTATGCCGCCAAGGCAGATCCCGATTTTGAAAAAGCACGCCAGGCGCTTGCGCAGGTGATCAGCTACTTTCCGGAACACGGAAAGGTGCCGGATGCCGCCTATGCTCTGGGCAAGGTCTATCACACGCTGGGTGACTGTGAGCGTGCCACCGACCTTCTACAGCAGGTTGTTGACCAGTATCCCGGCAAGTCTGCGGCCAAACTGGCTGAGACCTATCTTCGCGAGTCGGTGGACTGCGGGTCCTGATCGACTCTGATGACCAGCTTAAGAATCACTGAGATCTTCCATTCATTGCAGGGAGAGGCCAGAACGGTTGGTCTGCCCACGGCGTTCGTGCGACTGACAGGGTGCCCTCTGCGCTGTCAGTACTGTGATACGGAGTATGCGTTTCACGGCGGGCAGCAATACGCGATCGAAGACATCCTGGCTAAAGTCGCTGAGAGAAAAGTTCTGCATGTCACGGTCACCGGCGGAGAGCCACTGGCGCAACCTGGCTGCCGTGAACTGTGCCAGCGTCTCAGCGATCTTGGATATCAGGTCAGCCTTGAAACCAGTGGTGCCATGGATATCAGCGGCGTTGACGACCGGGTGTCGATTGTTCTGGATCTGAAAACCCCGGGTTCAAAGGAAGTCGGGCGCAATCTGTATGAGAACATTGAGCTTCTGGCGTCGAAGGATCAGGTTAAATTCGTTATCTGTGATCGTCAGGATTATGAGTGGGCTCGATTCAAGGTTCAGGAGCTTGCTCTGACGAATCGTGTCTCGGAGGTTTTGTTTTCAGCCAGTCACCAGGCCCTGTCATCCGCTGAACTGGCAGATTGGATACTGGCGGATGAGTTACAGGTCCGCCTGCAGGTGCAACTACATAAACTCCTATGGGGAGACAAACAGGGTGTCTGATTCGAAGCCCACTGAGGTAAAACCCGGCAGCAGAGGAAGAGCGGTTGTCCTGCTCTCCGGTGGTCTGGATTCTTCCACGGTTCTTGCGATAGCGAGGTCCGAAGGATTTGACTGTTATTGCCTGAGTTTTGCCTATGGCCAGAAGCACAGTGCAGAGCTTTTATATGCAGAATCACTCGCCCGGGAACTGGGCGCCGCAGAACATCGTGTCGCCACCATCGATATCGGCGCCTTTGGCGGTTCTGCCCTCACAGACGATGAGATTGACGTGCCGGATGCTGCAGATGTCGGCAGCGAGATACCGGTCACCTATGTGCCGGCCCGCAATACGGTGTTTCTTGCCTATGCTCTGGGCTGGGCTGAGGTGTTGGGTGCCCAGGATATATTTATTGGCGTCAATGCCGTGGACTATTCCGGTTATCCGGATTGTCGGCCTGAATTCATCAGGGCCTTTGAAACCCTGGCAAACCTTGCAACTCGTGTGGGTGTCAAGGGCGGTCAGTTGAGCGTACATTCACCACTGATAGACCTGACCAAGGGCGAAATCATACGCCGTGGCAGGGCGCTGGGTGTGGATTACAGCAAGACCGTTTCCTGTTATCGGCTGTCAGATGATGGAAAGGCCTGCGGCGACTGTGACAGCTGTGTTCTGCGGGCTGCAGGCTTTGAGGCGGCCGGAATCCCGGATCCAACCAGATACCGCGACTGAGCAACAAAGCTTTACCTAAAATTTACGTTCATCTCTTTATAAATCGACTTGTCTGAGCTATTGTGCATTGCAACGAAAAGCCTGGCTTTTCTTCTACTCTGGCGGGCCAGCCAGGGGAGCATTTTTATTTTGGGGAGATATAAATGAATCATCGATTTTCATTGAGCGGGCGTATTTTTGACCCACTGAAATTCGTCATTGCGATCTGTCTGTCAAGCCTGATTGCGGCAACGTCTTATGCCAATGAGACTGCGTCTGCGATTCGAGGTGTTGTGACAGATGGCAGCGGCGCAGGTATTGCTGGTGCAACGGTCACGATAGTCAGTGACACGACAGCACTGACAAGAACTGCGCAAACCAACTCAGAAGGTAGTTTTTATATTCGCAACCTTCCGATTTCCGGCAGCTATACCGTGACAGCAAACAGCAGCGGTTATGCTGCTGTTTCATTCCGCGATGTGAACCTGGTGCTTGGTGAGACAACAGATCTGGTTTTTGACCTGTCCTCGACAATGGGCATCGAAGAGCTGGTTGTCACCGGTACTCGAGTCAAAACCCAGGTCGCACTTGGGCCAAGCTCTTCCTTCGATCTTCAGACGCTGGAAAGTGCGCCAGCGATCAACCGGAACATTACGGACATCATTCGAATTGATCCACGTATTTATGTGGATGAGTCCCGTGGAGACATCAATGCCGTACAGTGTGGCGGTAAGAACTCTCGGTTCAACAGTCTGACGGTTGATGGGGTTCGTATGAACGATTCCTTCGGTCTGAACTCTAACGGTTACCCGACGGAACGTATGCCGTTCTCCTATGACGCCATCAACCAGGTTGCGGTTGAACTCGCGCCATTCGATGCAAGATACGGTGGCTTCACCGCCTGTAACATCAATGCGGTAACCAAGTCGGGTAGTAATGAGTTCTTCGGCTCTTTCTTCTACGACTACACCGATGATGATCTTCGTGCAGACAGCCTTGAGGGTGACGACATCACAACAGGTGAGTACGAAGAGAAGCGTTGGGGTGTGAGTTTTGGTGGTCCGATTATTCAGGACAAGCTTTTCTTCTTCGTGGCTTATGAGGAACTGGAAGGTGCGAACCTGTTTGACCGTGGCCCGATTGGCTCGGGTGCAGTTAACGAAGTGAATGTTACACAGGCTGAGCTGGACGAAATTGCCGAAATTGCGCGTACGCTCTATCAGTACGACCCCGGTGGCGTGCCTGCAAGTCTCGATAACGAAGACGAGAAACTGCTCGTAAAGCTGGACTGGTACATCAATGATGCTCACCGTGCAGCGTTT
Organism: Candidatus Azotimanducaceae bacterium; assembly: GCA_965662805.1. Classification (GTDB taxonomy): domain Bacteria; phylum Pseudomonadota; class Gammaproteobacteria; order Pseudomonadales; family Azotimanducaceae; genus UBA9659. The sequence continues at coordinate 15,922 of CBFIJB010000012.1, read as the reverse complement.
ACCTACAACTACAACGACGGCAACAACTTCACCGAGTCGGATGGTGACCTGGATGAGTTTGAGTTTGGAAACCACCTTTATGAGCGTGGCGCTGAACTGAACTCATACATTGGTACCCTCTACTCTGACTGGACCGATAACTTCTCCACGGAAATCCGGTTGGGTCATCTGGAGCTGGATAACCGTCAGATCTCTGTCGGTGGCACCGACTTCGGCGAGATTCGAGTTGAACTGGATGATGTTGATGTGTATCTCGGTGGTGATGACTCCCGTCAGTCCAACAAGCTGGACTACGAACTGGATACCATCTCTTTCCGAGGTAACTACCAGTGGGGCGATCATCTTCTGTCCTTTGGTATTGAGCGAGATGAACTGGAAGTGTTTAACCTGTTCATTCAGCACACGGAAACGGAAATCCGGTTCGAAGGTATCGACAATTTCCGAAACGGCTATGCGGATGCGATTTACTACAACAACGCGCCTTCTCACAGTCCGAATGACGCCGCGGCTGACTGGGGGTATGAGGTCACTACGGTTTTTGTTCAGGATGAGTTTGACCTGACAGACAGACTGACAGTGGTTGCCGGTCTGCGCTATGACCGCTGGACCACGGGTGATGAGCCTGTTGTTAACCCGGATTTTGTGGCGGACTACGGCTTTGCCAACAATGCGACGCTGGATGGCGAGAGCCTGTTGCAACCGAGATTGGGTTTCACCTACTACGTATCTGACGCTTTGACAGTTCGTGGTGGCGTGGGCAAGTACTCCGGTGGTGATCCCAATGTCTGGCTTTCAAACAATTACTCCAATAACAATGTTCTGCAGTTTGGTCAGCGAGGACGATCCTTTGGTTATACCGATGGTTCGCGTTCGCTGTTTGATGCAGATGTTGTTTACCGAGACGTTGAAGCCAATGCACCTGCAGGTGCAGGACCCGGTTGGGGCATTCCTTCCGAGATGCACGATGCGGTCTCTGGTGGAACAGGTGATAACTTCGAGATCAACTACCTTGATCCCGGCTTCGAGATTCCCTCGGAATGGAAGTTCGCTCTGGGCATGACTTACGAGTTTGAAAACAATCTGACGGTTAATGCAGATGTTATCTGGACGCGCGGTCAGGACAGCGCCATTGTTCAACGTGGCGATCTGGCAGTCGTGGGTCAGACAGCGGAAGGTTATCCTCAGTACGACAGCGTTCGAGAGCCTTCTTTTGTATTGACCAACAGTGACGAAGGTAACGAGTCCTTCAGTGCATCTATCTTCCTGTCTCAGGTGCTGGATAACGGTATGGACTGGTCGTTAGGGTACGCCTACAACGACTCAGAGGAAGTTCAGCCGATGACCAGTTCAGTGGCTTTCTCCAACTATACCAACCGTGCATTTTTCGACCCGCAGGAAGATCTGCTGGCTGAATCGGTCTACAACACACCGCACAGGTTTACCGCTGTATTCAACTGGCGTCCTGAATGGTTTGGTGCAGATAACCCGACCGTGTTCTCACTGTTTGGTTCATGGCGTCAGGGTCCTCCCTACAGCCTGACTTTTGACGGCACGATTGACCCTTACGGTTTCACGCCATACCTGGACTTCCAGGAAATTGTGCTGCGACCAGGTGACAGTCGTAACTCCGAGGAAGGTTCCTGGTGGGGTAAGGTCGACATGAAGGTTGAACAGTTCTGGTCTGTTGGCCCGGGTCAGGCGTCTGCCTTCCTCGTGATCGATAACCTGTCGAACCTGATCAATGATGACTGGGGTGTACTTGAGGAAGTAGATTTCCCGAATACTGTCGGACCAGGCGATGAAGCTGAACCTCGAGTAGGTGATGCCTCCCGTTACGAAATCCGCTTTGGTGTTCGTTACGCTTTCTGATATCTAAAGTCAGAACAGGAAAAGGGCGACTTCGGTCGCCCTTTTTTTTGGTTGAAGGGTAGCTGATTCGGAGCGTTTATGCGGCTCTGACGGCCTTCGCTATCTCGCCCCATTTACCGAGGTTCTCTGGATGTTTGTGCATATCTTCGCTGGCAAGATAGGTAATAACTCTTGAAGCGACACCCTGGTAGCGGTCAATCAGGGCATCGGCCATATCATCCCACCTCGCGACCAGCGCAAAGTGTTCCAGCATCTCATCAGAGATCAGATTCATCATGCTCTGTATATCCCCTTCCTTCATCAGCGCACCCAGTTGTGGGGTCACACCTTCGAATCCCAGGTCGTCAAACTGAAAAGCATAGTTTGGCGTTGATCCATAAAAAGAGATTTGCATCCGTGTTCGGTTGAGCATGGCTTCACGTTCTTCCGGTGTGTCACCGGGCACCGCAAAGACGGGAATCATCAGATCCACCTCGGAGGCACTTCTTCCTGATTTCTCTGCCCCACGGCTGATCTCTGGCAGTAAACGGTTCTGAATATAGTGCATGGAGTGCATCGGGTGTACGTGTACCCCGTCGCAGAGCTCGCCGGCAACACGGCACATGTAGGGTCCGACGGCGGAGATATCGACCTTGATGTCTTCGTAGTCATGCCGGCCCGGTGCCCACTGGCCAGGTAGAAGTGACAGATTGTAGTAAGGGCCTTCATGATGCAGCCGCTCTTCCTGGCGGAACGCGCGTATGCATGCCTTGAAAGCGGCGATATAGTCGCGCATCTGTGGCGCGGGCTTATCCCACTGCGCACTGTACCTTCGCTCAATGTGTCCCTTAACCTGACTGCCGAGACCCAGTCGGAATCGCCCTTGTGTGTTCTGGGCAAGCTCCCACGCGATCTGTGCGGACATCATCGGGCTGCGGGGAAAGGCGACAGCAATACCGGTGCTGAACTGCAGGCCTGGCGCTGCCATGGCTGCAGCGGCGATCATCATCCAGGGTACCTGACCCGCCTCGGTAAAAAGCATGCCGGAGAAGCCTGCCCCTTCCAGACTTTCTGCCAGTTCTGCCGTTCTCTGCCAGTTGCTGGCACCGGCCATCAGATCAAATTCCATGTTTTTTCCTTTGATTACATCAGGAAGAGATCATATCCCACGAGGAATCAGTTTGACGGGCAGTTCTGTATAGCCTCTGATCATCACAGCACGATTTCGAACTGGGTCACCGACGACTTCCACCTTGTGGAAGCGCGTCATGATTTCTTCCCAGAGAATCTTCAGCTGCAGCTCTGCCAGTCGATTCCCCATGCAGCGGTGGATGCCATAGCCAAAAGACACATGCTGTCGTGCGTTTGGTCGATCGATAATCAGTCGATGGGGATCTTCGAATACCGTTTCGTCCTTGTTGCCGGAGGCATACCACATGACTACCTTGTCCCCTGCCTTGATGGTTTTGCCGTGTATCTCGACATCTTCAAGTGCGGTTCTTCGCATATAAGCGAGAGGCGTCTGCCAGCGAATGATCTCGGCAACCATGTTAGGGATTAACGATGTGTCCGCTCTGAGTTTGTCGTATTGCTCCGGGAATCTGTTCAGCGCCAGAACGCCGCCGGATATCGAGTTGCGGGTTGTATCGTTGCCCCCGACAATCAGCAGGATCAGATTGCCCAGAAATTCCTGCGGCCTGTTGATGATGTCCCTGGTCTCGTCGCCATTGGCCATCAGGGAGATCAGATCAAAGCCGCCTTCCTTTTTTTCCCTTTCGTGCCAGAGTCTGGAGAAGTAGGCGAGACACTTGCCCATCTCCTCCATCCATTCTTCCTGGGTATTCACATAGCCGCTGTTGCGCGCCAGTGTGGCCACATCCGACCAGCGGGTCAGGAGATGGCGGTCTTCGAAGGGGAAATTGAACAGGGTAGCCAGCATTTGCGTGGTGAGTTCAATGGAGACGCGATCGACCCAGTTGAAGGTTTCGCCGACGGGCAGATCATCCAGGATTCCCTGAACCCGCGAACGTATCAGGGGTTCAAGTTCAGCAAGGTTTCGGGGCGCGACCACAGGTGTTACGGTTTTGCGCTGAACGTCGTGCTTGGGCTGATCCATGGCGATAAACATGGGGGTCTCAAAGTCTTCCGCCCCGATCTCGATCCCGATGGAAGGTTCTGAAGAAAAGCGCTTGTGATCCTGATCAACCTGCTTGATGTCATGAAAACGCGTGATCGACCAGAAGGGACCATAGCGAGAGTCTTTCAGGTAGTGCACGGGGGCTGCGCGCCGCAGTCTTTCAAAATAGGGCCACACGGCATCGTACTCCTTCAGGTGCCAGTTGGAAACATCCAGTTCTTCCAGTGGTACTTCCCATGCGTGTTGCATCATATTGTCACGGTCGGCAAGCACTGCGCTCATTGGCGTTACTCCTGAAGTCGGTCTTCAGTGTTCAAGCGCGCCCAGTTCGCAGCCTTTGCGTTCCAGGATAGGTTTCATTTCACGATAGGCGGCCGGTGTTTTTGACAGCGGGATTCTCGGATACAGGTGATGAATGATGTGGTACTGCATCCCCATGGACAGGACATTGCCCCAGAAGCTCTTAAATCCCCTGGTGTTTCTATAGCGACTGGTTTCATGGCCAGGGTGATGTGGTGCCCAGCTCAGGTAGTACTCGATATAGGTGATGGCGATGTGTTTGGGTATCCACCAGAGCAGGGCTGCCTCAATGGCGTGACCGGTCCATGCCAGGCTGAAAAGAATGATCAAGTAGAAGATCTGGTAAATGATGGCATCCATGATCATATGCCCGTTACCGGTTCGTTTCAGCGTGTTTGGATAGGCACCGGAACGACCGGATTCCGGTTGGCGATTCAGTATGGTCTTGTACAGAAAGTGCCAGTCAGATCTGGCATGTACGTTGAAATCCGGATCAAGTTCCGGCTCGTTCGTATGCTTGTGATGCTCATAGTGGGTGTAGCGCAAGACCCGGTATGGATAGACCAGCGGGATCGTCGAGACATGTCCCACAAGTTCGTTGAGCCAACGTAAAGGTTGTCCGGCACCGGCAATGATATTGTGCTGCGCCTCGTGAGATGGCAGGTAACTGAGTGCCACATTGAGCGTGGCAATAATAAAGCCCAGCCAGAGAGGCATGTATCCCAGTAATACCAGCGGCCAGAGTGACAGCCAGACAAGGCAGTTGCCGATACCCCAGGCAACCGCGCCCCAGGGAACGATACGCATATATTTCCCGGCGATCTGGCGTTCCATGACATCCAGTTCGGCATCGGTCATCGCATCCCAGTTGACCTCAGCGTTGTTCATGACTTCAGCCATAACCAGCTCCCTCTGAGTTGCGCAACGGTTCCAAAGCTGATGGCAATTACGAACCCGATACCGTAGGCCACGGTTGTGTCGCTGGTCCAGCCCATCGCAAGCAATACCTGTGCGATGAGCGGCGTCAGGAAACCAATCGCGAATGCGAGTGGTGATAAAAATATACTGATGACTTTTTCCACTTCATGCCCTCTCAAAGAAAGTGGTTGGAAATTTATTTGGTTAGAAACTTATTTGTTTAGAAACTTATTTGGTTGGAAACTTATTTGGTTAGAAACTTATTTGGTTAGAAACTTATTTGGTTAGAAACTTGTGTAGACACTATCTACATCGAATGGTAACCTGATGATGTAGACAGTGTCAACAGGATTCAATTTTCGTGTCAGAAGCCAGACAGTACCACCATGGTGATCTCAGAGCAGCAATTCTGGAAAGAGCAACAGAAGTCATTGAGCAGCATGGTATTGAAGCGCTGAGTCTGCGCGGAATTGCGCGAGACCTGGGTGTCTCTCACGGTGCCCCGAACAGGCACTTCAAAACCAAGGCGGACCTGCTCTCGACACTGGCAAGGGTCGGCTGGGAGCAGATTACCGAGGCAACTTTGCGTGCTGCGGACGAGGTCAGTCCCGGTGATTCGCATCACCGGCTTAATGCCATGGGTCAGGGCTTTCTGAAGTGGGCACTGGTCAATCGATCCATGTTTGCTACGGTGACGCATCCGGACGTGGAACGCCACGCGGACGATGACCTGAGGCGCGCCATTGACGAGTTTCAGATGGCGGTGCGGGATGCCGTGGTGGCGACTCAACGGGACGGACGATTGCCCGATATGGACCCTGCGGTTGCCACGATGTACACCAATTCGGTGCCGTTCGGGCTGGCTATGTCCCTGACGAACCCGCTGTTTGGCGCAGACCTCTCGGATAGAGACATCGATGACCTGGTGGCGGAGCTGATCGAACTTGTTGTCCCCACCAGATGATACTGAGCCATCATTTCTCTGACCTGGGTCATTTGCTGACGTGAGTGGAATCGCGGATACTGGGCTTGCTGAAAAATTGAAGGGAGTCACCTATGTCCAGAGCGCAATTAGTCGAAATGGCCCGGCAGGACCTCGAACATGGTCGTCACGGTACGCAGGACCAGGCACAAGATATATACAAGGTTCCGGTTGCCAAATATTACGACCCCGAGCGTTTCAATCAGGAGCTGACAAAAATCTTTCATCGCATGCCTCTCATGCTGGCCACCACGGCAGAACTTCGCGAGGTGGGCGATTATAAGGCCATGGAGGCTGCTGGCCGGCAGGTTCTGATTACCAGGACCAGCGATGGCGTTAAAGCATTTATCAATATGTGCACACATCGTGGTGCCCGGCTGGTCCATGAAGGCTGTGGCAGCGCACATCGATTTACCTGCCCTTATCACGCCTGGACTTTCAGCCCTTCAGGCGACCTGGTCGCCGTTTACTCCGCAGAGGACTTTGGTGATATTGAGAAAGATGACTACGGGCTGACGGCGCTTCCCTGTCTGGAGAAGGCCGGTCTGATCTGGGTAACCCTGGATCCGGAATCTACCCTGGACATAGACCTGTTTCTCTCTGGCTATGATTCGCTGCTCGGCGAGTTCGGTTTTGAGGGCTGGCATTTTCAGCACACCCAGAGAGTCGATGGCCCTAACTGGAAGATCGCCTACGACGGTTATCTGGATTACTACCATCTGCCTATCCTGCATCGGGAGACTTTTGGTACCGAAATTGGTAACAAGGCGAATTACTACAGCTGGGGTCCGCATACTCATATGGGTCGCCCGGACAGCTCCTTTGAAGAATTCGAGGGATTGCCGGATGAAGACTGGCCGGAGGAAAAAATTCTCGGTGGTGTCTGGACTATTTTCCCGCATATCTCGATCGCAAGCTTCTTTGGCGGTGGCCGCTCGGTTATGATCTCTCAGTTGTTCCCGGGGGAAACGCCGGAAACCTCTTATACGAATCAGATCTTTCTGATGCAGCAAAAGCCAGAGACAGAAGAGCAGCAACGCGAGGCCGCCAAGCAGTTTGAATTCCTCGAGTATGTTGTCGCTGAAGAAGACTATGCGACTGGCATTGCGCTGCAGAAGAACCTGGATGTGGGCGCACGTGACCATGTCCTGTTCGGGAAGAATGAGCGTGGTGGTCAGTACTTCCATCAGTGGGTGGATAGAATCCTGGAAACTCCCGACGAAGATCTGCCAAAGCTGTTTCAGACTGGCTGAAAAATTTGAAGGCATACATTGTTGCAGGTGGACTGCTGATCCTCATTTTTGGAGCGATCGGGGGATATCTCTATCAGAAATTCAGTGCACTGGCATCGATGGACTTCTCTCCACCGCCGGTGACTATTGCTGCATCGATAGCACAAAGCGAAACCTGGGATGAACGGCTCAATGCGGTCGGCACGATTCAGGCTGTTCGTGGTGTCGAGCTGACCTCCGAAACCAGTGGTGAGATTACCCGGATCCTGTTTGATTCCGGGGATTCGGTAGAGTCAGGGCAGCTGCTTCTGGTTCTGAATGACGAGATAGAGAAAGCCAGCCGGCGCAACCAGATTGCCAGCGTGGAGCTGGCGGAAATTCTGTTCGAACGCGATCGGGCTTTGATCGAACAAAAGTCTATCCCCCAATCCCAGTACGATCGTTCACGGGCAGACCTGGAACGGGCGAGGGCACAGCTGGCAGAAACCGAGGCCAGGCTTGCCAACAAAAATATTGAGGCGCCCTTCGGAGGCACGCTGGGTATCCGCAGATTGGATGTTGGCGACTACATTTCACCGGGTACCGTGATCGCGACTCTGCAGGATCACAGTGAACTCGAAATCGATTTTACAGTGCCTGCGCGATATGCCCCAGGTCTCCGGGCAGGTCTGGATGTGGCCGTGAAAGTAGATGCGTTTCCTGGTCGAGCTTTCCAGGCGCAGGTTGTTGCAGTGGATTCGAAGATCGACCCATCGACCAGGAATGTTCTGCTGCGGGCACGGCTTGAAGAGTCGAAAGGTCTGCTGCCGGGCATGTTCGCTTCCCTGGAAATTGATCTTGGAAAGAAAACCGATCTTGTCACCATACCCGAGACCGCCATGACCTACGCTCTGCAGGGGAATACCGTTTTTGTTATCGAGGATACCGAAGATGGTGGGCAGACAGCGGTCGCCCGAGTGGTTCGAGCCGGTCCGGTGCGCGATGGCAAGGTGGCAGTGCTATCAGGACTTGAAGCAGGTGACCAGGTGGTCAGTGTCGGGCAGAACAAGCTCTTTCGTGGAGTTCGTGTACTGATTGATGAATCCGTGAACCTCTGACCATGCGCTTTACCGACATCTTTATTCAGCGACCGGTGCTTTCCATCGTTCTCGCGGCCGTGATGCTGCTGCTTGGTCTGCAGGCAGGATCCCAGTTATCCCTGCGTGAATACCCGGAAGTTGAAAAGAGCGTTATCACCGTACAGACCTTTTACCCGGGTGCCAGTGCGCGTACCGTTCAGGGCTTCGTAACCACTCCCCTGCAGCGCCGTATTGCTGCAGCCAAAGGGGTTGAGTATGTCACCTCGGAAAGTAACCCGGGCACTTCGAGCATATCTGTGTATGTGCGTCTCGGTGAAAACTCGACGGATGTGATGGCCGAGGTGATAACCAAGGTCAATGAAGCGCGTTTCGAACTGCCCCGGGAAGTAGAGGACCCAGTTGTCACCAACCGAACCGGTGGTGATGCCATGATGTATCTGGCCCTGCTCAGTGATGAGATGTCCGTGCAGCAGCGTGCAGACTATGCCATGCGATCGATCCAGCCTGTGCTCAATACCATTGATGGTGTGGGTGAAGCCAGAATACTGGGAAGTGGCATGTTTGCCATGCGTATCTGGCTGAATCCGGAGAAAATGGCGGCATTTGGCGTCACCGCAACGGACATCAACGACGCAATTCGGCGTGACAACTTTATTTCTGCAGCGGGAACGGCCCGCGGTGACCTGGTTCGTGCCAGCGTTGATGCGCAGACAGATGTTCAGGATCCGGAGAAGTTTGCGGAAATTGTCGTTCGCCAGGATGGTGACCAGCGCGTCAGATTGGGTGATGTGGCAGATGTGGAGCTGGCGCAGGAATCCTACGAATTCGCGGTTTATTCCAGCGGGCAGGAAACGGTATTTATTGCGATCTCTGAAGCGCCCGGTGCCAACCCGTTGGAGATGGCCGCCCGGGTGAAGGAAAAAGTCAGGGAAATGGAAGCCAGCCTGCCAGCGGACCTGGAGATTTTTCTCGACTCCGATCTGTCGATCTATATCGGAGAGGCGTTGAAAGAAGTCGCGCAAACACTCATTGAGGCAACCATTATCGTCGTTCTGGTTATCCTGTTGTTTCTGGGGTCGATGCGGGTCGTTGCGATTCCGGTAATTGCGATTCCATTGTCATTGACGACGGTTTTGTTTCTGATCTGGATGATGGGTTTCTCGATCAATCTGTTGACCCTGCTGGCCATGGTCATTGCTATTGGTCTTGTGGTCGATGATGCCATTGTCGTGGTTGAAAATGTGCATCGGCATATCGAGGAGGGCGAAACACCTCGTGACGCAGCGTTGATCGGTGCACGTGAGGTTGCGTTGCCTGTGGTTGCCATGACTTTGACTCTGGTCGCGGTCTACCTGCCCATTGGATTTCTTGGTGGACTCACCGGTGTGCTGTTCAGTGAGTTTGCACTGACACTTGCTGGTGCGGTGGTTGTTTCCGGCGTGGTTGCGTTGGTGCTCAGTCCGATGATGTGTGCCAGTCTGCTGAAGGATCATGATCACCAGGGTAAGGCTGCCGATTGGCTGGATAGCCAGTTTGATCGCCTGCACCACGCTTACGAGCGCCTGCTCGCCTATTCGCTGGATAACCGTGGCGCGGTCATGATGTTTGCCGTGGTCATCTTTTTGAGCCTGCCAGCACTTTACATCCTCTCCCAGAAAGAACTGGCGCCCGATGAAGACAGTGGCAGCATTTTCGCGTTTTCTCAGCCGCCAGATTACGGCACGCTGGAGTACACCACCTATTTTCTCGATGAGATGGTAGAGGCATGGCGTACGATTCCGGAAGTGACCCACTCCTGGCAGGTGAACCAGCCCAACTCGGTATTTGGTGGTGTGGAACTGAAACCCTGGTCTGAACGGGAGCGAACTCTGGAAGAAATCCGCCAGGAGTTGCAGGGCAAGTACAGCAAGATCAGCGGTCTCGAAACCTTCACGTTTGCCGCAGGCGGTCTGCCGGGTGCTTCGAGCGGCCTGCCGGTACAGTTTGTGATCTCCGCCAACGTGGATTACGTCGAACTGGACCGGGTCTCCGAGGAAGTGCTGCTTAAGGCGCGGCAATCGGGCATGTTCGCCTTCGTCAATAAGGATCTGCGTTACTCGCGTCCGGAAATAAGCGTCAGTATTGATCGGGAGCTCGCTGCCAGACTCGGGATATCCATGGAGGATATCGGCGAAACGCTGCAGGTGATGCTGGGTGAAGGTGAAACCAACCGGTTCAGTATGGAAGGACGCAGTTACAAGGTGATTGCCCAGGCAGATCGCGGTTTTCGCCTGACGAAGGAATGGCTGGAGCGTTATTACCTTCGTACGGACAGTGGTGATCTTGTGCCGTTGAGTACGGTGATTTCACTGAAACAAACCGTGGAGCCGAATAGCCTGAAGCAATACCAGCAGCTCAACAGCGTGCTGATTCAGGGATTCGTGATGCCACCGAACAGCCTGGGCGATGCGCTGGCCTACCTGGAAGATACGCTACTCGAAGTCGCACCCAGTGGTTTCCGAATAGGATACGAGGGGCAGTCGAGAAGATTTATGCAGGAGACGCAGGGTTTCCTTATGCTGTTCGCGACCTCGCTGATATTTATTTACCTGGTTCTGGCGGCCCAGTTCAACAGTTTCCGTGATCCGTTCATCGTGCTGATCAGTGTGCCGCTGTCGATTTTCGGTGCCATTGTGCCTCTGGCATTAGGCTTTGCCACGCTCAACATTTACACACAGGTCGGGCTGCTGACCTTGATTGGTTTGATCAGCAAGCACGGGATCCTTATTGTGGATTTTGCCAATCAGCGCGTCAGGCAGGGCATGGATCGCAAACAGGCGGTTCTGGAAGCGGCCGGGCTGCGCCTGCGACCGATTCTGATGACAACCTTCGCCACCGTGCTGGGTGTCTTACCGCTTCTGTTAGCCTTTGGCGCCGGCGCGAATTCACGATTCGCCATTGGTCTCATGATCGCTGCCGGCATGACGGTCGGTACGTTGTTCACACTGTTTGTTCTGCCGGTGTTCTACGAGCTTGTTGGCAAATAGACAGAATCAGAGGTCGTTACAGGTAACCTGGATCCCGACCATCCGGGAATGGCGCATCCCGCTCCATAATCGGGCTGTCTCCCGGTTTCAGGTTTTCATGTGCACGTTTCCAGGTGGCAAAGCTCGCCAGGATGTGTACGGGATCACCATGAATCTCGGTAAAGCCGCCGTTTACTGACCGGGTATCGAAATAGGCCGCGTTTACGTCATCTGCCCACAGCTCACAGGCATTTTCGAAGCCAAGATCCAGCATACGCTGCCTGGCTGCAGCAAAGTCATTCACGATACATCCAACGTGGTGGAATCCTTCTTCACCGGCCTTGTACATGTCCCGGTAGATGGACGGCGTTTCGTCGTGCTGCGCGATGAACTGGATCTGGTTGTTACCCAGATAACCGAAACCATAGGAAACATCTGCTTCCTGATTTGTACCTCGGTACTGGAACTTGTCGGTCTTGTGATGTGGCACAAGAATAAATGGTCCTGCGCCATAGAGCCTGTGCCATTTATGGGCAGCTTCCTCTACGTCATTAACAAAGTAAGCGTGTTGAAAGATCGGATAGATCATGTTGTTTCCCTCGAATTAATTTTTATAGTGGGCTACAAAAAAACAGTGTTTCATGATGACAACGGGCCCGTCAACGGCTGTTTTGTGATTCAATCAGGGTTATGAAGAAATATGACGTGATTGTTATCGGCGCCGGTGTCTGCGGCATTTATATGCTTTACCGGCTGCTTCAGCAGGGATTGAATGTTCTGGTGCTGGATAAGGCGGAAGGTCCTGGCGGCACCTGGTACTGGAATCGCTATCCTGGTGCCCGGTTCGACTCTGAAAGTTATACCTATGGATACTCCTTCTCGGAAGAACTGCTTCAGGAATGGGACTGGACGGAGCACTTTTCACCACAGCCGGAAACCCTGCGCTACCTGAACTGCGTCGTCGACAAATTCGATCTGCGAGCGTACATGCAGTTCGGTGCCTCTGTGGAATCCGCCAAATTTGATGAGGAACGAAATGTTTGGAACGTTAAGCTCGAGAATGGCGAAGTCTATGCTTCCACCTTCCTCTGTACTGCTATTGGAATGCTGTCAGCGGCGACGCCGCCGACGATAGCTGGTGTAGAGCGTTTCCAGGGTCAATCATTTCATACCTATTACTGGCCAAAGGAGCCAGTCGACCTCAAGGGAAAAAAGGTGGCCGTTGTCGGCACGGGTGCAACGGGAGTTCAGGTGATCGGTGCCATTGCTGAAGAAGTGGGTGAGCTAACGGTTTTCCAGAGGCGTCCCAACTGGTGTGCACCATTGCATAACCGTGCCATCACTCCGGAAGAGATGGCTGAGATCAAAGCCTCTTACCAAGAGATCTTTGAGCAGTGTGATTCGACTCCCAACGGGTTTCTTCACGGTCCGGACCGACGTGAGTTGAAGGAAGTGCCGGAGCAAGAAAAGCTCGAATACTGGGAGGACCTATACAAATCTCCGGGTTTCGGTGTCTGGCTTGGAAACTTTCGCGATGTATTGATGGACCCGGCAGCCAACGCTGAATTTTCAGCGTTTATTGCTGATAAGATCCGCAGCCGGGTGAAGGACCCGAAGACAGCAGAAAAACTGATTCCAAAAGATCATGGTTTCGGTACACGGCGTGTACCTCTCGAAACTCGATACTACGAAGCCTACAATCTGGATCACGTGCATCTCGTGGATATCAACGATACGCCCATCGAGTGCATTGATGAGTCAGGTATACAGACCAGTGCTGAGCATTTTGACTTTGATGTGATTATTTACGCGACCGGGTTTGATGCTATCACTGGCGCCTTTGATCGAATCGATATCGAAGGGGCAGGCGGCGTGAAACTGCGCGAGAAATGGCACGACGGACCCATTACCTATCTGGGTATTCAGGTCGCTGGTTTTCCGAATCTGTTCACGCTGGCTGGTCCGCAAGGCGCGTCGGTTGCCACCAATTTTCCTCCTGCGATTGAAACGGCCGTTGAATGGGCGTCTGAGTTCATAGAAAAACTGGTTCAGGAAGGCAAAACCCGCGTTGAAGCAGAAGAAGCGGCTGAGCGAGCCTGGGTAGAGCACGTCAAAAGCTTCTACGACATGTCGCTTCTGGCGAACACCAAATCCTGGTTTACCGGCTATAACTCCAATGTTGAGGGGCACGACAAGCTGCGCTACATGGTGTACCTCGGCGGATCTCCGACCTACAGGGAAAAGCTCGCCGATGTGGCGAGCTCAGGCTACAAGGGTTTCGTCACGCAATAGTTCCGTTGCTGGTCAGGCGGCAATACAATCTTCAGAGATCTTCTGCAGGCGCTCCATCAGATCGCCGCCGCCCATGATCGGCACCACCGCCCGATGCACGCCAGCTTCCTCAAGCTGACCGAGGAAGTCTGCGCCACCCGCGCCGGGACACATACAGGTGATCTCGATCTCACTCATGTCCCTGCCTTCGGCATCACAGGCGGCTCTGAGCTTCTCCAGGTGATCCTTCAGTTTTTCCGGATCTCCCTCTGGTGCGTACCAGCCGTTGCCGTACTTCGCGATGCGTTCAAATATCTTGCCTTTGATGCCACCCATGACAACCGGAAACGGGTTCTGAACCGGTAATGGATAGCTCTTGAAGTTGGACCAGTTGATGAATTCACTCTGGTGTTCAACGACTTCGCCTGACCAGATTTTACGCATGCCCTCGACATAGTCATCGAATCGCTTGCCGCGTTTTTCAAAGGGCACACCCAGTGCTTCAAATTCTTCACGCAACCAGCCGATACCGACACCGAGCATGAAGCGACCGCCGGACATAAAGTCGAGGCTCGCCGCCTGCTTGGCCATGTAAATCGGGTTCACCTGGGAAAGAATGTTCACACCGGTACCCAGGCGAATGGTTTTCGTTGAAGCGGCAATGGCGGTCAGTGCAATGAGCGGATCGACAAAGTTGGTTTCCGGTGGTGCACCCATCTTGCCGGAGTCGTTGTACGGGTACTTGGATTCATAATCTACGGGAACGATCACATGCTCAAACGTCCAGACGGATTCATAGCCCATGGATTCTGCAGCCTGAGCTAGGCCAATCATGTCCGAGCCTTTTTGCACGCCGATGTTGATGGGGATAATGCCAAGCTTCATAGCAGCCTCTATATCGATGATGAGAATAGTCTGCATTGTTGCATGAGGGTTAATGATCTGTCATATCATAGGTTGCTCAGAGTGAGGAGATTATGAAAAAACGTGCAACCACCATGGCGGAGCTTGGCGAAATTCAGGCCAGGAGTTTTGACCTTGAGAGTATTGGCCGCAGCATCCAGTCTTATCAGCCGAGGCCAACGGATGTGATCATTACGCCGTTCGGTAAGTCAGGTACCACCTGGACCCAGCAGATCTTTCACACGCTGCGTACCCGCGGTGATATGGACTTTGATGATATTTCCCGGGTGGTTCCCTGGATTGAAATGGCGGAACTGCTTGATATAGATATCAATGAGGAACAGCGTGCCAGTCCCCGTGGCTTCAAGAGTCATCTTGAATGGGAACAATTGCCTCGTGGTGCGAAATACATCAACGTAATCCGGGACCCGCTGGATGTTGCCTATTCGATGTACCGGTTCATGGATGGTTGGTTTGTGGAGCCGGGCACTATTTCAGCTGACGTGTTTGCGATTGCCCGCGCGAAAGATGTGCCATACCACAAGCACCTCATGAGCTGGTGGCGCCACCGTGATGATGAAGACGTGCTCTACCTGGTCTACGAGCACATGAAGCAGAATCATGAGATGGCGATCAGGCAGATTGCCGAGTTTTCAGGTATTGAATTGGATGACGAACTCATGGCGATAGCGCTTGAGCATTCGTCGATTGAGTATATGAAGACACACAAGGATCGCTTCGACGACGCGATGATGCGTGCGAAATCTGAAGAGTTTCTGCCGGCTGGCAGTGATAGTGCGAAAGTCCGTGTTGGTATGGTCGGTGAGTTCAAGTGGAACGATGAAGTCATTGACCTGTTTGACGAGCTCTGGCGCACCCATGTGGAGCCGGAAACCGGCTTCAGTCATTATCAGGAGCTGATTGCTTCAGTATAAGAAGATATGGCGATGGAATATTTTCTCAACCTCCCCGGTACACACTTCAATAAACCGGCCGAATGGGCCAGAGATATGGAGAGTCAGGGCTGGCATGGCATCTGCGCAAGCGATCACATGCTCGTTGGAACCAATCCTTATCCCCATGTTTTTGTGACGGCCATGGCCATGGCGGCGGCGACCGATCGTATTCTGCTGACCACTTCTTTCGCCAACAATCTTTTCCGTTCGCCGGGGCTCTTCATCATTAACGGGGGACACCGGCATTCATTAAACTGATTTTTGCGAAAGTCATTTAATGGAGATAACACC